>NZ_JBIUUC010000018.1:0-154536 GCF_044742205.1 Streptomyces sp. NPDC087901
CCGCCCACCGCTTCACATCACTGAGATCCCCACCCATAACCAGCCCAACGACCAACCTGGCCACCAGTCACACCAAAGACCGTTGCAGTACTAGTTACGTGGGGTGGGCACCATGATTCACACGACCTCTGGTCGCGCTGGCACGCGGTCACCTGGGGGGCCGTTGCCCGGGGATGCTTCGGTTCGTTGTCCTGGCATGGCACAGAACCCGTCCCCCGATCCGTCCCCGTTCGTGGAGGCCGTGCTGATGCGCTGCCCCGACATGCCGACTGCAGATGTTGAGCAGCTGCGGGCCGCGGTCCGCAAGGCGCTGGTCGGCCGGCCCGAGTCCCAGTGGACCGAGGCGTTCGCCGACCTGATTATCGACCGCCGCGACGAGCCGTTCGCCCGACCGTTCTTTCAGCAGTCCGTCGGGGCCGGTATGGCGGCGACGTTCGGGTATGCGGAGCGCGGACCGGCGGGGATGGCCGCACTGATGCGCCGGTGCATGCCTCCGGAGACCGCAGATGCGGCCCTGGCGCTCGCGGTTCAGAGCATTGCCGCCGGCTCGTCCGCGACGGATGCCGCCGGGCACTGAGCACGCCCCGTTCTTGAGCCGGCTTACAGGCCGATGCCCTCGATGACGGCGTCCTCGCAGCGTCACCCTTGTCGACGTTGACCGATTCGCTGACTTGGGCGAGCGCGCCCACAATCACGCCCATGCCTGACTGGATGCCTTCATGGGGTACGACCGCGCTCATCTCGATAGTGACTGCCCTGCTCACCCTCGTGGTGAGCGGGCGGTACGTCTCGCCCTTGCTCGAAGTCCGCAACAGACGCTTCCAGGTGAAGATGCAGGCCCGCGAGGAGTTCCAGGCCAACCTGCTGATCATTCTGTCTGCGGTGACACGTCTGCTCGCCGTGCACGTACCTGCCGAAGCATGGTCCACTGCCCCGAACTCGATGCCCTCACCGGTCACGTCCGGTCCTTCGGCCAGATGCTCACCGAGCGCCAGGGCGAACGGCTGCCGCAGTGGCTCGACGCCGTCCGGCAAGACGACCTCCCCAGCCTGCACACCCTCGCCGCCGGCATCGACCGTGACCGCGATGCAGTCATCGCTGGCCTCACCCTGCCCTGGAACTCCGGCGTCGTCGAGGGACACGTCAACCGGATCAAGATGCTCAAGCGCCAGATGTTCGGCCGAGCCGGCTTCGATCTCCTGCGCAAGCGCGTCCTGCTCTACTCGTGAGCCACAGGTCAGACCGCATCATCAAGGAGCCCGAAGCCTTCAGGGAACCCTTCCAGGAACCCCCGCCGCGCTGAGTCGGACTCAGCTTCAGCCATCGTCCTCAAGAGATCGACGAACTCGCTCCGCTGGCCACTCGACAGCTTGCTGACCAGGTGTCCGACGCCCTCCAGGACCTTGACTGCGTCGTCCGGATCCATCTGCTCGTCGTCACAGCCCTCGATGAACCACAGGACATCGACCAAAGCCTCGGCCAGGGCGTGAGTCAGAGACGAGTACACGGGCATGGAGGCGGTCTCCCAGCAGGTCACGGCAGCAGAGCCCGGCCATCCCACCACACACCACTGACATCACACTCAGTCAGCGCTCCACGAAAAGTGAGCCAGAACCCCCGTTCCGTCTGGGGAGGAGCGGGTGGTAGGGCAGGCCGAAGGCGGCCAGCTCCTCCGGCGTCGCACGTCGGCACCACTCCGCCGCTGCGGTGATCGAGTCGTGGCCGGACGGGGTCATCGCGCAGACCACCAGGGCCAGGACAGAGGAGAGCCGGTAGCGCACTCCGCAGGCCCCTCGCGGATCGGTGACCGACTCGAACTCGGCAACCGGGCCACGGACTTGGTCCTTGGCCACACCCTCGCGGAGAGCTTCCAGGCAGGGCGCATGAGGCGCACGGACAGCGACAGGAGATGATGGAGGAACGAACACGGCACCTTCGTGGATCTTGCAGCGTAGAGAACTACATGATCCACAGGTGCCGTGTTCATCTGCTTCCGGGGCTCGCCATCGAGATCAATCACCCCAGGGTGGGGCGATCCAGGTACTCGCCGGGGCCATGCCCGGAGCCCCCGGGCCCATCCGGTGTCCGTCAGAGCCCGACGGGCTCGCCGTCGATCCACTGGACGCGCCTGTTGCGGCACAGGCAGAAGGGGTGGCCGACCGGGTCGGTGTAGACGCGCCAGCCGTAGCCCTCCTCGCCGACGAAGTCCTTGCGGAGGGTGGCGCCGAGGGCGGTGAGGCGCTGTTCCTCGGGTTCGAACTCGTCGACTTCGAAGTCGAGGTGGAACTGCTTGGGGTGCTCGTCGTCGGGCCAGTTCGGGGCGCGGAAGTTGTCGACGCGCTGGAACGCGAGCTCGATCTTGCCGAACTTGATGCCGGCCCAGTTGTCGTCGCTGTCGCGCTTGACGGGTTCGCCGGTGACCTCGGCGTAGAACGCCGCGAGCTTCATGGGCTCGGGGCAGTCGATGATGAAATCGGTGAGCTTCAGCATCCGGCGATCTTGCCACGCGGACCGCGAGGGCGGCAGGGGTGAGCCCCAGGGCCCCGGCGCCATGCGGGATCCCTCCGGGCCAGCAGCCGACAGCCTGTGCCACTCGTGGCCGCATCCGCTGGAGCAGAAGCGCTCGCGGCGTCGGCCATCGGCTATCGCGAGCACTGAGACCAACAGTCGGAATGCCTTCTGTCGTTCGTCGAGGGGAGCGAGGCCGGCGATCTTCCCCAGCTGTTCGTTGATCCGGCCGCGTGAGATCAGGACGGCGGGCGTATGGGTAGGGCGGAGTCCGGCACGGCGGATGCTCTCCGGTCCGTCCCCGGTAGTGGCACGGGCCTGTACGCAGTATTGGCACAAGAGCCGCAACACGTCGACCTGCTCCTCTGGCGGGAGACCATCGACCCATTCGATGCCCTGAGACAGCGGGCGCAGCCCCTGTGAGAGCTCGTTGAGCATGATGGCCCGCTCGTTCACGTCTCGTACCCCCGTCGAAGGGACAGCAATTCCTTGACTCGCAATCGAACAGCACTGCCCCCTCGCGCGGCCACTCCTTATGAGGCCCCAGGCAGCTCCGTAGCCTCCATCAAACGAGAGCCGTGGCTTCCCAGGCAGCGGTGACACACCCTTCCTCCCAGTGCCACCACCCCTTTGCCTCACCGTGTTCCAAGAGCTTGCGGATTCGCGGCATCCAAGGCAACCATCCGGTACTGCTCGATCCCCTCGCCGGTCGTGCCGAGACGGTGAAAGACCTCCAGCACGCTCTGCCGGGCAGCGGCTGAGCCGTTCTCCTTGAGCACGATCAGCCGGATGGTGCAGTTCTGAGACGGCTGGACCGTCTTCCCGGCCCAGAGAACACCGTCGCCATCGAGCTCCGCCTGGATGATGTCTCCGCTGGCGACGCCGCGGACGAACCACGGTGTGTTGTCGAGCCGCACCGTGCCGTCGCCGAGGTCCACTGCCCATAGGCTCTCGACGCTCGCCGGCGGCCAGCCGTCCTCGTCTATGTCCATTCGGAAGTGGACCTTCACGTGGTCGTCACTGATGTTCGTCACCGCGCCATCATCCACACCACGTCCACGGGCCCGGACCTGGGAGTACGTAGGGAGGATGTCACCGAGTCTGGACGGTGACGCAGGTGAACGTCGTGTCCTGGAGCAGTGCCGGGGTGAGGGCAACGCCGGTCAGGTGTTCTGCCAGGGCGAACGCCGCCTGTGGGGAGAAGTCCGGTTCCGGATTTTCCACCTCGAGATGGAATCCGATCCGTCGCATCACGTCGAGGAGTTCGTCGGGCTCGGCGCCCCAGCGGTCCTCCGGGAACATGGGGTCGAAGCACAGTCGCAGTACCTGGTCTTCTGCCCAGAGGAACGTGCCGACGGCGTTGATGTTGGTGAAGTGAGAGATCCAGCTCGTTCCGGCGGAGGCCGGCAGCGCTTGTTCCTCGGTGACCCCGAGGTAGCCGTTGGGCGGCTCCAACGGCTACCGCACGCGCGGCTGGAAGACCCAGCTCGCCGATCTCGCCGCCGAGACCGGCCTTGAGATCACGGTGTGTCACCTTCCGCCCGGCACCTCGAAGTGGAACAAGATCGAGCACCGGCTGTTCTCCCACATCACCATGAACTGGCGAGGCAGGCCCCTGACCAGCCACGAAGTCATGATCCAAACCATCGCCGCGACCACCAGCCGCACCGGCCTCATCGTCCAGGCCGAACTCGACAGCGGCGAGTACCCCACAGGCATCCGCATCAGCGACGACGAGATCGCAGCCCTGCCCATCACCCGCCACCGCTTCCACGGCGACTGGAAACTACACCCTCCACCCCCAGCGCCCGACGGACACGGCGACCACCATCAGCACACAGGACGAGGCCCTGGCGGACCGACCCTCGCACCTCACACGGTATGCACTCCAGAACCCGGAACTGACCGGAATGACCCGCCAGCAACTCAGCGAAGTCATCGACGCGTTGACTCCAGAGATGGAGGTTCAGCGTGAGCAAGTGCTCCGTGCGCGCCGAGGCCACGAGCGCCTGGTTGCCCCTGGCGCTGGTGCCAAAGCCAAGCTCACCTCAGCCGACCGGGTCCTGGCCACCGTGCTCCACATGCGAAAACTCGCACCTATGCATCTTCTGGGCCAGCTCTTCAACACCACCGCCATGACCATCAGCCGCGCAGCGAAAGACGTCCGCCCGCTTCTGGAAGCCCATGGTGTTCACCTCACCGCCTCAACGGCCCGTTTCCACACACCGGAAGATGTCGCCAGGTTCCTCGACACTGACGAAACCAAGATCAAACCAGCGTGTTGATTCCCGGCAAGCCCTTAGGATCGGGCTTCAAGTACGTTGCTCTAGCGATTCGTCTCCTCGACGACGCCAATGTGGTGGTCAAGCAACGACATAAAGTGTCGGAGGTATTCGATGCTGGCCGTGCGCACACGGTGATTGGTGCCGGAATGCCATAGGCTCTCTTGAAGTTCGCCTTGGCGTGCCTCTTCCCCAAGTCCGGGGCCAGCAAATAGCTCAGCAAGTTCATCGGCCACTGCGGCCAAGGTGTCCAGGCCCTCCGCCTGGGTCGCAAAGTATGCTCGTTGCCACCGTCCCTCGGGAACTTCCTCGATCACTCCACGCCGCGAGTGAACGGTCGAGAGACCAGCGCGAAGAGCTTCTGCGCTTTCGATCATGTAGCTAGACGCCTCCTCCAGTGCGGTCGGCTCGGGCGTGTTGTGCACAGTCTCTGAGATCACTGCGTCTTCGAGACGGGCATGAGCGGCGAAGAACCTACTGCCGCTGAGGAAAAGACAGCGGCAGTGTTCCTGTGTCAGATCCAGGTCCGGTCCGAAGCGCCTACCGTCGCCAGCACCGCCAAGAGGGCGTGGCCAGGGATCCTGCGGGTTCATGCCGCCCATTTTTCCATCCCAAGGTTGATTGGGGTGAAGCTACCCCACTTGCGCTGATCGCCGAACCGTGACGCGCGGGCCCGATGAAGGTCACCAATTTCCCTCTTTGTTGTTCAGCTTGTCCTGTAGTCGCGGCTGCCCCTTCTGCCCCTCGGGGGAGACGTCGGTCGTCCCGGGTTGGGGGTAAAAGGCGTCCCCCTCTGTTGTGACTGTGTGGGCTTCCCACCACCGGACGTCGTAGGCGTACACGCGTTCTTCCCCCCTGCGGATGAGAGTGATCGAAGTGGAGTAAGACCGGCCAGCCAAGTCCCGGTAGTCGAGGAGAAGCTGAACGGGGACTGAGTGGTCCCGCACGTCCTCGAAGATGACCTGCTGGATGTCGCTGGGGGCTAGAGCACCACCTCCCCAGTCAAGGGGACGGGTCAGAACGACACTCCCCTCAAGCTGGGCTCGAACGAATAGAGCGGGGCCCCGACCAGCATTGCGGACTTCCACGGACAACTTCCTGTTCTTGATGGTCCCCTCACGTCCGGGCAAGAGCACGGGGCGCCACTGGGCGCGCTGATCGGCCGCGGTTTCCTCGGCCAGGGATTTCGTGCGAGAAGCGAGGCTGCGGGTGAACCCGGCGAGGACCAGCGTGGCCGCCGCAAGGCCCAGGGTGCCGAGGGCGACGAAGGCATCCCAACCCCAGGACCACGGGCCACCGCTCTCGGCCGCGATCGTTACCACGCTGGAGACCACATCTCGAGTCATCCGGAACCCACCTCTTGGCTGGGGCCGACGACGACCTCGATCGGGATCGAGCCACCCAGGCCCACGAGCAGCAGGCACTGGTGGCCCACGGTGACCGAATCGGGGCAGCGACCGTACCGGTAGATCATGCCGAGCAGAATCCCAGCGCGGAGAGCATCGCGGCGGGAGCGACGCGTCCAGTCTGAACTCCGGTTCCGCCCCCGGACCCCGCGGCGGGACCAGGGCTCCCCGTACGGGCGCAATAGTGGCCGCAGGTGTGCTCGTCTTACCGGCGTCAGTCGCTTAGAGCTACGGCCACCAGACATGTAACGCTGAGTGACTACACGGGGCTCCGGTCGCGTTGCTGGAGGGCGGCGAAGTCGGCGTGCGCCGTCTCGACGGCCTCCGGGTACGCCTGGGCCTTCTCGTGCTCGGCCAGTGCCCGGTAGATGCTGGAGAGGCTTGGGTTCCGCCCCTTGCGCTTGCCAGTGGGGATGAGCAGGTCGGGTTGGATGTCCTCGACGGTCTCGCCGTTCGCGCGGCGGCGGAGCACGGTGTGCAGCATGTCGTCGGTGATGACCGGGGGCCGGCCGCCGTGGTTGCCCTTGCGGGCGGCGGCGTCGAGCCCTTCGAGGGTGGACTCCCGGATGTTCTCCCGTTCCGTCTCCGCCATCGCCGCGAAGAACCCGAACAGCAGACGTCCCGGCCCGCTGGGGTCGTACATCCCCTGAAGGGGGCCGGCGAGCATCTCCAGGACCAGGCCGTGCGCGGTGAGGTGGTCGGCGAGCGCGGTCAATTCTGCGGCGTCCCGGCCCAGCCTCTTCATCTCGTTCACCGTGAAGATCACCCGGCAGTGCGGGGCGTGCGCCTTGATCTCCCTCGCGGCGGCGAGCGCGGCCTCGAACTGTGGGCGGACCCGCATCCGGGTGCTGATCTTCTCGGCGAAGATTTTGTCCCGGGGAATGCCGTGTCCGGCGAGCGCGTCGAGCTGCGACTGGAGTTCCTGGGTGAGGCTGGAGCACCTCGCGTACCCGATGCGGATGTCCGCACTCGGGGTGCCCGGATCGACGGGGGCGGGCACGGGAGTGCCGGGCCGCCACGACTGCCCGGGGCCGCGGTCGGCGGGGGTCGGCACGCGCAGGAGTTTCGCGAGCCGGGGCACCTTCGTGAAGCGGCCTGTGTGATAAGTCCCAGCGACCGCGCCGGAGCGCGAGCGGCAGGGTGAGCCTGGCGCTGCGTCACAGCGCGGGCATGGGTGGCGCTCGACGTCGTCCGCTTCGGACACGAGTGCGGTTTGAGGGTCCGTCATGACCCTGGATACTGTCACAAACAATTCCCAGAACATGCCTGGTCCCACTTTTGAGTGAGAACAAGTTCTGACAGTGAATCCGCGCTTCGGACCGCTTCCGTCGACCGTCCTTGATCTTGCTCGGGCAAAGGACCGTTTCTGACAGGCGCGGTGCGTTCCGGCGTAGTCACCGGGCGGCTGGGCGCAGACTCGGCGGTCCGTGATTGTCACGGAGCTCGGGTGCCGAGATCCTTCTCGCTGGTGGGCGCCGCCGTCTCCTGGGAACGGGTGGCTGCCAGGCTGGCGAGGAGTTTGAGCCGGTCTTCGTCCGGGGTGCCTGGTTCTGCGGTGTAGATGGTCAGGGAGTGCGCTTCTTGGAGAGAGATGGGTAGGTCCAGCGGCTGGTAGGTGAGTTCCAGGGGGCCGGCGTCGGGGTGCTGGAAGCGTTTGACGCCGCCGTGGTGGACGCGTACGTGGTGGGCTGCCCACAGGGTGCGGAACTCGAGGCTGAGCGTGGACAGCTCGCCGATGAGTTCGCGCATGGCCTTGTCGTTCGGGTAGCGGCCGGCTTCGGCGCGCAGCACGGCGACGGTGGTCTTCGCGGCTTTTTCCCAGTCGACGTAGAAGTCGCGTGAGCTGGGATCCAGGAAGTGGTAACGGGTGTAGTTGGGGCGGCCGTGTTCGGCCGTGGTGGGGCTGGCGTACATGGGGGCGAACAGGGCGCGGGTGAGTGCGTTGGAGGCCACGATGTCCCGGCGGCCGTTGGTGACGAACGCCGCGGACAGGGTCATGGAGTCCAGCAGCCACTGCACGCGGGGCGGGACGTCGACGGCTTTGCGGCGGCGCCGGGAGGCCGGGCTGCTGGGCTGGGCGGCTTTGGCCAGGTCGAACAGGTAGGTGCGTTCGTCGTCACTCAGCTGCAGGGTGCGGGCCACCGCGTCCAGGACGTCCTCGGAGACGCCGCTGATGTGGCCCTTTTCCAGGCGTGTGTACCACTCGGTGCTCACTCCGGCCAGGACGGCGACCTCTTCGCGGCGCAGCCCGGGCACCCGGCGCCGTCCGCCGGTGGGCAGCCCGACCTGTTCGGGGGTGAGCTGGGCTCGCCGGCGGGCGAGGAAGTCGCGGATGTCGTCGCGGTTGTCGGGGCTGCTTTCCATGCTTTCCACGTTACGGCCGGAATCCGGCGGGAGGGGGGTTGAGCTTGTACCCCCGATAAACGCAGCCTTTCTCAACCTCGGCAGTGGCGGTTTTGTGGTGTGTGCACCCCGAAGTCAAGCCGTTGCGGAGTTGAAAGTATGAGTACGCAAGGAGGGACCCTTCAGGTCCCCGCCGCTTTGCGGGCCGAAGGCGGTGAGCGTTCACGGTCCCGTCTTCCGCTCGTCGTCTACGTGCTGGCCCTGGGCACGTTTCTGATGGGCACGACCGAGTTCGTGGTGGCGGGCCTGCTGCCGGAGATCGCGGGAGACCTGCAGGTCAGCGTGGCCCAGGCCGGGCTGCTGATCACGGTGTTCGCGGTCGGGATGATCGTCGGGGCGCCGCTGATGGCGATGCTCACGCTGCGCCTGCCCAGCCGGCTGACCCTGATCATCGCCCTGGGTATTTTCGCGGCCGGGCACGTCATCGTGGCTCTGGGGTCCAGCTTCGCGCTGCTGCTGGCGGCGAGGTTCCTGACGGCGCTGGCCACCGGGGCGTTCTGGGCGGTGGCCAACGTGGTGGCGTCTCGTACCGTCGGCCCTGCCGCGAGTTCCCGCGCGCTGGGCGTGGTGGGCGCCGGTGCGATGCTCGCCAACGTCGTCGGGGTGCCGCTGGGTGCCTTCGCCGGACAGCTGATGGGCTGGCGCGGACCGTTCTGGGCCCTCGCGGTCCTCGGAGCAGCCGCCACGGTGCTGATCGCACGCCACGTCCCGCACGAGGGCCGCAGCGGTGCGCCGACGTCGGTCCGCTCCGAGCTGTCCGCCCTGCGTTCCGGGCGCCTGTGGCTGGTGCTGGCGGCGTGCGCAGCCACGACTGGCGGCGTGATGTCGACCTACACCTACATCTCGCCCCTGCTGACCGGCCGGGCCCACCTGGCCGCCGGCCTCGTACCGCTGGTCCTGGCAGGGTTCGGTATCGGTGCCCTGGCGGGCTTTCTCGCCGGAGGCCGCCTGGGCGACAAGCGTCCTCACCTGACGACGATCGTGGCCCCCGCGGTCACCACGGTCCTGCTGCTGGCGATCTGCCTGTTGTCGGGCCAGGCCGCGCTCACGACCGCGCTGGTCGTCCTGCTGGGACTGTTCGGGCTCGGCGCCAATCCGGTGCTGATCGCCCTGGGCGTCCGCTTCGCGGGCAAGGCCCCCACCCTGGGCTCGGCGCTCACCGTCTCGGCATTCAACGTCGGCACGGCCATCGGCTCCTGGTTCGCCGGCCGCGCCCTGGACTCCTCACTGGGAGCCACGGGCCCGGCCGTGATCGGGACCGTCATCGCCGCGCTGACCCTGATCCCCGTGATCGCCATCGCCCTCATCCAGCGCCGCCGCACCGCCTCGACCGTCGTCGCGGGCGGCCACCGCGCAACCGAAGACTGAGACCTTCCCGCCCGGTCGGCGCGGCCGACCGGGAAGGCAACCCACCCGGAGCAGGCAATCCAGGCAAACAGGCGGTAAAGCGGTGATGCTCGTACGTATCACCAGTCCCGCCGGTCTGCTCCCTGCCAATCCCTCTCAAGCCAGCTGCCTCCGCGGCCGGCCCAGAAAGAAATCCAGGAGTACATCTCATGCGCGCTGCAATCCTGCACGCTCCCGGCGACGTCCGCGTGGAAGACATCGCCGAACCGACGATCACCGCCCCGACGGACGCGATCATCCGGCTCGCCGCCGCCTGCGTCTGCGGATCGGACCTGTGGCCCTACCGCGGCGTCGAGGCCGTCGACAGCCCCGTGCACATGGGGCACGAGTACGTCGGCGTCGTGGAAGAGGTCGGCAGCGAGGTGACGACCATCAAGCCCGGCCAGTTCGTGGTCGGCTCGTTCGTCATCGCCTGCGGTGTCTGCGAGGCATGCCGCTCCGGCTGGCCGTCCTCCTGCATCCACCGCACCTTCCAGGCCGGCACGCAGGCCGAGCGCGTCCTGATCGCCCACGCCGACGCCAACCTGGTGGCCACCCCCGGCATGCCCGACGCGGACCTGATCCCGAGCCTGCTGGCCGCCTCCGACGTCCTGGGCACCGGCTGGTTCGGCGCGGTCGCAGCCGAGGCCGGACCCGGCAAGACCGTCGCGGTCGTCGGTGACGGCGCGGTCGGCCTGCTCGCGGTCCTGGCCGCCAAGCAGCTCGGCGCCGAACGCATCATCGCGATGAGCCGCCACGAGCCCCGGCAGAAGCTCGCCCGCGAGTTCGGCGCCACGGACATCGTCACCGAGCGCGGCGACGAGGGCGTGGCGAAGGTCAAGGAGCTGACCGGCGGCCTGGGCGCCCACTCCGTCGTCGAAGCGGTCGGTACTCAGGAGTCCATGAACCAGGCCCTGCGCTCGGCCCGCGGCGGCGGGCACGTCGGCTTCGTCGGGGTCAACCACGACGTCACCCTCAGCGGCGAAGAACTGTTCTTCTCCCAGGTCCACCTGGTCGGCGGGCCCGCCCCGGTACGCCGGTTCCTGCCCGAGCTGATCGACCTGATCTGGCAGCGGAAGATCAACCCCGGCAAGGTCTTCGACCTCACCCTCCCCCTCGACGAGGCCGCCGAGGCGTACAAGGCCATGGACGAGCGCCGCGCCATCAAGGCCATGCTCACCCTCTGACCACCACCCCTGTCCGGGCTGCCCGGCCTGTCGCAAGGCCGGGCAGCCCGCCCCCGCACCCCTTCTGGAGCTGATCATGACCACGTACGCCCTCATCGGCGCCGGCCCCGGCCTGGGCCTGGCCACCGCCCGCCGCTTCGGCGCCGGCCACAGCGTCGCCCTGATCTCGCGCAACAGCGAGCACCTGGACCAGCTGTGCACGGAACTGGAACGGGACAACATCACCGCGCACGGCTTCACGGCCGATGTCCTGGACGCCGCCTCCCTCGCCACGGCACTCGATGCAGCCGCCTCCGCCCTGGGCCCTGTGGAAGTCCTGCAGTACAGCCCCGTGCCCCGCGCGGACTTCATGAAGCCGGTCCTCGACACCACCGCCCCCGATCTGGACGCCCCCCTGGCCTTTTCGGTCAAGGGCCCGATCGCCGCCGTGAACGCGGTACTGCCGGGGATGCGGGCCCTGGGCCGCGGCACGCTGCTGTTCGTCAACGGCTCCAGCGCGGTACGCCCGAACCCCGCCGTGGCCGGCACCTCCATCGCGTTCGCCGCCGAAAGCGCGTATGCGGCCATGCTCCACGACGTGCTCGCGCCGGAGAACATCCACACGGCCCAGCTGATCATCCCCGGAGCCATCCGCCCCGACGCCGAGCACTCCAGCCCCGACGCCCTGGCCGAGCGCCTGTACGCCATCCACACCGACCGCAACGGGTTCCGGCACTACGCCGAACCCCTGCCCGAGTGATGTAGCGGACCACGCCATGCCCTCCGCACCCCGACGAGCTCTGCTCCGCGCCGCCCCGGCTGCCGCCCTGTTGCTGACGCTGGCCGCATGCTCCAACGGTGCACCGGACTCCTTCTCACCGTCCGCGTTCTCCTCCGCCGACAGGAACACTGCCATGGACATCCGTGTCACCCTCGATGGCCGAGCCGTCGACGCGACCTTGAACGACAGCCCCGCCGCTCGCGACCTGGCGACCCTGCTCCCACTCACCCTGGATCTGAAGGACTTCCACGGGACGGAGCGGATCGGCTACCCGCCGCGCAAACTCACCACCGACGGTGCCCCCAAGCCGTCCGCACCCAAGGTCGGCGACATCGCCTACTACGCGCCTTGGGGCAACCTCGCCCTCTACTACCAGGACGGCCCCTCCGCCTCCTCGGACCTGCTCATCCTCGGCCATATCGACGCCGACGCCGACGAGCTGGCCCAGGCCGAGCGGATCACGATCGAGCCAGCCATCTGACTGCCCTCGCCCCTCGCACGGAGAGAAGCCCTCGTCCATGAACCCCACCTACGACTTCACCGGCCAAGTTGCCTTCGTCACCGGAGCCAGCTCCGGCATGGGCCTGGCCGCCGCCCGCGCCTTCGCCCAGTCAGGCGCCGCCGTCGCGCTGACCGATGTCAACGAAACCGCCCTGACCGCCGCCGCTCAGCAGCTCACCGACGAAGGCCACCGAGTGCTGGCCCTCACCTGTGACGTCACCGACGAGGACCAGGTCGCCGCCGCCGTGGACCGCACGGTGCAGACCTTCGGCCGCCTGGACATGGCCTACAACAACGCCGGCATCCAGATCCCGCCCACCGACGCCGCCGAAGAGGACGCCGATCAGTTCGACCGGGTCCACGCCATCAACCTGCGCGGCATCTGGGCCTCCATGAAGCACGAGCTGCGGCACATGCGCGCCCAGGGCAGCGGCGCGATCGTCAACTGCTCCTCCCTCGGGGGCCTGGTCGGCATCCCCGGCCGCGCCGCCTACCACGCCTCCAAGCACGGCGTGATCGGCCTGACCACCAGCGCCGCCCTGGAGTACGCCCCGCGCGGTATCCGCATCAACGCGATCTGCCCCGGCACCATCGACACCCCCATGGTCAGCGACATGATCGCCAAGGGGGAACTCGACCGTGCCGAAGCCGAAGCGAACCAGCCCATCAACCGGCTCGGCACGGCCGACGAGATGGCCCAAGCCGTGCTGTGGCTGTGCAGCCCCGGCGCGAGCTTCGTCATCGGCGTCGCCCTGCCCGTCGATGGGGGCTACACCGCCCAGTAGCCACAGGACCAGAGAGCGGGTCCGGCCGGAACGCCCCCGCCACCGCCCTCCGCCGTCCGCACGGGACGGCGGACAACGCACCGACCCCCGAGGGACACCGCCATGAACGCCAGTAACGACACCTTCACCGGCAAGGTCGCCTTCGTGACCGGAGCTGCTTCCGGCATCGGCCGCGCCACCGCCCTCGCGTTCGCCCGGGAAGGCGCCCGCGTCGCCCTCGCGACACCTCCACGACCGGCCTGAAGGAAACCGAACGGCTCATCACCGAAGCAGGCGGGCAAGCCCTGCCCCTTACCTGTGACATCACCGACGAGAACCAGGTGAAGGCCGCCCTCGACTCCGTCATCCAGACCTTCGGACGCCTGGACGTCGCCTTCAACGGCGCCGGCGTCGAGCAGCCGGTCCAGCCCATCGGCGACCTCACCAAAGAGACATGGGACCGCGTACTCGGTGTCAACGTCACCGGCACGTTCCTATGCATGAAGCACCAGATCCCGCTGATGCTCCAGCAGGGAGCCGGAGCGATCGCGCACGACCACCCCCTGCTGGCCCCGGCCCGGCAGAATCCCATCACGGAGCAGCCACCGAGCGAAGGGGCTTACTACCTGCACACATGACCGCCTGTCACCAGGTGGTCTGTTCCTGCGATCATGAGGGCCCGTCACCCCTCGACCAGTAGGAGCACCTGTGCCAGCACTCCGCCTCGCATCGATCGCCGCCGCCCTCCTTATCGGGTCAGTCGTCGGATGCTCCCCCACCCCGGCGGGGTCCGACGCCAAGCCCTCGACGCAGGCTTCCGTAACGGGGAACGCGTCCGCGGCGCCTGGCGCGCCCGCGGGTGGCAGCGATCTGACCCTCGCCGAAGCCATCGCGAAGCTTTCCGACGGCACGGAGGACCGCGTCGGCTACGAGCGGGACAGCTTCCACCTGTGGATCGACGCGGACAAGGACAGCTGTGACACCCGCAAGGAGGTTCTGCTCGCCGAGGCCGTCAAGGCACCTGAGCAGGGCGCCCGGTGTGCGCTGACCGGTGGTGAGTGGCTGTCGTACTACGACGAGGTCACCGTGGACGCCGCCACCAAGCTCGACATCGACCACGTCGTGCCGCTCGCCGAGGCCTGGGACTCCGGGGCATCGAACTGGGATTCGGGCCGCCGAGAGCGGTACGCCAACGATCTCGACGCCGAGCGGTCGCTTGTCGCCGTCACCGCGAGGATGAACCGACAGAAATCCGACCGCGACCCGGCGGAGTGGTTGCCGCCGGCCGCCTCCGCGCAATGCGTGTACGGCGCGGACTGGGTCGGAACAAAACTGCGGTGGAAGCTGGCCGCGGACACCAAGGAACGGGCCGCCCTGAACAAGCTCGCCGAGGCCTGCCCAGACACCGTCGTGAAGTACGAAGTCGCACCGTAGGGCAGACACGCCTGTTGGGACAAACCTGGCCGCCCGCACGGGCGGTTCGGTTGGTTCTTCCTCAGGCTCCAGGTCAGGGAAGCCGGTAACAGGCCTTCTTCGTGGAGCCCTTGAACTGTGTACAGACCAATGCCTTCGCGGGCAGTTTCGGACCGCTGGCGCGGCCGGTGTGCCCCCAGAGGGTCTCAACCGCGACGCCGGGTGCGCGGCCGTTGTCGCCCGTCCAGGAGGACTTCTTCCACCGGCTGGCCTTCACACCCTTCCCAGGTTTCTGGTAGGTCCACCGCGCCCAGTACGAGTGCCTCTTCCTCCCTGACACCTTGTGAGCAATGACCAGTGGCACCCGGTGGGGCGAGGCCTGCGTGTACTCGACGACAACGCAGTAGTCCCGGCTCGTCGCGCACCGGTGCGTTTGCACGACGCCGCCCTCCGGGCGCGCGGCATCCGCGGACGCTGGAACCGACAGGAGCAGCGCGGCAGCGGCCGCCAGAGAAGAGATCTTCCGCATGCTCGGTGAACTGATCCCGGATGCGGTAGTGCGGCAGGCGTTGCCCAGATCACCCGCACGAGACCTTCCTCGCACGCAAGTGTGACTCGCAGCAGGTAGGGGCACTGCGCGTTTACGCCCTCGAAGGAGAGCCGGGACTGCAGCATGCGCCGGCCCGCCCTTCGGCCATCTGTCAGAGCTGGTCGTTGATCTGCCGAGAGAGCCCCTCGAAGAACTCCTGCAGACTGCCTGCGGAAAGGTCGAACTGATCGAACCACGAGGCGGTGGTCGACCTCCAGATCCGCCCCGAGCCTGCAAGCGCGAACAGACAGCCACCCCCGTCGCTGGCGAAGACCAGGCCTGGCTCTTCCCCGTCGATCCGGACGGCCCCGTACTCGCGGAAGTGGTCTGCGACCAATGAGGCCGGGTGGACGAAGTAGCCGTTCTCCACATCGGGCAAGGAGACCTCGTCGATCACCCAGTACATCGTGGTCAGGTCTGAGGGAATCGGCGTCAGGTCCACGAGCGAGTCGGTCGCGTGCCGGCTCACCTCCGAAGCGGGCACGATCACGTTGCTGCCCGGCTCGAAGCCGTACCGGGCCTCGAACGACTCCATCAGCTTCGCGAGCGCTGCATCCGCCTGCTCACACCAGGCGCGAAGCCACTCGGCATCAAGCCGCTCGTCAGCCACGATCACTTCCTCTGCCCTCGCCGGGGACCGCCCATGCCGAGTCCGGAAGAACCTACAGGAGCGTTCACGTAGATCCGGCCAGAGCCAATTTCGGAGGTCTCATCGATGACAGGCGGGTGGCCATAAACTCGTCCGTCCAGAGCGACTTGTCGCCAACCCACGCGCAGGTTCCCGCGACTCAGCGGCCAGAAATCAGCGAACCCGCCCGCTTTGCCCGGCGGCAACGTCGAGGACGGCGAAGACCTCGACGTTGCACTCGTCCGTGAACTCGCCGAGGAACTCTGCCTCGATACCGCGCAGGCCGAAGGCGGGGACCTGGTGTGGGTTGTCGACCAGCGCGTTACCCGCCCAGGCCCGACCTCGATACCGCGCAAGCTCCACCTGATCTACCGCTTCCATATCAGCCCCGACACCCGCGCAACGCTCGCCGAGCAGGAGTTGGACGAGCTTCCCGACGGAAGCCGCGAGGTCGGCGTGATCGAGTGGGTCAACTACCACGAGACCGCCGACCTGCCGCTCTTCCCGCCCATCGGCCCCGCCCTCGCGGCCCTGCCCCACCCTCGGGCCGCCATCGCCGACACCGCCCTGGACGCCGTCACCGACGCCACGGACGGCAAAATCAGCACCAATCAACCCAGGAGGTCAAGGCACTGTCGAAGCTGCTGGACGGCAAACGGGTCTGCCGCAACTGCTTCGCCCGCAACTCGGCTGTGCCCTGCACCCGCTGCGGAGCCGTCCGCGAGCCCGCCGCCCGGGATGCCGAAGGGCACCCGCTCTGCCCCAACTGCCTCGTCAGCGACCCCGTCAACCTGGAGGAATGCCGCAGCTGCGGGCGCCGCCAGAAAGTCGCCGTCCGCCTTCCCGACGGACCCCGTTGCGCGAACTGCCGGCCCAGGACCGCCACCCAGTGCGGCATCTGCGGACGGACAGCGGCCTGTGAGATTTCCCGGGTCACGGACGAACCCTGGTGCAACCGATGCCAGCTGCGATGGACACTATGCAGCAGCTGCGGCACCGTCGACCACGTCCGCGGCGGCACCTGGGACGCGCCCCTGTGCGCGAAGTGCACCAACCCGGATCCGGACTTCTGGGGCCGCTGCCCGGTCTGCCGCACCACATGGCAGCTCAGCACCCGCCCCTGCCAGCGATGCACGCTCGACCAGTTGGTACGCAACCTCCTGGGCGACAGCACGGGCACGATCCGGCAGGACCTCGTCCCCCTCTACGAGGCACTGTCCGGAGCCGAACGCCCCACCAGCACCATGTTCTGGCTATCGAGCTCGAAGGTCAGCATCCTGCTCCAGCAGATCGGCCGCGACGAACGACCCGTCACACACGAAACGCTCGACGAGCTGCCCGCGAGCAAGGTCCTCGCACATCTCCGCAGCGTCATGGTCGCCACCGGCGCACTGCCACCTCGCGACGAACGCTTCGTCGCGCTGGAGCGTTGGATCACCGCTACCGTCCAGGCCCGCACTGACCTCACTGAACGCCGGATCTTGCACGCCTACGCCGTCTGGCACCACCTGCGCAGACTCCGTCGGCGCCTCGGGGAAGGGCACGCCACCCGCCTCCAGGACCTGAACGTGCGCTGCCACGTCACCGCGGCCGACAACCTCCTTACCTGGCTCCCCGGCAAAGGGTTGACGCTGGGGACTTGCACCCAGGCGGACCTAGAACGGTGGATGGCCGGCCCCACGGCGAGCTACCGCGACGAGACAGGCCACTTCGTCCGCTGGTCGGTACAGCACAGGCATGCCCGTGGCCTGACCTACAGCACCGTCCGCTGGACAGGCCCACTCGGCACAATCGACAGCGAGAAGCGCTGGGCCGACGCCCGACGCCTCCTCCACGACGACGCCCTGCCCACCCCGGACCGCGTCGCCGGCCTGCTGCTGATCCTCTACGCCCAGAAGGTCGCCACCATCAGCCAGCTCACGGTCAGCGACGTCCACATCACCGACGACACCGTCGCCATCGCGTTCGGCACCTCGCCGATCATCCTTCCAGAGCCACTGGCATCCCTAATCCGCGAACTCATCGCGACCCGCTGCGGCAAAGCCAAGATCGGCACCCCGGACGACGTCCCATGGCTGTTTCCCGGAGGCCGCCCCGGACAGCCCCTCGGCGACGACCGGATCGGCCAGCGCCTCCACAAGATCGGGATTCAACCCCAACAGGACCGCTCTACGGCCCTGTTCACCCTCGCCACCGAGATTCCTGCCGCGATCCTTGCCCGGATGCTCGGCGTCCACATCCAAGTCGCCGTCCAGTGGCAGAAGGCCTCAGGCGGAGACTGGGCCGCCTACGCCGCCGACGTGAGCCAGCGGCAGAGACCTTGACCTCCTCATTCTGTATGGTCAGGCCGCATGAACAGCGAGATGCTCATAGCCTCCTCCCGCCGCTGGATGTCAGCAGGGTTGGAAGCATTCACCCGAGGAAGCGATCTGGATTTCGCCGTCCACCACTTCGGCGTCGCCACTGAGCACGCGCTCAAGGCATTCTTGTCCTCCTATCACCCGGCGCTGGTGGTGGACGCCAACGACCTGGCCGGCCTACTGCATGCCACAGGCCATGGGGCACTAACATCCACCCCCATGGCTGGCAGTAAGACCATCCAAGCAACCGCGGCGTTCGAGCGCTGCAATCAGCTCCTCAAGCCACCCATCCCTGTCAAGATGGACGTGCTCAAGTCACTCCTCAACGCGCGCAACGGTGTCTCTCACCTCGGCGCACACGAGCCAGATGAGGTGCGGAAGCATCTGATCACGTCAATCCGCGTCATCGATCCCCTGCTCGTCTCGCTGGGCGTCACACACTCGGACTTCTGGGGCCTCTATCGCGACCTTCATGACGAGCTTCTTCAGAAGCGCGCGGACGAGCTGAAGCTCGCCTACATGGCCAAGATCGTCAACGCCAAGAATGTCCTCGCCTCCAGACTCGGCCCCGCGTGGGACGTACGGGATCTGGCCCGACTCACTGCCGAGCTAGCGTGGATCGACAGCGACGAGGAGTCGGCGCCGTGCCCCGCCTGCAACATGGAGGGGCGGCTGTGGGGCAATACGTCCGTCGATCGGCAGGATGACGGTGACCCCACGGACTACAACACCGGGGACTGGGCCGTGATGCTCTATCCCCTCGGGTTCTCGTGCCCGGTTTGTCAACTGGATCTTGAAATTGACGAGTTTGAACTCGCTGGATTGCCCACCGAAGTCCGTACTTCCCACGATCCAGTTGAGTGGTCGATGCCAGACGAGGACATGGGGCGAGACCGATAGGGCATGCGTTGGGCGCCCGGCTTAGCTCGGCCTTCTGCCTTCCGTTGGCAGGGCATTCGGACAGTTCCAATACCCGACTCCACCATTAGCCATCTACCCCACCGAGACCATCGAGGCTCACCGCGCCTTCATCTCCCGCCGAAGAGCACTACGCCCCGCCGAGGAGTACCGCACTCCCACCGACGCCGAATGGGAAGACTTCCTCGGCCACTTCGAACGACGCAAACTCTCCGTCGGCACCTGCGCCCGCGCCTACGGAACCACCTGCATCCATGAGCACGCCTGCTTATCCGAACTACCCAGCTCACGGACCGACTGGGCCGATCGTGGGCGGAGTTGCTAAAAGTAGTGGGCAACAATCTCGGCGTCCGGGAGTATCCGGGCGTGTCGCGCCGCCAACTCGTGCCTGATCGCTGGCCTCGATCAGTCTCCGGCTCGCTCCATGAACACCGCGTCCCAACTCAGCCGGCGTCCAAGGCGTCTGCGCGCCTCGTCAGGTCCGCCGCGACGCGATCCCAGTCCGGTCCGTGCAGCCACAAGTTCTCGGCAGCCTCGCGCATCAGCGCTGGCTCATCAGGTCGCTGCAGGAGCACCAACCGGTAGGACAGGTTGCGAACCCAGACCGGCAAACGACCATCGACCACGTGAGGGCAGAGCTCACGGAGCATGGCGAGGATCGAATCGGCGTCAGCGAAAGTCAGTTCCTCGACGAAGTAGTGCTCCCGGTGGTCGAGGTCGCACTCAGGCGTCGGTCCGAACTCGTCTCCATAGAGACACCGGGCGTGCTCCGTCAAGGTGCTGTGCATGTCCTGGAGCCTATGACGCCTTGATCCGCGGGGGCGAAGCGATTATCGGGAGGGTGCCCCAGTGGTATTTTGACCCGAAATCGCGGGAGGGGTGAGTAGGCGGGTGGACAGAGACCGGCGGCATGCAGCTGTCGTGGTACTCCGTGAGCTCGGGCGAAGCCACGATTACCGTGACCGGGCGGATGCCGGTCACGGCCTGGCAGGCTTCGCCGAGATGCAGGAGGCCCTCGGGCCGCTGCTGGAGCTCGTGCTCGACGCAGGTGACACCTTCGTCACCCGGGTGACCGCGGAAGCCGTGCTGCGGCGAAAGGACAGGATCGGGTTGGCGGTAGTCGCCTCCGCACTGGCAGTCGCCAACTCGAATCACAGCGATTGGATCCACACCGCACTTCACGATGTGTTCAGCATTTTCTCCGAGGACCGGGACAACGCGATGCATTTGTGCGAGGAGATGTTGCGGGACACTGACGACCGCGTTGCCCTGGGGGCTCGTCAGATGCACGAAGCCCTGGCCGAGATCGACCCCGTTCTTCGTCCCATTTAGCCCGGGGTGGACACTGCCGTGAGAGCGCAGGTGCTCGGATCTCAATCCGGGCATCCTGCTGTGCCCAGCTCCATGAGCGGACCGGCATTCCGCCGGCTGTCGCGTCGGTGCTCAGCGTTCTGGCTCGGCGCTGGTTCGTCCGGCGTCGCGGCGGAAGTCGGGCATGCCGAGGTGGACGGTGGACGGCTGGGCGGCACGGTCGCGCATGGCCTCCAGCTTCTGCGCGGCGGCGGCCATGGTGGTCTCGATGGCGGCGACCTCGCCAAGCCAGCCCTGGTCCCGGGCCTCCCGGAGGCGGTCGACGAGGTTGGCGTGGATCTCCTGGAGACGTGGCATCTGGGCCGGGTCCACGAGAAGTAGGGGACATCTGACGCAGGCGTTTTCATGCTGGCACGGGGTCGCGTAGTCGCGGCCGCAGGTTCCCAGGGCGACCTTGCGGAGTTCGAAGTGGGAGAGGAATTCGTCCCACTCGGTGGTGGTGAGCTCGCGGTACTCCTCGCTGGGCCGCTCGGTTCTGCGGCGGGCGATGAAGGCCCGGTGATGGGAGATCACGTCTTCCGGGTAGATCGCGGCATAGCCCATGGTGGTGTCCAGAGCGGCGTGGCCGCAGATCTTCGCGGCGATGTGCGGGGGCAGTCCGGAGCGGATGGCGTCGGTCACGAAGATCCTTCTGAAGTCGTGGGGGCGCCATTCGAGCGGATCGCCGGCCGCGGTGATCTGGGCGGACTGCGAGGTCGCGACCAGGCACTCGCGGATATAGCTGCGGGTCAGCGGCCGGTCCTCGGTGCCGTACCGGCGTTGGAACAGGAACGGCATGGGCGGGCTCCAGGTCTGCTCGAACACGTCGTAGGCCGACACCAGCGGCAGTGCGGCGTTCCCGGCTCGGACTCTGAAGATGACCGCAGTCAGAACTTCCGCCAGTTCCGGGGAGACCAGCAGCAGGCGTTCCGCATCGGTTTTGGAGGGTGCGACTTGCAGCATCGGTACCACCTCGCCGGTGGTGGGCAGTGTGTAGGCGATGAAGCTGTGGTGGGTGAGCTCCAGCATTTCCTCGATCCGGATGCCGGTGTGCCGCAGCACCTCCACCGTGGCCCAGGACCAGAACGCCGCCTCCTCCTCGTGCGTCAGGTTCCGCCGCCTACTGGCGGTCACCTCGGTGGCATAGACGCGGCCGGCCTGCCCGGACCGGCAGCGCTCGAACTCCTCCCCGGCAATGAGGAACCGTCCACCGGCCGGCGTCGCGCGAGCCGCGGTAATGCGAGCCTCGGCGTTCTTGCGCTGCCGGTCGACGGCGCGAAGCAGGGTGGGCAGCAACGGCAGTTGGGTCCTGGTCCGCTGGTCCATCCGGGACTTCACCCTGGACCTGGACTTCTTCGTCGCGCACTCGCTCGCCTTGATCGGACACGGCGCCACCCAGGGCGCCCACCGCGCCGGATCATCGGCCGCCCAGCGGGCGATGTCCTGGTAGAACGCCCGGACGAACACCAGCTCGCTGCGGAAGTTCACCCGCGGCCGCACCGCGTGACCCTCAGCGCCACGAATGTGGGCCAGACGTTCTTTCCACGCCTGCGCGACCTCCGGCGCCAGTCGCAGCGAGTCAATGCCCGGATGGTGGATCTCCAGGTCGCGCCAGAACAACCGGCATAGATTGCGGGCGATGGAACGCAGCGAGACGTGGTCGAGCTCGGGAGCCCGCTCGGTGAAGTACTCGACCAGCAGATCGCGGACGGCCCGGCACTCGATGCCGTACCCGTCGACGATCTGCTCGACGCTGCGACGGCCCTCGATACGAAGCACCCGCAACCGCAGTGGTGCGCTGGCCGGGAGCACACCGGTCTCCTTGAGCAGGGCATAGAACAGCGGCCGGCCCGCGCTGCCGCGGAAGTGATGTTCCTCCAGCGCGGCGGTCAGCTCGATGCAGTCGCCGACGGTGATGTCGCTGACCAGGCCGCCCTTTCGGATCACAATCCAGGTGAGCTTATTCAGGGCGTCGGACCTGGCCGCGGCAGTCGCGTGCTGAGCCAGTTGGTCGAGCCGCTGGAAGGCATCGGGGTCGATGGCGGCCCGGGTCTCGGTGAGCATCACCGTCAGGCGTTGCCGCAGCAGCCACCGGTAGCTGGGGCGGATCGCCTGCCCGGCGACCAGGAGCGCCAGTCCCGTGGCCAGTTCATCGCGTTGGTGACGCTTGGGTGTGCCGCGCCCCTGCAGGGGCAGATCGGTCCACTCGAAGCCGGCGTCGTCCGCTCCGCTGGCCATCCAGCGATCCTGCCAGGTCTCCCCGGGCTGGCCTTCGAGCCAGTCCAGCAGCTTGCCCAGGCCCCGCCGCCGGGTCTTGTCGCGGGTCAGGCCCGCACCGGGGTCGGTGAACAGTCCCAGCAGCCGCTCGACCAGGCTCTCCCGGCTCTGACAGGTCTGCCACCAGCTCGCTTCGCCGACTCGCGGTTCCCACTCAAGCGCGTTCCCCACCTCAGGTGACTCGACGGGCCCGCCAACGTCGACCTGTACGGTCGTATTCACTGGCTCTCCCCGTCGGAAGTCGATGTGCCGAACAGTGCTGCCAGGACCTCGGGGCGGTAGCCAGGCGCGGGCGGGGCTGGCGGTTTGGCCTGCTCGGTGCGCTGCCGTTCATGGTGGGCCAGGACGCGGGCGACGACCTCGTCGGGCGTGGGAGCGATATAAATTTCCGTGGTGGTGATGTGGGCATGTCCCATGACCCACTGCACGTCGGCGAGGGTCAGGTTCGGATCGCGGACCATCCTCTTGGCCGCGCTGTGCCTCAGGTCGTGCAGGGTCCAGTTCGCGCCGAGCAGCTGGTTGGCGCGGGTGAAGACCATCCGGGCCGCGTCGTACTCCAGCGGGCGGAAGGGCCGTCGCAGCGTCCACCACAGCGGCTCCGACGGGTGCTTGGGGACCATGCCGCGCAGTTCCTGCTGATAGAGCCGCAGCCACACGAACGCATCGGCGGAGGCCGGAAGGTGCTGGAGAGTCTGGCTGCCCTTGCGGACCACGCCGATCGTCTGGTCCTCGGGCACGACCAGGCCCTGTTCGACGCCGAGCAGCTCAGAGGCGCGGGCGCCGGTGGAGATGTAGAACGCGATCAGGGCCCTGTCCCGGTTGCACTTCAACGCGGCGAACAGGTCGTTGAATGCCTGGTCGGGAATGATCCTCGGGGTCGGCTTGGGTTCCTTAGGCTGATAAGTGCCCCGGCGCGAGGGCTGCCGGAACGGCTGCATCGGGTTGTGATGCGCATTCGGACTCCCCTCGTCGGCAGCCCCGCCCTGCGGGAACGGGTTGATCAGCGGTCGGCCGTGGGTCTCGCGGTGGTACTCGTAGAACGACCGGATCACCGCGCGAGCGTGCCGCCGGGTCCGAGCGGCATAGTTCTCGCCGGGCGCGACCTTCCCCGTGACCGGGTTCACCGAGCCCGGTGGGGGCGCGTCGGGACGGCGCTGACGCGGAGGCTTCTTCGTGGTCTTCAGCCACAGCGCGAAGTCGCGGGCCTCGACCCGGCTCGCGAGATACCAAGGCACGTCCACCGCCCGTAAGAACCGGACCCACGCCAACAGCTCGTAGGCGTAGGATCGCAGCGACGTCGGACTCGCGTCGTCGGCGAGCATGTGGTGCAGGAACTCGCTCACCGACGCCACCTCGGTGCCATCGGCGTCCACGAGCCGAAACGGCTGCAGAGGGTCATCGCTCTTCTCGACGCGGCCGACACGTGCCACCTTCAGCGCCGCCACATCCCGGACCGTCGTGCTGTGCTCTGGCATCCATACCTCCACGGGCCGATCTACTCGACGACACGCGACGAAACCAGATCCACCACCACACGTGCAGTCAGCACGACCCGCCAGTAGCAGCCACAACCCCTCCGTCGTCACTGTGAGTTGGCCTCGAAGGAAGCCCAGGGGGGCACCTCAGTTAGTTCGGTCAACGGGACGTCCGCTGCTCCCTCCTCCGGCCAGAGCCAGCGCAGCGCGGCCGGCTCGTGGAGATCCGCGACAACCTCCTCGACCGGATCGCCGAAGCCGAGAGGGAGAGCTGGCTCGGTGAGGTCGAAGGACTCAAGGTCAGCCTGGCCGGAGCCGAGGATAAGCTCGCCCAGATCGACCGCCGTTCCCACCCAAGAACAACCGTCAGTCTCGGCATGCCTACGACCAGGAGCGGAGATCATTGAGCACCGGCGCAGATCACGAAGAACCGGTGCTCGGACTCAGCACTTGGCCGATCGAGCGCCTTCAGGCGTTCACCACGGACGCTGACTGCCAGCAGCTTGAAGCAGCACGTGTCGTCGCGCAGGAACACGCCTACGACTCCGCCCAGCCTCGGGAGGTCCGTCGGCAGTGGGCCAAGCTGTCACTGCTGGCGAACCGGCGCATGCACGGTGACGGTCCGGGTGATCGAGCGCGCGAGGTCCAACAGGACTTCATGCTCCGAATGTGGGTCATCGACCACCTCGGTCCCGATGACAAGGATCCTCACTGGAGCCCCGAGAAGCTGGCGTCCGACACACTCGACGCGCTGGCTCTCACGCCGCCACACGCCCGTGCTCTGACCAGCAGCTGGCGTGAGCTCCCCATCGAGCAGATCCGCGAGCTACGGCGGCACAAGAACCTGACAGCCCATCTGGAGAGGCTCATCAACCACCTGCATCCTGGCTCAACACGAGATCAGTTTCTCCTCTGGGCCGAGACCCGCCGGCTTCTGCCCTGACCTGCCGCTGGCCGATCAGACGCTGCACCGCGGGCCCAGCTCGAAGTTCAGAGAAGTCACGAGCCCGAAGCTGATGGCTCCGCTCCACAGGGCGTGCGGCATCGCGTCCTCCAGGCCCCCCTGGCGGTGCGGGCTGGGAAAGATCGGCACACCTGAGCGCGGCACGTACATGCCGCCGGCCTGCCGCCCGCGCTTCGATCCTGTGACTGAGCGCTTCACCTGGCGGGATTCGTCAACTGAAGTGCCCAGCGGTCAGCAGGGCATGGCGGGGTTCATCAGCTGGCTCAGTCGGTGTGGGTGTCAGGCGGGGGCCATGGCCCATCGAAGGCCGGCCCACAGTCGAGGGGCAGGTTGGCCACGACCAACGCGGCCGCCTCGGACGGCGTGAGCCCCTCACCCAGGACCGAGGAGTACAGCGGTCCGTACACCACGCACGGAGCGCTGCCCGCGATGAACGGTAGGTCATTGCTCCACGGGAACTGCGAGTTCCGGTGGAAGGTGAGGCACCCATGGCTCGGGAACGGAAACAAGACCCGCAGCCGCGGTTCGGCGTAGGCAGCCTCCATCACTGCCGGATCACCCCGCCGCACGCTGGGATCGCCCGCAAGCATTAGCCGCCAGGTCTTCTCGACAGTCGTCTCCTCAGCCATTCGGCGATCATGGCGCCCACACCCCTGGTAGACAACTCACCCCTCCC
This sequence comes from Streptomyces sp. NPDC087901, assembly GCF_044742205.1. Lineage (NCBI taxonomy): Bacteria > Bacillati > Actinomycetota > Actinomycetes > Kitasatosporales > Streptomycetaceae > Streptomyces > Streptomyces sp. NPDC087901. The sequence continues at coordinate 25,848 of NZ_JBIUUC010000018.1, forward strand.
TCGCCTGGCTCCCGGTCTTTCAATCGGCATGCATACCGACGGTGTCCCGGGCCGGAGCCAGTCAAGACCACCTGACAGGCGTCGCCCGCCAATTCAGACGCTCAGGCTCGCCAACTGGAGCGCTCACCCGCCAGGTGAAGCGCTCAGTCACAGATCCTCGTTCGGGCTCGTCGTGATCGCATCGCGAGGTCGCATGTTCGATTTATGTTCGAGTACTGTAGAGATCTGGAAGGTCCTTTTGGGTTGTTTTGGGATTGTATGACCGGAGGGTGTGATGGGTGGTGGAGTGCATCTGCATGTCGCCAGCGGCTACTCGGCCCGCTACGGCGCCTCCCATCCGCATGACCTGGTCGCCCGTGCCGCCGAGCGCGGCATCGAGGCGCTCGCGCTGACCGACCGGGACACGGTCACCGGAGCGGTCCGCTTCGCGAAAGCCGCGACCGCGGCCGGCGTGCGGCCGATCTTCGGAGTCGACGTCGCGGTCGCCCCGAATACTCCCCCGACCCCCGCCGGATCCGGCGGGCGACGGGCCCGGACCCCGGTCCGCGGCGGCGCCCATGTAGTCGAGGCCCCTTTGCGGGTGACGCTGCTCGCGCAGGACGGTGTGGGATGGGCGCGGCTGTGCCGGCTGGTCTCCGCTGCCCACGCCACTGCGGGCGGCGGGCCGCCGGTCGTGTCGTGGCCGGTGCTGCGTGAGTACGCCAGCCAGGGGCTCATTGTGCTGCTGGGGCCGGCCTCGGAGCCGGTGCGGGCGCTGTCGGCCGGCCGGCCGGATATTGCCGAGCAGCTGCTGGCCCCGTGGCGAGAGGTGGCCGGGGCGAATCTGCGCATGGAAGTCCTGTGGTGGGGCCTGCAAGGGCTCGGTCCCGGGTCTCTGCGCCTGGCCGCACACACCCTGGGCCTGGCCGACCGCCTCGGCATCCCGGCCGTGCTGACCAATGCGGTCCGCTATGCCGATCAGGGCCAGCACCGGATCGCGGACGTCCTGGACTCCGCACGGCTGCTGCGCCCGATCGACCGGCGCCGGCTGGACTGCGGTGAGCGGTGGCTGAAGGACCCGGGCGCGATGGCGGCCGCGGCCGAGGAGATCTGCCGTGCTGCCGGCGCCGGGCCGAGACGGGCAGCGGCGCTGCTCGCCGAGACCGTCCGCACGGGTGAGCAGTGCGTGATCGATCCGGTTGCCGATCTCGGACTGGGCCGGCCGCATTTCCCGGAGCCGTCCGTAGTCGGTGCCGAGCCGGGTGCCGGTGGGGCCATGCGGCTGCTGCGGCAGCGGTGCGAGGCAGGGATGCTCGCCCGCGGCCTGGACCACGATCAGCAGGCGATGGAGCAGCTTGACTACGAGCTCGGCATTATCGGCCGGCTCCGCTTCGAGCCGTACTTCCTGGCTGTGGCGCAGGTTGTCGCGGACGTGCGGGATATGGGGATCCGGGTCGCCGCCCGCGGGTCCGGTGCCGGATCCATGGTCAATCACAGCTTGTTCGTCGCCACGGCGAACCCGTTGGAGCACCGGCTGCTGTTCGAGCGGTTCCTCTCCGAGCGGCGTGTGTCGTTGCCGGACATCGACATCGATGTGGAGTCCGCGCGTCGTCTCGAGGTCTACGACCGGATCATCGAGCGCTTCGGTACCGATCGGGTGGCGGTCACCGGGATGCCGGAGACCTACCGCGCCCGCCACGCCCTGCGCGATGCCGGTCTTGCCCTCGGTATGGCGCCGCACGTCGTCGACAGGGTCGCGAAGGCGTTTCCGCACATCAGGGCGTGCGACATCCGCGACGCGCTGCAGCAACTGCCCGAGCTGCGGCACCTGGCGGCGGACGCGGATGCCTACGGGGCGTTGTGGGAGCTCGCGGAGGGTCTCGACAAGCTGCCGCGTGGCATGGCGATGCACCCCTGCGGAGTCATCCTCTCCAACCAGACGCTGCTGGACCGGCTGCCTGTACAGCCGACGCCGGGCGGCTACCCGATGGTCCAGGCCGACAAGGAAGACGCCGAGGACCTGGGCCTGCTCAAGCTTGATGTGCTGGGGGTGCGGATGCAGTCGGCGATGGCGCACGCCGTCACCGAGATCCGCCGCACCACCGGCCGGCAGATCGACCTCGACAACCCCGACCACGTCCCCTTGGATGACCAGTTCGCGTTCGCGCTGATCCAGGACTCCGACACCGTAGGCATGTTCCAGCTGGAGTCACCCGGGCAGCAGGACCTCGTCGGCCGGCTCCAGCCCCGCGACCCGCAGGACGTCATCGCCGACATCAGCCTCTTCCGGCCGGGCCCGGTGCAGGGCGGCATGCCCGCCCTGTACATCGCCGCCCGTCACGGCGCCGCCCCCGCATACCCGCACCCCGACCTCGAACCCGTCCTGCGCGACACCTACGGCGTGACGATCTGGCACGAGCAGATCATCGACATCCTCGCCGTGATGACCGGCTGCGACCGGGCCCTGGCCGAGGTCGCCCGCCGGGCCCTGGCCGACGAGCAGCGCCTGCCGAAGCTCGAAGCATGGTTCCGGGAGAGGGCCGGCGCCCGCGGCTACACCACCGGCGTCTTGGACGAGGTGTGGGAGATCGTCGCGTCGTTCGGTGCGTACGGGTTCTGCCGTGCGCACGCCGTTGCGTTCGCCGTCCCGGCGTTGCAGTCGGCCTGGCTCAAGGCCCACCACCCCGCCGCCCTGTACGCCGGGCTACTCGAGCACGACCCCGGGATGTGGCCGGCGCGCGTGATCGTCTCCGATGCCCGCCGCCACAACGTGCCCGTCCTGCCCGTTGACATCAACCACTCCCAGCCCGCCTACACCGTGGAGGAGACCCCCACCGGGTGGGGTGTGCGCCTGTCGCTGTCCTCGGTGAAGGGGATCAGCGAGGACCAGGTCGCCCAGATCGCTGCCGGCCAGCCCTACAACTCGCTCCAGGACTTCTGGAAGCGGGCCCGGCCCGCCCTGCCGATCGCCGAACGCCTCATCCAGATCGGCGCCCTGGACCAGGTGAAGGGGGGCCTGACCCGGCGGGATCTGCTGCTGCAGGTCACCGAGCTCCACCGCGCCACCCGCACCCGCCCCAGCACCGGACAGCTCCCCCTCGACGGCACCGTCATCACAGCCGAGGCCTCCGGGCTGCGGGAGATGTCCAGCCGCGATGTCATGGACGCCGAGCTCGGTGTCCTGAAGATCGATGTCTCCCAACATCTGATGACCCACCATCACCGTCTGCTCCGGGAGATCGGCGCCACCGACGCCGCCCACCTCAAGGCCATGCACCCCGGCCAGCAGGTCCTCGTCGCCGGCGTCCGGGCCTCCACCCAGACACCCCCCATCCCGTCGGGTAAGCGCGTCATCTTCGTCACCCTGGAAGACGGGTCCGGGCTCGTCGACATCGCGTTCTTCGAAGACAGTCACGACGATTGCGCCCACACGATCTTCCACAACGGCCTGCTCCTGGTCCGCGGCACCGTAGAGGCCCGCGGCCCGCGCCGCACCGTCGTCGGCACCATGGTCTGGGACCTCGAAGAGCTCGCCGCCGCCCGCCGCGACCACGGCCCCCAGCGCGTCCTCAAACTCCTCGGGCATGCCACCACGGCCCCCACCCCCGCCCAGGCCACCCACGCACCGGCGCAGGGTGGGCCGGCCCGGACGCTGCCCAACGGGACCGCGGGTGCGCGGCTGCACCCATACGCCGACCTCCAGCCCGTCGGCACCAGGTCCGCCGACCTCAACCGGCTCGGCCACACCAGCCAAGGCAGCGCCGGATGACCCACAGCCCCCGCGCCATCATGCGCATCCACTTCCACGTCGCCGAGCCGGCCGAAGGCCTCTACGACCAGCTCCTGGCCGTCCTGAACACCATCACCCCGCGCGTCGAACCCCACCCCGCCGACTGGTCCGCAGACCTCGACCTCACCGGAGCACTGCGCTACTGGGCCCGGGACCCGGCCGCGCTGGTCGGCGTCATCCGGCTGCGGGCCCTCGCTCTTCATGGTGTCCAGAGCTCCGCCGGCGCCGGCCCGAACCGCATGATCGCCACCATGGCTGCCGCCGTCACACCACCCGGCACAGCCACCGTCATCGGCAACAGCCCCTACGACATCGCGACCTTCCTCCGCCCGCAGCCCGCCGCAGCACTCCCCGGGATCGGACCCGCCACCGCCAAAACGCTGGCCCGGTACGGAATCCACACCGTCGGCGACATCACCGACACTCCGCTCTCCACACTGCAGCGGATCCTCGGCGCCGCCCCCGCCCGCCAGGCACACGAGCGCGCCCACGGCCGCGACAAACGACCCGTCACACCCGCGGCCGCACCCCGCTCGCTCAGCACTGCCCACTCATACGACCGCGACGAGCTCGACTCCACCCGGCACCACGCTGCCCTTCTCGGCCTCACCGATGAACTCGGCGCCCGCCTTCGCGAAGAGCACAGCATTACCCAGGCCCTCACCCTGACCGTCGCCTACGCCGACCGGACGAGCACCACCCGCACCCACACCCTGACCGAACCGACCGCTCACACCCCGCAGCTCGCCCGCACCAGCCTCGAAACTGGAGGAGGAGCGGGTTCCCTTGCGGCGGCGTGAACTGCCATCAGCGCATCTCAGCAGGTGGGCCACCCTTGTTCGGGCTGTCACCCATGCGGTTGGGATTCTCGGGATAACTCGCAGATTCTGCGAGCCAGACTCCTAATCTGCATGTTCGTGGCAGATTCCGATACCCGACACTTGCTGGTCGTACCCCGAGGCGCATCGGTCGACAGACCGCCGCCCGGTGAGGCGAGTCTCGCCGACGTGGTGACGCTCGGACGGCGCCGTGCCGCAGAGATGAGCGGGGCGGACGCCGAAGGGTTCTTTCTGGACACCCTTGCCGAGTACCAGTGGGCGCGGGATGCCGCTGGGCTGATGCCGGGAACGATCGACAAGCTGATCAAACCGGTGATCGAGATCTGCGACTTCTTTCAACTCGTGCCCTGGCAGTTGGAGCCGCGCCACCTGGACCACTACTTCGCCGGGCCCGGAAAGCGCGGGCGGGCGACGAATCGCAAGAAGATCAACCACATCGACGCATACTTCGCGTTTATTGAGCAGCGGTACGCCGGGGAGATCCACCGCAGGTTCGGGGCAATGGTGGAGTCCCCGGTCGATACTTTCAACCGACCGCGCCACCGAGGCGATTTCGGGCTGCGGATCCCCCCGTCCCGGGCCGCGCTGAAGGAGTTCTTCCGCCAATGGCGCGATTCCCTGCCAGCTTCCCGGAAGGAGGCGGTCGCCTGCCGGAACTACGTGATGGCGAAGATCGCGTACATCTCCGGTGTGCGGGCGGCGGAACTGTGTGCGGTGAAGCTGTCGGACGTCCACTGGGAGGCTGGCCAATGGGGCCGCTTCCTCGTCGACGGCAAAGGCGCCCACGGGTCGGGTCCGCGCCAGCGAGAGGCGTATCTGTTCAAGGAGGGCCGCGAGTTGCTGTGGTGGTACGTGGAGCAGGTACGCGGACTGTTCCAGGACGATCCCGAACATCCTGCTGCCCCGTTGTGGCCCTCGGAGCGGCTGCCCGCCAGGGTCGCCTTGCTGAACCTGCCGGTCGCCCCGGCGGTGACACCGTCGACGTTCCGCCGCTCGTTGAAGGGGGCGGGTGCGGAATTCCTGACCGGGCCGGTGCGGGAGTTGTTCCCGCATCTGCTGCGCCACGCGTGCGCGGCGCACAACTATGAGAACGGCATGTCCTTGTGGGAGGTCCAAAAATTGCTGGGACATATCTGGGCAACCACGACGGTCCGGTACCTCGCATCCGTACATGCGGACCCTGAGGCAACGGGCCGTGACGCCTCCGAGCGGGCCGCCCAACGGCTGCTCCTGGACCAGGGGAACCTTCGGTGAAGTGGAATCTGCGCATGGTGGCGGCCCAGCGGGATATCTGGCGTCCGGTGCAACTGCTGGCCGCGTTCAAGGCGGTGGGGTTCAATCCGTCGCTGAGCAAGACCTCGGCGCTGTGGGGCGGGACGCCGGTGACGGTTCGCCTGGAGGATCTGGACATGATCTGCCAGGCACTGCAGTGCACGGTCGCTGACCTGATGCAGGCCGAGCCGGTCGCCGCCGCCGAAGCCACTGAAGAGCAGCCGCAGTCGCTGGCGGCGGGTGAGGTGCCCAGGGCCAGGCCGGGGCCGGTGCGCCCGGTACCTCGGCGCGATGGGCCGCGCCGCCTGCTTCCGCCGAACTGAGGCTGACGTGGAGCGGACGCGGCAGTGCCGCGAGTGCCTGACCTGGGGTGTGTTCGCCCGTGACGTGTGTGGTGGTTGCAAGGAGTGGCAGCCCGCCGCCGGGCCGTCGGCGGTGTGCAGACTGTGCCGGCACCGGCAGCGGGTGAGTATCGACGGGCTGTGCCGCCTGTGCCTGATCACCCTGCGGTCGCAAGGGCGTGCCCCGGACTTCGATGATGCGCTCGGGCCGGAAGACATCCAGCTGATGGTTCACGTGTCCGTCGGCCGGCTCGGCCTCGCCCTGCCGTTGTCCCGCGGCGGCGTACGGCCGCGCAGCCAGCGGCGGAACGTGAAGGCCGGACGCCGGGCAAGGCCGCATCTGGACGATCAGACCGTAATCCCTGCCGCCGTGCCCGGGCAGGGGATTCTCCTCCCCGCACAGCGGACGGTCGATGCTCTTCACCTGACCCGGATCCGGGACCGGACCTGGCCGGAGTGGCCCCGGCTCGCCGCCCTGGCAGCCGAGATTGCCGGCGAGCGCCGGGTGAGTGACTCCTGGCGGCGGATGGTGCTGAGGCTGGTGCGGGCGGCCTTGTCGATGCGGGATGCCGACGGCGCGAGGCTTGTTGCCGAGGAGTACTTCGAGCAGCTTCCCAAGAACGGGACCGGCGGCGCCGTCGAAGTCCTGCGCCGCGCCGGCCTGCTCATGCCGCGGTCCCAGCCCAAAAGCCGGTGGCCGACGCGCAGCTGCGGTCACTGCGGCTGCTGGGGCGTCACCAAGGGGCTGTGCCGGGGCTGCGAGAGCTGGAAACACGAGCCGATCCGCTATCCGGTGGCCGGCTGCGCCCGCTGCACGCGCACCCTGCCGTTGTCCAGGGCGGCCGGTCTGTGCCGGGGCTGCCTGATCCACGTCCGCGAACACGGCCCCGACACTCCGGGGCACACCCAGCTCCAGCTTGCCCTAGGCAAGCGGCCCGTCACCCAGCTCAAGCACCCCGCCCGCTTCCTCGGCTACGACACCACCGCCACCACGCACCGCACCCGGGCCCGGGAACGCGCCCGGCGCAGACCGGCACCCCGACCAGTCTCCGAGCATCTCGTCGACCCCCAGCAGGGCGCCTTGTTCCCGGCAATGCGCGACTGGAGCAGGCTCGCCTCGTTCACCGCGGACGAACTGCCGGCCCTGACTCCCAACGCGGAACGGCTGCTGGATGGCTTCACCCGGTTCTGCCGCGCCCAGCTCCGCTTCACCGACCCCAACCCGCACGGTCACGCCGCAGCGTTGCGCGCGCTGCGGATCGTGCTGGCCCACCTCGGCGCCGCGGCGCCCGTCCACGAAGCCGACCTGCGGGACCTGGCCCGTCTCGATCCGAACATCAGCGCCCAACGAGTCATCGGATTCCTCACCCAGCTCGGGCACCTCGTGCCCGCACTCACCGTCGATCACGACCAGGCCGCCATCAACCGGCTCACCGCCTCCTTCCCCGACCCCATGCGCACCGAACTCCAGCACTGGGTCACTGTCCTCAAAGGCGAAGGACGCCGCCGCCACCAGCCCCTGCCCACCGCCACCATCCGCGGCTACCTGTGGCAGGCCGCACCCATCGTGCGCATGTGGAGCGAACACACCACCACCCTGACCGCCATCACCCAGCAGGACATCCACGACATCCTCACCCGCGCACCCGGCAAACCCGCCCGCAGCGCGCACCATGTCCTGCGCAGCCTCTTCGGCGCCCTGAAACAACAACGCGTCGTCTTCCGCGACCCCACCCGCGGCATCCACCTGCCCGCCAACCCGCCACTGCCCCGCCCCCTGCCGAGCGACCGGCTCGCCGGCCTCCTCGACCGCGCTCACACCCCCCTCGCCCGCCTCCTCGTCGCCCTCACCGCCATCCACGCCGTCCTGCCCTCCCAGGCCGCCGCCATCCCCTTGCGTGACCTCGACCTGGCCAACGGCCGCCTCCGGCTGCCAAGCCGCACCCTCTACCTCGACTCGCTCACCACCGAGCTCCTGTGCACCTGGCTCACCCACCGCCAGAACACCTGGCCCGTTTGTGCCAACCCCCACCTCCTGGTCAGTGCCCAGACCGCCCTCGACCCCACCGGTCCCCCCATCGGCAAAACACTCCTGCGGAACGCCATCGGCCGCACCGGGCTAACCGCCCGCGCCCTGTGGCAGGACCGGATCCTCGCCGAAGCCCGCCACAGCGCCGACCCCGTCCGTCTCATCCGCCTCTTCGCCATCGCTGACTCCACCGCCATGCGCTACGTCCAAGCCGCCCACCCTGAGAAGACCGGCCGACTACACCCGTGACAGCCGCCGGCAACGCCGGGTGGAGTCGGCCTGAATGCCAGGGCAGCGCACCGCCGGTGTGGAGCGGGCCATTCAGTGATCCGATCATGCCCGGGGGCGGAAACGGTCCTCAGAGCAGGACGTTAGCCAGGTGAGCCAGGACCGAGGGAAGCTTCTCCCCTGGCTTCCTGAGCTGGCCACTACCCAACCAACGAGAGGCAGCAGCAATGAGCAGCAGCAACATCGACCGGGCTCACGTCCTCGGCTTCGCCCTGGCCACCGCGGCGATGGATGCCAGTAAGAGGATCGGCCGGCGTGAGATACAGGTTTTCCTCAGTTACGCCATGGCCGACTTCCTGCGTAGTTTCGGGCCGGGCAGCGAGGAACGGGGTGTGCTCTTCGGCACGATCGGCTCGACGGCACGCCGCCGCGGCTACAAGGGTGACCCTCGTCTTCTGTTCGGACTGATGTGCGGGGCGATGATCGAACACGGTGCAGCGACCAAGGACGAGCTGGACGAGCTGATCGCCGACTAAATCTGACCACCGCCCCGCCGCGCCCCGTCTGCCTCACGGCCAACGGGGCGTTGTCGTTGCCGGGACCCTTGATTAGCCATCGGGGGGCGAAAATGGTCATAAGGTCCAGGTCCTGCGGTCATCGGACTGTCTGCAACCGCTGACCTCGTCACCTTGTCTTCACCGTCATGACGTCCGGGAGAAGGTCACGATCACTGAATGAACGCGAGCTGCGGCTGTGGAAGGTCGGGCGAGCGCTGGTCCTCACGTTCGTCGCTGCGGTTCTGGTCGCGGGCGGAGTCTTCTACGGGTTGGTAGTCCTCCTGGACTTCCAGGAGATCGACACCACCGCGAAGCTCGATGCGAAGACGCTCTTCGACTTGGTGAAGCTCTCGTTCGGGGTGGTCGCCGGGGCCGGCGCGCTCGTCGCCCTGGTCGTCGCCTACCGCCGCCAGCGCGTCGACGAAGCCGGCGCCCACCGCGAGGCCACCCGGCTGCACACCGAGCGCTTCAGCCAGGCCGTCGAACAGCTCGGCTCGGACTCCCCCGCCGTACGCCTCGGGGGCGTCCACGCTCTGGCTGGCCTTGCCGACGACGCCCCCGAGCCCGGACTGCGCCAGACGTGTATCGACGTCCTGTGCGCCTACCTACGGCTCCCCTACACACCCGACCCCGGCGAGGATCCCGCTCATCTAGAGGAACACCAGCGCTACCTCGCCCTGCGCGAGGTACGGCACACAATCCTTCGCCTCATCGGCGAGCACTACCAACGCCCTCAGGGCACCCAGCGCTCCTGGCAAGGCTCCTACCTCGACCTCACAGGCGTCACCTTCGACGTCGACCTGATGTCCTTCAAGGGCGCGGTGTTCGCCGGCAGCACGGTGTCCTTCAGGGGAGCGACGTTCTCCGATGGCATGGTCTCCTTCAACGGAGCGGTGTTCTCCGCCGGCAAAGTGAACTTTGCCGGCGCCACGTTCTCTGGCGGCATGGTGTTCTTCAGTAAAGCTGTGCTCTCGGACGGCGTGAACTTCTACCAAGCAGTTTTCTCCGACGGCACGGTGGACTTTGGCGGGGCGACGTTCTCCGGCGATGTGCTGTTCGCTGACGCAAGGTTCTCCAACTGCACGGTGCGCTTCGACAACGCAACAGGTCCGGCTCCGCAAGGGCTTCTGGCTGCTGTCGGCACACCTGCCCCCGCAGAGGTCGTGCTTCCCACGTCTTGGTTGCCAAGCCCGTAACACGGGGCGTAACAGCATAGTCATACAGTCGTCCGATGGAGCGGGGAGGCGGAAACGGTGGGTTTGCTTCGGACCTAGCCCGCGCCCGTCACCGTCAGGCGGTCCCCCAGTTAGCCGGGTACACCGACGAAGGGCAGAAGATGGGCCGGATCAAGCCGAAGCGGGCAGAGCGAGCGAAGCGACCGACGGCAGCTCGCTCTGCACCTCTCTCCCATCCGCGCCTGGCTGAGGGAGACGAACTGCTGCAACACATGCTTGCTCTCGAACTTGATGACGCCGACCATCGGGCGGCTGACGGCATCACGCTCTACGCCCTTGCCTTCGACCTGGCCGAAGGCAGTGCCACCGTGTTCTTCCACGACAAGGAGCTCCGTGACGATGACGACGGGGAAGGCCCCTACTGGACCAGCGGCCTGATGATCTACCCCGATTGCGTCGACGCGACTGCTGTGGACCTCGAAGTTGGCGGCCTGGAGGAATGGCGCTTCCACCCGGACCACCTCCAACTCATGCGGGACATCGAGGCCATGGTCTATACGTGGGACGGCGGGCCCTGGGACGACTTCGTCACCTTCACGGAGAAGGACCTCGCCCGCCGCGACGCCCAGGTCCGCGAGATTTACGACCGCTACGCCAGCCGATACCCCGGTCGCATCCACGCTCCCTGGGAAGGATGACCGGCGGCACATGCCGCCCCTCTACAGTCCCCCTATGCCGCAGCACGCCAAGAAGCATCACTTTGTACCCCAGTTCCTGCTCCACCACTTCGCTGGGCCTAAGGGCCAACTAGTCGCCCACCAGGTGATGAGCGAGCGGCGATTCCCCACCGCCGTCCGCGCCCTCGGACACCGCAACTTCGGCCACTCGATCTATCGCCCGGGTCAGGAACCGGACCACATATCGATGGAGGCGGCCATGGGAAACATCGAGGGCGAGGCAGCCACCGTCGTCAGGGAACTGGTGCAGGGCCGGGAGCGCGCTGTACCCGCCCATGCCCGAAGCGCCCTTGCCTGGCTCCTGGCCCTCCAGTGGCAGCGCAGCCGCTTCCTGATGCACGTGATGGGCAAGGCAGCCAGGGACGACGAGTACAGCTGGGTGTCCGACAAACTGCTGCAGACGAGCATGATGGGGTTCATCTTCATCCAGGTGATTGAGCCGTGGCTGCTGCGCAACGACGAGGACGCTCACTACAAAGACCGGTGGAATCCCCTGGTATCCACCCTGCTGTCCAGCAGCATGCACTGGTCCAGCTACCGCCCCCGCGGAGGCGGGCTCCTGGTTAGCGACAACTCAGTCTGTCTCTCTGGCGTGGTGGGCACCCCGCCGGAGGATGTTCCTCCCGCATTCTTCGACCACGGTGTCGGAATCGGGCTTGGCAACTTTCGGCGCCTGACTCTACCGCTGAGCAGTAGCCTCGCAGTGATCATCTCTCGTGATCCCCAGGACGCCTCTCGGCTGCGAGTCGCGGATATCAACCGCTACACCGTCTTCAACAGCCGTGAGTTCGTAGCGCACGCTCCGGACTGGGCCACAGCCCATCCGGAGTTCGCTCGCGAACTTCCTCAACTGCTAGAGCGGCAGCGCATGGTCGCGCCCTCTTTCCTGCAGGGATACGCCCCGGGCGGCCGCAATTAGCGTCTGGCGCAGGTTCGGTGATTACACGCTTGGGCGCGGATCCTTGGCGATCCGATCACAGGCGAGGGCGGGACAGTGGAGCCCGGACCGTGGACGGGTCCCCCGGATGGCTCAGTCCTCGTCGTCTCGGATGATGCCGCCTGACACGTGCGGGTCGAATCGGCCAACGCGCATGGCCTCGATGCACTGCAGGACACGGGCGAAGGACGTCAGTCCGTACGTGATGTATCGCGTAGGCGAATCCCCGGAGACACTTTCACGCTCGACGGGGACCCCGCCCATGATTGCCCAGTAGGTGTCACGCACGTTGTGCTCGGGGTGAGTCCTGACCCACGCCATCTCGACGTCCGACGCGAACTCGTTGGCGGACGTGCAGGTGTACTGGTCCCATTCCACGACGGGCTTGGTCGGGTCGAGCGCGGCGATCGTGCGTACCTGCTCGATGCAGCGCTCGTAGATGCGGGACAGCTCGGCATTCAGATCTTGGCTCATCAGGTTTCCCTCCCCGCACCGGACCGTCCGGCGACTGATGAACTCTGCCCGAAGCCGCAGTGAAACAGTCGCGCCGCCTCGCACCATCCGATGGCCCTGGGGGCGTAATCGGTCATATGGGGCGGGTTTCTTCACGGAGCACCACGGCCCCGGACGCCGCAGGCGAATTCGCACAGCTCGACGGCGACGGCGACGAACTTCCTCACCATCCACGACCTCCACAACGCGGCCTTCACCTACTTCGCCTTCCCCGTACCCCGCCGGAGAGCCACTACGAGCGCGAGCCTGCCGTTGACTGCGGCAGAATGCGGCCGTCGACATACGGGTTCGCCGCTGTACGTGTCCAGGATTCTCGGAACCCGCGCGCTTCACTCCTCACCCGCCTGGGACTTCAGCGCGCCCGCGTCCGCACCATCTCGCTCCGTGCCGAACGGCTCCTCCCGGCCGAACAAGCCGTGCATCAGCTCACGCTCGACACCCACGACGACAAGGCCCGCGACCTTGAAGCCGCCCTCGACCGCGCCCGCGCCCGCTACGGGCCTGGCATCACCGGAACCGCAGCCGCCCATCGCTCGGGCTGATGGCGGGGCACAGCGCGACATCCATCGGACTTTGGCGAAGGAAAGCACAGCTGTGACCCGGGCAATCCTGCTGGTGTGGGGCATGACGGAGCGCTGCGGGCGAGGCACCAACGAACTCCACCCACGCGGTGATAGGTGTCAGTCATGGACTGGACACTGCCGGAGCCGATGCTTGCCGCCGCGGTGGACAGTCCAGTCCTGCCTGCCCAGCACGCTGCGGAGCCGAAGTGGGACGGCTACCGGGCTCTCTTGGCCCGGTATGCGGACGAGCGGGTGATGATCCGTTCCCGGCGGGGAACGGACATGACCATGGCGTTTCCAGAGGTCACCGCAGCTGCCGCCGCACTCCCCGTGGATGTGGGGCTCGATGGGGAAGTGGTGGTGTGGGAGAACAACCGCCTGGCCTTCGAACGGCTCCAGGGCCGGCTGAACCTGATCGGCTCGGCCACTGCCCGGCTGGCGGCGACGTGGCCGGTCCACTTCGTGGCTTTCGACCTGCTGCACCACGGGGCTGACGGAGATCTGACCGGCCGCCCATACGCCCTGCGCCGCGCCGCGCTGGAATCGCTGTTCGCCGAGTACGAGCTCGCAGCACCGTGGGTACTGTGCCCATCCACTACTGACCCGGCCCTCGCGGAAGACTGGCTGTCGTGGTCTGCCGTGGGGATGGAGGGCCTGGTCTTCAAGCGCTTGGACCAGAAGTACACACCCGGCCGCGGCTGGAGAAAGTACAGGCAGCGGGCATCGACGGAGGCCATCGTCGGAGCGATCAGCGGCTCCCTGTCCGCGCCCGCGACCGTTCTTCTGGGCCGCTTGGACACGGCCGGCGCCCTGCAGTACACCGGCCGCACTTCCGTCCTGTCCTACCAGTCAAGGCGGGCGCTCGCTGCCCTCCTGGCCCCGGCCTCGGGTGGGCACCCCTGGGAAGGGTGGACCTTTTCGGCCGCCTGGGGCACCAAGGACACACTGCAGGTCGAGTTGGTGGAACCGGTGTTGGTGGCGGAAGTAGCTGCGGACGTATCGCTCGACTCAAAGGGCCGGTGGAGACATCCCGTGCGATGGCTTCGGTTGCGCCCCGAGATGGTTCCGGGTGACGTGCCGTTGTTCGGTTCGGGCAACGAGCCGGCTGCGGGCTGACGTTTCAGCGGGCGGCTCCCTCGCCCGGCTGGAGCAAGCCCTGTGCCGAGAACGACGACCACTCCCCGGTTCGCTGCCTCGCCACTCCCGCCTTGATGGTCCTCCTAGAAGAATCCTTGCCGAGGCTGCCAGCCGCGCTGCTGGTCCTCGGTGCCGTTCGTCCTCGGCCATATGCTCACCAGCCCGAGCATGGACATCAGGGACGTGCGGTACGGAGCGCCGCCCATCTGGTCGGCATCCAGGCCCGCACACTTCATTTCGATGGTGAGTCGGAAGTGGCGCAGACTCTCCAGCAGCGTGCCGCGTTCGTCGACCGTCTCGACTTCGGTCTTCCGACGGTCCGGGGGGGGGTACCGTCCGCGCCCGCGGACGTGCCGGAGCCATCAGGAGTGCTGCGGGTCGCCAGCGCTGCGGCCGTAGCGGGCGAGCATCGTCGTGACCGCCCCCTCGACGGCGTGGCCAACGCCGGCAGGTGCGGGGCTCCAGTCGGCGAGCAGCATCCGCAGCCACAGGACGTAGTTGGCGATCATTCCCAGGAACTGGTTGGTGGCGCTCTCCGCGTCGGGTACCACCGCAGTGCCCCCGGCGTGCTCGGCCTCGGCCTCCAGGTAGTGCTGCACGGAGATGAAGTAGGGCAGCTTGCCCAGCTCGCACTGAGCCCGTCCCAGTGATGCGCATTCTTGAAAACGGCCAGGGATGCCCTTCGTTCCTCAGACGGTTGCGTGATCAACGAGGGCGGGGCCCTGTCGCCGTGTCAGTCCTCGCCTACCTCGATGGGACCTCCCCCCGCTCGTAGCAGGCGTCCACCGAGGGCGTGGGTCGCCTCTCTGAGCTCTCGGGGCTTGATGATGCGGCCGCCCACACCGTGTGCCCCACCCCTTATGTGCCCCACCCCTTACCTGGCAGAACCGGGAGATATATCAGTGGACCATGCAGAACTGAGCGGGACCGTCGCGTCAGCACATGAAGGAAGAGGCGAGACCGATGAGCTTCCGGCTGGCGCTGTCGCCGCGTCGCTCGCCTGCGGTAACCCAACCCACCGTCGCCGACCTCAACTAGGGCGAGCGCGTCCCAGGTGTCTTACACCGGCTCGGCGGGCATGCGCGCGCAGATGAGCAGCGTGGTCATGGGCAGTGAGGTGTCGTCACCGGGATCGGGCAGGGTCTGTGTCTGGCAAGCCTCGAATCCGGCTTCACCGAGGAGTTTTTCCCACACGGTCGCGTCCAGGACCCATCGCTGCATGGTGCCGGTGCGGGTGGGGATGTCTGCGGGGCGGCAGTCGGTCTCTGGCGGGGTCCCGTTGCGGTAGTGGGCCAGGGTGGAGAACACGAGCCGTCCACCAGGCCGGAGCGCCGAGGCGGCGGCGGGCAGCGTCGCGCGGGGATCGGTGAAGTCAACGGCCCCGAAGACCGAGTAGATGACGTCCGCGCCGTGGGGGTGGCGGTGCAGGTAATCTGCTGCGTCGGCCTCGATGAACTCGACTCCCGGAACGTGTCCGTACAGGGCGCGGGCCTTGGTGTGCTGTGTGGGTGAGCTGTCGATGGCCAGCACCCGGGCTGCGGCCGTGCGCCCGGCAACATGGGCGGCCTGGCGGCCTGCTCCTGCCCCGAGCTCGGTGACGGTGCGTCCGGCGACGTCGCCGAGGATCTCGGCGCCGGGTCCGGTGCGCTGGTACCAGTCCCAGTACATCCGTGCATCGACGCTGCGTGGGCTGCCCGCGGGCGAGGGGGCGCCGTAGTGCTGCCAGAGGTCGGCGGGGGCTGCTGGGGTGTGTGAGGACGGATTCACCGGCCCATCCTGGCCCGTGGGTCATGATCGGCGTCGGGTCTCGTGCCGATTCACCCCAATGGGTCCGCTCCCGGGCGTGGCAACGTCCCCCACGGGTGCGGGGGACGCGCCGCTTCTTACGGGTCGTCAGTGTCCGTCCTCACCGGGGCGGCACGGGGTGCACTTCGTGGAATCGGCGGCCCACAGGGGACGGTCGACAGTGAAGCCGGCGCGGGCGATGAAGTCGGCGGTCCGCGAGACCGAGCCGTCGACCTTCATCTCGACCAACGGCACGTGGTGCAGGTAGGCACCGCCGTTGTAGCGCTCGCAAAACTCCATGTACGCCACCGTGTCCAGGATCATCGTGTGCACACCGATGTCGATGATGCGGCCAGGCCCAAGACCGAGGCCCTGGCCGCGGTGCTCGATGGCCGTGATCAGGTAGGCGATGGCCTGGCCGAGCACCCTCTCCGCCATGACGGAGTCGAACGGATAGTCGCGCATCAGCAGACCGGTCAACTTGGTCCACTGCTCCACCGGGACGAAGGTGCGCGGATCCCTCGGCGTCGAGTCGGGACCGGCAGTGCGGGCAGTGCGTTCCAGAACGATGGCCATCGTGCGCTCCCCTTTCGGCTGGCCCCCTGGGGCGAGGGCTCCGCAACAGGACAGCACCGGCATCAGCCGGAACGCCTCCAACTTCGGTTGCATGCACACCGTTTGCAGGTCCTGCACACGGTGTATACGGGGTCCTCCTGTCGCTCTACGGTGGAGGATGGCCCCGGCCCATGGTCAGGAGGCGGGCATGCACTCGGACTCCGTATGGCACTCCGCGCAGGTGCGGGACCTGCTAGCCCGTCATGACGCCGGCGGGCTGATCCGGCTGGGCCGGGAGTCGCGCGGCTGGCGTCAGCACGACTTAGGGGCCGTGGTCGGGTGCTCGGCGTCCACCGTCTCCCGGCTGGAAACACGCGGCAGCCGTGCCGAACTCCGGCTGATCAGACAGGCAGCTTCGGCGGTTGGTATGCCGTCAAATGTACTATCGGCAGCTCTGGGCCTATCAGCCCCTCCCGCCACTAGAGTTGCGTCGGTCGGTCCGCGACCCGAGGAGGGCCCATTGCGCCGCCGCACACTGCTCGCCACCGCCGGGGCGGCAGTACCCGCAACCCTGCTCCTCGCCGTAGATGAGGCCCTGGCCGGTCCGCTCGTTCCGTCCGGCACACAGGCGCCGCTCGACGGCCGCCTCGCCACTGCGCGGGCCCTCTTCGACGCGGGGCGGCATGCGGCCCTCCTCGGCCTGCTACCGGAGCTGCTGGGCGATGCTCACGACGCGGCCCGGTCGCGACAGGACCTCGACCACGCGCGCCTGTCGTCCTGCTACGCGCTGGCCTCGCAAGTCCTGATCAAGATCGGGCGGCACGGCCGGGCCAGGCTCACAGCCGACCGGGCCACGACATACGCAGAGCTGTCCGGATCACCACTCGCGACCGCGGCCGCCGCCCGGGAACTGTCCATCGTGCTGCGGCACCAGGACCAGCCCGCCGCCGCTCGACGCCTGATCCTTCAGGCCGCCGGCGGGGTCGAGTCCACCGGCCTCGCCACCGCGCCGCAGCGAGCCGCCTACGCACAGATGCTGTGCACCACGTCCTACACCGCCGCCCGCGCAGGCGACCGGACACAGGCCCTGGCCATGATCGAGGAGGCACGCCGCGCCGCCCGCAGCCTCCCCGAACAGCCCCCGCGCGGTCGCCTGTTCCCGCTGACACCGGCAGCCGTCGACCTGTACGCGGTCGGGGTTCACTGGGCACTCGGGGACGCCGGCTCCGCGCTTCAAGCGGGCAGGAACCTGCGGGCCGCACAGTTCGCGACCGCCGAGCGCCGGGGCCGGATGCATACCGACCTGGCTCGTGCCTGGTGGCAGTGGGGCAAACCTGCGGAAACCGCGCGGGAGCTGCTGGCTGCACTGCGGGCAAGCCCCGGCGAGGTACGTGACCGGCCAGCAATCCAGCAGATCGTCACGGACCTCTCGGCACGGCACCCCCGCACAGCGGGTGTACGCGAGCTCGCGGGAAGCGTCACACCGCTGTCGTAGGCAACACGGTGGAAGCCAAGCGGCCAGGCGGTGCCCGACCCCGGAGGGCTGGGCACCACGTCCCCATCAGGTGACGTCAAGCCCGCACCGATGCATACCTGGACTTCTGTGCCGTCAGCAACCGCGTGGTCGTCGAGTACCTGTCCAGCCGGGGGTGGAACGGGGAGGGCACCGACGTTCGCGTCCTCGACGGAGAGCATGCTCGGAACGCCCCTGCGTCGGCGGGGAGGCCACGACCCGGATCCCGACTCCAGTTCGCGCGCCGGAACACCCCCGCATCGGCGGGGAGGACGCCTGGACATGGTCGGGGATGCCGTTGGCATCCGGAACACCCCCGCGTCGGCGAGGAGGACGGCGAGGATGCGGGGGTCGTCGTACTTGACGCCGGAACACCCCCGCGTCGGCGGGGAGGACTAGGAGATGAACGTCCCCTTGTTCGGCAGCGTCGGAACACCCCCGCGTCGGCGGGGAGGACGTACGGAGGCTCATCCGCTGCGGTGCTGTGCCCGGAACACCCCCGCGTCGGCGGGGAGGACCTGAACTGGTCGGCGGACGGGGCCACCACGCTCGGAACACCCCCGCGTCGGCGGGGAGGACGCGCCCTCCGTCAGCCGGACCGTCGCCCGCTCCGGAACACCCCCGCGTCGGCGGGGAGGACGGCCCGGTTGCGAGGCGCAGAGGCACGTCGTACGGAACACCCCCGCGTCGGCGGGGAGGACGAGATCTACAACGGTGGCAGCACGAAGTTCAACGGAACACCCCCGCGTCGGCGGGGAGGACTCGGTCGCCAACTGACCGGCGCGCGCCTCGGCCGGAACACCCCCGCGTCGGCGGGGAGGACCCGTTGAGGAGTTTCACGGGCCGTCCTGGGCGCGGAACACCCCCGCGTCGGCGGGGAGGACTGTGCAGAGCGACATGGGGGTGGCGGCATGAGCGGAACACCCCCGCGTCGGCGGGGAGGACGCTACGGCGGTCTTCACCGCCTCGGCGACGAGCGGAACACCCCCGCGTCGGCGGGGAGGACGCTACGGCGGTCTTCACCGCCTCGGCGACGAGCGGAACACCCCCGCGTCGGCGGGGAGGACAGGCTCCCCCGCCCGGTCGCGAGACCTTCCGACGGAACACCCCCGCGTCGGCGGGGAGGACCGGTGAGTACGCGGTCGTGGACGCGGTGTGCTCGGAACACCCCCGCGTCGGCGGGGAGGACCCCGAAGTAGTCGGTCCACGCCGACCCGTCGGCGGAACACCCCCGCGTCGGCGGGGAGGACACTTCCTGACCTGCACCTCAGCCAGGGGTTTGCATTTCCTTTACTTGAGGTTGTGTGGGTGGGAGTCCAGTCATACGCATGAGAGTGAGGCCGTCGAAGTCCTCGGGAACGCGGCGGCGGGTACCCGCAGTACGGATCGTGTAGCCCTGTTCTGTGGGGGCGGGGTGGATCAAGACAGCGGCTCCGTCTTCGACGACGTCGGCTACTGAGTTCCAGAGGCTGTCGCGGACGCGCGCCGAGACGCTGCCGACGAAGATTCCGGCGACGACTTCGGTGGTCCAGCGTGAGAGAGCGCCGCGGAGGTGGTCGGGGACGGCTGTGGTGGCGATGACGAGCATGGACGGCATCTCAGTCTCCGTCGGGTGCGTAGTTGACGCCTGCTTGCAGGGTGCCGGCTTTGGGATCCCAGAGATGGACTATGCGAACGTCCTGGCTCTCGGGGCTGTCGTCGCCGTCTTCGCCGTCTCCGATGTCGGACGGGGGTGCGAGGAGGCTCTGGATGTCGCGGACGATGCGTGGCAGGAGTCGCAGGAGCCTCAGTTCTTCGCGGAATGAGCGTCGGGCGTCTTGTTCGGGCTGGGGCGATTGGTGGAGGGAGAAGGCGATGGGAATGGTGGTGGTGGCTTTGTAGAGGTCGGCAACGTCATAGACGAAGGCGTGTTGCTTTCCTGTGTGGACGAAGCCGAGGGCCGGTGAGCAGCCGAGGGCGAGGATGGCTGCGTGGACGATGCCGTAGAGGCAGGTGTTGGCGGCGGACAGGGCGAGGTTGACGGGGTCTTGAGTGTCCCATTGGTCGGGGTGGTAGTTGCGTCGGAAGCGGCCGATGCCGTGTTGCTCGGCCTGGATTTTGTAGAGGGATTTCATGCGTTGGCCCTCGAGGCCGCGGAGTTGGTCGAGGGTGGCGTTGGAGGGTGCCTGGTCGGGGCTGAAGCGCAGGTCGTACATGCGGGTGGCGGTGCTGAGTCGTTGGTTGAGGTCAGCCCAGGCGGTGACTTGACGCTCCAGCCAGTGGGTGGTGAGGGAGTCGGGCAGGATCGCTGCGTAGGCGCGGACGCCTGTGCTACCGGTGCAGATGACGCTGGTGCCGTGGCGGGCGAGGGTGGCCAGGGCGCGGGTGGTGATGGATACGCCGGGTCCCAGCAGGAGGCAGGAGAGGGCGGCGGTGGGGAGGTAGACGAGGTCGGTGCGTTCGTGGTTGACGTCGATGCGGGCGCAGACGCCGGTGTCGTCCTGGACGATGCGGACCTTGTCGAGGTAGAGGAAGGAGAGGGAGTCTGCGATGCGGGGGAGCATGGCGAGCGTGGGGGCGGCCAGTCGTGTGCGGGCGTCGTTGCCGGATGGGCGGGTCATGGGGTGGGTGCGGGCGCGAGGCTGAGGAGGCCGGCGCCGTAGGACTTGCCGCGGCCGATTCCGCTGAGGACGGCGTTGGTGAGTGCGTGGGTGTCGGTGATGGTGGCGGTGCCGTCGTAGCGGATGAGGCTATGGCGCATGCCGGGTTTCGCGGTGCGGCTGCGTGCGGGGGCGATGGTGTGGGGGGTGAGGGTGTGGAGTTGCAGGCCGCTGGCGGTGGCGCGGCGTTGCCACCATTGGTCGGCGTCGGGTCCGCTGAGGGGAAGGGTGCGGCCCCGTTCGTTCTTGCGGTCCAGCGAGAGACGTTCGCGTTTGATGGGGTTGACGACGATGCGGTAGCGGACGCCCAGTCCGTCGTGGAGGGCCTGGAACATGGGGGCGAGTTCTCGAGTGTCGGCGTTTCCGTAGCCGTGGGGCAGGCCGGCGGTGTTCAGGGGGTGGGCGGCCTGGACGAGGAGAGTGTGGCCGTCGTCGTCGGTGTCGAGGCGGTACAGGAGTCCGGTCTGCTGGCGGGCGTGGTCGCCGAGATGGTCGGGCACCATGCGCATGAGGGTCTTGTGCATCTGGTCGGCGTCGTGGATGTCGCGTTGGACGGCGCGGTGGTGGGGGTTGAGCCGGATGCGGGCGAGGACCGCAGGACTGGGGCTCATGCGACGGTCTCCTGTGTGTTGAGGGCGTAGCGGATGAGCCGCTCCTGCAGGGGCGGGTTGTCCTGGTGCGAGGGCCGGTTGCCGGTGTCGGTCTGACTGGTGAGGAGCCGGGCCGGGAGGTGCTCGGTGGTGCGGTACAGCGTGCGTCGGGCGTGGGCTCGGGCGTGCGGGGCGAAACTGACGGGCTGGTCATAGGAGCTGAGCTGGATCGTCTCCTGACCGCGGTCGTGTGGTGGTGGGGTTTCCCAGTAGAACCGGACCGGCACGGTGCCGTGCTCGTGATCGGTGGGGGCGCGGGTGGCGGGGTCGGGGCTTAGGGGGACGTGGTGGAGGAGCTGTGTGACCGGGTCCGTGCAGTGGGGGCGCAGTAGAAGCGGTTCGTCGGGGATGCAGGAGCGTCGTCCCAGGTAGGGGGCCCAGTGGGGGGTGGTGAGGGCTTGAGTGATGCGGTTGAGGGTGGTGTCGGGGGCTTGGACGGCGATGACGAAGACGGCGTCGGTGAGGTAGTCGCGGCGGGTGATGACTGCGGCGCCTTTGTGTTTGCCGCCGCTGGTGGCGGCGGTGAGCGGATCGGGCAGTCCGCCGCCGGCGGTGTGGAAGTCGGTGAGGAGGGTGCCGGGCCGGTCGGCCCTCACGGTGAGCACGATGTCGGCGTAGGGGTTGTCGGCCAGGGCGGTGGTGCGGGGGCGGCCCTCGGCGGCGGCGAACATGCCGAGCAGCCCGGAGCGGGTCGGGAACGGGGCGGTTTCCCGGGTGGGTGTGAATGCGGAGCGTTCGCCCCAGGACTGCAGGGGGCCGGCCAGGCGCAGGAGGAGTCCGTTCACGGTCGGCTGCCGTGGGCGGTGAGGGCGGCGTCGACGGTTGCTTCGATGAGGCCGGCGAACGAGGGATGTTCTTCGCCGATCCCTTCGAGGGTGTTACCGCTCACGGCGGCGTGTCCGTGGAAGGGGCGGTGGGCGTCCGCGGTGAGGCGGTGGATGTCGCGGGCGTAGGCGGCCAGTGCCTGGCGGGAGGGTCCGGAGAATCCTCCGGCGTTGTCGGCGCGCACCGGGGTCTCGAATGCGGCGGCCAGGGAGAGGGGGCGGTGGCGGCGAACGGCCAGGTAGGCGAGGTCGGGGACAGTGTGCGGGGCGGTGCTGTTCTTCTTGGCCTGGGGCAGTGACATGAGGAACTGTTCGGCGAATGAGGCCAGGACGGTGCGTGCGGCCTTGGCGTCGCCGTCGAGGTTGGTGATCAGATCGGTGAGGTTGACGGAGGCGAACCGGTAGAAGACGCCGGCGCCGAATTCGGCGGTGTTCAGGTGGCCGCTGCCGGTCGCGTCCACGGGAAGCCAGTCGTCCACTGCGGTGAAGTAGTCGCGCTGGGGCTCCGCGGCGTGGGTGGTGAAGGCGTGAGCGACTTGGGCTGCGCCGTCTACGTTCGCTCCGGGCAGTTCGGCGAGCATGCGGCCCAGGAGGCTGATGGAAGCGGTGCGGCGCTTGAGGATCTCCTCGACGTGTGCGGGCGGCAACAGGGCGCCCGGGTTCTTCTTCCCCAGCCCCTTTTCCAGTGCCTCGCGGTGGAGGGTGCACAGGGTGGTCAGCTCCTCGATGCCGCTCTCCGGGAGGAACAGGAGCACGGAGGTGTGGCCGGCCTGCTCGACCTTGAGGGGCTTCTTCGCGCTGGCGGATGCGGCGACCTGGGCTCCGGCGAATGCGGCAAGGTCCTCGGGCCAGTCCTGGTCGCGGAGTTTTTCTGCGACCTTGACCGGCACCAGCCGGGTGCGGGCGGCCTTCTCCCCCAGGTCGGCCTCGACGCCGTGACGGATCACCCGCTTCCAGGACTGGCTGGAGACCCGCAGACGCGACGCGTTGCCGTACTTGACACTCTTCGGTGAACCGAGATCGTCGCGGTTCAGATTGGCAACGGGCACTGACTGCAGTGCGTGGAAATCAGCGAACACGGACATCGGGCATCGTCTCCTTCGACGAAAAGTTCTGAGAATGGGGTCCGAGGTACGACAGAAGGGTCGCGGGGCCGGGCAGGGCGGCCATGAAAGAGGCGCGGTGTCAGCCGGTCTGTGCGGCGTCTTCGTCAGTGGCGGAGTCGTCGTCGTGCAGGGTGCTGAAGTAGGACTCCATCCACCGGGTGGCAATCCGGTCCCGGTCGCGGTCCCACCAGGCCAGGTTCTCCAGCAGCACCGGCCAGTCGATCTGCACACCTCCGCTTTGCAGATGGCGTAGCAGGGAGGGCAGGCGGGTGTGCAGGGCCTCGCTGCTCTGGCGGGCCATCAGGTGCAGGTCGGACTCTGCGGTGTTCGGTTTCATCAGGCGCTTGTTGACCCCGTCGGCCAGGGCGGTGCCCAGGGTCGGCCGCTTCCACCATCCACGCACCGCCACGCCCGTGGCTGGTCCCGGCTCTCCTTCTTGCCGGTTGGCGGCTTCGGTGTCGCGGGCCAGGCGGGGGCGGTCGGCGATCAGCGCGGCGATGGCGTAGTAGGCCCGTTTGTCGTCGGGGTACAGGTTGTCGGGCAGTCGCCGGACCAGGTAGGCGTGTGAGCGGGGGCTGCGCTCGACGGGGCGAGCGACCGCGCTGCGCAACGCGGCACGCGCCCGGTGGTCGCGGGCGCACAGTTCCTTGATGTGGTTCACGTACTTTTCCGAGTAGCGCGGCTCGTCGTCGGTCTGTGGGGGGCCAGTTGGCCGGGTATCAGGCATGGGGTCTCCGTCGGGGCAGGTCAATGACGTGGTGGGCGTCCCGGGCAGCCGGGCTGTTGGCCGGGTGTCACCGAGAGGGCGGAACGGGAGGGGAGATTCAGGCTGCGGGGGCGGGGCGTGGCACCGCGGTCCGAATGGTCCTGCGGGCCCGGTTGCGGGCCCGGGCGACGCGCACGTCGGCGCGCATAATGCCGATGGCATCGTCGAGGGCGTCAAGTGCCGCGTCGGCGAAGGGGCGGTGCGGGGCACTGTTCGCCCCATCCGTGGTGAGCAGTGTCCAGAAGACCTGCTCGGCACGGGGCCAGAACACGGCCAGGGCCCGGCTGTCCCACGGGCCGGGCTTCTTCCGGTCCAGGCGGACTTTCTCCGCCATGTCCTCGCCACCGTCGATGGTGAGTTTCCAGGCGAGGCGGGCCGCGAATGACAGCCGGTCGCCGATCTCCTCGGCGGCCTGCCGGCAGGCCCGCACCCGCAAAGCCTGGGCTGCGTCGACGTCCTCCTGCCAGCCCAGCACCGGCGGGGTGGTGGCCTCGTACCATCCGCTGTCGCGCTGCTGGCCGTCCTGGTCGAAGCCGTAGGCCCGCACCCGCAGCACGGGGGCGATCGAGCGTGGTACGTCCTGCAGGATCAGCGGCCGTTTCGACTGCCCCGGTACATCCTTCAGGAGCAGCGCGTCCAGGTCCCGCCACAGCGCCCGCCGGCCGTTCGCGAGCCGCGGGAAGTCCGGGCCCTCACCGTTGCGCGGCCGGTCCAGGACCAGGAACGGGTCACGGACGTCGGGAGCAGGTGCATGCGTGGACCACGACACATAAGCGTCGCCGACCATCTGATGGCCTGCGGGGACCAGGAGGACGGCGTGACGGGCCCGGCCTGTCAGCAGACGCCCAGGCCACGTGGCGGGCACGGCCGGGCCCAAGGGATCGGGAAGCGCATCGGCCTCCCACGGGCAGGCGTCGTCCTCATCCGCATCCACTCCCCCCGCACCCGGGACCGGGACGGAAAGGACGAGGGAAGTGAACAGGTCCGGTGCCCACGGATGGAAGGACACCGTCTTGCGCAACGGGCCCGCATCTCCGCTGCCCGCCCGCTCAGCGGTGATCTGTCGCGGCGTGCACTGCCCGGCGGGGCCGTAATAGAGCTGGCCGATCAGATGCCACAGCGCCTCCGCAGCCGGAACGGGCACAGGATCACCGTCATTGAAGTGCCCGAACAGAACGGCACCGTTCACACCCGTCGGGCGCCCGAAAACAAGCTTATTGATCCCTGACGGATTCGGCTTGCCCTTCTTGTCCACGCACTGCTCGGCCAGCCGTGGATCCTGCAGGAACGGCCGCACCGGGTCGAACGCATCGAACCGTCCCGCCAGCGCCTCGTCATCGAAGTACGCATCCACCGCGTCCGCGTCGAACCGGCCGGCCTCGAGCACCCGGGCACGCAGCCGGACCCAGTCCTCCACGTCCTCGGCGACATCAACGTCATCGAGGCGGACCCCGCCATGACCGGCGATACGCGCCGTGAGAGCGGCAAGAATCCGCAGGAGCCCCGAAGCGGACGGCGGTAACGGAACCTCCAGATCCACGATCTCGTGCGCCCGCCGGAACAGCTCTCTCATCCCCAGCCGCACCGACCGCTCCCCCACCGCGCCAACCTGCACCGGCTCACGCAGCCGCACCGGAATCCACGGCTCATCACGCACATCGAAACCCACAAAAACCTCCCCCATCCACATCGAGCGCAGCCCACGGCAATGCCTCCCGGGTCACGGTGAGGAGGCCGGGGCAACGCAGGCGCAGTCAAGCACCCGCCACTGACAACGCGGTTGGTGTCAGGGCGTGTTGGCGACTCAAGCACATAAGGCGACCCCGTGAAGAAATATCTGGAAGGTTCGCCTTGGAGTGGTTTATGCATGGTAGGAAGCCTTTTACGTACCGCGACCGTCAAACACGACACGGCGACACAACAACCTCAGAAGTCGCTCACGAACCAGTTACCGTGCTGGGCCACCGATGGAGCGCGAGCAGCCATCCGGGTATCCGGCCCGCAGCGACCCTCGACCAGGGCAGCGAATCCTTGCCGCCGCAGGGGTGATCCCGTTCGACTCGGGGTGGTCACGTTCACCTCTACCCCTTCCCCGCCGATGCGGGGGCGCCGGCCCGACCGGCTCAGCGGCGCACGATGCCCAGCTCAGCATCCAGCGAAATGGCCTTCCCCAGCACCACGGCGGGGCGCACCTCACCACCCACGACCGCCTGACGCAGCACGACCAGTTCACCCAGGAACGGGTGCCCTGCCCACACCTCGGGCACCGCGAACTCCACCGCAGACGGAGAAAACCAGTCGGCACGCACCGGCACGGTCCGCTTCATGACCGCGCGCACCGCCTCGATCGACATCCGCCCGTCACCTCCCGGACCGGGCAGCGGGACATCACCCACGACATCCAGCGTGACACCCCCGTTCTCCTGCTCAAACACACACAGCAGGCGCACCGAGTCGGCACCGAGCCGGGTCGCCGCCTGCCCTTCGTCAGCGACACCGCGCTCGTGAAGCTGGTACAGACGCCGCACGGACCGCTTACGCGGAATAGCAATGCTCTCGCCGACACTACGCTGGGCGAACTCATCACCCTGCTGCGCCGTCCATGCCGCCTCCCAGCGCGGACTTTCCCAGTCGAAGCGCTCCGCACGGTCACCATGCACCTGCTCCACCAGCTGCTGCACCTCACCCGGAATCGCGATACGGCCCCCGTCCCGGTCCGCCAGTACCCTGGACGTCTCCAGCAGCAGGTACTCCGGGTAAACACTGCCCCACCGGACCGGAACCGCCCCGCCGCCGGCAAGCGGATCCAGCACGATCAAGTGAGGCCCGCCCTTGCCGGCCGCCCACAACGGTCTCGGCCCCCGAGGACGCCCCTTCACGCACCACCACGACTCGTGACGCCAGCAGCGCCCTGCCCGCTGCAACAACAGCGCCAATGGCGCCAAGTCACTGATCACCACATCCGCGTCAAGATCCAGCGACTGCTCCACCACCTGAGTACCCACCACAATCCGCCGCACCGGACCACCCCCAGCCGGCCTGCCACCATCGCGGCCCAGCCCCCCGGTGATCGCTATGGTGCGCGCCTCCCGCACATCAGCGGGCAACCGCGCATGAAGCAGCTCAATACCCCCACCCTCGAGACCACGACTCCGCAAGCGGTCCCGAAGCCAGACAAAGGTGTCCTGCGCCTCGTCCACCGTGTTGCACACCACCAGCGCACACCCCCCATCAGCACCCGTGACCAGCGAATCCACCAGGCGCTCGATGACCGCCAGCCTCGCCCTGGCACCCCCCTGCGCCGGCTCCAGGTGATTCACCGGCTCGACCGTCACGGCGAGATCCATCGCACGCTCCCCCACCTGCAGCGCCAGATCCTCCTCACCGATCGACGCCTGCTCACCCGATACCGCATCCACATACAGCCAGCCCGGATACGGCACCCTGAACGAACAGCCCTTCAACGCCCTCGAACTGTGCCCGGCCCCCTGCAGGTACTCCCGCACAAGCCGGTCACTGATCGACACGGGAAGCGTCGCCGACAACAGCACCACCGGCACCCCCAACGCTCCCAGCCAATTCAGCAAACGCCCCAGCAACACCTGCATGTACGGGTCGTACGCATGCGCCTCGTCCACAATCACCGTCTTGCCCGACAACGCCAGCAACCGCAGCGCGTTGTACCGCACCGGCAAAACCGACATCAGCGCCTGGTCAATCGTCCCCACCGACCACTGCGCAAGCAGCGCCCGCTTCGAACCGCGCAGCCACTGAACCGGCCCCACCCCCGGAACATGCTCCTCCGCACCGACCAGCACACCCCCATCCCCACTCGAGCCCTGGTCGCTGTAGGCGGCACTCAGCCACGCCATGCTGTGCGACAGCGTCAGCCCACCGCCCCCACCCCCCTGCCGCACCAGACTCCCCGCCACACGCCCATGCATCTGATCACTCGTCGCCATCGTCGGCAGCAAAAACGCGAACCCACGCGTCCCGCACACCCGGGCAAAAACCCGCTCCGCCTCCAGCGCCGTCTCACTCTTCCCATCCCCCGGCGCAGCCGTCACCACAAGAATTCCGGCACGCCCCGCTCCTGGCGCGGCCAGCGCCTTCTCCAAGCCCGCCACCACCGAGGACTGCAGCGCATTGGGGCCTCCCGCGATCCCGTACGCCTGCCCGAACTCCTTCCGTGCCAACTCCACCGGAGCCAGCCCCGCCTGACGGGCCAGTCCCGGCGCCAGGCGAACCGACTCCGCGAAATGCTCCCTCAGCCTCATCCGCCGACCGCGCTGGCGCCGAAGGAGGAAGTACTCCTGACTGACCAGCCAGTCAGCCAGAACCACCACCCCCGTCACCAGAACCGCCGCAGACGCTTCGAACACCTCAGGCCCCCGCGGTCCCCCCAGCAGGCCGAACACCGACGCTCCATGGGCAACACGCTCATCCGCCCACCGCGACCCGCCGAACAGCGCCTGGTAGGCCGCCGTATCCGTCACCTCGCGCTCAAGGGCGCCGAACACACCGTGGTGCCCGCCGATAACCTCCGCCACCCGCTCCAGCGCGGACACGCCGCCCGCCCCGTCCTCCTTGAACCCCAAAGCCGTCAACAGCACAGGCGCAACCTGCATCCCAGCCAGTGCGTGCCCCACCCGCTGCACCTCGGCCTGCCCTGCATCCGCAACCAGAACCTCACTCAGCTGGCCCCGGCCGCGCGCATCGCAGAACTGAAAGCCCGACACCTTCCCGACATCATGCAAACCCGCACACAACGCCACCAGCGACCGAGCGCGCGTCGGATCATCAGCCACCCCCAGCCCCGCAGCAATATGAGCCCGCTGACTCTCAGAGAGATACGCATCCCACAAGTACCCGGCCATCGCGGCGGAATCCAGCAGATGCCGCACCAACGGATACGGCCTCTCCAGGCCCCGCGACTTCCCCCACACCGACTCATCCGGCTCGCGCATCATTCCGACTCCCCCGCCTTGATACACGCGACACAACCACACCGCACGAACATGAACTCCCCCAACTCCGCGTGTAATCTGCCAACATGACCACGCCCCCCAAGATCAACTGCTGGGCAAAGAATCTGCAAAGGCGTCATTAAGGCGCAGGTCAGAAAGAGTGCTCCCCGCCGACGCGGGGGTGATCCGGAGCGGGCGACGGTCCGGTTGACGGAGGGCGCGTGCTCCCCGCCGACGCGGGGGTGATCCGGCGACGGGGAGCTTGGCGACGTCGATCTGGCCGTGCTCCCCGCCGACGCGGGGGTGATCCGTTCGGACCGGAGTGTCACACGCCGCCGGATTTGTGCTCCCCGCCGACGCGGGGGTGATCCGGCCGTGGAGGGTGTACTCGAAGGCTGCTGCTTGTGCTCCCCGCCGACGCGGGGGTGATCCGCGTCCCTCACCGCGTACGAGGAGCTCGTCACCGTGCTCCCCGCCGACGCGGGGGTGATCCGCGAGACGCCGTCGCGGCGGTGGTGCTTGTCCTGTGCTCCCCGCCAACGCGGGGGTGATCCGTACAGCCCGCTCGCGAGCTCGCAGATGAGTGCGTGCTCCCCGCCGACGCGGGGGTGATCCGCGCTCCGCGTATCCGGTGATCGGGGCCGGCACGTGCTCCCCGCCGACGCGGGGGTGATCCGCTGGCCAGCATCGTCGACCTGACCGCGCAGGAGTGCTCCCCGCCGACGCGGGGGTGATCCGTCGTTCCGGATCTTCCCCGGGGTCCGACTCAAGTGCTCCCCGCCGACGCGGGGGTGATCCGCCCCGCCGCCGCCAGCCCAGCCTGTGGGCTCGGTGCTCCCCGCCGACGCGGGGGTGATCCGGAGAACCGGGGGGACCACTCCCCCGGCAGTCGGTGCTCCCCGCCGACGCGGGGGTGATCCGACGGCGACCAGGGCTTGCCGGTTGCCGATCTCGTGCTCCCCGCCGACGCGGGGGTGATCCGCAACCTGAAAGGCCAGCTGAAAAGCCAGCTGAGTGCTCCCCGCCGACGCGGGGGTGATCCGGGCAGCGGTCACGGCTGCCACTGCCTGAGCTTGTGCTCCCCGCCGACGCGGGGGTGATCCGTCGTTGTCGACGCGGTCGCCGACGTACAGGATGTGCTCCCCGCCGACGCGGGGGTGATCCGCTCTTGAAGACGCGGGCGGACATCAGCGGGTTGTGCTCCCCGCCGACGCGGGGGTGATCCGCTGGCGAGGAAGGCGTCGCGGAACGTACGCAAGTGCTCCCCGCCGACGCGGGGGTGATCCGTAGCCCTTTCCGGCACCAGCACCGGAAACGGCGTGCTCCCCGCCGACGCGGGGGTGATCCGTTGGCGATGGCCTTCAGCGGGTAGTCCTCGTTGTGCTCCCCGCCGACGCGGGGGTGATCCGTTCGGGGTGCCCGGTTGCTGCGGCACGTCACAGTGCTCCCCGCCGACGCGGGGGTGATCCGCTTGGGCCTGCCGTCCGGTTCCGGTCTCGTTCGTGCTCCCCGCCGACGCGAGGGTGATCCGGGCATCGCCCAGTCGACGGGCGAGGACGCGCAGTGCTCCCCGCCGACGCCGGGGTGATCCGTACAGCGACATCGCCCGGCGCCAGATGAGTGCGTGCTCCCCGCCAAAGCGGGGGTGATCCGGTGAGGACGGCCTGCTCGACGAGGAACTGGTCGTGCTCCCCGCCGACGCAGGGGTGATCCGGCTGGTCTCGCCGATCCCGTCGGCGAGGGTGAGTCCTTCCCGCCGACGCGGGGGTGTTCCGATCTCGCCGTCGTACCCGTGGCCGGACAGGAAGTCTTCCCCGCCGACGCGGGGGTGTGCCGCTGAGGGGGGTGGTCGCGCAGGGGGTCGCCGTGGTCTGGGTGTTCCGTACCACTCCCACTGCTCCCCGCACCCGCGGGGATGGTCCCGCCTGCGGGACCGGTGCCCGCGTTCGCCAAGCAGTACGGGGTGAAGTACCCGAAGGTCGTCAAGCGGATCGTCGACGATGAGGACGAACTGCTGGCGTTCTTTGACTATCCCGCCGAGCACTGGATCCATCTGCGGACTACGAACCCATCGAGTCGACTTTCGCCACCGTCCGGCTGAGAACCTCACCAAGGGCGCCGGCAGCCAGGCCGCCGCACTCGCCAGGGTCTTCAAACTCATCGAGTCTGCGCAGCAACGCTGGCGTGCTGTGAACGCACCTCACCTCATCGCCTTGGTCCGGGCAGGCGCCCGCTTCGAACGCTGCCGCCTCGCCGAGCGGTCGGAAGGGAGGGCGGCATGACCGGCCCGCACCTGGACGAGGAGCCCGCAGAGCACGGACGCTTCGCCCGCTACCTACAGACCCAGGAGAACGTTGCCGAGGAGGACGAATCCGACCTGGTGGCAGCCGTCCGGCGCGGCGAAGATGCCGATGGCGGACAGTGCGGTGGGCCGCCGTCTGGACCGCCGGGCCGCCGACCTGCTGACCGACCGCGGGTTCGTCTCCTCGGCCCGAACCATGACCGCGGTGATCCCCGACCGCGACTTCCTCACCCGCCGCTCGCGCGAGTGGACCCTGTTCAGAACCATCGTCCTGGGCAAGTGTGTCGCCCCGGACTGTTCCCGGCTGATCTGGGTCTGGCTCAGCCCCAGGCCGACGGCGAGATCAGCCTGGGGCTCCCCGGTCCGCAGCATCAGGGCCGCGACCGTGAGCCGTAACGTCTGCCCTGTGCTGGGCATATGCGTACTCCGCATCAGGTATGCGCGGGCGGGGTGCCGACTGGCATTGCCCGGGCTCGAGATCGCCGGACTGCCTTCTGGGCGACGATCTCCGCCCCGCTCAGCGCCGCGGGGGCGTCGGCGCAGAGATCGCCTCTCAGAACGGCACGTGGGTGGATTCCTGGGCCTCTTGTGCCTCAGCGGTGGCTACCGCTTTGGTCAGGCTGGCCGCCCATTCCCGCTCGATGCGGTCACGGTCGACCTCCGCCGCGAAACGGCAACTCCGGCACAAGCCCAGAGTGACGACCGGCTTGCCGCAGGGGCCGCTGTGTCCGGGGCACGACCCGTCCTCGGTAGCAGGCAGCGTGTCGGCGACGTATTGGTAGAACGCCTGATCGTGGCAGGTGCGGCATCGGCTGCCGTCACGGGTGCGGTGAGCGCAGGAGTAGACGCTGAAACCGGGGCACTTCGGCCACCCCAGGTGTTCGGGGCACAACGTCTCGCCGCTCACGGCCAGGTACGGGCACATGCCGTCGTCGGCCACGCAGTCCTCGAGGGACCGGGGCTGGCGCTCCAGGTCCCGTTGCACATCTTGCCACGCGGCGGGAGCGTAGGTTGAGGAGCCTTCCCCGCGTTGACGTTCCGCTCGCGTTCCTGGATCCGGCACGGCCGGACCGATGGGTCCGGTCTGGCCGGGCAGGGTGGCCCACAGCTGCTGGGCGGGCAGCGAGGCCAATTTCCGCAGGCGTCCCGCGACCACCGCGCTCCGGGTCCGCTGGAGCGGGTGCGGCATCGGATGGTTGATCACCTCACGGAGCAGCTCGGCGCTGTGACCGGCCTCCAGCAGTCCAGTGACCATCAGTCCTTGATCCCGCATGGCGGTCCCCCGTAGCAAGTCAGCGCGGAGTTGGTCGTCGGCCGCGTCCATTAGTAGTCGGACCCCGGGTGAGTTGTCCGGCTGCGCAGAACCGGGCTCCGCCGCCGCTCCGGCCATCGTGGTCACGGTGGTGAGATCACCGCTGCCGCCATGGGGCGCTTGGCCTCCGGCCGCTGCCGGCCCCTGGACCTGTTCCGAATCGATGCCGCTGCCCCGACCGTCCGTCCGTGCTTCGTGTGCGGTCTCTACCTGCACGGATGGACGGACGGAGGTCGGCGGCACGTCTGAGCGGGAAGTCTTAGCGGAAGGACTGAGCGGGGGTTCGCGATCATGCAGGTCAGGGCCCGAATCCGGGTCAGAATTCTGACCCATTGGGCTGGAATTCTGACCCAACGGGTCAGAATTCCGACCCGGGAGGTGCGGGTCAGAATTCTGACCCGCACTCTCGGCCGCCTTCTCGGCCCGCTTCTTCGCCGCCAGCTCCAGCTCCCGGGCACGCGCCTGCCGGGCCGACTTCTCCGCCGCCTCTCGCACGTCATCGAGGACGTCGAAGACGTTACGAGGGCCTGTGTAGTCCTTCGTCGGCATGAGATTGATGCGGATGCGCAGGCCCCGTCCGGCCGCAAGTGCGCGCGACGATGTCGTGATCCGGTGCCCCTCCGGCGTCGTCACCAGCCCGATGGCTGTGAGCTGGTGCAGCAGTTCCCGGATCCGGGACACGCTCGACGGGGAGGCTGGCTCCCCCGGCCCGACCCGCTTCTTGGGCAGGAGGTGGCACAGCTCCCAGAGGGTGAGCTTGCGCACCGGGCCGCGCTTCTCGATCACCAGGGCGCGCATGATCAGGTACAGGCGGACCGCCGATTCGCTCAGCTGAGGGCACACCGCCACCCAGTCGCGGATCTGGCTGGCGTGCCACCCGTCGTCGTCCACCGGCGGATACAGCTCAACCGGCTGTCCGTTCTCTGCGGAGGTCGGGTGGCCCTTCGCAGACTCAGGCTTCGTCATCGGGCGAGCCCCTGAGTGGCGCCCATAGTGCGAGCCAGGGTGAGGCCGAGCGTGATCTTCATACCCACCCCAAGGGCGGGCGCAACTCCAAAGGGGACACGGAGGCCAGAGAAACCCCTCAGAGAGGCTGCCTGGACCCTGCGGCCGGCGCGGTGCGAGCGGAACATGATGGGTGGATCTCCCCTGATAGGGGAGCCGTGACCAGCAGATGTGACCTGACTAGACACCCAGGTGGTGGCGTACCGCGTGGCGGTCCGCTTATTCTGGGTACAGGTGACTGCGCGGACCTATGGTCCACGGGCATCACCCCGGCGAGGTCACCTCACCGGACACGACTCGGGTGTGAAGGCCTGCGAGTCGATTGCTAGGGAGCGGTCCCGTTGTGGCGACGGGGCCGCTTCGGCGTTT
Organism: Streptomyces sp. NPDC087901; assembly: GCF_044742205.1. Taxonomy (NCBI): domain Bacteria; kingdom Bacillati; phylum Actinomycetota; class Actinomycetes; order Kitasatosporales; family Streptomycetaceae; genus Streptomyces; species Streptomyces sp. NPDC087901. The sequence goes on from NZ_JBIUUC010000018.1 coordinate 59,738, forward strand.
TTTAGGGCACGATTGGTCAGCTCGTAGTTTCAAGGACATCGGGGTGCCGTGTGGCGATCCGTTCGAGTAGGCGCCCATACGCCCGTCGCTGCGGGTTGCGAGGTTCCGCCTGACCGCTCTCCCACCGCACGACCTGGATGCGGTGCACGCCAACTGCGGCTGCGACTTCCGCCTGCGTCAGGGAGGCGGCTTGTCGCAGTCGCGCTCGGACTGCAGGTTCAGGCAACCGGACAGCTTGGGCGAGCAGATCGTCGACCGGGTCAGGCGCTGGCATCGAGACCTCTCTCTGCAGCAACAGGATTAGAAGTTACGCGAACGCTACACACGAAGAGTGATGACGGCTGGATGTTTGGCGGCGTGTCAGGCGGCCTAGCCGAGCTCTTTGCGGTTACCTCATGCACTGGCTGACAGCACAAAAGGGAAGGGCGCGCGGCGGACCCTCCACTTGGCATCCTATGCTCCCCTAGGGGAGCATAGGCACGGGAGGCGACCTCCGCAGTTGGGGGCGCCCGTGCGTGGACGCTCACTGGCGCGCGTTAGCGTGTCCCTAGGAGAGTCACGAGGAGGATTTCTTGCCAGGCGAGTCGACGCCAAACGATCGCGAGCGGCCCGCATTTCAGCGGATCGCCGCAGAGTTGCGCGCCAAGATCCTTGACGGAGCTCTCAGGCCTGGCGAGAGAGCACCCAGCGAGATGGAGCTCAAAGAACACCATAACGTCTCCAAAATGACGGCTCGCAACGCGCTGGTCTCCCTGCGCGATCAGGGGGTACTGGAGAGCCGGCACGGCAAGGGGTTCTTCGTCCGGTCCTTCGAGCCAATTCGCCGCAACGCAACTCGGCGACTCTCCAAGGAACTGTGGGGTGGTGGCCAGTCGATGTGGTCTGTCGACGTACACGACCGCCCCATGGAACCTGTGGCCGATGAGCCCATTGAGGCACTCGCGCCCGCCGGGATCGCCCGAACCATGAGGTTGGCCAGCACCGACCGAGTCTGTGTACGTTCCAGGGTCTACTTGGTGGATGGCGTTCCGGTCATGACCGCCGTCTCCTATCTCCCTCTGGACCTTGTGGCCAACTCGCCCGTCATGCAGGTGGACACCGGCCCTGGCGGAATCTATGCACGCCTGGCCGACCTGGGGCACGAACCCAAGCGCTTTCGTGAAGAGCTGCGTTCGCGGATGCCGACTCCGGAGGAGGCTGGCCAGCTTGCGATGGGGGCTGGTACGCCCGTCATGCACATCGTGCGTACCGCGGCCGACGCCACAGGGCGGATCGTCGAAGTGAACGACATGCTGCTCGACGCCTCACGCTTTGTCATGGAATATGATTTCACCGACTGAGTTCAGCCTTGTGAGCCCCTGTCAGCGCCGCGCTGACAGGGGCTTTTTGCGTTCCGTCACGCGTGTTCGCTCTGCGCGCTTGACTCCCCTAGGGGAGTGGGCTTCAATGGGGCTCATCTCCCCTAGGGGAGGTGTAGATCTAGTTAGGGAGAAGCCGGTGGCAGACACCCGGGAGATCGATTTGCTGGACGCAAATGAGGTAGCGGAGATCCTGCGCCTCCACCCCCAGACTGTTCGACGCCTAGTCCGCGAGAAGCGCCTAAACGGTCACCTACTCGGCAACGGAGCACTGCGCCGTCGTGGGCTGCGTATCCCCAAGGCGTCGGTCGACCGCTATCTCGTCGAATCAGCCGTCAGGTAGAGCGTTGCAGCAGTAAGTCGTCCGCCCTTCGGGGCGGCCGGGGTAGTCCTCGGGTCACTGAGGGCGCGAGAGCACCATCGAACTCCCCCGGAGCCTGACGGCCGCGACCACTGTGTGCACGTCGCAGCGCTGTGCGCTGTCTGTCCTGCGGGGCGCCGGCCCATGCCGTGCGGCCCGGAGGGCCGAGAGAGCATCGCGACCCGCTCCCTGCCTCTCCGCCCATGAGGAGCCCAGATGTCTGCTTCCACCCTTGAGCGCACCGCCCGTCCCCGCTGGAGCCGGACCCGCTCGCGCACCGTTAACAACCGCGTGCCGCTTGCCGTTTCCACCCTCAAGCCCCACCAGTACGACCTGCGCCCCACCTGTGCGTCGCTGATCTGCCCCGACTGCAATACGTGGGTGCCGATCACCGGCCTTCAGACCAAGAAGCCCAAGGTGGTGCCGCACGACACCGGTCTGGCGGGTACGGCTCCGGCCGTCCGCTGCCGACTGGGCAGCAATCGCCTGGTCACCATCGACGTGACGGTCAAGAAGTGGCAGGAGCGCCTGGAGGACGGCAACTCGGAGACGGTTCACCGCCGCAAGACCACCGTGCTGCGGAGGCCGAAGGTCGCGCCCGCTTCGGCCGTCAGCCAGATCGCTGCACAGAAGCAGACGGCGACGACCGACGACGAGCCCGGCAACGGCCGGCCCCTGTGGCTGCTGCGCGAGATGAAGTGGGCGTCGACCGAGTCCGCGGTCCGCGACGCCGACACCCGACGCGCGCAGCTGCCCGACAGTGAGGCGCCCTTGGGCGCACCGCCGGTGCCGCTCAAGACGCTGCGTCCCCAGCGCCGCACGAGCTGACCCGCTCCGGACGAACGACCACGGCCCCGGCCACCCCGCAGAGGGGCGGCCGGGGCCGTGGCTGCTCGTACAGCAGTCACAGGGCCACAGGCCCTGAACGCGACGAACCCCCCGGGGGCCTAAGCCCGGGGGGTTCGTCTTCGCAGCTCGCCCTCTCGCGAAGGGGATCTACGCATGCACAGGATGGCATCCACTCAGGCCCGGCATACGCGCCGGGCCGTGCTTCCGGCCGCCATGAGCGATTCCGCCGTCACCCCTCGTTCCGGCATCGCTGACGACATGAGCCGTGACGACGATGCTCGCGGCTACGAGCGTGACGAGACCGACCAGTTTCACCAGGTCGTCCGGCACCTCGTGATCGACGGTGACGACCGAGCCCGGGCCGCCGGCCGCCAGGCACGGCGCACCCTCGCCGACATGGTTCCCGGGTACGCCCGCCAGCCCGTTCTGCGCCTGACTCGCCAGCTGACGTTCCGGGCATCCGACCAGTGCCAGCCGTGCGGCGGTCAGGGCGGCCGGATGGTGGACACCAGCAGCGATGGTGTGACCCGTCAGCACTGGCAGTCCTGCACCTCCTGCAGCGGGTCGGGGGTGACCCGATGAGTAGTTGTGGGCACCCCCCGCGCCTGGTGACGGTGAATCACGTGGGCGCCGACGGCACGCCGTATCAGACCGTAATTCACGAGCCCTGCCAGTGCGGGGGCGGCGCCCGGTAGCCGATGGCACATCACATACGGACTGCCCGTGCCGCACAGCACCGTGCGGCACGGGCAGTCACAGCACGTGGCCTGGCTCCCCCGCTCACCATCGTTCTTCTCGCGGCCGCCGCAGCGGCGGCGGCGAGGGCGTGGGACGTGGGCCACCTCGTCGCTGACACCCACCCAGCACCGCTGAGAGACAGCTGACACAGAACAGCCCCGGGGATGCACCCCCGGGGGCTGTCTCGTACGGACCTTCTGGGAGGCCCTGATGAACCACTCCATCGTAAACGCGAACTACGCCCCCTCCGCCGACCTGCCGGTCAACACCAACTGGCGGACCGCCACCGCCTGCAAGGACGACCCCGAGCTCTTCTTCCCGATCGGCACCACCGGCCCGGCACTGCTCCAGATCGAGGAAGCCAAGGGCGTCTGCCGCGCTTGCCCCGTCATGGAGCGCTGCCTCCAGTGGGCGTTGGAAAGCGGCCAGGAGCACGGCGTGTGGGGCGGCACGGACGAGGGCGAGCGCCGCCGCATCAAGCGCCGCGCGGCCCGCAGGAGCGCCGCCTGACTTTCGTCGCGCGGGAGCAGCGATCAACTCCCTGTCCCTGCGACGCAACGCCGTTTGTCACCGGCTGTCCGTACGACGGGCAACCGGCCTCGTACACCTTCAGCCCGGGAACATCCGGGACCGCCTTCCTCCCCGCAGGAGAGCCCCATGGAAAGCAGCCACCAGCTCGACACCGCGACGACCCCCACCGGCGCCCCCCGGCTGCCTGACTCGCTGTGCAAGCACACGCCGAAGTGTCCGACGGCCGCCAGCTCGGACCGTGAGGCCGCGCAGGTCGTGAACGCTCACCCGGAGCAGGGCTGGAGCCTGCTGTGCAACGGCCTCCTGCTCTTCGAGGACACCGGGGAGCTGCTGCCCGACGGCCAGATCATCGCCCCGCACCGGCCCCTCGCCACGGTCTGACGGCTGCCTGATCCGCCCGCCCTGGCCGCCGAACTCTTGGCGGCCGGGGCGGGCGGTGACTGAGAGCCGGACAGCCCGGACGCCCGTCCCCGCGCCGGTGCCCGCCACGCGCGCCTGATCGAACCAACCGTGAACCGCCGCCCCCGCCGGGGCGGCACCTGACCTGGAAGGAGGCGGCGTGGCCGCCACACGAACCGCCCGCAAGAGGAGCCCCGCCCGCAGGAAGCCGGCGGCGACCCGTCCGGCTCCGCAGCCCACCACCTCCCCCACCCCCGAGGCTCATCCGGCCCCGGCGGTCGTCGACTTCGAGGCGCTGGCCAGCGTCGCGGACGCCCGGGACCGGGCCGCCGACGTCATCGACACAGCGCGCGAGGAGGCCGCTGCCCTCCAGACGGAAGCCGAGAGTACGGCCGCGCGCACCGTCGCCGAGACGCACGAGCAGGTCGCCGGGTTGATGAGCGAGGCGCAGACCCGCGCCGCGGGCATCACCGCCGACGCCGACCAGGAGGCCACCGCACAGCGCACGGTGGCATCGAAGGACATCGAGGCGGCGCGCGGCGAGGCCGACCGGCTCCTGGCGGCGGCCCGGAACCGTGCCGAGACCCTGGTGGGTGAGGCCCGCGCACAGGTCACCGACCTCACCGAGCTGGCCACCACCGACCGGGCGGCCACGGCAACGGCTTTTGCCGAGCTGCGCCGCCTGGCGGAGGCCGACCTCACCGAGATCAGTGGCCTGGTCGACCAGCGCCGCACCGACGCGGGCCAGATCCTGGCCCGCGCCCAGGAGCAGGCCGACGAACTGGTGGCCGTGGCGCAGCGGGAGGTCGAGAAGGCCCGCGAGCGGTTCGCCCAGCTCGCGGCGACGGCGGCTGAACAGTACGACGGCCGCCGCGCGGAGGCGGAGGCGCTGTACGCGGACGCGGTCAAGTCCGCCGACGACCGGCGCCGCGAGGCCGACGACCGGGTCGCAGCCGCGCACACCGAGGCGGAGGCGGCCCGCACCGAGCTGCGGACGAAGCTGCGCGAGCTCACCGACCAGTTCGACGCGGAGGCCGCCACCAAGCGCCAGGCCCTCGCCGACGAGCTCACCGGGCTCAAGGCGGCGTGCGACAAGCAGCGCGAGCGGCTGCGGGAGGAAGCCAAGACCGTCGCGGTGCAGCTGCGCGAGGCCGCCCAGAAAGAAGCGAGCCGCATCACCACCGAGGCGGAGCGCAAGGCGAAGGCGGTCACCGAGCGGGCGAAGGCCGATGAGGCCCGTGCCCGCCGGCTGCTCGATGAGGCCCGGGAGGCGAAGAAGTCCGCGTCCCGCTGGAACGGCTGGCAGCAGAACATCAGCCGCACGGCGTGGAAGACCGCGCCGTGGATCGCTCTCGCCGCCGGCGTCGGGCTCGCCGCCTCCGGCGAGTACGAGCTGGCCCGCATGGTCGGCATCAACCAGTACGTCGCCCCGCTGCTCCCGGTGTCGATCGACGTCTACTGCGTCACCGCGTTCCGGGCCAAGAAGGACATCCCCTACGCGCTGCTGCTGATGGCGTCGGCGAACGTGACCTACCACCTGTCCGAGCAGGCCCACATCGTCCAGGACGGCCAGTCGGCTCCCTGGCCGCTGACCACGTTCGTGGTGCTGATCTTCGTGGCCGTCATCTGGCGCGTCCACACGCTCATGCACGACGACAGTACGGGCGGGCACAGCGCTGCCGCTGCTGCGGTCGGCCGTACAGGTACGGACGGCGGAAACGGAACGCCCGCCCGTACAGGTACGCACCGGCGTACAGACGGTACGGATCCCACATCGTCCAGCCATACAGAGGGCACGAGCCATGACCTGTACGCCGCACACAACACGGTGCGGACGCACGGCATGGGCACTGGATGGGACGGTACGGACCCTGTACGCCCCGCCTCGCACCCGCCGCACGACGGCGGGACCGAAGCGACGGTGACCAGGGCGTACAACGACCGTACAGACGGCGTACACACCACCCCCGAGAGGGCGGCGCGTACAGGTACGACGGCTGCGAGGCGCACAGGTACGGCCAGTGCGGCCGTACAGGGACGCACCGGCGCCATCAGCGTCCGTACACAGTCCGGCAGCGAAGACGTTCCGGGGGCCCGTACAGGTACGGCCGCCACGTCCTCTCCCGCAACCGGAACCAGCAGTACGGCGGGTGCGGACCGTCCCGGTACGCCTGTACGGACGGACGCCGAACTCCTGCCGCTCGTACAGAACCTGCCACGCGGCAAGGACGGGTTCGTGACCCTCTACCAGGTCCGCAACCAGCTCTCCGTCAACAACAACCGCGCGGTACGCCTGCTCTCCAAGGCCGGCCTGCTGCGCCCCGAGGACGCGGACAAGCACCTGACCTGATCCGCCGTCCGGCACACACCAGTGAGGGCCAGCCCATCCGAAGTGGGCTGGCCCTCGCTGCGACTGCCGGAAGCAGTCCGCAGCCCCCCAAGTACAGCAGGAGGAAACCCGCCGTGAACAGCAACGACCCGAATCACGCACCTCTGCGCGATGTGGCGCAGAACCCGGAGGCAACCGCCCGGTACCTGGCCGATGTTCAGCGGGTCCTGCTGGACATCGGCAGGAACCTGGAGGCCCTGGCCCTGGAGACCCGCGTCCACTGCCGCGACACCCACGTCGAGGGCGACCGCTGGTTCGACGCCTGGATGCGCGCTCAGCCCGTGGAAAGGGCGCTCAAGGACGTCCTCAAGCACGTCGAGGGCGTCACCAAGGGCCTGGAAAAGAGCGCATTCAAGCGCCGCGCCCACGACGAGGCGGTCTCGAATACCTCCAAGAAGAGGAAGGAAAAGGAGCTGGAAAAGAAGCGCAAGAACGCCCCGCCGCTCCAGGCTGCTCCGCAGAATCCGCCGCAGCAGGGTGGACAGAGCCAGAATTCCGGCTATGGTGTTCCTACGTCGATTTACGACCTGGGTGACAGGGAGTCGGCGTGACGCGCCCCTTCAGCAGTGTCGAACGCTCACTTCAAGGGCGAAATGACTGGCTGCAGGAAGAAGAGCGCAAGGCGATCGAAAGTCGCGGCGAGATCGGCCGGATGGAATTCTGGCTCCGCCTCACTCGGTCCGCAATCACCAAGGAAGTCAAAGCGAATCGCGGCGACGTCATCGCCGGATTCACGATGGTCTGCCGCCTCTTCAAGCTCGTGCTGGAGAAGCGGGCCGCGGGCGATCCGCGACTGTTCGACCACCTGATGCAGTACGCGGACACCGTGCTCAAGCAGCACGGCCCGCGCAGCTGACCACCCACCACGAAGGCCCCGCCGGACTCCGGCGGGGCCTTCGCCTCGCGTAATGCGTGCACACGTGCACGTGCACACGCGTGCACACGAGACCCACCATCTGTCAAGCCCCCTGAAGGGAGGTGGACCGTGTCCGACGACACGGACGACACCGGCGGCGGAACCCTGGTCCAGGGCCCCTGGAGCGGCGACGCCACCTACACGCTGCCGCCGATCCCGGATTTCATCGACACCATTCCGCCGCCGGAGAACATTCCCGCCGCACCCCCGGAGTCACCGGAGGAGACGACAATGCAATTGCCGACGATTCCGGCCGCGCCGAACCCGTTAACGGCATTGCGGTCGGACGGAATTAGCCCGCCGGAAGTCGGAGAAGATGAAGGTGAATACGAGGAAGGCGAATACGTTCAGCCTCGTTCTCTCGCCGATCGTCTCGGTGACTGGTTGGAACTTCGGTTGGAAATGGCGCGGTACAACCATGAAAGCGAAGCGCCTTTCCGTGAGGCTGAAATAGCGCGGAAGGCTGCGCTGCTGGAGGGTCGCACCGCGCAGGAAGTCGCGATGATGGAGCAGAACGGAAAGTTCCACGCCGCGATGATGAAAGCGAAGGGCGACAAGGCGGCGGCACGCGGAAAGGCGGATGCCGACCGTATGAAGTCGCCCAGCTCCGGCCTGGGGGCGGACAAGGGCCGCTCGAAGGCCGTCGGTGGTGGCGGTTCCCCGCGCGGCGGGGGCGGCAGCGGCAGCGGGGCGTCCCGCAACAGCTCAGGGCCCGGCCCGAAGGGGCCCGGGTCGCGCGGATCGAACTCCGGCGGCACCGCCGGGCGTTCGGGTTCCGGGAGCGGTAAGGGCGGCCCGAAGGGGCCTGACCGGTCCTCTGGCGGCCGTTCCGCCGGTCCCGGGCGCACCGGGTCCGGCGGAGGCTCGAAGGGCTCCCACAGCGGCTCTGGCGGCTCGGGCAAGGGCAGCAGCTCGAAGGGCGACGGCGGCCGGGCGCAGAACAACAGTCCGGCGTCCAACGCCCGTGCGGAGCGAGCCCGTGCCCGCGCTGATCGCGCCGCGACCCTTCAGGCCGGACGTCAGGAGCGGCGCAGTGCCGGGCACACCGCCGGTGTCGCCGACCGGACCAGCGACCGGGACCAGGCGCGCGCCAACAGGCAGAAGGAGTGGGAGGACCGCCGGGCGAAGAAGGCGGAGCGGGACACGGCGCGCAAGGCGAAGCGGGAAGGCGCGGCGGCGGCCGAGCAGGGCCGCACCACGCTGGGCAAGGCCGTCGGCGAGGGAGCCCAGCGCCGGTGGGACAAGCGCCGCGCTGACGCGACGGCCGACAAGGCCGGCACGGAGAAGGTGAACCTGACCAAGGCCAAGGACAGCAAGGGAAAGGAGACCGGCGGCAAGGACGACAAGACCGCCAAGGAAGCTCCGGACGGGGCCTCCAAGGCCGGAAAGGACACCCCGGCGGCCGGTGAGTCCGGCAAGGACGACAAGGCCGCTGACGGGGCGTCTGGCGACGCGAAGAAGCGCCGCCGGTTCCGCCGCCGCGCCAGCGGTTCGGGCCGGGCCGGGCGACGGGATCGCACCCGCCGCACGGGCCGCGCTGGGCGCACCGGTCGTACGGCGGGTACCGGTCGACGCGGCCGCACGGGCCGGCCATCGGCCAGCCGGTTCGGACCGGAGCCCACCCCGACGGTGGAGTGGCCCGACCGTCCCACCCGCCCGCCGCGCACCGCCTCCACGGGCGGCGACGACATCGTCGACGCGGACATCGTCCCCGACGCCCCCGGGGCCCTCACGACCGGCGTGCGGGGCCTGCCGCCCGCGCCGGAACGGCACACCGCACGGCCCGGCACCAGCCAGCCGACCAGCACAGAAGGGAGCAGCGTGAGCAGCTCGGAGGTCAGCAGGCCGTCCGGCGCGGGCGGCCTCGGCGCCCAGCACCGTACGGACATCACGTTCGACGACTACCTGATGGAGATGGCAAACATCGCCATCCAGGCCGCCTCCGACCTGGAGCGGGCCGAAGCCCTCGCGGAGGCCCTGGACAAGGTGGCCGACGCCCTGCGGGACATGGCCACCGACCTGGTCGGCGACCACAACGTCACCACCGAGGTCACCGAGCTGATCTCGGACCTGGCCGACTCCGCGGCCCACATGAAGCAGCAGGCGGAGCGGTGCGCGACCGAGTGCGGGCTGGCCCTGGAGGCCGCCAAACTCGCGGCCGCGATGGTCGCCCGCGTGTACGGCGAGGACATGGCCGCGAAGGAAGACGCGGGTCTGACGTACGCGTCGGCCGCCGCCCACCACGACTAGAAGCAGAGAGGAAACCCGCTGATGAGCAGCGATCTGACGCCCAGCGGCACGGCGCCCGCCGTCGCCGACGGCGACAACCGCTACAAGGCCGTCCAGGCCAAGCTCGACGCCCTCGGGCGCGCGCTCGATGACGCCGGGCTCGGCCTGGAGGAGCTCGTGCGCAGCGTCCGCAGGAACGCCAAGCGTGCCGAGGACGCGGCCCGCGACGTCGACAACGCCGAACTCGACCCGAAGTTCGTGGAGCTGACCAGCAACGTCGGTGTCGCCCTCGGGGGCGCAGGGGTGCAGGTCAAGAAGCTGCACGAGACGGCGCAGGAGACCGCCGACCTCACCCACGAGACCAAGCGCACCCACTCCAAGCTGTACGGCGCATTGGACGACATCCGCTCGGGCCGTCGCGAGAAGACGCCCCGGCCGGGCTTCTTCAACCGCTGACCCCCCCCCCCACCCACCCCGTCGCGGGCGGCCCCGCACACCTCGCGGGGCCGCCCGCGGCTGTTCTGCGAAGGAGAAGCCGGTGACCACGCCGCGCAGCGTCGCGCTCGAACGCCTCGCCTACACCCTCGCCGCGCCCGTGCTGGCCGTGGCTCCGAACCTCTACCCCGACAGCCCCGTCAACCAGGTCGTGCAGCTGGCCGGCGCGGCCGGGATCGGCGGCTGGTTCCTGGCCGCCAAGAGCGATGAGCCCGGCGCCGGACGCAAGATCCTGCGCTGGAGCCCGCTGGTCCTGGCCGCCGCCATCGACACCGCCGCCGGACACACCACCGGCTGGGGCCCGTACGGGCTGGACGGGCTGCTCGCCGCCGCATGGGCGGCGGCCGGCTACCTGGTGATGCCGTTCTCCCGGCACGCCCGCCGCCGCCACCGCCCCGCCCTCGCCGCCCCGGCCCCGCAGCTGGCGCCCGCCGAAGCCCCCGAGCCCACTGAGGTAGTGCCGGCCGACGACGCCGACGTGCTCACCCGCGGGGTGCGGATGATGTGGGAGCAGGCCGGAATGCCCGGCCGTACGCACGTCGTCAAGGCCACCCGGCACCCAGGCATGCGGTACGACATGACAATCCTGCTGCGCGCCTCCGAGACCGGACGGCCGATCACCGGCCTCACGGAGGCCGCGGTCGCCGCCCCGTTCGCCGTGCCGTCCAGCGACGTCGTCCTGGCGGAGGTCGCCATCCAGCCCGGCCGCCAGAGCGGGCCGGGCTGGATGGAGGCCCGCATCACCCCCGACGCCAACCAGCGCCGCCGCACCAAGCCGACCGACCAGGAGCGCTGGACGGACAAGGTCGGCTGGCCCAAGGGCGGCGCCCCGGGCTCCGAGCTGGTCCACAAGACCCGCGACAACGTCCGGGGGGTCACCTTCTACCGGGCGAAGATGGCCGATGCCACCACGACCCCGCGCATCGACCTGGCCAAGGTCTGCCGCGGCCTGAAGCTCCCCGAGGACGACAGCTGCGTCTTCGTCCTCATCGACGGCACCGAGTTCCTCATCAGCGCGTTCGACAAGCCCCCGCTGTCCGCGATCTTCCCCGCCACCCGGGAGCTGCTCACCCCGGACGCCAAGGGCATGTACGTGTGCGGGTTCACCATCACCGGCCAGCCGGTGAAGTCGATGGTGTATCAGCACGACAAGAACGCCGCAGCCCACGGCCTCATCCTCGGGGTGAGCCGCAGCGGGAAGACCCAGTTCTTCGCGATCAACATGGCCGCGCAGTCCCTGGACGGCCAGGTGGTGTGGCTCTCCACCGTCCGCAAGGACGAGAAGACGTCCACGCTCGGGAAGTACATCGACCGGCAGGGCTCGAACGCCCTGTGGATGGCCCGCTCGCTGCGCGCGGCGAAGGCGTTGTGCGAGATCCGCGCGGACATGCCCTGGGCGTACGACGGCGAGGCGCACGACTACAAGCCGGGCGACTCCCGCTGCCCCTACCGGCAGCTGAACGTGTACGCGGACGAGTTCATGACCGCGGCCCAGGACGGGGACTTCGGCGAGTTCATCCAGAAGGACGGAGACGACCTCACGGTCACTGGCCTGAAGTACGGCATCGGCTTCAACCCGGCCGGGCAGTCGCCGTTCGCGCACAACGGGTTCTCCACCGAGATGAAGGACAACCTGCGGCAGAACAGCCGGCCGACCATCTTCAACATGGGCTCGCCCGGCGCCACCCGCAAGGCGGCGGAGGGCACGATGGAGAACGCCTACGACGTGCCGACCATCCCGGCCCGCTACGCCCAGCAGGAGGGTTCCGCGATCGAGCGGGCGATGAAGGGCGAGGCTGACCCGGAGAACGGGGTGAGCACCGGCGGCGTCGCCGTCATGGTCATGGACAACGGCCGCGCGGTCCTCATGCGGTCGCTGTACGCGGACTTCGACACCGATCTTGCCACCCTGTTTCCCGACGACGTCAACCACCTCACGGACCACGAGATCAGTGAGCTGGACAAGCGCGGCCTGTGGTTCGACTGGAACGAGCCTGTGCGGCCGGGCGAGTTCTGGCCCGAGCCCACGGACGACGACGACGACGGCTCCCGCCGTCGCGGCGGCAAGGGCGGTGGCGGCAAGCGCGGCAGCAGCCGCGAGTCCCAGGTCGCCTCGCCCCGCCAGGCACTGGAGGCCATCAAGAGCCTCAACAACGTCTGACCCTCTCCCAGCCTGGCACCGGTGTGGCCGGCCTGCCCGAGCACGGCCGGCCCGCCCCCGCCCGACCTATCAAGGAGGTCCCCGTCGTGGCCCTTTCCATCTCCGCCGCCGCGCTGCTGGGCATCATCGTGGCCGTCCTGCTCAAGGGCGGCTACGTTCGCTTCGGCTCCATGCTGGCGTGCAGCCTGTTCGGCTTCACCCTCGCCGCGACCGGCCTGTCCCCGCTCATCAACAACGGCCTCGCCTCGCTGGGCAGACTGGTCTCCAGCCTCTGATCGTTATCCGTCGGCCAGTTCCGCCAACGCAGCAGTAGAGCGCCGAAATCTGACGCATGCTCGTCTCGGGCCCCACCAACCACACGGGGGGAGACGAGGGCATGGCACACCTGCACTACACCTGCTGGGACTGTGGCGAGGACTGCGTCGTCCACGGTGACGGGTGCGACTGCTGCGACCTGGTCGAAGTCCCTGACGAGTGGGACTGCTGGAACTGCGGCGCGCTGAACTACACCCCCGACTAGCAGGCCCTCCCCTCCCGTTGCACGACGCCGAAGGGCGCCGCCGGACACACCCCGGCGGCGCCCTTCGGCGTACCCCGCCTGGAGCCCCGATGCCCACCACACCCGCCCCCGCCATAAGCCATCCCACCCCGACTGCCGCAGCTCCCGCGCCGCCGGCGGCTTTGTCCCTCGAGGAACGCCTGGCGTTCGTCAACGCGGCGATGACCGTGCGACTGGAGGAGGCAGCCGTCGCCTACGAGGTCAACAGCTCCCACATCGACATCGAGCCCGTCGACCTGGCCGACGTCGTCACCCTCCCGCTGACCCCCACGCTCCAGCCGCGGACGCCCTACCCGACCCCGGTGGCGGCGCTCCTGCAGCGCGCTCATCACCGGCTGCTCACCGGCGGCTGGTGCTCCGGCGCCCTGGTCGACGAGGACGGCGCCCGCTGCATGCTCGGGGCCATCCGTATCGAGGCCCGCGGCGACAGGGGCCTGGAAGGCGGCGCGGCCGCCGTGCTCCTGGACGCGATCCGCCGCCAGTTCGGCGACCACGTCGACTCCGTGCCCGGCTTCAACGACTCCTGGACAGACGGCCGCCACCCCCTCCGGATGCTCGACCAGGCCGCCGGCCTCGCCGACGCTCGCTGCCTCTGACTCCCGCCCCGGGCCACCTGCCTCGCACCCGAACCCTCGCGGTCGGGTGCGGGCCAGGCCGCCCGGCCTGCACACCACAGACCACCACCACACGAACCCGACCAAGGGAGCGCCCCGCCATGCAGTCCGACGACAAACCCATCAACGGCCAGCACTGCCCGAACAGCCCGAGCTTCCTCGACCTGCTCGCCCAGACGCCCCCACCGCCGGACATCGACCTGAACGAGGACCCCGGCACCAAGCGCTTCGCCCAGCTGCGCACCGGGTGGAACGCCTCCTGGGAGCAGGGTGGCTTCCTGCATGGGCGGTGGGAGGAACTGCGCCAGCTCCCACAGGCCGGTTGGCACGGCATGGCCAACTGGATCAAGGCGCTGCTGGTCCTCACCGGCGTGTGCACGGTCATCATCCTGCTCGACACCACGGGCGACATCGTCGACGCCACCCTCAACCGGCTGGCCGACTCGGGCCCCGCTACCCGGGCTGGCACCAGTGCATCCAGCGAGCTGTGGGGCGTGATCGACAACCCGATCCGCGCCTACATCGCCCAGCACACCGCCGGCCTCACCGTCAGCAGCTCCGCCGTCTACACGTTCTGGCAGCTGACGGGCCTGTTCGGCCTGATCGGCGGTTTCATCGGCGTCACCGGCGCCCGCCTCACCTGGGTCCTGTGGGGTGCAGTAAGCGCGGCCGCGGTGTGGTCCGCGGCCCCGGCCGACGGACGCACCGTCGCCACCGGGATCGCCGTCCTCGCCTGGACCATCGCCTCCACCGTCGCCCTGCGCGGACTGAGCCTGCGCCCGGTCGTCAACAACTTCCTCCCGCCCGCCCCGCCTGCCCCAGCCGTCCAGCCCCACATTGATATCCGGCCCGAGATCCACATCCCCGCCCCGGCCCCCGCGCCCGACGACGACGCCCCCGACAACGTCCACCCGCTCCAGCACTGACCCCCGGCGCCCCATGAAGCGCCGGAACGGAACACCTGCTGAGACCTGACGCCCTGCCTGGTCCTCGCCCTCACCGGGCGAGGACCGTACAGGCCGCCTGGCCACCGCCCCCCGCGCCCCGCCGACGCACCGACGTCAGCGGGGCGCGGTGTTGCCCACCCAACTGCTGGAGGAGATCACTCGTGCTCATCCCCCACCCGCGCCGCCGCATCGGACGGCCCCGCCCGCAGCGCCCCGGACCCCGCTACCCGCTGCCGCCCCGCCGACTCCCCGGTATCTGGGGCGCGTGATGGCCGACCAGGACCAGGACCTGGTCGACGTCGACATCTACGACGACGGAGCCGGTGGCTTTCCCGAGTACGACTGGAACAGCGCCCCGAAGGACCTCCTGTTCACCCGCCGGCAGTTACGGGCAGCCGGCCTGTCGCCGGGCGGGCACGGACCCGTCGCGCAACTGCGCTGCCGCCGCTGCTCCTACCGGCCGCTCACCGAGTGCACGCATCTGGCCTGGCTCTACGACGTCAGCCTGGCGAAGCCCAAGCGCACGGCGACCCTGGCGCAGGAATGGGCGCTGGACCGGGCCATGGCGGCACGCCAAAGCTGCCCCGTACCGACGTGCCGCCGCCGCTACACCTTCTGCTTGCCAGCTCAAAACACTCGGCAGCTGCTTGGAGTGTCACGACGGAACCCCGGCGGATCCACGCACCTACCACGCGCCCACGGCACCGGTCATTCACCGGCTCGCCGCCTGACCGCACATCCGAAGGAGAACTGCTGTGACCGAGACCCTCACCCAGCCCGCCACCGGCCTCGCGGCCGACTCCCCGCTGTCCATCCTGTTCAACATCGTCGCCACCACCACGCGCGCCGTACGAGACGAGGAGAGCGACGGCGCCGAGACCGCGGCCGCCGACCACGTCTACCGCGCATACCCCGACACCCTCGGCACGGCGCTCGAGGAATTCTCGTGGACCGGCTACCCCGCCCTGCGCGACAACGGGTTCGAGCCGAGCGCCGTGGCCAACATGGGCGGCGGCCTGTGGCTGCACCACACCGTCACCGACGACGCCGACTACCGCGACGTTCTTACCCTGCTCGTGCCCTGCACCTGCACCTGCGAGCGCGGATACGTCGGCTGGCAGCTGGAGGACGAGAACGACCTGCTGGAGATCCTCACCGAACTGCGACGCACCGACGGCCACACCGTGCACGACGGCGACAGCGGCGGTCCGCACTGCGCCAGCACGCCCCTGCCGTCGCGGGCCGGAGCGGGCGCGTAGCCACACATTCGGCATCTCGCCCCGCCCGGCCTTTCCGGCCGTCGCACCCCCGTTCCGACACGAGATCGCCCCGGCCACACAGGCCGGGGCGATCTCGTGCAAGGCGACCGCAGCATCGGCAGAGAGGCCGGCCGCCCCGCTCCCCTTCACCCGAGAATTCGAGATCAGGAGAACCCCAGCATGCCCCGTCTGCCCATCACCACCGAGCGCCTGGCCCTCTTCGGCACCCTGTTGGCGACCTTCGGCGAGCTCCACCCTGCCTGCGACCACTGGGTCCAGGGCAGCAAGACGGCCTCGCGGAAGCGGCTGTACGGCGAGGACCTGGTCCACGCCGACGGCTCCCCCGCCACGCCGGACTCCACCCGCCCGACCATGACCACCACCACGCTCGGCAGGCGTGCCGCAGCCTCCCATCAGACTTCTCTCGGGGTCGCCCGGAGCGCGAGCTCGGGAAGCACGATGACCGCCCAGCTCAGCGGCGTGCGCCGTTGGACGGTGGGTGCGCGACAGGTGTCGCGGACCGAGGCGGTGGCTGGCTGATGCTGTTTTTCGAGAGCCTTCTGGCGCATCTGGTCGGCGACTACCTCATCCAGTCGGACTGGATGGCGACGGAGAAGGTCAAGCGCTGGTGGCCTGCCATCGTGCATGGCACCACGTACGGACTGCCGTTCCTGCTGATCACGCAGTCTCCGCTCGCGCTGGCTGTGATCGTGGTGACGCACATCGTCCTGGACCGCTATCGCGCCGCGAAGTACCTGGTCTGGGCGCGCAACCTGCTCGCGCCAGCTTCGCGCCGCGTGGCGTGGGCCGACGTGCAGAAGAACCAGGGCTCGCCCGTGGCTGTCCCGTCCGGTCTCGCGAACGCCCTGGTCATCATTGCCGACAACACGGTGCACCTGGCGATCAATGCAGCCGTCCTGGCCTGGTGGGGGTAGCGCCGAGGTAAGCCTAAAAGCCGTCAGTACTTGATCTTGCGGGGGCGGTGATGCTCGGTCCGCTCAACGCGGGTTGGTAGCCGTGAGGGCGTTGACTCGGTTCTCGTACTCGCTGCGGGCCTTGCGCTGTGCCGGGACCCGGTGCAGTGGTGCCCGTCTCGGCCGGGCCGGGCAGCACCACTATGTACCGGGGCGCGTACACGCCGATTTCAAGACGAAAGTCGGCATTCACCTGCCTGGGAGGCGATCTAGCACCTACCGTGGGCGATTGTGTCCTCCGCACCTGCGCCCCCGCCCGGTGGGCCCCCGCCGCCGCGGCGGCGGCAACGGCTACGGGCGCGCTGGGCCGCCCGCCATGCCCTGCCCCGATTCGGCTTCTGGCTGCTTAGTCGGGGCGTCGTCGTGCTGGCGATATGTGGGGTGCTTTACGCGCTGAACGGATTCTTGATCGGCTGGGCGAACGCTTACGAGGTGATGATCGGCATCACCTCGCCCGCGGCCATCCATCCTCAGTGGTGTGCCTGGGGGCTGTCTTTGATCGGTTGGGTCGCAATCCCCGCCATTGTCGGAGCGGCTGCTGGCTACGTAATCACCGAGCAGATCCAGGCTCACCACGCGCGCGAGATGGGCGAAGTTCTCGACGAACTGCGCCGCCTGGCGGAACCTCCTGGCCTGCCCCCAGCCTCTGGAGGCGACTCGTGATTACCTTGCACGGCGTGTATGAAGAGGGCAGCGAGGCCGTCAAAGAGGCGATCCGGGCGTTTGGCGCTCGCCATGCCTTCAATGGTGCTG
Organism: Streptomyces sp. NPDC087901; assembly: GCF_044742205.1. Taxonomy (NCBI): domain Bacteria; kingdom Bacillati; phylum Actinomycetota; class Actinomycetes; order Kitasatosporales; family Streptomycetaceae; genus Streptomyces; species Streptomyces sp. NPDC087901. Next base: position 77,270 of record NZ_JBIUUC010000018.1, read on the forward strand.
CCCCAGGCGCCACACCCGACTGGGACTGGGCGCAGCAGCACTTCACCTATCTGATCGAGGCCATCTTGGGACGGGCAGTACCTCGTAGTAGGAGTGCCCAGGACACCGTGCGCCGGGCCGAGAACGAGGCCGTTCACTTCCTTCTGTCGATCAGCAACCTGCCTGACTACCGCTGTCCTATCTGCGTCAGGCGGCAGGCCTCTTCTGTGAGCCCCCGGCCTACCCTGGAGGCGTCGTGACGGACGACGAACGCGCCACACTCGCCGAACGCGACGCGCAAGGAGCCCGCCTGCGCGGACTCCTCTTTCTTGCTTGCCCCGATGCCCCCGCTCGGGCCATCGAGTCCACCGCCGACGCAATTGTCCGGCACGCCGAGGAAATGCCCGACGAACCAGTCCCTGAGGCCGTTTACCTCAGCCAGCCCAAGCAACTCTCGGATGCAGACCGGCCAAACCTGACCGGCGCGTACCTGGCTGACGCGGATTTGACCGATGAGAATCTGAGCGGCGTGATCCTGGCTGGCGCGGACCTGACCCGCGCGAACCTGATGCAAGCGGATCTGAGTGGCGCGGACCTGACCCGCGCAGCCCTCAAAGGCGCGGACCTGACCCGCGCGATCCTGGCTGGCGCGGACCTGACCCGCGCGAACCTGATGCAAGCGGATCTGAGTGGCGCGGACCTGACCCGCGCAGCCCTACCGAGGGCGTATCTGCCTCGCGCGATCCTGGCTGGCGCGGACCTGACCCGCGCGAACCTGATGCAAGCGGATCTGAGTGGCGCGGACCTGACCCGCGCAGCCCTCAAAGGCGTGCGCCTGTCCGGCGCGAACCTGTCCGGCGCAAACCTAGCCAACGCGGATTTGACCGATGAGAACCTGAGTGGTGCAAAGCTGAGAGGCACGAATCTGACTCGCGCCACCCTGACCCGTGCAGACCTGTCCAACGTGAACTTGAGGCATGCGAACTTGACTGATGCCAGCCTGACGCGCGCAGACCTGACCCGCGCAGACCTGAGCAGCGCACACTTGAGCGGCGCGAAACTGCCCGGCGCGAACTTGGCCGACGCGAACCTGGCGCTCGCGGACCTGACCGAAGCAATGCTTACAGGTGCTACGGACATGCGTCTTCCTGAAGGAGCAATCTGGAACCGGGAGACCCAGTGGCCTGCCAATTTGGCATCAATTGTCGCCGAGCACTCCGACGAGGTGAGTCCAGGCCTCTACAGGGTGCGCGGTGGGCAGAGCCCAGTCGGGAGCACCGTCCGGGTATGACTGCCTGGCATCCCTGACCTGCGAAGTCAGCGAGTAGCTCTGCCGTTTGCAGCTGGTGACACGGTCTTACCGGACGCCTCCGCGCGAGTCTGGCATCCAACCCGTCGGCGGTGTCCAGTCGTCGGATGGTGGCCACCCATCCGGTGGCGGCCACTTGGACGGAGCTATGTAGGGCATCCGTACATCATCGACTCACCGAGGTGTCGCTGCGGCCGGAATCACGACCGTGGTACCAACCTCATGCGACGGCGCAGTTAGCGGTTGACCTGGGCCATCAGCTCACGGTTCGCGGCGCGGGCGGCTTCGAGGTCCTCGTCCCGTTCCGCGAGTTCGCCGCGGAGGTCGAGATTCTGCTGTTCCAGCTCGGTGGCGCGGCGTGTGAGCGTCTCGATGTCGGCCGGGGCGCCGAGGCCGGATGCTTCCCAAGCTGTCTGGCCCAGAGCCTCGGACAGGCGCCGTTCGAGCCGGGTGATGTGCGCGGACAGTCTCCCGTTGCGGGCCGTGAGGTTCGCGACGTCAGCCAGCAGCGACTTGCGGCTGACCTGCGCTCCGGCAGTCGTGCCGGGCGGGGGCTGGCCCGCGCGGGCGATGACGGCTGCGTGCAGATCTCCGTGGCGGTGAATCAGGCTGCGGTGGACGCCGGCGGCGCGGGCGACCGAGGAAACGCTGATCTCCTCGCCAGTGGAGGCCAGTTGGTCGAGAGCTTTGAACACTCGGTTTCGTCGTCGGTCGGAGTCAGCGGCCCGTGCTCGGGTCAGGTGGTCCGGTGATGCGCTCACGCGTCACGCTCCAGTCGCAGCTCCGGCTCGGGCGGACAGATGCCGGGCATGCCCAGGGAGACGGTGCGGGATTTGCGCAGGGTCCGGGTGGCGTCCTTGATCTGCTCGCGTTCGTCCTCGGTGAGCCCGTCGAGGTCGGTCTCGACGCGGCGGATCAGTGTGCGGATGCGCTTGATCTCCTCGTCGGACGGAGTCGCTTCGGTGCGGGCCCAGGCGTCGAGGTCCGAGGCCGCGGCGAGACGTTCGCGGTCCCTCAGCAGGGTGTCCAGATAGGTCCGCAGCTCCGGCAAGTACGACGGGTCGGTGCGGAAGTGGTCGCAGCCGACGCAGCGGAACCGGAACGGGCAGCCGTGGCCGCCGGCTTTGACGTTGCTCGGTTCGACGCAGATCCCGTAGGGGACGGACACTTGGCCGATCCGCAGGCGGGCGTGCTCGTGCTCCAGGAGCTGGCGGGCCTGGGTCCAGATCTTGTTGCCGTGCCGGTCGAACTGGTGCGAGACGAGTTTGTCGACTGCTGCTCGGGTGCGTTTCTCCGTGACCCGGTAGTAGCCCTGGGTGGTCTGCAACGACCGGTGGCCCATGAGCTCGCGCAGCACGTCGGGCAGGGTTCCGGCGTCGGCGTGCCGTTGGGCGTAGGAGTGGCGGTAGGAGTAGGGCACGACTTCCAGCTTGGGGAACTCGGTGCCGTCGGCCAGCAGCAGCGGCGCCATGGCGTTGACCCAGCGGCGGTGGACGTTGCCGATGTGCTGCATCCGGAACGGCTTGGTGCCCTCGGAGTTCTGCCGGGGCTGGGGGAAGAGGACCAGCTTGGACAGCTCGGTGTCCGGGAAGCGTGCGTGGATGGCCTTCTTCTGCCGGACGATGATCTCTGCGGTGGTGTCCGGGATCGGCAGGCGGAGGCCGATGCGGTTGTTCTTGAAGTCTGTGTAGACGAGCACGGATTTGCCGTGCTCGTCGGTCTCCATGCAGTCCCAGGGCAGGCATCCGATCTCGTCGGGGCGTCGGCCGGTATCGACGAGGATCTCGATGGCGGCGCGCGCGTCGTCGCTGCCGTCCCGGATCTGGTCGAGGGTGGGCAGCCGCTCGCAGAGCTGGCTGAGGATTTCCTTCGGCAGGGCTCTGCCGGGTCCTTCCTCAATGACGACCGGGGGCATGTCATGCCTGCGCAGCGCGAAGTCGTCGGGCAGGTCGGCGAGGATTTCGCCGGGTCGGGTCAGGCCCAGGTCGCGGATTTCGCGCAGGAACCGGCTGGTGAAGCGGCAGACCGTCGTGCGGCGGAAGGCGCTGATCTTGCCGGTGTGCGCGAGGTGAGCCACGTACTGCGTGAACGTCTCGATGTCGCTTCGGCCGAGCGCGGCCATGTCCGCTCCGTCGTCCTGACGGGAGCGGACGAGGCTCTGGGAGAGGTAGCGCAGGCAGAGGATCATGTCGGAAAGGCCGTTGGGGATGTTCTTGCCGTAGCGGCGGGGGATCTCGTCCAGCACCCACGTCTTGCAGGCCCGCCGCATCCACTCCTGGTGCAACGGCGTGAAGTCCATCTTCCGCCACTGGCCGAGTCCGAAGGCGCCCATGTTCCAGACGTCCTTGATCTGCTCCAGTTCCGGAGTGGAGACGGCGGCCGCGATCATGTGGCGCATGCGGTTGGCCATGCCGGCCAGGTGGGTGTTGCGGGGCACCTGGACGTCGCCGAACTGCTCGACGCGTTGCTCGCGCAGGTGTCGGACGACGCCTCGCAGCAGGACGGGCGGGCTCTTGACCTCGGCGTCCGTGCGGGCCTGAAGGACGTAGAGGATCTCGGCAGTCACCAGGGCCGGCAGACCCCGCAGGCTCAGCGCGGTGGACTCCGCCGTGCCGGGCTCGGTGCGGCACCACGCCTCGAAATCAGCGTCGGGGACTCGTGCCTCCTGCCACCTCACCCAGTGCGGAGGGCAGAACAGGTTCGAGCTGTTCGCCTGGTGCCGGTGGCAGGCATCCACCGAGCACAGGCCGAAGCCCGGCAGCGGGCGAACGCGGGGGTCGGCGAAGAACTCCTCCAGCGGCGGACGCCCCAGCCTCGTGAACAACTCGCGGTGCCGCATGCACATCTGCGTGCGGGACGACGTCCAGGGGCGCCGGCACTCATGGACAGAGCACCCGCCCGAGATGTTGCTGATCTGTTTTGGCTCGGTGGCCAGGAAGTCCTCCGGCGTTTTGCCGCTTCGCTTCCAGCTGCCGCGGCAGGCCGAGCACAACCCCAGGTCCGTCTTGCGGGCCGCTGCCCAGCAGCCGGAACGGGCGCAGATGTGCATGCCGAGGAAAGGGTGGTCCGGTGAGGGCCGAAGGATCCGGGACTTCTCGTCCCAGTTTAGAACGTCCAGCGTCTCCGGCCGGATCAGAGCGCGCAGCCGTTTCGCGCGGGCGGGCAGCAGATCCGATGCGGGAGCGGGCACCAGTCGCAGGGCCGTGGTCATCCGTTCCTCCTGGGAGCGAGAGCGCCGACCCGTTCGACGGCGGACCGCAGCCGCTGCGGATCGGGATGCAGGTAAACCTGCGAACTCGCCGCGCTGGCGTGCCCGAGCAGGTCGGCGATCTCGTCCAGGACGGCGCCGGCGTCGGCCGCGTTGCTGGCGAATCCGTGCCGCAGAGCGTGGGGATGAACGCCGTCGGCCAGGCCGGCCCGACGGGAGAGCCGGTCGAAGAGGTCGTTCAGGGCTCCTGGCGGCATGGGCGCCCCCAGAGGGGGCCGGAACAGGTTCACCAGGACGAAGTCGCTGTCGCGAGCCTTGCGGCAGGTGTCTCGTTCAACGACGTATTGGTCGTAAGCCTGGACCAGTAGGAAGTCGACCGGGACGGCGCGCGAACGCTTCGACTTCGCCCAGGCACCGTTGTCGTTGTCCCGTCGCACCACGTGCAGGTGGGAGCCGGGAATCCGGCAGCCCAGCACGCTGGCATCCAGGATGAAATGGATGTCCTCGCGCCGCATGCCCACGGCCTCGCTGCGGCGCAGCCCGGCCCTGGCGAGCAGGAGGACGATGAACCGGTCCCGGGCCGAGCGGCAGGCCCGCAACAGGGCAAGGACCTCCTCGTCACTGGCGCGGCCGACCGGCTCGTGCGGTTCGGCGGCCCGGTGCCGGGCCTTGGCGTAGTAGCGAAGGTGGCTTCCCTCGCCGCGGGCCTGCATCGGCAGGTCCCGGTCGTCGGCTACCTCGTAGAGCTGGGACAGCACGAACGTCGGCACCGTGCCGAGCGTCGTGCCGTGGGTGAGGAACTCGCGGACGCCGGCCAGCACGGTGTTGATCCGGCGTGGCCCGCGAACGGGTTCACTTCCCGGTCCGGCCGCCACCGGACTGCCGTCACCGGTCGAGTGCCGCAGCCAGAACATGAAGCTGCCCAGCCGGCCCGCCGCCGTTGTCCAGTCCCGGCCGGTGCAGCGGCACCACGTCAGATAGAGCACGACCGCCCCGGCATATGTACGCGTGGTCGATTCCGCCTGATCGCGGCCGAAGCGTACATGCCGCAAGAACTCGTCCGCTTCCGGTACGGGCGTCAACCGATCGTCGTCCAACACGGTCCAGTACCGCTGCCCCGACGGCATGTGTACCGGGAAGGGCCGCAGCCCTCTGGAGATCACCTGATGAGTCACGAGCCTTCAACGACAACTACGACGTGCACGACACGGCGACGCGAACCGTCGCACACTGCACCCCTCTTGGGGGCGACGCGACAGTGCACGACGCGGTCACAAACCCGAGAGAATGTCGCCTCGTACACCGCCGTACAGCTCGGGGCGACCATCGCGGTCACCCACGCGTTCGGCTACCGCGTCACACCGGCCGCGCTGCTCGCCGGTGCGGCCATCAACGCCGGGACACACGCCGCGATCGACCGCGGCGCCGCTTTGCTGTGGCTGGCGAAGAAGACCAAGAAGACCGGCTACATCGAGCACTGCAAGGCCGCCCGCGTCGATGACGACGGCAAGGCCACCTCCGAGCTCACCGGGCCGGGCAGTGCGTGGATGGAGCTGGATGCGGCACTGCACCGCGCGATCGGCGTCGGCGCCGCCGCCGTCACCGTCTGGCTCACCACCCGCCCCGGCGCCCGCCGGTGACCCGGGCCCGCATCGAACGCGTCCGCGCCGCCGTCGGCATCGCCTCCCTGGCGCTCCAGCAGATCGAGGACGACCTCAGCGCCGACGACGTCGACCAGGAGGAGCTCGCCGCGATCCTGCGCGAGCTCATCGAGGACACCGACCCGCCCGGCGGGTTCGTCCCGTTCCTCGCGCAGCTACTCACCGCCGCCGCGCGCCGTGCCGAGCGGCTCGAACCCGACCGTGACGGTGACGCCTCCTGCCCGCTGCACGAGGCCGCCGCCCTGCTCAATGACAGCGCCGGACAGCGCCTCATCTGGGCCGCCCGCGCCCTTCACCCGCAAGGAGAACTCACATGACTCAGCCGATCTACCCGCCGATGCCCGAGCACAGTCTGGTGGTCCTCATCGGCCCGTCCGGCGCCGGGAAGTCCACGCTCGCGCGCACCTGGCCCGCCTCGCAGGTCCTGTCCCTGGACGCGCTGCGCGAAACCGTGAGCGACGACGCGGGCGACCAGCGCGCGACCGGCGACGCCGTCGCCGCCCTGCACCTGCTGCTCGAAGCCCGGATGCGCCGACGCCTGTTCACCGTCATCGACGCCACCAACACCACCCGGGCCGCGAGGGAGCCGCTGGTCGCCGCCGCCAAGCGGCACAACATGCTCCCCATCGCGCTCATGGTCGCCACACCCGGCGTGACGTGTGAGGAGCGGCAGGCTACGCGGCCGGCCAACCGTCGCGTGCCAAGGGCCCGGTCGTTCAGCAGCACAGGGACACGGTCAACTCGCACCGGACCCTCAAGGCAGAGGGATTCCCCGAGATCGTCTTCTCCGACAGCGTCTGCCGGCTGCTGCCGTTCCTGGAGCGGCTGAGCGGGACCCGGCAGGCCGACCTCGGACTGGACGACGGTGACGGCCTCGGTGATCTGCTGCTCGTACGTCGGGTGTTCGGCTCGGAGATCCTGCCGCTTTGGCGGTGGAAGAACGGCTCCGATCTCGCCGGCGGCGACCGCGTCGCGGAGATCCGCCTCGGTCAGCAGTACCTCACCCTCGCGTACCGCCCGGACATCGACGGTGAAGGCGACTACGGCTTCGAGGCGATGGTGCCGTGCCCCTACGACGACGAATGCACCGGTACCGCCTGGGTGCCCGTCCACAGCGTCACCTGTCTGTTCCGCGCGCTGAACGGTGGCCTGGACGACGACGAAGACATCATCTGCACCGTCCACGGCCCGAACGACGACCCTGACGGCCGCGCCGACCTCGAAGAGCAGTTCGCAGACGCTGTCCGCGAATGAGCCGCGCCGCCGACGGAAGCACCGACGATCCGTGCACCCCGATCAACATCCAGTTATGAGTGGCCCCGGCCGCCCACACCCCCTCGTGGAGGACCGCATGGCCCGCAAGCCCGTCACCTGGTACATCGCCACCCCTACCGACGGCACCATCGAGATGTCCCGCCTGGCCGGAACCCCGGTGGGCCTCTCCGCCAACGTCGGCAAGGTCATCGACCACCCCAACCCCTGCCACAACCAGTGGTACGACGAGAGCCGCTTCTCCTACTTCCGCATGGTCAAGCGCGTCGGCGAGGCGCTGGAGGACACCGGCACGGCCGCGCGGTCGACGTCGCCGCGTCGGTCGGCGCCGCGACGACGGACGTGCTCGGCACCCGCGACCTGACCGCGTTACAGAGGGCCGCCGACGCCGCTCTCTACGACGGCAAACACACCGGCCGCGCCCACCTCGCCACCGCCGCGCACGCCACGACGCCGTCCATCAACGGCCGCCGGGCGGGCAGGCCGGGCACAGCGATGTGGGGGCGAGCCGCATGAGCGCTGCGACCCTGCCCGAAGGCGACTGGATCCGCGGCATCAGCATCAGGCAGCCGTGGACCATCGCGATCCTGACCCGCGCGTTCCCAGTCAAGTTCATGTGTTCAGAAAGGCCGACCGATCGCCAACGGTACTGCGCGGAGCAAGGACCTACTCGGCGGACGCCTTCCGAGTGAGCCGGTTCTCCTCTCGGTCGAACTGGGCCTCGATGCGACGCAGGACGGTGTCGTCGATGGTGTTCTCGTCGCGCAGGCGGATGACGGTGGCACGTTTGCGGGCCAGGAGGGCGAGACGGAGTTCGGTGGTCTGGTGGTGGCGCAGGTCGGCGGCGCCGCCGCCATGAAAGTGGAGGCCAGGACGATGCCGCGCAGGCTGCGGCGGATCGCCCGCAGGGAGATGTTCAGGCTCTCCCAGGACAGCAGGAAGGGGAGGCGTCGCCGAGGGGGCTCCCGTGCTGCGCCTTGCCTTGGTGTGGGTGTGTCTCCAGCGTTCGGTGGCTGGAGACCTGACTTCTTTCCGTGGCTACCCGGGGGGTGTCACTTGGCTGCGGCGCGCACCAGGTCCAGGTAGCGGTCCCAGTCCCAGTACGGTCCTGGGTCCGTGTGTGTGGCGCCCGGAACTTCGCGGTGGCCGACGATGTGCTCGCGGTCGATGGGGATGTCGTAGCGGGTGCTGATGTCGGCGGCCAGTTGGGCGGAGGCGCGGTAGGCGGTGTCGGTGAACCAGCGGTCCGGGTCGTCGACGTATCCCTCGTGCTCGATGCCGATGCTGCGTTCGTTCCACTCCCGGTTGCCCGCCTGGTAGGCCACGTCGGCCTCGCGGACCATCTGGGCGAGGCGCCCGTCGGAGGAACGGATCAGATAGTGCGCGGCGGCTTGGTGTGCCGGGTCGCGGAAGGCGCGCACGGCGTTCTCGTAGCGGGACTGGGTGACGTGGATGACGATCCGGTCGATGCGGTAGTCGTCCGGCCGGTTCGCGTAGCGGTAGTTGGCGTCGGGGGCGGCGGTCCACCGGGCGGTCGGCTGATCGACGGTCCCCTCCCGTACGTCCAAGAGGCCGCTTCGCTGACTGGGAAGTTCGGCGACGGCGGCGAAGCAGAGTCCCGCGACGGCCGCGGCCCCCGCACCGAACAGGAGGGCGCGGCGGGTGACGGCGCGCCCTGGCGGTTCCCAGCGAGAGGCGGGGCGGCGGGGGCTGGGTATGTCGTTCACGGTGTGTGGTCTCCGGGGACGTCGGAATCGGGGCGACTGCCGACGGAGGGGCTGTATCCGGACACCCCGCAGGACGTGCTGGGTGTCCGCGGCATACCGTCCGCCGATGCGAGGAGCCGGACCGTGAACCGGCGGGCCAGGTTGACGCGTCGGCGCATCGGCCGCTACCCCGTCGATCCGAGTGTCGTGGGCGGGAAGGTCAGGACGACGCGCCCTCGCAGGCCGCCTCCTTCGACCATGCTGTGGGCCTTGGCCGCCTCGTCGGCCGGGAGAGCGGCGGCGACGCGGGGTGTGAGCAGGCCGGATTGGATCTGCTCACGCAGCCCGGCGATGGCCGCGTGGTCGGTCGCACGGGTGCGGACGTTGACCGGATGCACCGTGATGCCGCGACCGGGGGCGCCCTCCCAGAATCGGAAGACGGCGATCTGGCCTTCGTCCCGCACCGCGGGCGCGATGCGGTCGTGGAGCATGGCCGTGTCCACGACGGCGTCCACGCCGGCAGGGGCGAAGTCGACGATCTGCTGGAGCACTCTGTCGCCGCGGGGGACGACGGCCTCGGCGCCGTAGGAGCGGAGCAGCTCTTCGTCGCTCTGCGATGCCACCGCGATGACGTGCAGCCCTTCCGAAGCGGCGAGCTGGACGGTGAAGCCGCCGACCGCGCCAGCGGCCCCGGTGACCGCCAGCGTCGAACCCTGCGCGAGACCGAGGGCATCCAGCGCGCAGCGGGCGGTCAGTGCGTTCATGAGGAACGACGCCGCCTGAGGAAACGTGGTCCCGGCAGGCTTGCGCGTGACGGACTCGGCCGGGAGGACGACGTACTCGCTGTAGCCTCCGTGACGGCCGTGGTTGTCGACGATGCCGATGACGTCCGTGCCCAGGGAAAGTCTCTCGCCCTCCATGGGGCGGACGTCGTCTGCGATCTCGTCGATCGTTCCTGCCACGTCCATGCCGGGGATGAACGGCGGCTCCACGTCCCGGTACCAGTCGGTGAGGGAACCGTCGCGGAGCATCACGTCGGCTGGGTTCACCCCGGCCGCGCGCACCTGTACGCGCACCTGTCCTGGACCGGCGTGCGGTTCGGGGAGGTCTACGACGTGGAGGACCTGGGGTCCGCCGTACGAGGACAGGCCTATGGCCTTCATGGAAAAGCTCCTGGTCGGATCGATGAGAGGCAGCGGGGAGGAAGGGAAGGCGCGCGCAGGGCATGCTTCACCTTGCATGCGCCGTTGCGCCGTGCGCTGTTGTGCTGGTCAGCGGTCGATGCTGGCCATGTTCGCCTCGTCGTGGCGCTCGCCCGAGGCGGGGGTGAGGTTGTTGAGGCGGTCGAGCTGTGTGGCGCTGAGTTCGATGGCGGCGGCGGCGGTGTTCTCCTCGACGCGCGCGATCCGCCGGGTACCAGGGATGGGGGCGATGTCGTCGCCGCGGGTCAGCAGCCAGGCCAGCGCGGTCTGCGCCGGCGTTGCCCCGACCTCGGCACCGATGGCCTGCACCTCGTCGACGATCGCCAGGTTGCGCTGGAAGTTCTCACCGGTGAACCGCGGGTTGGTCTTGCGCCAGTCGTCGTCGGAGAAGTCGTCGACGGTGCGGATCTGCCCGGTCAGGAGGCCGTGCCCGAGCGGCGAGTAGGGCACAAGGCCGATGCCGAGTTCACGCAACAGCGGGAGGATCTCGGCCTCGATGTCGCGAGTCCACAGCGAGTATTCCGTCTGCAGCGCGGCCACCGGGTGCACGGCGTGGGCGCGGCGGATGGTGGCGGGGCCGGCCTCGGAGAGGCCGACGTGGCGGATCTTGCCCTCGGCGACCAGCTCGGCCAGCGCGCCGACGGTCTCCTCGATGGGGGTGTTCGGGTCGACGCGGTGCTGGTAAAAGAGGTCGATGTGGTCGGTGCCGAGCCGCTTGAGGGAACCTTCGACCGCGGCCTTGACGTTGCGTGGGCTGCTGTCGATCACGCCCAGGGCGGGGCTGCCATTGGCGTAGGACACGAGACCGAACTTCGTGGCGATGACGACGTCGTCACGGCGGCCCTTGATGGCCTTGCCGACGAGTTCCTCGCTGTGGAAGGGGCCATAGCCCTCGGCGGTGTCGATGTGCGTGACTCCGAGGTCCAGCGCCCGGTGAATGGTGCGGATCGATTCGTCGTCGTCCAGGCCGCCGCCGGTGGTGTAGGTACCGGCCATGGTCATGGCGCCCAGACCGATGCGCGAGACATCGAGCCCGCCCAGGGATACGTGCTTCATCGGATACTCCGTACTTCATGGTGAGCGTCAGCCATGGCCGGCTGACGGCTGGGATGGGAGACGGTGCCGTCAGGCGGTGGCGTCGTCGTGGCCGAGGTTGCCGCCGAGTTCGCGGGAGGCCTGGGCCTGGGCGAGGAGTTCCTGGGCCTTGGCCTCGACGCCCTCGATGGCGTCGGCTCCGGCGACGAAGCGCAGCGGCGGCGCGGTCCGGTCGGCGATGGTCAGCAGGGCGCGGGCCAGCTTGACGGGGTCTCCGCCCTGCTGGCCGTTCATGCTCTTCCAGGCCGCGACGGTGGCGGTGGTGCGCTCGGCGTAGTCGGCGATGGTCGGCTCGGGCCAGGTGGTGGAGGCGTCCACGAGCAGCTCGGTGCGGAAGAAGCCGGGCTCCACGACCGTGGTGCGGATGTTGTACGGCTCGACGTCGTAGCGCAGCGACTCCATCCAGCCCTCGACGGCGAACTTGGAGGCGGCGTAGGCGACGCAGAACTCCTGGCCGATCAGCCCGGCGGAGGAGGACAGGGTGATGATGTGCCCGTCGCGCTGCTTGCGGAGGATGGGCAGGATGGCGCGGGTGACGTTCATCGGACCGAAGAGGTTGGTCTCGAACTGCTGGCGCATCTGCTCGGCAGTGATCTCTTCGAAGTAGCCGGCGTAGAAGTTGCCGGCGTTGTTGATCAGTACGTCGATGCGGCCGAAGCGGTCGACGGCTGCGTGCGCTGCGGCCTGGGCGTCGTCCAGGCTGGTGATGTCCAGCTTGGTGACCAGGAGGTTGTCCTGGGGGCCGCCGAGGGTCTTTTCGACTTCCTCGGGGCGCCGCCCGGTGGCGACGACCTGGTGGCCGGCCGCGAGGGCCTCGCGGGCGATGTCCGTACCCAGACCGCGACCGGCACCGGTGACGAAGATGACCTTGCTCATGGGGAGGCCGTTTCTTTCGGGCGCCGCGGCGCGGCGCCTGGGGAGGGATGAGTGGGCGAGTGGTGCGGTCAGGCCTGGTCGGTGGGCATGATCCACAGTTCGCCGATGGAGGCGTGGCGGGGGCGGGTGACCATGTAGGCGACGCCGTCGGCGATGTCCTCGGGCTGCAGGACCTCGGTCTGCTCGTAGAAGGCGGCGGTCGCCTCGCGGATCTCGGGCTTGTGATCGTTGTGCGAGGCGAGCTCGGTGGCCACGCCACCCGGCTCCAGGACACCGACGCGCACATGGCGCTGGGTGATCTCCTTACGCAGGGACTCGGTGAAGCCGTTCACGCCGAACTTGGTGAGGTTGTAGACGCCGTAGCCGTTCCAGGCTTCGCGACCGGCGATCGAGCTGATGTTGACGATGTCGGCGACCCGGCGCGGGCCCTCCTCGGCAGCCTTGAGCAGGTGCGGGAGGGCGGCGTGGGTGGTGTGCAGCAGGCCCTGGACGTTGATGGCGATCATGCGCTCCCACTCCGTGGGGTCCGCGCCGACGACCGGGCCCAGCAGCATCAGGCCGGCGTTGTTGACCAGGATGTCCAGGCGTCCGAAGTGCTCGACAGCTCGCTGCACGGCCGCGGCGGCCTGGGCGGAGTCGGTGATGTCCGCTTCCACCGCCAGGGCCGCGCCTCCGGCAGCGGTGATCTCTGCGGCGAGGTCGTCGAGGCGGTCCTTGCGGCGGGCCACCAGGGCCACCGAGGCGCCCTGCTCGGCGAGCTGTCGGGCGGTGGCGGCGCCGATACCGCTGCTCGCGCCGGTGACCAGTGCGACGGTGCCGGTGAGCTTGGAAGTCATGGGGAGGATCCGTTCTGCGGGCGTGCTACACATCCATCGATGCGGGCACTCTGCTTATTTTTCGCTAAAGGGGTGAAAGCTTCCCTGCATCCAGGTAATCACCCGGGGGGCCCGCATGGGGCGCCGTACGGGGCACCTCTCTTCCGGGGGTCTGCCAGTTCCCCCCTACGGGGGGCACGGCGGGACCGGGGCTCCCTGCAGTCGTGTGGACTGTCAGCCGACGATGACGACCGGCTTGACGACGCTCTGGTTGCGGCTGCGCATCAGTTCCAGGCTGGCTGCGAGGCTGTCCCAGCCGTGCAGCACGTGGGTGGCCAGCGGCTGGGTGTCGAGTTTGCCGTTCGCGATCAGCAGCAGGAGCCGTTCCATGTAGTCACGGCCCTGGTTGGCCTGAGCCGCAGTGAGGAACTTCTCCATCACGCCGTAGTTCCAGACGTCCATCGGGAGCGTTACGGTCTCGTCGTCGAAGAAGCCCGAGACCACCGAGACGTGGCCGCCGAACTTGGTGATTTTCATGGCGGTGCCGATCTGATCGCTCGCGCTGCCGCCACTGGCGACCAGCACGCTGTCGACCTGCACGCCACCGGTGAGCGCCATGATCTGATCGTGGACGTCGCCCTGCTTGTAGTCGACGAGGTCGGTCGCCCCGTACTGGCTCGCGAGGGCCATGGTGTTCGGGCGTGAGCCGACGGCGATGATGCGGCCCGCTCCGCGCAGTGCCGCCGCGGCCACCCCCATCAGTCCCACCGGGCCGACCCCCAGGATGACGACGACCTCACCGAACTGGATCTCCATCCGCTCCACACCGGTGAAGCCGGTGGCGGCCATGTCGTCGACGGACACCGCCTGCACGTCGGTGACCTGGTCGGGGATGTGCGCCAGGTTGGAGTCGGCGTCGAAGCACTTGACCAGTTCGGAGAACCAGCCGCCGTTGGTCGGGTCGTCGGAGAAGTACGGGCTCTTGCTCTGGTGGAACTTGCCCTCGCCGCGCTGGGCCCTGGGGTGGCGCCAGTCGGCAAGGCCTGCGGGAAGGACGACACGGTCCCCGGGAGTGAAGTCGGCAACCTGGTCACCGACCTGCTCGACGACTCCGACTGCCTCGTGGCCGATCACCTTGCCGAGCGCGTTGGGCAGCGACAGCGAGTCGATGAGGTGTACGTCGGTCGTGCAGGTCGCCACCGCGGTCGGGCGGACCAGGGCGTCGTACGGTCCGATCTCCGGGACCGGGACCTCCTGCCAGTCGGCACGGCCCTTCTCCTGGATGACGTAACCCTTCATGGTCTTCATGCGGGGGTATTTCCTCTCTTGCCGCCTCGCCCGGCGGCCAGGGGTGGTGCTCTGCGTCCGCCGGTGGGTGCGGGTGTCGGTGCGTGTGTGCGGGCTGCGGGGTTTCAGCAGGGCGAGATGCGGACGGTTGCCGCCTTCGGCCCGTCGCCCTGCATGATCGGGACGGCGTCGCTGCCCGGGTACTTCGCCTCGTAGGCGGCGTCGATCGCGGCGTCGAGGTCGCCGCCGCCGGCGGGCTCGAAGACGACGTCGTGGAACTCTCCGGCGACCCGCACGCGGCCGGCCCGCTGGCTGACGGCCGCCTGGTGCCAGCTCGAGGACTGCCCGTTGGCGGCGCGTACGTAGACGTCGCCGTCCACGACGAGCGCCCAGGTCTGGGTCGGGGTGCCGTAGGTGGTGCCGTCCGCGCGGAAGGGGGCGACGAACAGGTCGGTGTTCTCGGCGATCGTGCGAAGGTCTGCGGGGCTCCAGGAAGTCATGACGGTCCTTCTCTCGGACGTGGTGCGGGTTAGTGGGGTGAGACCGGCCGGCTGCGGATGGTGCGTGCGGCGCTGCTCGCGCAGACGCCGGTGCGACGTCGGTGGCCAGAGTGCTCAGCCGTGGCACGCTCACGACGTGGGGTGCTGGGGGATCCGGTTCCAGCCCCTGCGGCATTTCCGCCGTTACTAGGAGTTTGATCGGGAATACCGGCTTCTGTCTGTTCTCCAGGCAACCATCCGTGGGGCCTGCGTGGGGCGCCGTACGGGGCACCCCTCGTCCGGGGGTCTGCCAGTTCCCCTTTACAGGCGGTCGGCCCGCGGTGCCCGTCGTACAGCCTGGAGCGCTGCCGCACCCAGGGCGTCTCCCGGATGGCGTCTCCCGGATGCTGCGCATCCGTGGCACGGGCCCCCGCTCACCGCCTGCTACGCCGTCGGACGGCGTAGCCGTACTGCTCGGGCCAACGGGGCTCGGCGCCGAGTTCGAGTGCGGCGTGCTGGGGCCAGTAGGGGCTGCGCAGCAGTTCGCGGCCGAGCAGGACGGCGTCGGCCTGTCCGGTGGCCACGATGTCCTCGGCCTGGGCCGGCTCCAGGATCAGGTCGACGGCGCCGGTGGGGATCCCGGCCGCTGCACGCACCTGGGCTGCGTAGGACACCTGATAGCCGGGCTCGACGGGGATCGTGGCGTCGGGGACCATGCCGCCCGTGGACACGTCGAGGAGGTCGACGCCATGGGCGTGGAGCTCCTTGGCGAGGCGGACGGTGTCGTCGCCGGTCCAGCCCGTGCGCTCGTCCTGTGGGTTCTCGGTCAGCCAGTCGGTTGCCGAGGTACGGAAGAGGACCGGCAGGTCGTCGGGCCACACCGCGCGTACGGCGTCGACCACCTGGAGGGGGAAACGCAGCCGGTTCTCGAAGCTGCCGCCGTAGGAGTCGGTGCGGTGGTTGGCGGCGGGAGAGAGGAAGGAGTTGATCAGGAAGCCGTGGGCGCCGTGCAACTCGACCACCTGGAAGCCCGCGGCCAGGGCGCGCTTCGCCGACTCGGCGAAGTCGCCTACCAGTTGCTGGATTCCGTCCACCGTGAGCTCGTGCGGCAGGGACCGCCCGTCGAACGGTTCCGGGCTGGGCGCGACCGCCTGCCAGCCGCCCTCGGCCTCGGGGATGTACCGGCCGGAAAGCCAGGGCTTGTCGACGGACGCCTTGCGGCCAGCATGGTTGAGCTGGATGGCCGGGACCGACCCGTGGGAGCGGATGGCCGCGGTGATGCGCGCGAACGCCTGCTGCTGTTGGTCGTTCCACAGCCCCAGGTCCCAGGGGGTGATGCGCCCGTCGGGCCGTATCCCGGTGGCCTCGGCCATCACCAGGCCGGCACCGCCGGCGGCCCGGCTGGCCAGGTGGGTGAGGTGGAAGTCGGTCGGCACCCCCGTCTCCGGTCCGTCCGAGGCGGCGGAGTACATGCACATCGGGGACGTCCAGATGCGGTTGGGGATCTCGAGTGACCGCAGGAGCAGGGCGGTGAACAGGGTACTCATGGGGTGGTTCCTCATCAATCAGGATGTACCAGCCCGGAGGTGGACAGCGGCCTGGGGCGGTATGGGGTGCTGTGTACGGTCCGGCCGTCGTCGGGGCCCGGTCCTGTCCGGCGAGTTCGAGGTGTGGTCCCGTCGTCCGGATGGAATTCCTGTGCCAGGGCGGCCCTGGGCCCTCGAACGTCGGCAACGCCATCTGCGTCCGCCGCGCATTCCCCACGGCCGCCGTGGAGGACGAGGGCTCATCGGTCACGCTATTGGTCGACCACCTGCATCTGGGCGTCATTCATACGTCCGCCGTGCACTTCGACCTCGGCGAAAGCAGTGTCGATTTCACGAAGATCCTTGGGCGACAGTCGAACGTGGAGTGCTCCCAGGTTCTCGTGCAGATGCTTCAGGTTGCGGGTGCCCGGGATCGGTACAATCCACGGCTTCTGCGCCAGAAGCCAGGCCAAGGCGACCTGAGAGGGCGTTGCATTCTCGTTCTTGGCGATTCGCCTGAGCAAGTCGACGACCGGCATGTTGACCGCCATGTTTTCCGGAGAGAAACGATCAAACGTAGCTCGAAGGTCCGTTTCGGAATCGAGCTTGGTGCGGCCGTTCATGTCCCCTGTGAGGTATCCCATTCCTACGGGTCCCCACGGGACGAAGCCGATTCCCAGCTCTTCGCAGATCGCGAGCACTCCGTTCTTCTCCGGGTCCCGTTCCATCAGCGAATACTCCGTCTGGATCGCTGTGACGGGCTGAACAGCGTGTGCTCGACGGATGGTCCTGGCGCTCGCTTCGGAGAGGCCGAAGTGCAGGACCTTTCCCTCCGCGATGAGCTCCTTGACCGTGCCGGCCACATCCTCGATGGGCACGTCGGGATCCACCCGGTGCTGGTAGTAGAGATCGATGCGGTCGGTCCGAAGGCGCTTGAGCGATTCCTCGACCACTCTCTTGATACGGTCCGGTCGGCTGTTGAGCGTGCCCCCGGCTTCGATGTCGAAGCCGAACTTGGTGGCGATCCTGACTTCGTCGCGGATTGGTGCGAGTGCCTGCCCCACAAGCTCCTCGCTCGTGTACGGGCCGTACACCTCGGCAGTGTCAAAGAATGACACGCCCCTGTCGTGTGCCTCGCGAAGGACCTTGATGCCCTGGTCGATGTCGGCGGGAGGTCCGTAGTTCGCGCTGATACTCATAGCGCCGGCGCCCATTTCCGACACTTCCAGTTCCCCGAGCTTGCGGGTCTTCATTCCGTTCTTCCCTTCGGTGGCGATTTCCCCGCTCCGGCTGCTGCTGTTCCCCTGGAGCTCACCCGCACGGGCAGACGCGATGGATGGCCCGATGGCCAAACCAGCTCCGAGTATTCCAGCCTTGCCCATAAATCCACGGCGGCTGAAGGTGCCGCCACCTCGATGTCCTGATTCCCTTGCGTGATTGCGCCTGGTCATGCAGAACTCCTTGGTCGGTTATCGGCAGAAGTGCTTCAAGCGGTCGGTATCGAGGCAACCATCCGCGGAGCCCCCGTGGGACGTCGTACGGGGTACCGCTCTTTCGGGGGTCTGCCAGTACCCCTTTACGCACGGTCGGTCCGCAGCGCCCGCCGTACTGTGGACTCATGGACCACAGCACCGAGATCCGCGAGTTCCTGCGCACTCGCCGGGCCCGGATCACCCCGGAGGAGGCGGGCCTGACCCCGCATCCCGGCGTCCGCCGGGTACCGGGGCTACGGCGCGAGGAAGTCGCTCAGCTCGCCGGGGTCAGCGTCGACTACTACGTACGCCTGGAGCGCGGCCGCACCCAGGGCGTCTCCCGCACGGTCCTGGACGCCGTCGCCCGCGCCCTGCGCCTGGATGACGCTGAACGCTCCCACCTCTTCGACCTCGCCCAGCCCACCGAGGCCCGCCCCCGGCGCAAGCGGCCCCTCAGCCCCCAGCGCGTCCACCCCGCCCTGTACCAGGCCCTGGATGCCATCAGCACTCCGGCGATGGTCCTGGGGCGCCGCATGGACGTCCTGGCCACCAACCGCGTCGCCAGCGCCCTCTACACCGACTTCCAGGCCCGCCCGCACGCCGAGCGGAACTTCCTGCGCTACCTCTTCCTCGACGAGGCCGCCCGCACCCTGTACGGCGAGCACTGGAACAAGGCCGCCGCCGAAACCGTCGCCACCCTGCACCTGTACGCCGGAAGCCACCCCGACGACCCTCAACTTACCGACCTCATCGGAGAGTTGTCCCTGCACGACGCGGACTTCCGCAGTATGTGGGCCGATCACGACGTCCGCGCCCACGCCACCGGTACCAAGTACTTCCACCACCCTCTCGTCGGCGACCTCGCCTTCCACTTCGTGACCCTGGACGTCGCCGGGGCCCCCGACCAGTCCCTCGTCATCCTCACCCCCGAGCCCGCCTCCCCCTCAGCCGAAGCACTCTCCATACTCGCCAGCTGGACCGGTACCGCCGCTGCCGCGTCGGCCCCCGCTGAAGACACACGCGACCGGACCGCCTGACCTCCGCGACGGCATGGGGCGATGCATGGAAGTGGCATGACCAGGACAGCCCTTCCTGACACCTTGTGCCGATCGCCGTCATCCGGGCGTACGACCTCAGGAAGCCAACGGACCCATCCCGCACGAAGCGGCCGACGACGTCCTCACCCCCAGGTCCCCGGAGCCTGGAGTGCCGAGTTACGAGCGACGAGCCGATGTCCGTATGTCCGTACCCACGCAAGGAGTTCTGTGAGCACCCCGTCCTCCAGCCCCGCCAAACCCGTGGTGGTCCTGCGCCCCGCCCCGCAGCGCACGGACCGCATCTTTACCCCCGCCGCCCTGGACTCGCTCCGTGACCGCTTCACCGTGGTGGACCTGGAGAAGGACCCCACCGAAGAGGCCCTGGAGGAGGTACTGCCCGACGCCTTCGCGATCGTCGGACAGCCCGACCTGCCGGCCGAACGGCTTCTCGCCGCAGAAAAGTTGCGGGCTCTGCTGAACGTCGAGGGAAACTTCTTCCCCAACGTCGACTACGCGACCTGCTTCGAGCGCGGCATCCACGTCTTGGGCTGCGGGCCCGCCTACGCCCAGGCGGTCGCCGAGTACTCCCTCGCACTCGCCCTCGACCTGGCCCGCGGCATCAGCCGCGAGGACCGCGCCTTCCGCGCCGGACAGGAACGGTACGTATCCGACAGCAACGCCGACGCCGTCCTGCTGCACGGCTCCGACGTGGGCCTGGTCGGCTTCGGCAACCTCGGCCGCAGCCTGAACCGGCTCCTCGCCCCCTTCAGGCCCACCCTCCGCGTCTACGATCCCTGGCTGCCGCCCGGCGTCCTGCGCGAACACGGCGTGCTCCCCGCCTCGTTGAACGAGACCCTGACCCGCAGCCGCTTCGTGTTCGTCCTGGCCACCGCCACGGACGACAGCCGCCACCTGATCGGGGAACGCGAACTCGCCCTGCTGCCGGACGGCGCCCGCCTCGTCCTGGTCAGCCGCGCCCCGGTCGTCGACTACCCAGCCCTGCTCGACCACGTCGCACGCGGACGCCTCCTCGCAGGCATCGACGTATGGCCGAACGAACCGGTTGCCGCCGACGACCCGGCCCGCGACCTCGACGGCCTCGTCCTCTCCGCACACCGCGCGGGCGGCATCCCACAAGCCTTCCAGGCCATCGGCGACATGGTCCTCGACGACCTGACCCTCCTCGCCCAGGGACTCCCGCCCGTGCGTATGCAGAGTGCCGCCCGCGAACTGGTCGGCCGCTACCGCAACCGTCCCGTGAGCTGAAGAGACAGAGCTGAAGAGGCCCCGATGACCGCACAGCAGCCCCAGCCGTCTCACCCGCTGACCGCCCTCGACATCCCCTGCCAGGGCCTGCTCTTCGACAACGACGGCGTCCTGGTCGACTCCGACCACGGCGTCGACCAGGCATGGAGCCAGTGGGCCTGCGACCGCGGCCTGCCCCCGGAACAGGTGACCGCCATGGTGCACGGCCGCCGTTCGGCCGACACCGTCGCCCTCCTGGTGACCGACCCGAAGGAGCGAGGGGCCGCGCTCGCCGCGATCGACCGCTTGGAAGTCGAGGCCGCGGCCACCACCACCGCGCTTCCTGGCGCCCGCGAGTTCCTCACAAGCCTGCCCTACGACCGGTGGGCGGTGGTGACCTCGGGAGTCACCGCCCTGGCCCGGGCCCGCCTCGCCGCAGCGGGACTGCCCACGCCACCCGTGCTCATCACCGCGGACGACGTCAGCCATGGCAAACCGGCGCCTGACGGCTACCGCACGGCAGCCGACAACCTGGGCTTCGCCCCGACGCGGACCGTTGTCTTCGAGGACAGCACCGCGGGGGCGAAGGCCGGAGCCGCAGCGGGCGCCACCGTCATCGGAGTCGGACAGCGCGGACTGGCCACCGACGCCACCTTCGTCGTCCGCGACCTGCGCGGCCTAACCTGGCACGACGGCGTCCTTAGCCTCGCCGCCGCGGACCTGCTGCGGTTCTGACCACGCCTGCCGCGTCAGACCCGGGGGCGAGCTCAAGCGGTCAGCGCATCACCGCTGTTCAGGAGGGGGCCCACGGCCCGGGTCAGCCGGCCCGAGAAGTCTCCGGGCAGCGCGACGCTGGGTCAGCCAACCCCGACCACCGCCTCGTCCCGGACCGGCCGGGCCAGGCGTGCCCGGGACAGTGCGAGGACCACGGCGCCCGCTGTGACCCCGCACGCGCCGAGCGCCGCGGCGCCGGCCAGTGCGGAGTCCGCGAGCAGCAGCCCGGACACGGCGGAGCCGGCCGCGATGCCCGCGCCTATCAGGGTCACCAGCCAGGCGAACGCCTCGGTCACCGTCCCCTCGGGGGCAAGCTCGCCGACCATCCCGAACGCCACCGTGAGCAGTGGCGCGAAGAAGACACCCGTGCCCACCGCGACCAGGCAGACTCCGAGCGGGCCAGGCACCAGGGCCACCAGCCAGTACGCGCCCGCCATCCCGCCGCACAGAAGGACGGCCTTGATCGGGGCGGCAGCGCTCCAGCCGAGCGCGCCGTAGGTCATGTCGGCGATTTCGCGAGCGGCTCGCAGCGCGTCGTCGTGGGATGAGGCAGCGACGAGCGCGAGGCGGGAGTGGTGGCCCAGGCGCCATGGGTGGGTGGCGTCGGCCGGTCCGTGCAGGGCTTCCGGTAGGCGGTAGATGTGGAGACCGGGGACCGGCTCGACGGCCTGCACCGCGACGGTGGTGGCAGACCCGTGGAGGCTGATCTCGTACGTGGAAGCCGGCAGGGGCTCGGGGTTGGGGTCGGTCTCGGGGTGGGTGAAGCGCACGTGCTTGCCCAGGCACGACTGGTCCCGCAGCGCCGTAGACCTCCTGTCAGGAAGTTCCTTCGACCTGGACGACCACATCGACGGGCTGACAGAGCGGACGAACATCCTCTTCATTCCAGCAGGACCCGCCCAGTTCGCAGACAGCACCGACGAGCCACAGGTGCAGGCATAACGCTGCAGCCGCTCCCGATGCCCAACCTCATCTCGGAGCCTGTCTGGCACCGGTGCACGCTACGAGCAGGCTTTGGGGCCTGCCGGACCCAGGCGGCTGTCCGGCAGGCCCCGGAAGACCAAATCGCTCAAAGACGACGAATCATGGCATGCGTCCCAAATATCGGGCCACAGAACAGGGGTGCAGGCAGCCAAACTCAAGAGTCCCGGTACGAGTCGATCTCCCCGCCGCTGAGAGGCCGTCAGGCGGCCCTACAGCCCTTCCCGCCCCGTGGAGGAGGAGGTCGGATCGACCAGGAGGGTGACAGCGGCCACCATGTGCTGAGCACTTGATCTGGCGAGTGAGCGTTGACTTGGCGGAGCTGAGCACCCGAGGTTGCAAGATGACCCCATGAGCGAAGCGATAGCGCAGGACCCTTGGGCGCAGAGGGTGTATCTGACCTGGCTTGCGCGAGACATCCGGTACACGCTTGATGCGCTTGAGATGCTGCTGGACCGCGCCCGTCTTGACCCGGTACCTCTGTCGGCGTGGATCTATCTGGAGGACGTCCTCGTCTTCACCGGCAAGGTCTCCAGAATGCTCTGGCCCGTCGAGAAGAAGAGCAAAGGCCAGACGGACGAGGGCCTTCAATGGCGGCTGAAGCGGGGGCCCTACCTTCGGAGGGTTCTTGGGGTGGATGACAGTTCTCCTCTGAAGGACCGAAAGGTCCGCAACGGGAGCGAGCATTTCGACGAACACCTTGACGAGTGGGTCGTCCACCATCCCCGGCCGACCCGTGAAGAGCTGGAAGCCGACGCCCTGGCAGAGCTCCCCGCACCTCCGATGCGGCTGATCAATGCGCAGTCCCGGACTGTGGAAGTGGTGGGCGTCCGATTCGAGCTGGGGCCCGTGGATCAGGAGCTCCGGCGGATCCTGGCCAGGATCGAGGAACTCCAGCCGCTGGCCGCACTGCCAAACCCGGAAGTGGCTGCGATGCTGGGCAGCCTTCCTCCGATCCCTGTGATCTCGTTGGACGCCCCGACCAGGCGACCCGATGAAGACGTCACCACGGGCGCGGACGTATAGGCAGTACTTGCTGAGGGCTTCAGCTGGAGGATCCCGCCAGCTGAAGCGCTCAGCCACATCCGATGTGACTGATCGCGATAGCGGAGGTGCATTGGCTGCGGATACTGTCCGGGCAGGAATGCCCCCGTGGTGGGCGGCGCAGAGGGGGATTCTTGTGGACGGGGAGTTGATCACGGCGATCGCCGCGGTAGTCGTCGCTGTTGCAGGAACCGGGTACTCGGCCGTGCAGACACGGACGGCGAAGGATGCCGCGAAGGCCGCGACGGATCAGGTGGACCTGATGCGGCGGCAGATCGAGAGGGAGGAGAAGGACCGCTTCGAGAGTAGCGGGCCCGCGTTCGAGGTAGACAACGCGCACGCAGACGAGTCCGATGCAAACGTGCCGCGCGCGCTGGTGAAGGTCAAGCAGGCATCCGGGTCGCGACTCGTTTCCGTGGTGGTCGCCGCAAGTGGTGCCGGTGTGGAGGGGATGCGTGGCGCCTTCGATCGTGACTCGGCCTGGAACTACCGGCGGGAGGAGTGCATCGACTTGGGAGCGTCAACCCCGGGTGCCGTACACGACGTATATGTGGACCTGGACTTCGACACCCACCGGACGGACGTGCATTTGACGCTGGTGTGCTACACCGAGGCTGGTGAGCGCTGGGAGCGAGCGCTGGGGGCACGGGTGGAGCCTTTGCCCGAGCCGCCACGAGGAACACGCAGGGCCTGGGCAATTTGAAGCCGTAGGCCAGGACACGATTCGCAGCCAGGAGCTGAGCCCACTCGTCATAGTCGCGCCTCTCGCGGTCATCGTGCCGCGGACCGTCGCCCAGGACGGTCGAAAAAACGAGCGCGCTACTCGGCAAACGGCGTCAGCAGGGCGCTCAGGCACATCCGACAGCCCTGTCCTGTGTCCCACCTCATGACAGAGTGATCAGGTTGGCCTGTGTGCGGTGGGGGGAAACACGTGAAGCGACGTCTCAAGGCCTTGGCGGTTGCGGCCATGGCCACGTTGGCGCTGGCCGGCTGTGGTAGCAGCGGAGAGAGCAGTACCGAGGGGAGCAGCCGCCCATCAGACAGCCCGTCGACGGGTAGTTCGGGACAGGCCTGGGATTCATCAGTGCCCTACCGGTTGAAGTTGCCGGCGGCGGTACTCAAGGGCGCTTTCACGGAGGCCGATCATTCCGAGCCCGATCAGGGCATTGCGTCGATGCTCTCCGGGCAGATCGAAACCGGCATCTCCGCGTTCGCTGCATACCAGCCCGCCGACCGTACGTCGGATACATCGGGGCCCGTCCTGGCGGTGACCGGTGTGTACGGAACCGTGCTCAGCCCAGTTAACGCCCGCGACCAGTTCCTGAAGATCCTCGACAGCCGGACCAGTGACCCCGAAGGGCGCTCCACCGTGATCATCGGGCCTCGTACGGTCATCCCTCAGGGATCGTCGGAGCCCGTTTTCTGCCGGATCGTTCAGGAGGCCGATCAATTCGGAACGACCTGGCAACCGAGCTGCTCCTGGGCGGATGGTTCGGCTGTTGTCGAGGTAACTCAGAGCGTGCAATCCAACAAGAATCCTGCCGCGTTCGACCTTGAGGCCTTTGCGGCCAAGACAGCGATCATCCGCAATGAGGTCCGCTCCCCCATGGCGCCATAGCTGCGTCCCTCGCTTCGGCGCCGGGCCAGTCTACTGAAGCGTGCCGTGATAGACCATTCGTACACCGGCGAGGTACGCGCCACCTGTACTGCAGCGGGCCAACCTTGCGGACTTGGTCGTGAGCCCCAGAGGCCGGTAGGACTGAAGGCGCCGGCCTATCGGCGCCCGCCGGATGGCGGGTGCGGCTCGCGGCGGCGGGTGAACTCCTTGGCGAGTTCGACTCGGGCGCGGTGCGGGCCGCCCGAGGTGGTGGTGCACCGGGCTTCGGCGCCTTGACCGCAGTCTGGGCAGGTCACCTCGTACGTCCGCCACGGTCGCAGGGCGTGCTGCCGCTCTTTGCGTTCCTCGATGATCGGGCGCGTCCGCTCGTCGTGGGCCCCACCCTGCGCCTCATCAGCCGTGGTATCCGCGAGACACCTTGTTCCTCTGCCGACACCACAGCGAGGACAGTTTCCTTCCACCCAGTTCCGGTGGGCCACCTTGCGGTGCCGCCCCCCTCCCCCGGCTTTCGGGCCTCGCTGCAGGCCCTGGCCGGGTTCGGCTGGAAGACCGGCGCGTTCCCGCCATGCCTCGATCTGTGATCGGCGCTGCGGGCTGATGGTGTCGACCTGCTTCGCCGTCTGCATTACCTCCCCGACCTTTGACAAGAAGAGATCTGCATCCATGAAGTGAGGAAGCTCGTCGAGGCCGTCGAGGAGGCCGTTCAGATGCTCGATCCTGGCCGCGGCGACGGCGGCAAGGTAGTCGGTGGCTGCCGCGATCACATGGTCCTCCGACTCGGAGATGCCATCCTTGGTGGCCGCCCTGGCGAGATTCCGGAACCTGCGGACCCTTCCGTGACGCTGTTCGGCCACGGCCTGGTCCAGATCGGCGAACAACTGCCGCCGGTTGGCAATCTGCTTCTCAATCCAGAGACGCCCATGGCGCACGGCCGCATCCATCTTTTCCTGCACGCGCGGGCTCACCCCGGTGATGCCGGTGATCTCACCGCACATTGATTCCGCCAGGGAAATGGACTCAGTCCGGCGTGCGTAGAGCAGCTTGCGGATCAGCTCCTGCGCCCGGGTGTCCTGTGCCGACTCTTGCTTCTTGCCCGGCGTCCACTTCGGTGCCGGGGGCGCGCTGCGGGCCAGAGTGATCTGTTGAACCGCTGGGGTCGACAGGCCACGACTGGTGATCTCGCAGTCCTCCAGGTCGAACCACTCGGTGGGCCGGGCGAACGCCTCGGTTCCGATCCGGACATGGCGGGTTGTCCCCTGGCTGTCCAGACGAATGCGGTGCACGTACCAGCGCTCGATGAGGGTGTTGCGGTCCACTGGCACGGACAGCCCAAGCACCGGCTCGCTCTCGCTGTCCCACACCGGGGGCACCGACTGGTCCAAGTGCATGCGCAAGTGGTGGTGGGGGAGCTGGACATCAACAACCGAGCCGATCGGCACCCCGTCGAATTGGGCGAACTCAAAGACGGCCTGTTCGCCGCGATGGTGCAGCCACGCCGCGGCAGCAGACTTCACGTACAGGTGGTCGGCGCTGGAGACGCCCCGGGCCCGGCGCCGGCACACGTGAGGGTGTCCGTCGGGGCCGGGAAAGTGTGCGAAGTGGCAGACCCGGTCGGTGTACAGCTTGGTAGTCAACTGCAGGCCGCAGCCGCCCAACAGCAGCCCACACCAGAACGAGTCGCCTTCGTACCGTTGCCGAAACGTGTCTAGCTCGATCGCCTCGAGCGGCAGCAGGAGAGGCTCGTCGGAGTCTGCGCTGCCCAAGGCAGCCGTCTGGATCTGCCGCCTGTCCTCCACCACCAGCGCACCCCTCCCCCATCCATCTTGCCAGCCGATCTGTTGACGGCGCCGCCGATTCCAACGCACCGGATCATCGATCGGTTTCCTCGGGCGGGCGGCGCCATACTGCTTGACCGCTTCCCGGGCGGCGAACCAAGACCTCTCCCCCGTGGTTCAGCCCATGTCGCAGGACTCCTTAGCGCCCGGCCCCTTCAGCCGAATACGGACCGGGCGAAGGTGACGGTGCCAGCGAAGGCATCGCCAGCACCAGCACCGCGACGACAGCCCATGTTCCCCGCCATCACAGCGCAGGCAGCGCCCACAGGAGGCTAGGTTCGCCCAGGACAGCTGGACCGACTACCTCGCTGCCTGCACGAACGACGAACTGAAGCCGCCGGAAAGATCTTGGGGGACCAGTGACGGGACCATCCGCGAGGAATGCTGCGACACCTTGATGTTGCAGGCCCGACGATCGTTCGATGACTGCCAAGAAGCGTTGCCTCACCCTCCATGTTGCCGTTCCTGATCTTCCGCAGAGGGGCGCAAGCGTGGAGGTCCGACCGCTGGTCGACGGTGAGGACATCTTGGCTGAGGTGTTCACAGAAGGGCCGGGCGAAGATCCCAAGTACCTCTTGCTGCCGGACGGCCCGCTTACGGCTGGTCCTGAGCCGCACGAGGTGCGGCTGGCCGAGGCAACGTGCACCGAAGGGTGCTGCTTTATGTGACCATCCGGCGCGACGGCGACCGCGTGATCTGGAGCGAGTGGCGCAACCCCGACAAGGACAACGTTGACCTGCCTGAGTTCTGGTTCGATGCTCGGGAGTACCAGACAGAGGCAGAGCGAGCCGTTGCGGACCACAGCTGGGAGTGGCCAGCACGCACCGTTGCCCGGCTGTTGGAGCTGGACCTCAGAGAGCGCGCCGGCTGGCTTGCACGATGGGAATGTGAACTCGGCGGTGTGTCCGCCTGGCTTTGGGAGCCCGACCAGATCAACCTCTTCCTCTTCCATCCGTGCCGCTCGGCCATCAGGGAAGACCGCCCATGGCTGCAGTTCCAGGTGGTGCTTGACGTTCCCAGTGACGACCCTGAACGTCAGGCCGAGAGACTTGCTGAGCAACTTGTGGCGGGTGACCCACGCCAGACAGCCGAGGTCTGTGGCGGATCTCCGGAGTACGCCAGGCAGCTTGGTTATCCGTGGCCGCAGCGGCGGAGGGCCTGACCGCAAGGAACACCGCATGCAGGCAGGAACAGTGCAAGGTTGGAACACCGCCTCTTCACCAGGCCCTCCAGCGAGCCCGGCGCTGTCCCGCTCACTGGCTTGCGGCGGCCTGCTGCCCCAGGGACTGCCGCCCAACTCCCGAAGGCCAGTACTCCCCACAAGCCCTTGGGGAGAACAGGCCTCCTCTGCGTTCTGCGCCAGCCGATACATGTCCGGATCACTTCAACCTCGGTTTGGAATGCAGTCAACCGCTCCTTCCGGGCAATCTGTCGGGCCTCTCTCGGACTGGATGTTGTACGCGTACAACGTTCAAAGGGAAGGCGGTGCCCTCCGACGAATGTTGTACGCGTACAACGTTGGTGATCCGTACGAACGGCCTGGCTACCGACTGCCGTCCACAGCTTCGATGCTTCTGTCACACCGAAGTCCGTTAGACCGGTGTATGTGAGGCCCCGCAGAGAAGGCTCCGGTCATCACCCGCAGTCTCAGATGTTGTACGCGTACAACATCCAAGACCGGCAAGAACCTGATACGGAGCGGCCTTGCCCCTGGAGGTCTCTCGAGCCTGATGGTTCTGTCTCACGACGGCGCTTCGGTGGGTGCACGCGATGCTATGCCGCTGGAGGGGCTCAGGAGCCACGATGAGGTAGCTGGGCGCAGGATGCCGGCGGTGACGACTCGGAGGGGGCAGGGTGCGAATCCAGATGCTGTGCGCCGCGCATGCAACAACTGCGGGGCAACCACGAAGATCAACACCCGGCCAGGTCGCCTCTACTCCCACCAAGTGCCAGGCCAACTTGCACCTGCTTTGCCTCAGGAGAGTTCGTAGCACCCCCGCAGGGCGGTGACCGCTCCTCCTGCCACCGTTCAGAACTGCGCGGAAGACTTCTGAATCTGGTTCCCCGCAGCCCATCATTGACGGCACGTCGAGAAGCGTCCGCACTTTTCCTGGCGGGCTATAGGGACTTGGGAACAGGCGCTGCCCTACGAAGCCCGGCGAGGAGAACCTCGTGAAGCCAGTGCCACACGCCCGCCTCGGTCCTCGGCAAGGCCGCGCCAGCACGTCATGCCAGAGCCGAAGCCGAGCTCCTCGGGTTGCACTGGACTTCGAGCGGGCTGCCGTCGACGGATCTCACCTACGGGCGCCAAAGGGGTTCCTAAGACGGGACGAAGCCCTTTTTACCGGGGTAGGACGGGCAGAAAGCGTCATCTGATCACGGATGCCACCGGCATCCCGCTGGATGTCACGCTCACCGGCGGCAACCGTAACGACGTCACCCAGCTGATCCCGCTCCTCCAGGCCGTGCCGCCCGTGCGTGGCAAGCGGGGCCAGCCCCGGCGCCGCCCCGAAGTGGTTCTGGGTGACCGCGGCTACGACCACGACAAGTACCGCCGGCTCGTCCGGGACCTCGGCGTGAAGCCGCTGATCGCCCGCCGCGGAACCGAGCACGGATCCGGCCTGGGCACCCAGCGCTGGGTCGTGGAACGTGCGTTCGCCCACCTGCACTGGTTCCGCCGCCTGCGGATCCGCTGGAAGATGCGCGACGACATCCACCAAGCCTTCCTCACTCTCGGATGCGCACTCATCTGCTGGCGGCGACTGCGCGCTCTGACGAGCGATGCCCTGGGCTAGTCAGCCGCCGCCAGTCGGTTGAGAATCTCCATGGGGGTGAAGTCCCAGCCGACCAGGCGCGGCCCGCTCCAGTTGATGCCGATCTTGTACCCCTCTCGGGCGGCATCGGGCAGATCGCGATCGCGCCAGGTGTCCAAGGGCACGGATTCAACGCGTAGCCCGTGCCCCCAGATCTTCGCTGCCCTCTGGGCGCGAGCCGAGGTCGACCAGAAGGGGAGACTTCGCGTGCCGTCCGCAGAGAGGGGAGCAGGGCTCCCGTCGTCATCCCGGACAAGCCAGACCACTCTGCTTTGGCGGATGTCTCGGAAGAATGCTGCCGCTTGCGAACCGCCCTGACTCATGGCCACCGAGCCTAGCGTTCCCCGCCACTCTTTTCGTTAGGAGTTCTTGGGCCCACCATGATCCTGGAGCAGAGATGCCAGAAGGAGGGCTTGGATGTTGTACGCGTACAACATCCAAGCCGCGCACCGAGAGTCCTGCGAACAACGAGGACGAGGTCCTGGACGCGCTTCTTACTGCGCCCCACGAGGGCTGGCGGTGACGCCTTCGCACTGACGGCCAATCACTGTACGCGTGCACCATTTGCGGGCCGGGCAAGGGTCCTGCTGCGAATGTTGTACGCGTACAACACCTGTCACCGGCAGGGAGCGGACCCGGAACGGTTCTGGTGCAGATCGAAGACTGCGTGGCTGTTCTCGGTCCGGGGAAGCGGCTCCGTCGTCTTGGCCGACGGCAACTGGCATTGCGTCTCTTCACGGATCTGCTCGCGCCAGGCTCTCGAGCGTGGGAGGCAGCCTCGTTTTTGCGGGTCGCGGGGGCGAGTCCGGCGTAGGCGGCGAGGTGGCCGACGGTCGGGAAGGTGCTGCCGTCACCGACCTCGAACAATATCCGTGTGCCGGTCCTGACGCCGACTCCCGGCATCAATCTCAGGACTTTCGAGAGAGAGTGCCTCTAGGAGGCAGCAAGGCGTAACCGACAAGAATGCGGCGCGTAGCCCAAGCACGAGTGCACGCGGCCGGCTCCATTTCATACGCAAGGAGCATGTATGCCGGGAGGGGCGGGGATGTTGTACGCGTACAACTTCCCGCCCCTCCCGCGGAGCCAGGTTTCTACTTGCTGACCGGGCGTTCCTGCAGGAGCCCTGCTAGTTCCTTCAGCTCCTCACTGGACATGTGGTCTGCCAGAGCTTCGGCAACCTGCTTCACGTCGATAACGTCGATGACTCCGCGTCGCGGCAGAACAGCTGCGCGCCGCGTCGCGTTCTGCACGGGAACCACAGTCGCTTCTCGGTCGACCTCATTGTCTGCCTGCCGCGTGGGGGAGTGCTGGGAGTCGGAGGCCTCCGGGACGGAGCTCGAAGCGGGGGCATCACTGGCCGGACCTGGCAGAGGCGGGGACGCGCTCGTTACCTCTGCAGGCGCCGTGCGGGCTGTGGGGGAGGGGTGGTCGTTCTGGGGCTGTTCTACAGCGTGCTGTGTGCGACCTTTTGCCTGGGCAAGGAGAGCACGTTCGGCTTCCCGATCAGCGGAGCGAGCTGCCTTCTCGTCCTTCAGCACCTGCAGCAACTCAGCTGCGGAGAGCAGGCCTTGGTGGTCCTTCAGATGTCGGACCAGGAGGCGTCCGTCTCGTTCCGGAAGGTCACCAGAACTGAGCATCTGCTGGATCGCTTCGGGTAGTTCAAGCAACGACAGCTGGTGCGTGATCCAGGACCGATCCTTGCCCAAATTCTCCGCAGCACGGGCTCGAGCTCCACGCACTGATTCTTCAGCACAGACCTCAACGAGCTCGTTGATGCCGCGCGCCCGCTCGATGATGTCGAAGTCGGCGCGGTCGAGGTTCTCCTTGAGGAGATGGTTTATGAACGTCTCCCGGGACGTCGCCAGCTCGTCACGTACAACGAAGTCCAGAGCATCCAGTCCGACCTGGGCGGCGCTGCGGTAGCGGCGCTCCCCATTGACGAGGATGTGGCCGACGTCGCCAACCTCATCTTCGTGATCCGGCCACAGACTCAGGTAGGCATCACGCGAGACAGCAACGCAGGCGGCGAGCTGTGTAACTCGCAGTTCCTCGCCGAAGCGGGTCAGTTCTTCCTTGGTACCGAAGTTACGCCGCGGGTTGAGAGGGGTGGGAGCAACTTCATTCAGGCGCAGGCGGACGAGCTCGTACGCCGGCACATCTCCTTGCGTGACGGCCTTGGCCCGGCCGCGTGCGCTGCGGCCGCGGGGGACGTTCCCGAACGAAGAGCCGGTACCCAGCCGGTCGGCGGCCTTCATCGGTTCACCGCCAGCGCGATGGTGCGCAGGACCTCGGCCTGCTCGCAGTCAGGAGCTGAGGTAAGGAGCGGTTGCTTCAAACGGGCTGCTTCGCGCTGTTCCTTGCGCTCGGGGATCACGCCCAGCACCGGCGGGTCTCCGATGGCCTTCCAGCTCTCAAGGGA
Source organism: Streptomyces sp. NPDC087901 (assembly GCF_044742205.1). Lineage (NCBI taxonomy): Bacteria > Bacillati > Actinomycetota > Actinomycetes > Kitasatosporales > Streptomycetaceae > Streptomyces > Streptomyces sp. NPDC087901. The sequence goes on from NZ_JBIUUC010000018.1 coordinate 108,923, forward strand.
GGAGGTGGCGATGTACCCCTTGCGGCTGTCGTACATGTTGACGATGAAGCCGATCTTGCTGATCTCGATGTCGAGGTCGGCTGTCAGGTCTTCGATCTGGTCGAAGAGCATGTCGTAGGCGTCCGCGGAGGAGTCTTCGGCCAGCACGGGAATCAGAACACCGGAGGCGTCGGCCTCCTCGCCCTCGCGGGTGCGGCCGTAGTACAGAGCGGTGTCCATCGAGTAACCCAGGCTGGGCGGGCAGTCGATAACGATGTAGTCGAACTCGCTCTCAAGCGGCTCCAACGCCTTCTCCAGAGCCGTCTCCTTGATCCGCACGTGCCGGGTGGTTGCCAGCTTGGCATCCAGCAGGAAAGCGTCCTTGCAGCCAGGCAGCAGGAACAGACGGCCGCCGAAGCTTCCCTCCTCTATCGGGACGAGCAGGTCGCGCAGCTTGCCCTTTCCTTCCCCCAGCATGTGCTTGGCCAGGCTCGGGCTGTCGATGTCGAGCATTGGGTAGCCGAGCTGCTTCGTGAGATGGCACTGGGGGTCGAAGTCGATGAGCAGGACGCGCTGGCCGGATTCCGCGAGCGCCTCGGCTACGCCGGCGGACGTTGCCGTCTTGCCAACGCCGCCCTTCTGATTGCCGAAGATCAACCGTCGGGCACCGGTTGTGCGGGGGGCGCGGCGGGGGGAGGGGTGGCTGTCGAGCCAGAGTCGAATCGACTGGGCGATGCCTTGGTTGAAAGCGACCCCACGGCCCTTGCAGACGTCCTTGAACTGGCCGTACAGCCCGGCGGGAAGGTAGGTGGCGAACGAGGCGCCACCGGACGTATCGACCTGTGAGCGGGGGACTTCCTCGGTTTTCCAGGCGTGGACACCTTCGGTTACGGCGTCCTTGATGTCCACGCCCAACTCGGCTGCACGAACCTTGAGTTCCTGTCGGAGGGCTGCCGGCAGCTTAGCGACTACCTTTTCCCGATCATCGGGACTGTATGGGACGGTCATGCGGGTACCTTACTCACCTCATGGGTGGTGGCAACGCGACACCCCGCCAATACAGTGGAAGCAGATCGTCAGCGAGGCCGTAGCGCAAGGATCGAATCGCCCAGGACAATGTCCCAGCCCCGGTGCGATTTCACCGCCTTCGCACCCTCGATTCCCGCAACCGGATCCGTGAGCGCCGACACCAGGTCGAGACCGAAGGGGTAGGAAGTCCACTCCAGTTCCCAACGATTCCCGTTCCCCCACAGACGCCGGCGCACGGACCAGACGGGGCGCTCGTCAGGCCGATTGAGCGGATCATCGAAGAACGTACCCACTGCCCACGAGCCTTGGGGATCGCGCAGGCACAGACGAACCAATAGCCCTGCCAGGAGAACCTCAGCGTCGGGGGACGCCGAAGGCAGGTCACCGAGTACCGCCCGCTCCTCTTCTGTGAGGGCGCTACTGGTGCGCCACACACCGCACTCTTCGAAGTCGACCTCATCATCAGGGCCGGGCGGGTACTTGGCTGCGACGTGACGGACATTGACGCGCCCGTGGGCAGGTGGCGGAGCCGGTAAGTCTCACCGATCTGCTCCTCCAGGCGTAGCCCGGGCAGCTTCCTCCCGGCCCCGGGCCCGCTGGGAGTCAGCCAGCGCGCCACGTTGTAGGGGGCCCCGCAGACAACAGCCAGATGGTCGAACTGCGGCGACAGGACCATGTCGTAGGCGGTGACTCCATAGATCGCCCACTCGCCCGGCCACGCTTGCAAGTCACCCTGGTTGAACACACCCAAGGCCAGGAGAAAGCGCAGCCGGCACTGTGCTGGCGTGCAGTCATCCAGACCCAAGCCGCTCGAGTGGCGGGCGATGCCCAGGGCGGCGGCGCCTGAGCTCTCACCGGTGTAGCGACGCCTCTGGCCAGCGGAGACACGACGTGTGGAATGAGACATGCTGACGTCCTTGAAGCTGCCCGGCCAGCAGAAGGTCGCACATCGCGATGACGATCAGTTATCCGACTTTGCGAAGCGGGCGCCCCACACCCTCTGCGCACACCCCACATCGGTCCGGGCCCGACAAGTGTGTGCTGGCCGGGCCTACGCGAACCGGCAGATCCCGATCGTAAGGCCCGCCGCGCCCTCAACCGACCGTTCACACCGAACGCCCCACGATCGGGTGACGGCTGAGCGCGAACGAATACAGCTCCGAGAGGCGACCGAAGGGGCTGACCAGCAGTGACCCGCAGCGAGGGACATGCCCAAGGCTCCCGAGACAGGCCGGCTCAGCCGGAGCGGCCCGTACCATTGTGCTGTCGGCCTGGGAGGGCCGTGGTCCCTCAGAGCGTCGCGGCCCAGCAGACGTTCGGAGCAGGGACCGAAGGAGCTCAGCTTTACTCCATCACGACCACCCAGTTCTGAAACGGGAACGGCAGCCACGCGCCGTACCGCGGGCCGCAGGTACGGGAGCAAGGGCCTCCCATGCGACACCATCGAGTAAGCCGGACTGCTGAACTCCGCTGCTGTCTTACCGGCGAGACCTACCAACAGGCGTACGCCGCCCTCCGTCGAGGACAGCCGCCGATCCCGCCAGCCTCCACCGCCGAACAACGCAACTTCGAGGCAGACGTCTTCGACGAACTCCTCAAATCCCGCAACCGGTTCACCGAGTTCACCTTCGGGATTCGCCGCATCCACCCCCACCCCGACACCCTCAAGATCGAGGTCGAGAGCGAACAGCGCGCCACGGACCTGCTGCACCGACTCCTTCCGGTGTACGAACTGGACACAGGCGAGGTCTACGGACTCTTGGGGCTGCGCATCCGCCAGATCAGCGAGCGCGGCATCGAACTGCACATCTGCGACCGGCAGACGTCACTGTGGCTGACGGGACTCCCTCCGAGCGCATGGCGCCGGATCACGAAGAACCGCCCCGCCGAACTGGCCCCCGGCTGGCGCTCGCTGTGGCACAACACAGGCACCTGGACCGCAGAAGAAGCCGCCTCGGAAACCCAGTGGAACACCCCGAAGTGGACCCAGCACTTCTACGATGGCGCCTGGTGCACGAGCGGACTCCTGCGCCGCCTCGCGGCCTTCCACACCGTCGCCCCCGCCTACGCGGTCACTGGGTGGAAGGGCCTGGGCATCCCCGGCTACGGCGACAAAAGCCCCGTCCGGTGGTGCTTGGAGGTCGACTACCGCCCCGGCGTGCCCCAGCACAGAGACCAGTTGGTTGGGGCCCTGACCGACCCCGTGTTCGGGCTGCCCCTCGCATCCGCACAACACCTCGACGCGTCACGAGGTGGTCCACTCCCAGCCCACATCGTGCAGCTCGATGACGCAGGGCGTACAGCCCTGATCGAACTACGCTCTTCTATCGGAATGTTCGACTCCCTTAAGAAGAGGCATCCAGACGTCGATGCCAGAATCAGGAACAGGGTCCAACGGATCCTTACCCGGCATGAGAACTGGTCGCGTGCTGTATGAGACGGTCCTGCCGCCCCCTTTCTGCTTGCCGGACGGATGCGAACGCGCAGAAGCGGGAGCGCCCTACTTCTCGCCTACCTGCGCAGAGCGAACCGGGCGGTGGCCTTTCCTTCCCAGGGGCTTTGCCCCGGGAGTCCGCTCGGAGGGTTGCAGCGCTCGCCGTAACCACTGTGTTCTGACGGAATCACAGCGGATTCAGAAGACGTCGTCCGAGGCGATAGCCAATGATCCGGCCGGGGCATCAAACCGGAGGCTGCGTCCGGAACTTCGTCAGGAACGATCCTAAGCGCGGACCCGTTTCGCGGCCGACGACATACTTCGGTGAGAAGTCGACGCAGCGCCGGATTCAAAACGGCACGGCCAGTCCGTTGGCGATCCGCGATGAGCAACATCGAGCACGCAGCGCTGATCCATCGTGAGAGTGTGATCGGATGATGCAGTTGACGCGTACGCACCGGATACTCGTCGGGCTCGTGGTCGCCGGTGCGGTGCTCATCGCAGCGATCGGTTTCGCGGGCTCGTACGCGGCCGTGCGTGAACTCGCCGAACAGAGGGGCTTCGGGAGCTTCTCGGTCGTCTTCCCGATCGGCATCGACGCCGGTATCTGCGTCCTGCTCGCGCTGGACCTGCTGCTGACCTGGCTGCGCATCCCGTTCCCGCTGCTGCGCCAGACGGCCTGGCTGCTGACCGCCGCGACGATCGCGTTCAACGGCGCCGCAGCCTGGCTCGACCCGCTCGGGGTCGGTATGCACGCCGTGATCCCGGTGCTGTTCGTCGTCTCCGTCGAGGCCGCCCGCCACGCGGTGGGCCGGATCGCCGACATCACGGCCGACAAGCACATGGAGGGCGTCCGCCTCACCCGCTGGCTGCTCTCGCCCGTGCCGACGTTCCGGCTGTGGCGGCGGATGAAGCTGTGGGAGCTGCGGTCGTACGAGCAGGTCATCAAGCTCGAACAGGACCGGCTGATCTACCAGGCCCGCCTCCAGGCGCGCTTCGGCCGCAGCTGGCGCCGCAAGGCCCCCGTCGAGTCCCTGATGCCGCTCCGCCTCGCCAAGTACGGCGTCCCGCTGGCCGAAACCGGCCCGGCCGGACTCGCCGCCGCAGGCATCGAACCGTCCCTCCTGCCCCCCGCCCCGGCCCCCGGCCTAGTGGCCGTCGAAGCGCCCCAGGCCCAGCAACCCGAGCTCGTGGGAGCCCGTCAGCACGTCCTGGCCGCAGGGGAGTCGGACCAGGTTGCAGCGTCGCCAGCCGAGCCGGCGCCCCCGATAGTCTGGGAGGGCACCGAGTCCTCCGTCGAGGGGGACCAGCCGGCGTTGCCCGACATCGACTACAACGACGCGGTCCTGGGCTATCACAATCAGTTCGGGGAGCTGCCGAACGCAAGGCAGTTCGGGCTGTTCCTCGCGCAGTACGGGGTCTTCGACCCCCTCACGGGCGGGGTGCTCCCGGAGGGGCAGCTCCGTCCCGTCCTGCATGACTTCAAGGTGACGCGTCATTCGGAGATTGTTTCCGAGGGGGCCGAGGACCTGAGCGAAGCCGTCGCAGAGCAGGAAGCTCTCGACCTGGACGAAGATGCTGGCCTCCGCAGTGGGGGAGCTGACGCTGCGATGGGCGGTTCATTCGAGGGCCGGTCCGTCACCGCGGTGTCCTTGCCGGAGCCGACGGCGGCACCGCAGTCGGAGAGTGTGCCGGTTCTGGAGCCGGCCGCGCTGACGGGCGAGGCCGGCGACGGTGGGGGAGTGCCGCAGCGGACCGTGCTCGATGTGCCAGCACCGCGGTCCCCGGAAGCGCCCGCTGGGGATCCAGGTGCCTGGGATGCCGCGGTCACTGACACTGGCGCAGCCGCTGCTCTGGTGCCCGCGCAGCAGAGCGACGAGCCCGTCCTGGACCCGGTTGAGCAGCAGGTCGTGACCGTCGTGAGGTGGCTGACCGAGGCGGAAGAGACCGGCGGCAGGCTTACCGGAGCCGAGGTCGCTCGCCGGCTGAGTCTGTCCCCGAAAACGGGCCAGAGGCGCGTGAACGCCGCTGCCGAACGTCTTGAAGCGGAGCGCCGGCAGCAGGGCCGTGCACATCTTCGGTCGGTCAACCGCTGACCGATCCGCCGCTCGCACGTGGCCGATGACCGTGACCGGTCATCGGCCACGGCCATGTCGGTCTCCTGTTGTTGGACGTGACTGGCCGCCAAGTGACCAATGCCCGTGACCGATTTAGTGACCGGTGACCGACGAATGCGGTGACTGATCTGGTGACCGTGACCGGTGACCGATCGGTCCGACGTCGGTCACCGGTCATGGCCGATGCCGGTACTTCGGTCACCTCCCGGCCTGACCGGTCACCCAGTCTCGGGAACGGTGTGGACGCATGGCCGGACCTGAGCACCAGGTCTTCGTGGGGGCTTGCCTGGGGTTGCGCCGCTGGGTCAGGGGGCCCAGTTGGTCACCATGGGCATCTCTGTGCGCCGACGCCGGTGTCCAGGCCGCAGTGGCCGACGGGCACGTGACCGATCAGCTGGCCGACGACGTCGCGGACGTGGCCGAAGCCGTGACCGATGTCTGGGCGCGCACCCTTGGTCCCGCGCTGCTGCTGGCCGCGCTCCGCCTGGTCGGCCATACCTGAGCATCGAGGTGACCGAGGCCGTGACCGGTAGGTGTGTCCGGTGCGCCACTGAGGTCGTGAGCGATCTGTTCGTGATCGGTGGGGCCGAATCGGTCGCCGGTCACGGTTGCCGTTGCGGGTATCCCGTGGCCTGGCCGCTGTCTGGCCTTGCATCTTCGGATACCGGGAGGGAGGAAGGGACTTGAGGGGCTTCTGCGCATCGGTATAGCGGTGTCGGTGGAGAGGGCTCTGGCCTGCGAGCTTCTGGCTGGGTCAGTGATCGGGTCAGCGGCTGGGTCGGCTTTTGGGTCAGGCGCGTCGCGATGTCTGTTGGAGAGACGGAGGCGACAGCATGGGACGGTTGGCGCCCAGGGGGAACTGGCGGGGCCGGGACGCGCAGGACGACAGTCCAACTTCAAGTGCAACTTGAAGTTGGGTGGTGGGCATGTCATCCTCGTGTCATGAGCAAACCGGATTTTGCAGCGCTTCGGAAACGAGTCGAGAAGGCGGAGAAGATTGCCGACGGCCACAGGGCCGAGTGGTATGAGGCTGCCATCACCGAAGCCATGACCTCGACCGAGTACGGCCACGTCTCAGCCGTTGCTCGGGAGGCGGGCATCAACGTTCAGCACCTCCGCGACCTCATCAACAAGGCCCACCCCGGATGGCTGGCCCAAGCATCCGAGGAGCGCGAAGCCGTCAAGTCAAAGCGGAAGAAGACGGCGTGATGGCTGCGGCTGGCATCGCATCCCTGGGGGAGCCGGTGCTGTGATGATTGTCAGACCCCAAGGCCGGTAGTGGGGTGGGCGCTTGCCCGCGTTCGGGATCACCTGACGGTGCACACAGAAAGGGCCTTGCCCCATACGCTGACAGTGACGAGCTGTTCAGAGAGGGGCAAAGGCCATGCCGGAAGACGCTACCCCGGACCCGTACGGCGACCCGATCGCATTCGGACAACGCATGCAGATCCTCCGTACGAAGCGGGGCATGTCCCGGCCAGTGGCTGCCGGGCTGTTGGGCATGTCGGCCTCGTGGGTGAAGCAGGTCGAGCGAGGGGAGATCGGCATGCCCAGGCTCCCCGTCGTGCTGCGGATCGCTGAACTGCTGCGCGTCCGTAACCTCTGCGACCTGACCGGCGACCAGACCGCACCCGTCAACCTGTTCATCGGGCCGGGACACTCCCGGCTGCCGGCAGTGCGGGACGCGGTGAACGCGCTGACCCTCGGTGGGGACCGGCAAGCACAGTCGGCCGAGCACGTAGCGGCCCGGCTGTCGAAGGCGTGGCTGGCCCGGCACAAGGCGGCGAACCACCGAGAGGTCCTCGGAGAGTTGCTGCCCGATCTGATCCGGGACGCGCAGTTGACGGTGCGGCAGGCGGACACGGCTGCGGAGCGGCGGGCTGGGCAGGCCGTCCTGTCCGAGGTGTACAGCCTCAGCCAGTTCTTCGTGGCATACCAGCCGGACAGCGCCTTGCTGTGGCGGGTGGCCGAGCGCGGCATGGTGGCGGCGCAGGAGTCCGAGGACCCGCACGCGATCGGTGTCGCGGCGTGGCTGGCCGCACAGGCGCACCGGGATTCGGGTCCGTCACACTTTGACGCGGCGGATGCCATGACGATGGAGGCGCTCGGCTACCTCGAACGCTTCCTGCCCGACGCGGATGACCGGACCGTGGCTATCGCCGGCGCGTTGCAGTTCGAGGCCGGATACACCGCGGCCCGGCGCGGCGAGTCCGGTACGGCGTGGGGCTGGTGGGACAAGGCGCAGACCACGGCGCGCCACCTGGGGCCCGGCTACTACCACCCGATCACCTCGTTCTCGCAGGCCATCATGGGCGCCCACGCCGTGACCGTGGCAGTGGAGCTCAGGGCCGGCGGGGAGTCGGTGCGTCAGGCCGTGGCCGCGGATGCGGTAGCGATCCCGTCGAGGCCGCGGCTGGCCCGACACCGCATCGAGGAGGCCCGCGCGTACCAGCTGGACGGACAGGCCGAAACGGCGCTCGCGACCCTGGCAAAGGCGCACGAAGCCGCCCCGGAGACGATCAAGTACAACGGCTACGCCCGGCGGATCGTGCTGGAAGAGACGGAGTCGAAGGTGCCCGCCCACCGGCAGCGCGCCGCCGCGCTCGCCGACCAGTTGGGCCTGCTCGCCGCATAGTTCGAACCTTTGAACGAGGGGCAGGAATCCTGCCCCTCGTTCGCTGCGCCCGCCCGTACCGTCACAGAACTACCGACGAGACGACCCGGGGACGCCATGACCGTGAGGGAATTACCGCCAGTCAGAGACCTCACCGAGCAGCAGCAGCGGGGCTGGCGCTGCGTTTGGTGCCGCTACCCCCTCACGGTCGGTGCGGACATCGACCTAGTTGAGCAGCGCAGCCAGGCGGTCAACGGGGCCGCGTACTCGTGGTTCCCCCGCGCCTGCCGCGACACCACCGCCTGCGCCGGCCGTGAAGCGGGGATGGGCTGATGGCTGTCCGATCTGTGATCCGTCTCGCGGACTGGGCGATCGGCCCGGACCGCACCCCCGGCGCTTCGGCCCCCGTGTACGAGGTCGAGTGCACCACCTGCCTGGAGACTTCCGACGCGTACGAGGGGCCGACATCGCCCGAGGACTGGGCGCTGGCCCACGCCGGACGTAACCCGAGCCACCGCAGCTACCGGGCGATCATCACGTCATTCCTCCGCGTCACCCCGGCCCCGGGCAACCCGCTTTGTCAGGAGGCGCCGTGAGGGATGCGCCTGTGGCCACGATCTCCGGCTAATGCTGGAATCAGAACCCCACCGCGGCGGGGCGCTGCGTCCTGAACCCGGGCCATCTTGGTCCGCACTACGACTGGTTCGCGCGCCCGTCGTCGGACCGGCCGGGTGTCGAGTGGCCGCAGGAGCGAGCGGGGCCCAGCAGAAGGCCCCCACCGAGCTGATCAAGGTGGGGGCTCTTCACATGGACCAAGGGACGTCCGGCTTACAGCACGCGCAGGACCTGCTCGGTCTCCTCGTCCATGGAGGAGCCCAGCTCCAGAAGCAGTTCGTCGAGCTGCCGGATCGACGATTCGAGCGCGGCTTCCTCGCCGAGGAGAGACAGCGCCCGGAACTTGTGGCGCCACAAGCACTCCATCTCCCGCGCGACAGTCAGGCCGCGGGTCGCTGCCCACAGGGCGTTACGTGCGTCGCCGCGCTCCAGGTACCCCTCGGCGAGTTCGTCGGCGGCATCGACGATTGCGGAGACCATTTCCTGGGCCAGGGATTCTGCCCACGCGTATCGGCGTGAGGGGATGCCGGAGAAGGGCCGGCCGTGAACGAGCTCCAGCGCCCGGTGCAGCAGCAGTTTGCTGCCCGGGCCGTCGACGGTCCGGCTGGCGTGGACGAGTTCCTGGAACTGGCTCCAGTCGCAGTCCACGCCCGCAAGGCGGTAGAGCTTGTCGGGCTGGGCGCTCACGTGGGGCAGGTGTTTGTTTCCTTGGTCGTCCGTACCGAGCCACCGGCGGACGTCTCCGAGGCGGGTGTTGCGCGTATCGCGGGTGACGAGTCCGCCGGGTGCGAGGACCTCGTCGAGCTGATGGTGGTTCGCCCCGGGGTGAACCACCAGCCAGGCCGTCATCTCCAGCGCGAGGGTCCGCCGGTTGGACTTGATGGTGCCGCGGGCGCCGAGGAGATCGACGGTCCCGAGGAGCTGCACCAGCGGGCGGTCCGGGCTGTCGGACTTGCCGGGCTGCTCGGGAAGCGGGAGAGCCGTGTCGAGCGCGGGCGTGACGTCTTGAGGGCCGGTGGGTGCGGGGATCCGCGAGCTGACCCGGGGAGCAGGGCTGGACAGCGCCGGCAGTACAGGCGTTCCGGGCGACTGCGATGCAGTGGGCAGCGGTTCCGGTCCGGGCGCGATCTCCTTGCCGACGGGCGAAGCTGTTGCCTGCTCCTCTGTGTCAGTGTCAGGTTCGTCGTCCAGGTCGGCGAATGCGGCCATCAGCCCAGGCTTACGGACCGCGCGGGCATCGTCGCTTGCGGGAGGCGTCTGCGATTTCGGGAGGGGCACGGAGGTGGAGCCGTGGCTTTCCACTGGCTCCGCCGCCGGGGCTGGCTCGTGCACGGGGGCGGGTACGTCGCCGGGTGCGTCAGCGGTGAGTGCGACATCCAGGATGTCGGCGTACTCGGCATCGGAGCACACCGACAGCACGACACGAACCGATGTGCCCGGAACGGTGATGTGCGGCAGATCGGTGTCCACCGACCATGCCCTGTCGGCGCCCTCCGGAACGGCGGTGCTGCTCGTGACCACGGCCACCGCTGACCGCAGCTGCTGACCCAGCACCTCCCACAGGGCTGTCTGCGCTCCCTCGGGAGCAGGGCAGGAATCCAGATCTGCCACGACGACCAGCGGCCACAGATCTCCCACCTCTGCCCCGTGAACCGACGACAGGCCGTCCCCGTCACCGAGCCCGTCCAGGGCCCGCTGCTGCTCCGCGTGATGAGCTTGCAGGGCCCGTACAGCATCGGTCAGGTCCGGGTACGGGGTGACCCGGTCGCTGTCCAGGATCGCCAGCCCGGGCGCGGTGTCCTCTCCGGCGACCGCGATGTCGAGCTGCTCGGCGAGCGGTGAGAGCGCCAGCGTCAGCGCGAGGGTTCGCAGGACTTCATTGCGCAGCCCGCCGGTGAGGTGGAGCGCGCGGATGTGTTCGAGGTCGACGAGCACGATCGCGCCCTGGTCGTCCTCGCCCAGCGCGAGCAGTCCCGGATAGGGCGGGTCGACCTCCCGGCTCTCATCGGGGGACAGCAACTCCCCGGAATCCGCAGGGCACCACCACACCGTGCTCTGCGACGGGTCAGAGGTGAACGGGGCGACCGCCGGGGCGGGGGAGCCAAGGTGCAGCCGGACCCCCTCGGTGCCGAGCTGCACCGCGGCCAGAGTGGGCAGCGGCCGGCTCTCCTCGGCGAGGACGGCGGCTGCGGTCCGCAGCGCACGGTCCAGCACCGCCAGCTCCGTGCCGGCGTCCGCGCTGCGCAGCGCGATTTCTGTGAGGGCGGTCCGGTCGGTGGGCATCGGGATCCGGCGTCCGCGAGGTCGGCGGCGCTGCTGCAGGATCCGCCGGGTGGCCAGGGTGCCCACGAGTCCGGCGGCCAGGACTCCGGTGGCTCCCAGACCGATCATGCCGGCCCGCATCCCGGTCGTCGTTTGATGGTCCTCTGTGGCGGAGACGGCCGACGGCGTCGGATTGCCGGGCGTCGGCGTCTGGGCGGCGGGTGCGGGCGTCACGGTGGGGGAGGGCGACGCCGTGCGGCTGGGGGAGGGTGCGGCGGTTGACGGTGATTCGGTGTCCGGGGCCGATTGCGACGGCGATGGAGTGTCCGCCTTGGACGGCGTTGAACCCTCGTGATCGCCGTGGGTGGGCGCCTTCTCGGCAGAGCCGGAATCGGAGCCGGGGTGCTCCACGTCTGGGTCGGTTCCGGTGTGCTGGGCGCTGCCGGGCAGCGCGAGTTCCTGGCCCGGATAGATCCGGTCGGGATCGTCGAAGACCTGCCCGTACGGCTGCTGTGTGCCCTTGTTCGCGTCGTACAGCTCGGGCCACCGGTCCCCGTCACCGAGTTTGTCCTCGGCGATCTTTGACAGATAGTCGCCCGGCCGGACGGTGTACGACGTCTGAGATTCGGCTGCGTTGTCCGGTGTCCCGGCCGTGGGGCCTGCTGCCTTGGCGGCGGGGGAGGAGGCTTGCGCGGTGTCGGCTGCAGCGGGACGCCGTGCGTCGGCGGGCAGCGTGATGATCGCGCCCTTGGGCAGGTACTGGTCGCCGGCGGCGAGTTCGGGGATGTCGGGGTTGAGAGCGGCAATGTCCTTCCACCGGGGACCGCTGCCGAGATACGTCTGCGCGAGCTCCCACGGTGACTCCGTGACCGAGGTGACGGTGTGCCGTAGTTCGGCCCCGTCCGGGCGTGTGCTCTCGTGCTTCGCCGAGACGCCTGCAGCGTCCTGTCCGGCGGTGTGCGTCGCGGTCGCGGTTGCGGCGACTGCGGGAGTGACCGTGGCGGCGGAGGCGACGGTCGGGGCGAGCAGCACGATCCCACCGATCAGCGCGCCGGCGAGGGACTGCATCCCGCCCAGACCTCTGATGCGCGGTGCGGAGCGGCGGCGCAGCACGGCCACGATCTCCACCAGGACGGAGAACGCGAACGCCGCCCACGCCACCCAGCCGATACAGGTCAGGACCACGAGGAACAGCGACCCGTCATCCTGCTGGGTCAGCAGATCCAGGCCGCCGGAAAGCTCAGCCGGCTGGTGGCCCAACTTGAGCAGCAGATACGGCACGCCGCCGACCAGGGCCGCCAGGAGGGCCAGGCCGAGCAGTGCCCGCAACAGGGCGCCGACGGCGCGCAGCGGGGCGGGGGTTCGGTGGGCCATGGGGGATCAGCCTCCAGCTTGGGTCTGCAGATGGGCCGTGGCAGTGCCGGTGACGTTGATCTTTGCCATGCCGATGACTTGGGCGAAGTGGGTGGTGTAGCTGTCGTGCACGGTGACGTGGAGCGTCTGGCCGTTGTCGCTGATGCTGACGTCGCCTTGGACGTTCGCGGCGGCGAGGTAGTCCTGGGCTGCGCCGATGGCGGCGTCCGGGTCGATGGTGATGGCGGTGCCCTCGATGGCCTGGGCGGGATCGAGTTGCTGTCCGGCAGTGCGGGCGGCCTCCTGGGCGAGGGAGGTGGCTCGGTTGCCGGCGTTCAGGGCGCCGCCGCCGTCGACCAGGAGTCCCATCACCATCAGGATGGCGATCGTCGTCAGGGCGAAGAACACTGACATGGAGCCGCGGTCACGCCAGCTCAGCGCCGTGTACCGCACGGCCGCCCGCTGGCGGAGTCGGCGGATCATTGGCGCCCCCGGTAGGTGTCGATCGGGCTGGTCCACGATGCGCGGAGGGTCTTGCCGCCGGGCAGTCCGGGCAGACCGATGTCGGACAGGTCCGCGGTACAGGCGATCGTCGCCGTGACGGTGGCGTCGGCCCCGATATCGAGCGAGTAGCCCGCGGTGTCCACCGTCACGCTGGACGTTCGGCACGTGATGCCCTCTCCCTCCAGACTGCGCGAGGCCGCGGCCTGGGCCTTGTTCTGGGCGCTGCCGGCGTCGCGTTCCAGGGAGGCGGCGCGGGCCGCGGCATGGGCGGCGGAGTCCACGGCACCCTCGGCATCGATCACCCGGCCGAACGCCACCATCAGCAGCAGCAACGTGATCATCACTGGGGCGAGAACCGCAGTTTCCACGGCGTAACTGCCCCGGTCACCACGCAGAGCAGACAGCGCTCGTCGGTGTTGCGTGCGGGCGGTCACGGGGTGGTCCAGCGCTCGACGGGGGCGTCGGCGTACTGACTGACGTGCAGCTCCAGCCCGGGTACGAGGGTGGCGACGCTGCCGCTCACGGTGATGCGGACCTCTTCGGCGGAACTGCCCGCCGAGGACACGCTCGCGCCTCGGACGCTCCCCCCAAAACGGGCAAGGAAGGCCTGCGCCTCGGCAACACCGTCACCCTCGCCGGAGCCGAAAGCCCGCCCTGCCTCGACTCCATGGCGTGCCGCGGACTGGGCCACCTTGCGGGCATGGAAGTACAGGCCGACCTGGATGGTGGTGAAGACCAGGCCCAGCACCACCAGGGCCAGCACCGCGAATTCGACGCTCGCGAACCCGCGGTCGCCGCGTCGCCTCGCGAATGCCCGCCTGTATCTGCGTAGCCGGGTTCTCACGCCTGCCCTCCCCTTCCCTTTGGACTTCCTGTCGCGGTCTTGCGTCAGCCGCCGCTGATGATGCCGACCTTCTCGGCCACCTTCGTCTTGATGGCCAGGGCGACTCCGGCGGCCACGACGATGACGACGGCGGTGATTACGGCGACCTCGGTGGTGCCCTGGCCTTCGTCTCGGGCGGTCTTCAGCCGGTGCCAGTGGGCTTTGAGTAGCAGGGTGAGCGCTTCGATGTTCACGGTCTATTTCCTCCGGATCAGCTGACGAGAATGGTGAAAGTGAGGGGGATCATGACGAAGACGAGCATGAGGACGACGCCGAACGTGACGGGCAGGACCATGGCCGCCGAGGCCTCGTTGGCCTGCGCCTTGGCATCGGACAGCATCGCGATCCGGAGCTGCCTCGCCTGGGCCTGCAGGGTTGCGTAAACGGCTGCGCCGTCACCTGCCAGGGCCAGAGTGTCCGCGGGGCGGGTGAGTTCGGGAATGTCGAGCTCGTCACCGAGCTGCTTCAGGGCGTCCCACACGGTGACTCCGGCGAGGTCGGCCTGGTGGAAGATCTGCCGCATCCTGACGAAGATCCAGCCGTCGCCGACTTCCGCGGTCTCGGTCAGGGACTGGGCTGCGCCCGAGTTCGCGATCCGCGCCAGCGCGACGCGTTCCAGGTAGGAGGCTGCGGCGTGCCGGACCACGAGGCGGGCGGCTGCTGCCTTCCGGGCGACTTCCCGGCCGGGCAGGATCCAGAACAGGGCTGCCAGGGCGAGCGAGACGACGAGGGGGATGGTGAAGGAGAACGCTGCCCCGGCCAGCGCGAGGAGCGCTTGCATCAGCTGGGGGAGTAGCAGCCCGTACAGGGAGAACAGCACGCGTTTGCCCAGGTGTTCGGCCGGGCTGATCCGCAGCAGGTTCAGGTCTTTGAGCGGCAGGGCGATCCGGCCGCCGAGCTCGCCGAGCAGCCGGTTGCCGACGCGTTCGCTCAGCGAATTGGTCACCCTCGGAGCTGCGGACGGCAGCGCCGCTTGGGTTTTGGTGACGTCGAGCCGGTCCAGTACGGAGGAGAGGTCGGGCTTGGCCGGCCAGGCGGCCCGTACGGCGAGGCCGATCAGGGCGCCGGCTGCGGCTGCGGGAAGGACGGCCTGCACGGGGATCACCGAGCACCTCCACCGGTCGGGACGTTGGTGGGCAGCCCGTCCGGCCGCCGCGGTGCTGCGATACCGGGTGCGGCTGGCAGGTCGGTGGTGGGCAGCGGGGCCAGGAGGCGGGGGTCGGGCTTGGTGCGGGCGATGCGGCGCAGCCACGACAAGGTCCAGGCGAACATGACGCCGAGGACGGCCAGCACGATTTGCCCGGCCGGTGACTGGTACCAGCCCGACCAGCCCTCATTGAGCATGCACCCGACGACGACGATCGAGATGACGACCGAGACCATGCGCGAGGACTTGCGGACCTTCGCCCGGTCGGCCTCGATATCGCGGGCGTCGGCGGCCTGCTGATGGATCGTGACCGCGAGCTTCTCCAGCGCGTCGGAGAGGCCGGGCCCCTTGTACACGGCGTGGCTCTGGAACAGCAGGACCACGTGGTCGGAGACCCCGTCGGCGAGCTCGTCCGCAAACAGGGCGAACGCGGTGTGTGCCTCCACGCCCGAGCGCAGCCGCTCGGACAGGGCCCGTACGTTCGCGGCGATCGGTGCGGGGGCGTTCTTCGCCGAGGCCCGGATGGTCTGGGGCAGGCTGATTCCGGCGGTGTGGACACCGGCGAGA
Organism: Streptomyces sp. NPDC087901; assembly: GCF_044742205.1. NCBI lineage: Bacteria > Bacillati > Actinomycetota > Actinomycetes > Kitasatosporales > Streptomycetaceae > Streptomyces > Streptomyces sp. NPDC087901. The sequence continues at coordinate 124,427 of NZ_JBIUUC010000018.1, forward strand.
TGGTTGAGCCACTGCCCCAGCGCTTCGAGGCGGTCGATGCGGTGCACCGCGGCGGTGCCCGGGTTCAGGATGAACGGGAATCCGAGCACGGCGGCTCCGGCGAGGAGCCCGTGCACTGGCCATCCCGTCCACGCCCACACCACCAGGGTGACGATCGCGGCCGCCATGACGAGGTGGCGCCAGCGGTGTTGCCACTTCTCCGGCAGTTCGGACCGGGCACGCTGGATTCGGTCGGTCATGCGCGAAGCGGGCTTGACCGGGTCGGGCACCCGACCGCGGAACTCACGGACGGCGGCGAGAACGGCCAGCAGGCCAAGAACGGTGCAGCAGGCTGCCACCAGGGCCAGTTGGGATGTGGTCATCGTGTGCTCACTGTCTGCAGGGGCGGGCCCCACCAGCTGTGCGGGTTCTCGGTCAGCCACTGCCTGGCGAACTTGCCGGTGCGCTCCAGCTCTCCGATGAAGGACGGCATGTTCTTGTACACCGCCCGCACTTCGGTGCCGTGCGGGGCGAACAGCTCGGAGGTGGTGGGGCGTCCGCCTTCCCCGACGACGTCGTGGATCTCGTAGATGTGCGACACGTAGCGGTGCTTCTTGCCGCCGAGCGCGGTCTCGTCCAGGTAGGTGAGGTAGACGACGACGTCGATGGAGGAGGCGATGAGATGGTGCGCGGCCTCGGTCGCCATGCCGGCCTCGGTGCAGAGCTGGACCAGCCGACTGATGATGGCGTGCGGCCGCCGGACGTGAAGGGTGCACATCGAGCCCGAGCCGCCCGCGGACATCGCCTGCAGCATCGGCACGATCTCCGTGGACCGGACCTCCCCGACAATGACGCGGGTCGCGTTGTACCGCAGCGCCGTGGCGAACATGTCGCCGATGGTGACCTCACCGGCCAGCTTGTCGCCGTGGCGCTCGCCGTTGGACTGCCGCGCCTCGAACGCATAGGTGACGGGGCCGGGCTTGGGGCCGGGCTCGTCGAGGTAGAGCTCACGGTCGGATTCGAGGGTGACCAGGCGCTCGGCCGGCGGGATCTCCCGGCCCAGCGCACGCAGCAGTGACGTCTTGCCCGCGCCCATGTCACCGACGACCAGGACGTTCATCTTGGCGTGGACACAGGAGGTGAGGAACGCTTCCAGAAGGGGGTTGATCGAGCCCCATTGGACGAGTTCGGCGATGCCGTGCTGGCGGATGCGGTGCTTTCGGATGACGACGGAGGGCCGTGTGGTGAGCAGTGAGGCGGTCACGCGGGAGCCGTCGGGCATGCGGAAGCCGACCATGGGGGTGGCCTGGGTCAGGGCCCGCTCACCGTGGCCGGACAGCCTCGCCATCCGGTTGACCCACGTGATCAGCTCTTCGTGGCTGTCGGCGACCTTCTCCACGGTGCGTCGCGGCCGGTCGTGGTACTCGACATGGGCGCGCAGACCGTCGACCATCACGTCCTCCACGCCCTCCTCGTCGAGGAGGGACTGCAGCCTGCCGCCGCGGTACATGGAATCGAAGACCGCGGCGCCGATCGCACCTTCCTGATCGGCGGTCAGCGGAGTGTTGCCGTGGGCGTGCTTGGTGGACCAGTCCGCGACCGCGGTGGTGACCAGGGCCCGGGCGAGAGCCCGGCGGTCGGGCTCGGGCAGGTGCTTGTCGGGATCTTCCTCGCTCAAAGCCTTCGATACATCGCTCTGCAGGGCCTCGATCACGTCCCAGCTCACCGGGAGCTCGCCGGGCAGTCCGGCCAGACGCGGCACAGCACCCGGACTCACCGCCGGGGCGGCGGCCGGCGGTTGCGGTGACTGGGCGGGCGCAGGGGCGCGGCGCTGACCGAGATGCCCGGACAACAGCGAAGCGAGCTCCTGGCGGCCCAGCGGGTCGGGATGCCCGTTGGCGCCGGGCCGCTGGTGGGTATCAGCCACGGCTTCCTCCACGCTGTACGGCCAGCTGCTGCAGCACACCCGCCAGCTGCGGGTTCGCAGGACGGGGCGGGTACTCCTGCTGGATCCGGCGGCGCGAGGTGGCCGCCTCGATCTGCTCGGTCGCGGTGCGAGCGTGGCGGAGTAGTGGGCTGCGGGCGTAGCCCCGCGGCGGCCGGCCCCCCAGGGTGAGGTACTGGGCGGTGTCCGTGTCCCAGGGCAGGACGCCCAGCACCGGCACCCCGTGGAGCGCGTCGCTGACCTGATGGGCCCGGTAGGTACCGCCCTCGATGAGGAGCAGACCCAGCGCGTCGGCGCCCGAGCCACGTTCCTGCAGCTCGGTGCGCAGCGGGTCGATCACGTGGCGGGCCAGGGTGAGGGACTGCTCGGTGCCTTGGACCACGAGCAGGACCAGGTCGGCCTGATGCAGCAGTGGTGCGGGAGTCAGCGTGGGATGCAGGTGCCCGGACTCCAGCGCGAGGCGCCCGGCGTCGACGAACACGTCGTATCCGGCTTCGGCGGCCAGGACGTGCAGGACATCCGACAGAGCCGGCCACGTACGGCCGAGCGCCGCCGCCTGGGCGGGGTCGGTCAGACCGGGCAGCAGCCTGCGGTGCCCGGCCTCGTCCAGCGGCCACAAGTGATTGGCGAACGCATTCGCGAGCGCATCGCGCCCCGTGCGCTCAGCGGCTGCCAGGTGGTAGAGGCCGTACCCCGCGGTGGCGCGTCCGGCCAGGAGCCCGGCACGGATGGTGCCGCCGGCCGGGTCGCACTCGGCGAGCAGCGAGGGACGTGTCGAGGCCATGGTCAGCGCGAGCGCGGACGCGGTGACGCCGCAGGACTTGGCGGAGACAAGAGTGGTTACGGGCATCGTCAGTTGCCCCGCGGTTCGCGGACCAGAGCGATGCGCCCCGTTGACGCCCTGGTCGCCAGCAGCGGCCCGTCGGTGGGGGAGACGGCGAGGTTGACCACGATCGTGCCCGAGGCGTCCGGGCGGGACACGGAGACCACGACACCGTTGATCGACGACGGAGGCGCCTCGACGCCCTTGGCGTCGGACTGCTCGCCCTGGGCCGGGGTGGTGACGGCAAGCACCTTGTCACCGGGGGCCAGGGAGCCGGCCGGGGCCTGGCCCCGCTTCACCTGCACACCCACCTGCTGCTTGTCGTCGCCCAGTCCAGTGCCGGCGGACAGCTGGGAGGCCGTCAGCAGCCCGCCCTTGCGCAGATCCACGGCGGGACGCTTTCCGACCATGCTGCCCCGGTCGGAGGCCGGGACCGGAGTGAGATGCGCATCGGCCGACACCTCCGCCACGGTGAGATCGCCATCCGTCAGCGCCTGCCCGGCCGGGACATCCCGGGCGACGGCAAGAACCCGGATGCGGTCGCTGGCCGACGTGACCGCCGCCGCCGCGCCGAGCCCGGCGACAGCCGCCAGGACGATGCAGAGCGCGACCACAGACCAACGGCGCTCCCGCTTGACCGGGGCCGTTGTGGTGATGGGGATGTCAGGGCGGGCCGGAGCGGAGGGCCGGGGCGCCGGCGGTGCGACGGGGGACTCCATGCTGTGTTGCCTCTCGGATTCTGCGAAGAGAACGTGTTAGTTGAGGACCTGGACCTCAGCGACGGTGATGTCCACGGCGCTGTCACGGATCTCGGTGAGCTGCCCGGTCTGGCCGCCGCCGGTCCAGTCGACCGTCCAGGTCGACGTCGCGGTGACGTGGTACTTCCCGGACTCGCTGGAGGAGGAGGGCTGGGTGTAGCGGTGGCCGCAGTCCGGCGACGGCCTCTTGCCGTACTCCGCCCTGTACGGCGTCCCCGCGGTCGTGCACGTGACGGCTGTACCATCCCCCATCGTCCACACGATCTTGCTGACCTTCGCAGTAGCCGTAACGGTGACAGCTCCAGCCGTGGCAGAGGCCCGGTTGGGCCCATACGTCGCGGCTCCCCTGCCGGTCCACATGTAGACCGGCATGCCGACCACTCCCTTGCCGCCCGGCTTCGGAGTGATACCGATCCGCGGGCCCTTCAGCAGCATCTTGTCCACGGCCTGCTGGGCCACGACGGCAGGATCAACCTGGGCCGCGGGAGGATCGGCCGCCCAGACCAGTTGGGTAATAGCGTTATCGGTCCTTCCGGGGGCGCACGTCTTTTCGTAGACCGCACCATCACCCGGTTCATGGCCGTCCCACTCCACGCTTCCGGACGGAGGCTGCGGCTCGGCCAGCTTGTATGTGCAGGGCATGCCGATGACGGGACCATTGCTCTGGTTCCCTGCCTTGTCCACCTCAGGACGGCCGGCGGGCTTGGTGCCTTCGGACGTGCCTGGGTCGTCAGCTTCCACACACACGAAGAGCCCGCAGCCGTCCACTCCGGTGCCCGTGCCGTCTGCGGCCCGGGCACCACTGGGGAACGCGAGAACTGCCAGAACCATGGTCGTGACAGCGGCAGCGGGCCGGTGGCTCAGCATTTCTTCCCCCGGGGTTCGTCGCTGATGACCCTCCAGCCCTCCGGCCACCGTTCGACGGTGGACACGATGACGTACTTGGTCAGCCGCTTCGGAGGAAGGGCTACCGGCTTCTTGGTGGTGCTGTCGATGACTTGCCAGTGCGAGATGTCCAGGCAGCTGGAAATCTTCGCGTTGGGGATCTTTCTGTTGATGTCGACACTGGTCACGGTAGGGCTGCCGACAGTGACTTGGCCGGAGATCACGTGTCCCTTGTCATGCATGCTTTTGGCATCCGACTCGGCGTTCTTCAACGCTGCGCCTGCGGCGTACTGCTTCAGGTCTGTGTTCTTCGCGTTGACGTCCGCGTAGAGGCGTTCCATTGCTTGCCAATACTTCTGGTACGTGGCGACGGCTTCGGTCTTGGTCGTTTCGGTAGGGTCTGCTGGCTTGCTCGGGGTCTGCTTCACTGAAGCAGACGGTGGAGGGGCCACTTTCGGGTCATTTCCTTTATCGGAGCTGCACCCGGTTGCGGTCGTGAGTGTGCAAGCGGCGACGAGCAGGGCTACCGAACCCACGCGGTTTCGTTTGCGAATGTCCGAGTTCCTCAGTCGCACTGACTGCGTCACTGTGCCTCCCCATGTGTATGCCACGGTGCCCCGACCTGCGGCGCGCGTTGCGAGTGGCAGCATGCGCGAGGCGTGGTCCAGAAGAAACCGTGCGGTCTGGTTCCATATGCTACGCAAAGTTCGACCAACTTCCCATCCTGTTCATCCAGTTCATGGCTATGGCGTGCGCCGCAAATCGCCACAATTTCGCTTGGCGGGAATCCGGTGTCAGGGATTCCGCGTTCCGCGTGCGACCCGGTGCGAAAGTTGAACGCAGAACGGCGCGGCTAAAGGGGCCGGTTTTGTCGACTCGTCGGCAATTGTGGGGTATTCCGATTCACTTGCTCGCTCCCGGTTCGTCATGCGACGTCAGTAGTGCGTCGGTGGGCTCGGCGTTGTCCAGCACCGGCGTGAAGATGGGTGCGAAAGGGCCGTGTCTGTCAAGGAGTTCGGCGGTGGTGATCCCGGCACGCAGCTGGCTTCCCTGCGCGATGCGGGGGTCGGCGGAGGCCAGCGCTTGCAGGTCCTCGGCCCGGCGTCTCAGAACCCGGTCAGACGCTCCGGACAGGACGATCAGGAGTCGCGGGAACGCGGGATATCGCTCGCGCCATGCCTCTCGGGTGCTTGCTTGTTGACGGCGTCCCGTCGGCTGCGGTGTGTAGGAGGCGTAGCGGGCGTACGTACCGAACTTCCGGCCCAGCCGGGCCACCTGCATCGTGGCCCGGTCGATTTCGAGGAAGAACGTCAGGAGCTGGCGCCGGCCTTCCGCTGTGGTGCGGGTGTAGCGCAGCACCGCGTCCGGGACGAGGAACGCGTCGTCGCCAAGGCGGCTGTCGCCATCGCGGACGCGGTGCGCGAGCTCCGGCTCCCAGTCCAGCGGCCCGCACTCATCCCCGAGACGGCCGGCCCACTCGGAGAACGCGATACCGGTGTCGACCACTGCGAGGGTGTGTTCCTGGAGCTGGGAGGCGGCTGCTCTGGGGCTGATGCGATACGCCCGAGCGGTCACCTCGTCGCTGGCCTCCACGACCTCGTAGCCCAACGGGGTGAGGTACCAGAGCAGCTCGCAGGGTCCCATCCGGCCGATGCGCCGGTCGGTGGACTCAGCGAGTCCCATCGCGCGCAGGTAGCCGAGCTGGCGCAGCAGGTAGACCGGGCGCCGGGTGTGCGGAGTCAGGAGCCGGTGGAGTTGGCCGGTGGCGATGAGCCGGTGCTGGTACAGGATCGGCAGCAGCTGCTGTCCGATGCGGGACAGACCGGCCGTGCGGGCCTGGGGGGCGGCAAGGGACATCAGGCGACCTCGCTCCGGCCGGTGGTCCGGGCCGACCCGGCAGGGGTGCGGCGGGTGAGATGGGCGAGCAGCAGGTCGTCCAGACCCGGGAGCCGGCCGTCGTCCCCATCGAGGACGCGCAGGATCTCGCCGACGGGCCTGCGCCTCAGGCTGTGGTCGATCGCGGCGTCCAGGGCGGGCAGGAGGTCGGGGCGGCGGTAGTCGGCCAGGACCTGATGGACCGCGACACCCCGCACCCGGAAGGGAGAAGACCGCTCCCCGTGCAGCATCGTTGACACCACGTACTGGTACTTCGCGAGCTGTTCCAGCACCGCCGGCGCGACACCGGCCAGCCGCTTGGTGACGAAGGCGGCTTCATCGCTGTCCGCCCCGCTGGCGGACAGCAGGGACTGGTTCTGCATCAAGGCCTGCCGGGTTTCCTCTGACAGTCGCATCGCCATCTGTGTGAGACCCATCAGCCGCAGCTCGTACTTCCGCAGCTGTTCCAGGATCGCGGCCACATATCCGCGTGAGGCGCCGTCGATGGCGGTCAGCTCGTCCGCGAACGCGAACATGGCTTCCAGGTCCTCGGGAGGCACTCCCTCGCGGGACAGCCCGGCCAGGAACAGGTCGAACAGCAGCAGGCTCGTGATGATCTGGTCGCCGCCCCCGGTGCCCGAGCAGCGCAGCAGCACGATCTTGTTCTGATCCATCGCGCGCCGCACGTTGTAGCTGGAGCGGGGCTGTCCGAGGAAGGCCCGCAGGGAATCGGAGGTCTCCAGCTGCTCCAGCATCTGCGTCACGACCGGCACCGCATTCCCCTCGTACTTCGGGAACGTTTGCTGCCAGAACCGCGACAGCCGCCGCGGAAGCCGCTTCAGGATCTGAGCCCGCCACTGCTCATCCGTGAGCAGCCGTGTGATCGAGAACAGGGTGGGCTGCAGGTCTGGCCGGCCCTGCTCGCACATCAGCAGCGCCAGATGGGCCAGGACTTGCACGGCGTGGGACAGGATCGCCCTCGCCCGCGGTGCCCGGTCGCCCCAGCCCTGAGCCGAGGCGAGGCCGCCGACGACGGCGCCCACCACGTCCTGCACTTGTGTGGCGTTCCGCCCCTCCATGGACAGCGGGTTCCACGCCCCGATCCGTGCCGCCGGATCCTTCACGCTCACATCAATGAGCTGCACGCGGTGGGCGATGGCCGGGTGCGTCAGGTACGGCAACGCCCGCTGGACCGCCGCACCGTGCGGATCCAGGAACCACACCCCGAACCCCGCATACGCCAGCGTCAGCGCCTGGAGCAGAGCCTGTTCCGACTTCCCGAACCCCGACCGCCCCAGGCTCGCGCCGAACAGCACATCCTCCTGCGGGACAGCCCCCAGCCGCACCCGCCCGTCCGCACCGGTCACCAGCCCCAGCGGCACCACACCCCGCTGCCCGGTCCACTCCGGCAGCCGCGACGGCGCCGCCGGCACCACCCCTCCGGTGCGCACCACGTTCGTCGGCGTGCAGTGCACCGACGGCGGCTTGAGCAGCGCGGCAATCTCCCGAGAGGTCACCCACTGACGACGCGACGGCGCGAACTCACCCGACGCGAAACGCCGCTCGAAACTCCTGCGGCGCCACCACACACTGCTGTACGGACGCCACGCCCCCACCCGCGGTCCCACCGGACGCCACCAGTTCTCACCCGACCACGCATCCATCACCGCCATCACCTGATGCAGCAAACCCTGCGCCTGCGCCGGATGAGCAGCAACCGTCCGCACCATCACCTGCACCGCGAACACCTGGGTATCCGCGCCCGGCAGGAACTTCCCCACCCCCTCGGCCAGATCCGACGACCGGGAAGCCCGCCCCGATGTCCGGCCCTGCCGGCCACGCGAACCACCCCCGTCCAGGCCAGCGAACACCTGGGACCAAATTCCCGCGCCCGCCCCCGTCCGCTCCGCGCCGGCCAACTGCTCGCCGAACGCTGACGGGCCACGCTGCTGTGCACGCCGTACCAGCCGGCGCCGCCACCGCGCCACCCGTCGCCCGGCCACCGGCACCAGATCCACGACGAGCTCAACGTGCTCGCCGCGCTCACGGTCCGCATGAGCGCACGCGGCGGCCATCAGCTGCAGAGGGTCCGGATCCAGGCCGGCGGCCGTCAGCTGACGATGGTCGGGCCGGGCCAGGACCAGCTCCGCCCGCGCCACGTACAACCGGCCCCCGACCTCTTCCGCCTCAACGTCCGTACGCTCATCCACGCCGACGCCCTCGGCGCTCGAAGCCTTCTCCAGCCGGATCGTCACGCGTCCTCATCTCCATCGTGATCGTCCCCGCCGAGCGGCGGCACACCGTCGAACCGGATCCGAGGCACCTCATGACGCACCCTGGGATCCACGACATCGACATCGGGATACGACCGGAGCCTGAGCAGCGCCGCCGCCCGTCCGGGACCCTCCAGCCGGTACGAGAGCCGGCCCTCGTCACTGGACAGCCGGATCCGCACCCCCACCGCCCGCTCCGGCGCCCACCCCACGACCGCCGGAACCCTCGCGAGCCGCGCCGCGTGCCGCTCGATCTCCTCCAGCGACGGATCGAAGCCCGCAGCCGGGACCAGAGCGACAACCGACCGATCCAGCAACATGGCCCGAGCCCGCCGCAGCCACCACCACCGCGCACACCCCCAGACGCACACCGCAGCCGCCATCCCGACCAGCACCCACCACCGGACACCCCACAGCGCCTCCGGCAGCCAGCCCGGATCAAGCTCACCGACAGGCGAGAGCTGCCCCATCACAGCCGCCACCCGCGACGCCGGACCCGGGGATCTATCCCACACACCAGGTCAGCCAGAGCGAGCCACGCCCAGCGTGCACTCACCGCTCCCAGTGCCGCGGCCAGGACCGGCACCGCCGGCCAGCCCCACCGCTCGTTGACCGCCTCGGCAGCCGGGTCGCCCAGTCCCCAGGGAAGGTTGTGCAGATCCCCGCCCCACCACCATCCGCGGATGAACCCGACCACGAACACCACCGCGACAAGCCACCCGCACAGGCTGATCATCGTCTCGACATCCGAATCCAGGCGACTGCGCCGTGCTTCATTCCGGAACTCTGTGGTGTGCCGTGTCATACGCACCTCCCGCACCGGGCAGCTCTGTTGCCGCCTCTCACCCACACAAGGAGTCCGCCGGCCCGAAACGTGACAGCCAAGCCGCCAGCAATTTCCGAGCACCGCCTGCCCAACGTGGTGCCCAGCGCGTGGCGTCAGGCCGCCGATGACCGCGACCGCATGTGCCACGCTGTACCCGACCGGCGGTGGCCCCGCCTCGAAGGTCGATGCCCCCTCCGGGGTGCCAACGACAAGAACACCCCCGCCCAGCCGTCAGGGCCAAGCGGGGGTGCTGCTGCTTGTGGGGTGATCCCCCGCGCCTGGAATGCGCCGGGGGCTACTCGCTCGCCAGCCCAGTCTCCGGCCGGCAGATCTCGCATGCCTCGATATCGGGCTCGGCCAGCGCGATCAACGCCTCTTCCCGGTTGAGGAACCCCATCGTCGTCTCGTACAGGGAGCACCCGCCGTGGTGCAGCATCGCCGTCGTCCCTGCACGCTGCGGCTGGATCTTCCATGACATCTCAGCCCGGGCCCGCTCCCGCGCCCGCTGCTCCTGCTCGGCCTTGACCTCCAGCTCCCGCACCCGATTCTTGGCCTGGCGCAGCTGGTACTCCAGCCAGTCGACGAGCGCCCGGTTCTTGTCCAGGTCGGAGATCTCGCCAAACACGGCTACGCCTTGGCCGGCTCGTGGGCGTGCTTCAGTGCCATACGGGCCGCGACCGCGTCGTCGTCAAGGGTGGCCCAGAACGGGTGGTTGAACACCGCGGCGGACAGCTCCAGCACCCGGGCCCGAAACCGGGCGACCTCGGCGTGCTGCTCCTCCGTATACCCAGGGCTGTCCGGCCTCGGTGATGGTTGGTGAGCCAGAGCTAGTCTTCGTCCACCGAAGTGACGTTCCAGTGGGAGCTACCTACCGTGCAGCCATTGCAAGAACAGGACCCCGACCGGGTCGATGACTACCGGCTCCTCGGCCGGCTTGGGGAAGGCGGTATGGGGGTGGTCTACCTGGCCCGGTCCCCGCGGGGCCGGATGGTGGCGGTGAAGACCATCCGGGCCGAGCTGGCGGCGGTCCCGGACTTCCGGCGCCGGTTCGCCAAGGAGACCGCTGTGGCTCGGCAGGTCGGCGGAGAGTGGACGGCCGCTGTGCTGGCCGCCAACCCGGACGCGGCACTGCCCTGGGTGGCCACGGAGTACGTCGCCGGGCCGACCCTGCAACAAGTGGTGGCAGAGCAGCACGGGCCGCTGCCGGAGCACTCGGTGCGTGGCCTGGCCTCCGGGTTGTGCCGGGCGTTGGGTGACATCCATGTTGCCGGGCTGATCCACCGTGACCTGAAGCCGTCGAACGTCATGGTGACCATCGACGGGCCGAAGGTGATTGACTTCGGCATCGCCCGTACCTTGGACGCCACTGCTGGTGGCCTCACCAGCACCGGGGTGGTGATCGGCTCGCCCGGCTTCATGTCACCGGAGCAGATCCGCGGCGAGAGACTGACCGAGGCGAGTGACATCTTCTCGCTCGGCGCGGTGCTGGCCTACGCCGCATCCGGGCGGCTCCCGTTCGACGTGGCGGAGGGACAGGTACACGCTCTGATGTACCGGGTGGTGCACGAGCCGCCGGACCTCACCGGTGTGCCCGATCCGCTACGGGAGTTGACCGCGGCTTGCCTGGCCAAGGATCCGGCGGATCGGCCGACTCTGACCGAGTTGCGGGAACAGCAGGAGACGCAGTACCGCTCGCTGGGGTCCTGGCTGCCGCTGGAGGTGCTGACACGGCTCGGGCAGGAAGCCGTCCAGCTTCTCGGCCAGGAGGACCCGCACACCCGGCGGACTTCGGTCGCGGGCGCCGCGCTTGTCGTGGACCCTGCGGCCGAGGCGATAGCCGAGCGCCCGACCAAGCAGTTGTACCCGCCCGCCGTCGTCAACCAGGCGCAGCAGGCAGCCCGGCGTGAACAGGCCGGGCGGCAGGCCCAGCAGTTCCGGCTGGCCGACGAACGCCGCCGCGCACGCGGCGAGAGGGGCCCGGCCGACGGGTATCGGGCCGCCGTCTACTGGTTCCTCGCCCTCTCCGCCCTGGTCTCCGTGCTCACGGCTGTCCACCAGGTCGTTGTCGCCACCGACCAGAGCCACGTGTATGACGACCCGATCTACAGGGACCTGGACATGTGGAAGGACATCGCGACCGGGACCGGCTTCCACAGCAGCAGCGACGCACTCAACGCCCTGTTTACCGCGCAGCTTCTCTTCGGCGTAGGGCTGTTGGTGAGCTGGCTTCTCTGGTCCGCCCGCGTGCGTGCTGTCGCCGAGCAGTTTGCTCCCGGCCGGCTGCGATACCGCCCGTCCATGGCGGTGGTGGGATGGTTCATCCCCGTCGTGAATCTCTTCCTTCCCAAGCAGATCGCCAACGACGTCTGGCATGCCTCCAGCCCATCCGGCCAGGGCGACGCCACAGCATCGGCCCGTCTGCTGCAATCCTGGTGGGCTGTCTGCCTGGTCACCCTGATGACCTGGCCGCTCTTGCTGTCTCCGTGGACCGGGTTCATTGAGTTGGTGAGTTTCGAATCGAAGGAGGAGATTGCCGTCGCAGGTCAGAGCGAGACGGTCTGCTGCGGTTATGACTTCCGGTATGAGTTCGAGCCGGAGACCTGGCTGATTCTGGCCTTGCATGTCCTGGTGGTGCCGGCAGCGATGGTCGCCGCTCGCTACGTCCGCGAGCTGACCGCCATGCAGGCGGCCAAAGTCGACGGCTGACCGCGGGAGCCTGTCCGATCGTTGATCTTGTAGCGGGTCAAGGTGAGTTGGCGGAATTGGCGTGGAGGCGTATAGAGCCCCTGCTGCCGAAGTTGGCGCCCCTTGTACTAGCGGTAATCCCGCACCGGCAGTTTGCCACCACCTCGACCACCAGCCTGCGACGGAGTGGACCATGGTGCGGTGATGAGCACTGAAGTGGAACCCAGATCACTGAGAATCCGACAGATCTAATGCGGTCCTACACTCGTCATAGGACGCGTCGTACGTCCCAGTCGTACTTGGCCCAGTAGCCGGCCGTGGGGGTGGTCTCTACGGTCTTGCCTGGTCTTGGTGCGTGGATCATGGTGTTGTTGCCGGCGTAGAGGCCGACGTGTCCCCAGTTCCCGTCGTTGTTGATGACGATGAGGTCGCCGGGCTGGATGTCGGAGCGGGGGATGTGGGTGCCGGAGGTCCTCATCTGCTGGGAGGTGCGGGGGAGCGTGATTCCCGCGCCCTGGTGGAAGGCGTAGAGCATGAGGCCCGAGCAGTCGTAACCACCTTTGGTGGGGCCGGTGGTGCTGCCGCCGCCCCAGACGTAGGGGGTTCTTCGTTCGGCGAGGGCGGCGTTGATGACGGCGCCGGCCCGGCCGGTCGCGGTCGTTGGCGTGCCTGCTCCGGTGGCGGGGATTTGGTCGTAGTCGGTGATGTGCCTGGTGACGTCGTTCACGTATGTGTCGGAGTGGTTGTAGCGGTAGACGGCTTTGCGTAGCTGGTCGGGCCGGGACAGATCGGTGGTCCCGGTGCCGCACAGGTACACCGCGGTGCCGAGCGCGGCGTCGAAGGCGTTGTGAGGGTTCTTGACGCTGTCGTTGTTGCCGTCCTGTCCGTTGGGTCCGTTCCAGGTGGAGGGCAGGAACTGCATCGGGCCGACTGCCCGGTCGTAGGCGGTGTCACCGTCGAGGAGTCCCCGGTCGGTGTCTGAGAAGCTGCTGGTGTTCCCGCCGATTCCTAAGCCGTCGAGCCGGACGCCGAGGATGCGCGGGGTGATGTCGCCGTTGGCGGCGATGGTGCGGCCCGCTGCGTGGTTGGACTCGACCTTGCCTATGCCGGCGATGACGGACCAGCGCATGCCGGTGCACTTCGGCCGCACCGTGCGGGTACCGGCAGCGGCGGCTGTGTAGGCGGACAGCATCACCGGGTCGATGCCGTCCACTGCTCCCGGGGCACCGCCGGCACCCGTGGCACCGGATGGGTGGTCGTCTTCGTGGCCGGTGGCCCCGTTGGCGACAGCGGAGATGAACAGGATCAGGAGGCCGAGCACGGTCACTGCCGGGACGAGGCAGCCGGCGGAGCCGAGCAGCATTTTGTGCGTGTTGTTCATGGTCGGCCCGGGCGGCGAGGTGCCCGCCGGGGGCGGGGCGTGGGCGGCGGCGTGGGGGTGGGCGGGGTAGTGGTGGTGTTGGCCTGGCGGATGCGGTGCAGGCGTTGCTGGAGGAGTGCCTGCGCGGTGCTGGCGGGCGGCTGTGCGCCACGGGGCGGGGCCGGGCGGCGCCGGCGGACCGGTGCGATCACGGGGGCTGGTGGTGGGGTGGGGCGAGGAACAGGCGTGCGGCGGGGCGTGGTCGGCCGAGTCTGCGGCCGGTTGGGGGGCCGAGGCGGGGTGTACCTGCCGAGACCCGGCTGCCCGCGGACGATTCGGCCGAGGGACCGCATGTTGTGCCAGCCCTCCCCGCCGAGCTGCAGAGCGGGCTGGACGTAGCTTCGGTTCAGAGCCTGGGTGTTCTGCTGGACGCTCTGTACGGCGCTGGATACCCGGCCGGCTGCCTGTCCGGGCAGAGCGGTCGCGGCGGCGCCAACCCTGCGGGCGGCCCGCGGACCGTACACCGGCAGTCCGACGGTGGCTTTGAGGCCGAGAACCCCGGCCTTCGCGGTGCCCTTGGCGCCCGCTTGGACGGTACGGCCGGTGAGTTTCGTCAGCCCTGCGACGGCGCGGCCGCCGCCGCAGGCGAGCCGGCCGCCGAGGCTCGCTGTGAGCCGGGTGGATCCCATCCGGCCGGCGCCGCCGAGGACGGCGCCGGTGCCGCCGGTGGCGGCTGCGGCACCGAGCATCAGTCCGCCGAGTAGCAGCCCTTTGCCGAGGCTTGTGCGGCGCGGCGGGGTGACGGAGGCGGGGGAGACTTCACCACCGAGCGGGCTGTTGCCCAGGCGGTGGCGTGTGCGGGCGACGATTCCGCGGGTGGAGCGGGCGAGCTTCTTGCGGTAGATGAACGCGGCGACGCATACACCGTCCAGCACGATGAACCGCACCGTGACTCCGCCGGGCAGGTCGCTCTCCCGCGTGTTCAGCACGGTGTTGACGAGGACGATGAAGACGGACAGTGCGACGACGCAGGCGAGCATCAGTGCCAGGGCGCGGGCGATGGCGGCGGCCCGGTCCCACAGCCAGGCCCGGCCGGGGCCCGGCAGGATTCCGGCCGCAAGGGCCACCTTCGCGATCATCGCCTCGATGGCGATCTGTACCTGGGCGAAGAGGAATCCGCAGTCCAGGACGATGATGAAAGCGCAGGTGAGGAAGGCGGCCAGGAGCATGAACAGGGCGCCGCCGACCTTGTCCATAGACGCCTTCTTCAAAGCGCCGGCCTGCGGGACGCAGGACTTCTCGAATGCCTTGATGGGCCCGGATGCCTGGATCTGCTCCCGAATCTGGTCGGCGGTCAGATCGACGGCGGTGCCGACCAGCCAGTCGTTCACCTTGTCGGGCAGCGGAACCCCGAAGGTGAGGGGCAGGTGCTTGAGTACGGACTTTGCCTGCTCTTTCGGGCCGTTGAACTTCTCGTCGATCATCTGGTCGAACACAGCCTGCTGGATCCGAGAGTCGCGAAACTGTTTCCCACAGGCCCCGTCGAAGGTCCGCCCGTACGACAGGAGCATCGCCGGCCGGGCCACGAACGCGTCGACCAGCGCGTCGGTGATGGGCCGGGCAAGCGCGCTCGGCGCGGAGCGGACCTGCGCCCCCACACTCCCGCCGGCCGGCTTCTTCTCCCACTCGTTGTCGGTCGTCGGCCGGTTCGTGTCGATGGCTTCCTTGTCCAGGACCAGCGCGGCGGTTTCTACAGCCAGGGACCGTACGGTGCCCACGATTCCGGTGTCCTTGCTGAGCAGGAGCTGTGGGGGAGAGGCGAGTGCGCCGAGCGCGAGCGCGGAGATGACCAGGGCGGCGGCCATCTCGCCCCAGCCGCGGACCCGGTTCCCGAACAGCAGATGCCACGACGCGACGACCATCGTGAACGTCAGGAACAAGGTCGGCAGCCCCAACTGCACGATGACCCCTCCATACAGCGAGGAGGACACCTGCAGTGCCGGTTTCAGCATGAGCCCGGCCAGGGAGAACGACAGACTCCAGGAGATGAGGAAGCACGCGAAGCTGACGAGCCACTTGTTCCCGAGAAACATCATCTCGACGAGGAACCCCTCGACGCTCAGGTCCCAGTCGTTCCAGTCCCCGGTGTCGGCGTAAATGCGGTACGAGCTGACCGGGTTCCCGTCGCGGTCGGTCACCTCGAACGCGGACAGTACCCCGCCCTGCGCGGCCCGGTCCTTCTTGTACTTCTCGACCTTCTTGTCGAACTCGGACCGGGCGGCCTTCTCCTGCTTCTTGGCCTCCTTCTTCGCGTCCTTGATCAGAGGGGAGTCCTCCGGCGGGGCCGAGGCGCCCGGCTGAGGGACGAGCGGGCTCGGCTTGAGCGGGTTGTCCGGGCCGGGCAGCGTCGGGCCCACCGAAGGCGTCGGAGCCGGCGTGGGCGTCGGGGCGGCGGTGGCCGACACGGTGGCCAGTACCAGCGACGTCAGGCACGACAGCGCCAGCAGCACCAGGCCGGCAACCATGCTGCGCCCGGGGCGCAGCCATCGCCGTGCCCCCCGCCATGCACGTACCCACCGGCCACGGCGCGGTGATGTCGGTGTTCCCGCCCGGGCGGCGGCCCGCCGGCTCATGCCGCGGTGCTTGTCATGGGCTGGGAGTGGATGTGAGCGACGGCCTGTTCGTCGGCGGGCAGCGATACCCGCATCGCGCCGATCCGGCCGGTCAGATCGCGGTGGAGGCACTCACCGGCCCGTGCCGCTCGTTCCTCTTCGTTCAGATCGGGGCTGTTGGGGGAGAGCCCGGTCGTGACGAGCGCCAGGAGGTCCTCGTCGTCCGGGTTGCATCCCAGGAAGGCCAGCGCCCGGCGGGCGAGGTTGGTGTCGGTGTGCCGGAAGACGAACTTGCGGGGGATCAGGCCGCGCAGGATCTGCCCGTCCTCGGTATCGGCCGAGCCGATGTCCTCGTCGTCATGCGCACCGAACAGGGCGCCGGCGCCGTGCTTACGGCCGTCCCGCACCAGCTCCAGCGCCAGGGCGAGGCCTTCGGGGCTGGACGTCAGCCACCAGCACTCGTCCCACACGACGAGCGCGAACTCGTCCAGGTCCGCGTACACGATCTTCCGGCACAGGGCAGCGATCAGGTACATCACCGCGCGCCCGAAGACCTTCTCGAACTCCAGCTTGTCCAGCCGGCCGCTGTTCAGTTCGCTCTTGGTGGGCAAGGTGAGCGAGGACACCGAGAAAACCAGCGCATCAGCCGACGAACCACGAACCACAGGCAGGGACTCGTCGAACACGGACCGGGCCAGGTCCTTGCGCCGCACCGCGGACAAGCGGCGCGCCGCCATCGCCGAATGCGGGTCCCCGGACGCGCCGCGGTTGGTGAGCTCCTCGACCAGGACCCGCATCGAGGGATGCGGCTCGGACAGCACCGCCTCGACCGCCTCGGACAGGGCGATGCCCTCATCACTCATCGGCGCCAGCCCCAACAGCAGAGTCAGAAACGACTCGGTGAACCGCTGCGCCTCCCGCCCTTTGAATGTGCGCAGCGGGTCGAGGGAGACGGTGGCGTGGTCGTCGATGGTGATGCACTCGGTCTCACCCGGGCACGCCTGGGCGTAGCGCAGCCACTCCTGACGCGGGGTGCGGTCCACGATCACCACCCGGCCGCGCTTGGACCCGCCGCGCGTGCGGCGCCCTGCGGCGAGCACGGAGTACACCGCGGATTTCATCGCGGTCGTCTTGCCGGCGCCGAGCTCCCCGATGAACGCCGCGGTCGCCGAGGTGTTCTCCCTCGGGCCGCGCTCCCAGTCCGTCAGCACCGGCCTGACCCCGCCCCCGGCCAGCTGCAGACCGAACAACGGACCCGTGCTGTCGCCGAGCCCCTGGCCCGAGAAGGGGCCGGCCATCGCGAAGTCCTTGGCCACCAGATACTGCGCGTACTGAGCCATCACCTGCGGGGTCCGGGTGCCCGGGAGCATCCCGTACCAGAGGTTCTCCTGCTCGCCGCGCGGCGAGACGAAGGAGTACTCGTTGCCGCCGAAGTGCCCGGTGATCTCACCGGCCCGCCGCTCGGCCTCCTCAGGAGTACCGCCCCAGACACACAAGGTGGTCATGGCCCGGACCTCGACCTCGGTCCGCGACGCGGTCAGCCGCTCGCGGAACTCCTCCAGCCCGCCCACCGCCTTGTCCACGGTGGCCGGGACACCGGTCCCAGTGTTCTCGTTGTGCAGCTCGTTGTACTGATTGGCCAGCTCGTTGGCCTGACGCCGCGTCTTGGCCTCCGCCTCGGCACCGGAGGAAACGTGCAGACGCACCACCCAGTCCACCGGGAAGGAGAACGCGTCCAGCGACGTCAGGTACTCCGACCCGGGGAACGCGAACGCCTCGGGCATCTCGGACAGCGCCAGCATCACCTGATACGACGGCCCCCACTCCGTCGTCGCCTCCAGCCACCGCCGCGCGAACGGATTGCCCCGCACCCTCTTCCCACGGCGCGCACGACCCCGGCCGGGACCAACCTCCGCGCCCGCGCCCGCATCCAGTTCCTCCAGTAGATTCCCGCCTTCGGCGAGCACCACCTGGCCGAGCGCCGCCGCCCCCCGGCCCCGTCCCCGCATCCGAGGACCCGCCCCCTCCGGCAGCGCCGGCTCCAGCACACCGCGACGCGCACTGTGCCCGTAAATCCACAGCACCTCGGCCGTCGTTGCCTCACGCAAGGCAATGCCCGCCGGCCACACCGACGCCATCCGCTGCGCCTGCGCCAGGCGCTCGTCCTCCTCCTGCGCGGACACCGGACGCGGCAGCAACCCCAGCTGCAGAGCCACATCCGCCCGCGCCGCCGCGAAAACCTCCCGCACCGACTCACCCCGCCCCATCGGCAGCGGAACCGCCAGCCAGTCCGTGCGCCCCGTCAACTCCAGCTGCTCCCGCAGCACGTTGGTGGCCTGCCGGTAGCGGGGAGAGGTCACCATGTCGATCCCCGCCGTCATCTTCGCGACCACTCCCGCCGGATCAACGGCCGGGCACAGACTCAGCAGCATCGACTCACCCTTGAGCGCCTTGACCAGCGCCTCCAACTGCCCCAGCCGCTGCTCCTTCGCCCGCCGCGAAGCATGCGCAGCATCCGCCCCCGCCACCCGGTACACCGCCCACACCTGACCGTGCACGGTCCACATCACATTCCCGGCCACATGCCGGATCGGCATCCGCATCGCAGTCACACCCCTCGCTGTGCTTGTTGCGCTTCGCTCATACCGGACCGGCTGTCGCTGCGACGAGCAGCGACCAGAGCCGCGGCGACCGACACCGGCCGCCTCCCCGCCCCGGCCGAAGGGACGCTGCCCGGCTGCCTGAAGCACGCCGAACCGGTCGGCCGAGAAGGCTTCGCCACCCGGGCCGGGCCTTCCGAGCGGCGGGGGACCTCCGGCCGTGACGGCCCCGGTACCCACGACAGGGAGCAGACGCCGATCACCTGATGACGGGCCCGCAGGCCCCGCAGCGGGCGCCCTCCCAGCCGGCCCGCGGCCGGTCTCGTCAACAGCCCGATCCCGCTTGCGGCGACCGCGAGCGGGCTACGACCGTCGACCTGCACATGACGCACCAGCAGAGACAGCCCATAGGGCAGCCCCAACGCGATGACGAAGTTGAACAGCCCGAACCGCGCCCACACACCACGGGTCAGCACCAGCGCCGCCAGGCTGACGGCCAGCACCACCACCTGCGCCACCGTGTACGGACCACCCCAGATCCGCCCTCGGCCGCCCGGCCACTTCCCGATCATCAGCGGATGACGCCGTGCCCGCGTATACGAGCGACCGACCAGCAACTCCGCTGCCGGCGACGCCGAGCCAGTGCCGCTCACCGCAGCCCACCGACCATCTGCCACAGCGATACAGCGCAGACGAACACCGCACCCGAGCACAGCAGCGACCGGACCTTGGCCCAGGCGTACGACACTGCGAATCGAGCGAAGAAAAATGCGGCGCAGCCCGCAACGAGTTCGTTCACCGCAGGTCACCCGGTTCCGGATCGACGACCTGGACCACGACTCGGTCCGCACCGGCGGTCTTGGCCGCCCCTGTCGGAGCGATGTCCACTCCGATGCTGTCGCGAAACGCCGGGGCATTCATCACCGCGAACCACAGAGCAACAGCACCGACGAAGGCCATCCCGGCGGCGATCACGGAGTTGGTCTTGACCCAGGTACGCACCACTGCCAAGGCGCACAGGAAGGCCATCACCGTCCCGGCCAGGATCCCCGTTCCCTTCGCGGTGAGGGCGTCGAGATCATCGAGCACGGCCAACGTCACATACGTCATTGCGAGGTCTCCTTCTTCTCGGCCGGAGCCTGTGACTTGCTCAGCACCGGGTTTCCGTCCACGGATGCGATCTCCCAGCGTCCGTCCCGCGCGGTGATCGTGATGGCGTACGCAAGCGGCCGCTTCTGCCCACCCGCATCGGACGCGGCGACATCGACAAGGAGCTCCCTGCGCGAACCGTCCACAACAGGAGCGGCCTGCTGATCGGCGCTGCCCGGGTCGTTCGTGCCGACCTCGGCGAGCTGCGCCACCTCAACCTGGATGTACGGCGCAGGCGACACCGCAGCCACCGCCGTACCGGGGGACAGATAGCGATCCAACTGGCCGCTGCCCGCGAGATACGCGGCGAAGAACCCGGTGAGCGTCTGCGCGGCCGGATCAGAACCGCGAACCGGAACAACCTGCCCGTACGCCAGCGACGGAGCATCACCGGCCACCGGCGCGCCCACCTCGGCCGGGAGGGCGGCCGCCGCCAGGGCGCCACCCGTCCCGGTCCGGACCGGGACCTGGAAGTACCGCAGCACAGGCCCGGCCTGTACCTCGCCCGGCTCCGCCTTCTTCTTCCCGACCGGGACCACCCGGGCGGCCACGGTCACCGACCAGTACCCGGGGGAGACGAGCCGCACCCGCACAGCCGCGAGCTCCTGAGCCCGCTGCACTCCCGGATCAGCCGTCAGGCTCACATCACGAGCATTCGGCAGGAACGGCGCCAGAGAATCCTCGGTCCCCTGCCCAGCCGCGAGGTACGCGCTCACGAACAACTCGGCGAACCCAACCGGCCCCGCCGGCTGCCCGGCCACAGGCTGCTCCTGACGCACCGGAGCCGCGGACACCGTCACGGCGGGCCGAGACACGAGCGCCCACACGGCCAGAACCGGCCCGGCCACCATCAACACCCAGGCAGCGCGACGAAGCACCGTCACCGTGTTCGCCGCAGCACCCAGAGAACCCAGCGCCCAGCCACCCGCCTCGGCCGGCAGCACATCCTCCGAGTACTCCTTGCGGCGCCTCACAGCTGCTCCTGCCGAACCCGCGAAGCTGCCCTGTCGCGCACCTCTTTCGGCAGTGCGACCCAGCGGGCGAACGCCGACTGCGCCGTCGCCGCCTCCTCATCGAGATAGGCGCGCATGCAAGCCGCTGTCTGCTCCGCGAACGGGGCCACCTCCAACTGCACCGCCAGATCGCGCAGCCGACGGTGCGCTCGCATCAGCAGCGCAATGTCCGCACCGTCCTCCGCGACAAGCATCGGATCCGTCATGTCCCGTCCACCCCTTCCAAGCCCGGGTGCAGCAGCAGTTCCGCCACACACCTGACCCAAGGAGCGGCCAGGGGCCAGATGTGACAGCCGCAGCGGAGAAGTTTCAGGAATCTTCATCACGCCGCCTGCACCCACTGATCCGCGACCGCCCGCAGCTGCCGCACGGTCCGGCTGCGCCGCTGGCGCCACGCAACCGCGGACACACCGGCCTGTTTCGCGCTCGCCTGGGCGCCGGCCCGGGATTCGCTCACGATCGCCCGAGCCCGTTCCGCATCCAGCCGTCCGGCGGCCACGGCCCACACCAGCAGCTCGACCAGCGCACCGTCCGCGACCTCACCGCCCCGCACCAGCCCGACCGCCACAGCCTGCTGTCCAAGGACCGTCTGCCAGGCCGCCGCCGCCGGATCGTCCGCCGCCATCAAATGACCGGCCACGACCGCCGAATCGGGGCCCGGGTGCCACGGCACCGCGTTCAGCTCGGCCGCCTCCGCCTTCAGCTCACGGCTCGCCAGATGCAGCGTCTCCAACAGGAGATTCGCCGCCACACCGCCCTTTCGCCCCAGCGGATACCGCCGCACCACCTGATACAAGCAAGCGGCGACCACCTGCCCGACCTCGTCGAAATCCCGGCCGGCCCGCAGCCGCTGCGTCAACCGCACCGCACCCGGCACCATCGCCTGCACCACCACCCGCGCCGCAAGCAACGCTCCGGCACCCTCACCAGCAGCCCGCTCCAGGAGCACCCGCAGCCAACGGTCGCTGTGCTCACGCCCCTGCGCCCGGTCCCGGCGCCCCAACTCGGCCAGCACATCCTCCAGCCCGCCCGCCGCGCACTCGCCGACCAGTACCCCGCCCTCCTGCAGCCAGCCCAGCACCGTCCCGGCACGCCCGGACTCGGCGCAGACCAGCGCCCACTCGGCATTCAGCGACTCAAAGACCCGTGTTCCATTCACGACAACTCCCGTTCAGGTGATGTCGTGAATGCTGCTCAGCGCCCCTGACCCGATTGCTGACCCAAACCCTCGAATGTGCAGGTCAGAGGGTTGCCCAAATGCCGACCCACTCAGAACGCAGTAACAGACGCTGACCCGCCATCGAGGGACGCGGACGGCCAGGGATTTAGCGCATGTGGGTCACCGTGCGGGTGCTGTGCCGACGGCTTCCGGTGAGGACCTCGGCCCGCGGCCGGACTGTTCCGTGCCGGTGGCGCCATGCGAGGTATCGGTCTGAGCAGCGAGATGCCACCCACCTTCCTGAAGCGAGAGGGGGTGTTTGCTGACGGGGCGTTACGGCCGTGCGACGCTCCTAGCGAGTGCACGCACGCCCGCCGTGTGCGGGTGCCGTGACGAGAGCACGGTGACGATCTCCTGAATCGCGGGCCGGTCGCGTACCTCGCCTGGGCAAACCCGCAGAGCAGCGAGCAGCTCCCGCGCGGTTTCCGCGGGCTTGCCCCACTGCCACCAGGCCCGCGCCAGGTCGGTATGCATCCGGCCGCGGCGCTCGGCGGTCGGGAACTGCGAGGCACGAAGTCCCTTGCCCGACTGCAAGGCTGCCCCGGAGTCTCCGAGCGCCCAGTGAACACCCACCGCGTACAGGTCGACAGCGGCCGGTGTCAGCGGGAACAGTCGGCCCCGCGGGGGCTGTTCGGGGAGGCTGCGGGCGGCGCGGCGGGCCTCTTCGACCATGGCCAGGGCCTGTGTCCGGTCGCCTGCGCGGGCGGCGGTGTAGGACGTGGTGCACAGCATCTGTGCGTAGGCGGCTCGCTGCGGCGCGGTGGCGAGGCCGGTGGACTCGACCCCGGCGGCGGCCTGAAGGATCAGGCGCTGAGCGGCGGCGGGCTGGTCCTGGTGCCGCAGCACGATGGACAGTTCCCGGGCGGCGGCCGCGGTCGCGAGTGGTGATCCGGACAGCTCTGCGTATGTCGTGGCCCGGTCGGCTGTGAGCCTGGCCCGGCCGTGCCGCCCAAGTTTGATCAGGACCTGCGAGGCCAGCGCATAGCAGGACGACAAGCGCGCGTGGTCGAGGTCCTGACGCGACCGGGCCGCCTCGTGAGCATCGCCCAGCAGCTCCGGTAGCAGGCCGAGGAGGGCCGCATGCCGCCCCGCGTCGAAGAGGGCCCGCGCGTTGGCGAGGCGGCCGTCGAGCGGCGCCTGTGTGCCGGACGGAACGAGCGGACCGGCCAGGGCCTCATCTACGGCGAGGAGCAGGGTTGCGGGTACTGCCGCCCCGGCGGTGGCGAGCAGTGTGCGGCGGCGCAATGGGTCCTCCTCGGGTCGCGGACCGGCCGACGCAACTCTAGTGGCGGGAGGGGCGGATAGGCCCAGAGCTGCCGATAGGACATTTGACGGCATACCAACCGCCGATGCTGCCTGCCTGATCAGCCGGAGCTCGGCACGGCCGCCGCGTGATTCCAGCCGGGAGACGGTGGACGCCGAGCACCCGAGCCACGACCCCTAAGTCGCCCTGCCGCCAGCCTCGCGACTCCCGGCCCAGCCGGATCAGCCCGCCGGCGTCATGACGGGCCAGCAGGTCCCGCACCTGCGCGGAGTGCCATACAGGGTCCGAGTGCATGCCCGCCTCCTGACCATGGTCCGGGGCCGTCCCCCACGGTAGAGCGGCAGGAGAGCCCCGTATACGCCGTGTGCAGGATCTGCAATCCGCGTGCATGCAAAGGGAGTTGGAGGCATCCCGGCGGTCTCCGGTGCTGTCCTGTCAACGGAGCCCCCGCCCCAGGGGGCCAGCCGAAAGGGGAGCACGATGACCATCGTTCTGGAACGCCCCGCCCGCACCGCCGGCCCCGACTCGACGCCGAGGGACCCGCGCACCTTCGTCCCCGCCGAGCAGTGGACCAAGCTGACAGGGCTGCTGATGCGCGACTACCCGTTCGACTCCGTCATGGCAGAGCGGGTGCTCGGCCAGGCCATCGCCTACCTGATCACCGCCATGGAGCACCGCGGCCAGGGGCTCGGCCTCGGGCCAGGCCGCATCATCGACATCGGCGTACACACCATGATCCTTGACACCGTGGCGTACATGGAGTTCTGCGAGCGCCACAACGGGGGTACCTACCTGCACCACGTGCCCTTGGTCGAGATGAAGGTCGACGGCTCGGTGTCGCGGACCGCCGACTTCATCGCCCGTGCCGGTTTCGCCGTCGACCGCCCCTTGTGGGCCGCCGATTCCACGAAGTGCACCCCGTGCCGCCCCGGTGAGGACGGACACTGACGACCCGTACGAAGCAGCAGCGCGGCCCTCACCCGCCGGTGGGGGCCGTTGCCATACCCGCGGGGCGGACCCGTTGAGGTGAATCGGAACGAGACCCGACGCCGATCATGACCCCCGGGCCAGGATGGGCCGGTGAATCCGTCCTCACCCACCCCAGCAGCCCCCGCCGACCTCTGGCAGCACTACGGCGCCCCCACGCCCGCGGGCACCCCCCGCAGCGTCGATGCCCGGATGTACTGGGACTGGTACCAGCGCACCGGACCCGGCGCCGAGATCCTCGGCGACGTCGCCGGACGCACCGTCACCGAGATCGGGGCAGGCGCAGGCCGCCAGGCCGCCCACGTCGCCGGGCGCACGGCCGCGGCCCGGGTGCTGGCCATCGACAGCTCACCCACCCAGCACACCAAGGCCCGCGCCCTGTACGGACACGTCCCGGGAGTCGAGTTCATCGAGGCCGACGCAGCGGACTACCTGCACCGCCACCCCCGCAGCACAGACGTCCTCTACTCGCTGTTCGGCGCCGTCGACTTCACCGACCCCCGCACGGTGCTCCCCGCCGCCGCCTCAGCACTCCGGCCGGGCGGACGGCTTGTGTTCTCCACCCTGGCCCACTACCGCAACGGGGCACCGCCAGAGACCGACTGCCGCCCCGCGGACATCCCCACCCGCACCGGCACCATGCAGCGATGGGTCCTGGACGCGACCGTGTGGGAAAAACTCCTCGGCGAGGCCGGATTCGAGGCCTGCCAGACGGAGACCCTGCACGACCCCGGCGACGACACCTCACCCTCCATGGCCACGCTGGTCATCTGCGCGAGCATGCCACCCGGAACCCGCTGAACCACCACAAGGGTGTCCGGATGCGGGTCTACCACGGTTGCTCAGCAGGTTGCCTGACAGGTTGCCTGACAGGTTGCTTGACGAGTTGCTTGACGGGTTGCCAAGGACGAATTCGCTGAACCGTTCCACTGCAGGTCAGCGGCTATGGGTCAGCGGGAGCCGCCGCCGACACCTCTTCCCCCCTTGGGGAAGAGCATCTCTTCCCTTCCCCTCTCCCGGGGCCGGGACGTCGGCTGGCTCCGAGGCGGCGCCCGCTCCCGGGCCGCCTCGGGCTCGGCCCCGGCCCCGGCCTCGGCCCCGGCCCCGGCCTCGGCCTCGGGCTCGGGCTCGGGCTCGGGCTCGGCCCCGGCCTCGGGCTCGGGCTCGGCCCCGGCCTCGGGCTCGGGCTCGGCCCCGGCCTCGGGCTCGGGCTCGGGCTCGGGCTCGGGCTCGGCCCCGGCCCCGGCCCCGGCCACACCGGGGCCGGGGAGCGCCGGCTCTTGTGCCGACGGTTCGTCTTCCTGCCCCGGGTCGGTGATGGTCCCGTCGTCCCGCGTCCTCGAAATCACCTGGTCGTACAGGGCCTTGTGGTCGTCGATTGTGTTTGCGTTCCGCAGCGTGAGGGACTTCGCGTTTGCGCGCACTACTAGATACGTACAGGTGTAAGTGGAGGTCTTACGCTTGCGTACCTCGACGATGTCGCCAGGGTTGAAGTCGGCGCGCTCCCAAGGGCGAGAGCGGCCGTGGACGGTCTTGGCGAGTTCAGCTTCCTGCCGCGCCCCGCGGGCGAGCCCCTCCGCCCGCCTTGCTGCCTCGGCCGCCTCCATCGCGCGGCGGGTCGCAGCGTCCCCGCGCGCGCGGTCCCGCAGCGCGCCCCGCGCGGAGTGGTGACCCATCAGGATCGGCTGACCGCCCGCAAACCGGCCGTAGTGTGCCGAGGCGCCGTCCTGGAGAGCCTCGGCCTGCCGCCGCGCCTCGGCCGCCTGGACCTCCGCTTCCTCGGCACGGCGCAGAGCTTGCCGGACCGCCCCTGTTTCGCTAGCCCCGTCCTCGGCAAGCCGTGTGGGAAGCGCTGCCGGGCGGGGAGCCTCGACATCCGGCACCGCGCCGCCGTCGCCCTCCCACCCGTCGACGCTGCCGGGGTCGGACACTCCCGCAGGCGCCGACGCGCTCGCACCCGTCGGCGCACCGGCCGTCGCGATCTCCCCCGCATCCGCGCTCTGACCGATCGTGGTCAGCACCCGCGACAACTCGGCCGCGCCGTCCAGACGCAGACCAGCCACGACCGCACCCGACCGGTGCGCGTCGTACATCCCTGCCGTCCACACTGCGACGATCTCGCCGGCCACCGGTCCGGCCGTCCGCGCGAGCACACCGGCCGCACGCACGATGACGACCCCGGACCCCTGCCGCTCCATCGCAACCGTCCACCCGTTCGCCGAGGCAGTTTCGGCCACCCAGACAGCCGCGCGCGGCAACCACACCCCGGGCGCCGCCTCTACCTCAGCGCACACCCCATCGGCATCCAGAATGGCGAGCGCTGCGCCATCCAACGGCTTACCCGCCGCCGGAATACGGGGAGCCTTCCAAGGCTGCACCAGCGGACGCGACGCGCGGGCAACGGCCTGCTTGAACTCTGTACCGAGGCCGCGCCCGTGCTTGGGCTTGCTGGGAACGTCCGTCGACTTCAACCGCCGTCCGGCATCCTTCGCAGCAACCGCACCGGACAGAACTTCAGCGAACCGCGCGTCCGCCTCCGTCACGATGTCCGCCCCCGCGGGCAGTGCAAGCGCGACGACCGTACGACCGTCCGTCGACACCCAGCGGGACCGAACGTCACCCTCTCCGGAGAACAACCGAGCCGTCCGCGCGCGCATCGCCGCCATGTCCGCTGCGCTGCGCTCGGCGTCCCGCGTCCAGCGCTCCGCCTCCCAGCGTGCCCGGTCGGCATCCTTCGCCGCGGACACTGCGACGGATGCCGCATGGGCCGACCAATCCCGCGCGTCTGCGACGTCGACACCCAACACGTTGCATCCGTCGTGCACGTCCACGAACAGCGCGCGCATGTCGACCGCCCACGCGTTCCGCTCCCGCGCAATCACGTCCAGCCGCACCGCCTCTGCCTCCACCCGTGCGATGCACTCGGCCACCGGCACGACTCGCGCCGTTACCGGTACGCTCCACCGCGCCGCCCCCGCCGGCTGCTGCGCATCCTGCGTACCGAACGGGGCGCCCGGGGCCGGCGCCCCGACCACCACCGGACCGGACTCCGGACCCCGGGGAGGCTCCACCCCAACACACGCGCCGCCGTCAGACTCCCACCCGTCGACCGCGCCCGGATCGGACGGCGCAGCGTCCGCCGCCACCGACACAACCGCCGCCACGTCCGGCACACGCACCCCCACAACCGCCGCACCCTCGACCAGCCATGCCGCAGCGCTGCGCACCCGATCGGCGTACTGCGGCAGCAACTCCCACCAACACGCCGTAGCACCGCGCCGGACACGCTCGCACTCAGCCGCGTTCCGGGCCGCGTCCGCCGCCGCGTCCTCTACAGTTTCCTGCGCATCATCCGGCATGAAGACATCCACGGTGCGCAGCGCACGGAATGCCGCCACCGCGCGGGCGGCATCGGTGCGGACCGCGTCGAGGGCACGCACCCCCGCAGCCTCGGCCGCCGCGTACTCCGCCTCACGCTGCGCCATGATGAGCGCGTTCCGGTCGTGAATTTCGCCGTACGCCACGACGTTCGCCGGATGCTCCGCGATCACGTACGAGCGCACCGCGCGGGCAACGTCACCCCAGCTGCCGACCACATCACCGGTAGGCAGGCTGACCGTCCACCCGGTGCCGTCAAAGTCCAGACGCGCGCCGAACTCAACTCCCGCAGCGTGAACGGTCGACAGAAGAGCCGACCGCCGCCATTCCCCCTCGTACCGCTCGAATCGCTCGCGCACCTCGACGCACTGCGGGAACCGTGAAACGTAGTCCTCGGCCTCGGCCACAGTCGCCCAACCTTCAAGCACCGCTGCGCGCTCGTGCGTCCGACCGTTCTCCCAACCCGCACGCCTCGACGGACGGACACGGGCCGTGGACGGCGCCTCGGCAACCACCACGCACGTGGCGACGTCCATAGGCTCGGCGCACCGCTCGACGACGTCCGTCGGCCCTTCCAGGGCGCGCGTAACCAGTTCCTCGGCCTCGTCCCACGCACCACAGAGCATCATCTGACCGGCCGCGTGCAGGTCCTCATCATCGGACATGATCAGTTCACCGATCCGGACCGCCTCGGCATTGACCGTGCGCGCCACACCGGACCCATACCGCGCGAGCATCGCGCACATGACCTCTCGGCACGCGCAGCGCCACTCATCGCACGCCATGCACTCGAAATCCGCCGATACCCGCGCGCACTCGGCCGCGTTCTTCGCAGCCTCGGCCGCGTCCTCGGCATCCCCCAACACCTCGCGCGCCGCTTCAACGTTGTCCGTCGCCGACTCGTACGCGCCATCGGCCTCGGTCTCATACAGGGCACCTGAAGCACTCTCAGCAGCCTTACGGCACTCCGTACGGGCACGCTGCGCGCGCTGGAAAGCCTTCTTGCACTCCTTAGCCGACTCGACCGCATCGGCCGCCGCGTCCTCGGCATCGGCCGCCGCGTCCTCGGCATCGGCACGGGTGAGCGCGTACTCGGCAGCCTCGGCCGCGCACTCCGCCGCACCCTGCGAACCCTCGGCCGCCGCCTTGTACTTGCGCGCGCATCCGAGTGCGTCCATGGACTTCTGACCGGCCTTGACCGCGTCCAGCGCGTTGCGAGCGGCATTCGATCCGCCCTCGGCCTCGGCCACCGTGCGTGCCTCGATGGCACCGGCGGAAACCTTGACCGCGGCGACCGTCTGCGCACCGGACGCCCCGTCAATGGCGGACCGGTAGAAAGCGAGCGTCTCGCGGTAACCGTGTGTGTTCTTCCCCCACTTGCCACCGACCCAGGTGTACCGACCCGTACGGGAGTCGTGAACGGTGCTGAGAATCAGCGTCCACGCGGCGCCGCTCCGCTCGACCATGGCGCCCCATCCACGGGCAGTGGCGGTAGCGGCGAGCGCTCCCAGGTGCCGGGGTGCGCCGTTCGCGAGAGCCTCGGTAACGGGCATCGGCTGCGCGCTCACGGTCATCTGAGGGTCCTTCCAGTCAGTCTCGCCAGGTTGGTTCCGTGCGAGTGATCCGAGAACCACAGTAGTCAACTTGCAGTGTCACTGCAAGTACCACTGTAAGTATCGCTGCAAGCAGTTGTGAAACTTTGAGTCGGGATAGTGCGCGGCCGACACGTAGTTGAGGAGTTCGGCCATCGCGCGCTCCGAGTGGCTCGGCTCGCTGACGAGAACCTGGTCCGCGACGTCGGCGTCCGGGGAGGCCGGCTCCTTCTCGTAGCCGGGGTGGTGGCCTGCCCTGAAGCGGAGTTCGAAGGTGGCCATCGCGAAATTTGCGTGGCACGACCGGGAAGCTTCCGTTCTGTGGCTGGGAAATTCTAGGCCGCGCAGTTCTGCATTCCACCGGAAGTTATTCGGCCGGGGTACGGGTGGTGCATCCAGGAACCCAAACGCTACACAACGCATACCTATGATGCATCACCCTCGTTACGCGGTTCGTGCTCTCGGGTGACGCACCAACGGATTCTGCCTCACTATTGCGTGTTGACGTGTATGCTGTCGGGGTATTAATGAACGCGAGCGGCTGGTTACAAAGGGTAGGAGGAGGGTCAGGGTGGAGCGCAGCGGAACCCGTCACTGCGGTGGGGGCCGGCGCCCGATCGGCCCGATGGTCCGTCATCCTCGTTGCGGGGGTGGTGGCTGGGATTCCCAAGCCCTACACAGGCTCGCGCGTGATGCACCTCCCCCTGTAGCCAGCTCCGGTGATCGCGCTTGCGCGGTCGCCTCCAATTCGCGCAAGCGCGAATTGCATTCCGTTCGGAATTCCGTTTACGGAATTCCATTCCGGCGCTTGCGCCGGAATCCGAATTGCGCTTGCGCAATTCGGCGCTCTATGCCCCGGCTTGCCGGGGCATATCCCGCTCCGCGGG
>NZ_JBIUUC010000019.1:0-136964 GCF_044742205.1 Streptomyces sp. NPDC087901
GACCGTGATGAACCCGGGTCGTACGCCATTTCCTGCGGGGACCCCCCTGCACGCCCCCACCCTGCATCACTCGCGTCTGCACGCCGGTGGGACGAATGCCGCAGACGCAGGGCGGCCGGGTCCGGGGCCGTGCAGGGGAGTCCCCGCAGGACGACGAACAGGTACCCGGGGCGCTTTGCGTACCTGCGGAACGTTCGTCGTCTGAGGAGACGCCCCGGAGGGGCCCCGGACCCTCACCCACCGGGGAGCGGCGAAACCACGCGGGGCACCCGCACAAACAAGCCCGTCCGGCGATTGAGGACGGAACGGGAAGCCGCCTTGACCCGCGGTGAACCGCTGCCTTAGCGTAAGGGCTGTTCATGAATATGGACGTCAATCAGAATTGTGCACGCCTGAATCCGCTCAGGGAGCGCCCGTGACCTCAGCCCCACTTGCCGCCCGACTCACCGCTGTCGCCGGGCCGCTCTTCTTCCCCGTCACCGCCTACGGACCGGACGGCTCCGTCGACCTCGACGCCTTCCGCGCGCACGTGCGCAAGGGCGTCGACGCAGGTGCGGCGGCCGTGTTCGCCTGCTGTGGCACGGGTGAGTTCCACGCCCTGACGCCCGAGGAGTTCCGCCTCGTCGTCGCTGCGGCAGTCGAGGAGACCGCCGGTGAGGTGCCCGTCGTGGCAGGCGCCGGATACGGCACCGCACTGGCGGTCCAGTTCGCGAAGCTCGCCGAGGAGGCCGGCGCGGACGGCCTCCTCGCCATGCCGCCGTACCTGGTCTTCGCCGGCCAGGAGGGGCTGCTCGCCCACTACACGGCGCTGGCCGCCGCCACCGGCCTGGAGACGATCGTCTACCAGCGCGACAACGCCGTCTTCACCCCCGAGACCGTGGTCGCGCTGGCGCAGACGCCGGGCATCATCGGTCTCAAGGACGGCTACGGCGACCTCGACCTGATGCAGCGCATCGTCAGTGCCGTCCGCACCGGACTGCCGGGCCAGGACTTCCTGTACTTCAACGGGCTGCCCACGGCCGAGCTCACCGGTCTCGCCTACCGGGGCATCGGCGTCACGCTCTACTCCTCCGCCGTGTTCGCCTTCGCACCCGACATCGCACTGGCCTTCTACCGCGCCATGGAGTCCGGCGACGACGGTCTCGTCAACGCGCTGCTCGACACCTTCTACCGCCCGCTCGTCGAACTGCGCGCCAAGGGCCGCGGCTACGCGGTCTCGCTGGTCAAGGCGGCCGTCCGCCTCCAGGGCCTGGACGTCGGCGAGGTGCGCACCCCGCTCACCGAGCCACCGGCCGCGCACATCAAGGAGCTGACGGAGATCATCGAGGCCGGCCGTGCGCTGCTGGAGCGCAGCGGCGCGGGGGAGCGCGGGTGAAGACCTCCGCCTTCCTCTACCCCTGGGACATCGTCGGGGATCCGGACGCGGCCGCCCGGGTCGCGGACCTCGGTGTCCAGCAGGTGACGCTCGCCGCGGCCTACCACTCCACCCGCGCGCTGACCCCGCGCCATCCGGCCCGCCGCATCGTCACGGCCGAGCACGCCGCGGTGCTCTACCCGCCGGACGCCGCCCGGTGGGCGGGGCGCGAGCTGCGCCCGTACCCGCAGTCCTGGGTGGCATCGGACGACGCCTACGCGGAGGCCGCCGAGGCGCTGGCCGGAGCCGGGCTCGACGTGCACAGCTGGGTCGTGCTCGCGCACAACTCCCGGCTGGGCGCGGAGCACCCCGGCACCTCCGTGGTCAACGCCTACGGGGACCGCTACCCCTGGGCCCCCTGCATCGCGCAGCCCGCGGTCCGCGCGTATCTGGTGGACCTGGCCGCGGAGGCGGCGGTACGGGACGGGGCGCGCGGCACCGAACTTGAGTCGTGCGGCTGGTACGGCTTCGCGCATCTGCACGCCCACGACAAGATCGCGGGCGTCGGCCTCGGTGACGCTGCGCAGTACCTGATGTCGCTCTGCTTCTGTCCCGACTGCCGGGCCGGATACGACGGCCAGGGGCTGGACGCCGAGGAGGTGGGCCTGGCCGTGCGCCGTGCGCTGGAGCCGGTGTGGTCCGGTTCGGGCGCCCCGGAAGCGGGCTGGGACGGCATCGAGAAGCTGCTCGGTGCGGATCTCGCCGCCGCCACCCTCCGGTGGCGTACCCAGGTGGCCCGAGGGCTTCAGGAGTCGGTGGTCGCCGCGGTGCGGGCGTCGGCCTCGCCCGATTTCCAGGTGCTGCTGCACGCCGATCCCGCGCCGTACCGCTCCGGTGCCAACGTGGGTGTCGACCCGGAGCACATCCTGTCCGTGGCGGACGGTGTGGTGCTGCCCTGCACGGGTGGTGACGCGGTGCGCGAGGCCGTGCTCGGCCCGTTCGCCGGCCGCGGAGGCGTTCTCGCGGCCAACCTCACCGTGGTGCGGGGAATGGGAGGCAGCCCCGGCACGCTGGAGCGCGACGCCGCCCACGCGGCCTCGCTCGGCGCGAACCAACTGCGCCTGTACCACGCGGGGCTGGCTTCGGACCCGGATCTCGAAGCCGTCGCCGGAGGGCTCTCACGCCTCAGCCGCTGACGCACGCGGGCCGGTGGGGACCTTCCCCCCGCCGGCCCGTGACCAGCCATGCCGCCGTCAGCAGCGCCGCCGCGCCCACCAGGGGCAGCAGCACCCGCACGTCCACCAGTGCGACCAGCCCCGCGCCGAGCGCCAGCGCCACCGCGTTGGGCGCCATCATCAGCGTGCCCGCGGTCGCGGCCGTCCGGCCCAGGACCGCGTCCGGCGTCTCCCGCTGCACCGCCGTCATCGCGGCGATCAGCACACACGGCAGGCCCACCCCGATCAGGCCGCACGCCACCAGCGCCACCGCGTCGTACGGCAGGGCCCGCAGGCCCACCGCCACCGCGAACACGGCGATCCCCGCCGCCGTGAACACCCGCTCCGGCAGCCGCCGCAGCAGCGGTCCGGCCAGCAGCCCGACCGTGACGGACCCGGCGCCCTGGACCGCGGAGAGCACGCCCGCGTACGCGGGGGAGCGGCCGAGCACCCCGTCCACGACGGCGTACAACGTCGCCCCGTTGAGCCCTGCGCACAGCATCGTGACCGCCCCGGCGAGCACCAGCGGCCGCACCGCAGGCGACCCCCACACCTGCCGCGTCCCGGCGGTCCAGCCGCCGTCCCGGTCTCCGGCCGCCGGCTCCCGCCCGCGTACGCGCAGCAGTGCGTAGAGCCCGGCGGCCAGGGCGAAGGAGGCGGCGTCCAGCAGGGCCACCGCGCCGCCCCCGAAGCGGGCGTGGAGCGCTGCTCCGGTGAGCGGGGCCACCAGCTTCATGCCCTCGTTCGCCATCATCCGTAAACCGTTGAAATCGCCCAGCAGGCGCTTGTCCACGGCCTGGGCGACCACGGCCGACTCGGCCGCGTCCATCAGTGCGGAGCCGGTCCCGTACAGCAGGAGCACCGCGAACAGGATCCAGATCCGCCCGGCCGAATCCACCGCGGTCAGCGCGGTCATCAACAGGGCCATGACGGTGTTCGCCCCGACCAGCAGCGGCTTCCTGGGCAGCCGGTCGGCCACCGCTCCGAGGTGCGGCCCGAACAGTACCGGCAGCCAGACGGCGAAGAGGGCGAGCGCCGCCAGACTGTCCGAGCCCGTCAGTGACTTGACCCAGATTCCGGCTGCCAGCAACATCGCGGAGCTGCCGAATCCGGACACGACGACCGCTGCGAGGAACACCCCCGCTGTCCGGTCACGCAGGACCCGCCCCGCCGCCGACTCTGCCCGTATCGCCATCGAACCTCCCTGACCTGCGCGTTCGTTGTGCGATCAGGCTGGCCGGTAAGGCCGTTGCAGAGCATCCGGAGGATGCCGTAGGCCGGCTGTCCGGAGTGGCCGGGGCCCGAGATCGGTGTAGGGCACACGTCGTAGTCCCGTGAAGTTCTTCTGTCAGAAGCGTTGACGAAACATTCGTGGCGCCTCTAGCTTCATCGCGTCGTACTTCGTACGTCATATATGAGACGCGATACGCGAGATGCGAGAGCCCTTCACTCATGACCTTTGCGCCCACCCCGATTCCGTCCCGCACCCAGTACGTGCTGGAGGCGATCAAGCACGCGATCCTCACGGCGCAGCTGAGACCAGGGCAGGCACTCGTCGAGACCGAACTCGCCGCACAGTTCGGGGTGTCCAAGACCCCCGTCCGTGAGGCGCTCAAGACTCTCGCCGGTACCGGCCTGGTCGTCATGAGCCAGTACAAGGGCGCCATCGTGCGGCTGGTCGACGCGTCCATGGCCCGGGAGGTGTACGACGTGCGGCTGCTGCTCGAACCGGAGGCGCTGCGCCGTTCCATCACCCGCAAGGCCTCGCTCGACGAGGCCCAGGAGGCCCTGGAGCGCGCCGACTCGGCGCTCGACAAGGCCGACAGGTCGCTCGCCAACCGGGACTTCCACCGGGCGCTCTACCTGCCCTGCGGAAACCCGCTGCTGGCCCGGATGCTCGACGAGGTCCGCGACCAGGCGGCGCTCGTGTCGACGGTCGCGTGGACGGCCATCCCGTCGTGGGAGCGGGAGGCGGCCGAGCACCGGGAGATCCTGCGGCTCGCGCTCGCCGACGACGCGGACGCGGCGGCCGGGGCTCTGCACGACCACATCGCGTCGTTCGTGCGCCGCGCGTTCCCCGACGACGAAGACGGGGGTGACGCGGCGTGAACCAGCAGCACACCGACGAAAGGCCTGTCCGCATGGACCTCACACCGCTGAAGGCGGCCCTCGCAGATGTCGTCGCGATCCCGGTGACCCCGTTCGCCGCGGACGGGACCATCGACACGGCGGCGCACCGCGCCCTGCTGCGAAGGCTGCTCGACGGCGGCGTACGCATCCTCACCCCGAACGGCAACACCGGGGAGTTCTACGCGCTCACCCCCGAGGAGCGGCGCACCGTCACCGAGCTGACGATCGACGAGGCCGGCGGCCGTGCCACGATCCTGGTCGGTGTCGGACACGACGTGCCGACCGCCGTCGCCGCCGCCGAGCACGCCCGCGACGCCGGCGCCGAGATGGTGATGGTGCACCAGCCCGTCCACCCGTACGTCTCGCAGGACGGCTGGATCGACTACCACCGGGCCATCGCCGAGGCCGTCCCCGGACTCGGCGTCGTCCCCTACATCCGCAACCCGCACCTCGACGGTGAGTGCCTGGCGGTCCTCGCCGACAGCTGCCCCAACGTCGTCGGCGTCAAGTACGCCGTCCCGGACGCCGCACGCTTCGCGGCCTTCGCCCGGGACGCGGGCCTGGACCGCTTCGTCTGGGTCGCGGGTCTCGCCGAGCTGTACGCCCCCGCCTACTTCTCCGCGGGTGCCACCGGATTCACCTCCGGCCTCGTCAACGTCGCCCCCGGTGTCTCGATCGCCATGCTGGAGGCGCTGCGGGCCGGCGACCACCCGGCCGCGATGAAGGTCTGGGAGCAGATCCGCCGCTTCGAGGAGCTGCGCGCCGACCGGCAGTCCGCCAACAACGTGACGGTCGTCAAGGAGGCCCTGGCCTCGCTCGGCCTGTGCGGCCGCGACGTGCGACCGCCCAGCCGGGTGCTGCCCGAGTCCCAGCGCGCCGAGGTCGCCGCCCAGGTCGCGGGGTGGTCCATATGACCGGCCGCATCACCCCCGAGGAGCTGCGCAGCCACCAGTGGTACGGCACCGACGGGCTGCGCTCCTTCAGTCACCGTGCCCGCACCCGCCAGCTGGGCTACCTCCCGGAGGAGCACCTCGGCAAGCCGGTCATCGCGATCCTCAACACCTGGTCCGACATCAATCCGTGCCACGTCCATCTGCGCGACCGCGCGCAGGCGGTCAAGCGCGGTGTCTGGCAGGCGGGCGGCTTCCCGCTCGAGTTCCCGGTCTCCACCCTCTCGGAGACGTTCCAGAAGCCGACCCCGATGCTCTACCGCAACATGCTGGCGATGGAGACGGAGGAGCTGCTGCGCTCCTACCCCGTCGACGGAGCGGTGCTGCTGGGCGGCTGCGACAAGTCGACGCCCGCACTGCTGATGGGGGCGGCCTCCGTCGACCTGCCGGCCGTGTTCGTGCCCGCCGGGCCGATGCTGCCGGGGCACTGGCGCAACGAGGTGCTGGGCTCCGGCACCGACATGTGGAAGTACTGGGACGACAAGCGGGCCGGACTCATCGGCGACTGCGAGATGGACGAGCTGGAGAACGGGCTCGCCCGCTCACCCGGCCACTGCATGACGATGGGCACCGCCTCGACCCTCACCGCCGCCGCCGAGGCGCTCGGCGTCACCGTCCCGGGCGCCTCCTCCATCCCGGCCGTCGACTCCGGCCACGACCGGATGGCGGCGCAGTCGGGGCTCCGGATCGTCGAACTGGTGTGGCAGCAGCGGAAGCTGTCGTCGATCCTCACCGCGGAGGCGTACGAGGACGCCGTCGCCACCGTCCTCGCGCTCGGCGGCTCCACCAACGCCGTCATCCACCTGATCGCGATGGCGGGCCGCTCCGGCATCAAGCTCACCCTCGACGACTTCGACCGCATCGCCCGCACCGTCCCGGTGCTGGCCAATCTGCGCCCCGGCGGGAAGTACCTCATGGAGGACTTCCACTTCGCCGGCGGGCTGCCCGGGTTCCTGGCCCGGCTGACCGACGTACTGCATCTGGACCGTCCCACGGTCACCCATGACACCCTGCGCGAACAGCTCGACGGCGCACTCGTGCACAACAGCGACGTCATCCGGGAACGCGACAACCCCCTGGCGGACGAGGGCGGCGTGGCGGTGCTGCGTGGCAACCTCTGCCCGGACGGGGCGGTCATCAAGCACATCGCCGCCGAGCCCCACCTGCTGCGCCACACCGGCCCCGCGGTCGTCTTCGACGACTACAAGGAGATGCAGCGCACCATCAACGACCCGGCGCTGGCCCTCACTCCGGACCATGTGCTGGTGCTCCGCAACGCCGGACCCAAGGGCGGTCCCGGCATGCCCGAGTACGGCATGCTGCCGATCCCCGACTATCTGCTGAAGCAGGGTGTACGGGACATGGTGCGGCTCTCCGACGCCCGGATGAGCGGCACCAGTTACGGGGCCTGTGTGCTGCACATCGCGCCCGAGTCCTATGTCGGCGGACCTCTCGCACTGGTCCGCACCGGTGACTCCATCACCCTGGACGTCGAAGCGCGTCTGCTCCATCTCGACGTCGCGGAAGAGGAGCTGGCGCGGCGCAGGGCCGAGTGGACGCCGCCGGCCACCCGTTACGAGCGCGGTTACGGGGCGCTCTACCACGACCAGATCACCCAGGCCGACACCGGCTGCGACTTCGCCTTCCTGGCCCGGCCGGGAGAAGTGCCCGACCCGTACGCCGGCTGAACGGCCCACCGGAATTCCGGCGCCCCGCCCCGTTCGGTATATCGAACACCATGCGGCAAGCGCTTGCGCACTACACGCACCGCCTCGCACAGCACCTCCCAGCACCCTCAGCACCACCTCGCACCCCGTACCTGAGAGAGAACGGAGACGTGTCATGGCCCAAGCCGCCGCTGTGGCCACACCGCCCAAGGTGCCCAGGCGCCGCTCCGCGAGCCCCCGCCGGCTGCCGTATCTGCTGATCGCCCCCGCGGGGCTGCTGATGCTGGGCTTCATCGCCTACCCGGTGATCAGCGTCTTCTACTACAGCCTGCAGAACTACAACGTCACCAAGCCGTGGCGGAACGGCTTCGCGGGCCTCGACAACTTCACCCGGATCTTCACCGACGACGACCAGTTCTGGACGACGCTGACCTTCAGCGCCCAGTGGGTGGTCGTCCAGGTCGCGCTCCAGCTCACCCTCGGGCTCGCACTCGCCCTGATCGTCAACCAGAGCTTCATCGGCCGAGGCATCTCCCGCGCCATGGTCTTCTCGCCGTGGGCCGTCTCCGGTGTGCTGACCAGCACCATCTGGATCCTGCTCTACAACTCCTCGACCGGATTCAGCCGCTACCTCGCGGACGCCGGGATCGGCGACTACGGCACATCCGTGCTCTCCGACACCGGAACCGTCTTCTGGGCCGCGACCGTCGCCGAACTCTGGCGCGGGGTCCCCTTCTTCGCCATCCTCATCCTCGCCGACCTGCAGTCCGTCTCCAAGGAGCTGTACGAGGCGGCGTCCGTCGACGGCGCCGGGCGGATGCGCCAGTTCTTCCACATCACCCTGCCCCACCTGCGGGACGCGATCATCCTCTCCACGCTGCTGCGCGGTGTCTGGGAGTTCAACAACGTCGACCTCCTCTACACCCTCACCGGTGGCGGACCGGCCGGCGAGACCACCACCCTGCCGCTCTATGTCGCCAACACCGGCATCGAGGGCCACGACTTCGGGTACGCCTCCGCGCTCACCACCGTCGCCTTCGTGATCCTCCTCTTCTGCTCGATCGTCTATCTGCGCCTGAGCAAGTTCGGAGGCGACCACAAGTGACTGCCGCACTGGCCGAGAAGAACGGCACCGACACCGGGCGACTGCCCCAACAGAGCACTCGACAACCCGCCGCGCACCGGCGACGCAAGCCCGGCCGCGAACGCGCCTTCGACGACGTGCCGCGCTGGCAGATCTACGTACCGCTCGGCATCTACCTCGTCTTCACCCTCATCCCGTTCTACTGGATGTTCCTGTTCGCCGTGCGCCCCTCGGGCTCCACCTCGCTGCTGCCCTGGCCGATGACCGGGGAGCACTTCTCCAAGGTCTGGAACGAGCGCAGCTTCGCGGTCTTCTTCCAGAACAGCATGATCGTCGGGGTCTGCACCCTGGTCTGCACGACGCTCGTCGCGCTGGCCGGCGGCTACGCGCTCGCCCGGTTCAACTTCAAGATCAAGAACGCCTTCATGCTGGCGCTGCTCTGCTCCCAGTTCATCCCGGGCGCGCTGATGCTCGTGCCGCTCTTCGAGATCTTCAAGAACCTCCAGATGATCAACTCCCTGGGGAGCGTGGTCATCGCCGAGACGGTCTTCCAGCTCCCGCTCTCCATCATCCTGATCAGCGGGTTCATCAAGAACGTGCCCGTCACGCTGGAGGAGGCCGCCTGGGTGGACGGCTGCTCGCGCTTCCGGGCCTTCTGCGCGGTGGTGCTGCCGCTGCTGCGGCCGGGACTC
Source organism: Streptomyces sp. NPDC087901 (assembly GCF_044742205.1). Classification (NCBI taxonomy): domain Bacteria; kingdom Bacillati; phylum Actinomycetota; class Actinomycetes; order Kitasatosporales; family Streptomycetaceae; genus Streptomyces; species Streptomyces sp. NPDC087901. The sequence goes on from NZ_JBIUUC010000019.1 coordinate 9,092, forward strand.
ATCGCGGTCGGCTCCTTCGCCTTCGTGCACAGCTGGAACCACTTCCTGTTTGCCCTGATGTTCCTCAGCGAGCAGGACAAGCAGACGATCCCGGTCGGCCTGAACACCCTCATCGGCGCGGACAGCGTCGACCTGGGCGCGCTCGCCGCGGGCGGTGTGATCGCCGCGGTCCCCGTGGTGATCGTCTTCGCCTTCATCCAGAAGTGGCTCATCACCGGCTTCAGTGCCGGCGCCGTGAAGGGGTGACGGACATGCCGTCGATTGCCACCACCACACCTGTCCCGATCGTCCTCGCGGGCGCCCGCGGCCACGGACGCTGGCACCTCGCCAACATCCGCCGCCTTCAGCACCAGGGCCTCGTACGGCTCGCCGGAGTCTGCGAGCTGACGCCGCTCGCCGACGGCGAACTCGACGCATTCGCCGGTGAACTCCCTGAGCAGTCCGCCGACTTCGGTGCGCTGCTGGACTCCACCGGGGCCCGCGCCGCCGTCATCTGCACCCCGATCCAGACCCACACCGAACTGGCACTCACCGCCGCCGGCCGCGGCGTCCACCTCCTGCTGGAGAAGCCTCCCGCCGCGACCCGCGCCGACTTCGAACGGATCCTGGCCGGGGTGCAGCACGCCGGCATCGCCTGCCAGGTCGGCTTCCAGTCCTTCGGCTCGCACGCCGTGCCCGCCATCCGCGAGCTCGTGCGCACCGGCGCCATCGGCACCGTGCAGGGTTACGGGGCCGCGGGCGCCTGGGTCAGGGACGAGGCCTACTACCGGCGGGCACCCTGGGCCGGGCGGCGCCGGATCGGTGACACCGACGTCGTCGACGGGGTCCTGACCAACCCGCTCGCCCATGCCGTCGCCACCGCCCTCGAACTCGCCGGCAGCGGCACGGCCAAGGACGTCGCCGCTGTCGAGACCGAGCTGTTCCGCGCCCACGACATCGAGGCCGACGACACCTCCTGCGTACGCATCACCACCGCGGCCGGCATCCCGGTCACCGCCGCCGTCACCCTCTGCGCCGAACAGGCCGGGGAGCCCTATGTGATCGTCCACGGCGACCGCGGCCGGATCACGTTCTGGTACAAGCAGGACCGGGTCCTCGTCCAGCGTGCCGGACACGGCCCCGAGGAGGCGGTGCACGGACGGACCGACCTCCTGGAGAACCTCGTCGACCACCTGGTGCGGGACGCCGCACTGCTCGTACCGCCGCACCGCACCGGCGCGTTCATGGAGGTCGTCGAGGCGGTACGGACCGCCGCCGAGCCACGCGCGTTGCCGGCCGACGCCTGGTACACCGTGCCGGCGACCGACTCCGCGGCCCCCCGCCGGGTGGTACGTGGCATCGACGCGCTGGTCGAAGCGGGCGCCGACACCCTCACCCTCTTCTCCGAACTCGGCGCCCCCTGGGCGTTCCCCATCGAGGTGAGTTCATCGTGATCACCACCGCACTGCTCAGCTGCGCCGGCCGCCCGGTCGGCCGCTACACCTACCTCCCCGGCGCCGACGGCCGCCCCTACCTCCACCCGGTCACCACGCTCGGGGGGACCCCGGTCACCGAGGAACGCCCGGCCGACCACCTCCATCACCTGGGCACCTCCGTCGCCGTCCCGGACGTCGCCGGGCACAACTTCTGGGGCGGCCGCACCTTCGTCCGCGACCGGGGCCCCACCGCGCTCGACAACCACGGGGTCCAGCGCCACCTGGGCTGGAAGCTCCGCGACCCGGACGGATTCGTCGAGGAGCTCAGCTGGGAGGCCGGAGACACCGAACTGCTGCGGGAGCACCGCACGGTCGCCACCGCCGAACTCTCTCCGAACGCCTGGGCGCTGGACTTCTCCTTCTCGCTCACCAACCGGGGCACCTCGGACCTGTCGATCGGCAGCCCCGCCACCAACGGCCGGCCGGGCGCCGGTTACGGCGGCTTCTTCTGGCGCGCCCCCAAGGAGGCAGTGGCGCCCGCCGTGTTCAGCGGGTCCGCGGACGGTGAGGAGGCGGTGCACGGGCGGGCCGCCGACTGGGTGGCGATGAGCGGTGACGGCTGGACCCTGGTGTTCGCCGGGGCGACCGAGGAGACCCGCCGGGATCCGTGGTTCGTGCGGACCACCGAGTACCCGGGCGTCGGCTCCTCCCTCGCCGCCGACCGCCGGCTCCCCGTCCCCGCGGGCGGGACGATCGTGCGCCGGGTCGTCACCGTCGTCGCGGACGGCCGGCTCGACCGGGACGGGGCCGCCGCCTACGCCCGCCGGGCGGTGACCGCGTGAGCGCGGCCGGCGAGCGCCCCTGGACCGCCGACCTCGGCAACGGCACCTACCGCAACCCGGTACTGAACGCCGACTGGTCCGACCCCGACGTGGTGCGGGCCGGCGACGACTTCTACCTCACGGCCTCCAGCTTCGGCCGGGTCCCCGGACTGCCGCTGCTGCACTCGCGCGACCTCGTCAACTGGACCCTCATCGGCCACGCCCTGGACCGGCTGGAGCCGGCCGCCGACTTCGCCGTGCCCCGCCACGACTGCGGGGTGTGGGCGCCGTCGCTCCGGCACCACGCCGGACGGTTCTGGATCTTCTGGGGCGACCCCGACCACGGCATCCAGCAGATCAACGCCGAGGACATCCGCGGCCCGTGGAGCGCGCCCCATCTGGTCAAGGCGGGCAAGGGACTGATCGATGCCTGCCCGCTGTGGGACGAGGAGACCGGGGAGGCCTATCTCGTGCACGCCTGGGCCAAGTCACGCTCCGGGATCAAGAACCGGCTCACCGGCCACCGGATGAGCCCCGACGGACGGGAACTCCTCGACGAGGGCAAGACCCTGATCGACGCCGACACGATCCCCGGCTGGTTCACCCTGGAGGGCCCCAAGCTCTACCGTCGCGACGGCGAATTCTGGATCCTCGCCCCGGCCGGCGGGGTCACGACCGGCTGGCAGGGTGCCTTCCGCTCCCGGGAGTTCTTCGGGCCGTACGAGGAACGCGTCGTCCTCGCCCAGGGCCGCACCGAGGTCAACGGGCCGCATCAGGGCGGCTGGGTCACGACCGCGGCCGGCGAGGACTGGTTCCTGCACTTCCAGGAGCGCGGGGCGTACGGGCGGGTGGTCCACCTCCAGCCGATGCGCTGGGACGCGGAGGACGGCGGCTGGCCGGTCATCGGCGACGGGGGAGAACCCGTATCCGTGCACACCAAACCGGCCGCGCCCGAGCAGTCCGCCGCCGCCCCGGCCAGCGGCGACAGCTTCCCGGGCGGCCGGTACGGCAGGCAGTGGCAGTGGACCGCCGATCCGCGCCCCGGCTGGACCGTCGAGCACGGCGGGGACGGGCTGCGGCTCAGCTGCGTACGGACCGCGTACGCACACGATCTGCGGGCCCTGCCGAACGTGCTGGTCCAGCGGCTGCCCGCCGAGACGTTCACCGTCGAGGCCGGGCTCACCCTCGGCAGCGAGGCGGCGGGTGCCAAGGCCGGTCTCGCGGTGCTCGGGGACGCGTTCAGCTGGATCGGCCTGGAGCGATCAGCGGACGGTGCGGACGGCGGGATCCGGCTCGTGCACCGGTACGCCGAGACGGTCGCCGAGCACGAACGCGACGCCGCGCACAGCAGGCCGGCCCCCGAGGGCCGGGTCCGGCTCCGGATCGAGGTCACCCCGGGCGCCCGCTGCCGCTTCTTCGCCGACACCGGGGACGGGACCGGATTCCGCCCCTCGGGCCAGGTCTTCGCCGCGACTCCGTGGCGCTGGGTCGGTGCCCTGCTCGGACTGTTCGCCACCGCACCGCCCGGGACGGGGCCGGCCGGGACGGCCTGCTTCACCGGATTCCGCACCACCGCATGACCCGTACGGAGCACATCCGCCCTGCCTGATCCGCATGTACAGGAGCCGCATCGATGCACCTGAGCGACAAGCGCACCAGAGCACGAACTCTTACCGCGGCCTTCGCCCTGGCCGCCGCACTCCTCGTACCGTCCGCCCCCTCGGCCGGCGCCGCCGCACAGCCGGCCGGTCCCGGCGCCGCGCACGACACCTGGTCCGACACCGCGCACGGATTCGCCTCGCTGGCCGGCGGTACCACCGGTGGCAGCGGCGGCAAGGTCGTCACCGTCTCCACCCAGGCCGAACTGGCGGCCTACGCGGCCGCGCCGGAGCCCTACGTCATCCGGGTCGCCGGATCCGTCGCCGTCGAGCCGTTCGGCCACGACATCGTGGTGGCCTCCGACAAGACCATCGTCGGGGTCGGCGACAGCGGGGAGATCGTCCACGGCGAACTGCACCTGAACCCCGGCACCCACAACGTCATCATCCGCAACCTCACCATCCGGGACTCGTACGTCGAGGGCGACTGGGACGGCAAGACCACCGACTTCGACGCCATCCAGATGGACTCGGCCGACCACATCTGGATCGACCACAACCGCCTCACGCACATGGGTGACGGACTGCTCGACATCCGCAAGGACAGCGAGTACATCACCGTCTCGTACAACCACTTCAGCAACCACAACAAGGCGCTCGGCATCGGCTGGACCGCGAACGTCAAGACGCAGATCACCATCGACCACAACTGGTTCGAGGGCACCAAGCAGCGCAACCCCTCCGCCGACAACTGCGCCTACGCCCACCTCTACAACAACTACCTCTCCGCGCAGGTCGCGGACGGCGACCCGGTGTGGACGTACGGCAACTGGGCGCGCGGCGCCACGAAGATGGTCATCGAGAACAGCTACTACCGGGACGTCCAGCACCCGTACCAGGCGGACGCCACGGCCGAACTGGTGCAGCGCGGCTCGATCCTGAGGAACACCACGGGCCGCACCGACGCCTGGGGCACCGCCTTCGACCCGCGCGACTTCTACCCGTACTACCTGGACCGCGCGGCCGACGTTCCGAAGCTGGTCACCCGTGACTCCGGGCCGCAGAAGGACATCGGCACCGAGACCGTGCTCCGGGTGCCCGGCGCGTACGCCACCGTGCAGGCGGCCGTGGACGCGGTGCCGCAGGGCAACGACGGCCGGATCACCGTACGGATCGCCCCCGGCACCTATCGCGAGCACGTCAGGATCGGGAAGAACCAGCCGTACGTCTCGCTCGTCGGCACGGGCAGGAACCGCTCGGACACGCTCGTCGTCTTCGACACCCCGCAGGGCGAACTCAAGCCGGACGGCACCACCCAGGGCTCCTGGGGCAGTGCGACCGTCGTCGTCGAGGGACACGACTTCAGCGCCCGCAACCTCACCTTCTCCAACGACTTCGACGAGGCCGCCGTCGAGCTGAGCGGCGAGCAGGCCCTCGCCGTGAAGACCACCGGCGACCGGCTGACCTTCGAGAACACGGCCTTCCTCGGCAACCAGGACACCCTGATGACCGACACCCCGGTCCTCACCCAGAAGGCCCGGGTGTACCTCAGGGACGTCTACATCGAGGGCGACGTCGACTTCATCTACGGCCGCGCCACCACGGTCATCGAGCACTCCGTGATCAAGGCGCTGAGCCGTGGCTCGGCCCTCAACAACGGCTACGTCACGGCCGCCTCGACGTGGAAGGACAACCCGTACGGCTTCCTGATCACCCGCAGCCGGATCATCAGCGACGCCCCCGCGGACACCTTCCACCTCGGCCGGCCCTGGCACCCGAGCGGCAACCCCGACGCGGTCGGCCAGGTCCTGATCCGCGAGACCCTCCTGCCCGCGGCGGTCAAGGCCACGCCGTGGAGCGAGATGGGCGGCTTCCCGTGGCAGGACGCCCGGTTCACCGAGTACCGGACCTACGGGCCCGGCGCCGCGGTGACCGCGGACCGGCCGCAGATGTCCGCCGAGGAAGCCGCGCACCACCAGATCTCCGACTACCTCAGGGGCGAGGACGGCTGGGCGCCGCAGGGCACCCACCGCTGAATCCCGGAGTTCGGCACACCCCCCATGCAGTGCGCACGACACAACAGAGAACCGAGAGAGAAGAGCCGACCATGACCATCTCGAAGACGCAGCGTGGGCGTGCCGCGGCAGCGGTGTCCCTCGCGGCAGTGCTCGCCCTGACGGCGACCGCCTGCGGTGACGACGGCAGCGAGACCGGTACCGAGGGCAGCGGGAAGGGTGAGATCACCTTCTGGGACAACAACGGTGGTCCGCGCACCGCCATCTGGACCGAGATCATCAAGGACTTCGAGAAGAAGTACCCGGACATCAAGGTCAAGTACGTGCCGATCCCGATCGCCGACGTGCAGTCCAAGTACGACACGGCCATCGCGGGCGGCGGACTGCCGGACGTCGGTGGCGTGGGCACCGCCTACCTCGCCAACATGGTCTCGCAGGAGGCCCTCGACCCGCTCAACGACCGGATCAAGGGCTCCGCCCTCAACGGCAAGCTCGTCGAGGGCATGGTCGCGAGCGTCAAGGACGCGGGCGGCCGGGGCGACGACATGTACACCGTGCCGACCTCCGCCAACAACGGTGCCCTCTGGTACCGCACCGATCTGTTCAAGGCGGCGGGCCTCGAAGCACCCACCACCTGGGCCAACTTCTACACGGCGGCCGACAAGCTCACCGACTCCAAGGACAACAAGTTCGGCTACACCATCCGCGGTGGCGCCGGCTCCATCGCCCAGGCGATCGACGCGTCGTACGGGCAGTCCGGCATCACGGAGTTCTGGAGCGGCGACAAGACGACGCTCAACGACCCGAAGAACGTCGCCGCGCTGGAGAAGTACGTGGCGCTGTACAAGAAGACGACACCCGCCGCCGACGTCAACAACGACTTCACCAAGATGGTCGCCCAGTGGGACACCGGCACCATCGGCATGCTGAGCCACAACCTCGGCTCCTACCAGGACCACCTGAAGGCGCTGGGCAAGGAGAAGTTCGCCGGCATACCGAACCCGATCGGTGACAGCGGCACCCGGGTCCAGGTCTCCAACCCGGTCGACGGGCTCGGCCTGTTCCGGTCGAGCAAGAACAAGACGGCGTCCTGGAAGTTCATCGAGTTCGCCGCCTCGCACGAGTCGAACAGCAAGTGGAACGAGTCCGCGGGCGCCATCCCGGCCAACACCGAGGCCGCCAAGGACCCGTGGATCAGCGCCACCGAGCCGACCGAGCTCGCCGCGAAGGCCCTCACCGACGGTTCCACCAAGATCGTGCAGCTGCCGTACTACCTGCCGGACTGGAACAACATCAGCAAGGCGGACAACGAGCCGGAGTTCCAGAAGCTGTTGCTCGGCAAGGTCACGGCCAAGGCCTTCCTGGACAAGATCGCGGACGAGCTGAACACGGCCCAGAAGGAGTGGAAGGAGATCGGCAACGGCTGACCGGCCGCTCGCCAGGCCGACACCCCGGTGACCGGGGACCGGCGGCGGTTCGGGTCGCGTCCCGCCGCCGGTCCCCTCTCCTCCTGCACTCCGTACCGCCGTACGCCCGCGTACGCACCGCTACGCATCCATGAGAGAGGCAGCTTCACCGTGTCACTCACCCGCAGGCAGACCGTGGCCGCCATCACCGCGCTGCCCCTGGTACTCGCCACCGGCACCGCAGCGGCGGCGCACAGCCCGGGCGGCCGCCCCCGTCCCCGTACCCTGCACATCGCCGGCGATTCGACGGCCGCGCAGAAGTACGCCGACGCGGCGCCCGAGACCGGCTGGGGGATGGCCCTGCCGTTCTTCCTGGGCCGTACCCTGGCCGTCGCCAACCATGCGATGAACGGCCGCAGTTCGAAGAGCTTCATCGACGAGGGCCGGCTCGCGGCCCTGCTGGAGGGGGTCCGCGAGGGTGACCTCCTGCTGATCCAGTTCGGGCACAACGACGAGAAGACCGAGGACCCGGCCCGCGGCACCGACCCGTACACCACCTACCAGGACCACCTGCGTCAGTACGTGCGCGGCGCGCGGTCCCGCCGGGTGCGGCCGGTCCTGCTCACCCCGGTCGAGCGCCGCCGCTTCGCCGCCGACGGCACGGCGAAGCCCACCCACGGCGAGTACCCGGCCGCGATGCGCGCGCTGGCCGCCCAGGAGCGCGTACCCCTGCTCGACCTCCAGGCGCTCACGCTCGCGCGCTGGCAGGAGCTCGGGCCCGACGGCACGTCGGATTACTTCAACTGGCTGGAGCCGGGCCAGTCGCCCAACTACCCCGACGGGCGACAGGACAACACGCACTTCCAGCCCCGCGGCGCCGTCGAGGCCGCGCGGCTCGTCGCCCGGGCCCTCGTGGCCGGGCAGGTACTCGCCCCGCGCGACGTACGCCGTACCGACTCCGCGATCCCGCTCGAGTGGATCACCTGGCCGCAGGCCTGACCCGGCCGCCCCACCCGTTCCTTCTCACCTCACCTCACCTCACCACTGAAGGATCCGCCATGCCCGCACGCATCTGTCATGCCCGCGCCATCGCCTTGGTGATGGGCTGCGCCTCCCTGGCGCTCGCCGTCTCCGTCCCCGCTCAGGCCACCGGGCACCCGGCCGGCCCCGGCCACCACAAGGGCATCGACCGCGCCGTCCTCGCCAAGGGCGACGGCTGGGCCGCCGCCGATGGCTCCACCACCGGCGGCGCCGCCGCGACCCCCGACCACATCTACACCGTGAGCAACCGGGCCGAACTCATCGCCGCCTTCGAGGACGCGGGCGACGCACCGAAGATCATCAGGATCGACGGAACCGTCCACGGGAACTCCGACGCCGAGGGCACCCCGATCGACTGCGAGGCGTACCAGACCGACGGCTACACCCTGGACACGTATCTCGCCGCCTACGACCCCGCCACCTGGGGCCGGGACGAGGTCCCGTCGGGCCCCCTGGAGGACGCCCGGCTCGCGTCCGCGGCGTTGCAGAAGGCCGCGGTGAACGTCTACGTCCCGTCCAACACCACGCTCGTCGGGGTCGGCAAGGACGCGACGGTCATCGGCGCCAGCCTCCAGATCCAGAACGTCTCCAACGTCATCGTCCGGAACATCTCGTTCGAGGACACCTACGACTGCTTCCCCCAGTGGGACCCCACGGACGGTGAGACCGGCCACTGGAACTCGGAGTACGACAACCTCGTCGTCTACGGCTCCGACCACGTCTGGGTCGACCACAACACCTTCAGCGACGGGGACCGCCCCGACGCCGGCCAGCCGCGCTACTTCGACGAGCTGTACCAGCAGCACGACGGGCTCTTCGACATCGTCAAGGGTGCCGACCTGGTCACCGTCTCGTGGAACGTCCTCAAGGACCACGACAAGACGATGCTCATCGGCAACAGCGACGGCGCCGGTGCGACCGACAGCGGCAAGCTCCGGGTCACCCTGCACCACAACCTCTTCAAGGACGTGAACGAGCGCGCCCCCCGCGTCCGCTTCGGGCAGGTCGACTCCTACAACAACCACTTCGTCGCCACGACGGGCAGCGTCTACGGCTACACGTACGGCATCGGCGCCAAGTCCCAGCTCGTCGCCGAGCACAACGCGTTCACCCTCGGCGCCGGATTCGACCAGGCGAAGATCCTCAAGAAGTGGTCCGAGTCCTCGCTCACCGCCGCGGACAACTACGTCAACGGCCGCCGGACGGACCTCGTCGCCGTCCACAACGCGGGCGTCCCCGCGGAGCAGCTCACCACCGGCGCCGGCTGGACGCCGACCCTGCGCGCCAAGGTCGACCACCCGCTGCTCGTGCCCCTGCTCGTCGGCCTCAAGGCCGGCGCCGGCCGGATTCCCGGCGCCTGACCACGGACCGCCGTCCGGTGGATTCCCCGCCGGTGCCTTCCCGGCACCGGCGGGGGCCGCCCTACCGCCGCTGCTCTGAGTGCTCGGGTGCGCGACGGGCTGCCGCCGTCCGCTGTCCGCCATCTTCCGGCCGTCCGGACGAGCGGTCAGTGGTCCGGGCCGAAGTAGTCGCCCACCGAGGCCCGTTCACCGGAAACGGGTATCGCGTGCGCGGTCAGGTAGTCGCCCACCGCGTTCCGTTCGCCCTCGGCGTGGTTGTACTGCCCCGCGAACGTGTGGGTACCGGCGGGGACGGTCCGGCCCGCCTTCAGCGCCCACCGGTAGACGAGATAGCCGCCGTCCTCCGTCGCCGACACGGTGAAGTCCTTCTCGGGCAACGAGCGCCAGGAACCGGTGCTGTTCACCCCGCCGGTGAGGGCGATGCGCAGCTCCACGGTGAGCGCGGACAGCGGCCGGGTCGTCCGCAGCGTCACATCGCTCTGCGCCCAGTACGCGTTGGAGTGCGGGTCGACGGCACCGTCCGTCCACAACGGCCCGTCCTCGGTACGCAACGCCCCGAGGCCCGCGGGCGCAGTCGCGGCCGCGGCGGGGGAGGAAGCCGGCGGCGCGGCCACCCGCTCCCCGCGCGGTCCGTCGTCCCCGCCGGCGGAGGTGACGGCGACGGCGCCGAACGCCAGCACTCCGCAGACCGCGGCCGTCGCCCCCGCGATCCGCAGCCACGGCGCCGCGGCACGCGGCGGGCGCACCACGCGGGCCGGCGGGCGGCCCTCGGCCATACCGCGCTCGACCCGGGCCAGCATCCGCTCCCGGTCGGGGCGGTGCGCCTCGGCGGCCTGGCGCAGCCGCACGGACAGCTCCTCGTCCTTCACCGGTCTCCTCCGCTGGGCTGCGCCGCGACAGCCGCCTGGATGTGCGTGGCGGAGGTCTGTGGACCCAGCAGCCGCTGCAGTTCCGCGACAGCACGCGAGGTCTGGCTCTTCACCGTACCCACCGAGATTCCGAGCACCAGAGAGGTGTCCCGCTCCGAGAGGTCGAAAGCGTGCCGCAGCACCACACAGGCACGTTTGCGGAACGGCAGTCTGCGCAGCGCCCCCTGGACGTCGACGACGGCCGGCACGTCCGGATCGTCGACAGCTTCCCCGCTGCCGCGCGGCGCCCAGAACAGCGCGATCCGGCGCCGCTCGCGCACCGCGCTGCGGATCCGGGTCCTCGCCATGTTGGCGACGACGCCGCGCGCGTACGCCACCGGATGGTCGGCGTCCCTGACCCGGTCCCAGCGGTGCCAGAGCGCCAGCAGTGCGTCGGCCGCCAGATCGTCGGCGGCATCGGCCTCGCCGGTCAGCAGATGGGCCAGCCGGGCGAGTTCGGCGTAGTGGGCCTCGAAGAACTCATGGAACTCGGCGGCAGCGGCATCGGCATTGGCATCGGCGTGGTCGAGGGACGTGCCCACAGCTACCTCATCTCTTCGCTCGAATCCCGGTGCCGCGTGGTCGGGTTGTGTACGTTCCCAGCCGCTGCCCACGGCGGGCGGCGGGGCGAGAGCGTACCAGCGCACCACGGAAGCGCTTCGACGCGGGTGCGTACCCAAGTAAGGCGTAACAGGGCGCAAACCTGAAGGGGCCGGGACACAGCGAACGTCCCGACACCCCGAAAAGAATGGAGGTACCGGGACGTCGCGCGGCTCTCGCCTACCGCTGGAGCGCGGCCTTCATCATCTTCTGGGCGATCGGCGCGGCGAGGCCGTTGCCGCTGACCTCCGACGCCGCAGAGCCCGAGTCCTCCACGATCACGGCGACCGCGACCTCCTGGCCGCTGGAGTCGTCCTTCGCGTACGAGGTGAACCACGCGTACGGGGTGTTGCTGTTGCCCACACCGTTTTCCGCTGTGCCCGTCTTGCCGCCCACCTCAGCTCCGGCGATCCGGGCGTTGGTGCCGGTGCCCTCCTCCACGACGGTCACCATCGCGCTGCGCAGCTGCTCCGCCGTGGACGAGGACACGACCCGCTTCATGTCACCGTCCTCGAAGTCCTCCAGCGTGCCGCCGTCCGCGTCCGTCACCTTGGAGACCATGTGCGGTGCGGCCAGCTCGCCGTCGTTGGCGAGGGCCGCGGAGACCATCGCGATCTGGAGCGGCGTCGCGGTGACCTCGAACTGGCCGATGCCGCTCAGCGCCGTCTGCGCCTTGTCCATCCCGGACGGGTAGACGCTCTTCGAGGCCCGGACCGGCACATCGAGCTTCTCGGTGTTGAAGCCGAACTTCTCCGCCATCGCCCGCACCTTGTCCTGGCCGAGATCGGCGGCGACCTTGCCGAAGACGTTGTTGCAGGAGTACTGGAGCGCCACGCGCAGCGTCGCGTTCTCGCACGGGGCGGTGGCGCTCTCGTTCCGCAGGACGGTGCTGGTTCCGGGCAGCGTGTAGGGGACGGGGCTCTTCGTCGGCTCGTCGACGGAGCTGTACAGACCGTTCTCCAGCGCTGCCGATGCCACCACCAGCTTGAACGTCGAACCGGGCGCGAGCGGCTGCCGCAGCGCACGGTTGACCAGCGGCTTGTCCGGGTCGGCGAGCAGCTTCTGCCAGGTGTCGCCGTCCGTCGTCCCGCTGATGTCGGAGGGGTCGTAGGACGGGGAGGAGACCATCCCCAGGATCTGCCCGCTCTTCGGGTCGATCGCGACGGCCGCGCCCTTGTCGTCCCCGAGCGCCTCGTACGCCGCCTTCTGGACGTCGGGGTCGATCGTCGTCAGCACGTTGCCGGGCGTGCTCTGCTTGCCGGTCAGCGCGTTCAGCGGATTCTTCAGCCGGGTGTCGGTGCCGTCCAGCACCTCGCTGTAGATTCCTTCGAGCTGGGTGGAGCCGTAGGCCTGCGAGCCGTAACCCGTGACGGCCGCGTAGAGGTCACCTTCCTTGTAGGTGCGCTTGTACGCGAGATCGCTGCCCTCCGTCTTCTTCGATCCGGTGACCGGGGAGCCGGCCACGATGATGTCGCCGAGCGGCTGCGCGTACTGCGCGATGGTGTTCCGCCGGTTGTGGTCGTTGTCTGCGAGCGCCCGGGCCTGGTACGCCTGCACCCAGGTCGCACGCCCCAGCAGGGCGAGGACCAGCAGCAGGGAGAAGACCGAGGCGCGCCTGATCGTCTTGTTCATCCCGCTGGAGGGACGAGCGGGATGCCGTACTCCGTTCCCGCCTGTGCCGTTTCTCACCGATTCCTCATCGATTCCGCCGTGCCCCGCCGAGGTCGGCCGGGGCCGGCCGCGGTCAGCCGGGCGTGATGAAACCCGACTCGTACGCCGCGATGACCGCCTGGGTACGGTCCCGGACGCCGACCTTCGCGAGGACGGCCGCCACATGGCTCTTCACCGTCGCCGGGCCCACTTCCAGCCGGGCGGCGATCTCCGCGTTGGTGAGCCCGCTCGCCATCAGCCGCAGCACGTCCGCCTCCCGGCCGGTGAGCCTGGCCACCCACGGCGGCGCGGCGGACGGCTGCCGCTTCCCGTACGCGGCCGCGAGACCCCGTACCGCAGAGGGGAAGAGCAACGAGTCGCTGCGGGCGACCAGCCGTACCGCCTGCACCAGGTCCTCGGCCGCCGCCCGTTTGAGCAGGAAGCCCGACGCCCCGGCGCGCAGCGCCTCGTACACATAGGAATCGTTCTCGAACGTGGTGACGACGACGATGCGGGGGGCCGGGTCGAGCGTGGCCAGGATCTGCTCCGTCGCCCGGATCCCGTCGATCTCCGGCATCCGCACATCCATCAGCACCACATCGGGGCGCAGTGCCCGCACCACGGAGACGGCCTCCGCGCCCGTCGACGCCTCTCCGACGACCTCCAGGCCGGTCTCGGCGTCCAGGATGACCCGCAGGGCGGTACGGACCATGCGTTCGTCGTCGGCGAGGACGATCCGGACCGGTGTGTTCATCGCTGCTCCTGTGCGGGGGCGTGCAGGGGGAGGCGGGCGGTCAGCCGCCAACCGCCGTCGTGCGGTCCTGCCTCGGTACGGCCGCCGAGCAGTACGGCCCGTTCGGCGATGCCGCGCAGCCCCAGGCCGCCGCCGGGGCGCACCACCGCCGGCCGTGCGGGCAACGGGCTGTCCAGGGCGATCTCCAGCTCCCCGGTGCGCACCGTGATCCGCAGCCGCGCCGGTTCACCGCGCCCGCCGTGCCGCAGCGCGTTGCTCAGCCCTTCCTGCACGATCCGGTACGCCTCGCGCGACACCGCCGCGGGGACCGTGCCCGTCTCGCCGTCGGCGGCGTAGGCGACAGGCATCCCACAGTGCGCCAGCAGCCCGTCCAGCGCGTCGAGCCCCGGGCCGGACGGCGCGTCCGGTACCTCGTCGTCCTTGCGCAGCAGCCCCAGAACGGTGTCGAGTTCACCGACCGTGCGCCGCGTCGTCTCCTCGATCGCGGTCAGCGCGGCCAGGACGAACTCCGGGTCGCTGTCCAGAACCCTGCGGGCCGCGCCCGCCTGGAGGGTGACGGCGCTGAGCGCGTGGCCGACCGAGTCGTGCAGTTCGCGGGCCAGCCGGTTGCGGACCGCCAGCTCGGCCGCGCGGCGCTCGGCGGCGGCCAGCCGGTCGTCGGGGGTCGGGCCCAGCAGCACCGGTGCCCGGTTCGCCAGCAGTGCCCCGGCCGCCGCCGCGCAGCCGGCCAGCGCCACCAGCATCGCGACCCCGGCGAGGGGCGCCAGGGCCAGGACCCATGTCCGGTCCAGCGCCGGGGGCAGGTCCAGCACGGGGGAGTCCCGCACGGTCGCGAAGAACGGCAGCCCCATGACGCCCACGGCGAACGGGACCAGCGCCAGCGTCATGCCGCTGACGATGCCCCCGAGCCCCACGTGCAGGGTGAACCAGGCCGCCGAACGGATCCTGGCCTGCCGGGTCCTGGCGGGCCCGTCCGCGAGCGGCCGGTCCGCCGGCAGACCGCACAGGGCACGGGCGACGGACACCGAGAGCGGCCGGGCGAGCGGGAGGAGGGCGGTGACCGCGGCCATCGGCAGCGCGTAGGCGAACGCGATGAGCTGGCCGGCCGGCGAGGCGAAGAGCGTGGCTTCCGGACGGTACGCGCCGACGATCACCGTGCCGACCAGGAAGTACGGCATCAGCAGGGCGCCGCCGATGATCAGGTGCAGCCAGCGCTGCCGGGCCCGCCGGCCGAGCAGCGGCGTCACGCCCGCGGGCCTGCCGCCCGCGTCGTGGCCGAGCGCTCCGCCAGGAAGTACGCGCCCAGTGTCATCACCAGTGTCCCGACCAGCATCTGGACAGCGTAGATCAGCACCATGGTGGCGGTGGGCTGATCGGCGATGTCGTCGATGTCGCTCAGCGAGGCGATGCTCATCCAGCCGCCCCAGCAGGCCGTCGCACCGGAGCCGCCCCAGGCCAGGGCGAGCGGCGCCCACAGCGGCAGCGCGGAGTCGCGACGGAAGGCCAGGACCAGGATTGCGACGGCGGTGACGACGACGAAGAGGGCGAAAACGGCTTCGAGTACCGCGGAGCCGCTGGTGCGCTCCGCGATCCGGCCCTCGTTGAGGCCTGTCGTCGAGCCGGCGGCCCAGAGCAGATGCAGGGTGCCGGGCACCAGGGCGATCAGTGAGGCGGCGACGGCGGCGGCCCGGAGCGCGGGAGCGGTGGGACTGTCCGGCAGTTCGCGCAGCGTGCCCTGCCAGAGGTGGCCCCAGCGGTCCCTGGCGTACAGCGCGAACAGGGTGCCGAGGGCCAGTCCCTGGAGGATGAAGCCGCCGTAGACGACGCCGAAGACCCATTCGTCCAGGAAGGGGCGGCCCACGTCGCCCTTGTTGACGGTCTTCCCGCCCAGGGCCTGGACCAGCAGCTGGAGCGGATAGCCGGTCATGATCGGCAGCAGCAGACCGGTCGCCACCCACATCGGCAGGGCGAGCAGCCAGGCGGGTACGCGCCGGCCCCAGGCCTGGGTGAGCAGCAGGGCGATGACCACGACCGCGCTGTCCATCAGGACCGACGCGCCGTTCGCGACAGCCATCGAGGTGCGGTGGTCGAGGAGCGGGCTGCCGGCCGGGATCCCGAGGTGACTGCCGGAGATCCAGGCGGCCTTGAGGGTGATGTAGGGCAGGCAGGAGACGATCGCGACGGCACGCAGCGACGTGCGGAGACGGTTGGTGACGGGTGAGGCGGCTTCCGGTGCGGGAGCGGGTGCGAGAGGTGTCCGTGTCATGGCACCCACGCTGCCGCGCGGCCGGTCCCGGCACGTCGTGCCCGGCGACGATCCGTCTCCGCCGGACGGCGGAGACGGAACGCCGCAGCGGCTCAGACCAGTTCGGGCTGCAGCTCCGGCTGCCGCACCGGTGCGGGCTTCGGGTGGTCCCACTGCCTGGTGGTCCGCACATACGCGTAGATCACCGAGGCCGTCGCCAGAACGAGCAGGGGGCCGAACAGCCACGGATGGGCGGCCATCTGCGTCGGCACGCAGCGGGCGGCCGCCAGGATCGCGGCGAAGACCGTTGTGCCGTAGGCGACCAGCTGGGTCCCGGACCGGTCCCAGCCGCGTTCCTGTGAGCGCAGGGCCGTCTCGATCGTGACGGTGAATATCACGCCGGTGATGATGTCGATGCCGTAGTGGTAGCCGAAGCCCAGCGTCGCGGCGAGGGTGGCCACCAGCCAGAACGCTCCCGCGTACCGCAGGAACCGGGGGCCCTTGCGGGAGTGGATGAAGATCGTGGTGGCCCAGGCCGTGTGCAGGCTGGGCATGCAGTTGCGCGGGGTGAAGTCGTCGAACGGCATGTGCTGCGGGCCGCTGCGCGGCGGCATAGCGTCGGGCCACAGATTGGCCACGGCCCAGTGCCCGCCGTCGGCGCCGTAGGCGAAGACCGGTCCGACGACCGGGTAGATCATGTAGATGGCCGGTCCGAGGAGGCCGATGACCAGGAAGGTGCGCACCAGGTGGTGGGACGGGAAGCGGCGTTCGTCCGCGACGTTGCGCAGCTGGTAGAGCGCTACGACGACCGCGGCCACCGCGAGCTGGGTGTAGACGGAGTTGAGGAAGACCTCACCGAACGACCCGGTGGACCTGACCAGCCGGCCCACCAGCCACGAGGGGTTGCCCAGCGCGTGGTCGGCGGTCGCGACGTACTGGTCGAGTACCAGCGGTCGGGTCTTGGAGGTGATGAGCAACCAGGTGTCGCCGGTCTTGCGGCCGGTCACCAGCACCAGGCCCAGCCCGACACCCTTCAGCAACAGGACGCGTTCCCTGCCGGTGCGGCGGGTGACCGCGATGACCGCGCACCCCAGGATCACCCACAGCGCGCCGTTGCCGAAGGGGTGGCCGTGGGTCACCGGCGCGTCGGCCACCCAGCGCACCAGCAGGATGACGAGGTCGATACCGATCGCGGTCCCCAGCGCGATGAACCGCTGCCGCCAGGTGAGTACGACCATCATCAGGCCCATGCTGGCGTACAGCAGGAAACCTGAGGCGGGGGCGACTATCACCTCTCGCGCCTGGCTGGCGATCGGCCCCGGCAGCCCGTAGTGACGCGCGGCTATCTCCAGAGCGACGAGGAATCCGAGGCCCACCACCGCCGCGGTGGCATACAGCGCCGTCCGTGGCCGACGCCAAGTGCCGGGCGTATTTCCGTTGGTTATTCGCGAAAACACCCGCGATGCTATAGGTATCAAGTGTTTGGCCGATTTGTTAGATGTTGGTGGAGTACGTCACGTCGTGGGGCACTTGTCGCGCCGGGCAGCACGGTTCGCCGGTGAGGGGTGAGCGATGAGGTCAATCGCCATGAATTCGAGCATGTTATCGGAGTGGTGTTCGAGGCCTCGAAGGTCATGGCGAATCGCGCGGCAGGCCGGCCGGCCTGCCGCGCGGGACGGGGCGGCGGTTCTCACCCGGGCAGGGTGAACAGCAGCTCGTCCGTCTCCTCGCCGCGCGCGTGCGCGTAGCCGTGGTCCGTGCCCGTCACTGTGAACCCGCACTTCTCCAGCACCCGCCGCGAGCCGGTGTTGTCGGCCGCCGCGCGCGCGTACAACGGGCGTTCCGGTACGACGTCGAGCAGCGCGCCCAAGGCGGCGGTGGCCAGGCCGCGGCCCCAGTGCGCCCGGTCGATCCAGTACGTGACCTGACGGTCGTCCGGCACTCCGTACGCCCCGGCGCTGCCGACCACCGCACCGTCCGCGAGCACCGTGCGCATCACGACGGAGGGGTCCGCCAGGATGCGCGCCCAGTGGGCGTCGAACGCGTGCCGGTCGGCCGGGTCCTCGCTGGTGAAGGCGGCCGTGCGGACCGACTCCGGGTCGGACATCCAGGCAAAGAACAACGGCAGGTCGACGTCTCGTACCGTGCGCAGCGAGACATCCACGATCAGAGCCTCCGGGTGGCGAGGGTCAGCCGGTCCCGCGCGTCGAACAGCGCGTCCTTGACCATCTGCTCGTGCGCCGGTGTGAGCCGGGCGACCGGCACCGAGCAGCTGATGGCGTCCCGGGCCGGGGTGCGGTACGGGACCGCCACGCCGAAGCAGCGCAGCCCCAGGGTGTTCTCCTCGCGGTCCACCGCGTACCCCTGCTCGCGGATCAGGTGCAGCTCCTCGATGAGCTTCTCCCGGTCGGTCAGGGTGTGCTCGGTCAGCGCGGGCAGCGTCTCCGGGAGCATCTTGCGGACCTGCTCGTCGCTGTGGGTGGCCAGCAGTGCCTTGCCGAGCGAGGTCGAGTGCGCGGGCAGCCGGCGGCCGACGCGGGTGAAGGGGCGCAGGTAGTGCTGGGACTGGCGGGTGGCGAGGTAGACCACGTTCGTCCCGTCGAGCCGGGCGAGGTGGATGGTCTCCGTGGTGTCGTCGGAGAGCCGGTCCAGGGTGGGACGGGCGGCCGCGACCACCTCGTCGCCGTCGATGTACGAGGTGCCGACCAGGAGTGCGCGCACCCCGATCCCGTACCGCGTCCCCGTCGCGTCCGTCTCCACCCAGCCCAGTTCGACCAGGGTGCGCAGCAGCATGTAGAGGCTGGACTTGGGGTATCCGACGGCCTCCTGCACCGCGGCGAGCGAGTGCATGCCCGGCCGCCCGGCGAAGTACTCCAGCAACTCCACTGTCCGTACCGCGGACTTGACCTGTGCCCCACCAGACTCGGCAACCGACATCGCCCTACGCCCCTTCCAGCCCACTTACGAAACCCTGCGACTTCTTGCCAACACCGAACGCCCGGAAATAGAGTCGCTTCATATTCACGATCAGGAACTCTGTTCAGAATACCGAACAACTTCTGATGTGTGGCAGTGGAGCGGAAGGAAACACGGTGGCAGCAGCACCAGTCTGGAGCGTCGACCCCCGCACCGGGAACCCGCGTGAGCAGGTTGCGGTGGAGGCTACAGCGGAGGAGGTCGACCGCGCGGTCCGGGCCGCTCACGCCGCACGCGGCTCCCTGGCCGACCGCACCGTGCGCGCCGCCTTCCTGCGCACCGCGGCCGATCTGCTCGCCGGGGCCGGTGAGCACGTCATCGAGGCCGCCGACGCCGAGACGGCACTCGGTCCGGCCCGGCTGACCGGTGAACTCGCCCGCACCGCAGCCCAGTTGCGTGCCTTCGCGGAGGTCGTCGACGAGGGCGCGTACCTCGACATCCACATCGACCACGAGGACGCCACCCGCACCCCTCCGTGGCCCGACCTGCGCCGCTACAAGATCCCGCTCGGCGTCGTCGCCGTCTACGCGGCCAGCAACTTCCCGCTCGCCTTCTCCGTCCCGGGCGGCGACACCGCCAGCGCGCTCGCGGCCGGCTGCCCGGTCGTGATCAAGGCGCACCCCGACCACCCCGCCACCTCCGAACTGTGCGCCTCCGTGCTGCGCCGGGCCGCGGCGCAGCACGGGCTGCCCGAGGACGTCGTCACCCTGGTGCACGGCTTCCAGGCGGGCGTCGAACTGGTCAGGCACCCGCTCGTCAGCGCCGCCGGCTTCACCGGCTCCATCCGAGGCGGCCGCGCCCTCTTCGACGCGGCGGCCGCGCGGCCGGTGCCCATCCCCTTCCACGGCGAGCTCGGCTCCCTCAACCCCGTCGTCATCACCGAGGCGGCCGCGGCCGAGCGCGGCGAGCAGATCGGCGCGGGGCTCGCGGGCTCGATCACCATGGGCGCGGGCCAGTTCTGCACCAAGCCGGGCTTCGTACTGGCCCCCGCGGGCGAGAGCGGCGACCGGCTGCTGAAGTCCCTCACCGCAGTGGTCAGCGACACCGAGGCCGGAGTCCTGCTCGACCACCGTATGCGCGACGCCTTCCTCGCCGGAGTGAGCGAGCGCGCCGCACTCCCTGACGTGAAGGTCCCGGTCACCCCCGGAGCCGGCGGTGAACACACCGTCGCGGCCGGCTTCCTGACCGTACCGGCGCAGCGGCTCGCCACCGAGGGGCCGCACGACGCGCTCCTGGAGGAGTGCTTCGGCCCGGTCACCGTCGTCGCCCGCTACACCTCCGAGGACGAGATCACCGCGGTCCTGTCCCGGCTGCCCGGCAACCTCACCGCCACGCTCCAGATCGCCACCGAGGAGACCGACGACAGCGCCGCCGCGCTCCTGGCCGCGCTCACCCCGCTCGCCGGACGCGTCCTGGTCAACGGCTGGCCGACCGGCGTCGCCGTCGCACCCGCCCAGCACCACGGCGGCCCCTACCCGGCCACCACCTCCACCTCCACCTCGGTCGGCGCGACCGCGATCGAGCGCTGGCTGCGCCCGGTCAGCTACCAGACCACCCCCGACGCGCTGCTCCCGCCGGAGCTGCGCGAGGACAACCCGCAGGGCCTGCCCCGCCGCGTGAACGGACGACCCGCATGACCCTCCGACTTCCCGAACTCCCCTTCGACCTGGAGCCGTTCGGCCCCGCCGCCGGCTGGAGCTACCAGGACGGCGTACTCACCGGCCGGGCCGGCGCCCGGCAGGACCGCTTCGTCCCGCCGGACGGCACCTCCCTCGACACCGAGAGCGACGCGCCCCGGGTCCTGGGCACCGCCCCGGCAGGCGACTTCCAGCTGATCGCCCGGGTGAAGGCGGGCTTCGCCGCCGCCTTCGACGCAGGGGTCCTCTACCTCCACGTCGGCGACCGGGAGTGGGCCAAGGTCTGCCTGGAGCTCTCCCCGGACCGCCCCACCATCTGCACGGTCGTCACCCGCGGCCACTCCGACGACGTCAACTCCTTCGTCGTCGACGGCGACACCTACTGGCTGCGCCTGAGCCGCACCGGCAACGCCTTCGCCTGCCACGCCTCGCCCGACGGCGAGAAGTGGACCTTCGTCCGCCTCTTCGCCCTGGGCGAGCCGGAACGGGCCGCTACCGCGTCCATCGGCTTCCTGGCCCAGTCGCCCACGGGCGAGGGCTGCGAGGTCTCCTTCGACCGGATCGAGTTCCGGCCGAAGGGGATCGCCGACCTGCGCGACGGCAGCTGACCGGACCGCACACCGTGATGCCCCCGCCTTCCGGACACGGAGGGCGGGGGCATCACGGTGTGCGTGGCCGTACCCGGCCGGGACCGCATACCGCAGGCCTCGACCGGGAGCCCCGCGTGATTGCCGGCCCGCCTGCCCGGCAGCCCGGCAGGATCTGGTGGATCACCGTCCGTGGACCGTGCCCGCCCCGTCAAGGACACGGCCCACCGCCATCCGCCGCCGGAAAATCCCTGCTCGTGCGCCACCTCCCGTGAGACTCTGCCGACGGTCCACTGCCGAACCGTTGGGGGAGAGACGTGCCATGGCTGTGCATCTGATCGGGGGCGGCTGGGACGAGGACGTCGCGTCGCTCGTGTACGGGCCGTTCCTCGCCGAGGCGGGGCGGGACGGTGTGGTGGGGTGCCTGCTGGTCGACGAGGGGGACGGCGACGAGCAGTTCGTGCGCTACGCCACCGTGCTGCGCGCGGTGGCGCCGCAGTGCAGGCCGGTGCCGCTGCTCGTGCCGGTGGGCGGAGTGTTCGCGCCCGAGATGCTTGCCGGTCTGGACGGACTGCTGGTCGGCGGTGGACTGACCCCCGCCTACCAGGACGCGATCGGCCCGGTGGCGGCCGTGGTGGCTCGGGCTCTCACCGAGCACTCGCTGCCGTACGCCGGCTTCTCCGCGGGAGCCGTCGTGGCCGCCGGCCGGGCCCTGGTCGGCGGGTGGCTGGACCGTGGAGTTCCGGTCTGTCCCGATGACGCCGCCGAGGACCTCGAAGAGATCGAGGTCCGCGACGGCCTCGGACTCGTCCCGTACACCGTCGAGGTGCACGCCGCACAGTGGGGGACGCTCGCTCGTCTGGTCGCTGCCGTCGCCCGCGGGGACACGGCCTGTGGTGTCGCCCTCGACGAGAGCACGCTGCTGACCGTGGAGAGCGACGGCCGCGCGGTGGTGGCCGGGGCCGGGCAGGCGCATCTCGTACGAGGTGCGGAGCCGGCCGGTTCCGTCACGGTGAACGCCTTCCGTGCGGGAGAGACGCTGACGGTCTGACCGGTATGCGCGCGCGGAGCAGGGCTCATGTTCCGAGCCGGTACGCCGCCGTGCGCGCATTCAGTTCAGTGCCGGACCGTCACCACGATCTTCCCGGTGTGCGCGTTGGACTCCATGAGCCGGTGCGCGTCCGGCATCCGCTCCAGGCCGTCGAACGTCGCCCCCACCACGGGAGCCAGGGCGCCGCTGCGGAGACCGGAGCCGATGAAATGGGCCGCCCGTCGGCGGCGGTCCGGATCGGCCGACAGGGCGAGATTGTTGTAACCGATCACGGTCAGGGGCCAGTTCGACGGCAGCACGGCCGGCCGGCCGTCCAGCCACCCGTACACGATCAGCGTCCCGTCGTGAGCTGCCGCCTCGCCCAGCGTGGCGAGGCCGGGCCCGCCGATCGCGTCGAAGATCACCTCGGCGCCCTTGCCGCCGGTGATGCGCCCGACCTCCTTCACCACGTCCTCGTCGTCCGTCGTGATGACGTGCGCGGCCCCCAGACCGAGCAGTCGCTGCTTCTTGGCGGCGGTACGGGTGGTGGCGATCGGGACCGCCCCGATCCGCCCGGCCACCTGGAGCGCCGCCGTGCCGACCCCGCTCGACGCCCCGGTGACCACCACGTGGTCGCCGGGCCGCAGGCCGCCCCTCTCCAGCAGGGCGCCGTAGGCGGTGGAGTACGTCAGCCAGGCGGCGGCCGCCTTCACCACGTCCACGCCCGCGGGCCGGTGGAGCACGTACCCGGCCGGAACCACCACGCGCTCGGCGTAGAGGCCGTGGCCGCTCAGTTCCTTCCCGGGTGTGGCCATCACGAGGTCGCCGGGCGCGAAGTCGCTCACCCCCGTACCGACGGCCTCGACGACTCCGGCAGCCTCGTAGCCGTTGCGGGAGGCCGGCAGCGTCGGCTGGTAGAAGTACGTGCCCGCGCGGAAGAGGGCCTCGGCCCGGTTGAGACCCAGGGCCTCGACCCGGATGAGTACCTCGCCGGGGCCGGGCGCGGGCAGTGGCACCTCTTCGACGGTGAGGACGTCCGGGTCACCGGTGGTGTGGAAGAGAACGGCCTTGGTGGTGGCGGGTGTTGCTGTGCTCGTCTCGCTCATGTTCATCACCGTACGAAGGTGTTCCAAGACGATCCATATCCGAGAAGCGCCCTTCCATGTCCGATCGTCTCCTGCTCCCGCGCCCGTGGATACGCTGGCGTCATGGATGTCCTCAGCGACGTGATCACGGCCATGCGGGGCGGCCGACCGCATTCCTCCCGGCAGAGCAGGTTCGCCCCCTGGGGCATGAGGTTCCCCGCATCCGAGGGAGCCGGATTTCATGTGGTGCTCCAGGGCTCGGCCTGGCTGATCCCTCCCGGTGAGGCTCCTGCGGTGCGGCTGGGCGTCGGTGATGTGGTGTTCCTGGCCCACGGCCGAGGGCATGCGCTGGCCGACGACCCCGCCACACCGGTCGACGATGTCGTCCCGGGCCCGGACGGCACCTGGCCGGCGCCCGCCGACGAGCCACCCTCCGACGCGTCGGCTCCGGCCGTGCAACTCCTGTGCGGCGCCTACAGACTGAACCGGGCGCGCGCACATCCCCTGCTCTCGCACCTGCCCGACGTGGTCCACCTCCCGGCCGGGGTCGGCGCCCACCCCGCGCTGCGCTCGGCGATCGACCTGCTCGGCAGCGAGCTCCGGACCCCGCTGCCCGGCTCCGACGCCGTGGTGCCCGCGCTGCTCGACACCCTGCTGCTGTACATCCTGCGCACGTGGTGGCTGGAGGAGCAGGCGGCGCCCCGTCCGAACGGGGCGCCGGCGGGCTGGTCGGCGGCGCTCGCCGACCCGGCGGTCTCGGTGGCCCTGTCCGCCGTCCACGACGACCCGGCCAGACCCTGGACGGTCGAGGAGCTCGGGTCCCTGGGCGGTCTCTCCCGCGCCGCCTTCGCCCGGCGGTTCACCGCCGTGGTCGGCGAACCGCCGCTGGCCTATCTGACCTGGTGGCGGATGACGACGGCGGGCCGGCTGCTGAGGGCCGACGACGCACCCCTGCGCTCGGTCGCCCAACGGACGGGATACACCTCGGAGTTCTCCTTCGCCAAGGCGTTCAAGCGGGAGTACGGAGTGGCCCCCGGGCAGTACCGCCGGCAGGCTGGCTGACCCACTCACGTCAGCGATGCCATCGGCGAGGGAGCGCAGGCCGCGACCCTCCGCACTGAGCAGGCCCAGAGGCACTGGGACCCGAGTTGGGTCCTGGGGCCCATGACGGGGGAGCCTCCGCTCCATAGCCTGGGGTGTCGTCATTCTGCCTTCGGGCAGTGCGGGTTGGGGGGCCAAGCATGTCTGCGACAGGTGGCATATCCGCGTACGGAGGCGTGGGGCCCGCGCCCGGTGCGGGGCGCCGCGCGCTGCCGCGTGCCATGGGCGCGGCCCGGCTGCTGCTGCATGTGCTCTTCGGCGCGACGCTGCTGGGCGGCGTCGGCCTGTTCGGTTCCGCGCTCGCCGCCGACGCGCTGGACGGCGTCGTGGTCGGCCTGCTGCTGTACGGGGCCGTCCCCGGAGTAGTGGGCTGGCTGCTCTCGCGGCGGGTGTGGACCGGCGGCCGCGGTGTGTGGGGCGGACTCGTCGCCGTACAGGTGTGGTTGATCATCGGTGGCGCGGCCAATGCCGCCGACGGGTCGATGCACGGCTTCACTCAGGTGTTCCTGCCGGTGCTGATCCTGGTGTTCCTGACCCGGCCGGAGAGCCGTGAGTGGTTCCGGCTCTCGGCGCGGGAACGGGAGGACAAGCCGGACTTCTCGCTGCCGCACATGATCACGTGGCGCCGTGACCGGGGGCAGTCGACCCTGGAGTACGTCGGGCTTGTCATGCTCGTCGCGGCCGTCGTCGTGGCGTTGCTGCTGAGCGGAGTGGGCGGCCCGATGGCGGACCGCTTCCGGGCCGCGGTCTGCTCGGTCACGGGCACGTCCTGCCCGGCGACGGGCACCGGCGGCGACACGGTGAACGCGGGCGACAGCGCGGGCGGCGCGGACACGGGAGGCGCGGACGAGGGCGCCACGGTGGTCGGCGGCGCGGACGGGGGCGGCGAGGACGGGGGCGGTGCCGCCGGAGGCGCGTCCACCGGAGGCGCGTCCACCGGCACGGGCGGAGCGGGCGGCGCGGGAGCGGGCGGCACCACCGAGGGCACGACCGGCGGTACCGACAGCGGGGCCGGAGGCGCCGGGGGTTCCGCGGGCGGGCCGTCCGGGTCCGACACCGCGGGCGGGCCGTCCGGGTCCGACACCACGGGCGGATCTGGCACCACGGGCGGATCCGACACCGCCGGCGGCCCCGACGGGTCCGGCACCGACAGGCCCGGCACGGAGACCTACCCCGAGACCGCCGCCGAACCCGAGGCCGCGTACGACGACATCCCCGCGTCCGGCGAGGAGGACGCGGGGGACTCCGGCGACTCCGGCGACGGGGAGGACAAGGAGGACTGCGGCGGCTGGGGCTTCTTCGGCTGTGCCTGGGACCGTGGCACGCAGGTCGTCGAGGGCGTGTTCGTGGACGGCATCTGGGGCGACGTGACCGGGGTCATCGACCTCTTCAAGCCCTCGACGTGGTCCGGGATCGTCGACTACGGCAAGCAGCTCGGCAGCCAGTGGACGGACGACTCCAAGGACGCCGGAAGCAAGTGGGACAAGGGCGACTACTTCGGCGCGGTCGGCGACTGGGGCAAGGCGTCGTTCAACACCGTGGTCAAGGTCGGCGACGACATGTTCGTCGGCGACGACGTGCGCGAGCGCTGGAACAACGGGGAGAAGACCCGCGCCGTCACCGACGTCGTGTGGAACGTCGGCTCCCTCTTCATTCCCGGGTACGACGTCGCGAAGGTGATCGGCAAGACCAGCAGGCTCGGCCACATCGGCAAGATCGCCGCCGACGTGGCGGAGGCCGCCGAGGACGCAGGGGCGGCCTCGCGCAGGGCCCGCAAGGCGGCCGAGGCCGGGGACGTCGGCGGCGCCCGCAAGGCGGCGAAGGAGGCCGACGAGGCCGCCGACAAGGCCGAGGACTCGGCCCGTAGGACCGGCTGCTCCATCGCCTTCGGACCCCTTGGATCCAGGACCCGCTACGGAGGCACCGGCGTCGCCGGATCCGGAACCGGAGTGCTCGCAGCCGGCACCCCCGGCCACGTGATCCTCGCCGACGACGGCTGCGACAAGGCGGCCGAGGCCAAGGCGAAGGAGGCCCGCGACCAGGAACGCGCCGCCTGGACGGACAAGAAGCGCGCCGAGGAGGCCGACCGCGCGGCGAAGGCGCTGGAGAAGAAGAAGCCGTGGCCGGACGCCGAACGCAACGACACCTCCGACCCGCGGAACTACAACTCGCCCGACTGGGCCAAGGACCTGAAGGACCCGGAGCTCGGTTCGGCCGACGCGGGCGACGGGTACTGGGGGAGCCGCGACCGCAACCCCAAGCCCAACTGGAAGAACGAGTCGTGGCTCCGCTACCAGGAACAGATCACCGGCACCAACCGCGGCAAGGAGTACATCGTCGCCAACCCCAAGGAGGGCAAGCCTCCGGTGGAGTACGACGGTTGGGACTCCGGCAGGCAGACGTTCCTGGAGGCGAAGAACGGTTACAAGAGCTACCTGTCGAAGGGTGACAAGGGAACGCTCACCCCATCCGGCCGGGAGAAGTTCGTCAAGGAGGCGACGGAGCAGGTCAACGCCTCCGGAGGGCGTCCGGTCGAATGGCACTTCTCCGACCCGGACGTCGCCAAGGCGGCCCGGAAGGCCTTCCGTGACGAGGGCCTTCCGATCAAGGTCGTCTACAGCAAGCAGAACCCGGAGACGAGCACGAGGAAGCCCGGGGCCTTCGACTAGTGCCGGGAGGGGCACTAGCCTGGGACGCGCGCCGATCCGCGTGGGTTGCGGGCGGGACCTACGACGGCTCACGACGGTGGAGGCAGGACATGCGACGTGTGGTGCGGGGCTTCTGGGGACCCCGGAAGGAGTCGCCCCTGGAGCTCGCGGGACGCTGGAAGGCGATGCTGGACGCGCTGCCCGCACTGCTTCCGGAGGCCGGTTCCGCCCCGCCAGGACAGCCGTGGACCTGGACCCACCACCACGCGTCCGGCCGCCCCACGGAACTCCGGCCCGACGAGGCGGAGCTGGCAGCCGCGCTGCAGGCCGACCACGACTCCCCGCAGACCTCGGACGGGGCGGGACTGAGCCTGGCGAGCACGGGCGGGCCGGGCTGGGAGATCAGCCTCTCCGGGCGCGCCGGCGGTGAGTCGGAGTACGTGACCCAGGCCGTCGTCCTGGCGGTGCTCTCCCCGGACGGCGCCGAGGTCCCCGAAGCGGCACTGCTCGCACTGATCGCGGACGTCTGGCAGCCGGACATCGGCGATGTGACCGACGACGACCTGCTCGACGCCCTGGAGGACGACGCCGGCTACGACTACACGCAGTCCCAGCTGTGCGTCGGCCGGCTCGGCTACCTCTCCCCGGGGCGCGCGGCGCTGGCTCCCGGCGGGGTGGGTACGCCCAGCAAGGAGCTGCGCGGAGCGGGCGTGCTCCTCGACATCGCACCGCCCGGGGACGTCGAGCCCGTCGTGGACGCCTATGTGCGCCTCCGCGACGCCGGCGCGCTGGAACCCCTGCCCCGCCCGATGAACCGCACCGCCCTGTAGCGGGACCTCCCGGTGCGCCCGGCCGCACGGTGAGCCGGACCGCGCTTCGGCCTGCCGGGGAATGGCGGGAACCCGGTCGGCGTTTGATCCTGAGCGGAGGGCCCCTCCGTGCTGCGGGAGCAGCCGCACGAGAGCCTGGAGAGTAGAAGAGTCATGCGCGTCGAGATCTGGAGCGACATCGCTTGTCCGTGGTGCTACATAGGCAAGGCCCGGTTCGAGAAGGGCCTGGCAGGGTTCGCCCACCGCGACGAGGTCGAGGTGGTCCACCGCTCCTTCGAGCTCGACCCCGGGCGCGCCAAGGGCGACACCGCGCAGGTCGTCGACATGCTGGCGCAGAAGTACGGCCGCACCCGCGAGGAGGCGCAGTCGATGGAGGCCAACGTCGCGTCCAACGCGCAGGCCGAAGGGCTCGGCTACCGAACCGAGGGGCGTGACCACGGCAGCACCTTCGACATCCACCGGCTGCTGCACCTGGCCAAGGCCCGCGGCCGTCAGGACGAGCTGCTGAGCCTCGCCTACCGGGCGAACTTCGCCGAGGAGCGTTCCGTCTTCGACGACGAGGTACTGGTCGAGCTGGCCGTCGAGGCCGGTCTGGACGCCGACGAGGCGCGCGCGGTCCTCGCCGACCCGCAGGCGTACGCGGCCGAGGTGCGGGCCGACGAGCAGGAGGCGTCCGAACTGGGCGCCAACGCGGTGCCGTTCTTCGTCCTCGACCGGCGCTACGGGATCTCCGGCGGCCAGCCCGCCGAGGTCTTCGCCCAGGCGCTGGAGCAGGCGTGGAAGGACCGCCCGCTGACCGCGATCGGCGGGGACGCGGCAGCCTGCGACGCCGAGGGGGCGTGCGAAGTTCCGCAGGCCGGAAGCAACGCCTGACCGCCGTACGCTGCACACATAAGTCCGCCGTACGCTGCACACATAAGTACTGCTTGGGTGCGCCCCTTAACTCTTGGTGATTGACTATGAGTTAAGGGGGATTCAGGCTGGGCCCATGATGATCTCTTCGCTCAGCCGCGCGGTGGCCGCCGAGTTCGCGCCGGAGACCGCCTATCTCAACACCTCCACCTGCGGCCTGCTGCCCCGCCGCACCGTCGACGCGGTGAGAGTCCTTGCCGAGGGGAACACCACGGGCCGCAGGAACGGGGCGGGCGATTTCGAGGCGGTGGACGGGGCCAGGGAAGGCTTCGCGCGGCTCGCCGGTGTCGACGCCGACCGGGTCGCCGTCGGCAGCTCGGTCACCGTTCATGTCGGGCTGATCGCCTGCTCGCTGCCTGCCGGGGCCGAAGTGCTGGCGCCCGAGGGGGAGTTCAGCTCGGTCGTCACCCCGTTCGCGGTGCGCGGAGACCTCCGGATGCGGTACGTCCCGCTGGAGGAACTGGCCGAGGCGGTGCGCCCCGAGACCGCGCTCGTCGCCTTCTCCTCCGTGCAGTCCGCCGACGGCCGGCTCGCCGACCTGGACGCGGTCCGGGCCGCGGCCGCCGTCCACGGAGCCCGCACCCTGCTGGACGCCACCCAGTCCGCCGGCTGGCTGCCGCTCGATGCCGGCGCGTACGACTACACGGTGGCGGGCGGCTACAAGTTCCTGCTCTGCCCGCGGGGCGCGTCGTTCCTCACCGTCACCGAGGAGGCGCAGCACTCCCTGCCGCCGGTCTTCGCCGGCTGGGTCGCGGCCGAGGACCCGTGGGGCAGCACCTATGGACCCGTCGCGAAGCTCGCCCCCGATGCCCGCCGCTACGACGAGCCGCCCGCCTTCCTCTCGTACCACGGCGCCGAGCACTCCCTCGCGCTGCTCAACGAGATCGGCATCGAGGCACTTCATGATCACGCCACCGGGCTCGCCGCCCGCTTCCGCGAAGGACTGGCCGGGCTGGGGCACGAGGCCCTGCCGGCTCCGTCGGCCGTCGTCGGGGTGCCCGGGCTCGGTGACCGGGTGGCGGAACTGGGACGGGCCGGGGTGATGGTCTCCGACCGCGCCGGCAATCTGCGGGCGGCCTTCCATCTGTACAACACCGAGGCGGATGTGGACCGCGCCCTGGACGTGCTCTCCGGCTGAGGTGCCTGCCGCCGCCCGACGGGCGCGGCGGTCAGTGGTCCGCCGGACAGTCCGCCGTCTCCCGGCAGAGATTCTCCTCGACCTTGGCCAGCAGCCTGGCCAGCTCCTTGCGTTCCCCCGAGTCCAGGCCGGCGAGGGTGTGCTCCTCCAGATTAGTCCAGGACCGCTCCACGTCGGAGAGCAGTGCGCAGCTGTTGTCGGTGGCCTCGACCAGGACGGCCCTGCGGTCGGCCGGGTCGGGGCAGCGCCGGACGTGCCCGGACTGCTCCAGGCGCTGGAGCATCTTGGTGACCGTGGAGGGGTCCAGGTCGACCGCCTTGATCACTTCGGACTGGCGGACCGCACCCGCGTCCCAGAGGTACATCATCAGGAACTCCTGGCCGGGGTAGAGGCCCGCGCCCTTGAGCAGCTTGCCCGCCGCGATCCGGTGGAGCCGTGCGACCCGTGACACGGCATGGCTGACCGGGCCGCCGCGCGCGGCGCTGGGCAGCTCGGTACAGGCGGGATCGGGCGTCATGGGGAGCTCCTCGGTGGGTACGGGGCGGCTCTTCGGCTGCCGGATGCGGATTCACTCCAACTTTACCTTGGTCGGCCAAGTAATCCGCTACAGTGACACTCGACGCAGATGCTTGGTCGGCCACATAGTTTTGGTTGGCCGACCATATATTTTCTTCGGGAGCTTTCGATGACCACCGCATTCGACCCGTTCGACCTCGCCGGCACGCAGCTCGCCAACCGCATCGCCCTGGCACCGATGACCCGCAGCCGGGCCGGCGGGGGCGGGGTGCCGACGGAGCTGACCGCCGAGTACTACGCCCAGCGCGCCTCGGCCGGGCTCGTCATCACCGAGGGCATCCAGCCGTCGGTCGTCGGCCAGGGCTACCCCGGCACCCCGGGGCTGCACAGCGACGAGCAGATCGCCGCCTGGCGCAAGGTCACCGACGCCGTGCACGACAAGGGCGGCAGGATCTTCGCCCAGATCATGCACGCCGGCCGCATCGGCCACCCGGTCCTGCTGCCCGACGGACTCACCCCCGTCGGCGCCTCGGCGGTCGCGGCCACCGGACAGGTCTTCACCCCCGTGGGCGCGAAGGACTTCGTCACCCCGCGCGAGCTGACCGAGGCCGAGATCCGGGAGACGATCGCCGACTTCGCCACCGCGGCGCGGGCCGCGGTGGACGCCGGCTTCGACGGAGTGGAACTGCACGGCGCCAACGGATACCTGATCCACCAGTTCCTGGCGCCCAACTCCAACCTGCGCACCGACGAGTGGGGCGGTGCCGTGGAGGGCCGGATCCGCTTCGCCCTGGAGACCGTGCGCGCGGTGGTCGCCGAGATCGGTGGGGCCCGCACCGCGATCCGTCTCTCGCCCGGGAACCCGTACAACGACATCGACGAGCCCGCGCCGGAGCCCACGTACAGCGCGCTGGTGCAGGCGATCGAGCCCCTCGGGCTCGCCTATCTGCACCTCGTCGAGGGCGCGGCCGGCGACCGGGCGCTGACCGAGTCCCTGCGCAAGCAGTTCAACGGGACCCTCGTACTCAACCCGGCGAGCGAGGGCCCGACCGGACCCGGGTCGCTCGCCCTGATCGAGGAGGGCGTGGCCGACCTCGTCGCCTACGGGGCGCTGTTCCTGGCCAACCCGGACCTGCCGGAGCGACTGAGGGCCGGCGGTCCCTACAACACCCCGGACAGCGCCACCTTCTTCGGGGGCGACCACCGCGGCTACACGGACTACCCGGTGCTGGGGGCGTGACGTCCGGAGACAGGGCGCCCGGAGAAGAACCTCTCCGCGGCGCCCTGTCGCCGGACTCCGGCACCCTGCCGCACAGGCAGTGCGGATGCCGGCGTGCGGAGGGCCCGCCCTCAGGGCGGGCCCTCCGCTTCCTCTAGGCCTTCTTCACGGTGAAGTCCGTCGTCACGGTTCCCTTCTTGACGACCTTGACGGTGGCCACCGTCGGGGCGTAACCGTCCTTGGCGACGATCACGGTGAGGGGGTTGTTGCGGGCGTCCAGCCAGAGGGCGTAGTGGCCGTCCTTGTCTGTGATCAGGGTGTAGGAGGATGCCCACGAGTCGATCTGGACGGTCGCGCCCTTGAGGGGAGCGGTGGTGCCGGCGGACGACTTGCCGGACACCGTTCCGGTGATCTTGCCCCAGGTGTTCGGCGGGGCCACCGTCATGGTGACGGGGACCGACGCCGCCGGGTACGGGGTGTTGGCGGAGATGCCGATCTGGGCCGTGAACTCGCCCGGCTGGGTGATCTCGTCGACCGAGGCCTTCACCGTCACCGCGACCGTGACACTGTCTCCCGGAGCGAGTTTGACGTCCGAGAAGTCCAGGGAAAGCCAGCTGACGTCCGAGCTGCCGGTCTGGTCGTAGCCGGCGAGCAGCTCGACGGCGGTGGACGGGGTGCTGGGAGCGTTGGCACCGCCGACCTTGTAGAAGCCCGGGGCGCCGCCGCCGCGGTAGGTCGCTACGTCGGCGTTGGGCAGGGACGACCAGGTCCCGGCTTCCGGGTCGTAGGCGTAACCCGCATTGGTGAGAGCGCCGTCGCTGACACCGGACGAGATCAGCAGCAGACCGTTGGCCGCCGTGGAGGACGAGGCCCACAGGGTCTTCGGCATGTCAGGCAGGGCCGACCAGGAGTCGGCGGCCGGGTCGTAGACGTATGCGGATTTCAGCTCGCCGGCACTGTTGGTGCCGCCGGAGCAGTACAGCAGCCCGCTGATGGCGCCGCAGGACTCCCAGGCGACGCTCGCCGGGTAGCTTGCCGCGGTGGACCACGAGTCGTCCGACGGGTCGTAGACCGTCACTGACGTGGAGCCGCAGGTAGTGGTGCAGCCGCCGACGGAGTAGAGCTTGCCGTTCAGGACCGCGGAGCCCGAGCCCGCCAGCGGAGCCGGCGAGGAGGCGCCGGTCGTCCAGGTGTTGGTGGCGGGGTCGTAGATCTCCAGCTTGGCATCGGGAGCGCCACTGGCACCCCAGCCGCCGACGGCGTACAGCTTGCCGTTGATGAAGCCGTGGGCCGGAGCCTCCCGGGTGTCGGCCGCGTCGGCCAACTTCTTCCAGCCGTTCGCGGCGTCGTACGAGTACAGCGACCTGGTGTCGTCCGCACCGTCGTAGCCGAACGCCGAGTAGATCGTGCCGTTGTCGGCGGTGACCGCGTTGTCCATGATGGCGTCGGGCAGATCAGCCACGGTCTGCCAGGCGTCGCCACCTTCGGCCGGAGCGACAGCGGCGGACTTGCCGGCCCGGCTCTTCGCCGACAGAGGCGAGTAGTCGCCCTTCGTGCTGATCAGCGGGGCGCCCGAGGCGGCCGGTGTGAAGACGCCGGCCTTCTCGGCCAGTTTGACAGTGGCGTCAGCACCACCGGTGTTCTTGATCGTGACGGTCTTGGTTGCCGAACCACCCCAGGCCACCGGGGCGTTGACCGCGGCGGGGGTGACTTTGAGACGCCCGGCCTTCAGGGAGAAGTCCTTGGTCACGGTCGAGTCGGCGGCGAGGGTCACGGCCTTGGAGGCGGTGGTGTACTTGGGCTTCGCGGCGGTCAGGGTCTGCTTGCCGACCGGTGCGAAGGCCCAGTAGAAGCCGTCGCCGAGCGCCGCGTCGTCCGGGGTGGCGGCCGAGGTCGTGCTCACGGCGCCGTCGCCGGTGCCGTTGAGCGTGCCCCCGGTGATGCCGTCACCCGTGTTGGCGTCGGTGACCTGCCCGACCACCAGACCGCCGGGGACGGTCGTCAGGCTGCGGGAGCCGATGAACACGTCGTCGAGCTGCCACCACCAGCTGAACTTGCCGGTGAAGTGGAACCGCACCCGGACGTCGGACTTGCCCGCGTAGCCGGTGAGCGCAAGGGTGATCTTGGACCCGGTGACGGCGGTGGTGTGCGAGGAGATCGTGGACCATGTGGTGCCACCGTCCGAGCTCACCTCGACGTCGGCCTTCTGGCCGGAGTACGGCTTGTAGCTGGTCCGGTAGCTCAGCGCGGGCAGATCCGTGCCCGAGAAGTCGTAGGACGGACTGGTCAGCGTGGAGTTCTGGACCTTCCCGCTGCCTGCCTTGTCGCTGTCCACGATGGCGAAGGCGCCCTTGCCGCCGGTGGTGTTCTTCCGGCCGCCCGGGTCGTCGAACTGCCATCCGCCCGTGGTGCCTTCGGCGTTGACGACGGACCAGCCCTCGGGCGCGGACGTGGTCGAGTCGAAGGGCTCGGTGGTGCCCGTGTCCGCCACCGTGTACCCGGCCGCGGTGCCCGCCCAGGCGTCCACCGGCAGGCTCACGTTGGCGGAGACCGCCGAGTCGCCCACGGTGATGTCCTTGGTGGCGCTCCGGTAGCCCGGGTAGTTGCTGGTGACCTTCAGGGTGTACGACTTGCCGGCCGGGAGGTCGACCGAGTAGGCGCCGGTGCTCGGGTCGGTCTCGACAGGTGCGCCGGGCACTCCGTCGACGGCGACCGCCGCGTAGAGCGGCCAGCCGTGGCCGGAACCGTCAGTGACCTTGCCGGAGACGGTGCGGGTCTGGACCGGGTCGAGCGCGAGGCTCTTGGTCGCCGAGCCCCCGTCGGTGACCTCGACGCCGGAGAAGGTGGCCGTGGTGTAGCCGTAGGCGGCGACCGTCAGGTCGTAGGTGCCGGGCGTCAGAGTCAGCGAATAGGTGCCGTCCGCCCCGGACTTGGCCTGGGAGTCACCCGCGGTGATCTCCGCGCCCGTGACCGGGTCACCGGTGGCGCTGCTGGTGACGGTGCCGCTCAGCACGCCGTGCGGACCGTTCCGGAAGGCCTGTACGCCGTTGGGCGTGCCGAGGCCGGTCGGACCGTCCCAGCCCTCACCCGCGGTGCACAGCTTGGCCGGGGTGCAGGAGCCGTTGTCGCCGTCGACGACGTCGTTCAGACCGCTGCCGGCCGCGTAGGGGTAGGCGGCCGGGTAGGAGCCCGCGGTCGGCGTGCCGGCCGCGGCGTACACACCGGCGATGATCGGTGACGAGGCGCTGGTGCCGCCGTAGACGGCCCAGCCGTCACCGCCGTAGGTCTGGTAGACCGAGACACCGGTCAACGGGTCGGCGACTGCGGCGACATCGGAGACCGCGCGCTTGTCGCAGTCGGTACCGACGCTCTCCTGCCAGGCGGGCTTGGCCTCGTAGACCGAGCAGCCCGAGCCAGGGCCGCCGTAGCTGTTGGACCAGACCGATTCGGAGTAGCCGCGGCTGGTGGAGGAGTCCTGCACCAGGGCAGTGCCGCCCACGGAGGTCACGTACTGGGACGCCGCAGGGTAGGAGACGCCGTAGGCGCTGTCGCCCGAGGAGGCGACCACGGCCACACCCGGGTGGTTGTAGTGGGCGTCGAATTCGGTGGTCTCCGACGGGTCCTCACCACTGCCCGGATCGCTGGAGTAGCCCGTGCCGTAGGAGTTGGAGACGTACTTGGCGCCCTGCGCGACCGCTTGGTCGACCGAGGCGCCCATGTCCTCGAAGCTGGCGGAGTCGGCTTCCACCAGGACGATCTTGGCGAACGGCGCGGCTGCCGAGACCATGTCCAGGTCGAGCGAGATCTCACCGGCCCAGCCGCTGTTGGGCGCCGGGTAGTCGGTGCCGCCCCGCTGGTCGACCTTCTTGAAGCAGCCGTTGTCCGTGGTGCAGGCGGGCAGTCCGTACTGCGCCCGGTAGACCGCGAGGTCCTCCTCGGCGGTCGGGTCGTCGTAGGCGTCGACGATGGCGATCGTCTGGCCCGCCCCGCCGTCGGCCGGCAGGTTGTAGGCGCCCTGGAGCGCGGTGGCGCCCCAACCGCTGGGGGTGGCGGCGTTGGGCTGGACGCCTTCCCTGGGGGTCACGTCGGTGCGCCGGAGCGCGAAGCAACGGACCTCGCCCGGCCCGGGTTCGGCGCAGGAGGCCTCCACGGACGGTTTGGTGTTCAGGTCAGAGCTGGCAGATGCCGCCGCGGTCGCCGCCGGAGCGGTGAGTCCCAGTACGGCGATGGCTGAGGCGCTGGCCAGGGCGGTCAGCCCGGTCCAGATCGATCTCCTACGTCTGAGAGTCGGACTGGATATGCCGGTAACAGACAATTGCGTGTCTCCCATGTGATGCACGGGTCGACCACACGCTTTACAGGTCGACGGCGAATAACTTTCGCCGTCCACCACTTAGTCGGTATTCGAGAGGCATATGTCAACGATGCAATCGTTAAGGATTTATTTCCCTGAGGCCGGAAGGGGGTCATTTCGAGCGAATCGAGAGAAAAGGGTGTCAGATCGCTTTCAGTGGTCTAGGCAGTCGGTTTCCGGCCTCTTGTGTTCCTGGCGTCCGGATCGGTGCGGCGCGGTGCACCCTTCGCGCCGTTTGTGTCACATTCACCTCATTGTGAGGAACGGCGACTCTCCCGGCGGTCGGCGGCGGACCGCTTGAGGCTGAACGGGGCCTGGCTGGATGGGAGTTGAAACTCGCCAGGGCGCCGAGTCCGATTCCAGCCACTTGGGAGGGCCCGCTGGCTCCGTCGATCCTGCCGGGTGGCTGCGACCAGTACTTTCGTCGGGCACGGGTGTGGCCGGGTGATTACTTTCGGACATGATCCGTGTAAGTTGCACGAGTGTGAGGGTGTTTCTGCTTGCGAGGGTTAATGGAAAAGGCGACTCCGCTTTGACGGCTCGGTGGGCCGGCTTGCTGTCGATTGGGAGTCCACTAAACGGAAGTGGGTGCCGAGAGGTTTATTCGCCGGGGGTCGGTGCGAATGTCGGCGGGTTCGAAAGGTAAACCTGGATCGGCGGATTTCCGTCCGGGGCGGCGGGCCCGGGTCCGCGGGGCTCGGGCGTGCGGTAGGCCCGCTGTGCCGGTTTTTTCCCGCAGACCGTCGCGGCGGCCGGTCCCGGCATGGAGGCGGAGCCCGCCCGCCACTTAAAGGTCTAGACCGTGGAGTCGCACGCTCAGGTCGCGAACGGGCCGCGGGCACGGGGAGGCCGGGGCCGTCACCGGGCCGGGGCTCCACCGGGTCGGGGGGACTTCACCGAGCCGGGGCCCCACCCGGCCCACCGGCCCGGTGCGAGGCGAGAGCGGCGCGGACGGGCGCCACGGTGCCGCCTCTACGCCGAGTCGCGGCGGACCAGTTCGGTGGGCAGTATCACCGCGGCCGCGTCCTCGCCGCCGATCTGGGCGAGCAGTACCCGTACCATCTCCGCGCTGATCCGGTCCCAGGGCTGACGGATCGTCGTCAGCGCCGGCCGGGAGGCGAGCGCCGCGGGGGAGTCGTCGAAGCCGCCCACCGCGACATCGTGCGGCACGCTCCGCCCGGCCCTCTCCAGTGCCGCGAGCACGCCCTGCGCCATCAGGTCCGAGGCGACGAACACCGCGTCCAGGTCGGGGACCCGCTCCAGCAGCAGCGAGGCGGCCGCCTCGCCGCCCGCCCGGCTGTAGTCGCCCGGCACGATCAGTGCGTCGTCGGCGGGCAGCCCGCACGCGGCGAGCATCTCGCGGTAGCCGGCCAGCCGCTCCACGCCGCCCGGGGTGTCCAGGGGGCCGCTGACCGTACCGATCCGGCGGCGCCCCGACTCGTACAGGAAACGCACCATGTCCCGGGCGCCGTCCCGGTCATCGGCCGCCACATAGCTGACCTTCGACCCCTGCCCGAGCGGCTTTCCGCAGGCGACGAGCGGGACCCCGGCCTCGTACAACTGCGCGGCGACCGGGTCGCCCGAATGGCTGGAGACCAGCAGGACCCCGTCCACATGGCCGGCGATGTACCGCATGTTCCGGCGGCGCTCCGCCTCCGTGCCCGCGATCATCAGCAGCAGCGGGATGTCGTGCGCGGCGAGCGCGCTGGTGCAGCCGCGCAGCAGCACGTTGAAGTTCGGGTCCTCGAAGAACCGCTCCTGGGGCTCCGTGAGCAGGAACGCCACCGAGTCGGAGCGGCCCGTGATCAGCGACCTGGCATGCCGGTTCACCGTGTAACCGGTCTTGCGGATCGCGGAGTTGACCGCTTCGAGCGCGGCCGGACTGACGTTGTGACCGCCGTTCAGCACCCGGGAGACCGTGCCGCGCGAGACTCCGGCCTCACGGGCCACGTCGTGGATCGTCGGCGCCCGGCGGCGCCCCGTACCGGTCTGCTCTGTGCGGCTCATGATGCATGATCTTTCATCAAGTGACGTCCTGGCGGGGTCCGTCAGGACTCTATGACCCCGGAGTCCGCGGGGCGCGGAGAACTTCGTCGGTCCCGGCCTGCTGAACAGGATCCGGACCACCCGGAACGCCGCCGCTGTCGCCAAGGCCGGAGAACCACGTGCTGTCCGGACACGACGCGAAACCGCTCCCGGCAGCCGCCCGGTTCTCCTCCGGAGGCCCGTCCGGCGCTACGGCTGCGGGGTCTCGTCCAGCGGGGCCCCGTGCCACTTCCACGATGTCACGCGCTCGCGGCCCGGCAGATCCGCGCGGCCGGTGGACCAGAGCAGTACGGTCCACCGGTCCTCGTCGGCAGGGGCATCGGGGAAGAGCCGGGCCAGCACCCGGTCGCACAGGTCCGCGGGCGGGGTCCAGCCGATGCCGAGGCCCTCCGCCACGTCGTGCGCGTGCACCAGGGTCTCCACGACGCCCATGGCGGCGAAGCCCTCCGCGTCCGAGGCCCCGAACACATGGTGGGAGCGGACGTCCGGAGCGGTCGTCCGCACCATCGCCGCCAGCAGCGCCCCATTGGCCTCCAGGGTCCGGAGCAGCCCGGGCGTACCCGCCGCCGGATCCGCGAAGACCGCGTTGTAGGGACCGCCCTCGCGCCGCGGGGCCCAGTGGAACGGCACATCGGTGTCGCGTGACGAGGCGGGCGCGCCCAGCTGGACGGCGTACGCGAAGAGGTCGTCGCTCAGGTGCTCCACGGTCTCCCAGCAGTCCCAGGTGAGCGTCCCCGCGGGAATGTGCCAGTCGTCCGCCAGTGACTCCTTGAACGCGGCCACCGCCAGGCCCACCGCCGACGTCACGTCGTCCGCGGTGACCGGCAGCCGCGTCCCGGTCAGCCGAGCCCGCTCACGCGCACTGCACTCCACACAGAACTCGTTGCCCTCCGGATCGGCCAGAGTCACCCAGCCCCGCCCGTTCGGCCTGCGGTGATCGCCGACCAGGGTGGCACCGAGGGCCACCAGCCGCTCGACCTCCTCGTCCCGGGTGCGGTCGTCCGGCTGGACGTCGAAATGGGTGCGGTTCTTGATGCTCTTCGGTTCGGGCACGGTGACGAACAGCAGGGCGGCACCCGGGGTCCGGACCATGGCCTCGGGGTCACCGGGGAAATCGTCGTCGGCGAGGGAGGATCCCAGCACCTCGGCCCAGAACGTGGCGAGCTTGTAGGCGTCGGCACAGTCGACGGTGACGTGGTGTACGTGTGAAGTCATGGGCCCCACTTTCGCCTGTGGCCCGTCGCCCGGTCCAGCGGGTTACGGCAGCGCCGACCGTCGCGGGGGAGGCCGTCACGACGACGGCGGGGACGGCGCGGCGGGGACGACGACAGCGGCGACGACAGCGGGGGCGGAGACGGCATTCCGTCCCCGCCCCCGCCCCCGCCGTTACCGGGACCGCCCTACCTCACCGGCGTGAAGTCCCGCGCCCCGATGAACTCCGGGCGGCGGATCGGCGCCGCGAACGGCTCCTCCGCCTCGTTCTCCACGCTGTTGAACACGATGAAGACGTTGCTGCGCGCGTACGGGGTGATGTTGTCGCCCGACCCGTGCATCGCGTTGCAGTCGAACCAGGTCGCCGAACCGGCCTTGCCCGTGAAGAGTTTGATGCCGTGCCGGTCGGCCATCTTCGTCAGCGCCTCGTCGGACGGGGTGCCCGCGTCCTGCATCTGCAGCGACTTCTTGTAGTTGTCCTTCGGCGTCTCGCCCGCACAGCCGAGGAACGACTTGTGCGAGCCGGGCATGATCATCAGCCCGCCGTTGGTGTCGTAGTTCTCGGTCAGCGCGATCGACACGGACACCGCCCGCATGTTCGGCAGACCGTCCTCGGCGTGCCAGGTCTCGAAGTCCGAGTGCCAGTAGAAGCCCGAGGCACCGAAACCGGGCTTGACGTTGATCCGTGACTGGTGGACGTACACGTCCGAGCCGAGGATCTGACGGGCCCGGCCCACCACGCGCTCGTCGCTG
The DNA here is from genome assembly GCF_044742205.1 of Streptomyces sp. NPDC087901. NCBI lineage: Bacteria > Bacillati > Actinomycetota > Actinomycetes > Kitasatosporales > Streptomycetaceae > Streptomyces > Streptomyces sp. NPDC087901. The sequence continues at coordinate 48,950 of NZ_JBIUUC010000019.1, forward strand.
ACGAGCCGGGCGAAGACCTCGCTGAGCCGGTGGACCTCGAAGACCGACCGCACGGAATCCGACTGCGGCTCGATGATCGAGCGTTCGTCGGCCCGCACCGCCGGATCGGCGATCAGCCGCTCCAGCTCGGCGTGGTAGCCGGTCACCTCGTCCGGGGTGATCAGCTGGTCGACGGTGAGGAATCCGTCGCGCTCGAAGCCCTGGAGCTCCTTGGCGGCGACCGGACCCGGTGCGCCCGGCGCGGACCAGATGACCGGGTCCTGGCGGGGAGTGGTCATCTCGGCGGCGCCGCGCGACGGGTACAGGTCGGCGCGTACATCAGTGGTCATGGTGGTTCAGCCCTCCTCGGTCAGCAGCGGGTAGACACCGTTCTCGTCGTGCTCCTCCCGTCCGGTGACGGGCGGGTTGAAGACACAGACACAGCGGAAGTCCGTCTTGGGACGCATGGTGTGGTGCTCATGGCCGTTGAGCAGGTACATCGTGCCGGGAGTGATCCAGTGCTTCTCGCCGGTCTCGTCATTGGTGAGCTCGGCCTCGCCCTCGACGCACAGGACCGCCTCGATGTGGTTGGCGTACCACATCGACGTCTCGGTACCCGCGTACATCGTGGTCTCGTGGAGCGAGAAGCCCACCTTCTCCTGGGCGAGCAGGATGCGCTTGCTCTCCCAGGTGCCTGAGGCGGCCTTCACATGCCGGTCGGTGTTCTCGATGTCACTGAACGATCGGACGATCACGGTGGGTCAGTGCCTTTCTCTCTACGGTGTTTCTCGTCGGGCCCGCCCGGGGCGGCCCCGGGTCAGGCGGTCTCGCGGACGCAGCGGGCCAGTGTGCGCAGGCCCTCGTCCAGCTCCTCGGGGGTGATGGTCAGCGGCGGCAGCAGCTTCACGACCTCGCTCTGCGGGCCGGAGGTCTCCAGCAGCAGTCCCAGCTCGAACGCGCGGGCGCACACGGCCGAAGCGCGCGCCGGGTCGTTGAACTCCAGGCCCCACACCAGTCCACGGCCGCGGAACTGGGCGGTGTCGTGCTCGCCGCAGATCGCCAGCAGCGCCGACTCGACCTGCTCGCCGCGGGCCAGCGTCTGCTTCTCCATCTGGCCGTCGGCCCAGTAGGCGTCGAGCGCGGCGGCGGCGGTGACGAACGCCGGGTTGTTGCCGCGGAAGGTGCCGTTGTGCTCGCCCGGCTCCCAGATGTCCAGCTCGGGCTTGAACAGGCAGAGCGACATGGGCATCCCGTAGCCGCTGATGGACTTCGACAGCGTCACGATGTCCGGCGTGATGCCGGCCTCCTCGAAGGAGAAGAAGCTGCCGGTACGGCCGCAGCCCATCTGGATGTCGTCGACGATCAGCAGCATGTCCTGGCGGTGGCACAGGTCCTGGAGCGCACTCAGCCACTCGGCGCGGGCGACGTTGATGCCGCCCTCGCCCTGGACGGTCTCCACGATCACGGCCGCGGGCTTGTTGAGGCCGGAGCCCTGGTCCTCCAGGAGCCGCTCGAACCAGAGGAAGTCGGGGACCTGGCCGTCGAAGTAGTTGTCGAACGGCATCGGCGTGCCGTGCACCAGCGGAATGCCGGCCCCGGCCCGCTTGAAGGCGTTGCCGGTGACGGCCAGCGAGCCGAGCGACATGCCGTGGAAGGCGTTGGTGAACGAGACGACGGACTCGCGGCCCTTGACCTTGCGGGCGAGCTTCAGCGCCGACTCGACCGCGTTGGTGCCGGTCGGGCCGGGGAACATCACCTTGTACGGCAGGTCGCGCGGCCGCAGGATGACGTTCTGGAAGGTCTCCAGGAAGGCCCGTTTGGCGGTGGTCGCCATGTCGAGGCCGTGGGTGATGCCGTCGCGCTCGATGTAGTCGATCAGCGCACGCTTCAGCACCGGGTTGTTGTGGCCGTAGTTGAGCGAACCGGCTCCGGCGAAGAAGTCGAGGTACGAGTGGCCGTCCTCGTCGGTCAGCCGGGCGCCCTGCGCGCGGTCGAAGACGGCGGGCCAGGCGCGGCAGTAGCTCCGTACCTCGGACTCCAAAGTCTCGAAGACACTGAGGGCGGGCGGGGTGATGGTCACAGCGGGTCTCCTGCGTGAGGGGGGTTGTGACGGGCGGCGGTGAAGGTGACTGCGACGGGCTCGGCCCGTCGGCGGAAGCGCCTGCTCAGGCGTGGAACGGGCCGATGCGGTAGAGCACTTCCGGCAGATGGGTGTCCTCGGGGAACAGGCCGCCGTCGAAGAGCACCTCACGCTCCAGCGTCACGTCGTGGCGCTGCGCGTAGGAGGTGAACAGGCGGTCCGACGCCTTGTTGTCCGGGGTGACGGTCGTCTCGACCGAGGCGAGGCCCTGCTCACCGGCGACGCGAGCCGTCAGGGCGTCAAGCAGCTTCGCCGCCAGCCCGGTCCCGCGGTGGCCGTGGTCGACGGCCACCTGCCAGACGACGAGCGTCTCCGGGCGGTCAGGCCTGATGTACCCCGTCACGAAGGCGACCGGGGCGCCGGTCTCGTCGCGGGCGACCACGGAGGTCGCCGCGAAGTCACGGCACCACAGCAGGTAGCTGTACGAGGAGTTGAGGTCCAGGACCTCGGAGTCGCGGGCTATGCGCCAGATCGCGGCTCCGTCCTCCACTCGTGGGGTGTCGATGGTGATGAATTCGCTTCGGGCACGTGCAAATTCTGCTGGTGCGGCGGTCATGCGAATTGAATTTACCCAGCAAAAATCGAAATTGCATCGAGGCAAGGGGTTGGGTGGCGCGGCTCCTTGTGTTATCACGCGAGTGTGCGCCCCAGCGCGAAGCGGTTACGTTTTCTGCCGATTTGGTATGCATTTATCCGGCATAATGACCCCGGTGTGGAGTCGGTCACAAGGTAGTAACTCTCGCGAGACGCAACCGAATTGTGCAGATCGGCCGCCCTGGAAACTGGGGTGTTTAGGCCTCTGGAATCCGGGCAGAAGAATGCGGGGAGCTGCTCTGAATAAGGCAGCTCCCCGCATTTATGGAATACGTCGGAATCTATTCGCTGGGCCAGGTTTCCGAAACGGCCTTGCGGGCAGCTTCCAGATCGACCTGCCGGCCGCCGTCGGCCAGCGCCGCCCCCAGAGCCGCGAGCGAGGAGAGCACCGCGCCCCGCGTCGCATCCACCCCGTAGTGATTGACCCGGATCATCTCCTTCGACAGCGCCCCGCCCCCCGCGATCAGCGGCAGCGACGGGTCGGCCGCGAGTGCCTGAGCGACCAGGTCCGAGGCATCCACGCCCTCGGGCGTGCGCAGCGTGGTCGCCACCGGGGCCGCGTCCCGGGCGTCGTGCACATACGGCGCCAGGCCACCGCCCAGCGCCACCGCACCGGCCCGGGTGGCAGCGGCCGCCGCCGCGTGACGGGCCATCAGCGCGTCCAGGCCCTCCGCCTCGATCCGCTCCACACAGGCTTCGAGCGCCAGCATCTCCAGCTGGGCCGGGGCGTGCAGCAGCGCCTTGCGGCCGCCGTCGATCCATCGCTCCTTCCAGTCCAGCAGGGAGAGGTAGGAACGGCGCGGGGCCTGCGGGTTGGCGGCGATCCGCTCCCAGGCCCGTGCGCTCACCGACACCGCCGACACCCCGGCCGGGCCGCCCATCGCCTTCTGCGCCCCGATCACGCACAGGTCCACACCCCACGCGTCCGGCAGCAGCGGCTCGGCGCCCACCGAGGCGACGGCGTCCAGCATGAACAGCGCCCCGTGCGCCCGGACGACCTCACCGATCTCCGCGACCGGGTTGGTGTTGCCGGTCGCGGCCTCCGCGTGGACCAGGGAGACGAAGTCGATCTCCGGGTGCGCGGCCAGCGCCTCGGCGACCTGGGCGGCGGTCACGGCGGTGTGGAACGGCACCGCGAGATCGATGACCTCGGCGCCGCAGTCCCGCAGCCAGTTGCCGAACGTCTGCCCGTACGGCCCCGTGACGACGTTCAGCGCCGTCGAACCGGGCCGGGCGCCGCCCCTGATGCAGCCTTCGAGGGGGAGGAGCGCCTCGCCCTGCATGATGACGACGTCCTGCTCGGTGGCGAGGAGACCGGCCACCCGCCGCTCGATCGCCGCGAAATGCGCGGCGGTGAGCGGGGTCAGGTCGAGGAAGGGGTGCGTCACGGTGGTGCTCTCTTCGGGATCGGATCGGTGTGCGGCCCGGCCTGCGAGCCAGGCCTGCACCGAGGGTACCGAGCGCTCCACGGGCGCCCCGGACCCGTCTGCCGGATCGGGCCGGACAGCGCGCGGCGCCGGGTCGGGTGCCCCGTGCGGTGCCTCGTACAGTGCTGCTCATGAGTGATCACGAGGCGCCGCGGGTGCTGCATGTGAAGGGGCGGGTGCTCGTCGGACCCGAGGAGGTCAGGGACGAGCTCTGGGCGGTCGACGGACGCATCTCGTACGAGCGGCCCGCCGGCGCGGACGACGCGGTCGTCATCACCGGCTGGGCCCTGCCGGGGCTGGTCGACGCCCACTGTCATGTCGGGCTCGACCATCACGGCGCAGTCGACACGGCGACGACCGAGAAGCAGGCCCTCGACGACCGGGAGGCGGGCGCGCTGCTCCTGCGGGACGCGGGCTCACCCGCCGACACCCGGTGGATCGACGACCGCGAGGACCTGCCGAAGATCATCAGGGCGGGCCGGCACATCGCCAGGACCCGGCGCTACACCCGTAACTACGCTCATGAGATCGAGCCCGACGAGCTCGTGGCGTACGTGGCGCAGGAGGCACGCCGCGGCGACGGCTGGGTGAAGCTGGTCGGCGACTGGATCGACCGCGAGGTGGGCGACCTGACCGCCTGCTGGCCGCGCGCGGAGGTCGGGGCGGCGATCGCCGAGGCCCACCGGCTGGGTGCCCGGGTCACCGCGCACTGTTTCGCCGAGGACTCGCTGCGCGATCTCGTCGAGGCCGGTATCGACTGCATCGAGCATGCGACCGGGCTGACCGAGGAGACCATTCCGCTCTTCGCCGAGCGCGGGGTCGCGATCGTCCCCACCCTGGTCAACATCGCCACCTTCCCCTCGCTCGCGCAGGGCGGTGATGCCAAGTACCCCCGCTGGTCCGCCCATATGCGCCGACTGCACGAGCGCCGGTACGACACCGTGCGCGCCGCCTACGACGCCGGGGTGCCGGTGTTCGTCGGAACGGACGCCGGAGGGGTGCTCGCCCACGGGCTGGTGGCCGACGAGGTCGCCGAGCTCGTCAAGGCCGGCATCCCGGTCCTGGAGGCGCTGTCCGCGACGACGTGGGGAGCCAGGGCGTGGCTCGGCAGGCCCGGCCTGGAGGAGGGCGCCCCGGCCGACCTGGTGGTGTACGACCGGGACCCGCGGGCGGACGTGCGCGTGCTGGCGGCCCCGCGCCGGGTCGTGCTGAACGGGCGCGTGATCGGCTGATCGCGGTGTCCCGGGTGCGGTCCGGACCCGGACCCGGACGGGGGCGGGATGCATCGTGTTGACCGGCAGTGACCGGGCGCGGATCCGCTCGTTGAATCACTTCCCCGTCTCCCGTGCGGAGGTCCTCCGAGCCGCCCGCGCTCGGTGAAACGGGTGAACGCGAGGAACGTACGTGCCGGAATATTCGAATGTAGACACGGAAACCCCCCTTTGGGGTGAACTCACCTCAGGTATCTGCCAGTTCACCCTCTGTGCGTAAAGATTCACGGAGTCGAGGCCACCGGTGCCCGCGATGTCCCCCATTGGACGGCGCCGGTGGCTCCATGTCTCTTGTGGGGGTTCCACCATCTTGAACAGCAACACCTTCCGCCTCGCCGCCCTGGCGGTCGCCGCCGCTCCCGTCGCCCTGCTGGTCGCCGTCCCGGCGCAGGCCACCACCGCGACCACCACCACGACCACCGGTGACGGGAAGGCGAGCGCGGTCGTGCTCCGTACCGCACTCGACGTCTCACTCCTGAACAAGGCGATCGATGTGCCGCTCAAGGCGACGCTCAACGAGGTGCACGCCCCGCGGAGCGCCGAGAAGACCGCGCTCACCGTGAAGCTCGACGGAGTGGAGGGCAGGCGGCCGGTCAGCGTGCTGCGGGCTGATGTGGCCACGGCGAAGGCGACCGTAGGCAAGCACCGCGCCGTGGGCTACAGCAACGTGGTGAAGGCGCGGCTGCACCTGCCGGGTCTGCCGGCGCTCTCGCTGATCGAGGTCGAGCAGGTCACCTCCAAGGCGGTCTGCGAGGTGGGCCACAAGCCGGTCGCCGAGTCGAACGTGCTGGGGCATGTGAAGGTCCTCGGCAAGCTGATCACCCTTACCGCCGCAGGTACCACGCAGGTCAAGGTGCCGGGTGTCGGGGAGGTGACGCTCGACCTGTCGAAGACGAGCACCACCTCGCGCACCGCGGCGGCGGTGGCGCTCCAGTTGAAGGTCTCGGTCAACCCGCTCAACCTGAATGTCGCCGACGTGAAGGGCGAGGTCACCCTCGTAGAGGCCACCTGCGAGACGCCGAAGGCGGCGGCCGGCACGGGCGGCGGGGAGAACGGCGGCAGTCACAACGGCGGTGCGAGTGACGGCGGGAGTGACAACGGCGGTTCGAGTGACGGCGGCAGTGACAACGGCGGTGCGAGTGACGGCGGGAGTGACAACGGCGGTTCGACCGATGGCGGTTCGACCGACGGTGGGTCGGACAGCGGTGGTTCCACCGACGGCGGATCCGGCACTGCGGGCTCCACGGCAGGTTCCACGGCCGGCGACACCGGCGGTGATGGCAATGGCGTGAAGCCCCAGACCGGCACCGGTCACGCGCCCGAGGTCGCCGTTGACGCCGACCTCGCGGAGACGGGCAGCAGCTCCACCACGCCGTACGTCGCCGGTGGCGCCGCCCTCCTGCTGGCGGTCGGAGCCGGTGCGATGGTCGTGGCCCGGCGGCGCGCGCAGGACTGACACCCGGCGGAACGCATCTGTGCCCGAGGGGGCGGCCGGGGGGCCGTAGGGGCGAGCACGGTGGCGGGGAGCGGTGGGATGGGGAGCGGTGCTCTGTGTGCGGAGCAGCGCTCCGCACGCCGAGCGCCGCTCCGGACTTGAGCAGCGCTCCGCACGCCGAGCGCTGCTCCGGACCTGAGCGCTGCTCCGGACCTGAGCACCGCGCCGCACACAGCGCACCGCGCCGCACACAGCGCACCGCGCCGCACACAGCGCACCGCGCCGCACACAGCGCACCGCTCCGAATGTAGAGCACCGATCCCTGGAGGGAGCACCGCTCCAGACGTGAGCACCGCTCCGTATCCAGAGCGCAGCCACCGGCTCGACACGTGTCAGGGGCCCGGCCCGCGACACGTGTCAGGGGCCCGGCAGGACCGTCGCCGTCCCGGTCAGCGGCTGACCGCGGACAGTGCCTGGAGTGCCTGGTCGAACGCCTGCAGGAAGCGGTTGGTCGTCGTGCGGTCCCGCACGGCCAGCCGCAGCCACTCGGCGCCGAGCCCGGGAAACGTATCGCCGCGCCGGGCCGCGAAGCCCAGCATCCGCAGTCGCTCGCGTATCTCCGTGGCCCGCTCCAGCCGGACCAGCACGAACGGCCCCTGCGCCGGCTCCACCACCCGTATCTCGGTGAACTCCCGCAGACCCGCTACCAGATGACAGCGGTCCACCGCGATCCGGTCGGCAGCCGCCGTTGCTTCGGCCAGTGCCCGCGGCTCCACACATGCCTCGGCCGCCGCCAGCGCCGGCGACGACACCGGCCACAGCGGCTGCGCCTCCTCCAGCAGGCGGACGGTCTCCGGCGCGGCCGCGACGTAACCGATCCGCAGCCCGGCGAGCCCCCAGGTCTTGGTGAGGCTGCGCAGCACCACGAGCCCCGGGATGTCCGTACGGCCGCACAGCGCCTCGCGCTCGCCCGGCACCGCGTCCATGAACGCCTCGTCGACGACCAGCGTCCGCCCGGGACGCGCCAGTTGCTCCAGCACGGCCGCGGGATGGAGCACGGACGTCGGGTTGGTCGGATTGCCGACCACCACCAGATCCGCGTCGGCCGGTACGGCCGCCGGATCCAGCCGGAAGCCCTCCTCGGCCCGCAGTAGCACCCGTCCCACCTCGTGCCCGGCCGCGCGCAGCGCCGCCTCCGGCTCGGTGAACTGCGGATGGACCACGACCGGGCGCCGGGCCGGCAGCGCCCGCGCGATCAGCACGAACGCCTCCGCCGCACCGGCCGTCAACAGGAGCCGCTCCGGCGGCAGTCCGTGCCGTGCGGCGACCGCCGCACGCGCCGTGCGCCCGTCCGGGTACGCGGCGAGCTCGCCCAGGGACGCGGCTATCCGCTCCTTCAGCCAGGCCGGCGGGGTACCGGCCCGTACGTTGACGGCGAGATCGGTCAGATCCCGGCCCCGTCCCCGTACCTCCGCGTCACCGTGGTGACGCAGATCGTGCGCGCCCGCGCCTGTCGCGTCGGGACTCTCAGTGGGAGTGTGCATGACCGCCATGGTGGGGGTGGTGGTGATGGCCGTCGTCGTCAGGGTGGAAGTGCGGCTGCTGCGGCAGTCCCACCTTGTCCTCGAAGCCCGGCAGTGCGATCCGGTACACGCAAGAGTCGCAGTTCATCCGCAGATCGCCCTTCACGGCCTCCCGGTAGCGCTCCATGACCAGATCGAGCAGTTCCTCCGCGGCACCGATCACCTCGGCCGGCCGGACGTCCAGCTCCGGGTGGGCGGCGGCCCACTCCGTGGTCCGATGACGCACCCGGTCCGGCAGGATGCCCGTGAAGAGGAAGTACGGCAGAACGACTATGCGCCCCGCACCCAGCTTCACGCAACGGTCGAGACCGGACGGCACATCAGGAGCGGCCAGCGACACGAACGCCGTCTCCACACCCGCGTAGCCCCGGCCCTCCCAGAACAGCCGCGCCGCCTTGTACACCTCGGCGTTGGCATCCGGGTCGGTGGAACCGCGCCCCACCAGCAGGATCGTCACCTCCGACCGGTCGGTGTCGCCCAGCACCTCGTCGACCCGCCGCTCCAGCACGTTGAGCAGCGCCGGATGCGGGCCGAGCGGGCGCCCGTAGGTGTAGGAGATGCCCGGGTGGCGCTCCTTCTCACGGCTCAGGGCCGCCGGGATGTCGCCCTTGGCGTGCCCGGCCGACACCAGCATCAGCGGGACGGCGGCGAAGCGCCTGACGCCCTGCTCGACGAGCTCGGTCACCGCGTCGCCGAGCGGGGGCGGCGACAGCTCGATGAAGCCGCCCGCGACGGCCAGTTGCGGGTTGCGGGCGCCGAGCTCGGCCACGAAGTCACGGAAGGCGGCGGCCCCGCCCTCGTCCCGGGTGCCGTGGCCGGCGATGAGCAGTGCGGGCTGGGCGGACGGGGTGATCACGGGGTCTCCTCGGTGTTCATGGGCGGCGGGAGAGAGGCGGCGGGCCGGTTCACGGGGCCGTCTCCCAGGCCGGGGCGGTCGTGGCCGACTGCCAGCGGTAGCCGCGCGGGGTGACCATGCGGCCCGCGATCTCACGGGTGGCCGTGTTGCCGACGGTGACGACGGTCATCATGTCGACCGTCGCCGGGTCCAGGGCCGCCAGCGAGGTCACCCGGCTGCTCTCGTCGGGGCGCGAGGCACTGCGTACGACCCCGACCGGCGTGCCCGGCTCCCGGTGTTCGGAGAGGATCGACAGTGCCTTGGGGAGCTGCCAGTCGCGGCCCCGGCTGCGCGGGTTGTAGAACGTCACGATGATGTCGGCCTCGGCCGCGGCCCGTACCCGACGCTCGATGACCTCCCACGGCGTGTGCAGATCGGAGAGGCTGATCGACACATGGTCGTGTCCCAGCGGGGCGCCGAGGATCGCTGCCGCCGCCAGTGCGGCCGTCACACCGGGCACACCCACCACATCGATGTCGGTACCCGCCTCGGCCAGCGCGGGTGACGCCATCGCGTACACGCCCGCGTCGCCACTGCCGATCAGGGCCACCGCATGCCCCTTGCGCGCCTCGGAGACCGCGGTACGGGCCCGTTCCTCCTCGGCACCGAGCCCCGACTCCAGAATCGTCGTGCCCGGCCGCAGCAGATCCCTGATCTGGTCGACGTACTGGTCGAGCCCGACCAGCACCGACGCCCGCCGCAGCTCGTCACGGGCGCGCGGCGTCAGCAGGTCACGTGCTCCGGGCCCCAGCCCCACGACGGCGAGCCGTCCGCGCGGTGCCCGGCGCACCACCGCGCAGGTGGCCATCGCCGCCCGCCCCTCGGGCCGCGACTTCCGCTTCGGTACGAGGAGTTCACCGCCTCCGGCGAGCGCCGAGGCCTCCGCCACCGAGGGCGTGCCGACGGCGGCGAGCGGCGCGTCGGAAGGATGCGGCACCTCGATACGGGCCAGCTCCTCGGCCGGGTACGTCCGCAGCGGCACATTGAGCCGCGCGGCGGCGGCCACGATCCCCGGCTCCCCGGCCTTCGCGTCGACGGTCACCAGCTCCGCGACGCTCAGCGGCGAGAGCCCGGCTTCCTCCAGCGTGTCCCGGATCAGCCCGAGCACCTCGTCCTCGGGTGCGTCTCTGGACGCGCCGACCCCGACGGCGAGAGAGGCGGGCCGCAACACGGCGGCCCGAGAGCCGAGTCCGACGATCCGGTCGGTGATGTGCAGCACCGCAGGGCCCGCCCCCTCGGGGCTGCCCACGTTCGGCGGCAGCGCGGGCAACGGCCACACCGCGTCCGCCCGCAACGTCACCGGCGCACCGTCCAGCACCGCCCGGGACACCGCCGCGACATCCCCTTCCACGGGGAGCCCCAGCATGTCGAGACCGGGAACGCCCACCGCGTCCGTCGCCGTCGTCACGACGGGCGCCGCGCCCAGCACCTCACCGACCGCCACCGCCAGGGCGTTCGCCCCGCCACCGTGCCCGCCGAGCAGCGCCACCGCGTGACGCCCCGCCTCGTCGACACAGACGACACCCGGGTCCGCCGCCTTGTCCACGAGCAGCGGCGCGACCAGCCGGACCACGGCCCCCGTCGCCAGGAAGCACACCAGCTGCTCGCACTCGGCGAACGCCCGCCGCACGGCCTCGCGCACCGGACCGTCGTAGACCACGGCACGGCCGCGCCAGGACGCGGCCAGCCGGTCACGGGCGACGGCGCCCGCAGCCGTCGCGGAGATCAGGCCGATCACTGGGTTGCTCCTTCATTCGCACCGGCCACGGAGCGGACGCCCCACAGCTGAGAGACCGGATCGGCCGCGGCGAGCCGGATCACGATCCGGACCGCCGGGCGCGCAACTCGGCCCGCGCCGCCTTGTCCGCCTTGCGGTACCCGTGGAAATGACCCGGGTGGTAGAGGTGCGAACGGGTACCCGACGCCGACAGAGCCGGGCCGACGAGGAAGAGCGTGTGCTTCCAGAGCTTGTGCTCCTTCACCATTGCCTCCAGCGTCTCGATCGTGCAGTGCAGGATCAGTTCCTCGGGCCATGTCGCCTGGTACGCGATCACCACCGGCGTGGAGGTCGGGTAGCCGCCCTCCAGCAGCTCCTGCGTCAGCTGACCGGACCGGGCGGCCGACAGGAACAGCGCCATCGTCGTGCCGTGCCGGGCGAACTCCCGCACCTCCTCACCGGGCGGCATCGGCGTCTTCCCACCGCCGAGCCGGGTCAGGATCACCGACTGCGCCACTTCGGGGATCGTCAGCTCGCGCTGCACGAGGGCCGCGACCGCCGAGAACGACGACACACCGGGCACGATCTCGACCGCGACGCCCAGTTCACCGCACCGGTCGACCTGCTCCTGCGTGCCGCCCCACAGCGCCGGATCGCCGGAATGGATCCTGGCGACCTTCAGCCCTTCGTCCGCGGCCCGCCGGTACACGGCGACGACCTCCTCGAGGGACATCTGCGCCGAGTCCAGGATCTCCGCACCCTCCCGGGCGTGGTCGAGCACCTCCGCCTGCACCAGGCTGGCCGCCCAGATGACGATGTCGGCGTCCGCGATGGCCCGCGCCGCCCGGAAGGTCAGCAGATCGGCGGCGCCGGGGCCGGCACCGACGAACGTCACGGTGCCGCTGGTGGGCGCGGCGGCTGCGTCGACTGCTTCGGACATGGGTCGGGTCCTTTCGGAAAAGCGGATCGGAATCACGAAGCGGAAACTTGGAGGAGAGGAGGAACGGGCTGCGGCAGCCTGCGGATGCGCGCACCGGGGTCAGTCGGCTAGCAAGAGCCCATGGCGGTGTTCGTCGCGCTCGGCGCGTTCCTGATGACCCTGGTCGGTGGCTGGGTCGCCCAGCGCGTCACCGACCGCCGCCACCTGGTGCTCGGATTCGCCGGCGGACTGATGCTCGGAGTCGTCGGCCTCGACCTGCTGCCGGAGGCCATCGAAGCCGCGGGCGGCCTCGTCTTCGGCGTACCGGCGGCCCTGCTGCTGTTCGTGGGCGGCTTCCTCTTCGCGCATCTGGTGGAGCGGCTGCTCGCCGTACGCCAGGCGGCACACGGAGCGAGCGAGGAACGGGTGCCGCAGGTCGGACTGACAGCGGCGGCCGCCATGGTCCTCCACAGCCTGATGGACGGCGTGGCGCTCGGCGCGGCCTTTCAGGTGGGCGGCGGCATGGGAGCTGCCGTCGCCCTCGCCGTCATCACCCACGACTTCGCCGACGGCTTCAACACCTACACGATCACCAGCCTGTACGGGAACGCCCGCCGCAAGGCCCTGACGATGCTGTACGCGGACGCGGCGGCACCCGTCGTCGGCGCGGCGACGACGCTCGTGTTCACCCTTCCGGAGGAACTCCTCGGCTGCTATCTCGGCTTCTTCGGCGGCGCGCTGCTCTACCTCGCCGCAGCCGAGATCCTGCCCGAGGCACACCACGACCACCCGGCCCGCTCCACCCTGCTGTGCACGGTCGCCGGAGTGGGGTTCATCTGGCTGGTGGTGGGCCTCGCGCAGTGACCGCCTCACAACTTGCCGCCCCGGCCGCCGTCGCGCGGCGCGGGCGCGATCAGCGTGGAGAGGTACGGCAACGGGCCGTCGGTCAGCTCCGCCGCCGGCCGGATCGACTCCTGCGGCAACCCGAGCGCCGAACCCCACACCGCTTCCTCGGTCCGCCCCGTCTCGCGCAGCGCCGTGGCGACCTCCTCGGCCAGCCGCCCGAACTTGTACGCGACGACGGTCCCCGGGCCCTCCAGTGCCTGCTTCAGCACCGCAGCCCCCGCCGTCACCGGCACCAGCGTCAACGGCTCGGTGCCCTCGGTCAGCACCGCGCCACTGCGCGCCGCGAGATCCTGCATCGCCGTGATCCCCGGCACCGTCACCACGGCCGTGCCCGGCAGCAGCTCACCGATCGTCTGCGCGAGATACGTGAACGTGGAGTACACGTTGGGGTCGCCGATCGTCGCGAACGCCACCGAACCGTGCGTACGCAGCAGCTCCGTGACCCGCGCACCCGCCGCGTCCCACGCCGCCTCCCGGCGCGCCCGGTCCGTCCGCTCGTTGAGCGCGAACACGACCCGCACGACCTTCTCGGCCCCCACGTAGTGCAGCACCGTCGCCTCGGCGCGCCCCTGCTCACCCGTGTCCATCACCGGCACCACGACGACCGCCGCGTCCCGCAGAGCGTTGACGCCCTTGACGGTCACCAGCTCCGGATCGCCGGGCCCGACCCCCACCCCGACCAGCGTGCTCACGCCGCTCCGACTGTCCCTCATGCCGTGCACCTCTCAACGAATCGGCGGGCCGTACCGGGAGCCGAAGCCCAATGCGTATGCAGATAACTCGCGTGCACGCCCTGCTGGACGAACCCCTCCACGCGCCGCTCCGGCTGGTGCATGCCCCAGGCGGGCGCGTCCCCGGCACCGGGCTCCAGCACGGTGCGGTGGAACTCGTGCCCGCGCATCCGTGTCCCCGTAGCCGCCAGCACGCTGTCGGAGAGCGCCACGGCGTCCCGGTAGCCGAGCGTCAGCCGCTCCGACATCCGCCCTACGGCGTCCAGCACTCCGCACATCGGCAGCCCGTCCAGTGAGCGGCCCAGATACAGCAGCCCCGCACACTCGGCCGCCACCGGCGCCCCGGAGGCGGCGAGCTCCGCGACGGCCTTGCGCAACGGCTCGTTGGCGGACAGCTCCGGCGCGTACACCTCGGGAAACCCGCCCCCGATGACCAGCCCCCGGACCCCGTCGGGCAGAGCCTCGTCCCGCAACGGATCGAACGGCACCACCTCGGCCCCGGCAGCGGTGAGCAGCTCGCTGTGCTCGGCGTAGGAGAAGGTGAAGGCCGCCCCGGCGGCGACGGCGACAACAGGAGCCCCGAAACCCGGCCCCTTCGGCGTGCTTCCCTTCGGCCCCGCCGACGTGCCTCCTGGCCCCTTCGGTGTACCTTCCAGCCCCGCCGGCATTCGAGGCGCGGGGTCCGGGGCGGAGCCCCGGTTACGGGAAGGGGCGGGGAGGGGAACAGGCCCGCCGCACGTGCCCACCGCCTCAGCCGCGCTCCACACACCCGCACCCGCACCCAGCTCCGGTGCTGACCGGGCCAACGCCATCAGCGCCCCCAGATCGCACCCCGCCACCACCTGCCCCGCCATCGCCGCGACAGCGGCCACCGCGTCACCCCGCCGCTCCGCCACCGGCACCAGCCCCAGATGCCGTGAGGGAACCGCCACCGGCGCGGCCCGCCGCAACACCCCCAGCACCGGCACCCCGGACTCGTCCAGGGCCTCCCGCAACAACGCCTCGTGCCGGTCGGAGCCGACCTTGTTCAGGATCACCCCGCCGATCCGCACCTGCGTGTCCCACGACGCGAAGCCGTGCACCAGCGCCGCCACCGACCGGGACTGCGACGACGCGTCCACGACCAGCACCACGGGCGCCCGCAGCAGCTTCGCCACGTGGGCCGTGGACGCCAGCTCGCCCTGCCCCGCAGCCCCGTCGTACAGCCCCATCACACCCTCGACCACCGCCAGGTCACAGCCCTGCGCACCGTGCGCGAACAGCGGGGCGATCAGCTCCGGCCCGCACATGTACGCGTCGAGATTGCGGCCCGGCCGCCCGGTGGCAAGGGTGTGATAGCCCGGATCGATGTAGTCGGGGCCGACCTTGTGCCCGGAGACGGCGAGCCCCCGCCCGCAGAACGCGGCCATCAGCCCCGTCGCGACGGTCGTCTTGCCGCTGCCGGACGACGGCGCGGCAATGACCAGGCGCGGAACACTCACCACTCGATGCCCCTCTGGCCCTTCTGCCCGGCGTCCATCGGGTGCTTCACCTTCGACATGTCGGTCACCAGGTCCGCGGCGTCCAGCAGCGCCGCAGGGGCGTTGCGGCCGGTGATCACCACATGCTGGTTGCCGGACCGGTTGCGCAGCACCTCGACCACCTCGTCGGTGTCGACCCACCCCCAGTGCATCGGGTAGGCGAACTCGTCGAGGACGTACAGCCGGTGCGTCTCGGCGGCCAGATCGCGCTTGACCTGCTCCCAGCCCTCCCGCGCGGCCGCCTCGTTGTCCAGCTGCTGGTCGCGCTGGACCCAGGACCAGCCCTCGCCCATCTTGTGCCAGGCGACGGACCCGCCCTCGCCGCTCGCGCCGAGGACCTTCAGCGCGTTCTCCTCGCCGACCTTCCACTTCGCCGACTTCACGAACTGGAACACCCCGATCGGCCACCCCTGATTCCAGGCGCGCAGCGCGAGCCCGAAGGCCGCCGTCGACTTTCCCTTGCCGATGCCGGTGTGCACCATCAGCAACGGACGGTTGCGGCGCTGACGGGTGGTGAGCCCGTCGTCCGGCACGGTGGTCGGCTGTCCCTGTGGCACTACGCGGCCCTCCTGTTGTTGTACTGAACGTCCTTGACCAGCCCGGCGATCGAATCTGCCCGCAGCTCGTCGAGCGTGACGGCGGTGCCGCCCAGCTCACCCGCGAGACTCCCCGCGAGCCCGAGCCGCACCGGACCCGACTCGCAGTCCACGACGACGGACGCCGTGCCCTCGGCCTCGTGCAGCCGAGCCGCCCGCGCGGCCAGCGCCACCGGCTCCGGCCCCCCGGTGGCCCGCCCGTCGGTCACCACGACGAGCAACGGCCGCCGTGACGGATCGCGAAGCCGCTCCACCCGCAGCACGTCATGGGCCTTCAACAGCCCGGCGGCCACCGGCGTACGCCCTCCGGTCGGCAGCATCTCCAGCCGCGCGGCAGCGGCGTCCACGGACGATGTCGGCGGCAGCACCACCTCGGCGTCCTTGCCCCGGAAGGTGATCAGCCCGACCTTGTCCCGCCGCTGGTAGGCATCCATCAGCAGCGAGAGCACCGCACCCTTCACGGCGGTCATCCGCTGCCGGGCGGCCATCGACCCGGACGCGTCCACGACGAACAGCACGAGATTCCCCTCGCGCCCTTCCCTCACCGCCTGCCGCAGATCGTCCCGCCGCACGACCAGACCCCGGCCCGAACGCCCGCGCGCCCGCTGATGCGGGGCGGCGGCCTGCACGGTCGCGGCCAGGTGCAGCTTGGTCAGCGCGCCCTGCGGACGCCGCGCACCGGTCGTCCGCCCGTGCTCGGTACGCGCCCGGGACCGCCGCCCCGCGGCGCCCTCGCCCAGACCGGGAACGCTCAGCATCTTCGTACGGAACGGCTCACCGGACCGTACGGGCTGCTGCTCGCCGCCGCCGGAGGACGACTGCCTCTGCGCCGGTTCGTGCTCCTTGCCCTGCTCCTTGCCCTGTTCCGGCACGGACTGCTCGGGAACGGACGGCGCGGGCGTGTCGTCGGCCCCGTCCTCGCCCTGCGGCGGCGTGTCGGGCCCGTCGCCCTCCGGCGGCCGGCCGCCGCCACCGGGGCCGTCCGGGTCCGGATCCTCGCCCTCGCCGCTGTTCTGCTCCAGCGTGTCGTCGAGCTTGTCCTCGTCCAGGCCCGGCGCGTCGAAAGGATTGCGCCGACGCCGGTGGGGGAGCGCGAGAAGGGCGGCCTGCCGCACATCCTCGGCCAGCACATCGGTCCGCCCCGCCCAGGCGGCCAGCGCCGTGGCGGTCCGGGCCATCACGATGTCGGCCCGCATCCCGTCGACCTCGAAGGCGGCACAGGTGGCCGCGATCTGGCGCAACGCGGCGTCGCCCAGACCGACTTGCGGAAGCAGCGCACGAGCAGCCACGATCCGGGCCCGCAACGCGCCTTCCTCGTCGGCCCACTTGGCGGCGAAGGCGGCCGGATCGTCGTCGTACGCGAGCCGCCGCCGCACCACCTCGACCCGCAGATCGGTCTCACGGGAGGCGGCGACCTCGACGGTCAGCCCGAACCGGTCGAGCAACTGCGGGCGCAACTCCCCCTCTTCGGGATTCATGGTCCCCACGAGCAGGAAGCGGGCGGCGTGCCGTACGGAGACGCCCTCGCGCTCCACGTAGGAGGCACCCATGGCGGCGGCGTCCAGCAGCAGATCGACCAAGTGGTCGTGCAGCAGATTGACTTCGTCGACGTACAGAATCCCGCGATGCGCATCGGCGAGCAGCCCCGGCTCGAAGGCCTTCACGCCCTCGGCGAGCGCCCGCTCGATGTCGAGCGCCCCGACGAGCCGGTCCTCGGAGGCGCCGACGGGAAGCTCGACGGTCCGGGCCGCCCGCGACACGCCGGACCCGGGCTCGTGGGGCCCGTCAGGACACGCCGGATCGGGGGAGCCGGGAGCACAGGAGAACCGGCATCCGGGGACGACGGCCACCTCGGGCATGAGCGCGGCCAGCGCGCGCACGGCGGTGGACTTGGCGGTCCCTTTCTCGCCGCGCACGAGGACGCCCCCCACGGCAGGGCTCACCGCGTTGAGAAGCAGCCCGAGCCGGAGATCATCCTGCCCGACGATGGCGGTGAAGGGGTACGGCGTACTCACGAGGCCTCCTTGGGGGACCGGTTTGTCGTCAGTCCCTCCGGCGTTTGGGGAGCGGGGGTCAGGGGGCGGAGCCCCCGGTTCGGGGAGGGGCGGGCAGGGGGAAGGCCTGCCGCAGGCGCCACGCGACGCCCGCTCACGCGTCCCCCTCCAGGTCGCCTTCGAGCTCCAGGTACGTCGCCCGCAACCGCTCCAGCGTGTCCGGGTCCGGTTGTGCCCACAGCCCTCGGTCGGCCGCCTCCAGCAACCGTTCCGAAATCCCGCGCAGCGCCCAGGGGTTGGACTTCTGCATGAACTCCCGGTTCTCCGGGTCGAAGACGTACTCCGCCGAGAGCCTCTCGTACATCCAGTCGTCGACCACGCCGGCCGTGGCGTCGTACCCGAACAGGTAGTCCACGGTCGCCGCCATCTCGAAGGCGCCCTTGTACCCGTGCCGCCGCATGGCCGCCATCCACCGCGGGTTCACGACCCGCGCGCGGAACACCCTGTGGGTCTCCTCGCCGAGCGTCCGGGTCTTCACCTGATCCGGCGTCGCCGAATCCCCCACGTACGCCTCGGGCGACTCACCGGTCAGATGCCGCACCATGGCGACCATGCCGCCGTGGTACTGGAAGTAGTCGTCGGCATCGACGAGGTCATGCTCTCTCGTGTCCACGTTCTTCGCCGCCACCGCGATCCGCCGGAACGCCGTCTCCATGTCCCCGCGCGCCGCCCGCCCCTCCAGCCCGCGCCCGTACGCGTAACCGCCCCAGACCGCGTACACCTCGGCCAGGTCCGCGTCCGACCGCCAGTTGCGCGCGTCGATCAGCGGCAGCAGCCCCGCGCCGTACGCCCCCGGCTTCGAGCCGAAGATGCGTGCCGTCGCCCGGCGGCGGTCGCCGTGCTCCGCCGTGTCCTCGTCGGCGTGCGCCCGTACGTAGTTGGCGTCGGCCGGCTCGTCCAGCTCCGCCACCGCGCGCACCGCGTCGTCGATCAACCCCACCACGTGCGGGAACGCGTCCCGGAAGAAGCCCGAGATCCGGACCGTCACATCGATGCGCGGCCGGCCCAGGTCGCTCACCGGCACCACCTCGAAGCCGGTCACCCGGCGGGACGCGTCGTCCCACACCGGGCGGCAGCCGAGCAGCGCCAGGATCTCCGCGATGTCGTCGCCCTGGGTGCGCATGGCGGAGGTGCCCCACACCGTCAGGCCGACCGACTTCGGGTAGTCGCCCGTGTCGGCGAGGTACCGGGCGATCAGCGAGTCGGCGAGCGACTGGCCGACCTCCCACGACAGCCGGGACGGAATCGCCTTCGGGTCCACGGAGTAGAAGTTGCGGCCGGTCGGCAGCACGTTGACGAGCCCGCGCGTCGGCGAACCCGAGGGGCCCGCCGGGACGAAGCCGCCGTTCAGTGCCAGCAGGATGTGGTCGATCTCGTCGGTCGTCCGGGCCAGCCGGGGCACGACCTCCTCGCAGGCGAAGCCCAGGACGGCGACGGCGTCCGGGAGTTCGAAGCCCAGCACCTCCCGTACCAGGTCCGCTGCCGCGGTCACGTCCCAGCCGCGCGCCTCCATGCCCTCCGCGAGCCGGCGGCACAGCTGCTCCAGCAGGTCGATCGTGTCCGCGCCCGTCCGCGCCGGGCCGTCCACCAGCTCACTCAGCCCGGCCGGTACCTTCACGGCCGCGCCCGGCTCGCCCAGCAGCTCCTTCTCGCTGAGCCCGAAGTGCTCGGCGATCGCGGCCCGCAGACCCGGCAGCGCGTTCGCCGTGCCGCCCCACACCTGCGAGGCACGCAGCACCGCGAGGACCAGGTT
The DNA here is from genome assembly GCF_044742205.1 of Streptomyces sp. NPDC087901. Lineage (NCBI taxonomy): Bacteria > Bacillati > Actinomycetota > Actinomycetes > Kitasatosporales > Streptomycetaceae > Streptomyces > Streptomyces sp. NPDC087901. The sequence goes on from NZ_JBIUUC010000019.1 coordinate 68,470, forward strand.
GACCCGGGCCTCGTCGACCGGGCCGCCGCCCAGGACGTGCAGACCGTCGCGGATCTGGACGTCCTTGATCTCGCAGAGGTAGCCGTCGATGTGCATGACGAACGAGTCGAAGGCGTCGTCGCCCGGCTGCTCGTCGACATGCAGGTCGTGGTGCAGCTCCGCGGCCTTGACCAGCGTCCAGATCTGCGCCCGCACCGAGGGTGCCTTCGTCGGGTCCAGGTCGCTGACCAGCGCGTACTCGTCGAGGAGCTGCTCCAGCTTCGCGAGGTCGCCGTAGGTGTCGGCGCGGGCCATCGGTGGGACCAGGTGGTCCACCACGGTGGCGTGGCCGCGGCGCTTGGCCTGGGTGCCCTCGCCCGGGTCGTTGACGATGAACGGGTAGATCAGCGGCAGTTCGCGGAGTACCGCGTCAGGGCCGCAGCCGGCGGACAGGCCGAGGCCCTTGCCGGGCAGCCACTCCATCGTGCCGTGCTTGCCCATGTGGACGACGGCGTCGGCGCCGAAGCCCCCCTCCGATGTCGCGGCCTCCAGCCAGCGGTAGGTGGCCAGATAGTGGTGCGAGGGGGGCATGTCCGGGTCGTGGTAGATCGCGATCGGGTTCTCGCCGAATCCGCGCGGCGGCTGGATGAGCACCACCACGTTTCCGAACTGCAGCGAGGCGAGGACGATGTCGTCCCCGTCCACGTACAGCGAGCCCGGCGGCTCGCCCCAGTGCTCCAGCATCGAGTCGCGCAGCCCCGGCTCCAGCTTCTCGAACCACTGCCGGTAGTCGGCCAGCGGAACCCGCGCGGGAGCCGCGGCGAGCTGTTCCTCGGTCAGCCATTCCACGTCGTGGCCACCGGCGTTGATGAGGCGGTGGATGAGCTCGTCGCCGTTGTCCGGGTGAGCGTCGACCCGGTACCCGGCGTCGCGCAGGGCGTCCAGGACACGGATCGCGGAGGCGGGCGTGTCCAGGCCGACGGCGTTGCCGACGCGGGAGTGCTTGGTGGGGTAGGCGGTGAAGACCAGGGCGAGCTTCTTCTCGGCGTTGGTCCTGTGCTTGAGAACGGCGTGGCGCACGGCGATCCCGGCGACGCGCGCGGCGCGTTCGGGGTCGGCGCGGTACACCGGCACCTCGTCCGGGCCCTGTTCCTTGAAGGAGAACGGCACGGTGATCAGCCGGCCGTCGAACTCGGGGATGGCGACCTGCATCGCCGCGTCCATCGGGGTCAGGGCCGCGTCGGACGCCTCCCAGGTGGCGCGCGAGGAGGTGAGGCAGAGCCCCTGCAGCACCGGCACGTTCAGCTCGGCGAGCGCGCCGATGTCCCAGGCCTCGTCGTCGCCTCCGGCGGAGGCGTCCGACGCGCGGGTGCCGCCGGCCGCGAGGACGGTGGCGACCAGGGTGTCGGCCCGGCCGAGGAGCCCGTACAGCCCGGCGTCCGCGCCGCGCAGCGAACCGCAGTACACGGGCAGGGCGTTGGCGCCGCGTGCCTCGACCGCGTCACACAGCACGTCGACGAACGAGGTGTTGCCGGAGAGGTGGTGCGCCCGGTAGAAGAGCACGCCGACGGTCGGGCGGCCCTCGGTGAACGTACGGCTTCCGTGGAGCCCCCACTCGGGCATCTTCTGCGGCTCGGCGAAGCCGTGCCCGGTCAGCAGGACGGTGTCGGAGAGGAAGCGGGCCAGTTCGACGAGGTTGCCCGGGCCGCCCTCCACGAGGTAGCGCAGCGCCTCGGCGACGACGCCGGCCGGTACGGACGACTCGGCCATCAGTTCCGCGTCCGGCACCGCCTCGCCGCCGAGCAGCACGGTCGGGATGCCCGAGGCCTTGAGCTTCGCGAGCCCGTCCTCCCAGGCGCGCTTGCCGCCCAGCAGGCGGACCACGGCGATGGAGGAGCCCTCGATCAGAGCGGGGAGCTCCTCGTGGACATCGATGCGGGTCGGGTTGCCGATCCGGAAGGGCGCGCCCGAGGCACGGGCGGCGAGGAGGTCGGTGTCAGCGGTCGACAACAGCAGCACGGTGGTCAGCGGGGCGGACAGCGGGGCGTTCATGCGCGTGTTCCAGGTGCTCCGGGGGCGATGAAGGGAAGTCCTGCCGGTGCACCCGACTCGATGAGCCGCCACAGCGCGTCGGTGTCCGCGTGTTCTTCGATCAGGTCGCCGAGCCGGTCGAGCTGTTCCTCGCGCAGCCCGGCGAAGCAGGTGTCGGGGGCGGGGACGAAGCGCCGGCCGGCGGCCCGCGCGATCTCCGTCAGGAAGCGCCGGCGGAACGCGTCGCTCTCCAGCGAACCGTGCCAGTGGGTGCCCCACACGGCGCCGGAGCGGCAGCCGTCGAGGCGCTGTCCCCGACCGTCGGTGAGGAACGGCTCGCCGCCGCGCACGTCCGCGATGCCGTGGTGGATCTCGTACCCCTCGACCGGGGCGCCGAGTGCCTCGCCGACCGGCCGGGCGAGGGTCTTCTCGCGGTCGAACCGGATGCGCAGGGGCAGCAGCCCGAGCCCGTCGACCTTCCCTGCGCGCGACTCGACGTCGTCCTCGATCTCCTCGCCGAGGATCTGGTAGCCGCCGCAGATGCCGAGGACCGGACGGCCCTCGGCGGCGCGCCGCCGCAGCGCGTCGGCGAGCCCGCGTTCGCGCAGCCAGGAGAGCGCCTTCACGGTGCCGCGGGTGCCGGGCACGATGACGAGGTCGGCGTCGGCCAGTTCCTCGGCACGGTCCACGAACCGCACGATGACGCCCGGTTCCGCGGCGAGAGCGTCCACATCGGTGAAGTTGGACATCAGCGGAACGGCGCACACGGCGACGCGCAGGATGTCCTCGCCGTGCGGCGGGGCGACGACCGACTCCCGTACGGTGCCGCGCAGCGACACCCGCAGGCCGTCCTCCTCGTCGATGCCGAGGCCGTGGGCGAACGGCAGCACGCCGTACGTCGGCCGTCCCGTCAGATCGCGCAGCATGTCAAGGCCGGGCTCCAGCAGGGAGACGTCACCGCGGAACTTGTTGACCAGGTAGCCGGCGATCAGCGCCTGGTCCTCGGCCGAGAGCAGTGCCGTCGTACCGAAGAACGAGGCGAAGACCCCTCCGCGGTCGATGTCTCCGACGACCACCACCGGGAAGCGTGCGGCCCGCGCGATGCCCATGTTCACGATGTCCGTGCGCCGCAGATTGATCTCGGCCGGACTGCCCGCCCCCTCGCAGATCACTGCGTCATACGTGCCCCGAAGCTGCTCCAGGCAGTCCACGACGGTGGACAGAAGTTGCTCCTGCCGGCCGCCGTGGTAGCCGCGGGCGCTCATCTCGCCCACCGCGCGCCCCATCAGGACGACCTGGCTGGAGCGGTCGCCGCCGGGCTTGAGCAGGACCGGGTTCATCAGTGCGGTCGGCTCGACCCGGGCGGCCTGGGCCTGCATCGCCTGGGCGCGGCCGATCTCCGCGCCCTCGCGGGTGACGAAGGAGTTGAGCGACATGTTCTGTGCCTTGAACGGTGCCACTTTCACACCCCGGCGCACCAGCCAGCGGCAGATGCCCGCGGTGACGACGCTCTTGCCCGCGTCCGAGGTGGTCCCGGCGACCAGCAGTCCGCCGCTCATGTCGGTCTCCGTCCTGAGAGTCGAGGCCCTGCGGTACGGGTCCCCGGGAGTCGAGTTCCCGCGGTACGGGCCCCCGTGATCCGTCGTGCCGCGAGTCCCGCGCCCAGGCGGGCCGCCACGCTCACGCCGAGGGCCAGCGCGCTCACCCGGCGCGACAGTCGTACGGCACGCTCGATGTCCTCGCTCTCCACCGCCCGGCCGGTGGCCCCGTTGAGTACGGGGCGGTGCTCGACCCGGCCGCCGTAGGCGAGCGTCCCGCCGAGCCGTACGCCGAGTGCGCCCGCGAAAGAGGCCTCCACCGGACCCGCGTTGGGGCTCGGGTGCTTGGCCGCGTCGGCCCGCCAGGCCCGGACCGCTCCCCGTGGCCGCCCCCCGGCGGCCACGGCGAGCAGGGCCGTCAGCCGGGCGCCCGGCCAGCCCGCGAGGTCGTCGAGGCGGGCCGAGGCCCAGCCGTAACGCCGGTAGCGGGGCGATTTGTGGCCGACCATCGCGTCGAGCGTGTTGGCGGCCCGGAACCCGACGAGTCCGGGGACCCCTCCCAGCGCCCCCCACACCAGGGCGCCGACGACGGCGTCCGAGGTGTTCTCCGCGACGGACTCCACGACGGCGCGGGCGATCTGCGGCCCGTCCAGGGACTGCGGGTCGCGGCCGCACAGATGCGGCAGCCGCTCACGGGCCAGGCCGATGTCCCCGGCGGCGAGCGCGCCGCCGATGGCCCGGGCCTCGCGGCCCAGCGACGTACCGCCGACGACGGACCAGGTGGCGGCGGCGGTCAGGGCGACGGACGCGGCGGGGTGGCGGCGCAGCGCACGGGTGGCCAGCGCGGCAGCCCCGGCGGCGCCTCCGGCGCAGACCAGGGTGTGCAGTGCGCCCCAGCCGCGGTGGTCGTGCCACAGACGGCGTTCGACGCCTGCCGCGGCCCGCCCGAAGGCGGCGACCGGGTGTCCCCTGCGGGGGTCACCGAGCAGCAGATCGCCGATCAGACCGGCCGTGGCGCCGTACGCGAAGATGCGATCGGCACGCACGGTTCAGCCGGCCGTTGCGCCTCGAAGGACCTTTGGACAGGCAGTTGCTGGCAGGAGCAGCACAGGACTGGACGCACGGCAGCCGGGCATGGCGGTATGTCCTCACTCAGGGTCCGCGCCCTGGTTCGACGTGACGGCGACGAGAGTCTCCTGGCTTCCGGATCCGCAGTTCCCCCGGTCTTCCAGTCCGCGTGTGGACCGTGACTTCCGTGGTGGGGGGCTGCTCCCCGGTGACAGTGGCGGGACCGCGCCGGATTCGCACCGGCTTCCTCTGCTGTCGCCGTAATGGCTCCGGCAGTCCACCACGCTCCGCGAACGCCCGTCAACTTGCCGTTGACCTGCGACGGCGCAGTGTGCTCAGACGCACATCGGGCCGGACGCACACGTGGTGCGTCCGGCCCGATGCGAAGGAGCGGGGAGTGAGTGGTGGGGCTCAGGCGACGATCAGGTAGATGCCGTAGGCCACCGCCGCGGCGCACAGTCCGAAGCAGACGTACGCGCCGGTGCGGGCCAGCAGGAGAGACCCCCCGGCCGGTCCGCCCTGTGCGGCCGGTTCCGGCTGCTTGGAGAGGCCGACGATGCCGAGGGTGAAGAGGCCCACCAGCGCGATGGTGGCGACGAGGGAGACGCCGAAGACGGTGCCGAGGGCTGCCCAGTCGATGTTCATGTGGATCTGTCCTTACCGGAGGCTCTTGGGGTCCCTGAGGGACAGTCCTTCAGACCGTGGCGGGTCGGGCCGGGTCGGTGACCGGTCCGGCCGGGGCCGGGATGGTGGCCGTGAGGTCGTGGGTCATGGCAGCCGCCGTGGGCGGCGGGCTGACGGCCGCGATTGCGGTGGTGACGACGCCCGCGGGCTCGTCGTCACCGGCCGCTGCGCCCTCGTCCTGGCCGCCGGGTGCGACATCGTCGTGCCCGACGGGCTTGCGGCGCGACAGCATCCAGATCGCACCGGAGCCCGCGATCAGCAGCGCCGCGACGACCACGACACCCCAGGTGCCCTGCTTGGTGAGGAACTCCGCGCCCGCGCCGACCAGACCTGCGGCCGGCAGGGTCAGACCCCAGGCGACGAACATCCGCGTGGCGGTGGACCAGCGGACCACGCCGCCCTTGCGGCCGAGGCCCGCGCCCATGACGGCACCGGAGCACGACTGGGTGGTGGAGAGGGAGAAGCCGAGGTGCGAGGAGGCCAGGATGACGGTGGCCGCACTGGTCTGGGCAGCGAAGCCCTGCGGCGGCTTCAGCTCGGTCAGGCCGCTGCCCATGGTGCGGATGATGCGCCAGCCGCCCAGGTAGGTGCCGAGTGCGATGGCGAGGCCGGCGCACACGATGACCCAGACCGGCGGGTTGGAGCCGGGGGAGAGGACGCCGCCGGTGACCAGGGCGAGCGTGATGATGCCCATGGTCTTCTGCGCGTCGTTGGTGCCGTGCGCGAGAGACACGAGCCCGGCCGAGGCGATCTGGCCGGCGCGGTAACCCTTCGCGGTGGCCTTCTCCTGGGCGCCGCCCGTGACCTTCCCGCCGATGCGGTAGGTCAGCTTGGTGGCCAGCAGCGCGGCCAGACCGGCGACGACCGGTGCGGCGACCGCGGGGAGCAGCACCTTGGTGACGACGGTGCCGCCGTCGACCGACGACCAGCCGGCGGACATCACCGCGGCGCCGATCAGGCCGCCGAACAGTGCGTGGGAGGAGCTGGACGGCAGGCCGACCAGCCAGGTCAGCAGATTCCACAGGATGGCGCCGACGAGCGCCGCGAAGATGACCTCGGTTCTGAGCCCGTCTTCGTTGATGATCCCGCCGGAGATCGTTTTTGCGACCTCCACCGACAGGAACGCGCCTACGAGGTTGAGAACGGCGGACATGGCCACCGCTGTCTTGGGTTTGAGTGCGCCGGTCGAGATGGTCGTGGCCATCGCGTTGGCGGTGTCGTGGAAACCGTTCGTGAAATCGAACACTAGAGCTGTCACGATCACAATCGCGAGCAGCAGCGTGATGTGTTCCATTTACCCAGGCAATCGTTCGACGTCAGTGGCACGTGGACCGTAGGCAATCCGAGTGAACGGAAGATGAACTGAGCGGGGCGTTGCGGTGACTCCAACCGGAGTCCCGCCGCCCTTTTCGCCCGCCGCGCGACGGTGGGATTCCGGCGCAGGCCGGTGTGGGCCCGGAATCCGGCGTTCGGGCGGGCCTTCGGGGGAGGGGCGGCAGCGGGCCGCTCATCCGTTGAAAGGATCTTCGTATGAGCAGCGAGTGGCGGGATTCGATCGAACGGGCCTGGGGTGCTGTCGTCGCCACCGCCCGCAGGACGGCCTCCGAGGGGCTGGTCGTGGGGACCTCGGGCAACGTCTCGGCGCGGGTCGGCGCGACCGTGCTGGTCACCCCGAGCGGAGTGCCGTACGACCGGCTCCGCCCCGAGGATCCGGTCGCCGTCGATCTGGAGGGCAACCAGGTCCTCGGCGACATGGTCCCCACCAGCGAACTCCCGCTCCATCTCGCTGTGTACCGGAACACCGACGCGGCCGCCGTCGTGCACACCCACGCGGTGCACGCCACGGCCGTCTCCACGCTCGTCGCCGAGGTGCCGTCGGTCCACTACGCCGCCGCGATGCTGGGCGGCCCTGTCCGGGTCGCCGCCTACGCCCGCTACGGCACCGACGAACTGGCCGGAAACATGCTCGCCGCCCTGCGCGACCGCACCGGCTGTCTGCTGGGCAACCACGGCACCGTCACCTACGGCGCCACCCTCGACGAGGCGTACGACCGGACCGCCCAGCTCGAATGGCTGTGCCGCCTCTGGCTCGCCGCAAGCTCCGTACCCGGCCGCACTCCTGCCCTGCTCACGCCGGAGCAGCTGAATGACGTCAAGGAAGCGCTGAAGGGGTACGGGCAGCAGCCGGGCAGATAGTCGGGCGTCCGCCGGGCCGGGTCCCGGCGGAGGCCGCGCGAGAACCGTGCGGGGAGGGGGCGGGCCACCGTACGGCCCCCGCCCGCTGGCCGTACGCGGCGCGGACCGGGAAGCTGAAGCCGTGCGCCTGGCTACAGCAACGGCAGCAGCCGTCACCACCATCCTCGGCGTCGGTGCGGCAGCGGTCGCGGCCGGCCGGTACGCCGGCGACGTCGCCCTCAGGGCGCCGTCCGGCCGCCCCCTCCCCGCCGACCGCAGACTGACCGTGCATGCGACCGCGGCCGGGCAGGTCACCCTGACCCGGTCCTTCACCTCGCTCCGGCCCGGCACCTACGGGCTGGTGGGCGACGACGTCCACGCCGTGGTGGGCCCGGTGATCGACCAGGCCCACCAGGCCCCCGACACCGTCGTACGCCGACTGGAACGCGTGAACCGCGGCACCCTGCGCCCCGGCGCCAAGGTCCGCATCACGCCCGAGCTCCACAGCGGTGACCCCTCCACGGCTCTCGGCCTCGAATTCCGCGAGGTGGAGATCCCCGGCGAACTCGGCGGTCTGCCCGCCTGGTTCGTGCCCGGCCCCCGTGACACCTGGGTCATCACCGTGCACGGCATCGGCACCACCCGGGAACACCCGCTGAACGTGACGGGCTTCCTGCACGGGCAGCAGCTGCCGGTGCTCGACCTCGCCTACCGCGGCGACCCCGGAGCGCCCCGCTCACCGGACGGGCTTTCCCACCTCGGCGAGTCCGAGTGGCGGGACCTGGACGCGGCCATCCGCTTCGCCGTGCGCTACGGCGCCGAACAAGTCGTCCTGTACGGCTGGTCCACCGGCGCCTCGATGGCCCTGCACGCCTGCGTCAACTCGGCGCTGCGGGACCGGATCTGCGGTCTCGTCCTCGACTCGCCGGTGCTGGACTGGGCCGCCACCCTGCGCGCCCTGGCCGCCGCCAGGGGGGTCCCCTCCGCCCTGCTGCCCCTCGCCGTCCGTGCCGCCCAGGGGCAGACCGGGCTGCGCGGAGCCCGGCTCCTGGACACGTCGCTGCCCCGGACGCTGCACGTCCCGACGCTGATCTTCCACGGGCCCGACGACACCCTGGCCTCCTGGCAGCCGTCCCGGGAGCTCGCCGCACGCCGCCCCGACCTGATCGCCCTGCACGCCGTACCCCAGGCTCCGCATGCGGCGATGTGGAACGCCGGCCCGGCCCGCTACGAAGAGACGCTGCGGCGCTTCCTCACGCCCCTGATGTGAGCTGATGTACCGCTTCGGCCGGTTGGTCCCGGCCGGTGCGGCCGCGCCCCCGACACCGGTGATCCAGGTTCCGTTTGGGCTTTCGGGCCGTCAGAGGCAAGACTGCTCCCCGTGACGTCCCGTACCCCGCGCGACTCCAGGCTGCGACTTGTCCGCCCGCGACCCCTCGCCACAGCTCGCAAGGCCGTGACAACCCGGCGCACCAGGCCGGCGCCCCGCCCGCCCGAGGGCACCCCGCCCCGGGCGGAACTGGCCCGTCAGGCCAGGACCGCTCTCGCCGACGCCGTACGGATCGCCCGCTGGGCGGCCGACGGTGCGAGCTCCGGCACGCCTCCACTGGCCGCCCAGGCCCTCGAACGGGCTGCGGCCGCGCTGGAGTTGTCCCCGGCCCAGGTGCGCTCCGGCTGGGACCGGGCCAGGCTCGCCGGACTCGTGGAACTGCACGGCGACACCGCTCGGCCCGGCTGGCGGCTGCGCGCCTGGGATCGCGACGACTCCGCCGTGCTCCGCGGCTGGGTGGCGCTCTTCGACGCATGGTCGCTCGTCCACCCCGCGCCGCAGGGCATCGAGTCCACCGCGGTCGCCGAGGCCGTCGAGGCCGTGCCCCAGGTGCTCTCCCTCCTTCAGCTCTCGGCGGGCCCGGTCACCGTGCCCGCCCTCCTGGACCTGCTCGGCCAGCGCGTGGCGGAGCTGCACGAGGAGCGCTGCGAGGTGCCGTACGGGCCCCAGCCGCTGCCCGCCCCCGCCGCACCTGCGCCGGCCGCCCACCCCGCCGCGCTGGTCGCCCTCCTGCTGGACTGGGCCCTGGAGGGGCTGGCCGCCGTCGGCGCGCTCACCCTCGGCGTCGGGACCGCCACCCTGACCCCGCTCGGCAACTGGGCGGTCTGGGTCAAGCTGGAGCAGATCTGCGTCGCCGCCCAGAGCCCGGCCGGGAACATCGAGCAGTCCGCCGCCGACATGCTGCTCGGCTGCGCCCGCCTCACCCCCGGACCGGCCCGTGCCGAATACCGCGCCTGGCTGGCCGCCCGCCCCGTCGGCAGCGCCGTCGCCGAACTCCTCGGTGTGGCCCGCGGTGAGGACGCCCTGCTGCGCGGGCTCGCCTTCGAGGCGCTCCGCGTCGTCGGCGCACCGGCCGAGCCCGAGGTGCGCTCCGTCGTCACCGACCCGTCGCTGCGCCCCTACGCGCTGCTCTGGCTCGCGGAGTACGACGGGGCCGACCCCGAGGACGCCCAGGAGGTCCTCAGCCGGGAGGAGGCCACCTGGCTCTGGGTCGACACCGCGGCGGCCGTCGCCGACCACGGCGAGACGGGACTGCTGGTCCGCCACCTCGACTCGGCCGTGCAGGGCACCGTCCCGGCGCTGCTGGACGAGGTACGGGCCGTCGGCCACCCCCGCACCGTCCAGGTTCTGGTGGCCCTGGCCGCCGCACACCCCGACCCCGCGCTCGCCAAAGCGGTCCGCAAGGCGGCGTTCCAGGTGCACACCGGCGGAGCCTGAACCGGCGTCGGGCCGCTGTCCGGTGGCATCCGGTTCCCCGGGGCGCCGGACAGCCCGCAGCCTCAGCCGGCGGGGACAGGTCGCGCGGACGGGCCGCCCACCTCGCCGGGCCGCCCACGCCGCCGGGCCGCCCACGGTTCCGGCCGTGGAGCCGGCCGGGCCCGTACGGCCGCTCAGCCCGCCGTCCCCGGGGCGTACGTCCCGAAGCTCCACACATTGCCCTCCGCGTCCCGCGCCATGTAGTCCCGGGAGCCGTAGTCCTGGTCGGTGGGCGGCATCAGGATCTCCACCCCGTGCTCCACCGCCCGCGCGTGGTGGGCGTCGACCTCGTCGACCACCACGTAGACGCCGGCTGGCCCCGCCCCCTGCATCGCCTTGGCGAAGACGCCCTCGCGGCCCTTGGAGCCCAGCATCACCCTGCCGTTCCCGCAGGACAGCTCCGCGTGCATCACCGTGCCGCCCTCGCTCTCGTACACCGCTTCCGCGGTGAAGCCGAGGCCCTCCGTGAGCGTCTTGATCGCGGCCTTCGCGTCGTCGTACAGAATCGTCGGATAGACCGTCGGAACGCCCGCCGTCGCGTCTGTCATCGTGCTCATCCCCTTCTTGCGCCGAACCGGGCCTGCGGCGGCCCGTCTGTGATCTGCGTCTCAGTCTTCCACCGGGCACTGACAATGCCCTGCGTGAAAACCGGCTCCGCGCGCGGACGATGTGCGAAACCGGCTCCGCGCCGTCCGCGCGGGGTCAGCGGAAGGTGTCGCAGTCGGCCATGTCGCCGCTGCGGAAGCCGGTGGTGAACCATTGCTGGCGCTGCGCGGCCGAGCCGTGCGTCCAGGACTCCGGGGTGACCCGGCCCTGGAACCTCTCCTGGATCCGGTCGTCCCCGACCGAAGCGGCCGCGTCGAGCCCGTCCCGGATGTCCGCCCGGGTGAGCTCGGTGATCAGCGGCCGGCCGGTCGACTCGTCGGGCGTGGTCGTCGCGTGGTTCGCCCAGACCCCGGCGTAGCAGTCGGCCTGCAGTTCCACCTTCACCGCGTTGCTGTTCTCGCCGGTCCGCCCGTCCTGCGAGCGGGCCAGCGTTCCCATCTGGTTCTGAACGTGGTGTCCGTACTCGTGGGCTACGACGTACGCCTCGGCGAACGGCCCGCCGCTCGATCCGAACTTGGTCCGCAGCTCGTCGAAGAAACCCAGGTCCAGGTAGACCTGCCGGTCGCCGGGGCAGTAGAACGGCCCCACGGCCGAGGTCGCCGGCCCGCAGGCCGTGTCGACCCGGTCGGTGAACAGGACCGTGCGGGCGCCCCCGTACGTGGCGTCGCGCCGCTGGAACTCCTGACCCCAGTAGTCCTGCACGCTGTTGACCACCGCGACCGTCCGGCAGTCGTCCTTGGTGTTGGCGTCCCGGCCGGTCCGGCAGTTCTGCTCGACCTGCGCGGCCGAGGAGGCGGTCGCGGTCGTGCCCGAGTCGCCGGAGGAGAGCCCGAGCTGATCGGGGCCGACCCCGAAGAGCAGTCCCAGGATCAGTGCGATGACCCCGGCGATCCCGCCGCCCACGGTGGCCCTGCCGCCCGGGATACGGCTGCCACGCGCGTCCTGGACCTCGGACGTGTCCAGATCGGCGTCGTCGTCGAACTGCATGCCACCACCCTCTGCTCCGCTCGCGGCTGCCCCACAGCTATGCGCCGAGTATCAGATAATTCACACCGCAATGCCCGTTTTTGCTCACGTGGTGGAGTGGGCCGGGCGCGCTGGGCGAGCTTCGGGCAACTGCGGTGGGAGCGGGCGGAAAAGTGGTTGGACACCGCCAGTAGACTGGTTCTCATGGCAATTCTCCTTGTGCGTGTGCGTGAGTAACGGCGTCGAGTCGTGAATCGCTAGCCGTTCCTCCGCCGTCCATACCGCTCTGGAGTTTTTCCCTTGATCACCGCTTCCGGCATCGAGCTGCGCGCCGGCGCCCGCATGCTCATCGAATCCGCCTCTTTCCGTATCGCCAAGGGCGACCGCATCGGCCTCGTCGGCCGCAACGGGGCGGGCAAGACCACCCTCACCAAGTGCCTCGCGGGCGAGGGCACCCCGGCGGCCGGCACCATCACCCGCTCCGGCGAGGTGGGCTATCTCCCGCAGGACCCGCGCACCGGCGACCTCGACGTGCTCGCCCGCGACCGCATCCTCTCCGCACGCGGCCTCGACGAGATCCTGCGCAGGATGCGGGAGAACGAGGAGCGGATGGCGAACGGCAAGGGCGCCACCCGCGAGAAGGCGATGAAGAAGTACGAGCGCCTGGAGACGGAGTTCCTCACCAAGGGCGGATACGCGGCCGAGGCCGAGGCAGCCACCATCGCCGCGGCCCTCAGCCTTCCCGACCGGGTGCTCGCCCAGCCGCTCCATACACTCTCCGGTGGTCAGCGCCGCCGTGTCGAGCTGGCCCGGATCCTCTTCTCGGACGCCGACACCCTGCTCCTCGACGAGCCCACCAACCACCTCGACGCAGACTCGATCGTCTGGCTGCGGGACTACCTCAAGAGCTACCGCGGTGGATTCATCGTGATCTCCCACGATGTCGAGCTCGTCGAGACGGTCGTCAACAAGGTCTTCTACCTCGACGCCAACCGCTCGCAGATCGACGTCTACAACATGGGCTGGAAGCTCTACCAGCAGCAGCGCGAGGCCGATGAGAAGCGCCGCAAGCGCGAGCGTCAGAACGCCGAGAAGAAGGCCGCGACGCTCAACGCCCAGGCCGACAAGATGCGCGCCAAGGCCACCAAGACCGTTGCCGCTCAGAACATGGCCAAGCGCGCCGACCGGCTGCTCTCCGGGCTGGAGGCCGTCCGGGTCTCCGACAAGGTCGCCAAGCTGCGCTTCCCGGACCCCTCGCCGTGCGGCAAGACCCCGCTGATGGCGGAGGGCCTCTCCAAGTCCTACGGGTCGCTGGAGATCTTCACCGACGTCGACCTGGCGATCGACAAGGGTTCCCGGGTCGTCATCCTGGGCCTCAACGGTGCGGGCAAGACCACCCTGCTCCGTCTCCTCGGCGGCGCGGAGAAGCCCGACACCGGCGACATCATCGAGGGCCACGGGCTCAAGCTCGGCTATTACGCCCAGGAGCACGAGACCCTCGACCCGAACCGCACCGTCCTGGAGAACATGCGCTCCGCGGCGCCGGACCTCGACCTCGTGGCGGTCCGCAAGACCCTCGGTTCGTTCCTCTTCTCCGGGGACGACGTGGACAAGCCCGCAGGGGTGCTTTCCGGCGGCGAGAAGACCCGGCTCGCCCTGGCGACGCTGGTGGTCTCCTCTGCCAACGTGCTTCTTCTGGACGAGCCCACCAACAACCTCGACCCGGCCAGCCGCGAGGAGATCCTCGGCGCGCTGCGCACGTACAAGGGTGCGGTCGTCCTCGTCACGCACGACGAGGGTGCGGTCGAGGCGCTCCAGCCCGAGCGGATCATCCTGCTGCCGGACGGCGTCGAGGACCTGTGGGGTGCGGACTACCGGGACCTGGTCTCGCTGGCCTGACCCGGCCGGCTGCTGCCCGGGGCCTGCCCCGGCCGCCGGCCCCGCGCGCGGCGGCCGCTTCCCGGCCGCCGCGGCCCGCTGATCCACTCGCACTGGATCATTCGGCCTACGCGTGATCCATCATCTGTGTGAGGACGTCTCGTACCTCGGCGCGGCACCCGGCAGATACCTGTCGGGTGCACGCATGAGGGGCCTCGATCCCCGTGCGGCCCTGACCTGGACGTTCCTTCGGCACTGTTCCCCCGCTGCCCCCACAGTCCTGCGGAATGCCTGATTCCGGTCATGCCGGTGTCCTCCCGGGGCGCCGATCCGCTTGCACGGACCTTGCCGAATGGGTGGCCAGGACGGCCCCGAGGGGTGATCATGAGAGTCCAGAGCGCACTTCCCACGAGGAGGCACGGGTGGCCGAGACTCTGAAGAAGGGCAGCCGGGTAACCGGCGCCGCGCGCGACAAGCTCGCGGCAGACCTGAAGAAGAAGTACGACTCCGGTGCGAGTATCCGGGCGTTGGCCGAGGAAACAGGCCGCTCCTACGGATTCGTCCACCGGATGCTCAGCGAGTCCGGAGTGACGCTGCGGGGACGTGGCGGAGCGACACGAGGCAAGAAGGCCGCGGCGGCCTGACGGGCATCCGCGGATCGGGCCAGGTCGTACGACCCGGCCCGGGGCTCACCGGTTTCGGCGGTGGCCACCCGGTCGATCGTGCGGTCGATCGGGTGGTTACTGTTCAGTCACTTAGCTCTGTGCTGACTGTACTGACTGCACCCCGATCCGGAGGCGCTCCATGACCTCGCTCGACACTGTGCTCGACAAGGACGGCGTACGACTCACCGTCGACGACGCGGTTGCCACGGTGACCCTCACCAATCCGGCCAAGCGCAACGCTCAGTCCCCCGCTCTGTGGCGGGCGTTGACGGAGGCCGGACGGGCTCTGCCCGGCAGTGTGCGGGTCGTCGTGCTGCGCGGCGAAGGTGTGTCCTTCTCTGCCGGTCTCGACCGCCAGGCATTCACCCCCGAGGGGTTCGACGGTGAGCCGTCGTTCCTCGACATGGGGCGCGGCCCGGAGGCCGAGCTCGACGCGGTCATCGCCGAGTACCAGGAGGCGTTCACCTGGTGGCGCCGCAACGACATCGTGTCGATCGCGGCCGTCCAGGGGCATGCCATCGGCGCGGGCTTCCAGCTCGCCCTCGCCTGCGATCTGCGGATCGTCGCCGAGGACGTGCAGTTCGCCATGCGCGAGACCAGCCTCGGGCTGGTGCCCGACCTCACCGGCACGCACCCCCTGGTGCACCTGGTGGGGTATGCGCGCGCGCTCGAGATCTGCGCCACCGGCCGCTTCGTGCACGCCGCCGAGGCCGAGCGCACCGGCCTGGCCAACCTCGTAGTGCCCGCCTCGGAGCTCGAAGGAACCGCCCGTGATCTGGCCGGCGCCCTGATCGCCGCGCCGCGCGACGCCGTCATCGAGACCAAGGCCCTGCTGAGCGGTGCCGTCTCCCGTACGTACGAGGAGCAGCGCGTCGCCGAGCGTGCCGCGCAGGGCCGTCGGCTGCGTGACCTCTCGGGCACGCTCGACTGACAGCGCACCGCCACTGAACAGCGCGCCGTCACTGACAGCAGCACCGTCACTGAACAGCGCAACCGCCACTCACGCGACACCGGGCTCCCGGGCACACTGCCGGGAGCCCGGTGCCACGTCAGCCGGCCGACGGGACCTCTGGCCCCGGTCCCTCCGTCACCGCCGTGACCAGCACCGCGACCGGCGGATGCCCGTCCACCGCCTGCGTCACCGCCGCCCGCACCGCGCGAGCCACGTCCAGCGCCCGGTGCCCGCCGTCCGTCGCCAGCTCGACCCGTACGTGGTCCGGGCCCGTGTGCACGGATGCGCCCAGCACCCGCGTCAGCGTCGCGACCCCCGTCACTCCAGCGGCCGCACGACCCGCCACGCCCTCCGGATCCGCCGGGCGCACCTCGACAGGGGGCGGTTCGGCCCGTTCCGGTTCGGTCTCCAGCAACTCCGCCACCTGGACATCCACCTCGTCGACCACGAGCCCGAGCCGCCGCGCGGCAGCCGTCAGCAGAGCGGAGCGCAGCGCCGCGGCGGCGGCCGGAATCGGCTGGTGCGCCGTCGCGGCCACCATGGCCTCGATGCGCAGCGGGCCCGGCGGCAGGGCGCTCGGGGGCGGCGGCACCTGCGGGGCGGGAGCCGCCTCGGCATCGGCCACGGCGATCCGCAGCTCCAGCAGAACCGGCCCAGGACCGCCCACCGCCCGGCGCAGCACGCCGGTCGCGGCCCGTTCCGAGATCCAGGCCCCGTCCGCCGGACCACCCAGCGGGAGCAGCCGGCCCAGACCGAGCCGTTGCCGGACCGCGGCCGTCCATCCTTGGGCTCTCTGCGAGCCGTCAGCCGTCGTCATTGCCTCAGCCTGCCGCATCCACGGCGCGAGACGGGGCAAGCGCACCCACGACCTCACCCGCGATTGCCGGCGTCGCGGCGGCCGGGACCACCGTCTCCCGCGTTGTCGTCGGTCGGGATGGCTCAGCCATCCCTCCCTCCTCCGTCCTGGATCCGGAGGCCCCGGACACCGCTCCTTCTCCCGCTGGCAATCGCGGGTGAGGTCGTTAATGTGGGCGAGGAAGTCCAACCTGTCCTGAAGGGAAGAACGGCGATGACCGATACCCCACAGCGGAACCGGCCCGAGAGCCTCGACAAGGACTCGACCGGCGGCGACAGCAGGAGCAACCAGCTGACCAAGCGCGGCGGGGGAGACCCCGCCACCCGCGGCCGTACGACGATCGCCGACGGAGTCGTCGAGAAGATCGCCGGAATGGCGGCACGCGACGTGGTCGGCGTCCACGCGATGGGCAGCGGACTCTCCCGGACGTTCGGCGCGGTGCGTGACCGGGTCCCCGGCGGCTCCAAGTCCGTCACCCGGGGTGTGAAGGCCGAGGTGGGCGAGTCCCAGACGGCCCTCGATCTGGAGATCGTCGTCGACTACGGCGTGTCGATCGGCGACGTCGCCCGTGATGTACGGGAAAACGTTGTCGCGGCAGTCGAGCGGATGACGGGTCTCGAAGTCGTCGAGGTCAACATCGCGGTGAGCGATGTGAAGCTGCCCGACGAGGACGACGACGAGGACCAGCCCGAGCCACGACTCCAGTAGTCCTCCCGTCAAAGGCAGTTGAGGAGCGCAGATGAGCATGGCTGTGGTCGGCATGGTGGCCGGCATGGCGCTCGGGTTCGCCGGGTACTTCGGTGGGTTCGGTGCCTTTCTGCTGGTGGCCGCGCTGGGGGCGATCGGCTTCATCGCCGGTCGCTTCCTCGACGGTGACCTGGAGCCCGGCGACTTCTTCCGGAGTCGCGATCGCGGCGACCGCCGGCGGTGACGGGGGTGCCGGGGGCGGATGGCCGGGTTGCCGCCGCGGAGCGCGGGGAGACCCGGATCGCCGACCGGGTCGTCGCGAAGATCGCCGCGCAGGCGGCGAAGGAGGCGGTCGACGAGCCCGCGAAGGACGCCGCCTCGCCGCGGGCGACGGTCACGGTGCACCGTGACACCGCTCGCGTACGGGTGAGTCTGGAGCTCGGATATCCCAGTGACATCGGGCACCAGTGCGGCGCGGTGCGTCGGCGGGTCGCCGAACGGGTAGAGGCGTTGGCGGGGATGGAGGTGCCCGAAGTGGCCGTACAGGTCGAGCGCCTGCACCCCTCAGGAGCGAGCCTCGCGGCGCAGGGGAGGATCCGATGACCGAGCCCCAGAACCCGGAACACGGCACGCAGCGTCTGCCCACCGCCGAGCCGGTGGAACACGGAGACGTGCTCGAACTGGACCAGTCGGCGTCGTCCGCGGCATACGACCCGGTCCCGGCCAAGGAACGGAGCGAGGGCGGAGCGGGCCGCTTCTGGTCCGCCCGCCGCATTCCCGCGGGCATCACCGCCCTGGTGGTCCTGGGCGGCGCGGGACTGCTGCTCTACGACGTCGCGGCGGTCCGTGCCGACCACCCGGCGATGCGGTGGCGCCGCTCGCTGGCCGACGAACTGGCCGAGCGCCGGCTGGACGACGTCTGGGTGCTGACGGGCGCCTCGGTCGCGGTGGCGGTCGGCCTGTGGCTGATCGTCCTCGCGCTCACGCCCGGACTGCGTGATCTGCTGCCGATGCGCCGGGACCGCCCGGGTGTACGTGCCGCCCTCGACCGGACCGCGGCGGCCATGGTCCTGCGCGACCGGGCCGTGGAGGTGTCCGGTGTGCAGTCGGTCCGGGTCCGGATGGGCCGGGGCAAGGTGGGAGTGCGGGCCGTCTCGCACTTCCGTGAACTCGACGACGTACGGGCCGATCTGGACACCGCGCTCTCCACCGGCATCAAGGAACTCGGGCTGGCCAGGCAGCCGAGCCTGTCCGTCCATGTCCGCCGACCGGCGAAGAAGGGGTGAGCGGCGTGCTCAGGACCGTCAACCGGGTACTGCTCGGCCTGGCCGGACTGGTGCTGGTCTGCGTGGGCGGCGGGGTACTGGCCGCGGCGCTCGGGCTCTCCGTACCGTCCTGGTGGCCCTGGTACGGCAAGCACGACGTACTGCTCAGTGAGGCGGACCGGGACCGCTGGCGCTCCGAGGGCTGGTGGTGGCCGGTGGTGATCGCGGTCCTCGCGGTCCTGGTGGTGCTCGCGCTGTGGTGGCTGCTGGCCCAGCTGCGCCGGGCCCGCCTCTCCGAAGTGCTCGTGGACAGCGGCGACGGCGAGGGCGCGCTGCTGCGCGGCCGCGCCCTGGAGGGTGTGCTCGCGGGAGAGGCGGGTGCCCTGGACGGGGTGGCCCGCGCCCAGGTCGTCCTGACCGGCAGGCGCAGTGCTCCGCAGGCCCGGATCCGGCTGCTGATGGAACCGCACGCCGCACCCGACGAGGCGCTTGGCCGGCTCACCGACGAGGCGCTGGCCCATGCCCGGGACTCGGCCGGCCTGGCGCAACTGCCCGCCGAGGTGCGGCTGAAGGCGGTCAAGCACCGTGCGGAACGCGTGAGCTGAAGCGCCGTACGCGACGCCGGAGGGGCCGGACAACGACGGTTGTCCGGCCCCTCCGGCGTGCCGCGCGTGGCTCAGAAGCCGTGCCGGGACCCGCCGTCGACCGGCACCATGATGCCCGTCAGATAGGAGGCGGCAGGCGAGAGCAGGAACGCGGCGGTCCGGCCGAAC
Source organism: Streptomyces sp. NPDC087901 (assembly GCF_044742205.1). NCBI lineage: Bacteria > Bacillati > Actinomycetota > Actinomycetes > Kitasatosporales > Streptomycetaceae > Streptomyces > Streptomyces sp. NPDC087901. The sequence continues at coordinate 87,399 of NZ_JBIUUC010000019.1, forward strand.
TCCTCCGGGGTGCCGTAGCGGCGCAGCGGGATGCGCGCCTCGTTGGCCGTGCGCGCGGCCTCCGCGTCGCCGGACAGCGCGTCCAGTTCACGTACCCGGTCCGTGTCGATGCGGGCAGGGAGCACGCCCACCACCCGGATGCCCCGCGGGCCGAGCTCGTCCGCGAGCGACTTGGCGAAGCCGGCCAGACCGGGGCGCAGCCCGTTGGAGATGGTCAGTCCGGCGATCGGCTCGTGGACGGAGCCGGAGAGCACGAAACCGATGACCCCGCCCTCGCCGAGTGCCGCGGCCGCCGCCCGGGCCAGTCGTACCGCACCCAGGAACACCGACTCGAAGGCCGACTGCCACTGCTCGTCGGTGTTGTCCGCGAGGAAGCCCGGCGCCGGACCACCGACGCTGATGAGAATGCCGTCGAGCCGGCCGAACCCCTCCTGCGCGGCCTCCACGAGCCGCTGCGCCACACCAGGGTCGGCGTTGTCGGCGGCGAGCCCGACGGCGTCCGGGCCCAGCTCGTCGGCGGCCTGCCGGACGCTCTTCTCGTCGCGGCCGGTGATGATCACCTTCGCGCCGTCGGCGACCAGCGAGCGTGCCGTGGCGTTGCCGAGCCCCCGGGTCGCTCCGGTGACGATGTACACACGGTCCTTCAGTCCAAGATCCATGGCCCTATCCTGCCGCGTCGTCCCGGGCCACGTCTTCGGCGGCCTGCGCCTCGGCCAGCGCCACCGCCGTACCGACCAGACCGATGTGGCTGAACGCCTGTGGGAAATTGCCCAGTTGGCGCATGCCCGCGGTGTCGTACTCCTCGGCGAGCAGCCCCACGTCGTTGCGGAGCGCGAGCAGTCGCTCGAAGAGTTCGGTGGCCTCCTCGGTGCGGCCCGTCATCCGCAGCGCGTCCGCCAGCCAGAACGAGCAGGCGAGGAACGCGCCCTCACCGCCCGGCAGCCCGTCGATCGACGTGCCGTCCGTGCTGTACCGGCGCACCAGCCCGTCGCTGCCCAGCTCGTCCCGCACGGCGTCCACCGTCCCGATGACGCGCGGGTCGTCCGGCGGCAGGAATCCGGTCCTGGCGATCAGCAGCGTCGCGGCGTCCAGGTCCCGTGACCCGTACGACTGGGTGAAGGTGTTGCGCACCGGGTCGTACCCCTTCTCGCACACCTCCCGGTGCACGGCGTCGCGCATCGCCCGCCAGCGGTCGGGGTCGCCGGTCAGTGACGGGTCCTCCTCCAGGCTGCGCACCGCACGGTCCGCCGCCACCCAGGCCATCACCTTGGAGTGCACGAAGTGGCGGCGCTGGCCGCGGATCTCCCAGAGCCCCTCGTCCGGCTCGCGCCAGGTGGACTCCAGGAAGCCGAGCAGACTGAGCTGCAGGCTCCAGGCATGCGGCTTGTCGTCGAGACCGGCGTCCCGGGCCAGCCGGAGCGAGTCGATGACCTCCCCGTACACATCGAGCTGGCGCTGTCTGACGGCGGCGTTGCCGATCCGGACCGGGGCGGAGTGCTCGTAGCCGCGCAGCCACGGCAGCTCGGACTCCGGGAGCCGACGCTCGCCCGCGAGCCCGTACATGATCTGCAGATCCGCCGGGTCCCCGGCCACCGCGCGCAGCAGCCAGTCCCGCCAGGCTGCCGCCTCCTCCAGATAGCCGGCCGAGATCAGCGCGCCGAGGGTGAGGGTGGAGTCCCGCAGCCAGCAGAAGCGGTAGTCCCAGTTCCGTACGCCGCCGATCTCCTCCGGGAGCGAGGTGGTGGGGGCCGCCACGATGCCGCCCGTCGGGCCGAAGGTGAGCGCCTTGAGAGTGATCAGCGACCGGATCACGGCTTCCCGGTAGGGCCCCTCGTACTTGCAGCGGGCGGACCAGTCGGCCCAGTCGGACAGCGTGTTCTCCAGCGCCTCGTAGGGGTCGACGAGGTCGGGCCGGGGCGAGTGCGAGGGGTGCCAGGTCAGGACGAAGGCCACCCGCTCCCCGGCGGAGACGCTGAACGACGAACACGTGGAGAACTGCTGGCCCCAGGTCTTGACCGGCGGTTCGCTGCGCAGCCACGCCGAATCCGGCCCCGCGACCGCCACCCGGTGGCCGTCCGAGCGGCGCATCCACGGCACCACGGAGCCGAAGTCGAAGCGCAGCCGGATCACCGAGGCCATGTCGACGGTGCCGCTGACTCCCTCGACGATCCGCATCACATCGGGCTCGTGGTCGCGTTGCGGCATGAAGTCGATGACCTTGACCGTGCCGGTGCGGGTCTCCCAGAACGTCTCCAGGACGAGGGAGTCGCCCGCGTACGCACGCCGGGTGCAGGTGTCCGCGCCCTTGGGGGCGATGCGCCAGTGGCCGTTGTCCTCGTCGCCGAGCAGTGCGGCGAAGCAGGCGCCCGAGTCGAAGCGGGGCAGACAGAGCCAGTCGACAGAACCGTTCCTGCCGACCAGGGCGGCTGTCTGGAGATCGCCGATGAGGGCGTAGTCCTCGATGCGTGGGGTCACGTTGTGGCGTGTTCCCGAACCTGGTCCCGGTTAAGCAGACTCGGTGTCAGGAGAGGCGGGAGTCACCCCGGCGGACGGCGGTCCGGACGTGCCGTCAGGCCTTCACGGGCTCGGGTTCCGCCGCTTCGGTCTGTCCGGCGGCCGTGGCCGCCGCTGCCGCCCGGTCGCGCTTCTCCCGGCGGGCCAGCACCACATAGCCGACCGGGACTCCGGCGGCGAAGAGCCACCACTGCACGGCGTACGCCATGTGCGGGCCGATGGAACCGTCGTCGGGAGCCTCGATCAGCTCGGGGGTGTCGCCCTTCGGCTCCGGTCCCGTCTGCTCGATGTAGCCGCCGAGCACCGGCCGGGACAGGAGCTTCGCCTGCTGGGAGCTGTTGATCAGCATCACCTGGCGGTCCGGCAGGTCCGAGAGGTCCTTGATGCCGCTGGCACCGGTCGTCTCGTCGGCCTTGAGCCGCCCGGTGACGGTCACCTCGCCCGTGGGCACGGCCGGAACGTCGGGGAAGGCGTACTGGTCGGAGGCGGAGGGGACCCAGCCGCGGTTGATCATGACCGTGCCGCCGCCCTTGAGGTCGAACGGGATCAGCACATGGACGCCGATGGAGCCGTCGGTCGCGGTCCGGCGGCGCACGACGACCTCGTGCTTCTCGTCGTACGTCCCGGTGGCGCTCACCGCACGCCAGTAGTCGGAGCGCGGAACGGTGTGACCGGGGGAGGTGAGCGTGGCGACCGGAACGGGCTCCGCCTTGAGGTTCCGCGAGATCAGGGCGTTCTGCGCGACCTTGTGCTCATGCCGGTGCAGCTGCCAGAAGCCCAGCTCGACCATCGTGGGAATGAGTACGAGGGCGATGAGGGCGAGAATCAGCCACTGCCGGGTCAACAGGAAGCGGTACACCCCATGACGGTACAACTGCGTCATGGGGTGCATTGCGGAGGGGGTGGGGGAAGGGGCGCGGCGCCCGGTGTTCAGACTTTGTCGATGATGCCCACCTTCCCCTCCGCGCGGGCGCAGTGGCCGCCGCAGAACCAGTGCCCGTCGACCTCGACACCCTGGCCGATGACCTGGACCCGGCAGTGCTCACAGATGGGCGCCATGCGGTGAATGGCGCAGGAGAAGCAGTCGAAGACGTGAATCGCGCCCTGCGCGTGCACCTCGAAGGACATCCCGTAGTCGTTTCCGCATACTTCGCAACGTGCCATGCGCCACAGGGTGGGACGCTGGGATGGTGGCGGGCGAGCGGCGGGCGGGCGAGTCGCCCCCGGTTCACTCCGATGACGGCGTCGGAGCCGGTACCTCACGGCCTCGTTCGCGAGGGCCGGCGGGAGCGCCGCCGGTGGCCGCCGCGGCCACATCCCTCAGAAGATGGGTGAAGGCGCTCTCGTCGAGGATCGGGGTGCCGAAGGACTTCGCCTTCACCGTCTTCGACGTCGCCGCGTCCGGGTCGTTGGTGACGAGCAGGCTCGTCAGCCGGGAGACGCTCGTCGCGACATGCATACCCGCCTCCACGGCCCGGTCCTCCAGGAGCTCGCGGTCGACGGAGGTGTCCCCGGAGAACGCCACCCGCATGCCCTGCATGAGAGGTTTGTCCTTCTCGTACCGCCCCGGATTCGGATGCGGGCAGGCCGGGCGCTTGCGCGAGGGGCGCCAGCTGTTCTGTGCGCTGTGCGAGGACTGGTGACCGATCCGCGGGGTGACGGGGGAGTCCGACCACTCGGTCAGCGGCCGGCACTCCAGCAGCGGCAGCCGCACCCCGCCCCGCGCGGCCGCGTGCAGGCTCGGGCGGAACGCCTCGGCGAGCACCCGGGCGTCGTCCAGCGCATGGTGTGCACGCTCCTGCACCACGCCGAAGTGTGCGGCCAGCGACTCCAGCTTGTGGTTGGGCAGCGGCAGCCGCAGCTCCTTGGAGAGCGCGATGGTGCACAGCCGCTGCTGCACGGGTGCGACGACCGAGGCACGCGCGTACTCGCGGGCGAGCATCGACCAGTCGAAGGCGGCGTTGTGCGCGACGAGCACGCGGTCGGCGAGCCGCTCGGAGAGCTGGGCTGCGACCTCGGGGAAGAGCGGGGCGCCTTCCAGGACATCGCTCGTCAGCCCGTGGATCCAGACGGGACCGGGGTCGCGCTTCGGGTTGACGAGGGTGTACCAGTGGTCCTCGACATTGCCCTGCGCGTCCAGGCGGTAGACGGCGGCGGAGATTATCCGGTCGTCCCGTGCGAGTCCGGTGGTCTCCACGTCGACGACCGCGTACCCCTGCGGGTAGGCGGTCGGCCACGGTGCTGCGGTCTGGCGGTCGTCGAGCATGGTCACAGAGAATACGGGCCGCGACCGACAGTCCCCTATTCGGCCGTCACCCGGGACCGCCCCGCACGGCACGCCCTATCCCCCGCGGGCGGCCAGCAGCCCGTCCACCAGGGCCCGCAGGGACGTGACGAACAGCCGGTCCTGGTCGGCCGGCCGGGCCAGCGCCCGAGCCAGTGCCGGGTCGCCGCCGGCCGTCTCCGCACTCCACAGATCACCCTCGGCCGGTGACTGGACAGGGGACCGCTCCCGGTTGCGCTCGACGAGCAGGAAGCCGACGGTGTGGAACTGCACCGCCCGCACCGCGGCGGCCGCCCGGGCGCCGCGCAGGCCGGCGGCGTGCACCTCGTGGGCGAGCGCCTGCTGGGCCGGCAGGAACATCCGTTCCGTCAGTCCCCGTTCGTGGACCATCGCGATCAGATGCGGCCGGGCGCGCAGTTCCCGGCGGAGCCCGCGCGCCACGGAGACGATCCGGGTGGCCGGGGCGCGGCCGGTGGGGCGCAGGGTGCCCATCTCCTGGACGGTCCGCTCGACGAGGGCGTCCAGCAGCGACTCGCGGTTGCCCACGTGCCAGTAGATCGAGGTGACGGCGGTGCCCAGCTCGGCGGCCAGCTTGCGCATGGTCAGGGTCTGCGGGCCGTGCTGCCGCACGAGTCCCGCAGCGGCCGCGAGGACCTCCTCGCGCGTCAGCGACGATCGAGCCACATCTCCTCCAGACTCCGGAACTCCGTTACACGCACGGCTATTTACCCTTCACGAGCTCCGGTGTAACTGTGTTACAGAACCCGGCACGGACAACCGAGAAGGGTGGCACCGCATGGCACGTGTACGGTACGGCGCGCGCACCGAGGCCGAGATCGCGGCGGCCCGCGAGGCCCGCTCCCGGCTCCCCGACATCTGGTCCACCGGCGTGAGCGCCGTCTGGGAGAGCGACCCCGACGCGGTGGCGGCCGTCCTCCCGCCGCCCCTGAAACCCTCCGGACGTCCGCTCGTCCGGGCGAGCATCAGCAAGGTGGACCTCCCCGGCTACCCCCTCGGCGCGGGCTCCGTCGCCGTCGCCGCCGTCCATGACGGGCACGAGGGCTGGTACCCGCTGGTCATGCCGATGACCCACGAGCGGGCCCTGACCGGCGGCCGTGAGGTGTTCGGCGAGCCGAAGAAGCTCGGCGAGGTGAGCGTGGAGCGCGACGGACTCGTCGTGCACGCCTCGCTCACCCGCCACGGCATCGCCTTCGTCGAGATACGCGGCGCGGTCGGCGAACCGCTCCCGCTGCCCGAACCGGCCACCAAGCTCGACTTCTACTTCAAGTTCCTGCCCGCGGTGGACGGCGATGGTTTCGACGCCGACCCCGTCCTGATCCACTGCACCCGCCACGAGAAGGTCCGCCGGCTGGAGCGGATCACCGGCGACGTGGTGCTGCGCGAGTCCGTGTACGACCCGGTCGCCGACCTTCCCGTGCTCCGGGTCGTCGACCTCACCATCGGCGAGAAGACCAGCGACCAGCAGGGCCGGGCCGTCGAGCGGGTGAGCGCAGACGCGCTGCTGCCGTACATCCACCAGCGCTACGACGACCCGCAGCAGATCCACGACGGCCCGCCGCGGGGGAGTGTCCGATGAGGCTTCAGGAGGGGCAGGTCGCCGTCGTCACCGGCGCCGCGAGCGGCATCGGGCTCGCGATGGCGCGCAGGTTCGCGGCCGAGGGTCTGAAGGTCGTGCTCGCCGACGTCGAGGAAGGCGCACTCGACAAGGCGGCCCGCGAACTGCGCCGGGACGGTGCCCAGGTGCTGGCCGCGGTCGTCGACGTCAGCGAACGCGACTCCGTCACCGCGCTGGCCGACACCGCTTACGACGCCTTCGGCGCCGTCCATGTGCTGTGCAACAACGCCGGCGTCGGCTCCGGCGCCGAGGGCCGGATGTGGGAGCACGACCCGAACGACTGGAAGTGGGCCTTCGCCGTCAACGTGTGGGGCGTCTTCCACGGCATCCAGGCCTTCCTGCCGCGCATGCTGGCGGACGGTACCCCCGGACACGTCGTCAACACCTCGTCCGGTGACGGCGGGATCGCCCCGCTGCCCACCGCATCCGTGTACGCGGTCACCAAGTCCGCCGTCGTCACGATGACCGAGTCGCTGTACGCACACCTGAGGGCGGAGGGCGCGGCGGTCGGCGCCTCGGTGCTCTTCCCCGGCCCGCACATGCTGCGCACCGGACTGTGGGAGTCGCACCGCAACCGGCCCGAGCGGTACGCCAAGGAGCGCCCGCGCCGGACCCCTTACCGCAGCCTCGACCAGTGGGAGACCGCGATGAGGTCGGCCGGCCACGAGGTGGAGTTCACCCCGGTGGAGGAGGTCGCCGAGACCGTCGTGGACGGGATACGCGCCGGCCGCTTCTGGATGCTGCCCGACAGCGAGCACAGCGACCGGCAGATCCGGGCCAGGTCGCGGTCGATGCTGGAGCGGGCCAACCCGTCGTACCTGGAGAGCTTCGTACTCGACTGAGGAGCTGGGATCTAGCGATGACTGACGACCCGTACCTGATCGTCTCCTCCGACTGCCACGCCGGACTGCCCACCGAGGAGTACCGGCCCTACCTCGACAGCCGCTACCACCGGCAGTTCGACGAGTTCCTGGCCGGCCGTGACCGCCGTCGTGAGGAGATGACCCGGCTCGGCGTACGCAACGAGGCCTTCGCCGACAAGTGGTTCCACGACAACGAGGAAGGGCTGAAGGGCGGCTGGGACACCACCCAGCGGCTCAAGGAGCTCGACGGCGACGGAGTGGCGGCCGAGGTCGTCTTCCCCGACGCGGACGCCGTCGACAGCCGCACCGCCGCCCCCTTCGGGGTCGGCCTCGGCCTCTCCGGCGACCAGGACCCCGAGCTGGGCATGGCCGGTGCGCAGGCCCACAACCGCTGGCTCGCCGACTTCGTCTCGCAGCACCCCGAACGCCACTGCGGCGTCGCCCTGCTGCCCGTCACCGGGGACGCGGACCGGGTCGTCGCCGAGATCCACCGGGCGAAGGAGTCCGGCCTCGGCGCCCTGATGATCCCCTCCATGTGGGTGGACAAGGCCCCGTACCACGACCGCCGTTACGACCCCGTGTGGGCGGCCGCCGCCGAGACCGGGATGCCGGTCGTCACCCACTCCGGGGCGGCGCCGCGCCACGAGTACGGCGACCACCTCGGCATCTACGTCTCCGAGGTCACCTGGTGGCCCTCCCGCCCGCTCTGGTTCCTCCTCTGGTCGGGCGCCTTCGAACGTCACCCCGGCCTGAAGTTCGGCGTCGCCGAGTCCGGCTGCTGGTGGCTGCCGAACCTCCTGTGGTTCATGGACCGGCTCTACCTCGGCGCCCACGGCGGCAAGAAGCTCTCCCCGTTCGCCGAACTGAAGCGCCCGCCGCACGAGTACCTCGACCGCCAGGTCTTCATCTGCGCCACCAACACCAAACGCCGCGAGCTCGCCCAGCGGTACGAGATCGGCGTCGGCAACATCCTGTGGGGAAGCGACTTCCCGCACCCCGAGGGCACCTGGCCGAACACCGCGAACTGGCTGCGCAACACCTTCCACGACATCCCCGTCGCCGAGACCCGCGTGATGCTGGGCCTCGCCGCAGCCGAGGTCTTCGGCTTCGACACCGACAAGCTCGCCCCCATCGCCGCACGCATCGGTCCCACCCCCGCCGACCTGGGCCAGAGCACCGACCAGAGCGCCGTCGAGGCATCCTGGGCCCGATCGCGCGAGGTCGGCCGGCACTGGCTGACCGACCACGACTTCCCGGTCCTGGGGGCGTCATGACGGACCGCTACACCGTCATCTCCGCCGACTGCCACGCCGGCGCCGACCTCCTCGACTACCGGCCCTACCTGGAGTCGAGGCACCACGAGGACTTCGACGCCTGGGCGGCTGCCTACGTCAACCCGTACGAGGATCTCGTCGCCGACACCGCCGACCGCAACTGGAACTCGGAGCGCCGCCTCGCCGAACTGGAGGCCGACGGCATCGTCGCGGAGGTCGTCTTCCCCAACACCATCCCGCCCTTCTTCCCCTCCGCCTCACTGATGGCTCCGGCCCCCTCCCGGCAGGAGTACGAACAGCGCTGGGCGGGGCTCCGCGCCCACAACCGCTGGCTCGCCGACTTCTGCGCGGCCGCACCCGGCCGGCGCGCGGGCGTCGCCCAGGTCCTCCTCAACGACCCGGCCGAGGCGGTCCGCGAGGTCCGCCGCACCAAGGAGGCGGGCCTGACCGGCGGCATCCTGCTGCCCGGGGCACCGCCGGGCAGTGGCATCCCGGAGCTGTACTCGCAGGTGTACGACCCGCTGTGGGCGGTCTGCGAGGAGCTCGGCGTACCGGTCAACCACCACGGCGGCTCCGCCTCCCCGCCGCTCGGCGACGAACCGGCGGCCCGCGCCGTCTTCATGGTCGAGACCACCTGGTTCTCGCACCGCGCGCTCTGGCACCTGATCTTCGGCGGCGCCTTCCGCCGCCACCCCGGTCTGAAGCTGGTCCTCACCGAACAGGGCTCCGGCTGGATCCCGGGCATCGTGGAGATGCTGGACTACTACCACGGCCGGCTCGTCGCGGCGGCGACCCGCGCGGCCACCGCCGAGTCCAAGTTCGGTGCGGGGCTGTCGGCTTCGATGGGCGCACGCCCCAGCGAGGTCTGGCGTGACAACTGCTTCGTCGGCGCCAGCTTCATGCGCCCGCACGAGGTGCCGCTGCGCGACCGGATCGGCCTCGACAAGATCATGTGGGGCAGCGACTACCCGCACGACGAGGGCACCGCCCCGTACTCGCGAGAGGGCCTGCGGATCGCGTACGCGGGACTGCCGCCGGCGGAGATCGCGGCCATGACCGGCGGAAACGCGGCCCGTGTCTACGGCTTCGACCTGGCGGCGCTGGACCGTGTCGCGGCGGAAGTGGGCCCGACGGTCGAGGAGATAGCCGAACCCTTGAAGGAGGTACCGCGGGACGCCACCAGCCCGGCCTTCGCGCCGGGCGGGTCGGTACGCGTCTGGTGACGCCGAGGGTCCTTCACCGCGAAGGACCCCAAAGGTGAGACCATCCCCGGGTGACGGACACTCAGGCGCACCACGAACCGCACGGCAACGGTCTGGGCGCGCGGCTGAACTGGCTGCGCGCCGCAGTGCTCGGGGCCAACGACGGTGTGGTCTCCACCGCGGGCCTCGTCGTCGGCGTCGCGGGCGCGACCGGCGACCGGGGCACCCTGCTGACGGCAGGGCTGGCCGGGCTGCTGGCCGGGTCCATGTCGATGGCGGCCGGCGAGTACGTGTCGGTCTCCACCCAGCGTGATTCGGAGAAGGCCGCGCTGGCGACGGAGAAGCGGGAGCTCCAGGAGACCCCGGAGGCGGAACTCGCCGAGCTCACCGGGCTGTTGGAGGGCAAGGGGCTCAGTCGGGAGGTGGCCCGCGAGGCCGCCGTCCAGCTCACCGAACGCGACGCGCTGCGCGCCCACGCCGAGGTCGAGCTGGGCATCGACCCGGACGACCTGACGAACCCCTGGCACGCGGCAGGCGCCAGCTTCCTCGCGTTCACGGTGGGCGCGCTGCTGCCCCTGCTGGCGATCGTGCTGCCGCCGCAGTCGGTCCGCCTCCTGGTGACCGTGCTGTCGGTGCTTGCGGCGCTGGCCCTGACGGGCTGGTGGAGCGCCCGGCTGGGGGACGCGGCGGTGAGCCCGGCGGTGCTGCGGAACATGGGCGGGGGAGCGGTGGCGATGGCCGTGACCTATGCGGCGGGGGAGCTGCTGGGGGCGGCGGGGGTGTAGGGCGTGTTCCTCAGTGCAGGCGCACGATTCGTTCGGGCGGGAAGAGTTCGGTGCCGATGGCCGGCACGTTGTGGCCGAGGGCGATCGTGAGAGTGCCGAGACCGGCCAGGGGGGTCAGGTCGTACCCGCCCGTCTCTGGCTGGATATACAGCTCGAGCCGTGTCAGCGCGGGCAGCTCTCGCAGCGGCGCCAGCCCCTGAGGTATGTGACAGCGAAAGAGGGTGAGCCGGCTGAGGGTGGAGTGACCGGCGAGCATGGACAGGTCCAGGTCGTCCAGCCAGTCGAGGGTGAGCCGGCTGATCCGGTGCACGTCCGGTGACGCGCAGAGTTCCTGAAGCTGGGGCACGCTGTTCAGGCCGAGCTCTTCCAGCTCGCCGCACTGTTCGAGTCCCTCCAGCCTCAGGGATCCGGCCGCCCGGAGAAGAGTCAGCGACTTGAGGCGTCGACTCAGCGCCAGTTCGCCGATGCTGCCGACCCGGAAGGGGTGGCCCAGGGTCAATGTGCGTACGTCTGTGAACGGCTTCAGATGCTCTGCCGGCAGGTCGGCATGCAACCGGTTCAAGGTGAGCCAGGTCAGCGGCAGGTCCGCGAGCGGGCTCAGATCACGGACTCCCGGGCACAGGCTGAGACCTACTTCCGTGAGTGATCTCATCGACGCCACGGGGGTGATGTCCGTGAGTGCCTTGTTGTCGTAGACGAAGAGCTTCGCCATCCCCCGGCGCTGGATCAGCGATGACAGATCCTCGTGATCACCCACCAGCCGGACCCCGCGGGACTCAGGTACGTACCGCAGGGCCGCCACCTGGTCGGCGCTCGACGCAGTGACGCTGACGCTGCCCCAGGTCTGCGCCGTGAGGATCTCCCGGGCGTACGTCTCGGTCTCGAACGAGTCCCACGCGTCGGCCAAGTGGACTATCACCCATTGCCGCTCGTCGTCCCGGTAGCGCTTGACCACCTCCAGGGCCGCCTCGCCGCCCACCTGGGCTGCGGTCAGCACCACGTAGCCCGCCTCGTACTCGCCTTCCACCTCTTCCGGTCCAGGCAGCAGTTCGAGGACCAGTTCGCCGGCCCCGGCCAGTTCCTCCGCCTCCGCCCGGCTGCGCGGCGGCAGCAGGTCCGCAGTCTGCCGCTGGACCTCGGCCCGCACGGCGGGATCCAACTCCGGCGCGTGCTCCAGGCTCGCCGCCGCCAGCAGCACCAGCCGGTGCCGGTGCTTGCGGGTCTGGTCTGCCCGCTTCAGTAACTGCCTCAGCAGTCTGGCTCGTTCCTCCACGCGGGCATGCCCCACAGCCATCTGCACCACGTCGTGCCACTGGTCGTCGTGTGCGTTCTTGATCAACACCCCGAAGTCGCGGGCCTCCACTGCCGCCTTCGCCCCGAGGTAGTCCTGGAATGTCCGGTGCACGAACCCAACCGTGCCCGGTGCGGGCTCCAGGAGCAGCCCGCTCCTGATGAGGAGATGCGCGAACACGTGCTCGGCGGGCCCCTGGACCTGGGACATGGCTGTCAGCCACTCGGCCACCATGGCCAGGACCTCGTCGTGGCCGGCCTCCGCCTGCCCGTTGCGGATCAGCCAGTACGCCAGCCGTTGCAGCAGCGCCGTCTGCTCGTCGCGGGTCAGGTCGACGCCCTCGACCCCCACGATGTCGCGTTCTGTGTCCCGTCGTACGAGCAGCATGTCCAGCGCGGCGTCGTACAACTCCTTGCGGGCACGGGGCAGCTGCATACGGCGGTCCCGGTTCAGCGCGCACAGCAGTGCGCACATCAGGGGGTTCGTCGCCATCCGGCCGAGATCGTGCCGCGTCGCCACGGCGCGCCGCAGAGAGGCTTCGTACACGTCGAGCTGCTCCCGCTCTTCAGCGGAGACGCACTCGGAGCGGGCGGCCGTATGCCAGTGGTCGATGAAGGCGCGGATGTCCTTCCCGTTCATCGACAGCATCGAGTGCGACTCGAATCCGGAGCCGGACAACCAGCTTCCCGAAACGGCGGACGGCCGGGTCGTCACCACGTACCTGGCCTGCGGGTAGGCCACGATCAGGTCCTTGAGCCAGCGCTCCGTCCGGTGGCGCAGCCGCGTCGGGACCTCGTCGACACCGTCCACCAGCACCAGCGCCCGGCCCTGCGACAACAGCCGGTCCGCCCAGCCTGCGGGCGCCGCGCCGTGCAGGGGGACGCCGGCCGCACGAAGGAAGTCCTCCGGGCCGGGCAGTTTCTCGTCCGACGTGAACGCGCGCAGTCGCAGGACGAACGGCACGCAACGGTTCCAGTCCGCCAGGTCGCCGCCGAACGTCTGCCGCGCGGCGTTTACTGCCAGCCACTGCATCAGGGTGCTCTTGCCCGAACCGGCCGGTCCGCGCAGCAACAGCCGCTCCGTCCCGGACAGCGCCTGCTCGATGGGGACCGTCACCGCGGCCGGGTGCTCCACTCCGTCCTGCCGGACGGCGTCGCTGGTCACCGCCAGACTGATGTACGCCGTCTCCAGCGGCCACTCACCCGCCGACCGCCCCAGCGTCAGCCCGAACAGCCCCATCCGGCTGTGCGTCGCCGCCACGAACTGGGTGTACCGCCGCTCGAAGTCCAGCGCCGCCGCGTCCGGGTGCGGGCCGACCCGTTCCCGTACGTCCGCCACCAGCTCCCGCGTCCGCTCTGCCGCGCCCACCTGCTCCACCGCCGCCCGTGCCATGAACGACGGCTCGGCGGTCAGCTGCTCCACGACGTGCGCGCAGCAACGGTCCAGCAGCTCCCCGTACAGCCCGGCCGCCCGGTCCGACAGCCCGGCCGGTGGCGCCGACAGTTCGGCGGACAGCCGCCCAGGATCCAGGTTCAGGCCGAACAGCCGGCCGGCCGTCAGCGCGCCCGCCGCGGCGAAGGTGTCCCGGACCGCTTCCACGGCGGCCAGCCGCTCGTTCTCCGGCAGCCCGGCGTACGACTCCTCCAGCCGGCCGCCGAGTACCCGCGCCAGCCGGCCGGGCTTCGCCGGCCTGGGGAGCGGGCGGACCGGGTCCAGGACCAGACCCGCGCCGGGCTTCGGCGCGACGAGTGATTTCGCCACGGCGCCGAGCACCGTCGTCGCGAGCCGGACCAGCGCAACTTCGAGACCCTGCACGGCAGTTCCTCCCCCTGTCGAACCCCGGTGAAGGGATCGTACGACGGCCGTGCTGTCAGAAGTCACCAAAGATTGCTGACAGCGCGTCTCGCATACTTGTTGGTAACAACATCTGGTGGTGTGCCGACCTGCGGCTCTACGGTGCTGACATGCCGACGAACCTGCCCGATGTAGTGCTCTGGTCCATACCGGCCTTCGTCCTGCTCACCGTTCTGGAAATGGCGCTCCACCACTTCCACCCCGACGAGGACGCCGCCGGGTACGAGGCGAAGGACGCCACCACCAGCATCACCATGGGGCTGGGCAGCCTGGCCTTCGACCTGCTGTGGAAAGTACCCATCGTCGCGATCTACACCGCGGTGTACGAGCTGACCCCGTTCCACATCCCCGTCCTGTGGTGGACCGTCCCGCTGATGCTGCTGGGGCAGGACTTCTTCTACTACTGGTCCCACCGCGGCCACCACGTCATACGGATCCTCTGGGCCTGCCACGTGGTCCACCACTCCAGCCGGAAGTTCAACCTCTCCACCGCGCTGCGCCAGCCCTGGACCTCGCTGACCGTCTGGCCGTTCTACCTCCCGCTGATCGCCTGCGGCGTCCACCCGGCGGCACTGGCCTTCTGCTCCTCGGCCAACCTCGTCTACCAGTTCTGGGTGCACACCGAACGGATCGACAAGCTGCCCCGGCCCTTCGAGTACGTTCTGAACACGCCCTCCCACCACCGTGTGCACCACGCCTCCCAGGGTGGCTACCTCGACCGGAACTTCGGCGGCATCCTGATCGTGTGGGACCGGTGGTTCGGGTCCTTCACCGCGGAGACGGAGCGGCCCGTGTTCGGACTCACCAAGAACATCGACACGTTCAACCCGCTGCGGGTCGCCACCCACGAGTACGCCGCCATCGCCCGCGACGTGCGCGCGGCGGGCAGCTGGAGCGAGCGGGCCGGGCGGGTCTTCCGCGGGCCCGGCTGGCAGCCGGCCGGGGCCATGTCAGGCAGCGGCAAGGCCGTCACGGCCGCCCCCGTGCGCGAGCGCACCGGATGAGCGCCGACCCGCTCCCGGGCGGCCGGCGGGAGCGTTTTGTACGTCCCCTGCTCATCGCCTTCCTCGTCGCGTGCGCCGCCGACCTCGCCGGGGTCCTCGCGGACAGCGATGTCCTCCACCTCGTCGCCAAGCCGCTGCTGATGCCGCTGCTCGCCGCTTACGCCGTCGCCCGGCGCGGGCCCCGGCTGCTGATCGCCGCACTGCTCTGCGGCTGGATCGGCGACGTGTTCCTGCTGGCCGACGCCGACCTCGCCTTTCTCATCGGCATGGGCGGCTTCGCCGCAGGACACCTCTGCTACCTGCGGCTCTTCGGGCGGGCCCGCGGCGCACTGCTTCCCGGGATCGGGTACGTGGTCGTCCTGACGGCCTTCACCGTCCTGATCTGGGACGGGCTGCCGGCCGGATTGCGGGTTCCGATGGCCTGCTACAGCCTGCTGCTGACCGCCATGGCCTACCGTTCCGGCGTCCTCGGCCGGTACGCGGCCACCGGAGGCGCGCTCTTCCTGCTCTCCGACGCGCTGATCGCCACCGGCATCGCCGACTGGCCGCAGCTGCCCGCTCCCGACTTCTGGGTCATGCTCACCTACGTGGTGGCGCAGTTCCTGCTGACCCTGGGCGTCCTCGCGCCGGGGGCGAAAGGGGCCGGTGCGGTCCTCGGGGCGTACCGTGAGCGGAGTATCAGCATCTGAGACCAGCAAGGACCCCACGCATGCGCGCCACCGTCATCCACGCCCCCCACGACATTCGCGTGCAGGAGGTCCCGGACCCGGTGATCCAGCAGCCCACCGACGTGGTGCTGCGGGTCCTGCGGGCCTGCATCTGCGGCAGCGACCTGTGGGCCTACCGCGGCGAGTCCGCCCGGCAGCCCGGCCAGCGCATCGGCCACGAGTTCCTGGGGATCGTCGAGGAGACGGGCTCCGAGGTCAACGGCTTCTCCGCCGGCGACCTCGTCGTCGCCCCCTTCGTCTGGTCCGACGGCACCTGCACCTACTGCGCCGAGGGCCTGACCACCTCCTGCCCGCAGGGCGGCTTCTGGGGCTCGGTCGGCTCCGACGGGGGGCAGGGCGAGGCCGTGCGTGTCCCCTTCGCCGACGGCACGCTGGTCAAGCTCCCCGCCGCCGCGGCATCCGACGACCACCTGCTCACCGCGCTCCTGGCCCTCTCCGATGTTCTCGGCACCGGCCACCACGCGGCCGTCGGCGCCGGTGTGAAGCCGGGCTCCACGGTCGCCGTCGTCGGTGACGGCGCCGTCGGCCTGTGCGGTGTCATCGCCGCCAAGCGGCTCGGTGCCGAGCGGATCATCGCGCTCGGCCGCCACCGGGCGCGCACGGACATCGCCCGCACCTTCGGTGCCACGGACGTCGTCGCCGAGCGCGGCGAGGCGGCCGTCGCCGCCGTACGGGAGCTGCTGGGCGGAGACGGCGCGCAAGCGGTCATCGAGGCCGTCGGCACCGAGCAGTCGATGCGCACGGCGGTCGACATCACCCGCGACGGCGGCTCCATCGGCTACGTCGGCGTGCCGCACGGCAGCGGCACCGGACTGGACCTCGGCGTCATGTTCGACCGGAACATCGCCCTGCGCGGCGGGGTCGCCCCCGTCCGCACCTACATCCCGGAACTGCTCCCCGACGTCCTGTCCGGCACCATCGACCCGTCACCCGTCTTCGACCTGGCCATCGGCCTCGACGAGGTACCGGCCGGCTACAAGGCGATGGACGAGCGCACGGCGCTGAAGGTCCTCATCAAGCCGTGAGCCACGCGGCCGCGTCCGCTCCCAGTCTGCCGGGCGGACGCGACCAGCCGGCCGGTGCCCCGTCGAAGGCGACCGGCGGCAGCGCATGGCGCAGGCGTCCCAACGGGCTGCCGGTCTCGGTGAGCCACTTCTCCGGGTCGTACGTGCCGTCCTGCGCCGCTTGGTCCGGCGGCGCCGGGATCTCGTCGGTCAGCCAGGCGGCGGTACGGGCGAGAGAGAGCGTGGCCAGCCGCGAGCCGCCCTCGTCGTGCTGCTCGGTCAGTGCCCGCAGTACGGCCCCGGCCAGCAGATAGCCCGTGCCGTGGTCCAGTGCCTGGGCCGGCAGCGCACCCGGCGGTCCTTCCGCTCCCGGCTCGGTTTCGGCCACCGCGATGCCGGTGGCGACCTGCACCAGGCTGTCGAAACCGCGCCGCCGGTCCCACGGGCCGTGCCCCCAGGCCGACAGCCTGCCGATGACCAGCCCCGGCCTGCGCGAGGCCAGGGACTCCGGTGTCAGCCCCAGCCGCTCCAGCGCACCGGGCCGGTATCCGGTGACGACCACGTCCGCCCCGGCCAGCAACTCGTCGAAGACGCCGAGGCCGGCATCGCTCGTCAGGTCGATGCTCACCGACCTCTTCCCGAACCCCGTGTCGCTGTGCGCGTCCTGGCTCTCCGGGAGCTGCGGGGCGTCGATGCGCAGCACGTCCGCGCCGAGCAGCGCGAGCGTACGGGTGGCCACCGGCCCCGCGAGGACCCGGGAGAGGTCCAGGACGCGCAGCCCGGCAGCCGGCCGCAGCGGTGTGCCGGTGAGCGGAACGGTCCGGCGCACCGGAGCGGCGTCGATCCGCTCCCGCTCGACCAGCGGCACGTCGCGGAGTGCGAGGCGGCGCGGGTCGGCGGCCCATTCCCCGGGTGTCCTGGCGGCGACGGCCAGGCCGCCCGCCGCGTACACCGTCTCCTCGATCTCGGACCCCCGGCGCCCCGCGAAGGACGCGGCCGCGGCCTCGACGGCCACGTCGTCGGCGGTGTCCGCGGACAGTCCCAGCGTGCCCAGCAACCGGGCCCGGTGGTGCGGGTAGTTGGCGTGGGTACGGACCCAGCCGTCGGCCGTGCGCCAGAACCGGGACAGCGGGGCGAAATTGGTCGGGGCGCGGCCGTCGACGCGCAGATGGCGCTCGCTGACGAACGCGGTGGCCACCGCCCCGTCGTCGATCGGGACGCGGGGTACGGGTCCGCCGGTGCGGCGGGCCGCGAGCTCGGCGGCGGCCAGGGAGCAGACCGCGACAGCGGCGCGGGCCAGCTCCCGCACGGGCAGCCGGGAGGGCAGCAGCCCGGCTGGTCCCGAGGTCCCGATACGGCCGAGCAGCGCGGGGTCACCGCCGAGAGCGGCCCAGGCCTGCTCGGTGGCGGAGGTGGGGGCAGACGTCATCCCCGCACTATGGCACCGAGTGCCAATCGCAGGGTAGGGGCCGGCCGGCGTGAGCCCGGCACGGCCCCGTGCCCCCGCTCGGTGCGGGGGCCGGAACGTCCCGGCCCCCGCACCGACCGGCCGCTACCAGCGCACCGCGTCCAGCGCGTCCACCACTCCGGCCCCGTAGAAGCCGTTACGGTTCTTGCCGCCCTCGCAGACCGCGTCGATCTTGCCGTCACCGTCGATGTCGTACGGCTCACCGCACGCCTTGGCATCGGCCTCGAGTGTCAGCAGGGCCTTGACCGCGGCAGCCGACGCGTACGGATGCGTCGACTTGATCAGGGCCACGACCCCCGCGACGTGCGGGGAGGCCATCGACGTACCGCCCTTGTAGCCGTACTTGCCACCCGGCAGCGTGGAGAGGATCAGACCGCTCGTCGCCGGCGGTTCGGGTGCCTGGTAGACAGTCGAGTCACCGCCCGGCGCGGCCACGTCGATGACGCCGTTGCCGTAGTTCGAGTACGAGGCCTTCAGCCCCTTCGCGCCCGTCGCCGAGACCGTCACGACACCCGGCAGCATCGTCGGGATGTCGAAGCACTGCTTCGGGTCGATGGTCCGGGCGGCCGGGGTGGTGTCGTTCGGGCTCGTCATGTCCTCCAGCGTGTCGGCCGCGAGGTCCTCGGCCGAGTTGCCCGCCGCGGCGACGTTGACCGTGCCCTTGCGCTCCGCGTACTGCGTGGCCCGGGCGACCGCCTCGACGAGTGCGGCCTGGTCCGGGTCGTTCTTGCAGTTGTACAGCCACGGGTCCGTGTAATAGCTGTTGTTGGTGACGTCGACGCCGTGCTCGGCAGCCCAGACGAAGCCGCACACGACGGACTCGGTGTAGAAGAACCCGCTCGGGGTCGACACCTTGATACCGGCGACCTTCACACCCGGTGCGACGCCCGTCACCCCGATACCGTTCTTCGCTGCGGCGATCGTGCCCGCGACATGCGTGCCGTGGTCGCTCTCACCGGCCGCCGGACGCCAGGCGCCCTCCGTCGTGTCCGGGGCGCCGGACACACAGCTCGCCGAGGCGGAGCGGTCGAAGTTCGGGGCGAGGTCCGGGTGGGTGTCGTCCACGCCCGTGTCGATGACCGCGACCGTGACCCTCGGGCTGCCCAGCGACTTCTCGTGCGCCTTGTCCGCCTTGATGGCGGGCAGGTCCCACTGCAGCGGCTCCATGGGGTCCTGGCCCGCCGTCGCCTGCGCCGCCGCGGTCCGCTCCTGCTGCGCGGTCAGCGGCTGCTCGACCCCGATGTCCTTGGTGGCCTGCGGGACGATCGGGTTGGTACGGGTGGCGCCCGCCGAATCGACGCCTTTGACGCGGCGCATCGACTGCGCGAACTGCGGGTTCTGCGAGTGGGCGACGATGACCCCGATCCGGTCATAGGCGATCACCACCGTGCCGCCGGCCCGCTCGATCGCCTTGCGCACCTGCTTGACGGTGCCGTGACCGCCGCGAGTGTTGACCACGTACGACAGCTTCGGGCCGTCCGTCGACACCGCTGCCGAGGGCGTGTCCTCCACCTGAGCGGCGGAGGCGGGGCCCGTCGGCAGGAAGCCGAGCGATGCGGTGAGGGCCAATCCGACGGGCAGCGTCAGCGCGCGCTTCCGTCTGGATCCCAGATGAGCCATGGGGTCTCCACTTCATCCGTGTCAGTCGACCGGCCACGAGGCGTGTCCAGTCGCGTACATGACGAGTGAAGCTATCGCTGATCATCCCCGCTCATCAATGAGTTCGAGAGATCCGATTCCCGCCGGAGCGTCCGAAGGGGTGACACGGAGAAGGCGGAAACCGTGGTGAACCGCTTCGCCGCGCGCTGCGTGCCGTTGTCAGGGGAGGCGCATTACCCACCCCCCGATATCGAGGTCCCCAGTGAAATCCACCGTCCCCACCACCACCGCACCCGCGTCGCGAGGAGATTCCGTGGCTACCGATGCACCGCCGCCCGAGGGCAGTACGGAGACCGGCCCCGCCCAGCCCACCACCGAGGCGTTCGTCGCGGAGCAGGCGAGTCAGGAATTCGGCGAACTGCGCCGCTCGTACCGCTCGTTCGCCTTTCCGCTGACCATCGCCTTCGTCCTCTGGTACCTGCTGTACGTGCTGCTCTCCAACTACGCCGGCGGTTTCATGGGCACCAAGGTGTACAGCAACTTCAACGTGGCCTTCGTCTTCGGCCTGGCCCAGTTCCTCACCACCTTCCTCATCGCCTGGTTCTACTCGCGGCACGCCAACGCGAAGCTCGACCCGAAGGCCGAGGCCATCAAGTCCCGTATGGAGGCCGACGTATGAGCGCCGCGTACCACTCCCACACCGTCGTGACGCTCGCCGCCTCGTCCACCAGCGAGCACCGGCCGCTGATCATCTCGCTCTTCGGGATCTTCGTCGCCGCGACCCTCGGCATCACCGTCTGGGCCGGCCGCCAGACCAAGAGCGCTTCCGACTTCTACGCGGGCGGCCGCCAGTTCACCGCCTTCCAGAACGGCCTCGCGGTCTCCGGCGACTACATGTCCGCCGCCTCGTTCCTCGGCATCGCCGGAGCCATCGCCCTCTTCGGCTACGACGGCTTCCTCTACTCGATCGGTTTCCTCGTCGCCTGGCTGGTGGCGCTGCTGCTGGTAGCCGAACCGCTGCGCAACTCCGGCCGCTACACCATGGGCGATGTTCTCGCCTACCGGATGCGCCAGCGCCCGGTCCGTACCGCCGCGGGTGTTTCCACCATCATCGTCTCGATCTTCTACCTGCTGGCACAGATGGCGGGCGCGGGAGTTCTGGTCTCGCTGCTCCTCGGGATCACCAGCGACGCCGGAAAGATCCTCATCGTTGCGCTGGTCGGCGTACTGATGATCGTGTACGTCACCATCGGCGGCATGAAGGGCACCACCTGGGTGCAGATGGTCAAGGCCGTGCTCCTCATCGCGGGCGCCATCCTGATGACCTTCATGGTGCTGTGGAAGTTCGACTTCAACGTCTCCGACCTGCTGGGCACCGCCGCCGAGAAGAGCGGCCACGGCGCCTCGTTCCTGGAGCCCGGGCTGAAGTACGGCGCCACCGGCACGTCGAAGCTGGACTTCCTCTCCCTCGGCATCGCCCTGGTGCTGGGCACCGCCGGTCTGCCGCACATCCTGATCCGCTTCTACACGGTGCCGACCGCCAAGGCGGCCCGTAAGTCGGTCAACTGGGCCATCGGCATCATCGGCGCCTTCTACCTGATGACGATCGCGCTCGGATTCGGCGCCGCGGCCCTCATCGGCCCGGACGAGATCAAGGCGAAGAACCCGGCAGGCAACGCGGCGGCCCCGCAGCTCGCCGAGTATCTCGGCGGGGTCGGCACCACCGGCGGAGCCGTCATGCTCGCCGTCATCTCCGCGGTCGCCTTCGCCACGATCCTCGCCGTCGTCGCGGGACTCACCCTCGCCTCCTCGTCCTCCTTCGCCCATGACATCTACGCCAACGTCATCCGCAAGGGGAAGGCCACCGAGAAGGAGGAGATGCGAGCAGCCCGCTGGGCCACCGTCTTCATCGGTGCGGCCGCGATCCTGCTGGGCGCCTTCGCGCGCGACATGAACGTCGCCGGCCTGGTGGCGCTCGCCTTCGCCGTCGCCGCTTCGGCCAACCTGCCGACGCTCCTCTACAGCCTCTTCTGGAAGCGGTTCACCACCCAGGGCGCGCTGTGGTCGATCTACGGCGGCCTCGCCAGCTCGGTGATCCTGGTGCTGTTCTCGCCGGTCGTCTCCGGAAACGCGAAGACCTCGATGTTCAAGGGCGTCGACTTCGCCTGGTTCCCGCTGGAGAACCCGGGCCTGATCTCCATCCCGCTGGGCTTCCTGCTCGGCTGGATCGGCTCCCTCCTGTCGAAGGAGGAGCCGGACAAGGGCAAGTACGCCGAGCTGGAGGTCAAGTCCCTCACCGGCATCGGAGCCCACTGAGAGCAGAAGTTCACAGAGGAGTCGGGTACCCGCACCACTCCGTCGCCGCGGCCGCGTCGTAGAGTCCTACGACGCGGCCGCGCCGCTCCTCGTGTCAAACGGTCCCCTCCGCTGTCACAGGTCTCGCGTAGTCTCGGAAGAGTCAGATACCGCAACCGGGAAGTCACCGGAGGGAGGGGGCGCACCATGCTCATCGACACCTACGACCGGGTCGCCACCGACCTGCGTGTCTCGCTGACCGACCGCTGCAATCTGCGCTGCACCTACTGCATGCCCGAAGAGGGCCTGCAGTGGCTGGCCAAGCCCGACCTGCTGAGTGACGACGAGATCGTCCGGCTCGTCCGCATCGCCGTCACGCAGCTCGGCATCACCGAAGTCCGTTTCACCGGCGGAGAGCCGCTGCTGCGTCCCGGACTCGTCTCCATCGTCCAGCAGTGCGCGGCCCTGACACCCCGCCCGAAGATGTCGCTCACGACCAACGGCATCGGACTGAAGCGGACCGCCGCGGCGCTCAAGGCCGCAGGCCTGGACCGGGTCAACGTCTCCCTGGACACCCTGCGCCCCGACGTGTTCAAGACCCTCACCCGCCGCGACCGCCATCACGACGTCCTGGCCGGACTCGAGGCCGCGCGCGACGCCGGCCTCACCCCCGTCAAGGTCAACACCGTCCTGATGCCGGGGCTCAACGACGACGAGGCGCCCGAGCTGCTCGCCTGGGCCGTGGCCAACGAGTACGAGCTCCGCTTCATCGAGCAGATGCCGCTCGACGCCCAGCACGGCTGGAAGCGCGACGGAATGATCACGGCAGGCGACATCCTCCAGTCGCTGCGCACCCGCTTCGCCCTCACCGCCGAGGAGGACGGCGAGCGTGGCTCCGCCCCCGCCGAGCGCTGGCTCGTGGACGGCGGACCCCACCGGGTCGGCGTCATCGCCTCCGTCACCCGCCCGTTCTGCCGGGCCTGCGACCGCACCAGGCTCACCGCCGACGGGCAGGTGCGCACCTGCCTGTTCGCCCGCGAGGAGACCGACCTGCGCGGCGCACTGCGCTCGGAGGCACCGGACGAGGAGATCGCCCGGCTCTGGAAGCTCGCCATGTGGGGCAAGAAGGCCGGATCCGGCCTCGACGACCCGTCGTTCCTCCAGCCGGACCGCCCGATGTCGGCGATCGGCGGGTAGCGCCCGAGTCGTTACGCGGGGGGCGGCGAGTCCGACGACTCCCACTCGGCCAGTGTCACCACGTCCTTCAGGAAGCCCCGCACCCCCAGGAACGAGGAGAGATGCTCCCGGTGCTCGTCACAGGCCAGCCAGGTCTTGCGGCGCTCGGGGGTGTGCAGCTTCGGATTGTTCCAGGCCAGCACCCACACGGCATCGGTGCGGCAGCCCTTGGCCGAACAGACGGGGGCGGTGGCAGCACGCTCGGCCGCGGAATCGGATTCGGGGGAGTTCACGGACTCAACCCTAGGGCCTGAGCCGGAGGGCAGGCCCTGCGGCATCCCCGCCGGAGAAATGGCGACGCCGAGCAGCCACGGGGGGAGCTGCCCGGCGTCGGTCCGTCGCTCCGACGGGGGATGCGGAGCGCTAACGAAGTATGTCACGCAGACCAGGGTGCGGTGCACTGGAACTTCATGATTGATCTGAGCTTTTCTTGAGCTTGGGCCGCTGTAGGGCTCAGCTGTGCTCCTGCGGATCCGGACTGCGGAAGACGTGTCCGGTCTCCGGACCGGGCTCCGCCGGACCGGCCACCGGAGCGGCGTCCAGAGCGAGCCGCGTCGGCGCCGGCACGAAGGTCGAGGGAATCGAAGGACTGTTCTCGCGGCCCGCGTTGGCGATGACGACCGCGACGTACGGGAGCAGAACCCCCAGCGCGAGCGCCACGATCGCCACATGGCGCTCCACGTTCCACAGGACCGCGGCGGCGACCACCGAAACCGTGCGCACGGACATCGAGATCACATAGCGCCGCTGCCTGCCGCGCACATCCTCCGCGAGCCCCTGCCGCGCCCCAGTGATCCGGAAGACCTCTGCACCGCTCTGCTTCCCCAACACGTCTCCACCAACCTTCCCCGAGCTCATGACGAACTGGGGGAGACCCCGTTCCTGCGCCGGACGCTCCCCGGACCGGACCGGATCCACGGTACGCCCGGCCTCCCCCAGGTTCGAGACCGGGGCGCGCCGCATACGTACGCAGTGTCGCCCCGCCGCACGTACGGCCCTGTCCGGCATGCGGCGTACCGACCCAGGACCGAGACTGGGCGGACATGCGCGACACCGCGTCGCACAAGGAGGCGACATGAGCTGGTTGTGGGCAATCATCGTGGGCCTGGTGCTCGGTCTGATCGCGAAGGCGATCCTGCCGGGCAAGCAGGAGATCCCACTCTGGCTGACGGTCATCTTCGGCATGATCGGCAGCATCCTCGGCAATGCTGTCGCCACCTGGATCGGTGTCAACGACACCAAGGGAATCGACTGGACACGTCATGTGCTCCAGCTGATCGGAGCCGTGGTGGTGGTCGGTGTCGGCGACATGCTGTGGGCTTCGATCCGGGGCAGCAGGCAGAAGACCTGACCCACGTGCAGGACAGCGATACGGCGGGGCACGCATGATGCGTGCCCCGCCGTATCGCTGTCCTGCACGTTCTTACGGCTCAGCCGGCCGTGACCTCGATCGCCGCGAGGTTCTTCTTGCCCCGGCGCAGCACCAGCCAGCGCCCGTGCAGCAGCTCCTCGCGGGCCGGTGCCACCTCACCGTCGAGGGCCTTCACGTTGTTCACGTAGGCGCCGCCCTCCTTGACCGTGCGCCGGGCACCCGACTTGCTCGGCGCCAGACCGGCCTCGACCAGCAGGTCGACCAGCGGACCGAGCTCGGTGACCTGGGCGTGCGGCACCTCGGACAGTGCGGCACTCAGCGTCGCCTCGTCCAGCTCGCCGAGCTCGCCCTGACCGAACAGCGCCTTCGACGCGGCGATGACAGCGGCGCACTGGTCCGCGCCGTGCACCAGCGTCGTCAGCTCCTCGGCCAGCGCACGCTGCGCCGCCCTCGCCTGCGGACGCTCCTCGGTGGCCTTCTCCAGCTCCTCCAGCTCGGCAGGGGTCTGGAAACTGAGGATGCGCATGTAGCGGGAGACGTCGCGGTCGTCCACGTTCAGCCAGAACTGGTAGAACGCGTACGGCGTGGTCATCTCCGGGTCGAGCCAGACGGCCCCGCTCTCGGACTTGCCGAACTTGGTGCCGTCCGCCTTCGTCATCAGCGGCGTCGCCAGCGCGTGGACCTCGGCGCCCGGCTCCAGGCGGTGGATCAGGTCGAGACCCGCGGTGAGGTTGCCCCACTGGTCGCTGCCGCCCTGCTGAAGGGTGCAGCCGTGGCGGCGGTACAGCTCCAGGAAGTCCATGCTCTGGAGCAGCTGGTAGCTGAACTCGGTGTAGCTGATGCCCTCGTCTGACTCCAGCCGCCGGGCGATGGACTCCTTGGTGAGCATCTTGTTGACCCGGAAGTGCTTGCCGATGTCCCGAAGGAACTCGATCGCGGACATGCCCGCGGTCCAGTCCAGGTTGTTCACCATGACCGCCGCGTTCTCGCCCTCGAAGGACAGGAACGGCTCGATCTGGGACCGCAGCCGCGACACCCAGGCGGCGATCGTCTCCGGGTCGTTCAGCGTGCGCTCGGCGGTCGGCCGCGGATCACCGATCTGGCCGGTGGCCCCGCCCACCAGGGCGAGCGGCCGCAGACCGGCCTGCTGGAGCCGGCGCATGGTGAGCACCTGCACCAGATGACCGACGTGCAGACTCGCCGCGGTGGGGTCGTAGCCGCAATAGAACGTGACAGGACCGTCCGCGAGAGCCTTGCGCAGTGCGTCCTCGTCAGTGGACTGGGCGAACAGCCCGCGCCACTTCAGCTCGTCGACGATGTCCGTCACGGTTCCGTGTCTCCTCAGCTACGTGTGTCGATACGTGTATCGAAAGGCAACAGTCAGTCTAGGCGGGTCATACGCCGGGGCTCACCGAGCTCATGTTGAAGTCCGGGATGCGCAGCGCGGGCATCGCGGCCCGGGTGAACCAGTCGCCCCACTCGCGCGGCAGCGTCTTCTCCGTCCGGCCCGCCTCGGTGGCCCGCGACAGCAGGTCCACCGGGGACTCGTTGAAGCGGAAGTTGTTCACCTCGCCGACGACCTCGCCGTCCTCCACGAGATACACCCCGTCGCGGGTCAGCCCGGTCAGCAGCAGCGTCGCCGGGTCGACCTCCCGGATGTACCACATGCAGGTCAGGAGCAGTGCGCGGCCGGTCGTCGCGGCCACCATCTCCTCCAGGGACCGCTCACCGCCGCCCTCCAGCACCAGGTTGTCGATCGCCGGAGCGACCGGCAGCCCGGTCAGGCCCGCCGTGTGCCGGGTCGTCGTCAGCTGTTCCAGCCGGCCGTCCCTGATCCAGTCGGTCCGGCCCAGCGGCAGCCCGTTGTCGAAGACCGAGCCGCCGTCCCCGGAGGAGTGCGCGATGACGAACGGCGCTGATTCGAGCCCCGCCACGTTCGGGTCGCTGCGCAGGGTCAGCGGCAACGGGGACAGGGTCTCGCCGAGCCGCGTCCCGCCGCCCGGCTTGGAGAACACCGTCCGGCCCTCGACGGCGTCCCGCGCGGTCGCCGACCACAGCTGGTAGATCAGCAGGTCGGCGACGGCGGTCGGCGGCAGCAGCGTCTCGTACCGCCCGGCGGGCAGCTCGATCCGGCGCTCCGCCCAGGCCAGCCGCTGCGCGAGCCCGGCGTCCATCTCCGCGGGGTCGACGTCCTTGAAGTCACGGGTCGAGCGTCCGGCCCAGGCCGAACGCGACCGGTCGGGCGACTTGGCGTTCAGCTCCAGCGTCCCGTTCGGCTGGTCGTGGCGCAGCCGCAGCCCCGTCGACGTACCCAGGTACGTCGAGGTCATCTCGTGGTTGGCGAAGCCGTACAGCTCACGGCCGCCGGAACGGGCCCGGGCGAAGGCGTCGCCGAGCGCGGGGGCGAAGGCCACGAAGACGTCGGAGCCCGTCTCCGCGGGCGCGTCCGTGAAGTCGGGGGATTCCGGCACCCCGGTGACCAGCGGCTGTGCGTCCTCGGCCGGGCCGGCCCCGCGCGCGGCGGCCTCGGCGGCCCGCACCAGCGGCTCCAGATCGGCCGCGGTGACGGCGGACCGGGACACGACACCGGAGGCGGCGCCCTCGGCACCGTCGACGGTGGCGATGACGGTCAGGGTGCGGCCCCGCGTCACGCCGTTCGTGGTGAGCGCGTTGCCGGCCCAGCGCAGATTGGCCGACGACTCCTCGTCGGCGATGACCACACAGCCGTCGGCGGTGGACAGTTCGAGCGCCCGCTCGACGATCTCGTGCGGCTTGCTGACGCGGCTCATCGCCCGGCCTCCTGCGTCGTGTTGAGACTGTGCTGCCCCGGGGAGCAACTCCCGGGCCCCCAGCCGGTTCCGTGGTTGCCGCTCATCGCCCGGCCTCCTGCGTCGTGTTGAGGATGTTCACGCCTCGGAAGAGGGCGGAGGGGCAGCCGTGCGAGACCGCCGCGACCTGGCCCGGCTGGGCCTTGCCGCAGTTGAAGGCGCCGCCCAGGACGTACGTCTGCGGACCGCCGACCTTCTCCATCGAACCCCAGAAATCCGTCGTCGTCGCCTGGTAGGCGACATCGCGCAACTGCCCGGCCAGCTGTCCGTTCTCGATCCGGAAGAACCGCTGCCCGGTGAACTGGAAGTTGTACCGCTGCATGTCGATCGACCAGGACCGGTCGCCGACCACGTAGATCCCGCGCTCCACCCCGCCGATCAGATCCTCCGTGGAGAGCCCGCCCGGATCCGGCTGCAGCGACACGTTCGCCATCCGTTGTACGGGGACATGGCCCGGCGAGTCCGCGTACGCGCACCCGTTCGACCGGCCCAGGCCCGTCAGTTTCGCGATCCGGCGGTCCAGCTGGTAGCCGACCAGCGTCCCGTCCTTGACCAGGTCCCAGGACTGCGCCTCGACACCTTCGTCGTCGTACCCGATCGTCGCGAGTCCGTGTTCGGCGGTGCGGTCACCCGTCACGTTCATCACCGGAGAGCCGTACGCCAGCTTCCCCAGCTGGTCGAACGTGGCGAACGAGGTCCCGGCGTACGCCGCCTCGTACCCCAGCGCCCGGTCCAGCTCGGTGGCGTGGCCGATCGACTCGTGGATGGTCAGCCACAGATTGGACGGGTCGACGACCAGGTCGTACGTCCCCGCCTCGACGCTCGGGGCCCGCATCTTCTCGGCCAGCAGCCCGGGGATGCTCTCCAGCTCCGCGTTCCAGTCCCAGCCGGTCCCCGTCAGGTACTCCCAGCCGCGTCCCGCCGGCGGCGCGATCGTGCGCATCGAGTCGAACTCACCGGTCGTCGCGTCCACGGCGACCGCGGTGAACTGCGGATGCAGCCGCACCCGCTGCTGCGTGGTGACCGTGCCGGCCGTGTCGGCGTAGAACTTGTTCTCGTGGACGGTCATCAGCGAGGCGTCCACATGCGCCACGCCATCCGCCCCCAGCAGCCGGCCGCTCCACTCGGCGAGCAGCCCCGCCTTCTCCTCGGCCGGCACGTCGAAGGGGTCGACGTCGTACGCCGAGACCCAGCTCCGCTCCCCGTGCACAGGCTCGTCGGCAAGCTCGACCCGCTCGTCGGACCCCGCCGCCGCGATCACCTTCGCCGACAGCTTGGCCATGGCGACGGCCTGCCCGGCCACCCTCGCCGCCGCGTCCATCGTCAGATCCACCCCGGAGGCGAACCCCCACGCCCCGCCGTGCACCACCCGCACCGCGTACCCGAGATCGGTGGTGTCCGACGACCCGGCCGGCCGGGCGTCCCGCAGGCGCCACGTGGCGCTGCGCACCCGCTCGAAGCGGAAGTCGGCGTGCACGGCCCCGAGCGCCCGCGCGCGGGCGAGCGCCGCGTCGGCGAGCGGCCGTAGCGGGAGGGCCAGGAACGACTCATCTACCTCATGGGGCACGGGCTGCCTCTCCTCTGCGTCACATACCCTCGGATCGTTTACGAGGCAGTGAAGCACGGTCGCAGCGGCGTCGCGGCCCAATTCCGGGCCGCGCGAGGGTGGACCGTCCGGTGGCCCCCGGTCCGGTCATGGCCCGCCGGGCCGGGTACGTCTCTGTAGGAACCCCACAGTGACCGGGGGAAGGCGCTGTCAGGGGCCGATTCCTCGCGGAGCGGGCGGTACCGATAGGTTTTCGATGTACCAGACCGCCGAAGAAAGGGTGATCCGTTGAGCCGCTCGGTTCTCGTCACCGGAGGAAACCGGGGCATCGGCCTCGCCATCGCCCGCGCTTTCGCCGACAACGGCGACAAAGTCGCGATCACCTACCGTTCCGGCGAGCCGCCCGCGGAGCTCACCGAGGCCGGTGTTCTCGCGGTCCGTTGCGACATCACCGACGCCGAGCAGGTGGAGCAGGCCTACAAGGAGGTCGAGGAGAAGCACGGCAATGTGGAGGTACTGGTCGCCAACGCCGGTATCACCAAGGACCAGTTGCTGATGCGGATGTCCGAGGAGGACTTCACGTCCGTGCTCGACACCAACCTCACCGGCACCTTCCGGGTCGTCAAGCGCGCCAACCGCGGCATGCTGCGCGCCAAGAAGGGCCGCGTCGTCCTCATCTCCTCCGTCGTCGGCCTCCTCGGCTCGGCCGGACAGGCCAACTACGCCGCGTCCAAGGCCGGTCTGGTCGGCTTCGCGAGGTCGCTCGCCCGTGAGCTCGGCTCGCGGAACATCACGTTCAACGTCGTCGCGCCCGGCTTTGTCGACACCGACATGACGCAGGCACTCACCGAGGAGCAGCGCAAGGGCATCGTCGCCCAGGTGCCGCTCGCGCGTTACGCGCGGCCCGAGGAGATCGCCGCCGCGGTGCGCTTCCTCGCCTCCGACGACGCGTCGTACATCACTGGAGCCGTCATCCCCGTTGACGGCGGATTGGGCATGGGTCACTGATCACCATGAGCGGAATTCTCGACGGCAAGCGCATCCTCATCACCGGGGTGCTGATGGAGTCGTCCATCGCGTTCCACACCGCCAAGGTGGCCCAGGAGCAGGGCGCCGAAGTCATCCTGACCGCCTTCCCGCGGCCCACGCTGACGGAGCGCATCGCCAAGAAGCTGCCCAAGCCGGCCAAGGTCATCGAGCTGGACGTGACCAACACCGAACACCTCGACCGGCTCGCCGGTCTGGTGCGCGACGAGCTCGGTTCGCTCGACGGTGTCGTCCACTCCATCGGCTTCGCGCCGCAGGACGCACTCGGCGGCAACTTCCTCAACACCCCGTTCGAGTCGGTCGCCACGGCGATGCACGTCTCGGCGTTCTCGCTGAAGTCGCTCGCCATGGCGTGCAAGCCGCTGATGAGCGAGGGCGGTTCGATCGTCGGCCTCACCTTCGACGCGCAGTACGCCTGGCCGCAGTACGACTGGATGGGCCCGGCGAAGGCCGCGCTGGAGGCCACCTCCCGCTACCTCGCCCGCGACCTGGGCAAGGACGGCATCCGCTGCAACCTGATCTCGGCCGGACCGATCGGCTCCATGGCCGCCAAGTCCATCCCGGGCTTCGGTGAGCTCGCCGACGTGTGGAACACCCGCGCGCCGCTGGCGTGGGACATGAAGGACCCGGAGCCGGCCGGCCGCGGCGTCGTCGCGCTGCTCTCGGACTTCTTCCCGAGGACGACGGGCGAGATCATCCACGTCGACAGTGGCGTGCACATGATGGGTGCCTGACCCTCGTACCCCGGCCGCCCACCACCTCCCCGGAGGTGGTGGGCGGCCGTTTTCCTTGCCCCGCCCGGCCTCCCGGCGCTCAGGTCGAAAAGCTGGTCGATCCACCGCAGAATGTGGAGAAACCGGACTTCTGGTCAGGCTGAGGGGAGGAGATCGCTGTGCGCGGCACACGTCACCGAACCCGATCCCTGCTGGTGGCCTCCGCCGTCGTCGCCGGGCTGCTCGTGCCCGTCGGCCTGTATGCGGCGGGCCATGTCGGCGCCGCAGGCTCGGCCGCACCCGCCGCTGCCCCCGAACCCTCCGGCGCCGAATGCCGTACATCGGTGAAGGGCTCCCGGGTCGTCGCCTACTGCCACAACCCCTACCCCTCCACCGACCGGGTCCAGCTGCACACCGAGTGCGCCCGCTGGTGGGACATCGACGCCGACTCCGAGCCGGTCGACGTCGGCCCGGGGGGGACCGTGCGGCTGGACGACCGCTGCTGGAAAGAGGTCGGCTCGGCGTGGGTGACCCACGCCGACGAGTCACACAAGACCGAGGCGTCCTAGGCCTGGTCCGTGAGGCGGCTCGCTGAGGGGTCCTGGACCCGGTCTGTCAGGTAGCTAGCCGAAGCGTCCTGGGCCCGGTCTGTCAGGCAGCTAGCCGAAGCGTCCTAGACCCGGTCCACCAGACAGCTCAGCGCGTGGCTCGCAGCCTCGGCTGCCGCCGTCTCCGCGTCGCCTGCCCGGATGGCCTCGACCAGCCGGCCGTGGTCCATGAGCTCGTCCGGCCCCAGCTCATGGCCTACGTCGTCCCGCAGGTACTCCTTCAGCAGATCACCGAGGTCGGCGTAGAGGCCGGTCAGCACCTCGTTGTGCGAG
Source organism: Streptomyces sp. NPDC087901 (assembly GCF_044742205.1). Taxonomy (NCBI): domain Bacteria; kingdom Bacillati; phylum Actinomycetota; class Actinomycetes; order Kitasatosporales; family Streptomycetaceae; genus Streptomyces; species Streptomyces sp. NPDC087901. The sequence goes on from NZ_JBIUUC010000019.1 coordinate 118,823, forward strand.
GCGGCGACCACGGCCAGATGTAGCGTCGCGTCCGCCGCGACGAAGGCCTCCGCGTCCCCCGCCGCCCAGGTCTCCTCCCGGCGCCGCATGAGCGCGTCAAGTTGCTTCAGGTCCCGTTCGGTGCGCCGGGCGGCGGCCAGGCGTGCCGCCGACGCCTCCAGGGTTGAGCGCAGCTCGGCCACATGGCGAGGATCGGCGGACGCGAACCTGCGGTGCATCACCCCGGCCAGCTCGCTGACGGCCACCACATAGGTGCCCGAGCCCTGCCGGATGTCGAGCAGCCCGTTGTGCGCGAGCGCGCGAACCGCCTCGCGGACGGTGTTACGGGCCACCCCGAGCTGCTCGACCAGCTCGGGTTCGGTGGGGATGCGCGAACCCACGGGCCACTCGCCCGAGGTGATCTGGTTCCGCAGCTGGGCAATCACCTGGTCGGCGAGTGCCGAACGCCGCGGGGACGTCAACGCCATGGTGCTCCTTGCTCGGGTGTGCGGCGGACGGGGGCCGCCCCGCCGTCTCGTGGAGTGTCCCGATCCTCTCAGAGGATTGGACAAGCAATCATCCCATGATTCTATGATGGCCCCATGCGTGATGACGAAACCTCTCCCCGGACCCCGACCCTGGACCCCGCCGCCCGGGCCGCCTCCCGCGCCGAGGCGCCCGCGCAGGGAGCCGGTGGCCCCGCCCCCTGGGTGTTCCGCCTGGTCGTCGTCGGGCTCGTTCTCGCCGCGCTCAACCTCCGCCCCGCCATCACCAGCCTCGGCGCCCTCCTCGAAGAGGTACGCGACGGGCTGCACATGAGCGGCAGCGTCGCGGGGGTGCTCACCTCCGTACCGCCGCTCTGCTTCGCGGTCTTCGGCGTCATGGCGCCGCGCCTGGCCCGCCGCTTCGGACCGGGCGCGGTCGTCTGCGCGGGCATGGTCGCCATCACCGCGGGTCTGGCGATCAGGCCCCTGGTCGGTGGCACCGCCGGCTTCCTCGCCGCGAGCGCGCTCGCCCTGATGGGCATCGCCGTCAGCAACGTCCTGATGCCGGTGATCGTCAAGCGCTGGTTCCCGGACCGCGTCGGCTCGATGACGGGCCTCTACTCCATGGCCCTCGCCCTCGGCACCTCGCTGGCCGCGGCCGTGACCGTACCCATGACCGAGGCGATGGGAGGCAGTTGGAAGGCCGGTCTGGGCATCTGGGCCGCCCTCGCCGCTGCCGCGATCCTGCCCTGGATCGCGCTGGCGCGGGACCGCAGCGGCGGCACCGGCAACCCCGCGGCCCACCGGCCGGAGGTCCCCGCACTCCGGATCACCCGCAGCCGCACCGCCTGGGCCCTCGCCTGCTTCTTCGGCCTCCAGGCCACCGCCGCCTACATCACCATGGGGTGGATGCCGCAGATCTTCCGTGACGCCGGGGTCTCGGCCGGCACCGCGGGCGTCCTGCTCGCCGTCACCATGGCCATGGGCGTACCGCTGGCCTTCGTCATCCCCAGGGTCGCCGCCCGGATGAAGAACCAGGGGCCGATCGTCGTCTTCCTCGGCGCCTGCGGCCTCATCGGCTACGCGGGCCTCTACCTCGCCCCCTCCGGCGGGGCCTGGGCCTGGGCGCTGCTCCTGGGCATCTCGAACTGCGCCTTCCCGCTCGCCCTCACCATGATCGGCATGCGCTCCCGCAGCGGCGCCGGAGTTGTGCGGCTGTCCGCGTTCGCCCAGTCCACCGGCTATCTCATCTCGATCCCCGGACCGCTCCTGGTGGGCGTGCTCTACCAGCACAGCGGCGGCTGGGGGCTGCCCATCGCGCTCATGGCGGCCCTGATGGTGCCGCAGATGGTGGCGGGCATCCTGGCCGGCCGGGACCGGACGATCGAGGACGAATGCTGAGATGCGAGACTGGGGCCATGTCTCCTGTGCTCGATCCGAATCCCCAGAACGGTCAGAAGAAGCTGCTCATGGTCTTCGGGGCCATGCTGTTGATCACGGTCGTCATCGGCGTGATCGCCTCCATCGCCTCTCCGTGACGCCCCGGCTCCCGGCGAGATGGTGGGGCTAGCCCCACCATCCCCTAGGGGGCCAGGGTCAGGGTGAAGTGGGTGGGTCACCGGATGGGAGCGGCGTCCCCGGATCCGTAGGTTCTGAGTATCGGAATCCAGGACCCCACGGAGGCGGACATGCCGACCCGTACGCACACCCGCTCCGCCCGCCCGGACGCCGTCGGCGTCGAGGTCCGGCTGCCGTGGTGGGCGGTCGCGCTGCCCGCCGTGGCCTTCGGCGCGCTCCTCCTGCTGATCGCCGGACCGGGCCAGGCGCACGCGGCCACGGGCGATCCCGCGGTCGGCCGGTTGCTCGAGCGAATCGTGGAGCTGCTCACCCCCTGATGTCCGGGGGCAGGGGCGGGGGAGCCCTCCAACACCCTGCGCCAGCTGGCACATTTCATGCGAAGCTGAGGTGTATGAGCGTCGATACACCTCGCAGGATCGTCCTTCTCAGGCATGCAAAGGCGGAATGGTCGCAGGACTCCGACCATGAGCGACCGCTCGCGGAGCGCGGCCGCAAGGACGCCCCCGTGGCAGGCCGCAAACTCGTCGATTCCGGGATCGTCTTCGATCTGGCCCTCTGCTCGACCGCGGCCAGGACGCGGGAGACATGGAAGCTGGCCGTGCACGAGATGCCGGAGCGCCCCAGGACCGTTTACGAGGAGAGGCTCTACGAGGCCTCGCTCGGCGAGCTGATCGCGCTGATCAACGAGACCCCCGACGACGTCCGCAATCTGCTGGTGATCGGCCACAACCCGGGTATGCACGCCGTCGCCGACGCCCTGGCGGGTGGGGCCGAGGGGGACGCCCTGGCGCGGATGACCCGCGGCGGCTTCCCGACCGCCGCGTTCGCCGTGGTCGAGGTCCCCGGCACCTGGAAGAGCGTGGAGCACGGCGTCGGCAAGCTCGTCGAGTACTGGACTCCGAACGACTGACCGCCCCGGCTCACGACAGGGCCCGGGTGCGCACGCATCGGCGTGCGCACCCGGGCCCTGTGTACGTGCCGGGCTCGCGTCCCTATTCGACGAGGCCGTCGGCGGCCTCGACCTCCTCGCGCGTGATGCCGAGCAGATAGAGCACGGTGTCCAGGAACGGCACGTTCACCGCGGTGTGCGCGGCCTCGCGGACCACCGGCTTGGCGTTGAAGGCGACCCCGAGCCCCGCGGTGTTCAGCATGTCCAGGTCGTTCGCCCCGTCACCGATCGCCACCGTCTGCGCCAGCGGCACCCCGGCCTCCGCCGCGAAGCTGCGCAGCAGCCGGGCCTTGCCCGCCCGGTCGACGATGTCCCCGGTCACCCGGCCGGTGAGCTTTCCGTCGACGACCTCCAGAGTGTTGGCAGAGGCGAAGTCGAGCCCGAGCCGCTCCTTGAGATCGTCCGTCACCTGGGTGAACCCGCCCGAGACGACGCCCACTTGGTAGCCGAGGCGCTTCAGCGTACGGATCAGGGTGCGGGCGCCCGGCGTCAGTCGAACGTCGGCGCGCACCTTCTCCACCACCGATACGTCCAGCCCCGCCAGCAGCGCCACCCGCGCGTGCAGCGACTGTTCGAAGTCGAGCTCACCGCGCATCGCCTGCTCGGTCACCGCGGCCACCTCGGCCTCGCAGCCGGCATGGGCCGCGAAGAGCTCGATGACCTCGTCCTGGATGAGCGTCGAGTCGACGTCCATCACGACGAGCCGCTGTGCCCGGCGGCTCAGCCCGGCCGAGACGACCGCGACGTCGACGCCGATCCCGGCGGCCTCGACGGCCAGCGCGGTGCGCAGCGCCTCGGTTCCGGTGCCGGACACCGCGAACTCGACGGCGGTGACCGGATACTTCGCCAGCCGGAAGATCCGGTCGATGTTCCCGCCGGTCGAGGTGATCCTGGCCGCTATGGCGGCGGTCGACTCCGCGGTGAGCGGGTGCCCGAGCACCGTCACATGGGAACGGCCGTCGCCGCGCGGGCGGTTGTCGCCCGTACCGGAGATGATCTCGGCCTGCAGCTTCAGGGACTCCGCCCAGCTGTGCACGGTGGCCCGCAGGTCGCCCCCGGTGGTCCCGCCCGCGGTCGGGGCGGTGACCAGTGCGCACAGGACGATGCGGCCACGGGTGACGACCTGCTCGATGTCGACGACATCGACCGAGTAGGCGGCGAGGGTGTCGAAGAGCCCGGCGGTGATTCCGGGCCGGTCCTTCCCGAAGATCTTCACGAGAAGGGTGGGCGTGTCTGCGTCCCGACGTGACTCAGGAGGCTCAGGAGACAAGGAGGGCTGAGGGGGCTGAGATGCGCTCATGGTGCTTCCACCGTATCGGTCCGCCGCACGCCCCCGACGGCCCGTCCCGAGGACCGGACAGCGACCCGGCGCCCGTAATATCACTGTCTGTGGCGACCTGCGCCGTCGCATGTCCATTCGTGACCTTAGGCGGCTGTTCGGGCCGGGCCGTTCGCAACGGTGCGGTCTCGGTTCGGTCAACCTGCCGCCCGGCTTTCGTATCGGGGACTGCTCCTGGAATAGTTCCCCACGATGTTCAGCATCCCTAGACTCCCTGCAACGGGGGTAATTCGGGGGACAACTAGTGGGGCGCGGAGTGCCGGAACTCGTACTGGAATTGAATGGCAGGACCTGGACGCTCGATCCGTCCAGGCCGTACACCCTCGGACGTGATCCGCAGGGCGACATGACGATCGACGACGCCAGGGTGTCGTGGCGCCACGCCACGATCAGCTGGAGCGGGCGCGGTTGGTTCATCGAGGACCACGGCAGCACCAACGGCACGTATGTGCAGGGCCAGCGGATCCACCAGATGGAGATCGGGCCCGGCTCCACCGTGCACCTGGGCAACGCCACCGACGGACCCCGGCTGAGCCTCAGCGGCGCAGATGTGTACAGCGGGCAGGCCGCCGCGGGTGCCCAGGCCCCCGCCCAGCAGCCGCCGCAGCAGCCGCAGCAGGCCCCGCACCAGGCCCCGCATCAGGGAGGAGCGGGCGGGCAGCAGCCGCCCGCCCAGCAGCAGGCCTGGCGGCAGACACCTCAGGCCCAGCCGCAGCAGCCCCATGTGCCGCAGCAGCAGGGCATGGCACCGGGACCTCACGGCGGCGGCGCGGCGGGGGCGTCGCCGATGTACGGCGACCGGAGCCCCACCACGTTCCATCAGCTGGCCCTCGGCCGGGTGATGCGGATCGGCCGTGCGCTGGAGAACGAGCTGGTCGTCTCCGACCTGCAGGTCTCGCGCCACCACGCCGAGTTCCACGCGACACCCGACGGCCGTTTCGAGATCCGCGACCTCGGATCCCACAACGGCACGTACGTCAACGGCCAGCCGCTCTCGAAGTCCGGTTCCGCGCTCATCGGCGCGAACGACATCGTCGGCGTCGGTCACTCGACCTTCCGGCTGGTCGGCGACCGGCTCGAGGAGTTCGTCGACACCGGTGAGGTCTCCTTCGCCGCCCGCCACCTGACGGTGACGGTCGACGGAGGCAAGCAGATCCTCAAGGACGTGTCGTTCGGCGTCCCGGAGAAGTCGCTGATCGGGGTCATCGGCCCGTCCGGCTCCGGAAAGTCCACCCTGCTCAAGGCGCTCACCGGCTACCGGCCCGCCAACCAGGGCGACGTCCTCTACGACAACCGGAATCTGTACAAGCAGTTCGCCGAGCTCCGCCAGCGCATCGGTCTGGTCCCGCAGGACGACATCCTGCACAAGGAACTCACGGTCACCAAGGCCCTCAAGTACGCGGCCAAGCTCCGCTTCCCCGCGGACACCACCGAGGCCGAGCGTCAGTCCCGGATCCACGAGGTACTCGCCGAGCTCAAGCTCGACATCCACAAGGACAAGAAGGTCACCTCGCTCTCCGGTGGCCAGCGCAAGCGCGTCTCCGTGGCCCTGGAGCTGCTGACCAAGCCCTCGCTGATCTTCCTGGACGAGCCGACCTCCGGCCTCGACCCGGGTATGGACCGCGATGTCATGCAGCTGCTGCGCGGCCTGGCCGACGACGGCCGCACCGTGCTCGTCGTCACGCACTCGGTCGCCGAGCTGGCCATCTGCGACAAGCTCCTGGTGATGGCGCCGGGCGGCGCCGTCGCCTACTTCGGCCCGCCGGAGGAGGCGCTCAACTTCTTCGGCTACTCGACCTGGGCCGACGTCTTCTCCGCGTTCGAGAACTACCGCGACTACGACTGGGCGGGCCGCTGGCGCGGTTCGCAGCACTACCAGATGTACGCCGCCGACATCGACGCCGTCGCCGCGCAGTCCGTACACATGCCGCCCCCGCAGCAGATGCGCCCGCCGAAGCCGCAGGGCTGGATGACGCAGCTGTGGACGCTGATGCGCCGCTATGTGTCGGTGATCGCGTCCGACAAGGGCTTCATGGGTCTCATGGTGATCCTGCCCGCGGTGCTGGGCATCGTCAGCGTGGTCATCCCCGCAGACTTCGGCCTCGCCCCGCCGAAGCCGCCGTCCCGGTTCAACGGCGACGCCGGCACGATCATGCTGATCCTGGTGATCGGGATGACGTTCTCCGCTGCGGCCAACTCCGTACGAGAACTGATCAAGGAACGCGTCATCTACGAACGGGAACGGGCCACCGGCCTCTCCCGCTCGGCCTACCTGATGTCCAAGGTGATCGTGCTCGGCGTGATCACAGCCATCCAGGGCGTCATCATCTGCGGCATCGGCTTCGCCACCCGCGATCTGCCGGCGGAGGGCCTGTTCATGCCGCCGGCCGTGGAACTCTGCGTGACGATCATCGCGCTCGGCTTCACCTCGATGATGTTCGGCCTGGTCATCTCCTCGCTGGTGAAGACCTCCGAGAAGACCATGCCGCTGCTGGTCATGTTCGCGATCGTCCAGGTCGTCTTCACCGGCATCCTGTTCCAGGTGTACGGATCGCCCGGCCTGGAGCAGTTCGCCTGGCTGATGCCCTCCCGCTGGGCCATCGCCGGTGCGGGCTCCACGCTCGACCTCGCCCACCTGATGCCGCCGTGGGACCAGAAGAACCCCACGGACCTGGACCCGCTGTGGGAGCACACGGCCGGCCAGTGGGGGATGAACATCTCGGTACTGCTGATCCTCGGGATCATCTGCGGTGTGGCGGTCGCACGACTGCTGCGCCGCCACGAGCCGGAGGTCATGCGCAAGTAGCGGGCGCCTCTGCGCACAGCACGACGCCGAAGGGCGGCACCCCGCGGGGTGCCGCCCTTCGGCGTGGTCCGGAACTGCTCAGTACGCGCTGTTGACGTTGTCGATCGAGCCGTACTTGTCGGCGGCGTAGTTGGCCGCGGCGGTGAGGTTGGCGACCGGGTCGTACTGGGTGTGGGGGGTACCGCTGACGTGGTAGGCGTCGAACGTCGGCTTGATGATCTGGAGCAGACCGATCGACGGGACACCGTTGACCGCGTTGACGTCCCAGTCGTTGATGGCGTTCGGGTTGCCACTGGACTCACGGATGATGTTGCGGTGCAGCCCGTCGTAGGTGCCCGGGATGCCCTTGGCCTTCATGATGGAAAGGGACTCCTTGATCCAGCCGTCCAGGTTGTTCGCGAACACCGGGGTGCGCGACTCGGAGCGGCTGGCGGCCTGCGTGCTGCGCTTGGCGGCGGCCTTCTTGGCCTTCCACTTCGCGGCGGCCTTCGCCTTGGTCTCCGCCTTCTCGGCGTTCGCCTTGGCGACGGCCTCGACCTTCTTCTTCACGGCGGCGGCCTTCTTGGCCCGCGCGGTGTCGGCGGCCTTGATCAGCTGCTCGGCGGTGGAGTGCTGCTCGATGATGCTGGCCTGGATGGTCTTGGCCTGCGAGGTGCCGGCGGCGGACGTGAAGGCGACGGGAGCGGCGGAGAGCGCCTGAGGCTCGGTCTCGGCCTCGGCGTTACCGGGTACCAGGGACAAGGAGAGGGCAGCGGCGGCGACGGCGGAGATGCCGACGGCGGAGAGCTTCTGGGTCTTGTTCAGGCTACGGAGACGGCCGGGAATGCTGGACACGGACATACAGGCGTACCTCTTCGAATCGCGGAGGGTCCTCACGGAGGACGAAGACGGGAGGCGGCGTCGCATCTCCGTCGGGGACGATTGCAATTGTTAGCGGCGGCAAAATGCTGTGGCAAAGGTGTGACGTACGAAGCCGGGTAGTGGAACACGGTGGCGTTCGGGCATGACGATCCGCACCCATGACCACCCAAATCGCCCTTATCCCTCAACTAGGTGTCTTCGTAAGTGACGTGGGTCCTATGCGCGGCCTCACATCGGGCGGGTAACGAACTCACCATTCGTTGCTTCAGCAATGCGGAGCGTGAGGGTTTCGGTGCGTGGTGAGCGTTCGGAGCGGTTCCGGGAACTCCAGGGGGAGCAGCTCGGCGCGAGGACCTAGTCCCTGCGCCCTAATCCGAGGCCGTCCGCAGGCGGATACGGGGCGAGCGGGCCGCCGGTACCGTGAGGCCATGAGTCATCGCCCACCGTCGGGCCTCGCAGCGGTGAGTGCCGCGTTGCTCGCCATGAGCCGGCACCTCGAAATGCGGGACGTCCTGAAGACGATCGTCGCGTCGGCCCGCGAACTACTGGACGCGGAGTACGCGGCCCTCGGGGTCCCCGACGACCACGGCGGCTTCGCCCAGTTCGTCGTCGACGGTGTCAGCGACGAGCAGTGGAAGGCCATCGGCCCGCTTCCGCGGCAGCACGGCATCCTCGCCGCGATGCTCCACGAGGCGAAGCCCGAGCGCCTGGCCGACGTCCGCAAGGACCCGCGCTTCGAGGGCTGGCCGGCCGCCCACCCCGACATGTCCGACTTCCTGGGACTGCCGATCAGGGACGGCGACGACATCATCGGCGCCCTCTTCCTCGCCAACAAGCGCTGCCCGAAGCCCGACGGCGGCTGCGGATTCACCGCCGAGGACGAGGAACTGCTGGCGATCCTCGCTCAGCACGCGGCGATCGCCCTCACGAACGCCCGGCTGTACGAACGCAGCCGCGAGCTCACCATCGCCGAGGAGCGCTCCCGGCTCGCGCACGAACTGCATGACGCGGTCAGCCAGAAGCTCTTCTCCCTGCGGCTCACCGCCCAGGCCGCCGCCGCCCTGGTCGACCGCGACCCGGCCCGCGCCAAGGGCGAGCTCCAGCAGGTCGCCGCCCTGGCGGCGGAGGCTGCCGACGAGCTGCGCGCCGCCGTCGTCGAACTGCGCCCCGCGGGACTCGACGAGGACGGCCTCATCGCCACCCTCCGTACCCAGATCCAGGTCCTGGACCGCGCCCACGCGGCCCGGGTCACCTTCGCGAGCGTCGGTGTACGGGCTCTGCCCGCCGCCCAGGAGGAGGCACTGCTCCGGGTCTCCCAGGAGGCCCTGCACAATGCCCTGCGGCACTCGGGGGCCGGGTGCGTCGACGTCACCCTCACCCGTCGCGACGGCGACACGGTGCTGCGGGTCACGGACGACGGACGCGGCTTCGAACCGGCGGCCACCCGCCAGGCGGGGCGGCACCTCGGCCTGGTCTCGATGCGGGACCGGGCGAGCGGTGTCGGCGGGCAGCTCACCGTTGAATCGGCGCCCGGCAAGGGCACCACGATCGAGATGGAGGTGCCCGGTGGCTGACAAGCTCATCAGGGTGCTGCTGGTCGACGACCACCAGGTGGTCCGACGCGGTCTGCGTACGTTCCTGGAGATCCAGGACGACATAGAGGTCGTCGGCGAGGCGGCCGACGGTGCCGAAGGCGTGGCCAGGACGGAGGAGCTCCGTCCCGACGTCGTGCTGATGGACATCAAGATGCCGGGCACCGACGGCATAGAGGCCCTGCGCAAGCTGCGCGAGCTGGAGAACCCGGCCAAGGTCCTGATCGTCACGAGCTTCACCGAACAGCGCACCGTCGTCCCCGCCCTGCGCGCCGGCGCCTCCGGCTACGTGTACAAGGACGTCGACCCGGACGCACTGGCCGGTGCCATCCGCTCGGTGCACGCGGGCCATGTCCTGCTCCAGCCGGAAGTGGCCGGTGCGCTGCTCGCCCAGGATCCCCCGGGCACGGGGACCGGCCGGGGGAGCACCCTCACCGAACGGGAGCGGGAGGTCCTGGGCCTGATCGCCGACGGCCGGTCGAACCGGGAGATCGCACGGGCGCTGGTGCTCTCGGAGAAGACCGTCAAGACGCACGTCTCGAACATCCTGATGAAGCTGGACCTGTCGGACCGCACGCAGGCAGCCCTCTGGGCCGTCCGGCACGGGGCGGTGGGCTGAACAGGCGACCGAAAACGGGGGTCACCCTCCGGGCCCAGGTTTCACACTCCCGTGTGTACGTCACTCGAACGGCGCATCCTCTTTCGGTCCGGGGCGTTCTTCATGGCGTGCTGCGGCGGCTGGCCGCAGCGAGGCTAGGAGGATCCTGAAGTGAAGAACCTGAAGAAGGCTGCTGCCGTCACCATGATCGCCGGTGGCATCATCGCCGCCGGTGCCGGCGCGGCCTCCGCCACCGGTCACAGCGGTGCCGGCGCCCACGGTGTCGCGGCCCACTCCCCGGGTGTGGCCAGCGGCAACCTCGTCCAGGTCCCGGTCCACGTCCCGGTGAACGTGGTCGGCAACACCGTCAACGTGATCGGCCTGCTCAACCCGGCCTTCGGCAACTTCGGCCTGAACGGCTGACGAGTCGCACCCACGGCGATGCCGCCGGCCGGCCCCACACGGGACCGGCCGGCGGCATCACGCCGTCCGCATCACAGGCCGCGAGCCCACCCCGGGCCCACCCGCCGACGCCCGTCGGCCCGGACCGCGCCGGAGAGCATGCCGCGGCCGGTCTCCGAACGCGAGCCGCCCCGCTACCGCGCCCGCTCCTCCACATACGCGTTGTACGCCGCCACCTGCGCCCGCCGGGCCACCCGCTCCACCGGCCGCAGCGCCTCCCCGCGCGCCGCCATCTCCGACGCGCTCACCGCGCCGCCGTGCCCGTTCTCCTGCGCCACCGAGACCAGCAGGCCGACGCGCTGTGCCAGCTCCAGCACTCGGACCGCCCGCGGCGGATACCCCGGGGCGAGCACCTCGCGCCCCCGCTCCGCCCGCGCCCGGTACGCGTCCACCGCCGCCTCGGCCACCGGCCCCGACCCCGCCACATCGAGCCGTGACAGCAGCGCCGTCGCATCCCGCAGCGCCTCGGCAAGCTCCCGCTCCGCCTCGCCGAGCGACGGCACATCCGCCGGCGGCGCCTCGCGTACCGCCAGGCACTGCCACACCACGTTGACGTGGAGATCCCCGGCAGGCCCCGCCTCCCGTACCTCGGGCACCAGCCCGTACGGCGCACCGTAGGTGACCACGGCCTCCTCCGCCTCCAGCGCCCGGGCGTTGAACTCCGCGGGACCGCTGAGGCCCAGCGGGTGCCCGGGAACCGGCAGCGCGACCCGGAAGCCCGTCACCCCCAGCCCCCGCAGCCGCCCCAGCGCGAGCGTGAGACCGACCGGTCCCGCCTCACCCGGCAGCCCCTCGACGCGGTGCACCGCGTCCTCCCCGACAATGGCGAGCGCCGCGTCGTCCGGCGACACGAGTCCGGCCAGTAGCGCGTTGCCCCAAGCGGCCAGCAGCCCTGAGCGTGGTTCCGAAAGCATGGGACCACCCTAGGGAACGGACCGGGGCCCTGTCCCCACCGTCCCGCGACCCGGTCCCGGCCCCATGGGGCGGTGCGGCAACCGCGCGACGACGGGCCCAGCTCCTGAAGCGCTATCGCAGTGGCGTAGGTTTTCCCTGGGAGCTGTGCCCACAGGCACGCGACGATCTCGAGACTGCATGGGGAGACAACGCGCTCATGAGCGATGTACTGGAGCTGGTGGACGTATCCGTGGTCCGCGACGGACGCGCTCTGGTGGACGACGTCTCCTGGTCGGTCAAGGAGGGGGAGCGCTGGGTCATCCTCGGCCCGAACGGCGCCGGCAAGACCACCCTCCTCAACATCGCGTCCAGCTACCTCTTCCCGACCAAGGGCAGCGCCACGGTCCTCGGCGAGCAGCTCGGCGGTGTCGGCACCGACGTCTTCGACCTGCGCCCCCGCATCGGCATCGCGGGCGTCGCCATGGCCGAGAAGCTGCCCAGGCGCCAGACGGTTCTGCAGACGGTGCTCACCGCCGCCTACGGCATGACCGCCACCTGGAACGAGAACTACGACAAGGTCGACGAGGACCGAGCCCGCGCCTTCCTCGACCGGCTCGGCATGACCGAATACCTCGACCGGAAGTTCGGCACCCTCTCCGAGGGCGAGCGCAAGCGCACCCTGATCGCCCGCGCCATGATGACCGACCCCGAACTGCTGCTCCTCGACGAGCCGGCCGCCGGTCTCGACCTCGGCGGCCGCGAGGACCTCGTCCGTCGGCTCGGCCGCCTGGCCCGCGACCCGTACGCGCCCTCCATGATCATGGTGACTCACCACGTCGAGGAGATCGCCCCCGGATTCACCCACGTCCTGATGATCCGCCAGGGCAAGGTGCTCGCGGCCGGCCCCATGGAGACCGAGCTCAGCTCCCGCAACCTCTCCCTCTGCTTCGGTCTGCCCCTCGTCGTCGAGCACCAGGGCGACCGCTACACCGCCCGCGGACTGCCGCTCGCCTGAGGGAAGTTGCCCGGATCGCCGCCGTACCCGACCGGTCGCGCACTGTCCGCGGAGGTGCTCACGGTCATACGATGACCACGTGGACATCGACGCGTGGGTGTGGTGGCTGATCGGCGCGGTGGGACTGGGCATCCCGCTCGTCCTGACCGCGATGCCCGAGTTCGGCATGTTCGCCGTCGGGGCGGTGGCCGCGGCGGTCGTCGCGGCCCTGGGCGGCGGAATCGTGGCCCAGGTCCTGGTCTTCGTCATCGTCTCGGTGGCACTGATCGCCGTGGTCCGCCCGATCGCCAACAGGCATCGCGCGGACCGGCCCCGACTCGCCACCGGCATCGACGCACTGAAGGGCCGTCAGGCCGTCGTCCTGGAACGGGTCGACGGCAGTGGCGGCCGCATCAAGCTGGCCGGGGAGATCTGGTCGGCCCGCTCCCTCGACGCCGAGCTCAGCTTCGAACCGGGCCAACAGGTCGATGTCGTCGACATCGACGGGGCGACGGCCGTCGTCATGTGACCGAACAGGCCCCACAGCAGCGCCCGTTCTGCGAGACTCGATGTCGATCATCATGGAAACCGGACCGGCAGGACAACCGACCTGACCCACGGCCCATACGATCTCGACCTCGCTCATCGCGATCCGTCGGCAACCGAAGGGCACGAGGAAACGATGCAACCGATCATCATCGTCCTGATCATTCTGGTGGTGCTCGTCTTCATCGCTCTGATCAAGACGATCCAGGTCATCCCCCAGGCCAGCGCCGCCATCGTGGAACGTTTCGGCCGGTATACCCGGACTCTCAACGCAGGCCTGAACATCGTCGTCCCGTTCATCGACTCGATCCGCAACCGGATCGACCTCCGGGAACAGGTCGTGCCCTTCCCGCCGCAGCCGGTGATCACCCAGGACAACCTGGTCGTCAACATCGACACGGTCATCTACTACCAGGTGACCGACGCCAGGGCGGCGACGTACGAGGTCGCCAGCTACATCCAGGCCATCGAGCAGCTCACCGTCACCACGCTCCGCAACATCATCGGCGGCATGGACCTGGAGCGGACCCTGACCTCCCGCGAGGAGATCAACGCCGCGCTCCGCGGAGTCCTCGACGAGGCCACCGGAAAGTGGGGCATCCGCGTCAACCGCGTCGAGCTGAAGGCGATCGAGCCGCCCACCTCCATCCAGGACTCGATGGAGAAGCAGATGCGCGCCGACCGGGACAAGCGCGCCGCGATCCTCCAGGCCGAAGGTACGCGCCAGTCGGCGATCCTCACCGCGGAGGGCGAGAAGCAGTCCGCGATCCTGCGCGCAGAGGGTGAGGCCAAGGCGGCAGCCCTGCGCGCGGAGGGCGAGGCCCAGGCCGTCCGTACGGTCTTCGAGGCGATCCACGCCGGCGACCCGGACCAGAAGCTCCTCTCGTACCAGTACCTCCAGATGCTGCCGAAGATCGCCGAGGGCGACGCCAACAAGCTCTGGATCGTGCCCAGCGAGATCGGCGACGCCCTCAAGGGCCTCAGCGGCGCCTTCGGGAACCTCGGAACAGGCATGCCCGGCTTCAACACGGGCAACACCGGCAAGGAACGCCGCGAGGAACCCCCGGTCGACTGACGTGTACACCCCCTCGTGCATGATCAGTGCACCAAGCACCGATCAGGCACGGGGGATTCGGGATGACCATCTGGGAGATGCTCGCTGTCTTCGCCGCGGGCATCAGCGCGGGCACGATCAACACGATCGTCGGCTCGGGAACGCTGATCACCTTTCCGGTGCTGCTCGCCACGGGCCTGCCCCCGGTCACCGCGACGGTCTCCAACGCACTCGGCCTGATCCCCGGTTCCATCAGCGGCGCGATCGGCTACCGCAAGGAACTCGAAGGACAGCGCCGACGCGTCCTCAAGCTCGCCGTCGGCGCCATGATCGGCGGTCTCACCGGCGCCACCCTGCTGCTGGCGCTGCCCTCCACTGCCTTCGAGACCATCGTCCCGGTCCTGGTAGCCCTGGCTCTCGTCCTGGTCATCCTGCAACCGCGCATCAGCAAAGCGGTCCAGCGCCGGCGCGAGGACACCGGCGCCACCGCCCGCCCCGACGGCGGCCCGCTGCTCTTCACCGGCCTGATGCTCGCCAGCGTGTACGGCGGCTACTTCACCGCAGCCCAGGGGATCATCTACCTCTCCCTGATGGGCATGCTGCTCGACGACACCATGCAGCGGCTCAACGCGGTGAAGAACGTCCTGGCCGCCGTCGTCAACAGCATCGCCGCGCTCTTCTTCCTCTTCGTCGCGGACTTCGACTGGACGGCCGTCGTCCTGATCGCCATCGGCTCCGCACTCGGCGGCCAGATCGGGGCCAAGATCGGCCGCCGGCTCAGCCCCACGTTCCTGCGCGCCCTCATCGTCACCGTCGGGACCCTCGCCATCGTCCAACTGGTGCTCCGCTGACACGCGGAAGCCCGCCCCCTCCCGGAAGCGGGCTCCTCTACATCACCCGGCGTACGACGGTTACGCCGCGGACTGCGCCAGCCACTCCGGCAGCGCCGACCTGTCACCGGCCCCCAGCGCCAGCAGCATCGCGTCCGCCGGCGACGGGACGAACGGCTGCCTCAGCAGCGGCATCCCCGCCTCCTGGGGCGTACGCGCCGCCTTGCGGTGGTTGTCCTCGGCGCACGACGCCACCGTGTTGAGCCACGTGTCCTGACCCCCCTGGGCCCGCGGCACCACGTGGTCGACGGTGCTCGCCCGCCGCCCGCAGTACGCACACCGGTGCTGGTCCCGGATCAGCACACCCCTTCTGGACCACGGGGCCTGTCTTCGGAACGGCACCCGCACGTACCGGCAGAGCCTGATCACCCGGGGCACCGGAATGTCCACGGCGGCACCGCGCATACGGAGATCGGGGTGCGACTGCTCGACGACGGCCTTGTCCTGAAGGATCAGCACCACCGCACGGTTCAGCGTCACCGTCGACAGCGGCTCGAAGCTCGCGTTCAGCACCAGCGTGTCCCGCATTTCGCCCACCTCCCGTGTGCCGCCCGCCCCCTGGCAGGCCCGGATCAACTCTGGCCGGGCAGGCCGTAATGGACAACGCAATAAAAAATGCCCTGCCCTGATCTCTCCAAGACCAGGGCAGGGCAAACAGCGGGGGAACCTTTCGCTTCACTCGCTCTCGGCGGGCTCCGCGTACTCACCGATCAGCTGGGCACGGCCCAGGGTGTGGAAACGCAGGTTGAAACCGACCGCTGCGGGCGAGGCATCGCTGTCGGGACCGAGCTTCTCGCTGTCCACCGCGTACACGGTGAAGACATAACGGTGGTTCTCACCGGCCGGCGGGGCGGCGCCGCCGAACTCCTTCGCCCCGTAGTCGTTGCGAACCTGCACGGCGCCCGCGGGCAGCCCTTCGAACTTCCCGCTGCCCGCACCGGACACCAGCTCAGTGACGGACGCCGGGATGTCGAAGACCACCCAGTGCCAGAACCCGCTGCCCGTGGGGGCGTCCGGATCGAAGCACGTCACGGCGAAACTCTTCGTCCCCGCCGGGAACCCCTCCCACCGCAGCTGCGGTGAAGTGTTCCCCGCCGCGTAGACCTGTGCGTCCGCAAGCACGGCCCCCGGGGCCAGGTCCTCGCTCACCACGGTGAACGAAGGGACCTCGGGATGGAAGTCATGCGGAAGCGGGGCCCTCTTCGGCTCGGTCACGTCGCCACCTCTCCTGATCGGTTCAGTTCTGGGAAGGTCTTCTTCCCCCCGACCCTAGAGCCAGTTGCGCTGCCCGCCGACCTGCGCCAGCCACTGATTCAGGTAAGCCGTCCAGTCGGTCCCCTGGAAGTCGTTCAGACCCACCTTGAACGCACGGTAGGAGTCGCTGCCCTCACTGAAGAGCCCCGGCTTCTTGTCCATCTCCAGAACGACGTCCATCTCGCGGTCGTCGGCGACGAACGTCAGCTCGACCTGGTTCAGCCCCCGGTACTGCGACGGCGGGAAGAACTCGATCTCCTGGTAGAACGGCAGCCGCTGACGGGTGCCGCGGATGTGCCCGCGCTCCATGTCTGCGCTGCGGAAACCGAAGCCCAGCTGCCCGAAGGCGTCCAGGATGGCCTGCTGCGCCGGCAGCGGGTGCACGTTGATGGGGTCCAGGTCGCCCGAGTCCAGCGCCCGTGCGATCTCCAGCTCCGTGGTCACCCCGATGTTCATACCGTGCAGGTGCTGGCCCGCGAACATCGTGATCGGCGTCTCCCACGGGATCTCGAGCCCGAACGGCACGACGTGCACCGCTCCCGCCCGCACCTCGAAAGCGCCGCCGAGGCGCAGCTTGGTGAACTCGATGTCCTGCTTGGTCTCCTGATCCTGCCCCTCGACCTCGACCCGGGCCTGCAGACCGACGGAGAGCCCCTCGATCTGCTGGTCCACGGACCCGCCCTGGATCCGCACCTCGCCCTGAACGACCCCACCCGGTACGACGTTGAGCTCGGTCAGCTCCGTCTCCACCGAGGCGCCACCGGCACCCATGCTCGCGAGTAGCCGCTTGAAGCCCATGTTTTTCCTCCTAGGTCCTGACCCCTACATACGCGCCATGACCGTAGTCGGTTCCCGGTAATCTCGAACGTCATGATCGATGGCCAGGACCGTACGCCGCTGACGCGGGACTTCTTCGACCGCCCCGTGCTGGAGGTGGCACCGGATCTCCTGGGCCGCACCTTGGTCCGCAGCACGCCCGACGGCCCCATCGAACTGCGCCTCACCGAGGTGGAGGCGTACGCGGGCGAGATCGATCCCGGCTCCCACGCTTTCCGCGGCCGGACGCGGCGCAACAGCGTCATGTACGGACCACCCGGTCACGCGTACGTCTACTTCACCTATGGCATGTGGCACTGCCTCAACCTGGTGTGCGGCCCGGAGGGCATGGCGAGCGGTGTACTCCTCAGGGCCGGCGAGATCCGTACGGGGGCCGACCTCACTCGCAAACGTCGATTCTCGGCCCGCAACGACCGAGAACTGGCCAAAGGGCCTGCGCGCCTCGCGACCGCCCTGGACATCGACCGGGTACTCGACGGAACCGATGCCATCGCCCACCCGGGCGCGCACCTTTCCGTACTGCACGGCACCCCTCCACCCTGCGACCAGGTACGAAGCGGTCCGCGCACGGGGGTGGGCGGTGACGGCGCCACGCACCCGTGGCGGTTCTGGATCGACGGTGACCCCACGGTGAGCCCGTACAGGGCCCATGTGCCACGCCGCCGGTCAACTTGACTCGCCCTTGAGGGGCGCCTAATGTAGTCCGAGCCGCTTGACACGGGTGCAGCTTTCGGTCGGTCCTTCGGATCGCACGCCGGGCAACTCGAAGCGGCCAACCACTACCTACGACTCACCCCAGAGGGTGCGAATTTCGGCATGCCGGAATTCGGCCCACTGACTCGATTATGAGTAACCGGGGGAATCGGCTAACGTAGTGAACACGCCGAAAGGGAAAGTGCGAAAGCGAATTCCTGGAAAGCAAAGCAAAACCCGCTTCGACCGGGAATCGGACACGAAAGAGTCTGATAGAGTCGGAAACGCAAGACCGAAGGGAAGCGCCCGGAGGAAAGCCCCAGAAAATGTT
>NZ_JBIUUC010000020.1:0-97336 GCF_044742205.1 Streptomyces sp. NPDC087901
ATTTTCTGGGGCTTTCCTCCGGGCGCTTCCCTTCGGTCTTGCGTTTCCGACTCTATCAGACTCTTTCGTGTCCGATTCCCGGTCGAAGCGGGCCTTGCATTTCCGCTTTCCAGTTCTTCGCTTTCGCGCTTCCCTTTCCGGCGGTTTCAACCTTACCAGAGTCATCCCGTCCCGTTTCCGGTCCGAATTTGAATTCTGATGGCCGTTGAAGTGACCTTGCCTTTCGGCTGATTCGACTTTATCAGAAGCAATTCCGCCGAGCTAATCGGCTTCATGTTCCGGAGAGTGGGAATCAAATGGCTCTGCGGAAATTCAATATTCCGGCGAGAGCGAGGTAAATCTACCTGTTGGGTTCGAGCTTGTCCAACTCGAGGCAACCGTTTAAATCTACCTCCCCCAGTCCGCCGTGTCAACGGTTTTTGGGGCGAGGAGGACAGTAGCAGGTCAGCGGAGCCGTATGCACATCAGGCGGCCACGGGCAGCTCGGCGCTTCGTTCTGCTGCCGTGATGTCGCCTGCGTCGCCGGCTCGGGCCGCCCTGCCGCCCAGGATGTAGACGTAGGCGAGGAATGCCAGCTCGGCAGCGATTCCGATGGTGATGCGAGCCCAGGTCGGAAGGCCTGAGGGGGTGACGAAGCCTTCGATGACGCCGGATACGAACAGGACGAGGGCGAGTCCCAGGGCCATGCCGATGGCTGCCCTGCCTTGTTGTGCCAGGGCCGTGCGCCGGGTGTGCGGGCCGGGGTCGATGACCGTCCAGCCCAGGCGGAGGCCCGTACCGGCCGCCACGAAGACCGCGGTGAGCTCCAGCAGCCCGTGGGGAAGGATCAGACCGAGGAAGGTGTCGAGCCGGCCCGCCGACGACATCAGTCCGATGCCCACCGCGAGGTTGAGCACGTTGACGAAGAGGATCCAGATCACGGGGACGCAGAGGAACGCGCCCAGCACCAGGCACATGGCGGCGGCCTGAGCGTTGTTCGTCCAGACCTGGGCGGCGAACGAGGCCGCCGGGTGGCTGGAGTAGTACGTCTCGTACTCCCCTCCCGGGCTGGTCAGGCGGCGGAGATCCTCCGGGGCGGCGATGGCCGACTGGACCTCCGGGTGGGTGCCGATCCACCAGCCCATCAGCGCGGCCAGGAGCACGGAGAGGACGGCCGTGGGTATCCACCAGTACCTGGAGCGGTAGACCGCTGCGGGAAAGCCCGCCGTGAGGAAGTGCGCGGCGTCGCGCCAGGAGGCGCGGCGGGTGCCTGTCACCGTCGAGCGGGCGCGGGCCACCAACTGCGTGAGGCGCGCGGTGAGCAGCGGGTCGGGAGCGCTGGACTGGATCAGGGAGAGATGGGTCGCCGTGCGCTGGTAGAGGTCGACCAGTTCGTCGGCCTCCGCGCCCGTGAGCCTGCGCCCGCGGTGCAGGAGGTGGTCCAGGCGGTCCCACTCGTTGCGATGGGCGTTGACGAAGACGTCGAGGTCCATGGGCGGCTGCTGCTCCTGGCATGGGTGTGTACGGGTGCGTACAACTGCGGCGCGTTGCGGGTCAGCTTGGCAGACTGTGGCCCCGAGGGGCAGAGATGGTCGGCGAAGGGTGGGCGGCGATGAGTGAGCTCGTGACCGGGGACGCGGTCGTGCTGGGGTTGCGGACGGCGAAACTGCCGAGCCGGGCGCTGGCTCTGGTCATCGATCTGGTGGCGGTCGGGACGGTGTTCGTGCTGGTGTCGGTCGGGATGGCCATCGCGACGGCCACGCTCGACGACGCAGCGGTGGCGGCGGTGGGCGTCGCCACCTTCCTGCTTGTTCTGGTGGGAGCACCGATCGCGGTGGAGACGCTCAGCCACGGCCGTTCGCTCGGGAAGCTCGCGTGCGGACTTCGGGTGGTGCGGGACGACGGGGGGCCCATCCGGTTCCGGCACGCGCTGGTGCGCGGGGCGATGGGTGTGGTGGAGATCCTCGCGACGCTCGGTGTGATCGCCACTGTCGCGTCGCTGGTCTCCGCGCGTGGGCGGCGGCTCGGGGATGTATTCGCGGGGACGCTCGTCGTGCGGGAACGGGTTCCGGCGGGCAGGGCGGCCGCCGTGCCGCCTCCCCCGCCCTGGCTGGTCGGGCGGTTCTCGGGACTGGACCTGTCGGCGGTCCCCGACGAACTGTGGCTTGCGGTGCGGCAGTACCTGACACGGATGCACCAGTTGGATGCCGTCGTGGGGCGAGCCATGGCGGAGCGGCTGGCCGCTGAACTTGCCGCGCGGACCGGGGTTCCGGCGCCGGAGGGTGTGCCTGCCGCGGCGTTCCTGGCCGCAGTGGTGAACGAACGGCAGTCGCGGGATACGCGCCGGGCGTTCGCCGCAGCCTCTGGCACGGTCAGCGGTTTCGTCGTTGGGAGGCCGCAGAGCGGGACAGTGGAAGTGACTGACGACTTCGGCACAGTCGGTGCGGTCGGTGCGGGTGCGGACGCGCCGTGGGGCGCCGGCCCCGTTACGGCCCCCGTGACTCACCCCGCTCCGGTGGCCGCTTCCCCTCGTGTGCAGGTGGCCCCTGGCCGGCCTGCCGGGCCGGACGGTGCGGCAGCGGAGCCCGGGGTGGATTCGGCGCCGCCACCGACTACCGGATTCGCCCCGCCCGCTTAGCGGTCCGAGGGCGGGGATTCCAACTCTTCGAGCTCGATACCGGGGGCCGAGAGGACCACGTCGCCGGCGATGTGAACGGTGTGCTGCTCACCGGTGTCCAGGGCGCTGACCTGGTACGCGTCCACGGTCAGCGGGCCGTTGTCAGTGGGGTGCGCTTCACTGTTCACCAGGGCCCAGGACTGGTCGACGGTACGAGGGGCGAGCACCGGGTCCGTGAAGGTGACGATGCGGAGCCGGGTCGGCGGGGAGGCGGGGGTGAGACGCAGCAGCCGGGCGGTGGCGATGAGGAACGCGGGGGACGTTCCGCTGAAGGCGTGGGCGCGGACATTGCCTTCGGTGGCGTGAGTGCCGGTCGGATCGGTTCGCACCCAGGTGACGCCTTCGAGGGCGGCGCCACGGACCTGCCAGCTCGCGGCATGGAGTTCAAGACGGATGGGGCGGCCGAGCTCGTCGAGAGTGAGGTCCACGGATCCGAGGTGATCGCCGGACGGGGCGGTCGTCTGGGAAACGTAGCGCCAGCCGGAGGGGCCTGGTGCGCAGTGGAAGTGTTCTTCGCCGAGGGGGGTGTGGTCGTGGAGATCGTGGAGCGAATATCGGCCGCGTGGCATGGGGTCCTTCGGGTTCCTCGGGTCGTGCGGGTGCGGTACAGCGCAGGCCCCCGACACGGGGGTGCGGGGGCCTGCGTTCGTAGCTGCTGCTGAGTCACCGGGGCTGCTGACGCGTGTGCGTCCGCAGGCACTGCGGGGTCTGCCGGTGGCCGGTCGTCACTGACCGGTGACGGAGTGACCGGTCACCGGCGGACCGTCGCGAGTGGTGACGGGGATCAGTAGCGGTAGTGGTCGGACTTGTACGGGCCGTCGACCTCGACGCCGATGTAGGCGGCCTGCTCGGGACGGAGCGTCGTGAGCCTCACGCCGAGTGCGGCGAGGTGGAGACGGGCGACCTTCTCGTCGAGGTGCTTGGGCAGCACGTAGACGTCGGTCGGGTACTCCTCCGGCTTCGTGAACAGCTCGATCTGGGCCAGGGTCTGGTCCGCGAACGAGTTGGACATCACGAAGGACGGGTGACCCGTGGCGTTGCCCAGGTTCAGCAGGCGGCCCTCGGACAGCACGATGAGGACCTTGCCGTCGGAGAACGTCCAGGTGTGGACCTGCGGCTTGACCTCGTCCTTGACGATCCCGTCGATCTTGGCCAGGCCGGCCATGTCGATCTCGTTGTCGAAGTGGCCGATGTTCCCGACGATCGCCTGGTGCTTCATCCTGGCCATGTCGGCGGCCATGATGATGTCCTTGTTGCCCGTCGTGGTGACGAAGATGTCGGCCTGCTCGACGACGTCGTCGAGGGTGGCGACCTGGTAACCGTCCATCGCCGCCTGCAGCGCGCAGATCGGGTCGATCTCCGTGATGATCACCCGGGCGCCCTGGCCGCGCAGCGACTCCGCGCAGCCCTTGCCCACGTCGCCGTAGCCGCAGACGACGGCGGTCTTGCCGCCGATCAGGACGTCGGTGGCACGGTTGATGCCGTCGATCAGCGAGTGGCGGCAGCCGTACTTGTTGTCGAACTTCGACTTGGTGACCGCGTCGTTGACGTTGATCGCCGGGAACAGGAGGGTGCCGTCACGGTGCATCTCGTACAGCCGGTGCACACCGGTCGTGGTCTCCTCCGTGACACCACGGATCTCCGAGGCCAGCTGCGTCCACTTCTGCGGGGACTCACCGAGGGTGCGGTTCAGCAGGGTGAGGATGTACGCGTACTCCTCGCTGTCCGCCGTCGACGGGTCCGGAGCCGCGCCCGCCTTCTCGAACTCCACGCCCTTGTGAACGAGGAGGGTGGCGTCGCCACCGTCGTCGAGAATCATGTTCGGACCACCGGTGGGGGTGTTCGGCCAGGTCAGGGCCTGCTCCGTGCACCACCAGTACTCCTCCAGCGTCTCGCCCTTCCAGGCGAAGACGGGAACGCCCGCAGGGGCTTCCGGCGTTCCGGCGGGGCCGACCGCGATGGCGGCTGCGGCGTGGTCCTGGGTGGAGAAGATGTTGCAGGAGGCCCAGCGGACCTCGGCGCCGAGGGCGACCAGGGTCTCGATCAGCACGGCCGTCTGCACGGTCATGTGCAGCGAGCCGGTGATGCGGGCGCCGGCCAGCGGCTGCGTGGCGGCGTACTCCTTGCGGATCGACATCAGGCCGGGCATCTCGTGCTCGGCGAGGGTGATCTCCTTGCGGCCGAAGGCTGCGAGGGAGAGGTCGGCGACCTTGAAGTCCTGTCGATTGGCGACCGTCGTCATAACGGGCTGCTCCTCGTGATGGGTCGAGGGTGGGTAGGGCGGCTCTGCGGCACGCAGTGGGCACAGGAATGCCCGGGCGGCTCGCAGCGCAGTCCGTCGGAGGCCCTCTCTCCCTCGGCCGGTCCGGCGTACGGACCGATCGACCGCCATCAGCAGCGACGTCTGACACTGTCAACGAATCTACACCGAACGGCCCAGCCGCTCCCAGTCCACCGGGTCCGGGAGCGGCCGGAGAGGCCTGACGGATGCGGTCAGTGGCCGGATTCCGTGGGGTCGGCCGGGGTGTCGGAGGTATCAGGGCTGTCGGGGCTGTCGCCAGGGGTGTCGTCGGCCGTCGGTTCGGCCGGTGCTCCGCCCAGCTGCTTGGCCGGGTTGACGCCGGCCGCGGCCGCTGCCGCGTTGTAGATGTCCGGCTCCAGGTAGATGACCCGGGCGATCGGGACCGCCTCACGGATGCGGGACTCGGCGGCGTTGATGGCATTGGCGACCTTGGTTGCCGTGTCGTCGTGCTGGACCGCGATCTTGGCGGCCACCAGCAGTTCCTCCGGGCCGAGGTGGAGCGTACGCATGTGGATGACGCCGGTGACGGTGTCGCCGTCGACAACCGCTGCCTTGATCTTCTCGACCTGGTCGGTGCCGGCGGCCTCGCCGAGCAGCAGGGACTTGGTCTCGGCTGCCAGGACGATCGCGATCACGATCAGCAGGATGCCGATGCAGAGGGTGCCGATGCCGTCCCACACACCGTTGCCGGTGCCGAGGGCCAGACCGACGCCGGCGAGCGCGAGGACGAGGCCGATGAGCGCGCCCAGGTCCTCGAGCAGCACGACAGGCAGTTCAGGCGCCTTCGCGCGGCGGACGAACTGGGTCCAGGAGAGCGAGCCGCGGGTCTCGTTGGACTCCCTGATCGCCGTACGGAAGGAGAAGCCCTCGGCGATGATCGCGAAGATGAGGACGCCGACCGGCCAGTACCAGGCCTCGATCTCGTGCGGGTGCTTGATCTTCTCGTAGCCCTCGTACACCGCGAACATGCCACCGACCGAGAACAGGACGATGGAGACGAGGAAGGCGTAGATGTAGCGCTCGCGCCCGTACCCGAAGGGGTGCTGGGGGGTGGCCTCGCGCTGGGCCTTCTTGCCGCCGAGCAGCAACAGCCCCTGGTTGCCCGAGTCGGCCAGCGAGTGGACGCTCTCCGCGAGCATCGACGACGAGCCACTGAACAGGAACGCCACGAATTTGGCCACTGCGATCGCGAGGTTGGCGCCTAGTGCCGCCACGATCGCCTTGGTTCCGCCTGACGCACTCATGGGTGCCTGGTGTCCCTTCTTCGGTGCTGCGGCTCCGGCGGCCGCGGTACGGCCGGACATTGTTGCAGTCGCTGGTGCGGACGGTACGTCAGGCCATCACAGTGGCGCGGAACAACGTACCCGTACCGGACACTTCGGCCTTCTCCCCGGCCGGCACGAAGACCGATTCGCCCGGCCCGAGCCCAAGCTCGCCGGCCTTGGGTGCGCCCGCCGTGCAGAGCAGGATCTGGGGCGTGGTCGCCGTCAGGTCGACGGGGGCGGCACCCGGCGAGAGGTCGAAGCGGGAGAGCCGGAACTCGTCGACCGGTGTCTCGTACAACTCCTCGCCGGACGGAGACGCCTCGGGGCGCAGGACGCCCGGTTCGGTCGCCTCGAAGCGGACGATGCGCAGGAGTTCGGGCACATCGATGTGTTTCGGGGTCAGGCCGCAGCGCAGCACGTTGTCCGAGTTGGCCATGATCTCGACGCCGAGGCCGCCGAAGTAGGCGTGCGGTACTCCGGCGTCGAGGAACAGGGCTTCGCCGGGCTGGAGTTGCACGTAGTTCAGCAGCAGGGCCGCGACGACACCGGCGTCGCCCGGGAAGTGATGGGCGACGCGGGCGTACGGGGCGTAGATGCCGCCGATCCGTTCGGCGGCGGCCGCCACGGCTGTCACCGTCTCCGCCATCTGCGCCGGGTCCGCGGTGAGGATCGCCGTGAGGACCTCGCGCAGGGCCGCCTCTTCGGGATGGGCGCGGAGCAGATCGGCGTAGGGCTTGAGGGAGTCGACGCCCAGCGCCTCCATCGCCTCGGCCGCCTCGGCGGGCCGGCGGAAGCCGCACAGGCCGTCGAAGGGGGTGAGCGCGCAGATCAGTTCGGGCTTGTGGTTGGCGTCCTTGTACACGCGGTGGGGCGCGTCGATCGGGACGGACCGGCGCTCCTCGTCCGCGTAACCCTGCTGTGCCTGGGCGAGGTCGGGGTGGACCTGGAGAGAGAGCGGGACTCCGGCGGCGAGGAGCTTGAGGAGGAAGGGCAGGCGGGGGCCGAACTTCTCGACGGCGGCCTGACCGAGTTCGCCGGCCGGGTCGGCCGCGATGACGTCGGTGAGGGTCTGTTCGACGGGGGTCGCCGAGGGGGTGTTCGGGACCTCGGCGGCGGCACCGGTGCGGGTTATCCGGGAAGGGGCTCCGGGATGGGCGCCCATCCACATCTCCGCCTGCGGCTCGCCGGTGGGGGCGACGCCGAGCAGGGCCGGGATGAGGGTGGTGGAGCCCCAGGCGTACGGGCGCACGGTGTTGGAGAGCCGGTCCATGGAATTCGTCCTCGGGCTGTGTGAGATGCGTGCGGTGCGAGATACGTGTTCTGGGTGGTGCGGGTTCGTTCTGCGGTGCGGGGTTCTTGCGGTGCGAGATACGTGCTCTGAGTGGTGCGGGGTCTGCGTGGGGCTTTTGGTCTGTGTGGGGCGTGGTCGCGCGCGTGAGCCGTGTGGCGGTGCCGCGCGGGGCCGGGGCGTCGCTCGCAGGGTCAGGCGCGGGCTGCCGAGGCCAGGGCCAGGTATACGGCGGCGAAGTCGGTGACCGCCAGGAGTTCGGCGAGGGCTTCGAGCCTGCTGCTGCCCTCCTCCGGTTCCAGCTCGCTGATCGCCGTGTCGTGGCCCAGGGCCAGCTCGCGGGCCGCGGGGGCTGCGCTCAGGCCGCCGGTGGGCCGGTCTCGGAGCAGGACCACCCGGGCATGGAGGGGCTCGGACTCCTCGACCCGGTCGCGGAAGAAGTCGTCGGGGTCGGCCCCGGCGGCAAAGGCACCCGCAAGCAGGGCACCGTGGGCGGGAAGCGCTTCAGGGAGTTCGGCCGAGAGGGCCGGACGGCCGGAGAGCTCGGCCAGGACGGCGGCGAACCTGCGCCCGACCGGGCCCGCGGCGTCACCCTCCGTCCAGACGAGGGGCAGGCTGTCCGCGAGTTCGGCGGCCAGCGTCTTGGCGGGGTTGCTGTACGTGGCGATCGCGGGTCCGCAGCGCTCTGCCGTGCGGTCCAGGCGGTCGGCGACGCTCTGCAGCGTCTCCGGGGGCGCGGTGACCAGGCCGACTCTGTCGAGCAGGGCGAGCAGCGGGGTGAACAGGGCCCAGAGCGTGCCGGGGCCCGCCGCCGACGTCTCCGCGTCGTACTCGCCGTGCGGGGCCGAGGCCATCGGTACGACGAGGCCGTGCACGCCGTCGACCGCCTCACGCAGCGGGGACTGCCGGGGGGCGACGGCCACCACGGTGCAGCCGCGGCGGTATGCCTGCTCGGCGAGGAGGGCGAGGCCAGGTTCGGAGCCGTCCGCCGTGGCGATGAGGAGCAGGTCGACGGAGCCGGCCCAGCCGGGCAGCGTCCATCGCATCGCGCCTGCGGCGGGGGCGACGCCGGTCGGGTGAATGCGCGTGACCGGGGCGGAGGCCCCGGCCAGGGCCCCGATCAGGTCGGCGACGCCGGATGCGGCGGTGCCGGAGCCTGCGACCAGAACGGCGCGTGGGCGGCCCTCCGGGCTCAGCTCGGTGATCCCGGCCTCCGTCGCGTGGCGGGCGGCGGTACGGACCCGGGCCCCGGCCTCGGCGGCGCCGCGGAGCAGGCCGCGGCGGTCGGCTCGGGCCAGGGCTTCCGGGGCGTCGAGCAACGACTCGTCGAGCATGGGGACGGTCCTCCGATCACGTGCCGATCACCGTGCGGGGTGGGGCCGGGTTTACGCGGGGCGGCGGGCCTCGTCGACGAGGAGGACGGGGATGCCGTCCCGTACCGGGTAGGCCAGGCCGCAGTCCGTGCCGGTGCAGATCAGTTCGGGGCTGTCGGCCGCCGACCGGTCGTCGAGAGGGGAGTGACAGGCCGGGCAGGCCAGGATCTCCAGGAGGCCGGCTTCGAGCGGCATGTGATGGGTTCCCTTCGGGCGGGCGGGCGCGGAGTGCGTGGTGCGTGTTACGTGGTGCGTGGTGCGTGTTCCGGTTTTGCAGTTGATCTTGTTTGTGATTCGCGCTCTGCCATTCGCGTTTGGTGCGTTGTGCGTCGCGCCTCGCGGAACGGGCGAGGTCAGCCTACCGCTGGGGTGGCGGGGGCGCGGCCTGGCCCGGCCGGGCAGGCGGTGCGGGTGGCGAGGGCTGCGGAAGTTGCGGGGGTGGTGAGGGTGGGAGGGGGTGCGCCTGCGGCGGGCCCTGTCCCCTACCCGCCCCTTCCCGTAACCGGGGCTCCGCCCCGGACCCCGCGCCTCAAACGCCGGCGAGGCTGGAAGTGGGCCTCAGGCGCCGAAGAGGCTGGAGGGGCGGAAGGCCCGGTCTGTGCCCCGGAGGCTCAGGATCAGGCGGTCGGTGTGCGGATCAGGGTCAGGACCTCGTCACGTACCGCCGTCATCGTCTCCTCGTCGCCGGCCTCGACGTTCAGGCGCAGCAAGGGTTCCGTGTTGGAGGGGCGGAGGTTGAACCACCAGCCTGGGGACGTGACCGTGAGGCCGTCCAGGTCGTCGGTGGTCACGTTCTCGCGGCCGGCGAACGCTGCCCGTACGTCTGCCGTGCGGGCCTGCTGGTCGTCGACCGTGGAGTTGATCTCGCCGGAGTCGACGTAGCGGTCGTACTGGGCCACCAGGGCCGAGAGGGGTTCCTCCTGGCCTCCGAGAGCGGCCAGGACGTGGAGGGCGGCGAGCATGCCCGTATCGGCGTTCCAGAAGTCACGGAAGTAGTAGTGGGCCGAGTGCTCGCCGCCGAAGATCGCGCCGTGTGCGGCCATCTCCGCCTTGATGAAGGAGTGGCCGACCCGGGTACGGACGGGGGTGCCGCCGTGTTCGCGTACGACCTCCGGGACCGAGAGGGAGGAGATCAGGTTGTGGATGACCGTGCCCCGGCCGCCGTTGCGGGCCAGTTCCCGGGCCGCGACCAGGGCGGTGATCGCCGACGGGGAGACACCCGCACCCCGCTCGTCCACGACGAAGCAGCGGTCGGCGTCGCCGTCGAAGGCCAGGCCGAGATCGGCGCCCTCGGCCAGTACCCGGGCCTGGAGGTCGACGATGTTCTTCGGGTCGAGCGGGTTGGCCTCGTGGTTCGGGAACGTGCCGTCCAGTTCGAAGTACATCGGGACGAGTTCCAGCGGCAGCCCTGCGAGGACCGTCGGGACCGTGTGGCCGCCCATGCCGTTGCCCGCGTCCACGACCACCTTCAGGGGGCGGATCGCGGACAGGTCGACGAGGGACAGCAGGTGGGCGGCGTAGTCGGTGAGCGTGTCCCGTTCGGTGACCGTGCCGGGGGCGGCGGCCGGCTGCGGTGCACCGGTCTCCGACCACTTCTCGACCAGGGTGCGGATCTCGGCGAGGCCGGTGTCCTGACCCACCGGGGCCGCGCCGGCCCGGCACATCTTGATGCCGTTGTACTGCGCCGGATTGTGCGACGCCGTGAACATCGCGCCCGGCAGGTCAAGTGACCCCGACGCGTAGTACAGCTGGTCGGTCGAGCAGAGACCGATCAGGGTGACATCGGCTCCGCGGGCCGCCGCACCCCGGGCGAAGGCTCCCGACAGCGCGGGGGACGTGGGGCGCATGTCGTGGCCGATGACGATCGCGTCCGCGGCTGTCACCTCGACGAACGCCGCGCCGAACAGCTCGGCCAGTGACTCGTCCCACTGGTCGGGCACGACTCCGCGCACGTCGTACGCCTTCACGAGCTGCGACAGATCTGCGGTCACGGGCCGGGCCTCCTGAGGTCTCTTCGGACCGCCAAACTACCCGGCGCCCAAGAACGCCCCATGCTCCGGGGAGGCTGCCCCGGCTCAGAGGCCGGGCGACGGCTCAGGAGTCGGGCGAGCGCAGCACGCGGAGGTGGCCTCTGCGGCCGACCTCCATCGGATCCGCGGTGCGCGGACCGCCGCCCCTGGGACCGTCGCCGCGGTCCGGTGGACGCGCTGCTTCCCGTACGGCGTTGGCCAGAGCTTCGAGGTCGTCGCCGCTGGGACGGGTGGGCGCGGAAGGGTCGGAGAGCCGGACGACCTCCCAGCCACGGGGCGCGGTCAGGCGCTCACTGTGCTCGGCACAGAGGTCGTAGCAATGAGGCTCGGCATAGGTGGCGAGCGGGCCGAGGACCGCAGTCGAGTCGGCATAGACGTACGTCAGTGTCGCGACGGCAGGGCGGCCGCACGCGGTGCGCGAACAGCGACGTACAGGGCTCACGATGTTGGACGGTACCGCACTCTTGAGCGGGCTGCGACGACTCTCCCCGGCTCACCCCACCGTGTCGCCCTGTGACCCCGGGCACAGGCTCTTGCCGGACAACTCCCCTGACCTGCACGGGAGGAGAGGGGCGCAGTTCCTGGCCGCACCGATTCCGGTCACCACCTGGCACAAAAGCTGTCATACGGCAGGTAACCAACGATCAGGAGCGGGGCCTGAAACGGGTCATCCCATGGCCGGATCGTTCAGCAACGGACAGGTCGGCTCCCTCCCGGACAGCCGCAGGCCGCTCACCCGGCGGAGGGTTACGCTGCGTCAGTGATGGACAGTCCCGTACCGCCCCACCCGTCCGAGCCGCGACCGCGGCGCCGAGACCGACACGGCCGCGGCATGCGCGGCCCCGTCGCCCCTCCCCAGGTGCCGCTCTCGGCCAGCAGGGCGGACAGCTTCCGCGATCTGGTGCAGGACTCGGTGGAGCGGCTGGAACGGCGCTGGCCGCAGCTGGCCGAGGTCGACTTCGTGGTCCTCGACGTACCGGGGACCGTGGAGGAGACCGTTCCGCTGGGGAGTGCGTTGTCCGCCGAGAAGGAGCGCCCCGCGCAGATCGTCATCTACCGGCGCCCCGTCGAGATCCGTACCAAGAACCGTGACGAGCGTGCGCTGCTGGTGCACGAGGTCGTGGTCGAGCAGGTCGCGGAGCTGCTCGGGCTCTCGCCGGAGTCGGTCGATCCCCGGTACGGGCAGGAGTAGGCGGCCCCTGCGTCGGGGGCGCACAGCTGTGGGGCGGGCCGGTTGCACGGACCGCCCCACAGTCATGTCGTCGCGGCCCTCAGTCGTCCAGGTCCGACGGTCCCTCAGTCGTCCAGGACCGACAGGTCCTGTTCGGCGGCCGGTACCTCGACCGTTCCCCGGTCGTCCGGCAGCGTCTGCACCGTGAACATCGGGATGCCGCCCATCGGGACCGTGAGCGTGCGGGCGGCGTGGACCGGACCGCCCGACTGCGTCTCGACGGTCAGCGCGTACGTGCCCTTGAGTCCTGCCGGAACGGGCGGCGTGACCGCGACGGTCGTACCGGCGCCGACCTCGTACGTCTTGCTGACCGGTGTGCCGCCCTTGCTGCCGGCGGACGCCGTGACCTTCACGGTGCCGGCGGCGCCGGGGGCGGTGAGCGAGAGGACCGAACCCTTCGCACGGTTGTCGGCGGCGGTCGCCTGCGCGCCCACCGGGCCGGTCGCCGGAATGTAGCCGACCTCCTGGTTGGCGCCCTTGCCGCGGACCACCCGCAGTGCGGCCACCACCGGGGTGGCCTTGCCGTCCTGGGCGGGGCTCAGGACCAGGGAGCCCGCCTCGCCCCTGGTCAGATCCTTCAGGTCGACTCCGGCGGTCATCTGCGACTTGACGTGAAGTTCCTCGTGGCCCGCCGGTGAGATCGAACCCGTCTTGCCGAGCAGCATCACCTTGAGGTCGGCGTCGTCCTCGCCGGGGGCGAAGGCCACGAGCCGCACCGAGGTTGCGTCCGCCGGGATGCCGGGCAGGACGAGGGTGCCCGCCGGCTCGGTGGAGGCGGGGAGCCAGTCGCTGCCGGTCTTGCTGTCCGCGGACCTCACGACCGCGCCGACACGGCCGGTCCGGGTGGTGACGTGGACGGTCACGTCGTCTGCGGCCTTACTGGTCAGCGTCGAGATGAGGACGCGGACACCGGACCTGGCGGGCACCGTGATGCCTTCGCCCACGTCGGACTTGAGCGTGCCGTCGGGGCCGTACAGCTCGATGTCGGCGACGGCGGCGGTGTCGTCCGGGTTGGTGAGGTGGACGTAGTCCTCACGGGACTTCGCCGTGCTCGCGGCCGGGAACCAGAAGTCGGTGTCGGGTGCGGTGCAGCTGACCCCGAGGAGGCCTCGGGAGTCGCCCGCCTCGACGGTGGTGGTCTGCTGGGCGGTCCAGCCGGGGGCCAGCCGGCCGGTCGCGGTGCCGACGAGTGCGGGGGCGTCCGCGCCCGACACCTCGGCGGTGACCGGCTTGCCGGGCTCCTTGAGGAGAACGACCGGCTTGTCCGGGGCCGCCTTCTTGGTCTTCTTCTTGCTCTTCCCGGATTCCTTCTCGTCGTCCTTCGCGGCCGTGGACGACAGGAGTTCGGCCGTACCGGCCGGCCCCGCCGCGTCACCGCCCTTCGCCGCCGGAGTGAAGGAGGTGTACTCCGTCTCCGCGAGGTCGGACAGGCCGGGGGCCGGGCAGAGCAGGCTGGACCGTTCCACGGGCAGCCGTGCGGCCGCCTTCGCCGTCGTCGTGCCCCCGGCGTCCGGCACGGTGACCGCGGCGAATCCGGTGACGGCTGCGAGGGCGACGGCCCCGGCGATGAGGGACAGGCTGGTGGACTTCACTCGGACTCGCCTCGCGATGCGTTACCGGTCGGCCACGGGTTCTGGCCCGGGGCGGGGTTCCCGTCGGGGTTCTCGTCGGGGTTCTGCGGGTCGTACGCGCCCTGGGTGCCGTACTGGTCCGCACCGTACTGGCCGGTGCCGTACTGACCGGGGTCGTACGGGGCGTTGCCGTACTGGGCGTTGGGGTCGTACGGCCCGCCGTCACCCTGCGGAGCGTTGGGGTCGTACGGTCCGCTGTTGCTCTGCGGAGCATTGGGGTCGTACTGGCCCTGGGCGTACGGGGCGTACTCACCCTGCTGCTGATAGCCGTACGGGTCATAGCCGGCGGCGCCGTCGGGCTGCTGCTGCGGCGCGGCGGCGTACTGGCCGTCCTGGTACTGACCTTCCTGGTACTGACCCTCCTGGTACTGCGGGTAGGCGGTGTCCTGGTACTGCTGGGCGTCCCAGTCCCCGTACTGCTGCTGGGGCACCGCCGCGTACTCGCCGGTGTCGCCGTCGGCCTGCTGGGGGACGAAGACGTCCTGGCCGTCGTCGGCGTCGAACGGCTCCGCCGCGGTGGTCCGCGGACCGGTCTGCTGGGCGGGGATGTGCCCCGCCGGCTCCCCCGCTTCCGCGGACTCGCCGGCGTCGAAGTCCTCGCCGTCTTCGCCCTCGCCCTCCGCCAGCGCGGCCGCACGCAGCCTGCGGGCCCGGCGTCCCTCGCCGGCGACCGGCTCGGCGGGGACCACCACGTCCTCCTCGGGCAGGTCGTCGTCGATCTCCCGGCGGCGGCCCGGCAGGGCCAGCACGAGCAGGACCACGATGAGCGCGGCCTGGCCCCAGACCCACACGGAGTGCGTGAAGGGCGTCTCGTACGTGAGGTCCAGCGTGCCGCCCTCGGTGGGGAGCTCGAAGCCCTGCGCCCAGCCGTCGACGGTCTTGCGGGTCAGCACCCGTCCGTCGAGCGTGGCCTGCCAGCCGGAGTCGGCGGCGTCGGCGATCCGCAGCACGCGGCCCGCGCTGCCCGACGGGATCTTGGTGTGCGCCTCGACGGGCTCGGAACCCACCGGGAGCGGTTCGTCACTGGCGGCCGACGGGACGATCATGATCCGGGCGACCTGGCGGTCCACGCGCCACAGCGCGCTGCCGTCCAGCTGGCTGAGGCGGCTGAGGCCGGGGGTCGCGTCGAGGACCCGGCTCATCTGCTTCGGCGCCCCGTCCCGCACGAGCACGTAACGGATCGCGAAGCCGCTGAGCTGGCTGCCCTGGTCGGCGCCGGAGCCTGCCACCAGGTTGGCGACGACCTTGTCGAGATGGCTGTTGCCGCCACCGGCCGCGGCCAGTTCGGCATCACCCAGCCGCGCGCCGGAGCCACGGACCAGGGTGTACGCGACGGAGGTGGCCGAGGTCCCGCCGAGCACCAGGGTGCGCGGCTGGTCCCGGGTGCCGCTCTCCTCGGCGACGAACGCGGGCACCTGCACCGGATCGCGCCGCTCCAGCGGGCCGGCGGCGCCGCCGATCATCCAGCCGACGGCGGCCAGCACGGGGGCCAGCACGGCAGCCAGCGCGATCAGGACCG
Organism: Streptomyces sp. NPDC087901; assembly: GCF_044742205.1. Taxonomy (NCBI): domain Bacteria; kingdom Bacillati; phylum Actinomycetota; class Actinomycetes; order Kitasatosporales; family Streptomycetaceae; genus Streptomyces; species Streptomyces sp. NPDC087901. The sequence continues at coordinate 15,296 of NZ_JBIUUC010000020.1, forward strand.
CGACCGGCTGGCGCCAGCCGAAGCTGAGTTCGGCCACCCGGACCCGGGCACCGTCCGCGCCGACCAGGGCGGCGGCGATGAGCGCGGCGCCGTAGACGAGGGTGGCGGGTCCCGCCCAGCCCGAGCCGTTGGCGAGTCCGGCGAAGGCCAGGCCCACCAGGGCGACGGCCCAGGCGGTCCGTACCGCGAACTGCCGCTCCCCGCGCAGCAGCGCGGCCAGTGCCGCGAGCACGATGCCGAGGAGCAGGACGCCGCCGGCCGCCTTGGGCCCGCCGGGGCTGATCCCGAGCAGGTCCAGTGCGGAGGCCGAGCCCGAACCGGTCTCCAGCCCCGCTTCCTTCAGGAAGGAGGAGGGGCTGGACAGGAGCGAGAGCGACCAGGGCGCGAGGACCAGCATCGGGGTGCCGACCGCGGCGAGGAAGCGGAGGCCGTAGGCCGTGATGTCGTTGCGGCGCAACGCCAGTACACCGATGCCGAGGACCACGGCGAGCGGCCAGACGATGGGGGTGAACGCCATCGCGAGCGTGAGGAGCAGGGTGTACGCCCAGGTGGCGCGCCAGCTGCCGCGGTTGTCACCGCCGCCGCCGCGCAGGCCGTGCGCGGAGACGGCCGTGCGCGCGATCAGCGGGAGCAGGACGGCGAGGACGGCGGTGCCGAGGCGGCCGGTGGCCAGGGCGCCGGTCGCGGCGGGCAGAAAGGCGTACGCGACGCTCGCCCAGGCCCGCAGCAGCCGCGAGGGGAGCAGCGGGCGGGAGACGAAGTACGCGGTGAGCCCGGCGAGCGGGACCGAGCAGACGAGCAGCAGGGTGAGCGCGAAGCCGGTGGAGCCGAGGAACAGCGCGGACAGTGCGGAGATCACGGCCAGGTAGGGCGGTGCGGTCTGGGTGCCGCCGGTGCCGATGGTGTGCCAGCCGTCCGCGTAGCGGCCCCACAGGTCGGAGACGTCACCGGGCGCGGGCAGCAGGGCGCCGCCGGCCAGCGCGCCGCCGCCCAGGAGGCTGCGGCACGCGACGAGGGAGACCAGGAGCAGGACGGCGAAGAGCACCGGGCCCGGCTTGCGCCCGACGCGCTTCAGCTTGGCGAACTGGTCGATCTCCAGGAAGTCGGCGTCGTCGCCGCCCGGACCGGACTCGACGGCGCCGTGCCGCGACCCGCCGGACTCGGTCTCCGCGCCGCCGCCGAAGTTCCCGGCGACCTGCTCGACGGTCGCGCGGACGGTGGCACCGGGGGCGGGGAAGAGCCCGCGCAACTCGGCCGGGTCGACGACCCCCTTGCCGCGGTGCCGTCGTGCGGTGAGGATGCGGCCGGGGCGCAGCAGGGTGCCGAGGAGGCCGGTGACCTCGTCGAGTGCCTGGCCCGGCACCTTGCCGACGAGGTAGGCGAGCGTACGCAGCAGCGTGCCGACGAGGAGCCGGAGCAGCACCCAGGGAAGCCGTTTGCCGGGGGCGTTGACCAGCATGGTGTAGACGGCGCCGGCCTTGTCGACGCGGTGCGGGCTGGAGACGGAGCGGCCTGCGCAGTCGATGGGGCGTCGTTCGCGGGCGGACGCCTCGGCGTGCCGCAGGACGGCGTCGGGGGCGACGAGCACCCGGTGGCCCGCCATGTGGGCGCGCCAGCACAGGTCGACGTCGTCACGCATCAGGGGCAGTCTGCGGTCGAAGCCGCCGAGCTCCTCCCAGACGTCCCGGCGGATCAGCATGCCGGCGGTGGAGACGGACAGGACGGTACGGACCTGGTCGTGCTGGCCCTGGTCCTGCTCGCGCCGGTCGAGGCCGGTCCAGCGGCGCCCGCTGTTGGCGATCGAGACGCCGACTTCGAGGAGCTGGCGGCGGTCGTACCAGCCGCGGAGCTTGGGGCCGACGATCGCGGCGTGCTGGTCGTTGTCGACGACGCGCAGCATCTCGGCGAGGGCGTCGGGTTCGGGGGCGCAGTCGTCGTGGAGCAGCCAGAGCCACTGCACCGGTTCGCCGTGCGGCAGGTCCGGCAGGTCGTAGGCGTCGTCGCGCCAGGACCTGGTGACGGGGTCCCAGCCGCTCGGACGCTTCAGGTACGGCAGGTCGTCCGGGGTCAGGACACCGGCGGTGCGGCTCGCCTCGTCGACGGCGGTGCCGAAGCTCGTACGCCGCGCGAGGTGCAGTACGCGGTCGGCGCCGAGCGCCTCGGTGACCAGTCGCGCGGAGTCGTCGGCGCTGCCGGTGTCGGCGGCGACGACGTTCTGTACGGGGCGTTCCTGCCCGAGCAGCCCGGCGAGCGCGTCGGGCAGCCAGCGTGCGCCGTCGTGGGAGACGAGCACGGCGGTGACGACGTGCCGGGGGAACTCTGGGGCGGCGGCAGCCGCGTACGGCGCCGTTGCTTGGCTGTGCACGGACATCGAGGTACGGGCCCTCCGGCCGGGTCCGGGGGACGTCCCCCGGGGGCTGCATCGGTGTACACGCGCGCCCTGTCGGGTCGTTGGCGCGTCTCGGACGGGGCCCCACACTAACGGTACGGATAACCGGGGTTGCGCGGAGCGGTTGAACGAGGGCTGCGGTACAGCGGTGGAGGGCGGCCGGTGCCCCTGGTCCGGCAGTGGCGGCAGAGGGAGCCCGGAACGGGTCCCGGGCCGCTCCGCCACCGTGCCGGAGGTACGGCAATGGCCCGCCGCCTGCGGGCCAGGCGCAGGAGGGCGGGCCATGGACGGCCGGTCCGGGAGCAGCCGGCTCTCAGGGTTCGGCGCCTTGCGGCCAGGGCGTCGCGGAGGGGGGCCGGGTCAGACCGCGGCCTTCTTCAGGCGCCGTCGCTCACGCTCGGAAAGACCGCCCCAGATACCGAATCGCTCGTCCTTGGAGAGGGCGTACTCAAGGCATTCGGACCGGACCTCACAGGCGAGGCAGACCTTCTTGGCCTCGCGGGTCGATCCGCCCTTCTCGGGGAAGAAGGACTCGGGATCGGTCTGGGCGCACAGTGCGCGCTCCTGCCAGCCGAGTTCCTCGTCCGCGTCCTCGACCAGCAGTTGCTGGAACAGCTCGGTCATGTGCGCCCCTCGTCTGTCTCTTGCGTCCCCGTGATGCGGCCGTTATCGAATCGGCCGAACGACACGAGTGAAATTACAAGTGTGTAGCTCCGGGCCAGTCAAGCTCAGATCTGCTATTGGACCCGGGATTCACTCTGCGGAACCAAGCGTATGCGTAAAGTGTGCAAATCACCAAAAACCTGACATATGCCACGGGCTCTGGTGCGTCTTCGCCCGCCACAGGGAAGAACTCCCAGGAGGGCGGACACGTTGCGATTCGATCACCGAAGCGATCAAGATCACAGTCGGGTCACAGAGGCGCGACCGCGTTTGCCGCAGCGGTTGTTGCGCCACATCTCCGCCACGGGGGCTGCATAAACCTTTCTCCGAACGGAGTAACCGGATGAGGTGAAACATTACCCCCAAATCGGGCATTGGGTTGACAGTCGGAGGTTCTCCGGTTCTCCTTGATGTCATGCCAGCGACCTCAGCCATGCGTGTCACCCACATCCGTGGGTTCCGCAGCGCTGTCCAGGCCCGCTGTTGCTGTTCCAGCTGTCTCAGCTGTTGAAGCCCCCGCGCTCCAGCCCGACACAGCTCATCCCGGACCCCCGGACCCTCCCCACGCGGCTTCCCGCCACTGCGGTCACCCGGTCCCTCAGGTCCTGCGACACCCCTGCATCCGCACTGCACGACTTGCACCCTGCCGAGGAACCACCGCACCCATGAACAGCAACAGCGACCTCCAGATCGCCGGCGACCTCCTCGAGGTCCAGCACCTCCTGCGTCCCGCCCGCAAGCACCCCGCCACGGTGGCGGAATTCGTCGGGCTCGCCCGCACCATCGCCGGCGACCGCTCCCAGTGGGCCCCGCTCGTCCGGTACGACACCACCACCCGCTGGTACCACCGTCTCCGCACCGGACCCGGCTACGAGATCTGGCTGCTCAGCTGGGTCCCCGGCCAGGGCAGCGGCCTGCACGACCACGGCCCGTCCTCCGGCGTACTGACCGTCCTGGACGGCGAACTGACCGAGCGTACGGACCGCGGAACACGGACGCTGAACGCCGGCTCGCAGCGCGTCTTCGCCCCCGGCTACATCCACGAGGTGGTCAACGACTCCCTCGAACCGGCCGTCAGCCTGCACGTCTACTACCCGGGCCTGACCGACATGCCGATGCACGCCGCGCAGTGCGCCGCGGCCGTCGCCACCGCCTGACAACCCGCCACCACCCGGACGAGGACCAGGCTCCGCCCGACAGTCCCGCCCGTCACACACCACCACCCCGCCAAGGATCAAGCGCCGCCTGACAGACTGGTTCGCATGCGCATTGTGGTTCTGGCCGGCGGTATCGGTGGTGCTCGTTTTCTGCGTGGCCTCAAGGAGGCCGCGCCCGACGCGGACATCACGGTGATCGGCAACACCGGTGACGACATCCATCTGTTCGGCCTCAAGGTCTGCCCCGACCTCGACACCGTGATGTACACCCTCGGCGGTGGCATCAACGAGGAGCAGGGCTGGGGCCGTACCGACGAGAGCTTCCACGTCAAGGAGGAACTTGCGGCGTACGGCGTCGGCCCCGAGTGGTTCGGGCTCGGTGACCGGGACTTCGCCACCCACATCGTCCGTACGCAGATGCTCGGCGCGGGCTATCCGCTGAGTGCCGTCACCGAGGCGCTCTGTGCGCGCTGGAAGCCGGGGGTCCGGCTGCTGCCGATGTCCGACGACCGGGTCGAGACGCATGTGGCCGTCGACGTCGACGGCGAGAGCAAGGCCATTCACTTCCAGGAGTACTGGGTCAAACTGCGCGCCTCCGTCCCGGCGCAGGCCATCGTGCCCGTCGGCGCCGAACAGGCCAAGCCGGCTCCGGGCGTCCTGGAGGCCATCGCCGAGGCCGACGGCATCCTCTTCCCGCCGTCGAACCCCGTCGTGTCCGTCGGGACCATCCTCGCCGTGCCCGGCATCCGGGAAGCCATCGCCGAGGCCGGGGTGCCGGTCGTCGGCCTCTCCCCCATCGTCGGTGACGCACCGGTGCGCGGGATGGCGGACAAGGTCCTCGCCGCGGTGGGCGTCGAGTCGACGGCCGCTGCGGTCGCCCAGCACTACGGTTCGGGGCTGCTCGACGGCTGGCTCGTCGACACCGTGGACGCGGGCGCCGTGGACGCGGTGGAGTCCGCGGGCATCCGCTGCCGTTCCGTGCCGCTGATGATGACCGACGTCGCCGCCACCGCCGAGATGGCGAGGCAGGCGCTGACCCTCGCCGAAGAGGTACGCGCATGAGCACCGCAGCCCCGGACGCCGCGCCCTCCTTCCGCGTGTGGGCGCTGCCCGGCATGCCCGAGGTGCGGGCCGGGGACGACCTCGCGAAGCTGATCGCCGCCACCGAGCCCGGACTGGCCGACGGTGACGTGCTGCTCGTCACCTCGAAGATCGTCTCCAAGGCGGAGGGCCGAATCGTCGAGGCCACCGACCGGGAGGCGGCGATCGACGCCGAGACGGTTCGGGTGGTGGCGCGGCGCGGCACGCTGCGGATCGTGGAGAACCGGCAGGGCCTGGTGATGGCCGCCGCCGGGGTCGACGCGTCGAACACCCCCGCAGGGACCGTCCTGCTGCTGCCCGAGGCCCCGGACGCCTCGGCGCGGGCGATCAGGGAGGGGCTGCGGGACACGCTCGGCGTCGAGGTCGGCGTCATTGTCACGGACACCTTCGGGCGGCCGTGGCGCAACGGGCTGACCGATGTCGCGATCGGCGCGGCCGGGGTGCGGGTGCTGGACGATCTGCGGGGCGGCAGCGACGCGTACGGCAATCCGCTGAGCGCGACCGTGGTCGCCACCGCCGACGAGCTCGCCTCGGCCGGTGACCTGGTCAAGGGCAAGGCGGACGGGCTGCCGGTCGCGGTCGTGCGAGGGCTCGGCCATGTCCTGGACCCGGCCGATGCCGGCGGGGCCCGCGCGATGGTGCGGGTCGCGGCCGACGACATGTTCCGGCTGGGGACGTCCGAGGCTGTACGGGAGGCGGTGACCCAGCGGCGTACGGTCCGCGAGTTCACCGACGAACCGGTGGACCCGGGGGCGGTGCGGCGTGCCGTGGCCGCGGCGGTGACGGCTCCGGCCCCGCACCACACGACGCCCTGGCGGTTCGTCCTGCTGGAGTCGCCCGGGTCGCGGACCCGGCTGCTGGACGCGATGCGGGACGCGTGGATCGCGGACCTGCGGCGCGACGGCAAGAGCGAGGAGTCGGTCGCGCGACGGGTGAAGCGGGGCGATGTGCTGCGCCGGGCGCCGTACCTGGTGGTGCCGTGTCTGGTGATGGACGGCTCCCACACGTACGGGGACGCGCGGCGCGACGGCGCGGAGCGCGAGATGTTCGTGGTCGCCGCGGGCGCCGGGATCCAGAACTTCCTCGTGGCGCTGGCGGGCGAGCGGCTGGGCTCGGCCTGGGTCTCCTCGACGATGTTCTGCCGGGATGTCGTGCGGGAGGTGCTGGAGCTGCCCGCGTCGTGGGATCCGCTGGGAGCGGTGGCCGTGGGGCGGGCCGCGGTGTCGCCTCCGGCGCGGGTGGGGCGGGGCGCGGAGGGGTTCGTCGCGGTGCGGTGAGGGGGTGGGGGGTGAGGTTTCCCCTTGCCCGCCCCTTCCCGTGACCGGGGGCGCTGCCCCCGGGCCCCTGCGCCTCAAGCGCCGGCGGGGCCGGCTTTCGGGGCTCGGCCCCGGACCCCGCTCCTCAAACGCCGGAGAGGCTGGATTTGAGACGCCCCCGATGATGCCCGGCAGCATGGGGCCGGACTTTCCGGACCGACGTGGCCGTTCACAGACGCGCGATGTTGCCCGGCTGCATGCGGGGCGCGCGGCGGGACGGGGTGTTGTCCGAGAGCATGATCAGGCGGGTGGCCCGGTGGCGTTGGCCCTCGTAGGGGGTGAGGAGGGACAGCATCTCCTCGTCGTCGGCGTTCCGGTTGCCCGCCAGTGCGTGGCCGACGATGCCGGGGAGGTGGAAGTCGCCGACCGTCACCGCGTCCGCCGCACCGTTCGCCCGTTGCAGGGTCTCGGCGGCTGTCCAGGGGCCGATGCCGGGGATCGCCTGAAGGCGGGTCATGGCCTCGGTCAGCTCCATGGCTGCCGCCTCCTCCATGCGGCGGGCCACCCGGACCGTGCGCAGGATCGTCGCCGAGCGCTTGCTGTCCACACCCGCGCGGTGCCACTCCCAGGACGGGATCAGCGACCAGGTGCGGGCGTCCGGCATGACGTAGAGGCCGTACTCCTGCGGGCCGGGCGCCGGCTCCCCGTACGTGCGCACCAGCAGCCGCCAGGCGCGGTACGCCTCGTCCGTGGTGACCTTCTGCTCCAGGACCGACGGGATCAGGGACTCCAGCACCAGGCCGGTGCGCAGCAGCCGCAGACCCGGGCGGCGGTGGTGGGTCACGGCAAGCAGGCGGTGGCGCGGGGTGAACGCCTCGGGTTCGTCCGACGCGCCCAGCAGGGTAGGCAGCTGGTCCAGCAGCCAGGCCGCGCCCGGCCCCCAGGCCGCGGCCTCGATCCGGCCCGCGCGGGCGACGACATGGAGTGTGCCGGGTCCCGCGGGGGTGCGGCTGGCCCGGCGGACCGAGCCGTCGGCGGACATCCGGAACGTGGGGTCGGCGGGGCCGCGTCGCAGCGGGCCGAGGACGAGCCTCAGGTCGAGCGGGCCCGGCGGGGTCCAGGCGCGGGTCAGCGGCGCCGGTACGGGCGTCGCCGCCGCCTGGTGCGGGACGGCCGCGCGCGGGGCGCTGCGGGGAGCGAATCGTCCTGCCACGGGTGAGGTCCTCGGTAGTCGGGGCTGCCTGTCGAGGGTACGGCTGATTCAGGCCACTCGGGGAGTCCATACGGAGGTGGCCGGTCCGGTCATTCGTCCGAGGAGAACCGGACCGACGCGGCGGGCAGGTGCGCCCCGCACCAGATACGGACGCCGTCGCGCAGTTCGTTGTCGGCGCCGACCTTGGCCCCGTCGCCGATGACCGCGCCCGCGAGCACCGTACGGCTGCCGATCCTGGCACCCGCTCCGACCAGGGAGTCCGTGATCACGGCGCCCGGTTCGACGATGGCTCCCGCGAGCACGGTGGAGCCGTCGATCCTGGCGCCCGCGCCGATGACGGCGTCGGCGCCGATGACCGTACCGCCGGAGAGTTTGGCGTCGGGGGCGACGGAGGCGGTGGGCAGAACGAGGCGGTCGCCGCAGCGGCCGGGGACGGCCGGGGAGGGCGCGATGCCGAGGACGAGGTCGGCGGAGCCGCGTATGAACGCCTGCGGGGTGCCGAGATCCAGCCAGTACGTGGAGTCGACCATGCCCTGGAGGTGCGCGCCGTCGGCGAGCAGTCCGGGGAAGGTCTCGCGTTCCACGGAGACCGGGCGGCCCGCCGGGATCGTGTCGATGACCGACCGGCGGAAGATGTACGCCCCCGCGTTGACCTGGTCGGTGACGATCTCCTCGGGCGTCTGCGGCTTCTCCAGGAACGCGGTGACCCGGCCCGTGTCGTCCGTCGGCACGAGGCCGAAGGCGCGTGGGTCGTCGACCCGGGTGAGGTGGAGCGAGACATCCGCTCCGGAGTCGGCGTGCGTGGTGACCAGGGCCCGGATGTCGAGCCCGGTGAGGATGTCGCCGTTGAAGATGAGGACCGGTTCGTCCGGGCCGGAGGTGAGCCGCCGGGCGACGTTGCGGATGGCGCCGCCGGTGCCGAGCGGTTCGCGTTCGGTGACGTACTCGATGTGGAGGCCGAGCGACGAACCGTCACCGAAGTACGGCTCGAAGACCTCCGCCAGGTACGACGTCGCGAGGACGATGTGCTCGACACCGGCGGCCCGGGCACGCGCCAGCTGGTGGGTGAGGAAGGGGACGCCTGCTGCCGGAACCATGGGTTTCGGGGTGTGCACCGTGAGGGGGCGCAGCCTGGTTCCCTTGCCGCCGACCAGGAGAATCGCTTCTTTTGCCTCTGTCACAGCACTGTCTCTGCTTCCTGCTGGGGCCGGGCCGGCGAACAACCGCTTCTTTCGGCTGGCCAGTGTATGCAGACCAAAGGGGGGGTCCTTCGGTCAGCAGCCCGCAGCAGGTCTCCGGCGCGGCCGGCGCCGGTTCACGGCTCCTTGCGCGTCAGCGGCCCTGCAGCTTGGCCGAACTGGTTCGGGCCGTGCCGAGCTTCTTGTAGAGACGCGCTCCGGGGCATTCGGTTGCGAATCCGTCCCGGTGACCGGAGATGACGTTGAGTTTGACCTTCTTGCCCTTCTTGTACTTGTTGCTGCCGCCCGAGGTCAGGGTGACCTTTCCCTTCGGGTTGGCGCCGAACAGGCCGAGCTTCCAGGCGGTGAGCTTGGAGACGGCGTTGACGGCGGCGGCCGGAGGGTTCGACGTGGTGAAGGTCCCGAGCACGGCGATGCCCATGGTGTTGGTGTTGAAGCCAAGCGTGTGGGCGCCCATGACAGCCTTCGTCACGCCTCCGGCACGGCCCTCGTAGATGTTTCCGCACTTGTCGACGGCGAAGTTGTAGCCGATGTCGCGCCAGCCGCTGCTCTTGACGTGGTAGCGGTAGATGCCGCGCAGGACCGAGGGCGCCTGGGAGCACTTGTAGTTGTTGCCGGTGGCGCTGTGGTGGATGAAGGCGGCCTTGACGGTCTTGGTGTACGCGAAGCCGCTCTCGCGGAGCTTCTCGTCGGCGCCCCAGCCCTTGCGGGTGATGATGCGCGGCCGGGGCCCGATGTACGGCTTGGCGACGGGCGCGAGGCCGGCGGCCTCCTCGGTCTCGGCCCTGTTCAGGGCGGGGAGCACGGCGGCGGCGCCGGGCGAAGTGGCGCGGTCCGCGCCCGCCACGCCGGTGTCGGGGCCTTCTTCCAGGGGATCCGTTGCGGGGCTTTCCGCCGGGTCCGTGCCGGGGACCTGCTGCGGGTCCTTGCCGGGGTCGACGAGTTCGAGGTGCAGCCCGGCGGGCAGCGGTACGGGGGCCTCGGCGGCCTCGCCGGGGCCGGGGGTCTCGGGGCGCACCCGCACCTCGACGCCGTCGGAGTCTCCGACCCAGAGCGGGGCGGTGGAGCCGCGGGCGGCGCCCGAGTCGCGTTCGGCGGTGCCGGCGTCGGCGGAGTGCTCGGCGTTGTGCGTCTCCAGGTCCTGCCAGTCGGACCACTGGCCGGTGCCGGTGGCGCGGGTGCGGACCTGGGCGGTGCCGTGGAGTTCGGTGTTGACGTCGTCCCAGACGACACCGACCAGCGAGAACGGCTGGACGTCGCGCTCGGGCAGCCCTTGTTCGGCAGCTGCGGCGGCGGGTGCGCCGGTGGCCCGTACGGAGGGGGAGGCCAGCGGATCCATGGCCAGGGACTGCGTCGAACCGGGCACTCCGGCCGGTTCGGACGCCTCGGCGGGAACGGATCCCGCAGTGGCCGGGTGGGCGGGGGTGTCGGGGGCGGCGCCCGCGGGCGCGGCGAGCGGCAGCACGAGAGCTGCCGCGCAGGTGACACCTATGGAGGATGCAATGAAGGCACGCATACATATGATCCTGGGCATAAGCGGACCACTCCGGCGACCGGGATTTCTCTGGGCAATTGACGACTCGTCTGCCGAACCGGTGCACCCGGCAGCGGCCGCACCCGGCCCCTCCCGGCACCGCCGCGTACCCTTCTGCGAATGAACGCCAGCGACCGCACCCCTGCCGACCTGCTGCGTTCCGCGCTCGCCGCGGACCCGGCCCGCCCCATGGTCACTTTCTACGACGACGCCACCGGAGAGCGCGTCGAACTGTCGGTGGCCACCTTCGCCAATTGGGTGGCCAAGACGGCGAACCTGCTGCAGGGCGACCTCGCCGCGGAGCCCGGCGACCGGCTCGCGCTGCTGCTGCCCGCGCACTGGCAGTCCGCGGTCTGGCTGATGGCCTGTGCCTCGGTCGGCGTGGTCGCCGATGTGCAGGGGGATCCCGCCGCCGCGGACCTCGTCGTCTCCGGGCCGGACAGCCTGGAAGCCGCGCGGGCCTGCCGCGGTGAGCGGATCGCGCTGGCGCTGCGCCCGATGGGCGGCAGGTTCCCGCAGGCGCCCGACGGCTTCGCGGACTACGCCGTCGAGGTGCCGGGCCAGGGCGACCGGTTCGCCCCGTTCGCGCCCGTCGACCCGGATGCGCCGGCGCTGACCGTGGGCGGTGTCGGGTTCACCGGGGCGGAGCTGGTCGCGCGGGCACGCGTGGACGGTGCCGCGCTGGGCCTGGGCGCCGGTTCACGGCTGCTGTCAGGTCGTACGTACGACACCTGGGACGGCCTCAGTGCCGGGCTCTTCGCACCGCTGGCCACCGGGGGTTCCGTGGTGCTGTGCCGGCATCTCGGACAGCTGGGCGAGGACGGGCTGGCCCAGCGCGTCGAGAGCGAGCGGGTCACCCGGACCGTGTGACGGCCGGGCGGACGCGCCGGGCCCGCCAATCCTTCTTCCTGCGCCCCGTCACCTGCGCGGGCGTCCGCCTCGACGCCGCAGTACGACAAGCGGCCCGAGGGGTCACCCGTCCGGCCCAGCCTGGGCCGAGCCCTCCGGCCTGGGCGCCAACTCCGGTACATGATCTGCGGTACAGACCACTCAGGCACAACCAAGCGTGAGGTTCAGCCGTCTACTTCTGCAACCGGCGGCCCAGCGCGCTGCCGAATATGAAGGATGGACGCAGACGTGACCGAAAGCTCCGGCACGCCGGCCGACCCCGACGACTCGGCCGCAGGCGGGAACCGGACGCCCGACGACTCCGCCGCGGACGGGCCGTCCGGCGAGGGCCCCGGCGAGAATCCCGTCCCGGGCAACGGCTCCGAGGGTGCCCCGGGCGGTGAGACGCGCAGCGGGTCGGGCAGCGGCCCGTCGCACGGGCCGCTGCCCGAGGACTCCGGACCGGGTCCGGGCCTCGACATCGTCGTCAAGCGCAAGCGTCACTGGCTGCGTTGGACCGCGCTCGGCGCCTCGTTCGTCGTGCTCGTCGCCGCGGGCGCCGGCTGGTGGCTGTACAAGAAACTGGACGGCAACATCAGGACGGACACCTCCGCGGCCGCCGAACTCAGGGCGTACGAGAAGGAGCGTCCCGCCTCCGTCGTCCACAACGCGCAGAACATCCTGCTCATCGGCTCCGACAGCCGGGCCGGGGACAACCGCAAGTACGGCCGCGACGACGGCGGCAGCCAGCGATCGGACACCACGATCCTGCTGCACCTGGCCGCGAACCGGAAAAGCGCCACGGCGATGTCTCTCCCGCGCGACCTCATGGTGAACATCCCGGAGTGTCACAAGCCGGACAAAACCGTGAGCAGGCCGCAGTTCGCGCAGTTCAACTGGGCCTTCGAGTTCGGCGGAACCGCCTGCACCATCCGCACGGTCGAGAAGATGACCGGCATCCGCATCGACCACCACATGGTCGTCGACTTCAACGGCTTCAAGAACATGGTCGACGCGGTGGACGGGGTCGAGATCTGCCTCAAGGATCCGATCGACGACAGTGCCGCACACCTCGAGCTCCCGGCGGGCCGCCAGAAGCTCAACGGCGAGCAGGCCCTCGGGTACGTACGGGCCCGCAAGTCGATCGGCAACGGCAGCGACACCGAACGCATGGACCGCCAGCAGCAGTTCCTGGGCGCACTGGTGAACAAGGTGCAGAGCAACGGGGTCCTGCTCAACCCCACCCGGCTCTACCCGGTGCTGGACGCGGCCACCAAGGCGCTGACCACCGACCCGGGGCTGGACAGCCTGAAGGACCTCTACGACCTGGTGCGCGGCATGCGCAACGTGCCGACCGACAAGGTGCAGTTCCTGACCGTCCCGCGGCAGCCGTACAGCGCAAACAGGAACCGGGACGAACTGGTGCAGCCCGACGCGGACAAGCTCTTCAAGCAACTGCGTGACGACAAGCCCGTCGCCGTCGTGCCTGCGGACCAGCTGAAGGATGACGACGGGAAGGATGCTGACGCCGCCGACGCCTCCGGCCCGACTCCCACACCCACGTACTCGGGGAACAATGCGGCGACCGACCTGTGCAAGCAGTAAAGCAATGACCAAGCGGACAACAACGTTCGACGTGCAATGGGAAGAATGCCCGGTTGTAAGGGCCGTGGAATATGTCACGCCCGTCGCTCGACAGCGAACGGGACGGATAGTGTGACGCGATCCGGTGCTATCGGCCACCTGGCCGCGCACTTCCGGAGCGAAAGACTGAGCGCCTTATCGGGGAAGGCGCCTCGCGTGGCACCGACGGAGGATTCAGGCGACCGTGGATGCACAAGGCCGTGGGCGGGCGGAAGAAATCGATCCCGCAGACCAATGGGTCCTCAACCCGGACACCGGCGACTACGAACTGCGACTGAACAATTCCGGAGGGGATTCAGGCAGGGCGTCAGGCGTTTCGGCTCCGCGGAGTTCCGGGCGCAGAGGTGCTGCCCGTGAGGGCGACGGCGAGCGTCGCGGTGCGGCGGGCGAGGGTGCGCGCCGCAGCCGTGAGGTGCCGCGGCAGGGTGGCCGCCGTTCGGCCTCCGGATCGCGCGGCCAGGAGGCTTCCGGCTCCGCCGAGAACAGCACGGGCAGGCGCAAGCGCAAGGCCCCGAAGGCCCGCCGCAAGAAGGCGCTGCTCTGGACGGGCGGCGTGATGGCCTTCCTGCTCGTCGGCGTCTCGGTCGGCGGATACATGCTGTACCAGCACTTCAACGGCAACCTGAGCACCGTGGACATCGGCGACCGCGGCAACAAGGACGTCGTCACGGCCAACGCGCCCCTCAACATATTGGTCATCGGTACGGACAAGCGCACCGGCAAGGGCAACGAGGGCTACGGCGACAAGGGCAGCACCGGCCACGCGGACACGAACATCCTGTTCCATGTGTCCAAGGACCGCACCAACGCCACGGCGATGAGCATCCCCCGCGACCTCATGACGAACATCCCGGACTGCAAGACCAAGCAGCCGGACGGCTCGGAGAAGACCATCCCGGGCACCCAGAACGTCCGGTTCAACACCAGCCTCGGCCAGGACGGCCGCGACCCGGGCTGCACGATGGACACCGTCAAGGAGCTCACCGGCCTGACCGTCGACCACTTCATGATGGTCGACTTCAACGCGGTCAAGGAACTGTCCACGGCGGTCGGCGGCGTCAAGATCTGCCTGGCCCACGCGGTCAAGGACGAGAAGTCGCACCTCGACCTGCCGGCGGGCCCGAGCACCGTTCAGGGCGAGCAGGCGCTGGCCTTCGTACGGACCCGGCACGCCTACGCCAACGGGAGCGACCTCGACCGGATCAAGGGCCAGCAGCAGTTCATCGGCTCGATGATCCGGCAGATGAAGTCCGACGACACGCTGACGAGCCCGACGAAGCTGTTCAAGCTGGCGGACTCGGCGACCAAGGCGCTGACGGTCGACTCCGCCATCGGCTCGGTGCCGAAGCTGACCTCGCTCGCCAAGGAACTCACCAAGATCGACACGAAGAACATCACGTTCGTCACGCTGCCGGTGATCGACAACCCGGCGGAGCCCACACCGATCACGGTGGTCGTGGACCCGGTCAAGTCGCCTCAGCTGCTCACGATGATGCAGGAGGACACCTCGCTGACCGAGGTGGCCGCGCAGAAGAAGGCCGCCAAGAGCAAGCAGGACGCGCTCCTCAAGGGAACCAAGGCGGCAGCGGCCGACGTCCGTGTCGACGTCTACAACGGCGGCGAGATCGCCGGTGCTGCCCAGCAGACCGTCACCTGGCTGCAGAACGACAAGGGCGTCCTGAAGTCCACGAACAAGGCCAACGCTCCGGCGAAGGCCGCCAAGACGACACTCGCGTACGCGCCGAACCAGGCCGACCAGGCCCGGGCGCTTGCCGAGATGATGGGGCTTCCCGCCTCGGCGATGAAGCCGGGCACCAAGGACGCCGTGGGATTGCAGGCAATGGTGCTGACGCTGGGGGCCGACTTCAAGGGCGCGGGCACCCCCATCACCGGCCCGGCGAAGATCGACATTCCGAAGGCCAGCGCCGACAAGGCAGAGTGCGCCAAGTGACACCGCGTCACAGCGCGATACCGCGAGTCTGAGCAGCAGGGGGGTCCTGGTGGGACGGAGCAGTACGCCCGGGGAGGGGACGCGACCACGCGTCCGGCAGGCCGGCCAACTCGGCTGGGACGACGGCCTCTACGAGGGCGGGGACGAGGGCAGCGGCAAGGATGCCGCGAAGCCGGACGCCGGTGGGAGCGAGGGCGGCGGTGGCCGTCGCGCCGCGAGCCACGGCGGACGCCGCGGCCGGCCCCGCCGCGCCCCCAAGCGGAAGAAGCACCGCGTTCTGCGCTGGATAGCCTTCTCCCTCGCGTTCCTCATACTCGGCACCGGCGCGGCCGGTTATCTCTGGTACGAGCACCTGAACAGCAACCTCCGCAAGGGGGACCGGAGTGCGGGCAACAGCGGGGCGAAGAAGAAGGCCCCGAACGCCGCGGGCCAGACCCCGCTGAACATCCTGCTGATCGGTTCCGACGACCGGAACAGCAAGGAGAACCTGAAGCTCGGCGGCTCGAAGAAGAGCGTCGGCAATACCCCGCTCGCCGATGTGCAGATGCTGCTCCATGTGTCGGCGGACCGGAAGAACGCCTCGGTCATCAGCATCCCGCGGGACACCCGGGTGGACATCCCGGCCTGCGAGAACCCCGATACCCACCAGAAGTACGCCGCCACCAACGGAATCATCAACGAGTCGCTCCGCGGCGGCCCCGGATGCACGCTGGACACCTGGGAGCAGCTCACCAAGGTCTACATCGACCACTGGATGATGGTCGACTTCGCCGGTGTGGTGGACATGGCGGACGCCGTGGGCGGCGCCTGGGTGTGTGTGAAGCAGAACGTCAACGACGTCTCCAAGCCCGGCGTGCCCGGCGGCTCCCACCTGAGGCTGACGAAGGGCCCGCACAAGATCCAGGGCGAGGTCGCACTGCAGTGGCTGCGCACCCGGCACGCCTTCGAGAGCGACTTCGGCCGGTCCAAGGCCCAGCACATGTATCTGAACTCCGTCATGCGTGAGCTGAAGAATCAGAACGCGTTCACGGACACCGGGCGTCTGATGAACCTCGCCGAGACCGCGACCAAGTCGCTCCAGGTCTCGGAGGAGATCGGTACGGTGAAGAAGCTGTTCGACCTCGGCATGCAGCTCAAGAACGTGCCGATGGACAAGCTGAACATGCTGACGATGCCGCGGATCCCCGACCCGAAGAACCCCGAGGCGCACGTCCTGCCGAAGCCCGGCGCCTCCGAAAAGCTGTGGGCGCTGGTGCGCGACGACCAGTCGCTCGACCCCAAGGACCGCGCCGCGGCAGCGAAGAAGGTGAAGGCCGGCCCGAAGGCCGGCGCTCCCGCCTCGCTCGGGGTGACCGTCATCAACGGCACCGCCGCCGATGGCCAGGCGGCCACCGAGGGCAGGGCCGGGGTCGTCCGGGACATGCTGAAGGCCAAGGGCTTCACCGAGGCGGACACCTCGACCGAGCTCGGATCCGCGCTGACGACCGAGGTGACCTATCCGCACAGCGCCGGTGCCCAGGGCAAGTCGGACGCACTGTCCGTCGCCAAGGCGCTGGGGATGCCGACCAGTGCCGTGACGGAGACACCGGACGGAGCGGGGCTGACGCTCACGGTCGGCTCGGACTGGCGGACCGGCTCCACGTTCCCGAAGACCGTGGACGACGACAGCGACCCGCTGGAGGGCACCGAGTCGGTCAACGGCGCCAAGACGGACGACTGCATGGACGTGTACTGGCCGTACCGCCAGATGTAGCGGCCGCGGGACATGCGAGAGGGGGCGCCCGGTGGACCGGGCGCCCCCTCTCGTACGTCTGTGTGCGGTGGCCGGCCGCTCAGCTCTCGTACGTCTGCGTGCGGTGGGCCGGCCGCTCAGCTCTCGTACGTCTGCATGCGATGGGCCGGCCGCTCAGCCGACCGGCGCGTCCGGCTCACGGACTGCCGGGCGGCGGCTCGCGATGACCCGCTTCGCCAGGGAGCGCGGGCTGGTCAGGAAGCCGTAGCCCCACGACATGTGCATGGTCGCCAGCGCGACCGGGATCTGCGCCCGCGCCTTCAGCGGCAGGCCCTTGCCCGCCGGGAGCGAGCCCGCGACGATGGCCGCGACGTAACCGGCCGGGACGACCAGCGCCCACGGAGTGACGGCGGCGCCCACCACGAGACCGGCCGCGATCGCGACGACGGCGGTCGGCGGGGCGAGGTAGCGCAGGTTGATCGAGCCGGGGTGGTAGCGGGCGACGACGTGGCGCCAGCGGCCGTAGTCCTTGTACTGCTTGGCCAGCGCCCGGACGGAGGGGCGCGGCCGGTACTGCACGCGCAGCTCGGGCGAGAACCAGATCAGGCCGCCGGCCTCGCGGATGCGGAAGTTCAGCTCCCAGTCCTGGGCGCGGATGAACTCGATGTTGTAGCCGTCCGCCCGCTCCAGGGCCTCCCGGCGGAAGACGCCCAGGAACACGGTCTCGGCCGGTCCCGCCTCGCCGCCCGTGTGGAAGGCGGCGTTGCCGACGCCGATCTTCGACGTCATGGCCGCGGCGACGGCGTCCTCCCAGGCGTTCTCGCCCTCCGCGTGCATGATGCCGCCGACGTTCTGCGCGCCCGTCTCCTCCAGGAGCCGGACGGCGGTCGCGATGTAGTTCGGCGACAGCATGCCGTGGCCGTCCACGCGCACGACGACGGGGTGGCGGGAGGCCTTGATCGCGGCGTTGAGCGCGGCGGGGGTGCGGCCGGTCGGGTTCGGCACGGTCTGGACCCGGGGGTCCTCCGCGACCAGTTCGGCGGCGATCTCGTCCGTACGGTCCGTGGACGGGCCGAGCGCGATCACCACCTCCATCTCGCCGGCGTACTCCTGTTCCAGGATGTGCCGGACGGAGTTCCGGAGGTGCCGCTCCTCATTGAGTACCGGCATGATCACGGAGACGGCGGGGTGCTGCGCGGCAGACATGTGGTCCTCGGGGGGTCCTCGGGGGCGCCGGGGGTCTCGCACCCCACCAGGCGGCGGTATTCGGCCGCCACGTTACCGCGAATGGGGGACAGCGGCGCGCGCCGCCTGTGTGCTGCCCGGGATGCAGATCGTATGGGCCTACTGTGCGAATTGTCCCCCTTGCACCGCGGAGGTGTCACCCCGTGCCCACGCCGCACCGCTCCCCCCGTCCGCCGAGGCCTCGTGCCGTTCCCCCACAGCGCAGGCGGCCCAGGAAACGGGACGAGAGACCACGCTGGGGCATGCGGGTGGCGACCACGCTCTCCGTGCTGGTGCTCGGCGCGGGCGGCATCGGCCACGCCGTGGTGACCGACCTGGAGTCCGGGATCGACCGGATCGACCCGTTCAAGGACATGAAGAACCGTCCCGCGGGCGGTAACGGCATGAACCTGCTCCTGGTGGGCACCGACGGCCGCGACAAGATCACCGCGGAGGAGAAGAAGAAGTACCGGCTGGGTGGTGCCCCCTGCCACTGCACCGACACGATCATGCTGGTGCACCTGTCCGCCGACAAGGAGCGCGCCAGCGTCGTCAGCCTGCCGCGTGACAGCTACGCCGAGATCCCCGAGCACCGGGACGCGACGACGGGCAAGAAGCACGCGGCCCATCCGGTGAAGCTGAACGCCGCGTACGCCGAGGGCGGGCCGAATCTGACGGTGCGGACCGTCGAGCACATGACGGGTGTCAAGGTCGACCACTATCTGGAGGTCGACTTCACCAGCTTCATGACGACGGTCGACACCCTGGGCGGGGTGAAGATCTGCACCGCTCGGCCGATGAAGGACGCCTACACCGGTCTCGATCTCGCGGCCGGCACCCATGAGCTGGACGGCGGCCAGGCGCTCCAGTACGTGCGCTCCCGGCACATCGACGGCGCCGCCGACCTGGGCCGGATGCAGCGCCAGCAGAAGTTCATGGCCTCGCTGATCAAGCAGGCGACGAGCAGCGGGGTGCTGCTGAATCCGGTGAAGTTCCGTGAGGTCGCCTCGACGATGCTGAAGTCGGTACGGGCCGACAAGGGCTTCGATACGGAGCAGATGCTGGATCTCGGCCAGGCGATGCGGGGCTTCTCCGCCGCCTCGTCCGAATTCACCTCGGTGCCGATGAGTGACGTCGCCTACCAGGTCAAGGGCATCGGCTCGACGGTCAAGTGGGATCCGAAGAAGTCGAAGCAGCTGTTCCAGGCGCTGCGGGACGACAAGCCGCTGACCGTGGCGCGGCCCAAGCAGGAGCCGGCGAAGACGGTCGACGTCGCGCCGCAGCAGATCCGGGTCCAGGTCTACAACGGGACCTCGAAGGACGGCCTCGGTTCCACGGTCGACGCCGCACTGCACGGCACGGGTTTCAACACCACCCGCGCCCCGCTCACCGCGCCGCAACGCGACCTGGAGCAGACCCTGGTCACATACGACCCGCGCTGGGACCGGTCTGCGAAGACGCTGGCGGCAGCGCTGCCGGGGGCCGATCTGAAGGCCGTGAAGGGGCAGGGCGGCACGATGAAGGTGACGGCGGGGGCGGACTACCGGAAGGTCGAGCGGGTCCGGGCCGAGGAGCCGGATCCGGGCAGGTTCGGCGCGGTGAAGGGCGACGAGGTGGTCTGCCCGTAGGGGCCCCGGGCCTCAGTCCCCGGTCTCGATCCTCGGCCCTCGGCCCTCAGTCCTCGATGCCGTCGGCAGCGCGCTTCTCGCGCAGTTCCTTGATCGCGCGACGCCGGGCCAGGCGGTGGGTGCGACGGATCTGCGCCTCCTGGTAGCGCCGGTTGTCGCGCTCCGTCTCCGGGATCACGGGCGGTACCCGGCGCGGCCTGCCGTCCGCGTCGACCGCGGCGAACACCAGGTACGCGCTGCCGACCTGCGAGGCGGGGGTCGACTCGTTCCACCGCTCGGCCATGACCCGGACCCCGACCTCCATGGAGGAGCGGCCGGTCCAGTTCACCTGGGCCCGGACGTGAACAAGGTCACCGACGCGGACCGGCTCCAGGAAGACCATCTCGTCCATCGAGGCCGTCACAGCGGGGCCGCCGGAGTGCCGGCCGGCCACCGCGCCCGCCGCGTCGTCGACCAGCTTCATGATCACGCCGCCGTGCACCGTACCCAGCAGATTCGTGTCGCTGCCGGTCATGATGTGGCTGAGGGTGGTCCGGGAGGCTGCGGTGGGCTTGCCCGGAATGTCACTTTCCGAGCGCGGGGCCTGATCTGTCATACCGTCCACCTTATGCGGGGGCTCGGAACGCGTCGCAATGCATCAGCTTCGCAACAGCCCTGGTCCGATTTCCCTCACACCCTGTAATAGCAGTGGCTCCGACCTGCACACTGGATGGCATGAACGATTGGCCCGAGGGTTGGACCGACGACAACCGCAGCGGAAACCGCTACGGGCAGGGCAGCGCGAGCGACCGGCCCGAGGGTGCCCGCTCGATGCCGCACGTCCAGCGCCGCCCCGCTCCGCCCCAGCAGCGCCCCGCGCCGCCGAGGCAGCGGCCGGTGCCGCAGCAGCCCGGCGGCTACGGCGACGCCCCTGAGTACGACAGCGGCTACAACACGGGCCAGGTCTACGGCGGCGGCCAGGGCGGCCGCGGCGGTGGCGGTCACGGCGGCGGACCCGGCGACGGCGGATACGTCCAGGGCCGGCCGGGGGCAGCGCCCGACTGGCGTCGCCGGATCAAGATCGGCGCGCTGACCCTCGTGGTCGTGGTGCTCGCCGTCTCCATCGGCACGTATTTCTGGGCGGACTCCAAGCTGAAGCGCGAGGTCGACCTCTCCAAGGTCATCGAGCGGCCGAAGTCGGGGGACGGCACGAACTATCTGATCGTCGGGTCCGACAGCCGCGAAGGCATGACGGCCGAGGACAAGAAGAATCTGCACACCGGTTCCGCCGCGGGCAAGCGGACCGACTCGATGATGATCCTGCACGACGGCTCCAACGGCCCGACGCTGGTCTCCCTGCCCCGTGACTCGAACGTCGAGATCCCGTCCTTCGTCGGCTCCGACTCCGGCAAGAAGTACGAGGGCAAGGGCCGCACGACCAAGCTGAACGCCGCGTACGCCGAGGACGGCCCCGACCTCCTCGTCCGTACGGTCGAGTTCAACACCGGGCTGCACATCGACCACTACGTCGAGATCGGCTTCGGCGGCTTCGCCAAGATCGTGGACGCGATCGGCGGCGTGGAGTTGGACATCCCCAAGGCGTTCAAGGACAAGTACTCCGGCGCCGACTTCCAGGCCGGCAAGCAGACCCTCGACGGGCAGCAGGCCCTCGCCTTCGTCCGGACCCGGCACGCCTTCACCTCCGACCTGGACCGTACGAAGAACCAGCAGAAGTTCCTCGCGGCGCTGGCGAGCCAGACGGCGACACCGTCGACGATCATCAACCCGTTCAAGCTCTACCCGACGATGGGCGCCGGTCTCGACACCCTCGTCGTCGACAAGGACATGTCTCTCTGGGACCTGGGCCAGATGTTCTTCGCGATGAAGGGCGTCACGGGTGGTGACGGCGCGTCGCTGAACATTCCGATCTCCGGCTCCAGCGGCGGCAACCTCCTCTGGGACAAGGCCAAGGTCAAGCAGCTGGTCGAGCAGCTCAACAACGACGAGAAGGTCACGGTCACCGGTAGCTGACCGCGTACAGCGCGCAGTACGGGGCCCGGACGGTCGAACCGTCCGGGCCCTGTGCCGTGCGCCGTACGTCTTGTGCCGCGTGCCGTACGTCCTGTGCCGTGCGCCTACACCCTCCCGTGAGCCAGCACCGCAACGTGCGGCAGCGCCAACAGCCCGTCCTCCGCGGCGAACTCCTTGCACATCACGTCGTACTCCCGCTTCGCGGCGGCCACCCCCTCCGGCCCCCGGCCGTTGAGCAGCTGCCCGGTCGCGGCGACCCCGGACGCGGGCCCGGCCCACCAGTCGTCCGCTTCGGCCCGGTGGTCCCAGGACAGCGATTCGCTCCGTACGTCCCCGAGACCGGCCGCCGTCAGCAGGGCGCCCAGCCCGTCCGGGGTGCGCGGGAAGTTGTGTTCCTCGTCGACCGTGGCCAGCCAGTCGGGCCGGGTCAGTCCGGCGGCCTCGGCGGCGCGGCCGATCAACGCCTGGCCCGGGGCGTTCGGCACCTGCCAGATGGTGACGGCGATCCGGCCGCCGGGGCGGGTGATCCGGCGCAGTTCCACGAGGGAGTCCAGTGGCCGGCCGACGTGGTTGAGCACGAAGTTCGCCACGACGGCGTCGAACTCGCCGTCGGGGTAGGGCAGCTGGGGCAACGAGCCGGTACGTACCTCGACTCCGGGCGCCGCCTGCCGGGTTGCGGCGACCATGCCCGGTTCGGCGTCCACGGCCCGTACGACCGCGCCCCGTCCGACGGCCGCCACCGTCACGCTGCCGCTGCCGCACCCCACGTCGAGCAGCCGCGTCCCGGCGCCGGTGGACACGACGTCCAGCAGGACGGGGACCGTATGGGCGCAGAGGTGGGCGAAGGTGCGGGCGTAGCTCTCGGCCCGCCCGTCCCAGATCCGCCGCTCACTCACGTCGAACGCGGTCATGAGCCACCTCCGGTCGGGCTCTGCGGTTCCGCTTCGTTCAGGTCCTCGTGGAGCGCGCCCAGGGTCCGCCCCGTGGGCTCGCCCTCAGGTGACAGCTCGGCCAGACGCCAGCCGGGCAACTGCGCCTCCGTCCCGGGCGGTACATCGCCGCGCGCCGGGTCGTCCATCCCCTGCAGCAGAGCGAACGTCGTCTCCCTCGCGATCTCCCGGGCTATCTCGCCCAGTTCCACGGGGGTCAGCCCGAGCCGCACCGCCCGCTCGACGGCCCCGCCCGCCAGACCTTCCCTCCGGTAGGCCTCGACCCAGTGCGGCGCCGCCGAGCTCCACGCGTCGATGTCCTGCCAGGCCATGCGCAGGAACCTGAACCGGGCCAGCTGAGGAATGTCGTCCTCGGCCTCCGAGTCGGCCCAGCCCGTGGCGTCGTCGGCCCCCAGCGCTTCGAACAGGCCGGTGAGCTTGTCGATGTCCGTCATGGAAAGGGAAGTTACGCCACCGGGCTTCCCGTCACGCGGGACCGGCCGCGCCGACACGGTCGCGGCCGGGGCGATGCGTACCTCTCCGTCCGGATCGGACGTCGTTCATGCCGTCCGCCACTTCGTTCAGCCGAACATCGAGACGGCGATCAGCCCGACAACGACGGCGGCACACACCAGGACGGCCGTTCCCTGCCTGCGCCTGCTCTTCCGGCGTCCCGGCCGTGACCGGGCCGTCATCGGTGAGGGTGTCGCCGTCTCCGGCGCCCGCGCACCGGCCGTTTCGGCCAGCAGGCCGCGGCAGCAGGCCGCGAGACGGGCGATGTCGCCGTCGAGGGGGACGGTGGTCTCGGCACGGGCCGGGGCGGTGGTTCCGCCGTCCAGGATTCGGCCGGCCCGGATGCGCACCCGTCCGGACCCGTGGGAGGCGAGACTGATCCACCGGCCGGCGTCCTCGCCTCGGATCACTACGGTGCCGCCGCGTTCGCGGTAGACGGTGTGCCGCCGCCAGAGCAGCTTCGCCAGCGGTTCGGGGAGGTCGGACACCGTCGCCGCCTGGCGCCTGTCGTCGCTCAACGGCATGAGGCCGCCCGTCGGCCCAGGGCACGGGGACGGGTGTGTCGCGCCTGCCTTCCGCGAGCCTCCACGGCCACGGCGGTGCGTCTGTGGTTCGACCGGGGTCTGTGCCCCGGTATGTGCGTGGTCAACTCGCCGGTCCTTTCGGTCCACGCCGGTCGGCGTGATCACCGCTGGATTGTAGGCGTGCAGCAACCATGCATGCCTGCCCGGGAATTGGCCGGCCGTGAGTCCTCCGTCACGGTTGCCCGGAGATTCGGACGAACCAGGGCGACCTGACCCGGCCGAAGATCCGTCCCGGCCCTACGGCCGCCAGCCCGTCGCCCGCGCCCAGGGCTCCGCCACGGCAACCACCAGGTCCACGACCGGGTCCTTGACGTCCGCGTACGTCCCCGTGTCCGGGACCGATGCGGCGAGCGTCCGCTTGAACGCGGCGTAGGCGGGCACGGCCTCCGGGTGGCTCCGGAACCAGTCGCGGAAGAGCAGCGCGAGGCGCTCGTTGGGCGAACCGGCCACCCGTACATGCAGGTTGACGTCCTCGGCCGCCGCACCCGAACCACCACGACGCACCCACAGCCGCTTGCCCCAGCGCGCCGGATCGTCGTCCAGGCCCGCGGGCGCATGGTCACGCTCGTACGGGGAGCGCCCGAACCCTAGCCGGGCCAAGGGGAGTTCGAAGGCCAGTGCCGCCGCCCCGAGATCCTCGACGCTCGCCTGGAGATCGAAGACGGGCTTGGCCGACATGCCGGGAATGGCCGTGGAGCCGATGTGCTCGACACGTAGAGCCAGGGGGCCCATCTCCGCCCGCAGCCGATCGGCCAGCGCCTGACCGCGGCGCCCCCAAGCAGGGTCGGCGGGGAGGACTACGGGGCGGTCGGAACTGGAGTCGTGGATCATCCGGCCGATTCTAGGAGCCGTCGGACAGCGCTGGACGACGCGGCGGGGCGGAGCTCGTCGGTCGGTCATCGCAGCGGCTTTCCCGCCGGCGCCGACCGCCTCGTCCACCGTGTCCAGAAACACCGTCCGCGGAATCCGCCGCCCGCCCTCCACGGGCAGCCGAGCCGAGTGATGCGCCTCCCTCACGGAGCGCTTCCCGGAGAGCGAAGCCCGCGTCGCCGCCGCCCTGCGCGAGCTGGAAGCCACCGGCTACCTCCACCGCAACCGCGTACGACTCCCCGACGGCCGCGTCGTCACCCGCACGGTCTCGTGCAACCGGCCGGACAGCGAGGCACCGCAGGTCACCACGCCACAGCAGCGGACGCCACAACGGCAGACCGAGCCCCCACCCTCACCCACGTACCGGCACCCCACACGCCCAGGACGTCGCCCCCGGCATCGCCGCCTGGCTCGAACGCGACACGCACCCCGACACGGAGGGGCGGCGCTCAGGGGCGTACTGCCGCTTTGTGCACAGGAGCGGGCCCGCATGAGCAGCCGGGACGGGTGCCACAGAACCCCGCCTCGTACGCGCGCCGAGGGATCACGATCTGGGCGGCACATGTCCGGACGTCACCGGGCCGCGTCAGCTCCTCCTCAATCGTGAAGGTGGGTTCCGATCGCCAGAAAGGCCTGGACAAGGGGGACTTGGGGAACCGCCGGGGAGACGACCTGGGAGGCGTAGTGGACGATCACCAGGTCGAGGGCGGGTGAGACGAAGAGGCGCTGGCCGTGGATGCCGCTGGCCATGAAGGAGCCGTAGGGGTCGTTCGGGATCCACCACAAGTCGTGGTACGAGAGCGTGGCGGGCGCGTCGGGCGGCGCCGCGGGGAAGCGGACGCGCCGGGGATAGCCGTCCGGGACTCCGGAGACGATCGTGGAGGCGACGGCCTCGGGAATGATCTGGCGGCCGGCGAGGGCGCCGCCGCAGCGGATCATCTCGCCGAGCCTGGCCAGATCGCGGGCTGTGGCGCTGAACCCGCCGCAGGCGGCTTCGGTTCCGTCCGCGTCGAGAAGGTAGTAGGCGTCCTCCTCGGCTCCGGTCCGGGACCAGATCATCTCGGACAGGAGTGCCGAGGTGGTGGCGCCGGTGATGCGGCGCAGGACCTCGGCGAGGGCTTCGACGTTGCCGTTCTCGTACCGGAACTCGCCGCCCGGTTCGCCGGTCGGGCGGGCGGTGGCGAGGTGTTCACGGATGGTGGACGGCCCGGTGTAGGCGTAGGGCCGCAGCTGGGGGGCGAGGACCGCGAAGTAGCGCTGGGCCTCCAGGGCCTTGTCGTAGGGGCGGCCCGCGTAGCTCATCCGGGTGCCCATATGGAGCAGGTGGTCGACCTCCGCTTCGCCGAACGCGGTGCCGGCCAGTTCGGGGACGTACTTCGACACCTGGGCGGTTCGGTCGAGTTGGCCTTCGTGGGCGAGGACCGCGGCGATGAGGCCGAGGTAGGACTTGGCGGCGGAGGCGTTGAAGTGCGGGACGTGGGGCTCGTACCCGTGCAGGTACTGCTCGTGGACGAGCGATCCCCGGTGCAGTACGAGAAGGGCGTCGGTCTCGGCCTGGGCAAGCAGCTCGGTGAGGGTGCGCGCCCGTCCGTGCGGTCCGGGGAAGGTGAGGCCGTCCAGGGCGCCGGGCGGTGCGGTAGGCAGAGCCGAAGCCGGTCCGGATCCGCGCCAGACACTGCGGCTCGGTACGAGCTCGCGGCCCGATGTCGTGTGCCGACGGGCCCAGGCCGGATCGGTGTATCCCCGTGCCCAGACGAGGTCGGCCAGTGTGGGCATGCCTGTCATGCGTCCGCTCCGCTCGGTCGATCGTGCACTGCTCGGCTCGTTACCGTACATGTTGTTCGGTAACTCGCCCCAGTGGGCCGAGGGGGGCGGCGGTCACGGCACCGGGCGCCGGTTGCGGTTCAGGGGGTGAGGTCGAGGGCCCCGGGGGCGTCCGACGGGGCCAGACCGGTGGCCCAGACACGACCGTAGACGGACAGGTCGCGCAGGTGGGCGGTGACGTCGGTGGCGGTGTACCCGGTGTCGTTCTCGACCCACCAGGTCAGCACGCCGATGAGCTCGCCCGTCCAGGCCCGGGCGACGATGTCGAGGGGGATCCTCGGCGTGACGCCGAGCTGTTCGGCCCGCAGGCGGAACGCGGCTTCGGCCTGCGCACGGATGAGGTCGGTGAATTCGCGCAGGGCCCGCCCGTCGCCCTCGCCCCGGAGGATGACGCGGTAGACCGGCTTCTCCTGCTCGGCGTGTTCGAAGATGTACTTCACCGGCAGGCCGGTGAAGCCCTCGGCGCGCGCCTGGCGAATGGCCGGCAGGAGGCGTTCGCGGTCGTCGGCGAGGTCTCGGACGATGCCGATCAGCAGGTCTTCCTTGTCGCGGTAGTGCGCGTAGAACGTGGCGCGTCCGACGTCGGCGCGCTCGGTGATCCGCTCGACCGTGACCGCCTGGAATCCGTCTTCCAGAACCAGTTCCACCAGGGCCTGGCGCAGCGCGGCCCGCGTTCTGCGGACTCGGCGGTCTCCCGCGGGCTTGATATCCACTTTGCTTCCTTCTCCTCCGGACCGTTGACCTGACCTTAGCGCTGCCCTTACGTTACCGAACATCAAGATTGCTACGAGACATACTGTTCGGAAACTCTGGAGATGCGATGAACCTCGGGCGGTACGTACGCCGGACAGCCGGCCACCAACCCGATGCCGAAGCTGTGGTCTGCGGCCCCGTTCGGCTGACGTATGCGGAACTCGACGACCACAGCGACCGCCTCGCCACCGCGCTGCGCGGGCTCGGGCTCAGCCCCGGTGACCGCGTCGCCACGCTCGCCGCCAACCGGGCCGAACTCGTCGTCACCGAGGTCGCCCTGTACAAGGCGGGGCTGACACGCGCGCCGATCAACGCCAGGCTCGGCACCGCGGAGGTCGCCCATCTGCTCGCGGAGTCGGACGCCCGGGTGCTGCTCACCGACGCCGCCCACCTCGAATGCGCCCGTGCCGCGGTTCCCGGCACGGCGGTGAAGACGGTTCTGGGCTACGACGGACCGAGCGACCTGGGCCCCGGCTACACCGAGACCCTCGCCGCCACCGCCGCCGAACCCGTGGAGGTGGACTGCGCCGAGAGCGACGCCGCCGTACTGCACTTCACGTCCGGCTCCACCGGCAAGCTCAAGGCGGCCGTGCAGACGTACGGCAACCGGCTGGCGCTGCTGCGCAAGTCGGTGATGGGCGACGGGACCCGGGTCGGTCCCGGCGACCGGCAGATCCTGGCCGGGCCGGTCACCCACGCCTCCGGCATGCCGCTGATGGGCATCTTCTTCGCCGGGGGCTGTGCGATCGTGCTGCCGCACTGGGATGCCGAGGGTTTCCTCGCCACCATCCAGGGCGAGCGCGCCACGCACGCCTTCGTCGTACCCACGATGATCAACACCGTCCTCGCGCTGCCGAACACCCGCGACTACGACGTCTCCAGCCTGCGCCAACTCATCTACGGCGCCGCCCCCATGTCCCCGGCCCGGATACGCCAGGCCTGGGACCTTTTCGGGCCCGTTCTCTCCCAGGGGTTCGGATGCGGCGAGACCACCTCCGGCGTGCTGTTCCTCACCACCGAGGACCACCGGCGGGCGATCGACGGCGAGGACGAGGAACTGCTGCTGTCCTGCGGGCGGCCACTCGCCGAGGCGGAGGTGCTGATCGTCGGCGACGACGGCACCCCCGTCGCCGACGGGGAGATCGGTGAGATCGCCGTCCGCGGGCCCGACGTCGTCCCCGGCTACCACAACGAACCGGGCCTCACCGCGGAGACCTTCCGCGACGGCTGGTTCCACACCGGGGACCTGGCCCGCCGCAGGTCGGACGGGTACGTCTTCATCGTCGACCGCAAGAAGGACATGATCATCTCCGGCGGGTTCAACATCTACGCCGTCGAGGTCGAATCCGTACTGCACCAGCACCCCGACGTGTACGAGGCCGCCGTCGTCGGAATCCCGGACGAGCAATGGGGCGAAGCCGTCCAGGCCGTCGTCGTACCCCGCGACGGCGCCGTCCTCGACGCGGCCGAACTGATCGCCTTCTGCGCCGAACGCCTCGCCCGGATGAAGAAGCCCCGTTCCGTCGACCTCGTCGCCGCACTGCCTCACAACCCCAACGGAAAGATCGACCGCCGCGCGATCCGCGAGCGGTACTGGGCGGGCACCGAGCGCCGCGTCCACTGACCCACGGAACAGGAACCCGCACCATGCCCTACACTCTCGAACCCTCCTACGACGACAACCCACGCCTGAAGGAACTTGCCGCCCGGCTGCGCTCCTATCTGACCGACGAACTCATCCCCTACGAGCGCGCCCACGGCATCACCCCCGAGAGCAAGCTCGACCGCCCGACGCTCGAACACGTCTGGAAGCGCAGCGGCGAACTCGGCTTCTACGGCGTCAGCCTGCCCCCGGAGCTCGGCGGACAGGGGCTTAGCCTCGTCGAACTGTGCGCGCTCAAAGAGGAGTTGAGCGCCTCCGGGGCCGCTCTGTCCCACTCCGTCCTCGGGGACATGGGAGGCCCGCTGCGCGTCGGGGCGATCGTGCAGTACGCCACCGAGCACCAGCTGGAGCGCTACCTGATGCCCGTCATCCGCGGCGAGCGGGCCTGCTGCTTCTCGATCACCGAACAGGACGCGGGCTCCGACGTACGGCGGATGAGCACCACCGCGAGCCCGGACGGCGACGCCTACGTCCTCAACGGGCACAAGGTGTTCTCCTCCGCGGCCCCCTTCGCGGACTTCGCGATCGTGGTCGCCCGCATGGCCGGAACCGAAGAGGCGTACAGCGCCTTCCTCGTCGACCTGGACACCCCGGGCTGCCGGGTCCTGGAAGGCGAAGTACCCATGTCCGGCCAACAGATGGAGGGCGACCTCCTCTTCGAGAACTGCCGCATTCCGGCAGCGAACCTGCTGGGCGAGATCGGTCAGGGCCTGCGCATCGGCATCGGCCGCATCACTCTCAACAGGCTGCTGCACTGTCCTTCCCTGATCGGCGCCGCCCGGAGGGCATGGGACCTCTCCGTCGCCCACTCCAAGAGCCGTATCGCCTTCGGACAGCCGCTGCTCGCCCTCCAGGCCATCCAGCACAAACTCGCCGACATGGCCACCGACCTCTACGCGGCCCGTTCCATGGTCATGGCCACCGCAGCGCGGGCCGACCGCGGCGAGAACATCGCCGTCGAGGCCAACATGTGCAAGCTGTTCGTCTCCGAGGCGTGCTTCCGCGTCGCCGACCAAGCCGTACAGATCCACGGCAAGACCGGGCTGACCCGCGGCCACGAGGTCGAGCAGATCTTCCGCACCCTGCGCATGTTCCGGATCGTCACCGGCACCACGGAGATCCACAAGAACGCCATCGTCAAGGCCCTCGTCTGAGCCGGAACCCCGGCATGTACAGCGTTTGAGGCCCTTCTCCCGGTTCCGCCGCCCCGCCCTCACCGGCGGCGGAACTGGCCTCCCCTTCGCCTGGCCACCTGCTTCACCCGCACCCCGCAGGAGTCACCCATGCCCGCCCATCCCGCCGCGTCCCCCGCCGCCTCCGCGTCCCCCGCGGGTCCTCTCGACGAAGAGACGGCCGACGCCCCCTCCTACGACCGGCGCCGCGCCTGGCTCATCACCGCCATGATCGTCACCTTCATGGTCATCAACTTCGCGGACAAGGCCGTCCTCGGGCTCGCCGCCGTCCCGATCATGGACGAACTGGACATCAGCCACAGCACCTACGGCCTGATCGCCAGCTCCTTCTTCCTGCTCTTCAGCCTCTCCGGTCTCGTCGTCGGATTCCTCTCCGCCCGGATCTCCAGCCGCACACTGCTCTTCGTCATGACGCTGACGTGGGCCGTCGCCCAGCTGCCCGTCCTCGTCGTGGCCGCCGTCCCGACGCTCATCGCCGGCCGCGTCCTCCTCGGCGCCGCCGAAGGTCCGGCCGCCTCCATGTCCATGCACGCCCTGTACAAGTGGTACCCGGCGCACCGGCGCGGCCTCCCCTCCGCCCTTCAGATCAGCGGCGCGGCCCTGGGCACCCTCATCTCCGCGCCCGTCCTCACCTGGCTCATCACCGAGCACGGCTGGCGCTACGCCTACGGCGCGCTCGCCGCCGTCAGCGCGGTCTGGGCGCTGGTCTGGTGGCGCATCGGCCATGACGGCCCCTACGACGAGGCGCGCCCCGCACGACCCGGGAAGCAGGCGCCCATCACTGCGCGGCTGCCCTATCGCACGATCCTTCTCACCGGGACAGTCCTGGGCAGCATCTCCAGTGCCTTCGGCGCCTCCTGGGCCCTCGCTCTCAGCCAGGCCTGGCTGCCGTCCTACCTCCGGACCGAACTCGGCATGTCCGCAGGCGCGGCCGCGAGCACCATCAGCATCGTCTCCGCCTTCAGCCTCGTCCTGCTGCTGGCCGTCTCCCCACTCATGGACGCACTCAAGTCCCGCGGCGTCACCAGCCGTTGGTCCAGCGGTGCCACCCAGGGCATCGCGGTCTGCGTCGCCGGCTGCGCCATGGCCGCCTTCCCCTTCGCCGACGGCAACCCACTGCGTCTGCTGCTCATCGGGCTGGCCTTCGGCACGGTCGCCGTCGCCATCCCCCTGCACTACATGACCGCCGCCGAAGTCGTCCCCACCGCCCAGCGCGGCGCCGTCTTCGGGATCGTCGCCGCCACGGGCACCCTCCCCGGTCTTGTCGCACCCAGCCTCACCGGCCATCTCGTCGACGCCGCGGACAGCACGGCTTCCGGCTACACCGCCGCCTTCCTCGTCACGGCCGTCGTGATGGTCCTGACCGGCCTGCTCGCCGTGGTCTGCATCCGCCCGGAGCGCGACGCGCAGCGCCTGGAGCCGGCCGGTCCACGCCCCTGACAGCGACGGCCGGCCGGATCCCACGCGAAAGGCCCCCGGCTCGACGCCGGGGGCCTTTCGCTTCTGTGCAGGTCAGAGTGGCTGCGGAACCCGCTACGGCAGGTTGCGCGCCATGACGATGCGCTGGACCTGGTTCGTGCCCTCGTAGATCTGCGTGATCTTCGCGTCCCGCATCATCCGCTCCACCGGGTAGTCCCGCGTGTAGCCGTAGCCGCCGAGCAGCTGGACCGCGTCCGTGGTGACCTCCATCGCGACGTCGGAGGCGAAGCACTTGGCCGCGGCGCCGAAGAACGTGAGGTCGGCGTCGAGGCGCTCGGACTTGGCGGCGGCCGAGTAGGTGAGCTGGCGGGCCGCCTCCAGCTTCATGGCCATGTCGGCGAGCATGAACTGGACGCCCTGGAAGTCGCCGATCGGCTTGCCGAACTGCTTGCGCTCCTGGACGTAGCCCTTGGCGTAGTCCAGCGCGCCCTGGGCGACACCGAGTGCCTGGGCCGCGATCGTGATGCGGGTGTGGTCCAGCGTCTTCATCGCGGTGGCGAAGCCGGTGCCCTCCTCGCCGATCATGCGGTCGGCGGGGATGCGGACGTTGTCGAAGTAGACCTCGCGGGTCGGGGAGCCCTTGATGCCGAGCTTCTTCTCCGGGGCGCCGAAGGAGACGCCCTCGTCCGACTTCTCGACGACGAAGGCCGAGATGCCCTTGGAGCGCTTGGTCGGGTCGGTGACCGCCATGACCGTGTAGTACTCGGAGACGCCCGCGTTGGTGATCCAGCGCTTCACGCCGTTGAGGACCCAGAAGTCGCCGTCACGGACGGCCTTGGTCTTCATGCCTGCCGCGTCGGAGCCGGCGTCCGGCTCGGAGAGGGCGTACGAGAACATCGCGTCGCCCTTGGCGAGTGGGCCCAGGTACTTCTTCTTGAGGTCCTCGGAGCCGGAGAGGATCACGGGGAGCGAACCGAGCTTGTTCACGGCCGGGATGAGGGAGGAGGAGACGCAGGCGCGGGCCACCTCCTCGATCACGATGACCGTGGCGAGCGCGTCGGCGCCGGCGCCGCCGTACTCCTCCGGTACGTGGACCGCGTGCAGGTCGGCGGCGGTGAGGGCGTCCAGCGCCTCCTGCGGGAAGCGGGCCTCCTCGTCGACCGCGGCCGCGAACGGAGCGATCTTCGCCTCGGCGAGCGCACGCACCGTCTCACGGAGCATGTCGTGCTCCTCGGCCGGACGGTACAGGTCGAAATCGGTCGAACCCGCCAAGACGCTCACTCCCCAAGATGCTAACTACCGTTAAGTAACCCAATTTTAGGCGCCTGGCCCGGCAAAGGCATACGCGCGCGGGCCGTGAGCTTCACGACAGCCGGAATGGGACGTTTCAAAGGCAGGACTATGCTCGTTCACCGCACGTCTGTCCGCATCTCACAGGAGCACTACATGGCCCTCAGGATCACTGTGATCGGCACCGGCTATCTCGGCGCCACCCACGCCGCGGCCATGGCGGAACTGGGCTTCGAGGTCCTGGGGCTCGATATCGTGCCCGAGAAGATCGAGATGCTGTCCGCCGGCCGGGTCCCGATGTACGAACCGGGACTCGAGGAGATCCTGAAGAAGCACGTCGCGGGCATCGAGGGCTCCACGGGGCGGCTGCGGTTCACGACCTCGTGGGAAGAGGTGGCGGAATTCGGCGATGTGCATTTCGTGTGCACCAATACGCCGCAGAAGCACGGCGAGTACGCCTGCGACATGAGCTACGTCGACAGCGCCTTCGACTCGCTCGCCCCCCTTCTGACCAGGCCCGTCCTGGTCGTCGGCAAGTCCACCGTGCCGGTCGGCTCCGCCGCCCGGCTCGCGGCCCGGCTCGTCGAGCTCGCGCCCGTGGGCGAGGGTGCCGAGCTGGCCTGGAACCCGGAGTTCCTGCGCGAGGGCTTCGCCGTCAACGACACCCTGCACCCGGACCGGATCGTCGTAGGCGTGGAGAGCGAGCGGGCCGAGAAGCTGCTGCGCGAGGTGTACGCCGGGCCGGTCGCGGAGGGCTCGCCGTTCGTGGTGACGGACTTCCCGACCGCCGAGCTGGTGAAGACGTCCGCCAACTCCTTCCTCGCCACCAAGATCTCGTTCATCAACGCCATGGCGGAGGTCTGCGAGGCCGCCGACGGCGACGTGGTGAAGCTGGCCGAGGCGATCGGCCACGACGAACGCATCGGGAAGAAGTTCCTGCGGGCCGGCATCGGCTTCGGCGGCGGCTGCCTCCCCAAGGACATCCGCGCCTTCATGGCGCGCGCCGGTGAGCTCGGCGCCGACCAGGCGCTGACCTTCCTCCGCGAGGTCGACTCCATCAACATGCGCCGACGCGGCCACATGGTGGAGCTGGCCCGGGAGGCCGTGGGCGGCGACTCCTTCCTCGGCAAGCGGGTCGCCGTGCTGGGCGCGACGTTCAAGCCGGACTCGGACGACGTACGCGACTCACCCGCGCTGAACGTCGCCGGCCAGATCCACCTGCAGGGCGGCCAGGTCACGGTCTTCGACCCGAAGGGCATGGACAACGCCCGGCGGCTCTTCCCCACCCTCGCCTACGCGGGGACCGCCCTGGACGCCGTACGCGGCGCGGACGTGGTGCTGCACCTCACCGAGTGGGGCGAGTTCCGCGAGCTGGACCCGGAGGCGCTGGGCGAGGTCGCCGGCCGCCGCATCATCCTGGACGGGCGCAACGCGCTGGACCCGGCGGTGTGGCGCGAGGCCGGGTGGACGTACCGGGCGATGGGGCGGCCGAAGGCCTGACCGACCCGCACCACTTCTCAGCCGACCGATCAGATCTACCGAGGAGGAACGTCATGGCCGTCGCCACACTGGGTGCTGTCGTCCTGGACTGTCCGGACCCCCTGGCCCTCGCCGGCTTCTATGCCGGGCTGCTGGGCGGAAAGATCACCGCGATGGAGGACGGCGGCGACAGGTGGGTCGACCTCACGGGCGGCTTCGGCACGCCGCTCGCCTTCCAGGCCGCGCCCGGCTACGTACCACCGCGGTGGCCGAGCGCGGACGGCTCGCAGCAGTTGCATCTGGATCTGACCGTGCAGGATCTGGACGCGGCGGAGCGGGAAGTGCTGGCGCTGGGTGCCACGGTGCTCGACGCGGCGGACCGCGAGCGGTCGTTCCGGGTGTACGCCGATCCGGCGGGGCACCCGTTCTGTCTCTGCGTCGACTAGGCGTCGACCAGGGCCTTTCCTTCTGACCGCGCGAGCCCGGTCTGATCCAGACGAAAGGCCCTGGGCGCCCGGGGCTCAGGCCTTCGGGCCGTCCAGCTGCTCGATCGTGGCGTGGGACGGCCCGCGGCGGGTGCGCAGGTCGCGGGCCACGTCCTCGGCGGCGCGCAGCACCCGTACGGCGTTCTGCCAGGTGAGCTTCGCCAGGTCGGCGGTGGACCAGCCGCGGCCGAGCAGCTCCGCGATCAGGTTCGGGTAGCCCGAGACGTCTTCGAGGCCCTGCGGGAGGAACGCGGTGCCGTCGTAGTCGCCGCCGACGCCGATGTGGTCGATCCCCGCGACCTCGCGCATGTGGTCGAGGTGGTCGGCGATCGTGGCCACGGTCGCCATGGGGCGGGGGTTCGCCGCCTCGAACGCGGCGTGGATCTTCATGGCCCGCTCGGTGGTGTCCAGGTGGTGCAGCCCCTGGGCGCGCAGGTTCTCGTCGGCTGACTTCGTCCAGGCGACGGCTTCCGGCAGCACGAACTTCGGCACGAAGGTCGCCATGGCGATGCCCCCGTTGGCCGGGAGCTGCGCGAGGACGTCGTCGGGGATGTTGCGCGGGTGGTCGCAGATCGCCCGCGAGGAGGAGTGCGAGAAGATCACCGGCGCCGTCGAGGTGGCGAGCGCGTCGCGCATGGTCGTCGCCGCGACGTGCGAGAGGTCCACCAGCATGCCGGTGCGGTTCATCTCGCGTACGACCTCGTGGCCGAACGGCGAGAGACCACCGACGCCCGGGTCGTCCGTCGCCGAGTCCGCCCAGGCGATGTTGTCGTTGTGGGTCAGCGTCATGTAGCGGACGCCGAGGGTGTGCAGGGCGCGCAGGGTACCCAGCGAGTTGTGGATGGAGTGGCCGCCCTCGGCCCCCATCAGGGAGGCGATGCGGCCCTCGGAGCGGGCCGTCTCCATGTCGTCGGCCGTCAGGGCGCGGCGCAGGTCGGCGGGGTGGCGCTCCAGCAGTTCGGCGACCGCGTCGATCTGTTCCAGGGTGGCGCTGACCGCGTCGTCGCCCGCCATGTCGGACTGTACGTACACGGACCAGAACTGGGCCCCGACTCCCCCGGCGCGCAGCCGGGGGATGTCGGTGTGCAGGTGGGCCGACTGGTCGGTGGCGATGTCCCGCGCGTCCAGGTCGTAGCCGACCTGTTCGCGCAGTGCCCACGGCAGGTCGTTGTGGCCGTCGACGACGGGGTACTCGGCGAGGAGTTCCCGGGCCTGGTCCAGTCGGTCCGTCACCGTTCCTACTTTCCGAAGCCGAAGGAGTCGGGGCTTCCGACCTTGTTGCGCAGTCGCTTGCCCTTCTCGGTGGCCTGGTCGTTCAGGTCCGAGAGGAACTCCGTCATGCGGGTCTGCAGCTCGCTGTCGTGCGCGGCGAGGATGCGGACGGCGAGCAGGCCGGCGTTGCGCGCGCCCGCGATGGAGACGGTGGCGACCGGGATGCCGGCGGGCATCTGGACGATGGACATGAGGCTGTCCATGCCGTCCAGGTACTTCAGCGGGACCGGCACGCCGATGACGGGCAGCGGGGTGACGGAGGCGAGCATGCCGGGCAGGTGGGCGGCGCCGCCCGCACCCGCGATGATCGCCTTGATGCCGCGGCCGGCGGCGTTCTCGCCGTAGGCGATCATCTCGCGCGGCATGCGGTGGGCGGAGAGGACGTCGACCTCGTAGGGGATCTCGAACTCGTCGAGGGCCTTGGCCGCCGCTTCCATGACGGGCCAGTCGGAGTCCGAGCCCATGACGATGCCGACGACCGGCGCTGTGGAGGCGGGGGAAGTCATTCGGTGATCGTTCCTCGCAGGTAGTCGGCCGCGTGCCGGGCGCGCTCCCGCACGTCCGCCAGATCGTCGCCGTAGGTGTTGACGTGGCCGACCTTGCGGCCGGGCTTCACGTCCTTGCCGTACATGTGGATCTTGAGCTGCGGGTCCCGTGCCATGCAGTGCAGGTACGCCTGGTACATGTCCGGGAAGTCGCCGCCCAGCACGTTGGACATGACCGTCCAGGTGGCGCGCGGGCGCGGGTCGCCGAGCGGGAGGTCCAGGACGGCCCGGACGTGGTTGGCGAACTGCGAGGTGATCGCGCCGTCCTGGGTCCAGTGCCCGGAGTTGTGCGGGCGCATCGCCAGTTCGTTGACGAGGATCTGCCCGTCGCGCGTCTCGAAGAGCTCGACGGCGAGGTGGCCGACGACGCCGAGCTCGGCGGCGATACGGAGCGCGAGCTGCTGGGCCTCGCCTCCGAGCTTCTCGCTCAGCTGGGGGGCCGGGGCGATGACCGTGTCGCAGACACCGTCGACCTGGATCGACTCGACGACCGGGTAGGCGACGGCCTGGCCGTGCGGCGAGCGGACGATGTTGGCCGCCAGCTCCCGTACGAAGTCGACCTTCTCCTCGGCGAGGACGGGGACACCGGCCCGGAAGGGGTCGGCCGCGTCCGCCTCGGAGCGGACCACCCAGACGCCCTTGCCGTCGTAGCCGCCGCGCACCGTCTTGAGGATGACGGGGAAGCCGCCCACCTCTTCGGCGAAGGCCGCGGCGTCGGCCGGGTCCTTCACGATGCGGTGGCGGGGGCAGGGCGCGCCGATCTCGGTGAGCTTCGCGCGCATCACCCCCTTGTCCTGGGCGTGTACCAGGGCGTCGGGGCCGGGGCGCACGGGGATGCCGTCCGCCTCCAGGGCCCGCAGATGCTCGGTGGGCACGTGCTCGTGATCGAAGGTGATCACGTCACAGCCGCGCGCGAAGGCTCGCAGCGTCTCCAGGTCGCGATAGTCGCCGACGACGACTTCACTCACGACCTGGGCCGCCGAGTCCTGAGCGGTGTCACTGAGGAGCTTGAACTTGATGCCGAGGGGGATGCCCGCCTCGTGGGTCATACGGGCGAGCTGACCGCCACCGACCATGCCGACTACCGGGAACGTCACTCCTCCAGGGTATCCGCACCGCCCGGGGACACCCGACGATGCCCCGGGCCATGCGTTCCGGCGGGCCCGCCGGGGCGTCCAGGAGAGGGCTGTGGGGTGTCACGGCCTCGCCAAACCTGTATCCGTACTCACAGCAGCCGACGGTCCGCCTGGTTAGCATGGCTGGGTTGACGGAACCTGAAGCCGAACCGACAAATCCGAAGCCGAACCGACAGACGGGCTGAGCGATCACCATGAGCGAACGGGGCGCACTGCGGACCCGGCTGGATCTGCTGGCCCGGGAGGTCGCCAAGTTCGGCGTGGTCGGCGCGGTCGGCCTGGTCGTCAATATCGCCGTATCCAACCTGCTGTGGCGGTACACGGACATCCCGACGGTGCGGGCGGGTCTGATGGCGACGGCCGTCGCCATCCTCTGCAACTACGTCGGCTTCCGCTACTGGACGTACCGGGATCGCGACAAGAGCGGCCGGACCAGGGAGCTGACCCTGTTCCTGCTGTTCAGCGCGGTGGGTGCGGTCATCGAGACCGGTGTGCTGTACGCGGCGACGTACGGGTTCGGCTGGAACAGCCCGGTCCAGAGCAACGTCTTCAAGATCCTCGGAATCGGCATCGCGACGATGTTCCGCTTCTGGTCCTACCGGACGTGGGTCTTCCGGGCGCTGCCTGACAAAGACGTGGTCGTGAGCGCGGAGGACGCCGCGCAGGTGACGCGCCCCGTTTCCGTACCCGCTCCGGCGCCCGCTCCGGCCGCAGTGGTGCGGGTCGAGGCCGACACGGCGCGGCGGTAGCGGGTCAGCGGATCACCTCACCGGGCGTTCCGGTTCCTTTCTGTCCAGGGCCACCTGGCTGAGGAACAGCGCGAAGACCGGGGGCTGCTGCTGGAGCAGTTCGAGGCGGCCGCCGTCGGCCTCCGCGAGGTCGCGGGCCACCGCGAGGCCGATGCCCGTGGAGTTGCGGCCGCTGATGGTCCGCTCGAAGATCCGCGCTCCCAGGTCGGCGGGGACACCGGGGCCCTCGTCCGTCACCTCGATGACCGCCTGATTGCCGGTGACCCGGGTGCGCAGCGCGACCGTACCGCCGCCGTGCATGAGTGAGTTCTCGATCAGCGCGGCCAGCACCTGGGCGACCGCGCCCGGGGTTCCGACGGCCCGCAGCCCCTTCTTGCCGGAGCGGACGACGGCGCGGCCCTCGCTCCGGTAGGCCGGGCGCCACTCCTCGATCTGCTGCTTGACGATCTCGTCGAGGTCGAAGACGACTGCCGAGCCGGTCCGCGGGTCCCGGGCGTTGGTGAGCAGCCGCTGGACCACGTCCGTGAGCCGCTCGACCTGGGTGAGGGCGATGTTCGCCTCCTCCTTCACCGTCTCGGGGTCGTCCGTGACGGAGATCTCCTCGATTCGCATGGAGAGGGCGGTGAGCGGCGTACGGAGCTGGTGGGAGGCGTCGGCGGCGAGCCGGCGCTCCGCGGTCAGCATCCGGGCGATCCGTTCGGCGGAGGAGTCCAGGACGTCGGCGACCCGGTCCAGCTCCGGCACCCCGTACCGCTTGTGCCGTGGGCGCGGGTCGCCCGAACCCAGGCGCTCCGCGGTCTCGGCGAGGTCGGTGAGCGGGGAGGCCAGTTTGTTGGCCTGGCGTACGGCCAGGAGCACGGCGGAGACGATCGCCAGCAGCGCCACCGCGCCGATGATCATCAAGGTGCGGCCGACCTCGCGGGTGACGGAGGAGCGGGACTCCTCGACGGTGACCCTCTCGCCGTGTTCGCCCTCCTCCGTGGCGGTGATCACACTGCCGCTGGGGCGTTCGCCGACCTCGATGGGGGCGCGGCCGGGCATCTTGACCAGGGCGTAGCGCTTGTCGTCGATCTGTTCGGCCAGCACGCCGGGGTTGATCCGCTCGGCGCCCAGCAGCCGGCTCTCGATCACGCTGATCAGCCGCAGCGCCTCGGAGTCGACGCTCTCCTGGGCGCTGCTGCTGATGGTGCGGGTCTCGACGATGACGAGGGAGACGCCGAAGACGGCGATCACCACGAGCACCACGGCGAGGGTGGAGTTGATCAGACGTCGGCGCATGACTGCTTCTGTACGTCAGCTCTTCTCGAAGCGGAAGCCGACGCCCCGGACGGTGGCGATGTACCGGGGATTGGCGGCGTCGTCGCCGAGCTTCTTGCGGAGCCAGGAGATGTGCATGTCGAGGGTCTTGGTGGACGACCACCAGGTGGTGTCCCAGACCTCGCGCATCAGCTGGTCGCGCGTGACGACCCGGCCCGCGTCCCGGACCAGGACCCTCAGGAGGTCGAACTCCTTGGCGGTGAGCTGGAGTTCCTCGTCGCCCATCCAGGCGCGGTGCGACTCGACGTCGATCCGGACGCCATGGGTGGCGGGCTGCGGGGCGGGCTCGGTGGCGCCGCGGCGCAGCAGGGCCCGGACCCGGGCCAGGAGCTCGGCGAGCCGGAAGGGCTTGGTGACGTAGTCGTCGGCGCCGGCGTCGAGGCCGACGACCGTGTCCACCTCGTCGGCGCGGGCGGTGAGCACCAGGACCGGCACGGTGTGGCCCTCGGCGCGGAGCCGGCGGGCGACCTCGAGGCCGTCCATCCCGGGCAGCCCCAGGTCGAGCACGACCAGGTCGATGCCGCCCTGGAGGCCGGCGTCGAGTGCGGTCGGGCCGTCTTCGCGGACCTCGACCTCGTAACCCTCCCGACGCAGGGCGCGGGCCAGCGGCTCCGAGATGGATGCGTCGTCCTCGGCGAGCAGTACACGGGTCATGGAGTGATGGTAGTCCGCGCGGGCGACAAGGAGTGAGGTGATCCAGAACCCCTGCGGGTCTGCGACCCGTTCTTGCCCAGACCTTCGAATGTGGGAGTGTGGTTGCACCTGGACCTGTGATCCATCTCTCAAGTCCTTCCTTATCCCGCTCAGTCGTGTCGTATGGTGTTTCAACGCCTGTTGCACTACTCAAGGACCTTTGGGCAGCTATGAGCGCCTGGGGTCCTTCTTCATGTGCAGGGCTGGTACCCGCCAGCCCGGATTTTTCAGTGAATGACCTGTGGGCCGGGCCCGGAACGCCGATGAGGGTGTTCCGGGTGTGGATCCCGATCGCGGTGGGCGTGCCCGCGTCGGTGCCGGCCTCCCCCCACCGGGCGCGTACCGCTCACGCGCGACGCGTCCCGAGCAAGCAAGGATCGATCATGGCGTCCAGCCTGACGAAGGACCCGGCGAGCACCGCGGGTGGCGAGAAGACTTTCTTCGGCCACCCCCGCGGCCTGGCCAC
This sequence comes from Streptomyces sp. NPDC087901, assembly GCF_044742205.1. Taxonomy (NCBI): domain Bacteria; kingdom Bacillati; phylum Actinomycetota; class Actinomycetes; order Kitasatosporales; family Streptomycetaceae; genus Streptomyces; species Streptomyces sp. NPDC087901. The sequence continues at coordinate 56,065 of NZ_JBIUUC010000020.1, forward strand.
GCTCTTCATGACCGAGATGTGGGAGCGCTACAGCTTCTACGGCATGAAGGCACTGCTCCCGCTGTACCTGATCGCGCCCGGCGGCATGCACATGAGCGCCACCACGGCGACGGCGATCTACTCCGTCTACATGGCGATGGTCTATCTGCTCGCCATGCCCGGCGGCTGGATGGCCGACCGCTTCTGGGGGCCGCGCAAGACGGTCGCCGTCGGCGGCGGTGTCGTCATCCTCGGCCACATCACGCTTGCTGTGCCCAACTCGGCGACGTTCTTCGCCGGTCTGGTGCTCGTCGCGCTCGGCTCCGGGCTGCTGAAGGCGAACATCTCCACGATGGTCGGCCACCTCTACAAGGGCCCGGAGGATCCGCGCCGTGACGGTGGCTTCACGCTCTTCTACATCGGGATCAACCTCGGTGCCTTCCTCGCCCCGCTGACCATCGGCACCGTCGGCGAGAAGGTCAACTGGCACTTCGGCTTCGCGCTCGCAGCGATCGGCATGGCCCTGGGCCTCGCCCAGTTCATGCTCGGCACCCGCCACCTGAGCCCGGAGAGCAACGTCGTCTCCACCCCGGCGACGGACCAGGAGAAGCGCTCCGTCCTGCGCAAGGGCCTGGTCTGGCTGATCGTCGCGGCCGCCTTCTACACCCTGCTGGCCATCACCGGGAACTTCGCCGACTGGGCGCTGCTGCCGATCACCGTCGCCGGACTGATCATCCCCATCGCCGTCCTGGTCCGCATGAAGCGCGACAAGGAGCTGACGGACACCGAGCAGTCCAAGCTGTCGGGCTACATCTGGTTCTTCGTGGTCGCCGCCGTCTTCTGGATGATCTACGACCAGAACGGCTCGACCCTGTCGATCTTCGGTGAGAACTCGACGACGAACAGCCTGTTCGGCTTCGACTTCCCGACGTCCTGGTACCAGTCGCTGAACCCGATCTTCATCATGGCGATAGCCCCCGTGGTCGCCTCGGGGTGGCTGTGGCTGAACAAGCGCGGCAAGGAGCCGAGCACCGCCGTCAAGTTCGCCTCCAGCCTCGTGCTGATCGGCATCTCCTTCGTCGTCTTCATGATCCCGCTGATCGACACCGCGGCCAACGGCGGCAAGGTCAGCCCGATGTGGCTGGTGTCGATCTACTTCATCCAGACCGTCGCGGAGCTCTGCCTCTCCCCGGTCGGCCTGTCGGTCACCACGAAGATGGCCCCGGCGAAGTACAGCTCCCAGATGATGGGTGTCTGGTTCCTCGCGGTCACCGCGGGTGACTCCGTGACCGGTCTCCTCACGTCCCCGCAGCTCGGGGTCGACCTGAACACCTCGGGCGCCGTCGCCTTCGAGGCGATCCTCGCGGTCATCGCCGGTGTCGGCATCTGGATGTACCGCAAGAAGGTCACGAAGCACATGGGCGACGTGAGCTGATCCCCCGGTTTCACGCGCAGGGGCCGCCGCACCGTGAGAACGGTGCGGCGGCCCCTTCCGTCTGCGTACGCGCTTCAGCTCACCGGCCCGTGCGCAGCCGGCGCCTTCCGTACACGTACGCGCCTCAGCTCACCGGCCCGTGCGCAGCCGGCGCCACGGAGTGAACGTGAACACCGCGCCGCCCAGCAGGATCGCCGTTCCGGCGACCAGGCCGAGTGCGCGCAGGGACCCGTTGTCCTCGGCTCCGGTGGCCGCGAGCCCGCCGCCGGACGCCGTGCCGCCGCCCGCCGCAGCTCCGCCGGAGCCCCCGGTGTCACCACCGGACGCACCGCCTTCCTGCGCGGTGGTGTCGAGCACGAGCGACGCCGCAGGAGTGCCCTTGACCGTGCACGGGATGTTGATCTTCTGGCCGCCCAGCATGACGTCGATCGTCAGCGCGCCGGGGGTGAGGGTGGATTTTCCCGAGGCCCCCGGCTTGTACGTGCCGGTCATGTCGGGCAGGTTCACCGGCTTGCCCGTCTCCAGGGCTTCGGGGTTCCCCGGCCCCGTCACGTTGACGGAGCCCTTGTCGGCGCCACCGATGACGATCTTCATGGACGGCTTGAGCGCACCCGCGGGCAGCGGAGCCGGGCTGTTCATCACGCCCTTGGCGGTCTTGACCGTGAGCGCGTAGCTCCCGCCCTTCTTCTTGGCGTTGATCGTCACCTTGGAGGCGATGCCCTCCTCGGGACCCGGCGACTTGCAGGCGAAGTTCACGACGACTTCCTTGCCCGGGAAGTCCGTGGCACCACCGCTGCCGCCGGAGTCCGAACCACCGGAGTCCGAACCACCGGCGGTCGTGCCACCCGCGGTCGTGCCACCGCTGGTGGTGCCACCGGCCGTCGTGCCGCCCGCGGTCGTTCCCCCGGCCGTCGTGCCGCCGGTGGTGGATCCGCCGCCGTCCGTGACCTTGATCGTCGCGCCCGGCTGGACCGTCTCCTTCGGGGTGCACTTGGTGTCCGTGGAGATCGGCTTCGAGACGTTGAGGGCGTACGCGTCCGGCGTCAGCGTCAAGTCACCCGCCTTCTCCAGCTTCAGAGTGCCTTTCATGTCCGACACGACCATCGGGCTCTTCTTGGGGATCGGCGGATTCTGCCGCGGTCCCTCCATCTTCAGGTCGCCGGTGGCGGCGCCGCCCAGCTTGATGGTGCCGGTCGGCTTGATGGTGTCCTTTTCGAGATCGAGAACGTCGGGGTTGTCCGAGGCACCCTGGATCGTCTTCCACACGACCTCCACGGTGTCCCCGACCTTCGCCGTGGCGGGCGCGGTCAGCTGCACCTTGGTGGTGCCCTGGACGGGCGGCAGTCCGGAGATGGCCGGGGGTATGCACTCCGTCTTGTACGAGATGTCGGCGGCCTGGGCAGGGCTCGCGGCCAGCAGCATGCCCGCCCCGCCGATCATCATCGCGACTCCCGCCGCGACCGTCCTGCGTTGCGTACTCACGAATGTCCCTTCGTCGTCGGTCTGTGCTCTGACGGTGCGGAATCAGGGGTGAACCACGGCAGCGCGGCCGTGGTGGTGCTCGGGCCCGTCGCGGGCGCGGGGCCGACCTCCTGGGCCGGGGCGCGCCGCAGCTTCGGGAACCTCACGGTCACGCCGGTGCGCGGGGAAGGGCGCTGCCCCCGGCGGCCCGCCGCATGTGCGGGGCGCGGCCGTACCTTGTCGACGACCGCCATACCGATACGGAACACGGCCGCGGGCACCACGAGACAGAGCAGGATCCAGAAGAGCGTCACGCCCCACGGGCGGCCGACCCCCCATGGCTGCTCGGCCAGCACCTTCGTGCCGTACTTCAGTGAGATCTGGTAGTCGCCGTGGGCGCCCGCCGTCAGCTCGACGGGCAGTTCGATACGGGCCTTGCGGCCGGGCTCGACGGTCCCCCGCCACTGCCGCTCCTCCCACTGCGCGGCATAGACGCCGTGGGCGGTGCCGACCCGGAAGACCGGGTCCTTGACCGGCGCGGAGCCCAGGTTGCCGACCGTGAACACGAGCCGGCGCGACGGCGGGGCGCCGAACCAGGTGAGAATCCCGCTGTCGCCCTCCAGCCTGGTGGCCGCGAGGACGGCGAGCTTTCCGTCGCCCGTCTGCTTCGGCAGTGCGGCGACGGGGTGGCCCGCGACCACGAACACCGCGTCGGCGAGAGCCTGTTCGCCGGTGACTGTGGCGACATGGACCACGCAGGGGCACGGCGCGGGCGGCTCGGCGACCGGCAGCTTCTTGGTGAAGGAGCCCTTCTTGTCGGTGGTGACGGCGCGGCCGTCCGCGTTGGAACAGGAGTTGGTGCCGCCGATCACGCCGCGCGCGGGGGTGGACTGCCCGCAGATCAGCATCATGAGCAGGGTGTCGGGCCGCCAGCCCTTGCCGTTGACGGTGATCTCCCCGCCCTTGCCCGCCTGCTTCTCCGAGAGCGTGACCACCGGTTTCGGGTCAGCCGCGCCCGGGCTCTCGGCCTGGGCCCCGGGTGCGGTCAGCAGCAGAGCGGGCAGTATCGCGGCCAGCAGTACGGCGAGCAGTACGCCCGCCCGCCCGCGGCCGTCGTTCCGGGATGCCGCCGGTCCGGTCCGTCCAGTCACGATTCCGCTCCCGCCTTCACCAAGTGCCTCTCGTCGGAGTGCTGTCGGAGATCCGGAGCCGGGCCGGCCCCGTCGTCATGTGCGCCCCGCCGTGTTCCGCGCCGGCGCCGGAGGCCGTACACACCGGCGGCGACGGCGGCCAGGAGGAGCAGCGCGCCGCCGCCCACCGGCGCCCAGGGCACGAAGGCCGCCGAAACGGCCGCCTCGTCGTGTGCCCCGCCCGCCGCCGTGACGCGCAGCCGCACGGTGACCGAGTCGAGGGACGGGGCGTCCCGCCACGGCTCGGTGAGCCGCACCCGCTGACCGGGCAGCAGTTCCACGGGCAGAGCCCGGGCGCCGCGCCGCAGCAGGGTCCCGAACACCCCGTCCGCGCTGACGGACAGGCGCGGCACGAGGACCGCGTTGCCCCGGTTGACCAGCGTGTAGTGGATGGTCCCGCCGCTCACCGTCACGTCCTCCACCGTGAGCGCGGCCAGCGTCGGTCCGCCGACCCGCAGCTGGACCCTTACGCCCACCGAGCGGCCGCCGCTCTCGGCGACGATCGCTCCGGGGTGGTCACCGGGCTGCGCGTCCTCGGGCACGGTGAAGGAGACCGGCACGTCGGCCCGGGTCCGGCCGGGCACCGTCACCTCGGCACTCGCCGTCCGCAGCCAGGCTCCGGTCCCGGTCGATCCGTGCGCACCGCGCACCGCGAATCCGCCGTTCCCCGTGTTGTACGCGTCGGCGCCGCGCAGCCGTACGGTGACCGGCTCCGGTCCCGGATTGGTGACCGAGAGCCGGTCCTCCAGAACGCTGCCGGGCAGACCCTCCAGGTAGAAGTACGGTCTGCCCTCGCCCTGTCCTGGGCCGTTCGCCGCGGGCTGCGCCGTCCACGCCGGACCGGCAGCCGGGTGCTCGGTGGCACCGGCCACCGCCGCCGTGGCGACGGTGCACCACAGGACGGCGAGCAGCGGCAGGATACGGGCCAGACGTCGCGCGGCGGACGGCCGTGCGGCGACAGGTCCTGGGACGGGGCGGGTGGCGTGACCGGTCAACGGCGGCATGGGCGGCTCCCTGGTGCGTGACGGCGGCGGTGGTTCGCGCGGGTCAGCCCGTGACCCGCTGCCCCCGCCTGGTCAGCCACAGCACGCCGGCCGCACCGGTCAGCAGCACCGTGCCGCCGAGCGTGCCGAGCGCCACCGCCGAGTCCAGCGGGCCGGTCTTGGGCAGCGAGTCGCTGCCGCCCGATGTGCTCGTACCGCCGCCCGCCGCGGTGACGTCGAGGGAGAGCGAGGGGCCCGGGTTGTTCGACGGGGTGCAGGTCGTCGTCGTACCGAGCGCCTTGATGGTGAGCACTCCTGCGGTGAAGTCGACCTTGCCGCTCTTCTTCGGGGTGTACGTCCCCGACAGATCGTTGATCTTGATGGGGCTGTTGGCCGGGATGGCGGCGGAGTTGGCCGCTCCGGAGACCTGGACCTGCCCCGGGTCGGCGCCGCCCACCTTGATCACCGCGCTGGGGTTCATCGCCCCCTTGCCCAGTTCCACCGGGCTGGAGGAGACCCCCTTCTGGAAGGACATGGTGAGCTTGTAACCGCTGCCGCTCTTGACGCTCTTGATGTCGATGGGCGAGACGGCGGCCTTGTCGCCGATCGGGGTCTTGCACTTGTAGTTGACGTCGACGACCGTCGCGTGGGCGGCGGGCGCGGCCAGCAGCACCACCGCGCTCGCCAGCCCGGACGCCAGCGCGAGAGCTGTTCGCTTCTGGTACGACACCTCGAGTTCCCCTCATGCCGGGAGTCGCCGCGCGCCGCTTCACAACGGCGCAAATAACTGACGACACATCAGATTGGGCGCTCAAGGTACGCCCGGGGCCTTGTGGAGGGAAGACAAAGAGCGCGCCGGATCGGCGCGCTCTTCAAGGGGCGTACGAGCCCAGGGGGACGAGCAGGGGAAACCCGTTCGGGGGCTATGCGGGGGCGGCCAGCTCCGCCCAGACGGTCTTGCCGGGCTCACCCGACACCCGTACGACTCCCCAGTCCAGGCAGAGCCGCTGCACGATGAACATGCCGTGTCCGCCGGGCCGTCCGGCCCGGTGCGGGGTGCGGGGCGCGGGCTGTCCGGCGCCGCCGTCGGTGACCTCCACCCGCAGCGCCTTCGGCGTGCGGGCGATGCGGAGCTCGTCGGGGCCGTCCGCATGCAGGCACGCGTTGGTGACCAGCTCCGAGACGACCAGCAGGACGTCCTCGGCGGCGGCACGGCGGTCGGCGGTCGAGGCGGGGAGCCAGCCCCAGTCATGGAGCGCCTGGCGGGCGAAATCGCGGGCCGTCGGCACGATGCCGCTGACCTCCCGCAGCGACAGCGTGCGCCACTGCCGCTCCGCGGGCTCCACGTGCGCGTCGGAGGGAACGCCGGAACGCGCGTCCGCGCGTGTGCCCGCGTCGGCGCGTGCACCCACGCCTGCGCCCTCCGGCTCACGGCCGAGGTCGCCCGGCGGATGCTGCCGGGTGGTGCCCATCAGCGCTTCACCTCACCGATTCACCATGTCGCCATCGAACAGATACAGAAACGAATATTGATATGGACACTGATACAGGTACCGCACGGACACGAAGCGTGTACGTCTCCCACGGCTCGCCGAGGTGTCTCCTGCCCGGTCGATTCGTGACAACACCCACTTCGTCTACGCGGAGCGCGTGACACGGGCAACAGAAGGGGCGCCCGGGGCGTCGAAACGCACCACGATCAGGTGTCCAGAGCCTCTTCGAGGGAGTCATGGACGGTGAAAACCGCCTCGGCCCCGGTGATCTCGAAGACCCGCGCCACCACCGGCAGCATTCCGGCCAAATGGACCCCTCCCCCGGCCGCCTCCGCCTTGAGGCGGGCACCGAGCAGCACATTGAGCCCGGTGGAATCACAGAATTCGAGCCGGGAGCAGTCGACCACCAGACGCACACGCCCTTGCTCGACCGCGTGCTCCAAGGGCTCGCGCAGCAGGTCTGCCGTGTGGTGATCCAACTCACCCACCGGCGTGACAACCTCACTGCGGCCATCAGTCCGGGCCTCGACCTGAAGCCGACCCCGGTTAGCGCTGCCGACCGTCCCGCGGTCCATGCCCGCCCCTCTTCGTCTCGTCACTGTCCGCATCAGCGCACATGCAGATGAGTTGCACCTGTCGCCGACGTTCTTAAAACAGTACGCGTTCCGTGCGCCACGCGGTAGCCGAAGACCTCAACAAACCGGACATATGGCGTCAATTGGAGGTTGTAACGACCTGCAAGGACCGGGTAAGGGTAGGGGGACACCAAAAACACAGCCGGCTTTGGAGGCGCCGCTTCACCGCAGGAACACGTATGGGCATCGGCAGCCATATGCCGAGAACGATGGAGGAGACCATGTCACCCCGGCTCGACGAACCGCGTACCCACAACGCGACGTCAGCATGTCCTCAGGGACTGACCGAATCAGACTCCCCTGCTGCGGCCGTCCTGGACGGCACGCGCAACAGCACCACCAGCAGTGGCAGTGACACCAGCAGTACCGAAGACATCCGCAGCACCGAAGGCGTGACCGGTCTCGAAGGACTTCCCGAGATCCCGCCCTACTCCGAAGTGGGGCCGCTGGATGCCAGGGCCTTGTCGAAGACGCTCTTCGCCCGGCTGGAATCCCTCGAAGAGGGCACGCACGAGTACTCCTACGTACGCAACACGCTCGTCGAACTGAACCTGGCCCTGGTCAAGTTCGCCGCCTCCCGGTTCCGCTCGCGCAGCGAACCGATGGAGGACATCATCCAGGTCGGCACCATCGGCCTGATCAAGGCGATCGACCGGTTCGAACTCAGCCGGGGCGTCGAGTTCCCGACCTTCGCGATGCCGACCATCATCGGCGAGATCAAGCGCTTCTTCCGTGACACCAGCTGGTCCGTGCGCGTACCGCGCCGCCTGCAGGAGCTCCGGCTCGACCTGGCCAAGGCGGGCGACGAGCTCGCCCAGCAGCTGGACCGATCGCCCACCGTGGGCGAGCTCGCCGACCGCCTCGGCATCACCCACGACGAGGTCGTCGAGGGCATGGCCGCGAGCAACGCGTACACCGCGAGCTCGCTGGACGCCAAGCCCGAGGAGGACGACAACGAGGGCGCGCTGGCCGACCGGATCGGCTATGAGGACCACGGACTCGAAGGCATCGAGTACGTCGAGTCCCTGAAGCCGCTGATCGCCTCACTGCCGGGCCGCGACCGGACGATCCTCTCGCTCCGGTTCGTCGCCAACATGACGCAGTCGGAGATCGGCGAGGAGCTCGGAATCTCGCAGATGCACGTGTCGCGACTGCTCTCCCGCACCCTGGTCAAGCTCCGCAAGGGACTGACCCTGGAGGAATGAGCGGGCACCCCGCAACGCGCTTGCGGGGACTGCCGGATCAAGGACCTGCCCCGCCGAGGGGCAGGTCCTTCCGCGTTGGTGACGCCGGTTCAGAGGGCGCGCGCTGCCACCACGCGCTCGCCGCTCCGCCAGACCTCGTGGACCAGCGGTACGCCCGGCCGGTAGGCGAGGTGGACGTGGCTGGGGGCATCGAGGACCACCAGATCGGCGCGGGCGCCCGGGGCGATCCGGCCGACGTCGCCGCGGCGCAGGGCGGCCGCGCCGCCCGCGGTGGCTGACCAGAGCGCCTCATCGGGCGTCATGCCCATGTCGCGGACGGCGAGGGCGATACAGAACGGCACCGACGAGGTGAACGAGGAGCCCGGGTTGCAGTCCGTGGAGAGCGCGACGGTGGCGCCCGCGTCAAGGAGGCGGCGGGCGTCGGGCCAGGCGGCCCGGGTGGAGAACTCGGCGCCGGGGAGCAGCGTGGCGACGGTCTCCGACTGGGCCAGGGCGTCGACGTCGGCGTCGGTGAGGTGGGTGCAGTGGTCGGCGGACGCGGCATCGAGCTCGACGGCGAGCTGGACGCCGGGGCCGTGCCCGAGCTGGTTGGCGTGGACCCGGGGGTGCAGTCCCCTGGCGCGGCCCGCGGTCAGGATCGCCCGGGCCTGGTCGCCGTCGAACGCGCCCTTCTCGCAGAAGACGTCGATCCAGCGCGCGTACGGGGCGCAGGCGTCGAGCATCGGGCCGGTGACCAGGTCGACGTAACCGGCCGGGTCGTCCGCGTAGTCCGGGGAGACGATGTGGGCGCCGAGGAAGGTGACCTCGTCGGTGTGGCGGGCCGCGATGCGCAGGGCGCGGGCCTCGTCCTCGACGGTGAGGCCGTAACCGGACTTGGTCTCGAAGGTCGTGGTGCCCTGGCGCAGCGCCTCGGCGAGGTAGCGGGCGACGTTGGCGGAGAGTTCCTCGTCGGTGGCGGCGCGGGTGGCGGCGACGGTGGTCCTGATGCCGCCCGCGCTGTAGGCCCGGCCGGACATCCGGGCGTTGAACTCCTGGGTGCGGTCGCCCGCGAAGACGAGGTGGGAGTGGGAGTCGACGAAGCCGGGGATGACGGCCCGGCCGCCCGCGTCGACGGCGTTGTCAGTGGCTGGTGCTTTGCTTGATTCACCGGTCCAGACGACCCGGTCGCCCTCGATGACGACGGCCGCGTCCTGGATCAGTCCGAGGGGGGAACCGTCACCGAGGGAGGGGTCGTTGGTGACCAGTGCGGAGATGTGGGTGAGGGCGGTCGTCGTCATCGGGGTGCTGCTCTCCTTGCGTCTGGGCGGTGGAGGGGTCTCCGCCTGGGTGCTCAGTGGTGCAGGGCCGCGATGGCCTTCGCGAGAGCTCCGGGGACGTCACCGACCAACGCGTGATGTCCGTCGCGGACGATGTGCCGGCCGGCTACCACGGTGTGGCGCACATCGGCTGCGGAGGCGGCGAATACGGCTGCTTCGGCTGCCAGTCGGGGCACCGGCCCCGCTGTTCTGACGGAGTCGAGGGCGACGGTCACCAGGTCGGCCGGGGCGCCCGGTTCGAGGACGCCCGCGTCGGGCCGGCCGAGTGCGGCGTGGCCGTCGGCGGAGGCGGCGCGCAGGAGTGCGGCGGCCGTCCAGTGGCCGCGGGTCCGGGTGCGCAGGCGCTCGTTGAGCTCCATCGCGCGCGCCTCTTCGAAGAGGTCGATCACGGCGTGGCTGTCGCTGCCGAGGGAGAGCGGCGATCCGGCGCGCTGGAGGGCGACCGCGGGGCCGATGCCGTCGGCCAGGTCGCGTTCGGTGGTCGGGCACATGCAGGTGCCGGTGGCCGTGGAGCCGATGAGTTCGATGTCCTCACCGGTGAGGTGGGTGTTGTGCACGCCGGTGGTGCGCGGGCCGAGGACGCCGTGGTCGGCGAGGAGCCGGGTGGGGGTGCGGCCGTGGGTGGCCAGGCAGGCGTCGTTCTCCGCGGTCTGCTCGGAGAGGTGGACATGGAGCGGGGCCTGCCGCTCCTCGGCCCACTGGGTGACGGTGGCGAGCTGATCGGCGGGGACGGCCCGCACCGAGTGGATCGCGGCGCCGATCAGGGCGTGTTCGTCGCCCTTGAGGAGGGAGGCGCGCTCCGCCCAGGCGTCGGCGGTGGTGTCGGAGAAGCGCTGCTGGTGCCGGTCGGGCTTCTGGTACTGGGAGGGCCGGCGGCCGAATCCGGCGGCGAGATAGGCGGTGTCCAGCAGGGTGATCCGGATGCCGGCCTCGCGGGCGGCCGCGATCAGGGCCTCGCCCATCGCGTTGGGGTTGTCGTACGGGACGCCGCCCGGCGCGTGGTGCAGATAGTGGAATTCGCCGACCGCGGTGATGCCGGCCAGCGCCATCTCGGCGTACACGGCACGGGCCAGGTCGTAGTACGTGTCGGGGGTGAGCCGGGACGCGACCTGGTACATGATCTCGCGCCAGGTCCAGAAGGTGCCGGAGCCGACCTGGACGGTGGAGCGCAGGGCGCGGTGGAAGGCGTGCGAGTGGGCGTTGGCGAGACCGGGCAGGGTGAGCCCGCGCAGCACGATGGCACCGGGTGGCGGGGCGTCGACGCCGGTCCGCACACCGGCGATGCGTCCGCCGGCCACCTCCAGGACGACGTCCGGTTCGACATGGGTGCCGAGCCAGGCATGGGACAGCCAGTACGTCACGGTGACGGGCTTGCCCGTCGGCTCCGTTGTCAGCTCCGTCGTCAGCGGCACGCGAGACCTTCCAGTACGTCGGCGAGTGCGATCACCCCGGCCACGCAGTCGTCCTCGGCGGCGTGCTCGGCCGGCGAGTGCGAGATCCCGGTGGGGTTCCGTACGAACAGCATGGCGGTTGGGACCGAAGCGGACAAAATACCCGCGTCGTGCCCTGCTCCGGTGCCCAGTACGGGAACGTCGCGTCCGGTGTCCCGGATGGCGGAGCGCTTGAGGATCGCGCCCAGCTCGTCGCGCAGGGCGTGCTGGAACTCCACGACGGGCGTGAAGGACTCCCGCACGACGTCGAGGTCGATCCCGGCACGCTCGGCGTGCTCCCGGGCGGCCCGCTCGATACCGGCGACGACGGTGTCCAGGGTGTCCTGGTCGGCGGCGCGGGAGTCGAGCCAGCCGCGCACGAGGGAAGGGATGGCGTTGACGCCGTTGGGCTCGACCGCGATCTTGCCGAAGGTGGCGAGGGCGCCGGTCAGCTCCGCCTCCCGGCGGGCCGCGAGCACGGTCTCGGCGTACGTGAGCATCGGGTCGCGGCGGTCGACGAGCCGCGTGGTGCCCGCGTGGTTGGCCTCGCCCCGGAAGTCGAACCGCCAGCGCCCGTGCGGCCAGATCGCGGAGGCGATGCCGACCGGGTCGCCACTGACGTCGAGGGCGCGGCCCTGCTCGACGTGGAGCTCGACGAACGCGCCGATGCGGGCGAGCCGTTCGGGGTCCGGGCCGATGGCGTCGGGGTCGTACCCCGCCTTCTCCATGGCCTGCGGCAGTGTGACGCCGTCGCCGTCGCGCAGCCGGTGCGCGGCCTCGGCGGTCAGCTGCCCGGCGGCGAGCCGGGAGCCGACGCAGGCGAGGCCGAAGCGTGCGCCTTCCTCGTCACCGAAGTTGGTGATGGCCAGCGGTCGGGTGAACTCCACTCCCCTGCGGCGGAGTTCATCGAGCGCGGCGAAGGAGGAGACGACTCCGAGCGGCCCGTCGAAGGCTCCGCCGTCCGGGACGGAGTCGAGGTGCGAGCCGGTGACGACGGCGTCCCCCGCCAGGGGGTCGCCGAGCCAGGCCCACTGGTTGCCGTTGCGGTCCACCTCGCAGTCGAGGCCGCGGGCCTCGGCCTGCATCCGGAACCAGAGGCGGCAGTCGGCGTCGGCCCCGGTCCAGGCGTAGCGCCGGTAGCCGCCGGACTCGGCGTTGCGGCCGATGTTCCGCAACGACGCCCACATCGCGTGGAAGGTGGGGCTCACGCGGCGGTCCCGCCCGTGCCGGGCGCTTCGCCCGTGCCGGACTCCGCGTCCGGGCCGCCCTCGCGCATCGGCACCCGCACGCCCTTGTCCGATGCCACGGACTCCGCGATGTCGTACCCGGCGTCCACGTGCCGGATGACACCCATGCCCGGGTCGTTGGTCAGCACCCGGCGGATCTTCTCGCCCGCCAGCTTCGTACCGTCGGCGACCGTCACCTGTCCGGCGTGGATGGAGCGGCCCATGCCGACACCGCCGCCGTGGTGGAGGGAGACCCAGGAGGCGCCGGAGGCCACGTTGACCATCGCGTTCAGCAGCGGCCAGTCGGCGATCGCGTCGGATCCGTCGAGCATGGCCTCGGTCTCCCGGTACGGGGAGGCCACGGATCCGCAGTCCAGATGGTCGCGCCCGATCGCCAGCGGCGCCGCCAGCTCGCCGCTCGCCACCATGTCGTTGAACCGCTCGCCGGCCCGGTCCCGCTCGCCGTAGCCGAGCCAGCAGATGCGGGCGGGCAGGCCCTGGAAGTGGACGCGCTCGCCGGCCATCTTGATCCAGCGGTGCAGCGACTCGTTCTCCGGGAAGAGCTCCAGCATCGCCTTGTCGGTCTTGTGGATGTCGGAGGCCTCGCCGGAGAGCGCCGCCCAGCGGAACGGGCCCTTGCCCTCGCAGAACAGCGGCCGGATGTAGGCGGGCACGAAGCCGGGGAAGTCGAAGGCCCGCTCGTATCCGGCGAGCTGGGCCTCGCCGCGGATCGAGTTGCCGTAGTCGAAGACCTCCGCGCCGGCGTCCATGAAGCCGACCATCGCCTCGACGTGCCGGGCCATCGACTCCCGCGCGCGCTGGGTGAAGTCGGCGGGCTTCTCGGTGGCGTAGGACGCCATGTCGTCGAAGTCGACGCCGAGCGGAAGGTAGGCCAGCGGGTCGTGCGCGCTGGTCTGGTCGGTGACGATGTCGACCGGGGCGCCCTCGGCGAGCATCCGGGGCAGCAGTTCCGCCGCGTTGCCGAGCAGGCCGATGGAGAGCGGCTTGCGTGCGTCCCTCGCCTCGGTGGCCAGCTGGAGCGCGTGCTCCAGGCTGTCCGCCTTCACGTCCAGGAAGCGGTGCTCGATGCGGCGCTCGATGGCGCGCGGGTCGCAGTCGATGCAGATCGCGACGCCGTCGTTCATCGTCACGGCGAGCGGCTGGGCGCCGCCCATGCCGCCGAGCCCGGCGGTCAGCGTGATCGTCCCGGCCAGTGTCCCGCCGAACTTCTTCGCGGCGACGGCGGCGAACGTCTCGTACGTGCCCTGCAGGATGCCCTGCGTGCCGATGTAGATCCACGATCCGGCGGTCATCTGGCCGTACATGGTGAGCCCGAGCGCCTCCAGGCGGCGGAACTCCTCCCAGTTCGCCCAGTCGCCGACCAGGTTGGAGTTGGCGATCAGGACCCGCGGGGCCCACTCGTGCGTCTGCATGACGCCGACCGGACGACCGGACTGGACGAGCATCGTCTCGTCCTGCTTGAGCGTCTGCAGCGTGCGGACCATCGCGTCGAACGAGCGCCAGTCGCGGGCCGCCTTGCCCGTGCCGCCGTAGACGACGAGCTTGTCCGGGTGCTCGGCGACCTCGGGGTCGAGGTTGTTCTGCAGCATGCGCAGCGCGGCTTCCTGCTGCCATCCCAGGGTGCTCAGTTCGGTACCTCGCGGCGCCCGTACGGGGCGGGGTCCTGACATGGCGATGCCTCCTCGCGACTGTGAATTTTCTATTCACATCTTGAGTGGCTGAATAGCTCCAGTCAACAGGGCGCGGGCGGACAGCCCGGCAGGCCGACAGGCCGCACCCCCGGGGGAGGTGCGGCCTGACCGGTGAGCGCGTGGGCTCAGGCGGTGACGATCGTGACCTCGATGTCGCCTCGGGTGACCTTGGAGTACGGGCAGATCTGGTGCGCCTTCTCCACCAGCTGGGCGGCCGTGGCGGCATCGACCGAGGGAATGGACGCCGTGAGCTCGGCGACGATCCCGAAACCGGCATCGTTTTTGCCGATGCCGACCTTCGCGGTCACGCTGGAACCCGTGACGTCGATGCCCTTCATCTGGGCGATGATCCCGATCGACGCGTGGAAACACGCGCTGTAGGCGGCCGCGAAGAGCTGTTCGGGGTTGGTACCCGCACCGCTGCCTCCCAGCTCCTTGGGCTGGCTCACGACGACGTCGAGCTTGCCGTCATCGGTGGAGATGCGGCCCTCACGGCCGCCCTCCGCGGTCGCCACGCCGGTGTACAGGGCTTCACTTGACTTGATGGGCATTACGGAACCTGATCCTTCGTCCATGTCTGTCCCGCGGACAGAACTAACTGGCGGTCTTCTCCTGAGGTGACCTCTGCGCGTCGGGCGCCGCGGCCTGGGTGGCCGGGGCGGGATCGCTCTTGATGACGAGGCCAAGACCCGCGAGGCCGGTCAGGACCGTGGCGACCGAGCAGAAGAGGAGTACGTGCCCGTACGGGTCCGGCTTGTCGCCGGCGTCGACGAGCAGCGTGGCAAGGGTGGCGATACCGAATGCCCCACCGACCTGGCGGGCCGTCTGGCTGAGACCGGTCGCCGCCGCGAACTTCAGCGGGGAGACCGAGAGAGCGGAGGCGGTCGAGGTGCCGGTCGTGATGGCACCCATTCCGGCCCCGGCCAGAATGCCCGTCGGCAGCCAGTACTCGAGGAACATGGGCTCGTCGGGAAGGGTGAAGGCGAGGAAGAACCCGGTGGCCGCCAGAACCACCGAACCGGCGACCACGATCGTTCGCGGTCCGTACTTCGCCATCAGGTTCCCGGAGTACAGAGCCACGACGGTCGCAGTCAGCGCACCCGGGGTCACCGCGAGGCCGGCCTGCAGCTCGGACCAGTCCCAGACCGCGGTGACGTACAGGACGCCGACCAGCAGCCAGGCGAAGAGCGCCGCGCCGTAGAAGAAGGACGCGGCATTGGCCAGGGCGAACGTGCGGTTGCGCCAGAGCGCCGTCTCCATCGCCGGTTCGGGGTGACGCAGGGAACGCGACACCGCGATGGCCATGGCGACCGCACCGACACAGAGACAGGCGATCGTCTCGGTGCTGCCCCAGCCCCAGTCGCTGCCCTTCGAGATGCCCAGGCTCAGCAGCCCGATCCCGACACCCAGCAGCACCGTTCCGATGACGTCGGGCACGCGCGACTCCGCGGACCTCGCCGTCTTCGGGATGATGCCGGAGCGGACCAGGAGCAGCAGTCCGATCGGAACGTTGATCAGGAACAGCGACCACCACCCGAAGGCGTCGACCATCACCCCGCCGAGCGAGGGGCCGACGGTCGCGGCCAGCGCGGACGCGGCACTCCACTGCCCGATCGCCGCACGACGACGCTCGGGCGGGCTGTCGACCAGGACGATCGCGAGCGACGCCGGGATCATGGCGGCCGCTCCCGCACCCTGCAGCGCACGCGCCACGAGGAGCAGGGGCAGGTTCGGCGCGAGCGCACAGGCCAGGGACATCACCGTGAAGACGGCGACACCCGCCCTGAACAGCGAGCGCCGGCCGAACACGTCCGCCAGCCTGCCCGCGGGGGCCAGCAGGGCGGCGAAGACCGTGGCGTACACGGTGATCACCCAAGAGAGATCGGCCAGCTTCGCATCCTCGAAATCCTTGTGGAGATCAGGGATGGCCAGATTGACGATCGTCACATCCAGTACAGCCAAGAAGGTCGCACTGGAGGCCAGAAGCAGCAGGGGAAGGTACCCCGGCCTGGTATCAGCGCCAGAAGATCGAGCGCTCATCATCACACCTCCAACATACCGATGGTTGGAATGTATCCGTGTGAGAGGTGACTCGTCAACGGATCACACCATCCAGCGGGCATCAGATACCCGCCATACTGCGGAAGTTGAGAAGATGCCGACCCCTCGGACTCTTGATACCGTCGGTATGTTCGCAGGTGAGAGGCGGATTGACGCCGCCGATTCGACGCACCTGCGGCGCTCCGGACCGGCGCTCCGGACCGACACACCGGCGGCAACCGGATCGGCACACGGGCGATTCAGCCGGCCGTGTCCGACGAGCCCGCCGCCACCGCCGCGTCGACCTCGGCGACCCGGTCGGCGATCTCCTGGTCCTCCCGGCGGAGCCGCTCCCGCCTGCGCTCCTGGTCGATCAGTTCGGCCTGGGTCTCGTCGGCCTTCATCAGCGCGAGCAGATCGCTCTTCGCCATGTCGAGGACGCCCATGTCCTCGTATGCGCGCTTGACCGCCGGCCCCCACAGGCCGATGTCCCTGACGCACGGCACGATCCGGGTGAACAGGCGGGAACGGAACGCCTGCATGCGGGGCCCCTTGTTCATGTAGTCCATGCACTCCGCCATGTCGAAGCCGAGGTTCTCCCAGACCTCCTGCATGCGGAACCGGTCGCGCATCAGGTAGCAGCCCTCGACGACGAACTCCTCCCGTTCGGCCAGCTCCTTGGGCGACAGCTGCGCGTAGTAGTCGCGCAGTGCGAGCCGGCCGAACGCCACGTGCCGTGCCTCGTCCTGCATCACGTAGGCGAGCATCTGTTTCGGCAGCGGCTTGTTGGTCTTGTCACGCAGAATTCCGAATGCGGCCAGGGCCAGTCCCTCGATCAGCACCTGCATACCGAGATAGGGCATGTCCCAGCGCGAGTCGGACAGCGCGTCGCCGAGCAGGGCCTGCAAATGGGAACTGATCGGATATTCCATCCCGATCTTGTCCTTGAGGAAACGTGCGAATATCTCGGCGTGCCGCGCCTCGTCCATCACCTGGGTAGCCGCGTAGAACTTCGAATCGAGATCCGGAACCGTTTCGACAATACGGGCGGAGCAGATCATCGCCCCCTGCTCACCGTGCAGGAACTGGCTGAACTCCCAGGCCGCCATGTGCCGGCGCATTTCCTGGCGTTCCTTCTCGTTGAGCTTGCCGTACTGCCGCGAGCCGTAGAGGGCCAGCGTGTTCTCGGGAGTGCCGAGCGCGTCGTACGGGTCGACCTCCAGCCCCCAGTCGATGCGGGTGGTGCTGTCCCACTGCTTGTCCTTGCCCTTCTGGTACAGGTTCAGCAGGCTCTGGCGGCCGTCGTCGTAGTTCCAGGTGAAATGTGTGTGGCCGGCCATCGGCTGGGTCCAGCTGCCGCCGGTGCCACTGGTCACGTCGTGCATGGCTCTCTCCTCCGCCTTCAGGGGGTGATCAGCCCTGCCGACGGTGCGTCACTCCTCGGCGGAAGGCGCGAGGACGGGGAGCACACCGGGCAGGATCTCGACCGTGCAGCGCGACGCGATGCCGGTTGCGCTCTCGCCGTCGTATTCGCACGTCAGCGAGGACCCGTCGGTCCGTTCCAGTACGAACCGCCTGCCGCGCGTGTAGACGACCTGCGGGCGGTCGACGTGGCTGCCGTCCTGGGTCAGGTGGAGCAGCTCCGGCAGGGGCAGGTCGCCGCTGACGACACAGATGTCGAGAAGTCCGTCGTCGAGCACGGACAGCGGCATGAGCTTGAACTGGCCCGACCGGTAGCGCCCGCCGCCGATGTTGGTCAGATAGGTGGGACCGTCATGGACCACGGTGCCGTCGACCGTGACCCGGAGGGGATACGGCGCGGCGGTGCGTACCGTCTCCGCCACGGCGAGCCGGTAGCGGTCCCTTCCCGGTACGGAGCCGAGACGGTTGGCGGCCTCCAGCACCTCGGCCACGACGCCTGTTCCCGTGCCGAGCAGCGCGAGGGTGCCGGTCTCCACGATCCGGGCCACGTCGACCCGGCGGATGCGTGGCCCGGAGGTGCCCAGTGCCGCGTCCAGGGCCTGTTCCCACGGCCTGTCGGACCAGATCTCGCGGAAGACGGAGTTCGCCGTGCCGCCGGGGATGTTCACCAGCGCGGGCCCCCCGGTGATGCCGTCGGGCCGGGCGAGCGACGCCCGCACAAGACCCGCGGCCGACTCGCGCGTGGTGCCGTCGCCACCGACCGCGATCACCACGTCGATACCGTCGGCGGCCGCCTTGGCCGCGAGTTCCTCGGCGTGGCCCCGGTATTCGGTGGGGACCACGGTCACATCGGTGACGTACTGCTCGCACCGGCGTACGACCGCGTCCGCTGCCATGCGGTCGGTACGGCCCGCACCGGCCACCGGGTTGAAGACGACCAGTCCGGTGCGTGCCCACCAACCAGGCATGCCGACCCCCCAGGTCTGTGCCGAGAACGGTTTCACAGCGGAGAGAGCAGGATTCGAACCTGCGTGGGCTCATGGAGCCCCGATGAGAAGCAAGCTCCTCATCCCCGTTGGGCCGCTACGGGAATCTCTCCTCGTGCCCCGGAACGAGGCCCTGCGGCTCGCGTTCCGGGGTACGTCACTACCTTGGCAGCGCTCACTGAGATCTCACTGAGACCGCAGCCTCAGGGGCTTTCGGCCGCCGCCAGCTGCTCCGCGAGGGTGGTGACCACCGCGGTTGCCAGGACGGCGTGCCCGCGCATCGAGGCGTGCAGCATGTCCGAGCTGAAGACGTCCCGGCTGCTGCTGGTGGGGTGGCTCCACATGTCGACCACCATCGCCCCGTACCGGGCGGCCACCGAGCGCACCTGCTCGTTGAACACCTGGATGCGCTCCCGCAGCCCGCCGCCGCCGAGCTGTTCGGGGAAGACCGCGGTGATGTCCTGGATCGTGAAGACGAAGACATCGGCGCCGGCCTCGCGCAGCGGGCCGATCAGCCCCACCAGTTCCGCCTCGACCGTCTCGGCCGAGAAGTCCCGGCTCAGCATGTCGTTGCCGCCGCAGACGACCGAGACCAGGTCGGGCCGGAAGTCCAGCGCCGGCTTCAGCTGGCGGGCCCGCACCTCAGCGGCCCGCAGATAGCGCACGCCCAGATTCAGGTACTCCAGGCCGGGGTTTCGCCGCCTGAGCGCGGCTGCCACCCGGTCCGCCCACGGGATGTCCTGGTAGCCGGGCACCGCCTCGCCGAGCCCCTCGGCCAAGCTGTCGCCGAGGACCGCGAAACGGCTCCACGGTGCGGCCGCCAGCAGCGCGTCGACGTCCTGTGCGGACAGTACGTAGGGGTCCGACGCCTCTGATCCGTGGCGTACCGATCCGTTTTCCACCGAAGTCATGCCGCTCCTCCGTTTCCGGCCCGCTCGGCCGCCATCACGCCCATGAAGTCGTCCCCGTTGCAGTACGGGTCGTTCCCGCCGAACCGCTTGACGAGGTCGGGGACCCGCAGTTCCTCCATCGGCCAGAAACCGGCCCGGCGGACCGCCTCGGCCGCCGACTGCGGGGTGAGGCCGGTGAGGTAGGGCTCGCCCTCCGCCCCCACCTTGCGGGCCATTTCGAGCGCGCCCCGGTACGGCGTCGTCCCGTCGATCACCGATTCGTCCATGTAGTCGAAGACGAGGACGCTGCCTGCCGTACAGATCTCGGCAAGCTCGGCGAGCGCCTGGTGCAGTGCTCCGGGCTGCAGGAAGAACGTCACGCCCAGCCAGCCGACGATGCACGGCTGCGCGGGATCGAACCCCGCCTCCGCCAGAGCGCCGACGAGGGAGCCGCCGGCCTCGAAGTCGTGCGGTACGTAGGTGACCGAGGGCGTGCTGAGCATCTCCTGCGCGAGCGTCGCCAGTTTGGCCCGCTGGGTGGCGGGGTGATCGACCTCGAAGTAGCGCAGCCCGTCGTAGCCGGGCATCCGCAGTGCGGTGGTGTCGTACCCGGCGCCGAGCATCACCACCTGCCGGACCCCGTCGGCCACGCTGCGGACGAGCTCGTGCTCGAAGAACCGCTGTCTGAGGAGTATCTCCGCGAGGAATCCGCCGTGCGCGTGGTCGATGGCCCCCAGTCGCCGCAGGGCTTCGTCGGAGGTCGCGGGCGGCGGCGGCTCGGTCACGAACAACGCGGCGAACCGGTCGTCCAGCAGCCTGCGGGACGGCTCGACGACGGCATCGGCCGCACGGACACGCGCGGTCAGGTGCGCCGTGTCGCTGGCGGTCCCCGAACGCATTCGGGTGGCCTCTTGAGGTGTGGGCATCGCATTCCTTCCGGCATCGGGAGAAGCAGGTCACGGACGCCTCCCGGAGCGTCCGGCCCGGGCCGTTTCCGCAACGGCGGCTGAATGCTTTACGCGTGACGGCCCCGCCCCCCTCAGAAGAGACGAATCCCGTTTCTTCCGGCGGCTCCATGAGGGATGGCGGGCACTCGCGCGTAACTCTCTTGCAGCCTCAGTGGCGGACCGGCCGCCGAATGCGTCATGAAGGAGACGGGATGACCCTCACCGAGGAATTGTCAGAATGGGCCCACAGCCTGCGGTTCGACGATATTCCGCAGGATGTCGTCGAGATCGCGAAGCTGCAGATCCTCTCCCAGTGCGCGGCGATACGCGTCGGCGCCTCCCACCCGCTGGGGCGCCGGATGATCCAGGCCTTCGGGGAGCCGCTCCAGGACGACCCCCGAAGGTCCTCGTTCGTGCTGGCCGGGCTCGGTGCCTGGCTGCACTTCGACGACACCGCCTTTGCCGGCCACCTGTCGAACTCGACCGTGGCCGTGCCCATGGCGTATGCGCGGGCGCAGGGTCTCAACGGTGCCGGTCTGCTGACCTCCGTGGTCGTGGCCAACGAGGTCGCGGCGCGGATCACGGCCGCCACGACGCTGGGTCCCTTCCGCGGCCAGAGCGCTCCGTACACCCATGTCACCGGTGCCATCGCGGGGCGGCTGCGCGGCGAGGACGCGACCGCCGGCCGTTGGGTGAGCGCCCTGGGGCTGGGGCTCGGGCTGCCTCCGCGCACCGTCCCGGTGGGCTTCCTGGGGGGCGACGCGAAGGTCTTCAGCTCGTCCACGCCGGTCGCTGTGGGGCTCGACGCGTGCGATGCGGCAGCGGCCGGGTTCCGCGGCAGCCCGGAGATCCTGGAGCACGCCGAAGGGTTCCTCTCCCGGTTCGCGACTGTTCCTCTTCCCGAGATCGTGACGGCGGGGCTGTCCGAGAGATGGCACACCCTCACCACCTCGTTCAAGCTGCACCCCGGCGGTCCCGGGATGGACTCCGCCATCGACTGCGCCTTCGGGCTCCACCGGGAGATCGGCACGGTGCGCGCCCAGGACATCGCGGAGATATCGGTCGACACCTCGCTGTACACGGTGCTGGTGAACCGGCAGGCCGGCGCCTATCTGCGCGGCCCGGACTCCCCCGTGAGCGCGCTGGTCTTCGCCCTGCCGTACCTGCTGTCCACGGCGCTGCTGACCGGCGATCTCACCGCCGAGGACTTCACCCCGCAGCGGCTCGCCGACGCCGACCGGTGGGCGGTGGCCGATCGCGTCCGGATCCGGCTGGACGAGGCGATGACCCACGATCTCTTCCACTGCGAGGTCCCGTTCGGCGAGGCGCTGCGGCAGGCGGGGCCCCGGGCCGCGGACTGGCTGAAGGTGTTCGGCGCCCGCTGGAAGGGTGACGGCCAGTGGCTCGTGGACCTGGTCGGCGAGCTGGAACCGCCGAGCAAGGACTTCGGCTCCACCCGGAAGTCCACCCCGGCCCGGGTGACGGTGACGCTCACCGACGGGCGTTCCCTGACCAGGGAACTCGATGTGCCGGCCGGGGCCGTGGGGTCCTCCCACGCGGGGAACCTCCCGGAACTGATGCGCGAGAAGTTCCTCACGGCCGGCGGCACCGCGGCCGTGGCCGACGGTCTGGCCTCGCTGGAATCGGCCTCCGCCGACGACGTCGCCCGGCTGCTGCCGGCGGCCCTGGCCTGAGGGCCGTCCGGTTCGTCAGCCGGTCAGGCTCTCCTCGTACCAGCGGCGCAGCCGGGCCCTGGCCCGGGTGAAGGCGCTCTCCGCCGCCTTGTCGGATATCCCGAGCCGGCTGGCGAACTCCCGGGTGCTGATCCCGTTGACCCGGGCGAGGATCACCTCCTGCTCCCGCCCGGCCAGCCGTTCCACCTGACGCAGCACCCACGCCTCCTCGTACGCGGCGCATATCTGCTCCTCCGGCCCTGCCGCCTGTTGCATCCAGGTCGCGCGCAGCAGGCGCCGGTGGCGTTCGTCGCGGCGGTGGACGTCGGTGCACAGGCGCAGGGTCACCGTGGTGAGGAACGGACCGATCCGGTTCTCGTCGAGATTCCGGAAGGTCGCCGCGCGCAGGAGTGCCTCCTGCACGCAGTCCTCCGCCTCCTGCGCGTCGGCGAGCCGCGACCGCGCGAGGCGGAGGATGCGGTCCCGGTGGGTCATGAGGAGGGACCATCGCGTGGCCGCCACGTGGGTCACGGGCGGAGCGGTGGATTGCATGTGGGTGACCTCCTTGACCGGACCGGTCAGAGGAATACTCGGCAGGCTCCGGGCGGTCGCCCGCAGCGTTGTCGCACCTTGCGCCTGGGAGGTTACATTCCAACGGACGGTATGTCGATTGGTGGATGGGACACTGTACTTCCGGTATGCGGCTGACGCGTCTATCGTGGATGGATCACACCTGTCGCAGTACACGGACGATCCGGATGACCATGGCCAATCAGCGCACACGTCGTACTCAGGAAGAACGCTCCCGGACCACGACGAACGACCTGCTCGCCGCGGCCCGGAGACTGTTTGCCCGGGACGGATACACAGCCACGTCCCTGGACGCGATCTGCGAGGAGGTGGGTGCCAGCAAGGGCGCTCTCTACCACCACTTCAAGAACAAGCGCGAGCTCTTCCGCGCGGTGTACGAGGCGGAGCAGCACCGGCTGTCCAGCGCCATCGCCCAGACCTACACGTTCTACGACGACCCCTGGGAAGGGCTGTACCAGGGCATGCGGGAGTTCCTGGTCGCGTCGATGGAACCCAGCGTCCAGCGGATCACCCTCATCGACGCCCCGGGCGCGCTGGGCTGGTCCGACATGCGGGAGATCCGTTCCGACTGCCGGCGCATGATGGCCTACGGGCTGGCGCAGGCCCTCGGCAAGGACCACTCCCGCAGCGAGATCACGGCGATGGCCTCGATGATCCACGGTGCGAGCTGCGAGAGCGCCATGTCGATGGCTCACCGCGACAACAGGGACGAACTGCTGGAGGCCACGCTTCTCCAGTTCCGGAACATCTTCAAGACCTTCGCCCAGTCCTGACGCACCTCAGGCCCATTCCCGCAGCGAGCCGAGGTGGGTTCCCAGCGCGCGCACGACGGTGGCGGCCACGATCGCATGGCCCCGCATGGTCAGCCGTCGGCCGTCGGCGCCGCGGAGTCCGGGCAGCTTGCCCGCGGGGTGCCCGGTGAGGTCCACATGGATGCCGCCGTGCTGCATCGAGACGGCGTGGGTGCGTTCGGCGAGCTGACGCAGCCGGGTGCCCGGAGCGTCCTTGCCCCTCGCCTGCGGTGCCCCCGCCCCGGCCGCATCGAACCAGCCCAGCGTGAGGACATCACAGCCCGCGTCCCGCAACGGCCGGATGATCCGGCCGAGTTCGGCCCCGACGGTGTCGATGTCGAAGGAGGCGCGGAACGCGTCGTCACCGCCCGCCGCCACAACGGCGAGGTCCCCGCGGAATTCCAGAGCCTGCCCGAGCTGACGAGCCCGGACCGCCGATGCCGGGAGGTCGCGATGGCCGAGGTTGAGGTAGGCGGCGGACGGCCGCACCGTACGCAGCGCCTCGGCGACCCGGTCGGCCCACCCCGCCCGGCGGTATCCGGGCACCGGCTCTCCCCGGCCCGTGGCGTCCGTGTCGCCGACCACGAGAAGGCGCCGCCACGGAGCGCCGGCCAGCAGCGAGGCCACCCGGTCCGCGTGGAGGCAGTGCGGGTCCTGGGCCTCTCCCACCGGTTCGGCATGCGATGCCACCTTCGGTCCTCCACTCCGTCACGTAACCCGGCCCTCGCACGGCTGCCGGACCGGCAGACCGACGCCGGTCCGTCCGGCCCCACCGTGCCAAGACTTCCGCCCCGACGCAGCTTGTTTTAGACGGACTTGGTGACCCGCAGGATCTGCCAGATCGCCCCGAGACTGGCCCCGCGTTCGAAGGCGAGGTACTCGGGAAGGACGAGCTGCGGGGCCCATTTCTCCTTGTACGCCAGCTGGGTGCCGGCCGGGTACACCGCTGCCCCGTGCTGGGCGAGCAGCCGCATGAACTTTCCCGTAAGCGGACTGGCGGACGGCACCTCGTGCTCCGGAGCGAGCCCGGTGAACGGCGTGAAGCCGAAGTGCAGCCACTGGGCCTTCTCTTCGATGAAGCGCTCCGTGGCGTGCAGATTGACCGCTTCCATCACGCCCGGCGGGGCGTCCGGCAGCCGCCTGCTCAGGTCATGCAGCTGGCCGCTGCGCGCCCCGAAGGCCGGGCTGTAGGAGATGTAGGCGACCGGTGCGCCGTCGATCCGGCCGAGAAATAGCCGCCGGTGCTCCTGGGCGGGCCCGCCGAGCTGCCCGACGAGGAACTCGATCTCCTTGACGTGCCTGCCCTTCGCCCGCAGCCACGGCCGGTCGATCTCCGCCAGCTCGTTCGCGCAGCTCTCCCAGGGCACCTCGCTGACCTCCAGGCCGCTGCGCCTGGCCCGGGAGATCTTGTTGCGCAGCTTCACGAACTTGGTCCCCCGCAGGCTGAACGACGAGAGATCGAGGGAGTACGACGCACCGACCTGGTTGATGGTGAAGCCGTGCTCCGCGTAGAGCCCGACGTCCTCCCGCTGCACCTGTATCGCCACGATGCGGCACCGTTCGGACCGTGCGAAGGCACGGAACCCGCTCAGCAGCCGGTCCTGGTCCTTCTCCGCGGCGAACACCCCGCCGAACTGCACCAGATACCGCCCGGACCGGCGATAGGAGACGAGCCCGTCGACGCCGGGAACGGTGAAGTGCCGGTTCCCCTCGTTCAGCGCGAGGAAGGCACTGGGGTTCTCGCCGTGCGCCCGGAGGCTGTTCAGACGGGCAAGGAACTCATCCGGACCACCCGCCTCCGGTGTTTCGCTCCGCCGCCGCTGTGATCGGTTCACCGCACCCACCCTCCAACGCCTGCCCATGAGTCGACAGAGGCTTTCAGGGCCGGGGTGAAACGCGCTGAGAACACCGTCTCAGCGCCCTCTCCGTACATTCTCAGCCCGCTTCGCAAGAGTCGCTCCCCGTACGCCAGCGTTCACCAGGAAGGCGGGGACCCGCGTGACCAGCGTCGATCAGACCGTTCCGAAACTCAGGGAGTCCGGCAGAAGGCCGGCGGGACCGGGGCGGATGCGCACCTTCTCCTCCTACGTCAACGGCGCCGCCCTGGACAGCGAGGACTGGGTGTACGTCATCGACGCGGACGCACTGCTCGATGACGCGTTCGCCAGTCTCACCCTGAAGCGCAAGCTGGAACGCGGCCTCCTGGAGCCCGTCGGTCTCCCGCCGAGCGTGGTGGCGAAGATCGCCAAGGCCGACCGGAAGACCGTCGAACTCGCCCTGGAGGCAGCGGCATCGGCCGCTCCCCTGTGGGCGGCGTTCCCCCTGGAGACCCGGCTGGAACAGCTCGGCCGGCTGATCCACGCGGGGATAGTCGACCGGGCCGAGGACATCGTCGACGTCCTCGTCCAGGAGGGCCACCCGCTCGCACTCGCCCGGTGGCAGGTGTCGGGCATGCTCGACTGCTTCGGCCCGCAGTCGCTCGGCTTCTACCGGGCACAGATGCTGCAGGAGTTCCGGGAGCGGGACAGGCAGCTGTCCGTGCGCCGGCTGCCGGACGGCGTGGTGTGTCTCAACCCGCCGCAGAACGCTCCGCTCTCCAGCTCACTGCTCGGGGTCACGTCCCTCATGGCGGGCAACGCCCTCGTGGTGAGGGCCCCGCGCAGCGCGCCGCTCGGCGCCATGTTCATCCTGCACGAGATCGTGGTGCCCGCACTCGACGAGGTCGGTGCGCCGCCGGGCACGCTCAATGTCGTGTGCGGCGACCCGGCGCCGATGCTGTCGGCCTGGCTGGACAGCCCGTACGTCAACGACATCATGTACTTCGGGAGCAGCGAGAACGGCCTCCCCTTCGAGGAACGGTGCGTCGCCGCAGGCAAGAAGCCCATTCTGGAACTGGCCGGCAACGACACGGTCGTGGTCTGGAAGGACGCCGACCTCGAACTGGCCGCGGAGGCGCTCACGGAGAGCTTCTACGGCTCGGGGCAGCTGTGCATGATCCCCAACCAGGTGGTCGTGCACCCCGATGTGGCGGAAGACCTGATCAAGCACGTCGTCCGGGCGGTGGGACACGTACGCCCGGGGCACGCCTGGGAAGAGGACGTGCTGCTCACCCCGGTGCTGCGCAACGAGAAGTTCTTCGCCTGTCTGCGTGACGCGGTGGAGAAGGGTGCCGAGATCGCCTGCGGCGGCCACGCCATGCAGCTCGACGAGACCAGGGACCCGGCCGGGATCTTCCTGGAGCCGACGGTCGTCGTCGTCCGGGGAATCGACGGTGCCCGGGAGATCCAGGCCGTCCGCAGCGAGACCTTCTTCCCGCTGCTCCCGGTGGTGATCGCGGACCCCGAGCCGGACGACGTCCTGCTCGACCGGTTCGTCGACTACGTCAACTCCAACGCGTACGGACTGCGCAACTCCGTCTGGGCACAGGACTCATCGGTCGTCGACGCCTTCGTCTCCCGCATCAACAAGGGCGGGCTCCTCAAGGTGAACGACTCCCACATCGGGTTCCTCCCCTTCCTGCCCACGCACGGCGGTACCGGGCTGACCGGCGGTGTCTTCGGTGAGGCCAACTACCCGATCCTGCGGACCTCCCACCTCCAGGGGCTCAGCGTGAGCCTCGGATCCCGCCCCAGGGAGGCCGTGTTCGGCGCCTGGCAGGCCAGGCAGTCCCGTAACCGCTGAATTCCACCAGCCGCCTACACGAGAGAATCCTCATGCGTTCATTGGATGCCGCACGCCAGATCTGCGAGGGCTATCTGCCGGGCCTGCTGGACCGTCTGGCCGAAATCCCGCTGGACGAACTGGAATCGCCGGACAACCCCGCGATCGAGATCTTCCGCGGCCACGGTGGCCCCGGGCTCGTCATTCCGAAGACCTACGCCGGAGCGGGCGCGGGACCACTGGACGCGCTGGCCGTCACCCGGGCCCTGGGCGCCGCCGCTCCCTCGCTGGCCGTCGCGACCACGATGCACCACTTCTCGGTGGCCACCCTGTTCACGCTGGCCGAGAGCCTGCAGAGCAGCGGTGCGGAATGGGCCCTCCTGGAGGGCATCGCGGAACAGAACCTGCTGGTGGCCTCCGGCTTCTCCGAGGGGCGCCCGGGACAGGGCATCCTCTCCCCGAACATGCAGGCGACCCAGGCCGAGGGCGGCTATCTGATCAACGGCTCCAAGAAGCCGTGCAGCCTCTCGCGCTCCATGGACCTGCTCACCGCCAGCGTCTCGCTGCCGGCCGCGGACGGTACGGCGGAGCAGGACATGGCCGTCCTGCTCGTCCCCAAGGACGCGCCGGGCCTGACCACGCACCCCTTCTGGGGGAGCTTCGCACTCGCGGGGGCGGAGAGCGAGGAACTGCGCCTCGAGGACGTCCTCATCAGCGAGCAGCAGCTCATGAGGACGGAGAAGACCGACGCGGGCCGCATGGACGCCCTGCAGACGGTCGGCTTCATCTGGTTCGAACTGCTCATCTCCGCCTCGTACCTGGGCATGGTCAGCTCACTGGTCGAGCGGGTCGTGCAGCGCGGGCGGGGCAGCGACTCCGACCGGGCGCGGCTGATCTGCCGGCTGGAGAGCGCCACCCTCCTGCTGGAGGGCATGGCCCGGATGATCGTGGCCGGGGAGACCGGCAACGAGTCCCTCGCCAAGACCCTGGTTGCCCGCTATGCCGCCCAGGACGCCCTCGCGGCCTGTGCGGGGCAGGCCGTGGAACTGCTCGGCGGGATGGCGTTCGTCGGCTCGTCGGACGTCGCGTACCTGGCGGCCGCCTCGCACGGCCTCTCCTTCCACCCGCCGTCGAGGGCCAGTTTCACCGAACCGTTCCTCGACCACATGGCCGGCCGGCCGCTGAAGATCGTCTGAGGAGTCCGATGGCCATGTCCTCTTCCGGGAAGAACACGCAGGACGGCCCGTCGCCGGGCCGCGAGGAGCTGGGAGAGCTGTACCGCCGGCGCCTGAACCGGGGGCGCGCGACGCTGGGCGAGATGTTCGGCGGTCACATCGAGACGCGGTCCCAGGGCGCCTGGGTGTACACGTCCGAGGGGAGACGGTTCCTCAACTGCGGCGGCTACGGCGTGCTGTTGATGGGCGCCTGCCACCCCACGGTGATCCGTCATGTGTCGGAGCAACTGCACCGGCACCCCGTCGCCACCCGGGTGTTCCTGGAGCCCCAGGCCGCCCTGGCGGCCGACGCCCTGGTCGCCGTCGCACCACCGGGCCTGGAGCGCGTGCACTTCGCGGGCTCCGGCGCGGAGGCGGTGGAGACGGCGATCAAGATGGCGCGGACCCGCGGGCACCGGCGGCTGGTGTCGACCGTGAACGGCTATCACGGCAAGACCATGGGGGCGCTGAGCCTGACGGGCCGCAGCGTGTTCCAGGAGCCGTTCCGCCCGCTGCTTCCCGGTGTGGACCACGTGCCGTACGGCGAGACCGAGGCGCTGGAGAAACTCCTGTCGGGCATGCCCGGCGAGGCCTGCGTGATCGTCGAACCCGTGCAGGGCGAAGCGGGCGTCGTCATCCCGCCCGATGACTACCTGCCCCGGGTGCAGGAACTGTGCCGTAGCTACGGTGCCTTCTTCGTCCTGGACGAGGTCCAGACGGGGCTCGGCCGGCTCGGTACGTGGTGGGGCGCCGACAGGGTGGGGGTCACCCCGGACGCACTACTGGTCGGCAAGGGCCTCAGCGGCGGCGTGGTGCCGGTCTCCGCCGTCGTCGCGACGCCGGACGCGTTCTCGGTCTTCGACCGCGATCCGTATCTGCACACCTCCACCTTCTCCGGCGCTCCGCTCGCGATGGCCGCCGCCCGGGGCGCCCTGGCCGCGCTCCACGAGGACGATCTCGTCGAACGCTCCCGCGTGCTCGGCGAGGAACTCCTCCCCCGGCTGACGGAGATCGCCCGGTCCCACTTCGGCGAGACCGTTCGCGAGGTACGGGGCCGGGGCCTGCTGCTGGGCTTCGAGTTCGACCGGCCGGGCGTGGCGGGCGACCTGCTGATCGAGCTGGTCGAGCAGGGCGTGGTCGCCAACCACTCGCTCAATTCCGACTTCGTGCTCCGCCTCACCCCGCCCGCGGTCCTGAACCGGTCCGAGACGGACTTCCTCTACGAGGCATTCGATCGCGCCTGCCGCCTGCGGGCCCCCTCCTACTCGGACCAGACGGAAGGCGATTCACCCCATGCGTAGTGCTCATGTGACCCTCGGCGTACCGGACGCGGACACGGGGACCGCGTTCAAGCGGGTGCGGGACTTCGCCCGCTATCCCGAACTCGTCGACGTCGTACGGTCGGTGACCGTGCGGGGCGGCGGTGACAGCGCGGAGATCAGCGACTGGGAGGTCTACTTCCGCAACGGAGTGCTCCGTTGGACGGAGGCCGACGTGATCGATCCGGCGGCCCTCACCATCTCCTTCGCCCAGGTGGACGGTGACTTCGATTCGTTCTCCGGCACATGGGCCGTCGTCCCCGACGGGGCCGGCTGCCGGATCAGCTTCGACACGGAGTTCGACTTCGGCATTCCCAGCCTGGCCGGCATCCTCGACCCGGTCGCCGAGAGGGTCTTCAAGGAGACCATCGCCCGCGTCGTACGCGGGCTGTTCCCGTCCGCCGAGGTCATCGGAGACCCGTCCGTCGCCCGCGCCCTCGAACAGAGCCTCGCGCAGACCGCTCCGGGAGCGGGGAGGAACTGATGGACGCCAAGAACCTCTTCGAGACGCGAACGACCTATGGGCTCGTCCGGGCCGAGTACGCGCTGGGGCTCGTCGTCGCCTCGGTGCTCTTCTTCACGCACCTGGACGAGATCCGCTGGCTGCCGTTCGTGGCGCTGTTCGTCTACATCGACCTCATCGGTTACATCCCGGGGGCCATCGCCTTCCACCGCAGCCGGTCGAAGAACATCTCCCGGGTCTACTACGTGCTCTACAACGTCATGCACAGCCTGGTCACGCAGGGTCTGGTGACCCTCGCGTGGATCTGGCTGGCCGGTGCCGAGTGGGCCCTGCTGGCCCTGCCGATCCATCTCTTCGGCGACCGCTCGCTGTTCGGGAACTTCCTCAAGCCGTTCGCGCTGCCCTTCGAGCCCGTGCCGCATCCCTCCTACCTGCGTCTGAGGGACGAGGTCGAAGGGGCCGGGCGGAGCACCGAGGCAGCGGTCCGGGGTGCGGAGGCGACGTGATCGAGACAGTGACCGCTCAGCAGACCGGGACGCTCCGGGCCGGCCTGCCCGCAGAGGTGCGGGAGGCGACGCACCGGATGGCCACCGGAGTCTCGGTCCTGACCTGCGGCGGCCCGGAGACGGTGGAGGGCGTCACCGTCAGCACGCTCGCCCTTGCCTCGCTCAAGCCCCCGGTGGTGTCGGTGTCGCTGCGGGAGGGCAGCCGGGGGCTGCACTCCCTGCTGACCGTCTCCCACTTCGTGGTCAACACCCTCGCCGGCCACCAGGACGAGGTGGCACGCCACTTCGCCTCCCGTGAACGGAGCAGTGGGACTTCGCAGTTGCCCGACGGCAGCTGGGAAGGGCTCAGCTCACAGGGCATTCCGCTGCTGCACGACGCCGTGGCCTGGCTGGAGTGCCGGGTCACCCGCACCCTGCGGGTCGGTGACCACCGGGTGGTCTTCGCCGGAGTGACCGGCTCGGCCCACCGCAACGCCACCCCGCTCGTGGGGCTGGCCGGGAAGCTGTACCCCGGCCCCTTCGCTCACGACACATCCGATTCGGAGAGGGACCAATGACCGACCCCAACACCGTTCCGTCCGAGGCCGACTGGGAGAGCGCACCGTCACTCGTCGACGGTGCCATGGAACTCCAGCTCACGGCCGAGACCTGCGATCTGCAGTACTGGCTGCGCTCCGTGCCCCAGGGAACGCTGCGGGGCCAGGTGCTCGGGCACGCCGAGGACTCCCGGCCGCTTTCCGTCGTGGCCGAGCCCGGCCCTCTCAACAGCGCCCTCACGCAGGAGCTGGCCTTCCGCTCCATCGCGGAGGAGAAGGCCACGCGCGCCATCTCGTATCTGGTGGCGCTCGCACCCGACAACCCCTCGCTGGAGTTCTACGCGACGCAGCTGCTGGACGAGGCCCGGCATGCCATGGTCTTCCGCAGCCATCTGCTGGAGCTGGGCATCGGGGCGGCCGATCTGTGGACCTCGATCGAGCGGCTGGCCGGAGACGACAGCAGACGGATTCTCGTGCCGCTTGAGGAGTTCGGGCTGCGCGCCCTGCGCGACCAGCAGGACTTCATCGGTGGCGTCGTCATCCTGACGGTGCTCGTCGAAGGGGTGCTGGCACCCTCGGCCGAGCTCAGCGAGCGCAAGTGGCGCATCCTGGACCCCGGGGCCTCCGAGGTCGAACGCGGTGCCGGGATCGACGAGATCCGCCATCTGACCGTCGGCAGCTCCATCGCCCGCGAGTACCTGCTGGCGCACCCCGAGGAGAAGCCACGGATCCTGGAGCTGATCCAGGAGGGGTACGCCCTCTGGGAGAAGCTGCCCTCCAACGAACTGGTCCTGCGCCGCGAGGAGCTCTTCCAGCAGGGGCTCGAACAGCATGCCGGTCTGGTCGGCGACTACGAGATCTGGCCGGGCCGCAGGCTGGTGGACACCACCGCCCAGGAGCGCGCGGAGACCGCACACGAGTGGTCAACCCGCATGCAGCGCACACGGATGGTGTACATGGGGCTGGAGGAAGCCCTGTGACAGCCGTCCGGCGGGCGGACGACACGGCCGGGAGCGTTCCGGCCGGCCGGGCGGGTGCCCGGTGAGCCGCTCCGCCGTGCTGTGCGGTCTGGGCTCGTGGCTGCCGCCCCGGTGCGTGACGAACGACGAACTGTCCGCGGAGCTCGACACGTCCGACGCCTGGATCCGCAGCCGTACGGGCATCGGGCAACGCCATGTCGCCGACGCGTCCGTGGCCACGTCGGATCTCGCGGTGGAGGCGGGGGCCCGCGCGCTGAAGTCCGCGCAGATCAGCTCCGTCGATGCGGTGATCCTCGCCACCGCCACGCCGGACCGGCTCTGTCCGGCCACCGCGCCGGGCGTGACGGCACGGCTCGGCCTCGGCCGGGTGCCCGCGTTCGACGTGGCCGCGGTGTGCACGGGGTTCCTGTACGCCCTCGCCACCGCGGCCGGACTGATCGCGGCCGGGACAGCCGACCGGGTCCTGGTCATCGGAGCCGACACGTTCTCCCGCATCCTGGA
The DNA here is from genome assembly GCF_044742205.1 of Streptomyces sp. NPDC087901. NCBI lineage: Bacteria > Bacillati > Actinomycetota > Actinomycetes > Kitasatosporales > Streptomycetaceae > Streptomyces > Streptomyces sp. NPDC087901. The sequence goes on from NZ_JBIUUC010000020.1 coordinate 88,649, forward strand.
TCCCACGGACCGGTCCACCCGGGCGATCTTCGGCGACGGGGCGGGGGCCGCGGTCCTGCGGGCCGGGCAGCCGCACGAGCCCGGCGCGCTCGGTGCGGTGCAGCTGGGCAGCGACGGGTCGGACGCGGACCTCATCCGTATCCCGTCGGGCGGCTCCCGCGACCCGTTCCGCGCCGCGACCGCGCACGAGGCCGACCCGTACTTCCGCATGGCGGGCCGGGCCGTCTTCCGCCGGGCCGTGGAGTGCATGGCGGAGTCCTCGCGCCGTGCGCTCGCCGAGTCCGGCTGGGCGGTGGGCGACGTCGATCAGCTCGTCTCCCACCAGGCCAATCTGCGCATCATGCACGCGCTCGCCGACCAGCTCGTGCTGGACCGTGAACGCTGCGCGATCCATCTGGACCGCGTCGGCAACACCTCTGCCGCGTCCGTTCCGCTGGCCCTGGCCGACGCGGTCGCGGGCGGCACCGTCCGGCCCGGCCACCGGCTCCTGCTCACCGCGTTCGGCGGTGGTCTGACGTGGGGTGCGTGCACTCTGCGCTGGCCCGATGTCGAGCCGGCCTGAACGATCCGGCGCCACCCCTGCGGACCTCGCCGGGACTGCACACCGACCACGTGAACCCGAAGGAGAAACCCCTCATGAGTGACACCTACGACCGCCTGGTGACCCTGCTCGTCCGTGTCTGCGGCCTGGAGGCGGACGAGATTTCCCCGACCGTGACGTTCCGCGCGCTGGAGGTCGACTCGCTGGCCCTGGTCGAGCTGGGCCTGGCCGCGCAGCAGGAGTTCGACACCCCCATCGAGGACGACGACCTGGAGCTCGACGCCACGGTCGCCGAGGCCGCGGCCATGGTCGAGCGGAAGCTGGCGGACTCCATGGGAGTGACCGGCTGATGGCCGACACCAGGCCTCCTTTCGACGCCGCGGTCACCGGGATAGGCATGGTGACCGCGGCGGGCATCGGCACCTCGGCGTCGTGGAACCGCATCTGCCGGGGCAACAGCACGGCCGCCGTCCGGGTGCCCGCCCTGGCCGGCACCCGGGCGGACTTCGGCTGCGCCGTGGCCGACTTCGACGCGGCCGCGTCCCTCGGGCGGCGCAAAGCGCTGCGGCTCGACCGCAGCAGCCAGTTCGCGCTGGCCGCCGCGGCCGAGGCGCTGGCCGACTCCGGGCTGGACACCGCGACCTGGGACGGTGCGCGGGTGGGCGTGGTGCTGGGCAGCGGGATCGGCGGCGCCGCCACCTGGGAGGCGCAGCACGACGTCCTGCTGGAGCGGGGCTTCAACCAGGTGTCACCGATGCTCATCCCGATGCTCGCCGTGAACATGGCCGCCGGGTACGTGGCCATGGAGTGCGGCGCGCGAGGACCCAACTTCGTCACCGCGACAGCCTGCGCCTCGGGCACCACGGCCGTCGGAACAGCCCGTGAACTGCTGCGCTCCGGTGTGTGCGATGTCGTCATCACCGGCGGTACGGAGGCCTGTCTGGTGCCGTCCATCGTCTCGGGGTTCAGCCAGATGGGGGCGCTCTCCTCCCGCCGGGAGGCCCCGGGCGACGCCTCCCGCCCCTTCGACGTGGACCGGGACGGTTTCGTGCCCGCCGAGGGTGCGGCCGTCCTGGTGCTGGAGCGGCCCGCCGACGTGCGGGCCCGTGGCGGCCGCATCCACGCCATGGTCAGCGGGTACGGGGCATCGGCCGACGCCCATCACGCCACCGCCCCCGATCCCGAGGGAAGGGGGGCGGAGCTGGCCCTGCGGACGGCGCTGAGGGACGCCGGGCTGGAGGCGGCGGACATCGCCCACGTCAACGCGCACGGCACGTCCACGCCGCTCAACGACATCACCGAGGCCCGGCTGATCAGCCGGGTCCTCGGCGGCCGTCCCGCGGTCACCTCCGTCAAGGGCGTCGTGGGGCATTCGCTGGGCGCCGCCGGCGCCATCGAGGCGGCGGTCACCGCTCTGTCGGTGGAGCACCGGCTGGTGCCTCCGACGGCGAATCTGGAGAGTCCCGACCCGGCCGTGGACATCGATCTGGTGGCGAAGGCCGCGCGCGAGATACCCGCGGGTGCGGGGGTGAGCAACTCTTTCGGGTTCGGCGGGCAGAACGCGGTGCTCGTCCTCACCGCCGGCTGAGCCGCACGCCCGCATCCGGGTCAGGCCTGGGACAGGATCTCGTCGAACGTGTCCCGCAGCTGGGCACCGGGTTCCAGTCCCAGGTCACGGACCAGCCGCTGCCGGGTCCTGCTGTAGGCGTTGATGGCCTCGCACTGCCGGCCCGAACGGAACAGCGCGGTCATCAGCTGGCGGCAGAAGTGCTCACGCAGCGGGTGGCGCATGTGCAGCCGCTCCAGCTCCGGTATGGCGACCTGATGCATGCCGAGATCGAGCTGCGAGTCGATCCGCCGCTCCTGGGCGATGAGCCGCGTCTCCTCCAGATGGGCATACGCCATACGGCAGATCAGCCCCTGCCCGGTGTCGTAGAGGGCGGGGCCACGCCAGAGCGCCAGTGCGCTGTCCAGCGTGGCGAGCGCCGACTCCGGGTCGCGCTCCAGGAGCGGGGCCGCTCCCTCGACGAGCGCCGTGAAGCGCAGCGCGTCGACGTGGGTCCCGGGCACCTGCAGGCTGTAGCCGGCCGGGGTCGTCTGGACGAGGCCCCGGAGACTCTCCTGTCCGATACGGGTCACCAGCAGCCGGCGCAGCCTGGCGATGTGTCCTTGGAGGGAGTTGACGGCATCCCGCGGGGGGTGCTCCTCCCACAGTTCGTCGATGAGTTCGTCCCTCGACACGACCTTCCCCGGGGACAGGGCCAGGACCGCGACGATCGCCCGCAGCTTCTCGCCGGGCAGTCTGAATCGCACGTTGTCGTCGTCGATGATCTCCAGGGGGCCCAGCAGGGCGATGTACATGGATCGTTCCTTCCTCACAGAAGTAACTGCGCCGATTCCGGCGACGGGAGCGGACAGCGCACCCGGTGACGTCATCTGAGCTCTTCCTCGGGAGCGCTGTCGGCCCAGTGCGCGAACGACTGGGCCGCGTCGGACCGGCCGGCCACATAGCGAAGGGCCAGCCGCTCGATGTAGTCCGGCAGTTCGTCCGCCGTGACCTTCAGGCCGCGGAGTTTCCTGCCCACCCGTCCGTCGCTGTCGCGGGACAGGGCGAGCGATCCCCCGAGGTGGACCTGGAAGCCGTCGACCTGGCTTCCGTCCGGTCCGTTCATCACCTGTCCCTTGAGGCCGACGTCCGCGATCTGGGTGCGGGCGCAGGCGTTGGGGCAGCCGTTCACATTGATGCTGATGTCGATGTGCTGGTCGCGCAGGCGCTGTTCCAGTTCGGTGATGACGGTGGCCGCCCGCTGCTTCGTGTCGACGATCGCGAGCTTGCAGTACTCGATGCCGGTACACGCCATCGTGTTGCGACGCCACCCGGAGGGCTCGGCCTCCAGCCCGAGGCCGCGCAGCGCACGGACCAGCGACTGCGGCTGCGCCACGTCGAGGACCAGCAGCTTCTGGTGCGGCGTCAGGCGGATGCGCGTGGAGCCGTGGGCCCGCGCGACGTCCGCCAGGGCCGCCAGCACGGTGCCGGACGTCCGGCCCACCACGGGGGCGGCTCCGACGTAGAAGCGGCCGTCGCGCTGGCGGTGGACGCCGATGTGGTCGATGGGCCGGTCCGGCAGGACCGGCGGCGGCCCGTCCGCGAGGGGGTGATGCAGGTACTCGTTCTCCAGCACGGCACGGAAGCGCTCGACGCCCCAGTCGGCCACCAGGTACTTGAGCCGCGCGCGGTTGCGCAGCCGCCGGTAGCCGTAGTCCCGGAACAGCCGGGTCACGCCCTCCCACACTTCGGGCACGCGGTCCAGCGGTACCCACGCCCCGATGCGCTGCGCGAGCATCGGCGCGGTGGAGAGGCCGCCGCCGACCCGGATGTCGAAGCCTGGTCCGTGTTCGGGGTGCACCGCGCCCAGGAAGGCCAGGTCGTTGATCTCGTACGGGACGTCCGCAAGCCAGGTGACGGCGGACTTGAACTTCCGCGGCAGGTTCGACAGCTGCGGGTCGCCGATGAACCGGGCCGTGATCTCCTCGATGGCCGGGGTGGCGTCGATCAGCTCGTCCTCGGCGATGCCGGCCACGGGGCTGCCGACGACGACGCGTGGGCAGTCGCCGCACGCCTCCGTCGTGGAGAGCCCCACCTTCTCCAGGCGCCTCCAGATCTCGGGCATGTCCTCGATGCGCACCCAGTGCAGCTGGATGTTCTGACGGTCCGTGATATCAGCGGTGTCGCGGGCGAACTCGGTGGAGATCTCGGCGATCACACGCAGCTGGGCGAGGTCGAGGCGCCCGCCGTCGATGCGCACCCGGAGCATGAAGAACTCGTCCTCCAGCTCCTCCGGCTGCAGCGCTGCCGTGCGGCCGCCTTCGATGCCGGGCCGGCGCTGCGTGTAGAGGCCCCACCAACGGAAGCGGGACCGCAGGTCGGCCGGGTCGATGGTGGCGAACCCGCGGTGCGCGTACACCTCCTCGATCCGCTCCCGCACCCGCAGCGGGTCCTCGTCCTTCTTGATCTCCTCGTTGGAGTTCAGGGGTTCACGTTGTCCGTACGCCCACTGGCCCTCGGCGCGGGGGGCCGCCGGCCTCACACGCGCCGACGGCGAGCCGTCCGCTGTGTCCGTCATCCTCGGTGCCTCTCTGCGAATGGGTGGGGTGATCCGGGCAGCGGAGAGGGTCCGGGCGGCGGGTGAGATGGCCGCCCCCGGACCGATTCCGCGTGATCACAGCCTGAGCGGGGCCGAGACGGGAATGATCATTCCGCCCGGCAGCCACTCCGCGCCCTTGTGCTCGTGCGCCGGCATGCCCGGTACGTTCACCTCGGACGCGGCGAACAGCCGTACCGGCGCCCCGGGTTCCTCTCCTCGCTCGGCCGCCCACGCCTCGTATCCGGCGGCGCTGGGCAGCTCTCCCGGCAGGCGCCGGGACAGCGCGGCGAGGTAGGCGTTCGGTGCGGCGTCCCGCGGCGCGTACCGCAGCGCCACGACCTGTCCGGCGCTGGAGGTGAGCAGATCCGGTGAGAGCAGCCAGGGCGCCAGGTAGGTGCCCCGTGCGACCATTCCCGCGTCATCGACCGCGCGCAGGACCGTTTCTGCCCCGGTCCAGCCCGACACGATGACCACAGGCCGGCGGGTCTTGCCGGGGGCCGTCACCTTCATCTTCTTCTGTGCGGCAGCCGCCCGTACCTGTGCGGCGGCCGACCGGCTCCGTGCCGATCCGTCCTCCACCAGGGCGATCGCGGGTTCGCCCCGCTCCGCCAGGAAGTGCACGATCGCGCGGAGCGCGGAGGCGTCCTGCGCCGTGAGCCGGTCCGCCGGGCACGCCTCCAGGGGCTCGTCGCGCCCCGCGAGTACCGCTCCGACCGCGGCGCCCGCGCATTCGGGGCCGTCGGCGCCGCGCAGCGCTGCGGCCGGTCCGCCCGCACGGCTGCCGGTGTCGACCTTCAGGGACCCGTTGCGGGCCCCGGCCGACACGTACAGCGTGCTGGCGCCCTCGGGCAGCTCCACGCCGACCCATGACCGGCTGGATCCCGGCCGCAGGGTGCCCGCCGCCAGTGCGCCGGGGCTGAGCCCCGCCGAGGCCTGGGCCTCGCCGATTCCCACGAGGTTGAAGCCGGGCCGGTTGGGCACGACCACGACCGGCACCCGCTTGCCGCTCAGTTCCACCTGCTGCACCAGCGGCACACCCGGCGTCGTGGCCGTCTGCTCCCGGTCGTCGTTCCCGGTCACGGCCATCGCCAGCGTGACCACGCCTGCCACGACCGCCGCGGTCACGCCGATGACGGTCGAGCGCCGCCGCAGCCACCCGTACCGGAGGAGCAGGACGAACGCGGCCGCACCGGCCGCGAGCAGCAGTGCCCCCAGCGGGATGGCCTCGGCGGCTCGCATGGACAGTCCCAGCTGCCCGTGGCGAAGGGGGCCCGCCACGGGCAGCTGGAGCGAGCTGGCAGTCGTCACCGCAGGACGCCGTCACTCACCACGAAGAGCACGCCGTGCGGTCGTGCCTCACCGAAGTCGCCGTGCGGCCAGGACTTCCTGTTGAAGCTCACACAGGGGGCTCCGGTCACCTCGTCGCGGAACCTGGTGTCCATCGCGATGCCGGCGGTGCCGCCGAGGTTGAACATGCACACCCGGTGGTCACCGTCACCGCCGAACGCCCCGGCCAGGAAGTAGTTGGCCGTTGCCACCCGCTTGACCTTCGTGGCCTCGCGGTAGGTGCCGTCGTAGGTCTTCTCGAAGTTGTCCATCGCGCCCCAGTGCGGGCCGCCGTCGGTGGTGTCCCGGATGGGCACCGTGCCGACGAGTGCGGGACAGTCCGACTCCTTGCCGCCGTCGTAGACCTCACTGAGCTCGTCGACGCTGCACTTCGTCGCCGTGCCGCGGGCGAGGAGCTTCTGGATGTCCAGCACGTAGACCATGCCGGTCGTCCGGTCCAGGGGCTCTCCGTACGGCTTCGACGAACCCATGACCGTGTGGAACAGGTAGCGGTCGTCCGGACTGACCGCCAGCCAGCTGGAGTTGTCGCCGCCACCGGTGAGCGAACCGTCCGGGTGGAAGGTCTTGTACGCCGTGGTGTCGTCGAGCACTTCCTTCCACTTCGGCTCCGCCACCGTGATGTCCGGTGTGTAGAAGACCGCTCCACCCGTCATGGACGAGACGAAGGCACCCTTGTGGCCCGGCTTGTTGGTGAGCGCGGTCTCCATGAGCACGCGGGACTCACCGAAGATGGGGTCCTTCTCCTGAGCGGCCCTCGGCCCGTCCGGCACCTTCGTGACGGAACGCAGACGAGGATCGCTGCGGTCGCTGATGTCGAAGACCCGCACGGTCTGCCGCGCCAGGTCCTCTCGCAGCTCGACCTCGGGCTTCACGAAGTTGCGGGCTTCCACGAAGTCGCTCGCCACCATGATGCCGAGGTCCTCGCGCACCGCGATGCCGTGCGGGTTCGCACAGCTGGCCTCCGTCATCGTCGGCACGTTGCCGCACTGCACCGGGTCCTCGCCGCCCTTGACGGCCGCGGGGATCTCGGCGAGCGTCTTGCCGTCCTTGCCGATGTGGACGATCTCACCGGGCGACCCCGCCGCTCCGTTGCCCTCCCGCACCTCACCGTTGGTGTACGTACAGGGGCCGGTGACGTTCGGTCCGCCCATGTACGTGCCGTACGCCGTGCCGTCCTCGAGCACCTGGTAGGCGTCGGGAAGCGTGCCGCACGGGGTGTCGGTCGACGTGTTGACGCCCACGACGCTCAGGGCGGGCAGCGCCTTGGTGTCGAAGACGAACGTCGTGTCGGAGAGGATGCCTCCGGCGTACAGCCGGTCGCCCTTGTGCCACACGTACTGCATGTGGTGCGGCTCGTTGCCCTTGCCCGGCCCCATCGTGACCGTGTTGACGACATCGCCGTAGCTGGGTGAGCCGGGCGTCGCGTCGATCACGGTGAGGAAGTCCGGCGCCGTCGTGTCCGCCGGACCCGCCCAGGCGAGGAGCCATTCGCGGCCCTTGCCCTTGGCCGCGGGCAGCAGGTGGTTGGTCGCCGTGTACGTCGTGCCGTTGGAAGCGGCGAAACGGGACGTCGACTCGGTCACCGTCCGGCCCCGGGACGCGTCCGCGGACTGGGCGGGCCGGCCCGCCGCGGTGAGCATGCTGGTGGTCACGCCCACGGCCATGACACACACGAGCGCGCGTCGCGTGAACCCCCGTGGGCGTATTCGGGGAACTCTCATTCCGTAAGTGCCTCTCTCCTCGGTCTTTCGAACGCCCCGACGGCTGCGGACACGACTGATCAACGTGTCTGCAGCCGAGGCGATCCCAGAATGCAGCGCGCCGCGAATTCCCTACACGTACGGGGCAGCCGCTCAACTGGTCGGTGAATGATTCACCGGTACTATCGCAGAAGCCGCTGACTCAGCACTGACATGATGCAGATTCCGTCATTCCACTTTCCCGGAACCGGCCGCCATGTGGGAATTCCCCTGCGGTCAGCGGTATGTCAGCGTCATGTATGCGGCCGTTGCTACTGTGGCCACATTCGACGGACCGGCTGAATCCCGGCACTCGCCCGCTCACCCGGAGTTCGCCGTATCGCAATTGGCACAGCATGGGACAGGGCACAGATTCTCTTCACACCAGGAGAACTCGTGACTGAGCACACAAGAACATTCACCTGCCAGTACTGCAGTGAGGGAATTCTGGTGCCGTCCGGAGACAATCGCGCGAAATGGGAATGCCTGTCCTGCAGGACGCCCGTCACTCTGTCCTTCATGGGACTTCTCGGCCACATCATGCAAAGCGTGCCCCAGGGGGCCGCCGAATGACCGGTCGCCAGGAGCTGGCCGTGCGTGCGGGCCGGGAACTGGAGGACGCCTCCGCGCAGGAGGTCCTGGAGTGGGCGGTCTCCACGTTCGGCAGGGGGTTCTGCGTGACGTCGTCGATGGAGGACGCGGTCGTCGCCCATCTCGCCTCCCGGATCCTGCCCGGGGTGGACGTGGTGTTCCTCGACACGGGTTACCACTTCCCCGAGACGGTCGGCACGCGTGACGCGGTGGAGGCGGTGATGGACGTGAACGTCATCACGCTGACGCCGCGGCAGACCGTGGCCGAGCAGGACGCCGAGTACGGGGCGAAGCTGCACGACCGCGACCCGGACCTCTGCTGCAA
>NZ_JBIUUC010000021.1:0-91362 GCF_044742205.1 Streptomyces sp. NPDC087901
ACTCATCCGCCGCGGCGTCCACAGGTCCGTGAAAGCCCTGGAGGGCGACATCACTGCGTGGATCGACACCTGGAACGAGAACCCGCGGCCCTTCATCTGGACCAAGACAGCCGACGAGATCCTCAATTCTCTCGCCGACTACCTCACCAAGGTCGGAACCACCGGCCAGAAAACAGAGTAGAACTAACCCACAGGATTTCAGGCGCAGGACACTAGCGCTGTGACCGGAAACGATCACCGGGTTGGAGTCGAGGCCAGTCGTGCGGGTTGGATGTGACGACATGTCTGATCGGTACGGGGAGGCGGGATGGCGCATCCGGTTCGGGTCCGCAGGCTCACCGAGCTGGAGGGGCAGAAGCTGCAGCCGATTGTGCGGCGGGGCAGCGCCAGCGGTGCGCTTTCGCAGAGCGATGACTGCTGGCCTCGGCGGGAGGGAACACTGTGCCGGTGATCGCGAATCTTGTGCAGACGGACGAGGAACATCAAGCACCTGTCGGTGATCCCGCCACTGCCCACCACGCCTCGGCGACCGGTCCGGTAGCAACGGCTCGATTCTCGCCCACTGGGCGTCAGCCAACGATACACATCAACAAACGATCAGATGATCCAGCGGCAACGACCAGAGGATCCTCATTCGGGTCGGCGTGCGCCGCCATGGCGTCTTACCGGGGAGGCAAGTTGTGCCATGTGTGTCCGCAAGTGCCTTTGCAGTACGTCTGCCTGCGGCGGGTGTCGGCGATGGAGAACACCGAGACGAGGACACGGAACGCTTTGACGTGTTCGTCGGGCGGGAGGGCTGCGAACCCGTAGCGAGGTGGGTCCATAGAAATCATTACCGAGGGGTTGGCCGTGGGCTTCACGCCGGACCGGGCAACACCTTCATGCCCGTCTGCCACCGTGATGTGGGCCTGCATCACGTAGCCGGCGACTTCCTGCAGTACAGCCTGCCGTCCCGTCGGGGAAAGGGCGGAGAACCAGGATGTTCCCTCGTCCAACGTGCAGAGGTCTTGGGCGACCTCGTTGACGACTTGCTCGGCTACACGCCGAAGCGCTCGCCCATCCTCATTGTTGGTCCCCAACATCTGCCGATCATTCCACAACGCCTAGGTCGAGAATGAGCCTGAGGCGGGCGGTGCGACTCTTCGACTGACTCGCGCCATGATCCACAGGAAACGTCCTAGAGACGGTGTGCCGCAACAATCGCTGAACTGGCGGGTGTTGTGAGAACTTCAGTGGCGTCCAGGGCCGGATGAGTGAGGTAGAACAGGCGGAGATCGTCCACTTCGCCGCCGAAACGAGGCGGCCAATGGGGCGATGGAGTGAAGTCGTCCAGGATGAGAAGGCCACCGGGAGCCAGCAGCTCGACGACCTGCTCGGGGTCGTCACGCTTGCCTCCGCCGTCACAGAAGAAGACATCGAAGGGGGCGTGCTGCTCAAGCAGCCGCCAGTCCCCGGTGAGGATGCTGACGCGGTCGTCGTCCGCGAAGAGACCAGCCGCCCGACGCGCAAGCTCCTCGTCCCGTTCCACGGTGACCAACCGGGCACCGGCGCCAAGCCCGCTGTGCAGCCAGGCGGTACCCACACCCGAGCCGGTGCCGCTCTCCGCGATGACTCCGTGGGGTTTCGCAGCAGCGGCCAGCCTGAGCAACCTGCCCACCTCAGGGATGCAGCTCTTCTTAAAACCCGCCTCGGAGGCGACACGCTCCGCGGCTACCACGCAAGACGGAACCGCACGCTCTGCCATGAGCACGAATCTCCCTTCATCCTGGACGTGAAGCTATCCGCCAGCAGAAGCGTCCGTACGGAGTTTCCCCTGCCCAGACCCGGCGAACCCTCCCGGCCAGAGCACTAGCAGCGGTCAACTAGCCTGCGGCGTCGGTTCCCAGAGCGCGCATTCGCCGCCAGCATGGGTGCGTGATGCAGGAGTGCCACATCGTCCAGACCAGCCGCTTCGCGGACCGAGGAGAAGACGTCGTCTATGCGCCGGCACGGCATCCGACCCCGGCGCTCGGTCACCCACCACGCCGTGTGGGCCCCCCGGCGGGAAGCGCGGCCGCACCTCCTCCACCCACTGGTCCAACACAGGGACGACCCAATCCATCTCCGGCACCTTGACGACGTCGTCGCCCAGCTACCAGGCCGAGGGCCACGCGATCCGCAAGGAGGACATCACCCGGCTCTCCCCTCTCAAGCACTGCAATCATCCTGAACCTGCTTGGCCGCTACAGCTTCACCGCCTCGACCCCGGCCGCCGGTGCCCTGCGCCCGCTGAGCGACGCGGAGGCGCTCGAGCTGGACGAGGACGACGAAGGCGCGGACTGAACGCCCACATCGGGTGACGGGGGCGTTCGGGTGGCCGGGTGTTCGGAAATCGCAAGCGCCGGCAGGGAGCGGATATTCCAGGCTGCCCGATATGTTCGCCTAAGCCTTGATTGATGTAGCCGACCTGGCGGCCTGCTCGATCTTCTCGCAGTAGGCTGCACGGGCTTCCCCGTCGATCTGCTGCTCGTTTTCGGCGCGCATCCCGGTTCGGCCGTCGAGGCCCTCGCGCAGGATGTCGGCGTGCCCGGCATGCCGGTTGGTCTCGCCGAGGACGTGGACCATGACGGCGAACAGGTTCGTGTTGGCATGGGGATCCGGCCACCAGGGCACGTGGCCGGGGGCGTCGAGGGGAAGCTCGTTGATCGTCGCGTCCGAGTGTTCCCACGTGCTCCGGTAGAACTCGATGATCTGATCGCGGGTCTCGCCCTCAGTCGCCCACAGATCGCTGCCGTCGTGGTCCTGCCACCGGGACAGCGATTCCGGAGAAGGGCGGTCGAAGACCTCGCCGAAGTACCTGGCCTCGACGCTGGCCACGTGTTTGACCAGGCCGAGAAGGTTGGTCCCGGTCGCCGTCAAAGGTCTGCGGGCGTCGTATTCGGACAAGCCGTCGAGTTTCCAGAGCAGTGCCTCGCGGTCCCGCCGCAGTCTCCCGTGCAGGTTGTCCTTCGCGAATTCATCGATCATGCGGCATGAGCCTTCCATGGGCTGTTCGTGGTCTCAGGATCTCTTACGTGGTCCGCAACGGCTGGCAGAGCCGAGGTTAGGACCCCTGACGCAATGAGCTACCGGGAATGACTGTCTGTCAGAGAGGCGTGAGGATGGGGTGGGGGTGGGGGTGAGTGTGTGACGGCTCGCGGCCGACCCGGCCTGCGACGGCTACTGCGCTGGAGGACCACACGCATGCTGTTCGGTGCTGTTCTCCGATCCCGTTGGGTAGTTCGGGACGGGGACCGGGGAGATGGGCGGGTGCCAGGTGAGAATCCAGCCGGCGGTAAACACCGCCGCGCCGCCTGCCAGGGCGATTGCGCCGCCTGTTCCGAAGCCTGCGGCCACCGAGCCGAAGCAGGCCGGCCCGACGCCTTGCAGCGTCATGTTGCCGGAGCCGAGCAGACCGAAGGCCTGGCCCTGGCCATCCTGTGGCAGGGCGTCGAGGAACGGCCTTTGCAGGCCGAGACCGTAGGCGAATCCGAAGCCGCAGAGCAGCAGCAGACAGGACGAGACGCCCACTCCGGGCTCAGCAGCGAAGCCGACGAGCGGCAGTCCCATCAGCAAAATCAACGGGACTACCAGGCGCTCCCGGGTGGGTGGCCGTAGGAGCCGACCCACCAGCAGGTCACCGACCAGCATGCCGACCGGCAGACAGCCCATCAGCACCGCGTACCGGCCGGGCGCGAAGTGGTGGCCTCCCGCGTAGGCGACGAGCAGGCCTTCCGCGCCCGCCACGAATGCGGGCGGTAGCCACTGCGCCAGCATCAGTCGTCGCACCGTGCGTCCGCGCAGCAGGAGGCCGGCACCGTGCAGGCTTGCCCGGACGGTCCCGCCATCGCCCCGAGCGCTGTCGGGTGTGCTGCCGAACGCTCCCGGCTGCAGCCGGGGTAGCCGGATGCGGATAGCGAGCGCGCAGCCGAAGTAGAGGGCGGCGCTTACCGCGAGCGTCCGGTGCGGGCCGAGTACCGCGACGGCCGCACCTCCCAGCGCCAGACCGAACAATTGCGCGCCGGAGGCAGCGATGTTGTTCAGTGAACGGCCCAGTACATAGGCGTCCCCCTGCAGCCACTGCGCGACCAGCCGACTCGACGCGCCGCTGAACACCGGTGTGACGAGGGCGACCAGCGCCACGACACCGAGGCTTGCCGCGATCGGCATCCGCACCAGGGCGAGCAGCAGGGCGGCGGTGCACTCCAAGGCGTAGCCGCTGGCGATGAGCGCGCGGGGCGGCAACTGGTCGGCCAGTGAGCCCAGCAGCAGCGAGCCGAACAACTGCGGGAGAAAGCCGATGCCGAAGGCCAGCGCGCTCAACAGCGCGGAGCCGGTGGCCGTGAAGACCAGCACCGAGAACGTGGTGATCCGCAGCGAGCTCGCAGTGATCGCGACTGTGCGAGTCGAGAAGAGCAGCCGGAATCGCGGCTCGGCCAGCACCTCCCGGTAGGTGGCACGGTGGTTGCCCTGCGCGGGTCCGGCGGTTGGGGTCATGACGCCCAGCCTCGCCGTGCGCCCACACCACTCACCAATGATTCGTCGCTGGACGAATCGGAACAGACGTCCCGCGGTAGCATCGCAGGGTGCTCCGCTTCGAAGTCTCCATCGAGGACCTGCTGCGCAGCCGCTTCGCACTGTCGCCCGCGATGGACCTCTGCCTACTTCTACGCTCGCTCGCCGGCCAAAACCGGCCGCTGCCGCGAGCCTGGGCCACCCGGCTCCTGCCGACCTTCGAACGGCTTCGCCGCGAGACCGAACTGAACGCCGCCCTCGCCCTGCACACCCCGCAATCCGGACCGAACTTCGTCGCCCCGCCCCCGCGCGGCCTCAACCAGACCTGGGCAGAGGACCTGGCCATGATCCGGGCCACACCGCTGGAAGCGGCACGCCACGAATTCGCCACCACCGCGACCGGCCCGTCCGCCCATGACCCCCGCGTACGCGCAGTGCTGGACTCCACGGACGCCGTCTCCAGGATCGCCGAGGCGATGGACCGGGCGTGGCACGAACTGCTCGCCACGGACTGGCCGCACCTGCGTGCGATCTGTGAGCGCGATGTCGTGCACCGGGTGGGTGTGATCGGCGAACACGGATGGGCCACGACCATCGAGAGCCTGCACCCGAGCATCGCCTGGCGCGCAGGCGGTATCGAGATCGGCTTCTTCCCTCCAGTCGGAAACGTCCGCCTCGCCGGCGACGGGCTGCTGCTGATCCCTTCGGTCTTTGTCGGGAATGTCGCCGCCCACCTGGAAGACCCCTGGCCCAGGACCTTGGTCTATCCTGCCCGCGGCACCGCCGCCCTATGGGGCGAACAGGCGACCGTCCCCCAACCGGACGCGCTGACCGCTCTGGTCGGCCGGGCCCGAGCCCGGCTGCTGGTGGCGCTGGACGCACCGGCCAGTACCAGCCACCTCGCCCGAAGCCTCGCCATGGCACCCGGCGCGGTTGGAGACCACCTCGCCATCCTGCGAGACGCGGGGCTGCTCGTCAGGGCCCGGTCCGGACGGTCGGTGCTCTACCGGCGCACCCCGCTCGGCGAGGCGCTGGTCGCCGGTTCGGGCTGAGGGCTCAGATCAGCACTGTTTTCTTGAGGGGCCGCCAGCAGATGATGTTGGCAAGGCTTAGCACGTTGTCTCCATGCCGTAGCTGCCCGGCTTGATCGAAGGTTGTTCAAGACTATGCGAGCCAGGATGTGAGGTTCTGCGTCCCCGCCCGGAGGGCTGCGGAGCCACTGTCAGGGGGTGAGCTTGTTCCTCTTCGACGGACACCAATGGTGTGGTGGTCAGGCTGCGAGTGCGGTTTCGTACCCGGCGGGGCGGAGGTAGCCGAGGCTGGCTGCTGTGCAGTCTGTGCACGTTGTACCAGCGTTCGGCGAAAGCGAAGATCGCGGTTGCCGTCGTCTGCGGTGCCGGCCCTGCAGCCCGGCGGCCCGCATCAGCCGTGCGACACGGCGGCGGCCGCACCCGGCCGCCTCGCGCTTGAGCACGGCATGCACGCGCGGGGCCGCGTAAGTTCCGCGCGATCTCGCATGGAGCTGGATAACCCGTTCGGTCAGCTCGGCGTCCCGCCCCGTACCGCGGTCTCGGTCAGTTGGAAGTCTGTGGAGACCTGCCCGACCGAGCGGTCGCCCCGCTGGCACAGCCCCACGATCTCGGCCTTGAACTCTGACGTGAACGAACGGCGAGGGCGGCGAGGCTTCTTCTTCCCCATGCTCTCCACTCTGACGGACATCCTCCCGGGGCAGAGCCCCTGATCTCGGATGTCCGTCAAAGTGGATCAAGCCCACCTGCTTCTCGGAGTGGGCCAGCACGAGTACGCCGTCCAGGTCCGCGATCACCTGCCCTGCGGCATCCGGTGCTGCGGTCTCGGCCGTGTTCCAGACGCGCTCGCGCACTTCGGCCCGCGCGGCCCGTATTGCGGAGAGGGCCTTCAGCCCGGCGGCGAGAGTCTCGATGAGGCGGGAGACGGTCGGGTCGGAGGCCACCGGCCCGAACACGGCCGGCTCGGCCCGCAGCATCCCGACATCCGCGAGGCAGTCTCCACCCAGCGCGACCGCGAGGACCAGGTCCAGCAGGGCCCTGCCCGGATCATGCACGGTACTCGGGCGCTGCCATGGCGCCAGCGCTGCCGATATCACCCGGCCCAACCCGGCCTTGCGGACCATCTCGACCAGCAGTACGCCCCCTGCCTGGTACGGACAAGCGGGACTGCGGCGACACCACCGCCCGACCGCCACCCTCGCCTCGAACACGCGCGGACGACCCGATGGGCCTCTTCACTCGAGGAGCGCTTCTTTCCACGCGCCGAAACGGACGATGCACGAGTCCCATCGCTGCAGTTCAGGAGCACTCTTCGCGATTCCGGTCACATCTCGGGCACCCCCACGCGAAAGCCCGAGGCTAGTGCTTGTAGATGTTGACGGTGTTGTTGATGTCGCCCACGGAGAAGGTGATCAGGCCACCACAGGCGAGGAGGCAGAACCCGGGGGTCGGATCGGGGGGCGTCGGAGTCGAGGTGACCTGGACGGTCACGGTGTTGTGGGAGGCATCGCACTCCGCGTTGCCGTTGTAGGTGGCGGTGATGGTGTGCGAGCCAGCGGTGGTGAACGAAGCGGTCTGGCCGGCCAGGCCGTTGGCGTTCACTGGCACGGTGGCGAGCAGGACGTCGCCGTCGAAGAACGTCACGCCGAGCCCACCGGTGGGGTCGGCGGGACAGTCGACCGTGGCCGTCAGTTGCACCGAAGTGCCTACCTCGGCGGTCTGCGGAGTGGCCGTCACCGTGGTGCCTGACGATACGGCCCAGGCGGGCGAGGCCATCCCCAGTACGGCGGCCAGGGCTGTGGCGACGACCAGTCTCCCTCTGCGCGGTGTGATGCTCACCGGTTCGGCTCCTTGTTCTGTTGCCGGGCCCGCAGATCGCGGACACCGTGGAGCTTCACGCTATGGCGGTTCTTTTGCCCCGCAGGGAGGCCGCGCCCACAAGTAGCCTGGTTGGGCCAGCAGCGCGGAGACGGCCGTCGGGCGACTGAACGGGCGGGCGGCACAAGGAGTTGTACGAGCGGCTTTTACGTCGGCTCCCTGTCGTCCGGGTCTCAGATGCCGGGCGCGGCGACCCGGGTGTAGGCCGGCCCGGAGCTGCTGCCGCCCGCCGTCGTGACGCCTACCGCGACCGGACCGGGAGGACCTGCGGGCGCGATTGCGGAGATCTGTGCGTTTGACGCGACGGTGAAGGACACGGCCGTTCCGCCGAAGGTGACGGCCGAGGCGGCGGCCAGGTTCGTGCCGGTGAGGGTGACCACGGTGCCCGCGGACGTCGGACCGGTCGTGGGCGCCAGCGCGGTCAGGGTTGGCGCGGCGACGTATGTGAAGGCGACGGGATTGCTCGTGCCGCCCGGGGTGATCACCGTGATGGGGGAACTCCCCGTCCCCGGCGGGGCGGTGGCCGTGATCTGCGTCGCCGACACCACGGTGAAGGACGCGGCGTTGGTGCTGCCGAACCGTACTGCACTGGCGTTGAGCAGGTCGCTCCCGGTCAGTGTGACCACCACACCACCGGTTGTCGGGCCCAGAGCGGGGCCGGCACCGGTGAGCGCAGGAGGCGCGGCGTAGAAGAAGAAGGCGTCCGGAGTGCTGGTGCCCCCCGGGGTAGTGACGGTCACGGCGGCGGCCCCGGCAATCCCGGCGGGTGTCACGGCAGTGATCTGAGTGGCTGAGTTCACCGTGTACGAAGTCGCCGGGATCCCGGCGAAGGTGACCGCCGTGGCCCCGGTGAACCCGGTTCCCGTGAGCGTGACACCGGTGCCGCCCGACGTCGGGCCGCTGCTGGGCGCCACACCCGTGACCACCGGCACCTGCGCCACGACATAGGTGTACGTCACCGAGTTGCTGTTACCGGTCGGATGGACGACGGTCACCGCCGCGGCACCCGCAGTGCGGGGCGGGCTCACAGCAGTGATCTGGGTGGCCGAGTTGATGGTGAAGGACGTCGCGTTGGTACTGCCGAACCGTACGGCGGTGGACCCCGTCATCCCGGTGCCGGTAAGGGTGACGGTGGTGCCCCCGGTGGTGGGTCCTTGCGTGGGATTGATGGTGCTGATCGTGGGCGGCATGAGGGTGCTCCTATGGCAGCCTGGGCGGAGCCCGGGATGATGCGCATATCCGGACCGGGCCGGGATGAACCGTCGTGCTTGCGGCGTCGGCGGAAGAGCGCCGTCTGCACTCCGAGGATCAGGCGGCCGGCCGGGATGGGGGCCTTGGCCACCGCTCGGCGAGCGGGGGCCAAGGCAGGCTGCCGCCCGGTGAGGACCGGGCGGCAGTGCGGACGACGGTCAGATACCGGGAGCCGCAACGTAGGTGAACGCGCCGGCGGCCGTGTCGGAACCGGCCGGGTTGGTCACCACCACATCGACCGCGCCGGCGGTGCCGGGCGGAGTCACCGCCGAGACCGTGGTGGAGTTCACCAGGGTGAACGGTGCAGGGGTGCCGTCGAAGGTGACCGACCCGGTGGTGCCGAGGTCGGTGCCGGTGATGGTGACCCCGGTACCGCCGGACGTCGGTCCGGAGGTGGGCGTCACAGCGGTCACTGTGGGGACGTCCACGTAGGTGTAGGACAGACCGTTGTTCGTTCCACCCGCAGTGGTCACGCTCACTCCGACGGGGCCGGCTGCAGCGCCCGCCGGCACGGCGACGGTGAGCTGGGTGTCGGAGACGACCGTCGGTGTGGCGGTGTTGGCGCCGAACGACACACCGGTGGCAGTCGCCAGACCGACACCGTTGATCGTGGCCGTGTTGCCGCCCGCCAGGGGGCCTGATGTCGGACCGAGCGAGGACTTGAACGGGGCTCCGACGTAGAAGAACGGAAGCGGGTTGCTCGTACCACCCCCGGTGGTCACGGTCACCCCGACGCTGCCGGCGCCCGAGGGCGACACGGCCGTGACCTGGGTCGGCGAAACGTTGGTGACGGCGGTGGCCGGCTTGGTGCCGAAGGTGACGGCGGTGGTGCCGGAGAGGTTCGTGCCGGTGATGGTCACCGGTGTGCCACCGCCGGTGGATCCCTGGTTGGGAGAGATAGGCATGGAGGGACTCCTCGCTGACAGGACAGGGACAGAGGACACAGCGGAACCTGGGGACCTGCGGCCACCCCTCGCGGAAGAACCTCACGAGAGGACGGACAGCTGAATCGTGCCGCCCGGTAAAGGGAGTTCCTTCGTGGGCACAAAGAAATAACCGGCAGACGCCGCCCTATACCGTGATCCCCGGATATGGGATGGGCGGCCCACCGGTTCGCTGCTTCAAGTACCCCACAGGGAGTTATCTCTGGCAAGGTGTCAGACACGGTACTTGGGTCGCTGGGCGGGATTCGGCGGGCGCTCGCGTACCACCGGCGCACGCCATGGCCCCCGCCCCGTCGGCGCAAAAAAGACCAGTCGGCACCGCGTAAGCGGTACCGACTGGCGATCCAACCCCGTTCGGGTGCCCATCGTGATCCCGGCGGACCCGCACCCTCCCCACGTGTGGAGGGAACAGCTCACCCCGGCACCACGCTTCCCGAGCGGTCCGGGCTGCCCAGGCTGGAGTGCGTCCAGTAACGCAGGAGCCCGGCATATGCCACAAGTCTCCGGTCACCGTGTCACCCGATCGGAGTATCGCGCGCGATTGGCGCACGTATAGCAGGGGATTTTTGCGTACGGCTACAGCGGACACCCACGCTGATTCCGGCTTTGGTTTCATGCGAGTGGATCCGGCCATAGGCCCGCTGTAGGCCCGCATTCGAGATACCTCTGTTCCGCAGTGGTGACCTGTGCGTTATTGCGCTGTCCCACTCGTGGGCCACTCCTCGACCATCCAGCTGGGCTCCTGACGCGAACCGGGTGCCGCCCCATTGCTGTTGGCCCGGTCGGTGAGCGGGTCAACAGCAGCCCCCGGTGTGAAGAATGGGCCTGATGAGCGGGACCTTGCGCATTCACTTCACCGACACGGACTTCCGGCTTGTGCAGTTGGCCGGCACCCTCGATCCGGTGTGGGAAGCGATCCTGGCCCTGCACGTGTCGGACATCCCGGCGAGTGAGGATCCGCTGCAGCTTCGCGCTTGGCGCAACCGGACACTGAGGAACGTCACCGGGTGACCAGTCAGGCAGATCAACAGCACCGTTCCGGCCTGCGAGACCACCGAGCGGCCACCGCCCTGGACACGAATAGGACCCGGCAAGGGCAACCGCATCACACTTTTGCCGGCCGCTCCTTCACCTACGACGCGGACGGCCGGCTCGCCACCGACGGCACCCGCGCCTACACCTGGAACGCACGCGGCAATCTCTCCGGCCTGACCAGGACCGGGCCAGAGCAGCACCTTCGGCTACGACGCCCTGGGCACCCGCTCCACGAAGACCGTCGGGGGGCGGACAAGTTCCTCACCGACGGCACCAATCCGCTCGTCGAACAGAACGCATCGGGCGACACCGCCGCGACCGTAGCCACCTCCGGCCTCGAGGATTTCCTCACCCGGACCGAGAACGGCACCACCCAGGTCTACCTGACCGACGCACTCGGCTCGGTGATCCTTGCGCAGGGCTGCGTTTTCCGCTTTCAGCGGGGCCGGTGGCTGGTCCGGTTCCTGCGTCCGGCGCCCCCGGGGCCGACTCACCGCGGCATCCCTCACCCAGTTCCGCAGGGGCTGCGGGTTGATCCCCAGATCGGCGGCGATCGAGCTGGGATCGCTTCGGGCCGCGACTCGTACAGCGCGACCGCGTCGGCCTTGGACTGAGGCGGGTAGTCCTTCATGACCACGAGATGTCCGTACTCAGATCGTCAGGATCCAGCGTCTCGTGTGTCCAATACCCGGGGTCAAGGCCCGGGTGCCTGTCCGTGGGGGCCAGACCGGGGGCCTGTGGCCGGCTTCCATCTGGAAGCTGATACTGGGGCGCTCCTGTCCGGGAGCCCGCAGCCGGACCCACCCGGGTTCGCGTTCCGCCTCCTCCCATCCCAGCAGAGCGCGATAGAAGTCGGCTAGGGCGTGTCCGGCGGATCTTGACCGGGTCCGCGATGCCTGGCACAACGCCTCGCGGCGTTACCGCAACGCTCCGCGATGCGGGCTCTCCAGCGGCCTTGCGATGCACTGCACCAGACACCGCGCCCTCTCCGC
This sequence comes from Streptomyces sp. NPDC087901, assembly GCF_044742205.1. Classification (NCBI taxonomy): domain Bacteria; kingdom Bacillati; phylum Actinomycetota; class Actinomycetes; order Kitasatosporales; family Streptomycetaceae; genus Streptomyces; species Streptomyces sp. NPDC087901. Next base: position 11,662 of record NZ_JBIUUC010000021.1, read on the forward strand.
CGGCTCGCCTGGCCTTTGTGCTGCGCTTCAGCAGGCGTCGTCGAGAACGGTGGCGATCTGGTCGAGTACGTGGTGGGGCGGCGTGTAGGGCACGCGCAGATGGTTGACGAGGGTGGCGTCGGCCGCGAAGCGTGGCCCTGCGGCGAGTGCGACCCCGTTCCGGCCTGCTCGTTCGACGACCGTGTCGGCGAGGGTGGTGGTCAGTCGCAGCCACAGGGCGAGTCCGCCGGGCGGGAGGGTGAAGTGCCAGCGGTCCTCGGCGGCGGTGACGAGCAGGTTGCTGAGGTGGTCGCGCTGTCGCCGCAGTTCACGCCTGCGCTGGTGGAGCAACGGTTCCAGGTCGCCGAGCAGCTCGGCCGCGACGAGCTGCTGCACGGGGGGCGGGGACAGTGGTCCGGCCAGCGGGTGGGCCTGGAGTTTCCTGATGAGTGAGGCGGAGGCTCGGATCCAGCCGATGCGCAGTCCGCCCCAGATGGACTTGCTGGTCGAACCGATCATCAGTGCTCCCCGCATGCGGGGAGCGGAAACGGGCCTGTCACCGAGGTCGAGATCGCGCATGGTCTCGTCCACCACGAGGGTCACCTCGTGCTCCGCAGCGAGCCGGCTCACGGTTCGGCGGGCCTCCGGGGACATCAGCGCTCCGGTCGGATTGTGGAAGTCGGGCACCAGGTACGCGAGGTTTCCGCGCGCGGCGGCGAGGGCGTCCCTGAGTTGGTCCAGGTCCCAGCTTTCGGTGGTGACCCGGCAGCCGACCAGCTTCGTGCCGGGTGCCCGCAGGGCCCGTAGCGCGTCGAAGTACGTGGGGATCTCCACCACCGCCACGCGAGGCCGGAAGTGCGCCGCGAGGAGGGCGAGTGCGGCTCTGGCGCCGTTGGTGACAAGGACTTGCTCGGGTCGTGTCGCGGTGCCCTCACGGCTGTACCGGGCGGCGATGGCGGTGCGCAGCTCCGTGATGCCCGGTCCGGGCTCACCGTGGTTGGCGAGCAGGGGGCCCGCCCGCTCGACGGCTCGCCTCGTCGCCTCCAGGTAGAGCTCCTGGGGCGCGGCGGGCACGGCGCGGCGCAGGTCGATCAGGTCTCCGGCCTCGCCCGTGGCAGAGAGGGGGGCGATGCGCTGCGTGGCGGCGGCAGGGAGCTGCACGGTGCTGGCGCTGCCGTGCCGGGTGTCGACCCATCCGGCATCGCGCAGCCGGTCCAGGGCGGCCGTTACCGTGCCGCGGCTCACGCCCAGGGCTGCTGCCAGACGGCGTTCGGCGGGCAGCTCGCTCCCGGGGCGGATGCGGCCGTCGATCAGCGCGGCCCGTATCGCGTCGGCCAGCGCTGTGCTGAGCGGTGCCGTGGTGCTCCGCCAGGGGCCCAGGGCCTGGACCAGCTGGTCGTCTCCTATGCGCACTGGTCCAGTTTCCCACAATTGGACCAGTAAGCGGATGGGTGGGCTCCGTACGGTCGTGACTACGCGACGAAGGAGACGTACCGTGCACCCGCTGCTTGCCGCCGACCGCGACGCCCTGCCGTACCTGTTGGAGATGGTTCGTCAACACGCTGTCGGCCTGCTCGAAGGTATTTCCGAACGAGAGGTAGTCCCCTCAGGGCCGCTGCCGGATCCGGGCCCCCTGCCCGAGCAGGGGGCGGGGCTCCAGGCGGCGGTGGACGATTTCGCCGCCCGGTGGGAGCCGGCCCTCTCGGCGAGCGCCGGACCGCGCTATCTGGGATTCGTCACTGGGGGTGTGACGCCGGCCGCGCTGGCCGGAGACTGGCTGACCGCGACCTGGGACCAGAACGCGATGTCGTCCCTGGACGGGGCCGGACAGCACCTGGAGCGCGAGACGATCGGCTGGCTGCGGAACTTGTTCGGTCTCTCCGAGGACCACCATGGAACCTTCGTCAGCGGCGCCACCATGTCCAACACCGTCGGCTTCGCCGTCGCCCGCGAATGGCTCGGCGAACAGCAGGGCATCTCCCCGGCTGAGCAGGGCACGGGTGCGCTCCGGCCGGTACGGGTGCTCTCAGGAGCGGCACACTCCAGCGTGCCCAAGGGGCTGTCGATGCTCGGTCTGGGACGCCGGTCCCTGGTCCGGGTGCCGACCAGCCCCGGGCGGGAAGCAGTCGACCTGGCGGCCCTGGAGCACACGCTCGCCGAAGGCGAGAGCAACGGCCCGTGCATCGTGGTCGCCAACGCGGGGACGGTCAACACCGTGGACTTCGACGACCTGCGTGCCATCGCCGCGCTGCGCGAGCGCTACTCGTTCTGGCTGCACGTCGACGCGGCTTTCGGCGCCTTCGCGGCCCTGTCCCCCGGCCACGCCCACTTGGTGGACGGCCTCGACCTGGCCGACTCGATCTGCATCGACCTGCACAAGTGGCTGAACGTCCCCTACGACAGCGCCGTGCAGTTCACCCGCCGCCCCGACCTGCAGACGCGCGTCTTCCAGAACGCGGCGGCCTACCTCGGCCCGCTCGGGAACACCCCCGACATGGCCCACCTCACACCGGAGAACTCCCGCCGCCTGCGCGCTCTCGCGGCATGGTTCACCCTGCGGGCCTACGGCCGGGACGGCCACCGCGAGATCACCGAACGGTGCGCCGCCTGCGCCCGCACGTTGGGCGACGCCGTCGCGAGCGCACCCGGCCTGCGGCTCCTGGCACCGGTCCACCTCAACGTCGTCTGCTTCACCCTCGCCGAGAACCCCACCACGGAACGGCTCGCCGCCCTCGCCGCGCGGCTGTCCGACGAGGTCTTCCTCACCCCCACCGTTTTCGACGGCGTGCCCGCGCTGCGGGCGGCCTTCAGCAACTGGCGGACCACCGAAGCCGACGCCCGCCGGGTGGCCGCGGCACTGCACGCCGCACTGCCCTCCCTGTGAGAGAACTCCGCACCTCGGACCGGCGTTCCGTGCCGAACACCGGCCCGGGGTTCCCCGTATGGAACAGCGCACTCGAAGGACGCCACCACCCATGAGCAACGCCAAGGAAACAGTCCGCCAGTTCCTCCTGCAAGTACGCTCAGGACTCCACCCCGACCGAGCCGCTCACTTCATGGCCGACCGCGTCCGGGCCCATCAGATCGTCTCGGAGTCACCGGCAGTGGTGGAGCGAACGCCACCGCAGTACACCGAGCACATCCGGGAAATGCTCGCGGCATACGGCCCCTTCACGTTGACCGTGCACGAGCTCATCGCCGAAGACGACCGGGTCTACGCCCGCTGGACCCAGAACGGGCGGCACGTCGGCACCGTGGACCACTATCCGCCGACCGGCGCACCAGTCACGGCGATGACCAGTGCGGTCTACCGCGTCGAGAACGGACGCATCGTCGAGTACTGGATACAGATCGACCGGCAGGGAATCACCGCTCAACTGCGGCAAGCGGCAAGCGGACACTGACCCCGCACCGTTACGACCTCGTGCATGGTTAAGGGGGTGTCCGGTGGATCACTGGCGGAGCCACAGCCGGATCGCTGCGGCGGTGACGGTGCCGTGGAAGACGTAGGCACGTTTGTCGTAACGGGTCGCGACCGCGCCGGAGTTCTTGATCCGGTTGATCGTCCGCTCGACCTCGTTGCGGCGCCGGTAGCGGTCGCGGTCGAAGCCGGTTGGCCTGCCGCCTTCCCTGCCTCTGCGCCGGCGGTTTGCCCGCTGGTCCCTCGGTTCCGGGATCGTGTGCCGGATGTTGCGTCTTCGCAGGTAACGCCGATTTCGGCGGGAGCTGTACGCCTTGTCGCCGCTGACGTGGTCCGGTCGAGTCCGGGGCCGTCCGCCCAGCGGACGGGGAACCCGGATCCGGTCCAGGACTTCCACCATCTGCGGGGCGTCGCCCCACTGGCCCGGCGTGAGCAGGAGGGCCATGGGGCGGCAGCCGCCTTCGCCGGCGAGGTGGATCTTGCTGGTCAGGCCGCCCCGGGACCGTCCGAGTCCCTCGTCGGGGCGGTGGTGCCGAGGCGTCGTCCTACTTTTCGGGATCCGCGGACGGGCTTTGCGGGCGCCAGCCGCGTGCTGATGGGCCCGGCATGACGTCGAGTCGACGCCGACCATCGACCAGTCGATGGACGCCGACCATCGACCAGTCGATCCGCCCCGCGAGGTCGGCCTCGGCCTGGACCGCGTGCAGGGCCCGGTCCCAGGTACCGTCCGCCGACCAGCGGCGATGCCGTTCATAGACGGTCTTCCACGAGCCATAACGATCCGGCAGATCACGCCACGGGATGCCGGTCCGGACCCGAAACAGGATCCCGTTCACCACGACGCGATGGTCGTTCCACCGGCCACCCCGGCCACCCAGAGGTGGCAGATGAGGCTCCAGTAACGACCATTCGCGGTTCGTCAGATCCCCCCGACCCATGCCCAAACCAACGAGCAACCGGTCAGAAGGTCACATGATCCGCCGGACAGTGCCTAGTGCGCGCGGATCGGGCGTACCGAGAACAATGGCACCGAGCGTCGTTGTCATGTCCCTCACCTTGCCCCGCCGCACGATCCCATGCATCTGACGTAGCCGTACGGGGCGCCGGGCCCCGCAGGGGCCAGGTGGTGTGGACGTGGTCGCGTTCTCTGGAGCGGGCGTGGGCGCCGGGCAGCAGGGTATCCGGGTGTATTCCTCCCGCTGCAACCGCAGCGAACGCGGCTGTCTCATTGCGGCCTGAACCGATGGAAGACCTGGGACCGGATGACATTGGCGCACGGCATATACATGGCAGCAGGCATCGGCACCCTCTTGGCTGCTGCCCTCCCCCCGGTGGCCCGTCGGCGTCCCTTTTCCCTGCCCATGGTGTTCCTCGTCGCGGGCGCGGCGGTCGCCCTCCTGCCGCTCGACGTGCCCGTCGTGGACCCCGTACGTGACCGGGTCTGGGTCGAGCATGTGACGGAGGTCTGCGTGATCGTGTCGCTGATGGGCGCGGGGCTGGCGATCGACAGGCCGTTCGGATGGCGGGCGTGGTCAGGAGCCTGGCGCCTCCTGGGACTGGCCCTTCCGCTCACCATCGCCGCCATGGGGGTGCTGGGCTGGTGGCTCATGAACTGGCCTCCGGCAGTGGCCCTGCTGCTGGCGGCGGCGCTGGCGCCGACCGATCCCGTGCTGGCCGCGGAAGTGCGGGTGGGGGAGCCCACGAGTGGCGAGGACGAGGAGGACGAGGAGGAGGTGCGCTTCACGCTGACGTCCGAGGCCGGTCTCAACGACGGGCTGGCCCTGCCGTTCGTACTCGCCGCCGTCGCCCTGGCGATCGCGGCCGGCGAGGGCTGGTCCGCGGACTGGATCGGCCACTGGCTGCTGGCCGACGTACTGCTGCGAGCAGCCGTCGGGCTGATCGCGGGAGTGGCCGTCGGCCGTTTCCTCGGCTGGCTGTTCTTCCACTCCCTCCACGTCCGCCTCTCGCAACAGACGGAAGGCTTCACCGCGCTCGGCGCCACCTTCACTGCCTACGGGATCACCGAGTTGGCCCACGGATACGGCTTCCTCGCGGTATTCGTCGCGGCCTGCACCATCCGGGCCGCCGAACGCAATCACGGGTACCACCAGGTGCTCCACGGCTTCAGCGAACAGATCGAGCGCCTGCTGACCGCTGTGCTGCTCTTCCTCCTCGGCGGTTACCTGGTCGCCGACGGCCTGTCGGTCCTCAGCCCGCGGGGCGCTCTCCTGGCGATGGCCCTCATCGTCGTGGTCCGTCCGCTCGCCGGTGCTGCCGCCCAGGTGGGGCTTCCGTCCCCGCGGCGCGAGCGCGCGGTCACAGCCCTGTTCGGCGTCCGTGGGATCGGGTCGCTCTTCTATCTCGCGTACGCACTCGGGGACGGGCCGTTCGCCCGGTACGCCGACGAGCTGTGGGCCATCACGACGTTCACCATCCTTGCCTCCGTGCTCCTGCACGGCGCGACAGCCACGCCCGTGATCAGTCACCTGGACCAGCGGCGTTCCCGGATTCCCTGACGAGCTCGTGGATGGCGGTGGCGCGTCGAGGTCAACCTCGTCCCACCTCGTTGATCACGTCGGGTGGGGCAGGGGACAGGGGATCGTGCTGCACTCGTCCACAGTCGACGGATCGCCGGGCTGGCGCCCGAAGTGATCGCTGCACTCGTGGCCGACGTCGGCCGTTGTGGCGGGAACGGCAAGGGGAGGGGGTGGTCGCGCGTCCTGGCCGCGACCCCGTGGGGGCCAGGACGGAACATGAACTGGTGTCCCTTGAACGGCTGTTGGCGGCGGTGATTTCGCGGGCCTCGACGCGCCGTCGCCGACCATGCACGTGTTCGTGGTCTTCACCGGCCCACGCGAGGATCTCGCCCCCTGGCCCTGCCATCGCCCGCCCGGACGGCTCCGCATCTACCGCTTACCGCGAGGCCCTCCACGCCTACCTGAGAGGAACTGATGCCGAATCTGCCGCGCAGGGGCCATGCTTCAGGCGGAGCAGGCCAAGACTGCGTTTCGCCATGCCGCCGGCCGCGCCCGCTGTCCAGCTCGTGGAGGGTGATGCGGAGAGCTTCAACTGGCCCTGGCCGGCGCGCTTGAAGCCCACCGTGCCAACTCCCGGCCGCCACCCGCCGGGGCACCCGTTGCGGCGCCCCGGCGGGTGCGGGCCGCCCGTCACCCCGTCGACTCATCCGGGGTGGGGTGTTCCTGGTGGATGCCGGCATTGCGGGCGCTGCCGCGGCCCGAGCCCGCTTCATCAGGGTCGGGCTTATCGGCCTCCGACTCTCCTGCGCGCTCTTCGGAACCTGGCGGGAGAATCACATCAAGGGCGTCCTCGCCGCTCTGCACCTGCTGGTCGGGTACGTCGGCAGGTATCGGCGGCGGACTGCCCTTCGCTCCGGTGTACGCGGTGCCCTCGGGCCTGCGGTCGGTCATGTCGCTGCTCCCGTCAGTACGCGCCGGCCCCAGTGCGGGGCGGGCTGGTGATGCACCTCGCGTACCCCCTGCACCCGGTACGACGCACGGCCCCAGGCTGTGCGCTGTTCCGGGCCACGGAGGCGCCGTAGTAGGCAGGCACCATTCGACGTCGTCCGCGCGTCCCGCGCATCCGCTGACACGTTCCCTTCGGAGGTATCGGCGGCACGGCCGCGAACGTACCCCGGGACGGCAGGGCCTGCGGTGCCGCTCGTCCCGGCAGAATCCGGACGGCAGGGGCCCTGCGGGGCCACTTCTCCCGGCAGAGTGGTGTGCCGTAGCTCAGCCGGACGCCGTCACCGGGCAGCCAGGAGGCACCGCGCCGAACCTGCGCACGGGCTCAGCGCGCCGACGAACCCATCTGGGGCGCCGCTGGACGTGGCCCGGGGCACCAGCGCCTCGGGATCGCATACGGACGGCTCCGGGCCGGTGGTGCAGACCTCGATCTCGGACTTGACACCGGTGACTCGCAGGGTCTGACATTTTGTTGCGTTCCCCACCAGGTATTCCACCAACGTGGACTTGCCGACCCCGGGCTCTTGGTCGTCGGAGGTGAGAAGCGCGACCTTGCCGTCCTTGGCGGCCTGGACGAGTTGCTGCCCGACCGCGGAATCCGGGACGACGGCGATCGGCCGTTGGCATTCGGGTGATCGCGGATTGCACCTCGCTGATCGTCTTGTTGGCCTCGCTGCCCAGGTCTACCGCCCTGGGTTCGATGCCTGCCGCAATGTGAAGGTCAACCAGGTCAGCAACTTCACCGACACGGGCTGATGGGGGCAAGAGCTCCTCCGGCTCCTCCACGGCGCCCCACCAGCGAGCGCGGCACCTGGCGAAGGTGGCCAAGTGCCGCGCTCCGCAACTTGGTTGCTACCTGCCGAACTTTTGTGCCGGCATCATCTACTTCCGTACGCCCACCGCGCGGATGATCTCCTGCTTGACCGAGCCGCCCCGGTCGTCGGTGGCCGAGGCCCGCACGGCGATGTACTGCGCGTCGTTCGGCACCCGCACCGAGCCGGACCAGGCGGCGGACTTGCCGCGTACGCGGCCGAGTGCGACGGACGCCCACGTCGCGCCGTCGTCGAAGGAGACCTCCAGCGTGGAGCCGGTGATCCTCCCGGTGTCCGGAGCGCCCTTGACGTACTCGGAAAAGATCCCGAGGTCCAGACGCCTTCCGGCCCGCACATCGCCGTGCAGGTCGGTGTCGACATCGAACCCGAGATTGAGCATCGGCAGATACGTCCATCGGTCGGCCGGTGTGGCGGCCGACTTGAAGGTCCATTCGGAGTGGCCCTTCGTGGCGAGGTGCCACACCTCCGGGTCGAAGGTGGTGTCGGTGACAACCCTGAAGTCCTGTTCTGTCGGCTTGACGTTCCGGGCGTACGCTCCCGAGCTTGCCTTCCGGTCGACCCGCACCCCGTCCACGTACGCCTCGGTGAACTGGGTCAGCGAGTTCGAGTTCCACACATCGCCGAAGCCGGTGTGGTCCGGTCCCGAGTCGCCCCAACCCGGCGTATTGAACTCCAGGTTGTTGCCTGCGCGCTGCTGGCCCCAGCCGAGGCCAGTGCCCAGCCACGGCTTCCAGACCGGCTTGAACCAGTCCACTGCGGAGCGCGTGCCGCCGCGGTGGCGCACGACGCCCTCACGTTCCTCGATGACGCCCGGGCCGCTGGAAACGGACTGGTGCCACCCCCGGCCGGGGCCGGCGCTGATGTAGTCGGTGCGCTCCGCGGGGAGCTTGATCTTCTCCGGAATGCCCATGCCGACGGGGAAGGTGTCGGTGATCGAGTAGCGGAACTCGCCGCCGTCGGCTTCCTGCGGCGCGTGAAACTTGCTGTTGACGACCGCCAGTTCACGCTTGCTCGGGCGGTACGTCAGGTCAGCGGGGATCGCCCCCGGGTATCCTTCGGTGAGGTCGTACACATACGGCGTGTACTGGGTGCCCGTCAGTACCGCGTCCCGGCCGAGTCGCGCGGCCTCGATCATCCGCGTCCCGTCCGCAGCGTTCACCGTCGCGATGTACAGCGGACGTGTGCCCGGGTCGGACCCGGCGAAGTTGGCCAACAGCCGCCCGGGAGTGTCGTCGGTGACGAACAGGGCCGAGGCACCCGCGTCCTGTGCGTTCTGGGCCAGTTCGGCGGGGGTGATCGCGTCGGTGCGGCGCACGACCAGCGACTTGCCCTTGAAGGCCTTGCCTGCATAGTCGGCGGCGCTTCCGGTGCCCGCGTCCATGAGGGGCATCCGCTTGCGCCCGCCAACTACATGATCCACGCTGACCATTTGGACCGGCAGGACGGCTGGCGCGAGCAGTTGTGGACCCCGCCGGCTCACCGAGGACCGATTCGAGGTGACCTGCTTGCCCTTCTTCTCACCAACTTCGAAGGGCAAGCAGGCGCCCCAGCCCGAGAAGCGGGCAAGGTCAGGGCCGCGCGGTCCGGAACGCGAGATATCGACTGAAGGCTTCATGGCTGTCGGGGGTGAAGCGCCACTCCAGCAGAGCCGACCGCAGATCCGGCTCGGTCAGCCAGCCATGCCAGGCGACCTCATCAGGGTCGGCGGCCACGGTGTCAGGCACCACGGTTTCGTGCACGCCGAGCCAGTGAGGGCTCAAACCGTTGCGGTTGATGAACGTGAACAGCAAGCGTGGCAGCACACGGATGCCCAGCTCTTCGGTCAGCTCCCGCGCGGCGGCCTGTTCATAGGATTCGCCGACATCCACGGCGCCACCGACCACGACCTCGTAGAGCCCGGGGAAGCGCGACAGCTGTTCCGACCGCCGGTGAACGAGGATCCGGCCATGCTCATCGCGACACACCGTCACGGCGACCCGGTGCAGCCAACCCTCCCGTATTGCCTGCCGGCGGCTGACCACCACCCCCAGCACTCGATCCTGATCGTCGACACGGTCCACCAGTTCGTCCACGACGGACACCCTGGCAGAGCCCACTGACAACGCCGCTTCCCGGAGCCCGTGGAGGCCGATCCGGGGAGAACCCGCACCAGGGGGTCGGACGCGGATGACGACAGTTGTCGTGCAGGCTCACAGGCCTTGACCGCGACACCGGCCTGCGGGTCGGTCAGCGTGCAACTGCGCGCAACTGGCTTTCTCCGGAGGCGATCACGGCGCTACTTTTCCCGGCACGGACCCGAACTCGGGCGGAGGGAACTGCCCCGCGGCCACATGGCCGAGCACAACGAGGATATCGCCGCATGACCGGCCTGCAGATCGATGACGGCCCCCCGGGCACCGACGCTCTGCCCAGCACTTGCGGGCATTGGAAGGCATCACCGAGGCGGACGAGACCGCGCTGGTCGCCACTGTGCTCCGCGACGACGACACGACGATGGCGGAGAGCGCAGTAAAGAACCACCTGGAGCGCCGGGCCGCAGAGCTGCTGGCTGGCCCCCGGTTCACCACCTGGGCCCAGAACATGGCCACGGTCATCGAGGCCCGCGGCTTCCTCACCCGCCTACGTGAGTGGATCCTGCTCGGGGCGATTGCTCTGGACGAGCCATGGGCCGCCGAGGACGGGCGACGACACCGGCTCCCTCACCGCCGAGCAGATCGCCGCACTGCCCACCGTCGACATGGTCAACTACCGCTTCGAGCCCTCCATCCTGCGGGCCGCCCCCGGCCAGCCGGTCGCCTTCACCTTCACCAACGACACCGACGACGCCCACGCCTTCGCCGTCGAAAAGCTGGGCATCGACATCGAGGTCCCCAGCGGCCGCACCCGGACCGTCGTCGTCCAGGCGCCCCCGGCCAGTACGCCATGCACTGCTCGGTCGGCAGCCACAGCGCCGACGGCATGAAGGGGCAGCTCGTCATCACCGGCGAAGGGACCACCTCCGCCCCGAACATCTCCGGCACCGAAGCCGCCACCGCCTCCGACGCCCACCACCACGATGGCTGACCTCGTGTCGCGGCGCTCCCTGATCATCGGAGGCGTCGTCGCCACCGCCGGAGCGTTCGTCCCCCTCGTACGCACCCTCACCTCAGCCGACGCACCGGCCGACGGACCGCCGCTCCCCGAACTCCCCGAACTCGATCTCAAAACCCCTCAAGGCGAGCCCGCCACCAGGACAGGCGCCCTCACCGCCGGCAGTGCGGGGGCCGGGCGGCTGGCCTACAACGGCACCGGACCCGGCCCCGGGCCGCTGCTGCGCCTGCGCGAAGGCGACCGGGTCAGGCTGGCCTTCCGCAACGACCTCGACGCCCCCTCCAGCCTGCACCTGCACGGCGTCCCCATGCCGCCCGCCACCGACGCCCCCCTGACTCACCTCGCACCCGGCCAGTCCGATGTCCGCGAGTTCACCCTGCCGCCCGGGTCGGCCAGCACCTACTGGTACCACCCCCACGCCCACGGCGACGTCGAACGGCAACTCCTGGCCGGCCTCGCAGGGCCCGTCGTCGTCACCGGCCCCCTCGACGACCAGCCCGCACTGCGGGACGCCGACGACCGCCTGCTGATGTTCACCCGCACCGGCCGCGACGTCCTCGTCAACGGCGCCACCCGGCCGGTCATCACGGCCCGCGCCGGGCGGACACGCCTGAGACTCCTGAACGCCACCGTCGGCGACCACCTGCTCCTGGCCCTCACCCGCGACGACAAGCCCACCACCGCCCACCTCATTGCCCCCGACAGCGGACTGCTCGAACGGCCCGTCCCGCTCACCGAGATCCTCCTCGCACCCGGCGAACGCGCCGAGATCCTCGTGGAGACCACCACGCCCGGCCGCCTGACCCTGCGTGCCCTGCCGTACTTCGTCTACGGCTCTGGCGGGCAGCAGAGCACCGACCGCCCGATGGCCGGCATCGACGTACCCGCAGACCTCCGACCCCTGGAACTTCCCACCTCACTGCTGCCCGTGGAGAAAGTCGACCCCGCAACCGCCGTCCGCACCCGCAGGCTCCTCCTGGACGCAGACGGCGACGGCTTCTACACCATCGACGGCCGCACCTTCGCCCACGACCGCGTCGACCTGCGCGCCGCCCGGGGGACCCTGGAGATCTGGGAGGTGGAGAACACCCACAGCATGGATCACCCCTTCCACCTCCACAGCTACGCCGTCCAAGTACTCGACAGGGACGGGAAGGCAGAGCCCTTCCGCGCCTGGCGCGACACCATCAACATCCCCACGGGCACCACCGTCCGCCTCGCCGTGCCCTTCCGGGGGGAAGGGGGCCGCACCGTCTACCACTGCCACATCGCCGCGCACGAGGACCTCGGCATGATGGGCATCCTCGAAGTCACCGAGGGAAATGCCCGGTCGGATGAAGGGCCCGCATCCGGCAGGTGATCCTCCGAGCCGCGGCAGCCCTGTCCACCCGCCGACCGTCGCCCGTGCCGGGAACCCGGACGGCCAGGAGGGCACGGGCCAAGGACTTCCGGCACCGCCCGGCGCTCAGGGCCCTGGACGGTGAGAACGAATCGTTCTGCCGCCGCGGCCGCCGCTGCCGCGGGAGGCGGACGACCGCCTGGTCCTGGCCGCGGACCTGCCCTGTTGGCTGCGGCCCAGCGCGCACACCTCGCCGCGGCGGATCCTGTGTCATACCTACGGTCGGGGCAAGGACCAGCACATTCCCGTGCCCGGCCGGCCGTACTCGGTGATCTGCGTGCTGGAGACTGGCCGCAGTTCCTGACCGCGCCGCTGGACGCCCTGCGTCTGGCATCGGGTGACGATGCCGTCACGGTCACCGCCGGGCAGATGCGCGGGCGACCTGCCAGGTGCCTCGGACGGGGTCGAGTGTCGCTGTGTAGTCGACGTGGCTGGGCGGTTTTTGGCCGAGACGCCACCGCTGCGGCATGGCTGACAGGTGGATGGTTGCCAGAGTTCCTGATGCGGCCCCAACAACTCCAATCCAGTGGGGGCTTTCGAGGATCAGCTGGCCTGTGGTCGCAATGTCGGGTTCGGGGATCGTCACTGACGAGGTTGCACCGGTACTGACGAGTGCAGAGCCAGCCTGCAAGGCCAGCAGACGGCTGAGGACCGATGCGGGCATCGTCGCATCTGTGGATTCGGCCGCCAGATAGCAGTCGTCATGCCCGGAGTACCAGAAGCGCGAGCCCGTGATGCGGGGCAGGACCGGCTCGTCGAGGTCCGCCGTTCCAATGACCAGGGCGATCTCGTCAAGCTGGGCCGGGGCCGGCACTGTCGGCACGTCGACCAGAGACAGCTCGTAGGGAGACCAGTTGCCATCCAGGAACCGCGGCAGGCTGTTGCGGTGCATCACCAGGATCTCCTCACCGAGTCCTGGACCGGAAGAGGCCCATGCCTCAACCCGGTGAACGGTGAAGTCGACCCCCTGTTCCGCCGCGATCAACGACGGCTGCCACTCCTGGAAGTCCTCATGCAGGAAGCTGTTCGTCGCAAGGTCCACGACGAGGACCGTGTCGTTCGCCGAACGCAGGAGCACATCGATCAACTCGCTCGCCTGGGCTGCCGAAGCGCTGATCTGCCATGATCCGTCGACCTCACGAACGCTGAAGCTCAGCGGAAACGGCAATCCCTTTATCCCGACGCTGTTGACGTTGAAGGCCCCGTTGCGCTCGACCTTGATCATTGCAACATCCCCCTATGAACTCGCACGCCACCGTGACCTGCGCGGATCATCATCCACCGTCGACCGGGGCAGGCCGCGTCGAGAGCACCGAAGCAGGGGCTGAGCATGTCAGATCCTCGTGCTGCCGGCGGGAGCCTCTCCGGGCAGCTCGCATGCGGCGACATAATCGGTCCAGCGCCCGCAAGCACGCCCGCGCCGACATTGCCTCGAAGCCGAGGGATTCAAGGAAATCTGTTTCCAGGACGGCGGAGGCCGGGCCATGGGCCTCTCGGACGTCGAAATCAACGACATCGACTACCTCGACCGTGATTTCTGACAGGGGAAAACGTGACACGTTCTGGATCACGCAAGGGCGACAGGAGGCGAGCGCTGCGGCTGGCGGTTGCACAGAGCACGGTCCCGGAGGATCCGACCGACTCGGAGAACCTGCGGGCGAGCGGTGACGAACTCCGGCGCCTGATGCGCGAGGCCAGTGCCGCCGGCGCCCGGCTGGTGCAGTTCCCGGAGGGAGCGATCACCTACCCCGGCAAGCACATCATGTCCTCAGGGCCTTCCGGCACGCTTGCCGCTGCGGACTGGACACGCATCGACTGGAACGTTATGCGCGCCGAAGCGCAATCCGTCGCCGATCTGGCCGGCGAACTCGGCCTGTGGGTGGTCTTCGGTTCCGTCCATCCCCTGACGCCGCCACACCGCCCCCACAACAGCCTGTACGTCGTTTCCGACGAAGGCGTCCTTGTCGCCCGTTACGACAAGCGCTTCCTCTCGCACACGGAACTCTCCTACCTCTACACGCCGGGTACGGCACCCCTCGTCTTCGAGGTCGACGGCATCCGGTTCGGCACCGCCCTGTGCATCGAGGCCAACTTCCCCGAACTCTTCCAGCAGTACGAACAACTCGACGTCGACTGCATGCTGATCTCCGTCATGGTCGACGACGCCGCCCGCGCCGCCCTCGCCCAGGCCTACGCAACCCTCTTCAACTACTGGGTCGGCTACTCCCTGCCCGCACAGTTCGCCACCACCGCGCCCGCCACCATCACCGCCCCCGGCGGCCGCCAGCTTGCCCGCAGCCACACCGAAAACCGCCCCGGCCTGGCCATCGCCGACATCGACCTGGACACCCCGGACCCCGACATCGACACCGCCCTGCGCCACGCCCGGCCCTGGCGACGGACCGCCCGAGCAGGTCTGTACGACAACCACACCGTGACCGCGGACCCCAGAAGTGACGCCCGGACCAGCTTCTGACAGGAAGGATCACCCCACACCACTCCACCGCCACTGCCTCAGCCGTACCGTCAGGTGACGACCCGCCACCTCCGCCCAGCGGAAGCCGCACAGCGACGTGGACAGGTCCTCGGTGGGCTGGAGGTCGGCGTAGGCTCCATGCTCTACCTCGGCTGCGGCCGCACGGAGCTCCCCCTGCGTGCGGAGTCCGACGCGGGTCTGGTGCTCCTGGGCGGTGAGTTCTTCGGGGAGGAGATCGTCACGTGGTGGAACTTCGTGGCCAGAACCCAGGACGATATCACGAAGGCCCGTGAGGACTGGACAGAATGGTGATCGGTTCGGCACCGTACGCGGCTATGACGGTGCACCGCTCCCGGCTCCCGCACTGCCCGCTGTGCCCCTGAAGCCGCGTGGACGTGTGCGCTGAGCTGCGGGTTCTTACGGGTTCGTGGCTTTCGAGGTGTGCCCGATCATGCAGCGTCGTTGCTGTGGCGGGAGAGGTCTGGAAGCGGCTGAGAGTGCCTCAGAGGGAGGCCTTCCGGTGGGCCGGCGTTCCCATCTGTGCCCGCGTCTGACCTTGTGTGTCAGGACGGATGCTGACTTAATGCTGACTTTTCTGACTGGGCGTCAGGCCGGTTCGGCTGCTGGTTGAGGCGATCGGAGATTCGGGGCGCCTCGCGGGTGAGAGGTCTGGTCGACGATTGGCGGCGTTGCGGTCCGGATCGTCGTCCAGGCGGAGGAAGCACAGGTCCGCCAGGACGCCGAGGCCAGCAGCGCGCAGGTGGGCCCGCAGGCGGTCGCGGCGGGCGGCGGTGATGCCGTGGGCGCGGCCGGGCCGACTGATCTTCAAGCCCGTCCAGCTTCGTACGCCGCGCGGCGATCCGCTGCAGCACTGGGGGCTCCATCATGGGCCGGAGTACGGAGCGGCACCTGCGGCGACGGACAGGAATCCGCAATCCCACCCCTGCACAACGGCCTACACCCAGACTGCCGCCCGCGACCAGCACGAACACCCCGACCTGGCGTCACACCAGTACCCTGAACAGCTCCTTCAAGATGGCGCAGTTTCATTCCTCCCAGGCCACCTCATACGTCAGGGTCCGTCGTATCGTCGACGTTCCGGTCAGCGTTCTGGTACATCCGCTGGACCTTGCGCCAGGCGATGATGATTTCTGGCAGCTGGTCGAGCAGTCCCCGGGCGACGAATAGGAAGATGCTCAGCACGCCGGAGGCGGCCAGCAGCCAGAGAATGATGGAGTCCACCCGTTCGAGTCCCTCGTGATCCAGGGTCGAACATGGGTGACGTCCACTCAGTTCGACCACCGACTTGTGTGGTCAGAACTGAGGTCTACGCCGACAGTAAAGCTCAGGTACTGCTATCCCATGGGTAATGCGAGCACGCCCTGAGGCAGCCGCAGTGAGCGGTGAGGTAGCAGGTGGCCGGGTCGTTGTTCACGGCTCGAACAGCTGCCCCTCGATGTGTCGGCTCGTGGGGAGTTGATCCTGCGCTGCTCCTGAAACTACCTCCTGATCAGGACATGGCAGCTAGAAAGGCCACGCGGGACATGCCACCTGGCGATGAGGTACAGGGGGCCACCGCTGCCGAGCGCCGACCAGACCGGGCCTGCAACGGCAGAGGAGGACCCGTTCTGCCCAGTGAACTCCGTGCCGGCGTTCGCCCGTACAGGTCAGGGCCTATACGCCGTCATGGAACCGGCGAGCGTGAGCAGGTTCCGGCCGTGAGGCGTTAGAGCGGTGCCGGCTCCTGCGAAGTGGGCTGATATCCCGGGTGCCATGGGATTGCGGGAGCCCCACCGCAGCGAGGGCTTGCTCGGCCGTCTGAACGCCCCATCATGGCCGCAATTCTGGTGCTGGCCTTCACGAGCTTGTCCCTGAGCTGGGCGGCGAACTGGCGCAGGCGACCCAGTTCAGGATTCTCGGAGGTTGTCTCTTCGTGCAGGCCCTGGGCAGCGACGTGTTCCGGCTCCTCGCGGTCCGTGTTGGCAACTGCCTTGTGTGGTGTGCTGCTGGCTGCTGGGGGCGTTCGTGTGGTACGGCTCCGTTCAGCTTCTGTGTCAGCGCCTCCCCATAGGGGTCTCGGACCGCTTTCATCGTTGGTACGAGCTGATCACACGGTATCCGAACGGCCCCTGCATCGAGCCTGATTCACGTCAGTGCCGATGTAGCGACCCGCCGGTCCGAACGCTTCATTGCAACCGTCGGGTGAGTCCTGCAGGGGCTGAGCGCGATCTGGGGGAAGGCGACCATGAAGAGAATAAGAAGCCTGGATAGCGTCATCACTACCCCCGGGCACCGAATCAGCCTGATGCAGGCATCCAGCGACTGGATGGACGCCGAAAACGCTCGGGCGCAGAGGTGGCACCGCGGGCCCTCCACGCTGGAACGCCCGTCGCGTAGCGGACAGCTTCGGCGGCTCCGTCAGCAGTTCCGTCGCGAGGCCGCCGAAAGGCACGAGCGTCTCGCCGGCGATCGCCAAATCCGTGTGCTCGCTTACAGCTTGCTTCTGGGCCGGGGCGCGAGCCCGGATGAGGACTGGAACACCCTCCAGGTCGAGGCCGAGCGGCGCGGATACGCGATAGGGGCACGGCTCCACGACGTGGCCGTCCCTGTGACCACGACGTACTTCCCCGGCTCGCGCACCAGCCGTGGTGTCTACACGCCACCTTGGAAGCGCCCTGGCTGGGGTGAGGTAGAGCGACTGATCCGAGGTGGCTTCGCGGACGGCGTGATCGTCCTCGACCGGCACAACATCAGCTCCGACGATGACGAATACCAGACCGTCATCAAGGAGTTGGGCGAGCGGTACCAGGCGTTCGTACACCTCGTGATCCCCGAGGAGCCCACTGCGCCGGCTTGAAGGCGTCCGCTGCGCTGGATGGACGCGAAGGGCTGGGGCTGGAGACAGATCAGCGCCCAGGTCCTCCTCATCGCCACCGTGTTCGCCGTGCTCGCCATCACTTACCACTACGCCTGATCAGGGGGACCAGCATGACGTTCGAGGGGCACACCGACCGGGCGCCGCGAGTCCTACCCCGCCGCGAGCAGGGCGAGGCCCTTCTCGCCATCCAGGAGGCTTCCCCGGAACCGCCCAGCGATGCCGGGCTGGACCTCTTCGCAGTCCCGGCCGGAGCGGTGCGGGGCGGCGGCTTCGACCTCTTCCGCTTCCACCGCCTCCCCTGCCTGTCTGCCTCCGGGAGCCCGGTGTCGCCCAGCTCCGCCGGAGACCCTCAGGACGCGGCATGACGACGGCCGTGGACCACCTCAACTCCGTCCAGTGGGATACCTGGTACCGCGAGGGCCGCGCCGTGGACCGCCTCGTGACCGCCTCCGAGGCCGACCGATTCCTCCAGCGCATCACCCCGTCCGCCGGGTCGTCCGTGCTCGACGTCGGTTGCGGCATCGGCCGTTTCAGCAGGCAGCTCGTTGACTGGGGGTACGACGTGCTGGGCCTGGACTTTTCGTCGGCGGCGATCCAGACCGCTCGAAGGCAAGGCACCGAAGGTCGGCTGCGTTACGGCGTCCATGACGTCGACGCGGACGCGATCCCGCCCCAGCTGCAGCCCGCCTCGCTAGATCTCATCGTCTGCCGCAACGTTCTGCCGTTCATCGATCATCAGCGCTTCATGGTCGACGCACGACGTTGGCTCCGGCCCGGCGGGCAGTTGTACGTCCTCGTCCGCGTCTGGTCCGAGCGCGGAGCCGAGCCGGACGGGAGGCAATGGCAACGCGGCTTCACCGAGGAACAGGTCCAGGCCCTCCAGAACGGGTGGGCCGAGCAGGAACGCTGCTGGCTCGGCAGGCACACCGCTCTGTTCTTGTCCGGCGAGCGCAGCCGGACTCTGTGACACCGCACGGTCGCCCACCAGCCCGCCACCTCACACCCTTCCATCGAGGAGATCCTGCCGTGACGACCAGCCCGATTCCTCCACCCTCGGCCAGCACTACGTCGACGAAGCGAAGGTCTGCCAGCACGCCGCCACGTGCCCTTCTCCTCGACCTCGACGGCGTCCTGCTCGACACCCGGCCGGTCATGGAGAAGGCGTGGCATGAGGTCCAGGCAGCTCATGGCCTCGATATGCCGTTCGCCTCGTACGAGCGCCACTTGGGCCGCCCGTATGGAGCAGTTCCCCCTACGCGGGGGACCGCGCGACGTGACCGGGACGCGGGCCGGTACCCGGCCGCGTCCCCACAGGAAAGGACTTTCCCCATGGAGTACGTAACCCTGAACAACGGCGTCGAGATGCCGCTCCTCGGCTTCGGCGTCTACCAGATCCCCGCCGAGGACACCGAACACGCGGTCTCCGACGCACTCGCCGCCGGCTACCGACTGCTGGACACGGCCGCCGCGTACGGCAACGAGGAAGCCGTCGGCCGCGCCGTCAAGTCCAGTGGCATCGCGCGCGAAGACCTGTTCATCACCACCAAGCTCTGGGTGCAGGACGCGCCCGCCGAGGAAAACACCGGGCGCGCGTTCGAGACCTCGCTGACCAAGCTGGGCCTGGACCACCTCGACCTGTACCTGATGCACCAGCCGTTCGGAGACGTCTACGGGCAGTGGCGCGCCATGGAAGCCCTCAACCGCGAGGGCCGCGCGAAGGCGATCGGTGTCGCCAACTTCTACCCCGACCGGCTGCTCGACCTGATCGTCAACAACGAGATCGCCCCGGCGGTGAACCAGATCGAGACCCACCCGTTCTTCGCACGCGCCGACTACCAGGGCCTCATGCGCGAACACGGGGTGCAGATCCAGTCATGGGGCGGCTTCGCCGAGGGGCGGAACGACCTGTTCACCAACCCGCTGCTGGCGGACATCGGCAAGGAGCACGGCAAGTCGGTGGCGCAGGTGGTGCTGCACTGGCTGAACCAGCGGGGTGTGGTCGCCATCCCCAAGTCGGTGCGTGCCGAGCGGATGGTGGAGAACCTCGACGTCTTCGACTTCCGGCTCACCGACGAGCAGCTGGCGCGGATCGCCACGCTCGACACCGGCGCCTCGCTGTTCTTCGACCACCGAGACCCCGAGATCGTCGCCTGGCTCGCCAGGCGTCGCCCGGACGCCTGAGCCGTCCGGGCGCGGACCGGTCCACGTGCAAGTCAGCCGTCGGACGACCGGATTGGAGGGCACGGGAAAGATCTTCCCGGAATGTGCGTGCCCCGAACGAAAAAGTGTGGCGTCATGTGTCATGTACTGAACATTTACGCATCGCTGTGATGCGTCAAGGAGAAGGGCGCCGACGCCATGAGAAGAACCGCCTCCCGGGGCCTCGTCCGTCTGAGCCTCGCACTGGGTGCCGCCGTGGCGTCGACCGCGCTGGTCACGACGGCGAGTGCGGCCTTACCGGTGACCGCCGGGTCCACGGGGACGCCCGTCGCTCCTCGGACCGGCACCGAACGCGGCTGTGTCGTCGTGTACTTCGACCTGGGCGAGACCCTGGTCCACACGGCCGACGACGACACCACGGGCTACCGGCAGGACGCGGCCGCCCACCTGGCCGCACTGCGCAAACGCCACATCAAGGTCGGGCTGATCACCAACGTGCCGTCCTCCTGGGGCACGACCGACGCCGCGCGCGCGGCCGTGCTCAAGAAGGAGGTCGACAGCACCTGGACGGGCAGCACGCCCTTCGCCTGGGACGACTTCGGTGACCGGATCCTGACCCCGCGCACCGAGGCCGAGCGCAAGCCGGCGCCCGCCCTCTGGGACCGCGCCCGGGACGCGTCCGGTGGCTGCCGTCTCGTCTACCAGGCCGAGACGGCCGAGGAGACCGACACCGCCGCCTCGCTCGGCTACGTGGCGTACCGGATCGGACAGCCCGCCCGGCCCGCCTTCCTGCCGGCCCCGCTGATCGAGCTGCTCGCCCACCTGCCCGGCTGACGCCCGCCGGCGACGCGCGCCTTCCTAGGAAGGCGTGTCCGCCTGCCGGCGCCCCCATCCGGCCGGACGGCCCGCACCGTCGGCGACGGCATCCAGCCGTACGCCCGGGGCCGTCCGGTCGGAGGGACGCTTCACCACCCCGCTGCGCAGCACCAGTTGGAAGACCCCGAGCAGCACCGCGGTCGCCAGGGCGCTGTGCCAGAGCAGGGCATCCAGGCGCCCGGCGGAGAGGTACGCGCCCGCGGCCACCGCGGCCAGTGCGCACACCGCGCGGTCCACGATGCTCTCCACCGAGAGCAGGGTGGCCCGTGGTGCGTGGGCGGGCACGGCGTCGTTCACCAGCTTGCGCTGGACCGGGTAGGCGAAGCCGGTGGCGGCGGCGAACAGGCAGAGCAGGGCGACCGCCGCCCAGGGCCCGCCCAGGGTGAGCCCGGCCAGGGTGCCCGCGAGCGCCAGGCTCAGGACCGATACCCAGGCCACCGGCGTCACCCGGCGGCTCAGCCACTGGGGCCTGGCCGATGCCACGGCCTCCGCCACCGTCATGGCGGCCAGCACCCCGCCGTGCGAGGACTCACCGATGCCGTGGTCCAGCAGGATGGGCTGGAAGAGGTTGACCTGGCAGATCCGCGAGAGCGTGAACACCGCCACGCCCTGCACCATCACCAGGGCGAGCCACGGCGAGGAGGCGACGCAGCGCAGCGCGGAGCCCGCGTCGCGCAGGAACGCCCCGCCCCGGCGCCCGCCCCCCGCCCGTCCGCCGGCCTTCCCGGCCCCGGCCGCGTCCCCCGGGACGGTCAGCCGGGGCAGGGCCACCGCACAGGCCAGGGAGCCCGCCGCGCTGGCGGCGCTCAGCACGTACGGGGCCGTGTGGGCGAGGGCCATCAGCGGCCCGACCAGCGGCCAGCACACGACCTTGGCCGCCAGCCCCAGGGCCCGCGCCGTGCCCTCCGCCTTCAGGTAGTGCTCGTCGCACTTCTCCGCCCGCAGCCCGTCGTACAGATAGGCGCTCGCCGCTCCCGAGGTGAGCGAGCGGCCCGCGGCGATCGCGAGGAAGTGGAGCAGGAATCCGGTGTACGAGGCGCTGAACACCGGTGCCAGGTTCGCCGCCGTCATCACGACGGCCCCGGCCCGCAGACAGTTGCGGGTGCCGATCCGGTCGGCGATGAGCCCGGTCGGGATCTCGAACAGGCAGAACGCCACGTAGTAGATGCTCTGGATGCCGAAGATCTGCCCGTCCGAGAGCCCGGCCGCCTTCTGGTAGGCGTAGAACACCGGCATCCACCACAGCAGGTTGAACAGCAGCTGGAAGCCGTAGTTCAGGCGGATGATCCGGCGGGCCGTGTCGGTCAGGGCGCCGCCGGTCCGGCCGGTGGAGGGAGCCCAGGGGAGGCGGGCCCTCACAGCGCGTAGGGGCGGATCTGGACCAGGCGGAGCTCGCCCCGGTCGCTCATCAGCCACTCGATGTCCAGCGGCCGGTCCACGTCGTCCGCGCTGAAGTGGGACTGCAGGAGCCGTCCCGTCAGCGACAGGTCGGCGAGCCGGGCGCGGGTGGCGGCGGGCAGCCCCTCACCCCAGGAGCCGAGGGCCACGGTGCGGCCCCCGCCCTCCACCGTGTTGTACAGGTACTGCTGCGGCAGCACGGAGCCCTCGACGACCTGCTCGGGGGAGCCGGGGGAGCAGTTGAGGTAGACGTTGCGGAAGTCCTCGCGCCGGGTCGGGTTGCAGGTCACCAGGACGCCGCCGAGGGAGGCGGGGACGTACTCCTGGATGATCACTCCCATGTACGTGTCGTCCAGGGAGATGCCGACCTGGTGACGCAGCCGGACGCTGCGCGGTGACAGCAGCGAGGCCCACACCTGCCTTACGGCATCGAGGAGTTCGGCGGTGCCGCGCACGGTGGTGACGGAGTCGTAGACACCGGCCGCGGAGAAGCCGGGGAGGTCCTCGGCGTTGGAGGAGGAGCGCACCACCAGGCGGCTGCCCGCGGCCAGTGGCGCGGGGAACGCCTGCCTGATCTGCCGGGTGACGGTCTCGGGCATGGGCGTGTGGCGGATCAGGTGCTGGAGCTGGAGACAGAGCGCGTCCAGCATGTCGGTGGCGTCGAGTTCCAGCGCCATCTTCAGCTTGCCGATGCCCTGCTGGAGCGCCGGAGAGGAGGTGAGGAAGGCGTGCTGGAGCGCGAAGGGCAGCGCGACGCCGTCCGGCGCACCGACCGTCGTCGCGACGAACGCGGCTGCTGCCGAACGCAGTTCGGCTGCGGAGGGCGCGTGCAGACCGAGCCGGACGGAGAGGTGCCCGTAGAGGTCGTCACGCGGCGGGCGGGGACGTCCGTAGAAGGCGGTGAGATCGGCCGTGCGGCTGTCCAGGACGTGGTGCAGCTCGCCGAGATTGGCCGCCTTCGTGCCGTACCGGTCGCGGTCGTCGCTGCGCAGCCGGTGCAGGGACAGCACGGGCGCGTCCTCCAGCAGGGGCGGCTCCAGACGGATGCGCTGCCGGTGCCAGGCCGGGGCCTGCAGGGCGGGCTCCCGGTCCAGCCGCTCCAGACTGATCTCGTCCTCGCGCACCCGGTAGCGGACCCACGCACCGTCCAGGCCGTCCCTCTCGACGAGCTGTTCCAGGTCGCGGACGATGGCGTTGGGGATGCCCCAGCCGGAGGCGAGGACGTTGGTGTGCGAAAGAGGCGTGATCTGTGCCGTGTTGAGGAATCCGGCCACGCGCGGTACGTCGTCCGGCAGGCAGGGCATGGCGACGATGTCGGCCCAGCCGAGCCCGGCCTCGGCGGCGGCGTACTCCTCACGGGTCCGGAAGAAGCGCAGCCGCCCGGTGGCGTTGCCGGGGTTCAGAGGTGTCCGGTTCCGCGTGCCGAAGAGCTCGTGGCCGAGGATGCGCGGTACCCGCGGCTCGCTGATCGCCGTCAGCTCCTCTTCCTGGCCGTGGTTCGCGGGCTTGAGCAGCAGCGGCAGCCTGCCGTCGACGCGCTCCCGGACGAACTCGTAGAAGGACTCCAGCAGTGCGCCGTGCATGGTGTCGGCCTCGGTCGTCTCCAGGACGAGGAAGACCCGTTCGCGGCCCTCCGCCTCCTGCTCCGTGTGCAGGGACAGCACCCCGAGGAGGAAGCGGCGCCCGGGGTCGGTGTACACGGAGGCGTTGAACGCGTCCAGGCCGGCGTCCAGCTCGGACAGTTCCATGCCCAGGACCTGGGTGGCGATGTAGTTGACGTGGAAGGGGTGCGCGGCGGTGTCGAGCAGGTGCCAGGTGTCCTCGGTGCGGTCGACGACGACCTTGAGGTACGGGTGACCTGCCAGCACCCCCGAAAGGGTCCGGAACAGCGGCAGCGAGAGGTTCCCGCCGACGACCGTACGGTCCGTCGCCGGTTCCGGTGCGCCGGTGGAGAGCGTGGCGGTCATATGGCGGCTCCCTCGGGCAGCGCGGCGGGCAGTACCCGGGGCAGGGCGTCGACCAGGGCCTCGAAGTCGCGGAGCACGGTGCGCGGGTCGGCGGCGGAGAGCAGGCACAGTGCCGCCATGGTGTTGGCCCCGGCGGCCGGGTCATAGACCGGTACGACGCTGCCGTCGGCGAGCGAGCTCTCCGTGACCACGGACAACTCGCTGCCGCGGCTGAGCGGGACGCTCGCGGAGACCACCGGGAAGTCCCAGACCCGCAGGTCCTGCCAGGCTTCGCCGCTGCCGTCGACCGCGAGGACGACGAGGGAGCCGGCCGCGCCGCTGGCCTGCGCGGGGGTACGCGCCTGCTGAGGCCAGTCGACCGGGCGGCCGAGGAGGTGGTCGACCAGCATGCCGACGAGGTCGAGGTGGAAGACCTCCTCGATCTGCGGGACGGTCATCGCGCCGCCCAGCCGGGCCGCCGTCTCGATCAGCCACATGCGGCCGTCCGCCCCGAGCTTGATCTCGGTGTGCGTACCGCAGTTGCTGAGCCCGAGGGCGTCCACGGCCTCCCGGGCGAGGGCCACGACACGCTCCTGGGCCTCTGGCGGCAGCAGGGCGGGGGTGATGCCCGCGCGTTCGGTGAACGGTTCGACCGTGGGCATCCGGCCGCTGAGGCAGACCGGGTGGAAGACGCCGTCGGCCACGACGCCCTCGACGCTGACGTAGTCGCCCCAGCCGGGCTCGTCGAACCAGTCGGTGGCCAGTCCGGTGACGATCTCCTCGACGACGAAGTCCGCCTGGGCCTCGGCCACGTGGAGTTCCGCGTAACCCAACTGGGCTGATTCGGCCATTACTTCCCGCGAGCGGGACCAGGCGGCGGAGGCCTCGTGGGGGGAACGGATGATCTGGTGCGCGGTGGAGCCCGCGCTCCAGGCCGCCTTGAGCAGCAGTGGGAAGGTCAGTGCTTCGGTGGCCGCGTGGAGGTCCGCCTCCGTGGCGACGGGGCGGAACTCCGGTTGTGGCAGCCCGTGTTCCTGCCAGGTGCGGCGCATCAGCCGCTTGTCGCGGGCCAGGGCCGAGGCGCTGCCGGCCCCGGCGAGTCCGAGTTCCTCGCAGGCCTCGGCGACTGCCACCACCGCGTACTCGGAGAAGGTGAGCACCGCCTCCGCCCTGACGGCCCGCGCCCGAGAGACGATCAGGGAGACCAGGTTCGCCCGCTCCGCGTCGGCCGGCGTCTCGACCGAGGCGCACAGCCGCGCGGCGGAGCCGGCGACCGAGGGCGGCAGGGCGCTGAGCGCCAGCAGGTGCACCTGCGACCTCGCGGCCGCCCGGGAAAGGACGTGACCGAGCGGCGGACCACCCTTGGCATGCACCAACAGCACCTTGTTCACTGAAGTTCGTCTCCGTTCGTTCGTGTGGTCAGAAGTCGCGGCCGGGCGGTTCGCCCCGTACCCGCTGCGGGGCCCGGCCCCGGAGCCGTGCGTCCGGGAAACATCGGAAGGAGACCTCGCCCGTGACATGGCGTGTCTGCCCGCACACACAAGGGAATCAGGCGAGAGGGGGCCGGAATGACGGTGAAGGCGTGTACCGGTCAGGCAAATGCCAGAGTTGCAGGCCGCGTAGAAAGATCGTGAGAGTTCCGGGGAGGCCCGCCGGCGCGTCACGGGTGAGGCGCCCGCACTCCTCAGGTCGGCCGAGAACCGAGCATGCGCCGTATCGGGACGGGATACACATTGCGATGGCGACCCGTGTCAGTCAGTCGACCGAGGATGGAACATCACTGTGGACGATCACGCCCTCAAGGCACTGCTTGAACATCTACCCGTGTCCTGGTGGGAGGTTGACGGGCAGTGGCGCGTTCTGGAACGAGGTGGCGGCGCCTTCGCCGACCTGGGTACGGCGCAGCGGTTCCTCGACCGGTTGCGGCAGGAACTGTCGGATCCGGGCTCCTCGACCGCGGACGGTCACCGGCGGACCCGGTTCGACGGCCGCACCTTCGACGTGACCTGGTCACTGGACGGGGCACGTGGCCAGGGCCGCAGGCGCGGGCTCGCGGTGGAGGCCGACACGCGGCCCGAAGTGCCGCGCCGTTACGCCGCGTTCGCGGACTTCGCCGACCTCGCGCCCGCCGCCGCCTTCATCCGGGACCGGGAGGGACGCTATCTGTGGGCTAACCACGCCTACGCGCACCTCTACGGCACGACCCCGCAGGAGGTCGTCGGCAAACACATCGAGGACTTCGACTCCCCGGCCGACGCCGTGCAGTTCCGCGCGCTCGACCAGGAGATCCTCGCGCGCGGCAGGCCGGTCCGCCACACGCTCGGCTATCAGCGCGCGGACGGCACCACCGGGCAGGCGGCGGGCCACCGCTTCCCCGTGGAGGAGAACGCGCAGACCTGCGTCGCCGGGATCTACGTGGACATCACGGAACACACCCGCGCGATGGTCCAGCGCCGGGAGGCCGAGGAGAACCTGCAGGCGCTGCGCGACCACAGCGGGCTGCCGTGCGCGCTGCTGTCGGCCAACGGGCGGGTCGTGCAGGCGAGTGCGGCAGCCGCTGAGCTGTTCCGGACGAGCCTGGCCGATCTCGTCGGCCGCCGTGCGCACACCCTGCTCGCGCCCGCGCCCGCGCCCGACCTCGGCCAGCTGCACCGGAGATGGAACGGGCTGATAGCCCGCAGGGTGAGACGGGTGGAGACGTCCGCCGTGTTCGTCGACCTCCAGGGGCGGCAGCGCCGCGTACAGCTCCACCTGACGACGGTCGGGCGCTCCGCGGCGCGGGCCCGGCACGTGTGGGCCGTCGTCACCCACCAGAGCCTTGCCCACGCGGCCCATCCGCCGCTCACCGCCGCGCAGGTCCGCATTCTGTCCCTCCTCGCCGAGGGCAGCAGCAACGGCGAGATCGCCACGTCGCTGAGGCTGTCCCGGCAGACGGTCGACTACCACCTCAGCCGGCTCCGGGAGATCCTCGGGGCCGCGACCAGGCCGGCCCTCGTCGCCCGCGCCTACGTACTGGGCATTCTGGCGCCCCGGGCCTGGCCCCCGCGCTCCGTCACGGCCACCCACCCCCTCAGTTCCACCTGAGCCGCCGCTGCCCCGGAACCGTATCGGGCCATCCGCGCGGGAGAGCCGCCGTCCGCCCTGCTCCGGTGGCGGTCCCGTGACGCGCCGGCCGGGGCGTCAACCCTGTTGCGCCGGGCCCGAATTCGGGCAGGGGTGACGGTGCGATCAGGGTGCCGACGGGGTGAATGGTGCTCACAGGCGAGCCCGGGGTGCGCAAAAATACTTCAAAGTGCCCTTGATCCGTCAACTTTGAGCAAATAGCGTCTGGGTATTCCGATTGTGGGGACAGCGTCCCTCCGCGGAACGAACTCTGTCGGCTTCACGGCTTCACCCGCACGGCGAGGCTGCGGCCCCCACCCCCAGGAAGGCTCCGCGTGCGCAGACGTTCCCTCCTCACGGCGGCTGCCGCCACGACGCTCGCGGCGGCCCCGCTCGCGTCCGGCTGCAGTTCCTCCTCGCCGCCGTCGCCCTTCTCCGGCGGCGGCTCCCGGCGCGGCCATCTCACGTACGGCGTCTGGGACGTCTACCAGCTGCCCGCCATGAACCGGGCGGCCCGGGAGTTCGAGCGCACCCGGCCGGGCGTGACCGTCGACGTCCAGCTCACCCCCAACGGGACGTACTGGACCAAACTGCGCACCGCGTGCACAGGTGGCGCCGCGCCGGACGTCTTCTGGATGAACGAGAGCCCAAGTTGGGCGGCGATACCAACGGCCTGATGCGGTTCACCTCCGCTCGCGCGGAGAGCACCACCGAAGGCACGGCTGCGTCTCGAAAATCAGCGGCTCACCTCCGCTCGAGCGGAGGTGAACCGAACCCGGTGTTCACGCCTCCGCCTGGCCCCCCGTGCTCTCCGCGCGAGCGGAGGTGAACCGGAGAGCTTCGCGTTTCGAGGGCTCACGTCATGGTGCTCTCCGCGCGAGCGGAGGTGAACCGTCCCTGGCCCCCATCGCTAAGAACTACAACCTGCGCTCTCCGCGCGAGCGGAGGTGAACCGCGGCGAGGGGTTAGCCCCGCAACTCCCGCCACGTGCTCTCCGCGCGAGCGGAGGAACCGACGGTGCTGTCGGTGCTGGTGCTCTCCTTGCGAGCAGTGGTATGTCGCACGCCCCACGTACACGAGATCGCACCCAGCGGCCGGTGCTCTGGATGCGTTAAGCCCCGCCGCTTCGTGCGCTGATGCTTGACGAAGCCGGGCTCGTTGTTCTCTGGTCGGTGAGACTCCTCCTGTGTTGATTACCTTGGTGGACGGTGATGGGCGAAGAGGGCGGCCGGGCAGGAGTCGCGCCGGGGGAATCTAAGGGCGGGTGCCGATGGGTGGTGCGGGTGTCTGTGTAGATCTGGGTCGGCTTTGGACTCGGCCGGCATGCTCCGGGCGGTCGCGATTCCTGCCCGGCCAGGCGCTGATCGCTGCTGACATTCAAGCGAAGGCGCCCTGGAACGAGCCAGTCGCGCCTGCTTCCCAGGACCTCGGCATCCACAAGGAAGCATTCCGTCTGGGTCCGTCAGATCGAGGGACCGCGGCAGCCGGCGACATTTCTCATCACCACCGAGCGAGCCGAAGGTGCATCGTCCGCAGGACAGACCCGGCAAGTTCCGTCGAAGAAGGAGTCCTTCATCCAATTCGCCCCTTACCTGTCGACGCGGGCCTAACGCGTCGGCTACGGGACAGCCGGGAAGTTGAGTGATCACTCTTTAGGCGAAGCTGTCTGCGCCATGACCGATCCAGGGGGAAGCGCGGTGTTGTGAAAATCAATCGCGTCACGACACCGGGACGGGTGTGCGAGTTGAGTAACTCAAGCCCCCCTGCCTCTGCAGAAGTGGCGATGAAGCGGTGCAGCGCCTCGCCTCCACCAACCGGCGCGCGAGTCTGAGGCCATGTATCCGCAGGTGCCCCAGACTCTCGTGCGCCTGCCTCTGGTGAGATCGAGGCTCTGCACCGCTTCCTGCACCTCGAAGGGCGCTCCTGTCGCCGATCGGGCTGAGTTCAGCCGACGGCGTCAGTGGGCACGACGAGCGTGGACGCCGTTCGCCTCGAAGTCGTAGATGCTCCGATTGATCCGCAGACCGTCGACAGCACCGACCCACGCGTTGTCGCGACCCTTGCCCACCGCGGCGGTGAGGATGGTCGCCCCTGGACCACCGTCGTCGAGCGAAGCCTTCACCTGCGCGAAGGTGCACTCGGCGGCCTGAGTACAGGCGGTCTCATTGCCTGTTAGGTACCAGTAGCCGGTCGAGGTGGCATCAAGGAACCGGCTCCAGCGATTCGTGTCGGCCGCCGGGACTGCGTCCGGTACCCACACCAACGTGGAGTAGTGATCGGTGGAATGCAGGCTCACGTTCGGATCGATCTCGAACCTGATGTTCGGCAGGTTCTCGGCGCCCCCTGAGTCGACGTTCTCACCGGTCTGGAAGACGCGGAACCCGACGTCCTTCAGACCCAGCACCGGATCGCCGTAGAAGTCGACCTCGTTACCGAAGTCGACCTTCTCGGTGCTGTCCCCCACCTCGATTCCCAGACTGCCCCTTCCGTAGGGCGGCCTGGCGGAGGGGCCCTGCACGCCGAACGAGCCGTACGGCCCGTCCCTCAGATCGGCGACTGGAGAGCCGATCGTGTTGCGGGTGATCACGCCCCAGTGTTCTGAGCTCACCCGGTTTTCGTCGCTGGCAGCTGACACCGGCCCTGCGACCGTCGAGGCGACGATCGCGGCCAGTGCTGCGACTACGAGAGTCTTACCTCGGCGCACGCCTGAACGAGCGTTCACACTCACTCCATTCGGGTAGTTGAAGGGCCAAACATTTGCCCGGCCCAAGACCAGCCGCGCACCGGTGCCCGGTCGGCGCGACCATGCCACCGTACCTAACTCTGAGTAGTGAACCTGTCGCGACATACCCGTTATGTAGGGCTAATCATGCCTGTAGTTCATCAGATATTGTGAGTCGGCGTCACCTTCCGTAGTGGCTGAGCGAGGGTGCGTTGACCGCTGGGGCTGAGCTCCCTGCCTGTGGTTTCCGTAAGCGGGCGCAAGGCAGGCTGGCCACCGCACTCCTGCACCTCGCCGGTCGGCTACCCTCCGCTGCCCTGCGACATCCTGGTGCCAGGAGCGGGGGACTGCGCGGGAGGCTCCTCAACAGCTCTGCATCTGGACCGGCTGTGAGCTGGAGCTACGCGTCCGTGCGACCCCTGGCGACCCTGCTGCGTGGCAATCAGCAATCGCCGGCCGCCGGATAGACGGTCTGAACCTGAGCGAGCCGTCGCCAGATGTCTCCCAGCGTCCCCGTTCACCGCGTTGCGTCCACGACTGTTCGGGTTCGCATTCGTCGTCATGTGCGGCCGAGCTGGTGCCGCACCGGCTTCGGGCGGGTCATGATCAGCGTTCGAGTTCGGTATCGATGCGAGGGTCCGTGCGGACCCACACCTCGCCGGCGGCTCCACGCGGGGACTGCGGCGCCCAGCTTCCCGGGTTGCTTCCGATCACGGCCAGCGTGCCCTTCAGTGGCGCCTGCGACCCGACGCGCCTCGTCCTTCATCACGCAACAACGTGAGGTTGGAAAGGCTCACGGTGGCCTCGCAAGCGGGAAGGGCGGACAGGAGTCTCAGGTCAACTGCACATGACCCCGGAGAGAACTTCTCAACGGCGCGGCTTGCCGACCCTTGCCGCCCATCTGGGCACCGCTGAACGTGATCCGCGGCACCAGCGCCTGGGGATCGCATACGGACGGGTCCGGGCCCGGTGGTGCAGACCTCGATCTCGGACTTGGCACCGGTAACTCGCAGGGTCTGACCTCCTTTTGCGTTCCCTACCGGATACTCCAGCAACGCGGACTACCCGACCCGGGCTCCTGGTCGTCGGAGGTGAGCAGCGCGACCTTGTCGTCCCTGGCGGTCCTAACGAGTTGCGGCCCGACCGCGGAATCCGGGACGACGGCGATCAGCCTTTGGTCTTCTGGGCGATCGCGGGCCAGCGGGGCCGGACAGAACATCTTCTCCGGCCCCCATATTCGTCCGTACGGCGCTACACAGCTACGACCACCGCATCCCGGACCCCGGACAGCTGCTCCACCCGCTCCGGCGTCAGCGGCGAGGCCCGGTTCCGCTGATTCCCGACCCCCCGCACCGAGCTCAGTGCCACGCTTCAGCGGGGGCCTTGGCGCGGGTGCTGACGCCCTCGGAGCCCTCGCCTCCGTGCTCTTTCCGTTCTCGTCCTTGCTGACGGGCTTGTGACTTGGCGGTGGGGAGTGAGCGGGTGGGCGGCAGCCGGACTGCTTGTTGATGTCCTGGCCGTGGGCGTGACGGGGGACCGTCACGCACGAGTACCCCATCGGCCGGGGCCGCTCACCAAATGAGATGACTTCTCAGCACGGTGTCTCCATGCCGTAAATGCCCGGCTTCATCGAATGTTGTTCGTTGTTCAAACTATGCGGGCCAAGATGTGAGGTTCTGCGTCCCCGCCCGGAGGGCTGCGGAGCCACTGTCAGGGGGTGAGCTTGGGCCTTGACCTGGTCAGGGCCTGCCGGTTTCCGTCCTCACCCAGGCGGGCAGCCATCGGCTCCACCCACTTGTGCCCGCCGTCCAGCAGCAGGCCCCGCGGGCCGGGTCGCGGAGTTCACCACCGACATCAAGTACGTCTGCGCCCCGTACGGCGACGTGGACAGGGGGGCCCGCCAGGTCGCGCGGCGTGCCGGGGTCGGACCTGCCACCTTGTACCGTCGCTTCCCGACCGAGCAGATGCCGGTCGCCGAGGCCTTCGCGGACCAGCTGAATGCATGTCGCGCCGTTGTCGACACCGGTCAGGGTGTCGGCTTGGCGGTGCGTATGCGAAGGCATGGCCTTCGCAGCGCGGACGCCCGGTGCGTCGAGGAGACCCCGCCACCGATTGCTGCTGGGGCCGGGGCAGGGCGCCTTCTCCCTGTGCTCGCTGCACAGCAGGGAGCGACTGGAGAACGGATCGGCGGGCATACAACGCTCACTGTTCGACGGCGTTCGCCACAGACCAGGCCGTCACGGGTCGGGAGTGTCAGGATGTTCATATGGAGGCGCTGAAGAGGAACCGGGTATCGGTGACGGGCCGGGAGAGCGGCCCGGTGGTGATGCTCGCCCACGGGTTCGGATGCGATCAGCACCTGTGGCGTCTCGTCGCGCCCGAGCTGGAGAAACGCTTCCGGGTGGTCCTCTTCGATCATGTGGGGGCGGGGCGTTCCGACGTGTCCGCCTGGAGTTCCGAGCGGTACTCGACGCTGGACGGCTATGCCCAGGACGTGATCGAGATCTGCCAGGAGCTCGATCTCGGACCCGTGACCTTCGTCGGGCATTCGGTCAGTTCCATGATCGGTGTTCTTGCCGCGTCGCAGAAGCCCGAGCTTTTCGACAAGCTGATCCTCCTCACCCCGTCGCCGTCGTACATCGATGATGGTGACTACCGCGGCGGGTTCAGCGAACAGGACATCGAAGAACTGCTGGATTCACTGGACAGCAACTACCTGGGCTGGTCCGCGACCATGGCACCGGTCATCATGGGAAACCCGGAGCGCCCCGAACTGGGCGAAGAGCAGACCAACACCTTCTGCCGAATGGATCCGGAGATCGCCCGGGTATTTGCGCGAGCAACGTTCCTGTCCGACAATCGAGCGGATCTCGCCAAAGTGACCGTTCCGACGTTCATCGCGCAGAGCGCGCGCGACACGATCGCCCCGCGTGAGGTGGGCGCCTTCGTCCACGCGCAGATCCCCGGCAGCCAGCTGGTCACTCTGGACTCAACAGGCCACTGCCCCCAGCTGAGCGCCCCCAAGGAGACGGCCGAGGCGATCATCGCCTTCGTCCAGGGGCCGTGACGGTGCACCCGGGCGGCGATGAGACCAACGGGTTGTGGGCGGCGGGGGACCATGACCAGGAACAGCTGTCGTTCGCTGCCCTGCTGGAGGACAGCGCGGAGGACCTGTACGAGAACGCGCCGTGCGGCTACCTCTCCACCTTGCTGGACGGCCGGATTGCCAAGGTCAACCGAACCCTGTTGAACTGGCTCGGCTACCGCCGCGAGGAACTGGTCGGCCACAAACAGTTCTCCGACCTGCTGACCATCGGCGGCAGGCTGTACCACGAGACGCACTTCTCGCCGCTGCTGCACATGCAGGGGGAGGTCAGCGGCATCGCCCTGGAGCTCAAGGCTGCGGACGGCAGCCGGCTGCCCGTCCTGGTCACCTCCACTGTCAAGCAGGACAGCGGCGGCGAGCCATTGCTGATCCGCACCACTCTCCTGGACGCCCGGGACAGACGTGCCTATGAGCGGGAACTACTGCGAGCCCGGCGGGAGGCCGAGCTCGAACGCGAACGCCTGCAGCGCCTTGCCACGACCCTGCAGCGCACCCTGATCCCACCGACTCTCGAGCCGGTTCCGGGCCTGGACGTGGCCGCGCACTATCACTTCGCGTCCTCCGACGAGGTGGGCGGGGATTTCTACGACCTGTTCCCGCTGGCCGCCGGACGCTGGGGGTTCTTCATGGGGGACGTGCGCGGCAAGGGTGCGGGCGCGGCCGTGGTGACCTCGTTGGTGCGGTACACACTGAGAGCCGCAGCGGTCTTTGATCCAGCACCGGCCACAGTCCTGGCCAACCTCAACACCGCGCTCAACCACGAGTTCCAGGAAGACGAACCGCGCTTTTGCACCGTGATCTTCGGCCTGCTCACACCCAAGGAGGAGGACATGGGATTCCATGTCGTCCTCGCCAGTGGCGGCCACCCACCTGCCGTGCTGCTGCGTGCCGAGGACGGCGCCGACTATGTGCCCACGCCGGGCGGTCAGTTGGTCGGGGTCGTACCGGACGCGCAGTTCAGCACAGCCACCGTGGATCTGAGTCCCGGTGACACTCTGCTGCTCTACACCGACGGTCTGACTGAGGCGCGTACCCCGAATGCAGGTGAACGCTACGGCGACGAAGCGCTCCTGGACTTCGCACGGGGCCTGGCACCCACCTCGGCTCCCGGTGCCGTCGAGGCTCTCACCGCACTTCTGGACTCGTTCGGCGAGGGGCTCGACGATGACACCGCGCTCCTGGCGATGGGCGCGCCCCGGGGCGGGCTGTCCGGCCGGTGGTGAGTAGACCGGAGCCGTGAGGAAAAGAATCAGGAACCGGCCAGTGTGAGTTTCCCCTGCCGACTTCGCGCTTTGTCGACCTCGCGCAGGTCGCTTTGGCCGACCGGCAGGCCGTCGGCTGGCCGCCGTGCAGCCCACGGTGGCACCGGCCGCCGACTTCCACCCCCACCGTTCTGGCGCTGGGCGGCGCGTGGAACCGGTCACCGTCGCGGCGATGCTCGTCCTGGCGGTGGGCAAGGCCGGCCCGCCCCGGGCCGCCCGCTTCACCATGGGGCGAAGGTACTAATAGGACCGTGTCTTATGTGGGGCTGGCTCGGACGGCTCGTCATGGGGCGGGGTCCGTGAAGTTGGATTGTTCCGGACGGGCTGTGGGAGATCGCGGAGCCGCTGATCCCGCCGTCGAAGGTGCGGCCGCAGGGCGGCGGGACGCAGGACACGCCTGATGAGTCGCTGTTCGCCGCGATCATCTACGTCCCGGTCAGCGGATGCGCCTGGCGGGCCCTGCCGCCGCGCTTCGGGATATCCAAGTCGACGGCCCACCGCAGGTTCCTGATCTGGTCAAGAGCCGGCGTCTGGGGGCCGACTGCACGAGGAGATCCTGCACCGCCTGGACGACGCCGGCCTGCTCGACCTGTCCCGCGCCGTGCTCGACTCCGCCCACGTGAGGGCTAGAAAAGGGGGCGAACTCACAGGTCCGAGCCCCGAGGACCGGGGCAAGTCGGGTTCGAAGATGCACATCTTGTCGGACACGAACGGGCTGCCTCTCCTCGTCGGCCTCTCCGCAGCGAACACCCACGACAGCCTCACACGACCCCCACCGCGGCCGCTACTTCAAGCCCCAGCGCCTGCATTCGGACTGCTGGACGGTCTGCCGGTGCAGGTCGTCGGCCGTCTCCGTTCCGACCGCGTGATGCGACGGCCGACGCCGCCTCGGATCTACGACCCGAGAGGTGGCCGACCGCCCAAGCACGGCGGCGAGTGCGTCTTCGGCGACCCTGTCACCTGGGGAGCCGAGCAGGTCGTGACGTCTCTGCAGGCCTGTGCGAGCGCAGAGCTGGTCGGTGAGTTCGCGCCGTGACGGCCGGGTTCGCTGCACGTTCGGCGGTCAGGGCGCGCGTTTTGCTGGCTGCGCGGCGGCCGCTTACTGCGACGGCCCGGGCGGAGAGGGCAGCGAGGCCGTGTACCGAAAGTCGATCTTGGGCGATGGATGATCACGGTTCATGGCGCGGGGAGATCTCACGGACGAACAGTGGCCGATGTTGGAGCCGTTGTTGCCGAAGGGGACGAGGGCGGGGCGACAGCCCACTTGGCCCCGGCGGCAACTGATCGACGGGATACGGTTCCGGATCCGGACAGGAGTTCCGTGGCGGGACGTGCCCGGCGAGTACGGGCCGTGGGGCCGGATCTACGATCTGTTCCGCCGATGGCAGCGGGACGGCACCTGGCACCGGGTCCTCACACAGCTCCAGGCCCTGGCCGATGCGCGGGGTGCGATCGTGCGGGACCTGAGCGTCGATTCCACGGTGTGCCGCGCCCATCAGCATGCGGCTGGGGCACGAAACCAGGGTGACCTGCAGAAGGAACAGCTGGGCGGCATCTTCACCGAACCCGCTGATCACGGCCTGGGACGCTCGCGCGGCGGATTCACCACCAAGCTCCATCTGGCAGTCGAGCAGGGGCAGAGCCCATGTCGATCGTGGTGACGGCCGGGCAACGGGGGGAATCTCCGCAGTTCGAACCCGTGCTGGAGAGGGTCCGCGTGCCCCGCATCGGGCCGGGCCGGCCGCGCGTCCGTCCCGATCGAGTACGCGCTGACAAGGCGTACGCCTCCCGTAAGAACCGCACCTACCTGCGTAAGCGCAGCCTCCGCTGCACCATCCCGGACAAGACCGACCAGGCCCTCCACCGGAGGAAGCGGGGCTCGCGCGGTGGCCGTCCGCCGAAGTTCGACAAGATTGACTATCGGGACCGGCCCGCGGTCGAGTGCGGCATCAATCGCCTCAAGCGCCACCGGGCCGTGGCCACGAGGTACGACAAGCTGGCGGTCCGCCACGAGGCAACCGTGCTGGTCGCGGCCATCAACGAGTGGCCGTGACCGCACGTTCGCACCCGGCTCTTCGTTAACCCTTTGCCGAGGAGTCGACGGGCGAGCGCGGGGCTACTCCTGCAGGAACGCCTGATCGCGCTGACGCCTGACGCACTGAGCGGGCAGGCGCTGGGCCTTCACAGCTCCGGGATGCTCACCATGCAGGGGGTTGGTGCGGCAGTGGCCGGGTCGGTGGCCGAACTGACGTCACCGGCCACCGGGATAGTGGTGACGGCGATGGCCTCGCTGACCGTGACCTTGATGGTGGCACTTGGGCTACGCGGAGGCCCGGCGGCGGGCGAGGCAATGGATCCGGAGCAAGGAGCCATCACTGCCGGGCAGTAATGCTTCGGCCCGGCGAACGTGGCCTCGACATCGCGTACGCGCGGCTTCCATGCGGACCTCCAGGCGTCGTCACCCTGCACGTACCCAGCGGGCCGCTAGCGGTCTCCGGCCCGGACATCGACCACAGAGACGGCCCGCACATCACGGTCCCCGTCCGGCCCGGGGGAGTATGTACTGGAGGAGGCGGAGGCCGGACACACCTGCTGCTGAGAGTGGGAGAGGGGCGAGGTCACGCGCACCCACACCATGGCTGTCCGCCTGCTCGTCAGAGAGGTTCCCGCCGCGACCTGGGAGATGGCGCTCAGGCCCGACGACGGCCTCCGGCTTTCCATCGACAACCAGGTCTCCGGTTTCGACACCGAAGGCGCCACCGGCTGCTTCGCCGATGCCGGAGCCGGGCACCTCCTCGCGCTCTTCGGCAAAGGGCTGATCCGGGCAGACCCGAACCTGGACCTGGACGTCTACGAGGACATCAGCGACTCCATGTACTTGCTGCGTACCCGGGACCAAGTCTCCGGCGGCTGGTTGCGTAGGTTCTGGGCGAGTTCTGGCACATGTTCCGTGAGGGCGAACGGCGCTTAACAGCATCGGCAGGCCGTGCTGTTCAGTCGGCCCAGCCCTCAGTGTTCGAGTACGACTCGTAGGAGTATCGCGTGTCGCGGTCCCACTCCTCCCCGGTGATGCGTTTGTATGCCCGGTCCGGTGTGTAGAGCAGGCTCTCGGCCCAGATGAGGTCGGTGGCGTACGGAGTGAAGGCCGCAGGGTCTTCGAGGACGCTGTCGAATTCGGTGCGGCCGGCAGCAACGACCGCGGCACGAGTGTAGAGAAAGGCGTCTCCGCCCAGGTCGTGTCCGTGCTCCTTGCGGTCCAGCCGGTAGAGCGCCCATGACAGTTGTTCGGCAAAGCCGATGGCCAGCGACAACGGAGACTGGGCAAGCCGCTCGGTGAGGGTGTCTGCAAGGAGGTCGGCGTCCGGGTCAGGTTCCGTGGGCCTGCAGTCCTCGATGAGCTGCCAGAAGGCGTCTTCGTTCATGCTGGTGAGCATGCCGCAGGGGTCTGACAGTCCTGGCTCCCGGGTCACCTGTTTGCTGCTGCTGTGAGAGGACGCGTTTGTGGAGCACTGCCGTGTCCATGCCGGTCGCGGACACGCCCACCGGCCAAGGCCCTTCTGCGCCGGCCTGGTGCGGGGAAACTGCTTCCTATTCGGGCCGGCCGTCGGCGAGCCACTGGGCGAGGCCACGCAGCCCGACTGCCCACCGCCCGAGGTCGGTGACCTCGGCGTGCCCGGTGACGACGGTCAGCAACTCGGCCACCGCCTCGTCCGCCTGCCGGGCGTCGTTGAGGGTCAGCGCGCGGAAGACGCGTACGGAGTCCGAGTCGGGGAACTCCCTGCGGGCGCGGTCGAGCACCGCCAGCGACTCGCCCAGCTCGCCCAGCCACCTCAGGGTGCTGGCGTACTGGCACAGGCACCGGCGCAGCACGTCACCGTCGAGGCCAAGAGCGAGCGCCCGCTCGTAGTAGCCACGGGCGGTTTTCTCCTGGCCCGCCGTGTCGTAGGCGCCACCCACCTCGTATACGAGGACTGGGTGGTCAGGGTGTTCGGCAAGCAGCGCCTGGAAGTAGGCGATCGTCGGCACCATGTTCGCCCGGTCGCGCCGGTCGTAGCCACGCTGGATCGCCTCGGCCAGTTCGGGCGTCACGTCGGTCATCACTGCTGCGCCCCCATGCGTGCGAGTCCGAAGATCGGCTCACGATAACGCAGCCTCGTCCGCAGGCGCCTGTCTGTGGGAGGCCCGGCGTTCGCAGCGTTGGCGTCTGTGATTGATGGGGCCATGTTCCTCGGCAGATGCGGATGCCTACCTCATCGAGGGCCGGGCTGCTGTCAGCTACCGATTGTGACGAGTGACGCCCCGGGTCCCGGGTCTGCCGGTCCGTCAACCGAGAGACTCCGGGGCATGGACGTCCTCTAGGAGGCGCGACTACGAACCCACCCCATCGCTCCGAAGCCATGATCAAAGTGGCCATGGTCGACCTCATGAGCCGACGGCTCACCCGCGATCCACGCCGAACTGGCGCGACTCCTGAGTCAGGAGGCAGAATCCTGAGCGGGGCAATGCCAGTCAGCCGAGTCGATCGTGTTCCCCTCTGTGTCACTGAGGTGAAAGCAGTTGCCGTTGACCCACACGGTGACCGATTCGGGCCGATGGTCCACCTGGAAATGGTTCGTCCCTACGCAGAGTCCCAGACCATGAACCATCCGATGCAGTCGAGTGCGTGACGACGATCCACGTCTGCAACGGGAGCACCTGATGCGTCTCCGCCCAGGGCTCCACGGTCAGCTTCAGCGCTGCCTCACCACCATTGCTGATCAGTATCCGCCCTGTTCCCACACTGCCCATTTCCGGCCCCCCTTGCCTCCACGGACGATCCCGCACGTAGCCGCAGACCCCTACGGGCCCACATGACCCGATCGTCACACACGCACGACCACCTGAAGCCGCCTCGCCGCCCGAGCTATCGAACAGCCCTGGCGGAACAAAACGCTCTTTCACCGGTCACCCGCGGTGACGGACCATGGAACTTGAGCCAGAACCTCAACTCGTGAACAAAGCCCCAGGGGAGTTACAGGCCGAGCAGGCGCGCTTTCTGCTGATCGAACTCGGTAGGGGTCGGGATCCCCTGGTTTCGCAGGCTGGCCAGCTTGGCCAGCTCGTCGGCGGACGGGGCGAGCGATGCGGACGGGGCGAGCGATGCGAGCGATGCGGACGGGGCGGACGGGGCGGTGCGGGTCTGCTGGGAGTGCGTGCTGGGCGGTTGGACTTTCCCGTACGACCTGTTGGAGGTTCACCGCGAAGCCGTACGAAGTCCTTCCCCGCGTCACCCGGCTTGATTAGCTTCCCGGCTGTACGACTGGACTCGGGAGGCTCAACTTGACCACGGACATTTCACGGCGACGGCTCTTCGCGCTCGGCGGTGGTGCGCTCGGCGCTGCGGCGGCGGGGTCGCTGCTGCCGCCTTCGCTGCAGGCCGCAATTGCCGCGCAGCCGGCACACTCGGCGGAGTCCGGAGGCCGTGGCGGGCTCGGAGCCATCAAGCACGTGGTGATCCTGATGCAGGAGAACCGTTCCTTCGACCACTACTTCGGGACGCTCCGGGGTGTACGCGGCTTCGGTGACCGCAACGCCGTCGAGCTGCCCTCGGGCAAGCCGGTCTTCGAGCAGCCCGCACCGCTGGGCACCTCCGTGCTGCCGTTCCCGGTGCGCGGCGCCGCCGAGACGCAGAAGAAGGACCTCCAGTACATCGGTGCGCTCGACCACTCCTGGAGTGGCGGCGGCAAGGCGTGGGCCGGCGGGTGGATGAACGGCTGGGTGACCGCGAAGACGGCCGCCACCATGGCGTACTACGACCGCCGAGACATCCCGCTGCACTACGAACTGGCCGACACCTTCACTGTCTGCGACGCCTACCACTCCTCCATCCACTCCTCGACCAGCCCCAACCGCAACCACCTGTGGAGCGGGAAGACGGGCAACGAGCCGAACGGCAAGCGGGCCGTCGGCAACGACGCGTACGACGAGGGCACCCACCCCGGATACGACTGGGGCACCTACGCGGAGCGGCTGGAGAAGGCCGGGCGCAGCTGGCGCACGTACACCGAGTGGGAGAACTTCACCGACAACCAGATCGAGTTCTTCGCCACTTTCAAGGCCATCGCCCGCAAGGCGCTGTCGAAGACCGGCGGACACACGTACATGGAGTCGTTCTACTCCGCCGTGCGGGACGCGGACGCAGTGGAGCGGGAGCGGCTGTTCGGTCTGCTGGAGGAGGGCGTCGCCACCCTGGACAAGGCCGAACGCCGCCTCTTCGAGCGGGCGTTGCGCCGGGTGGAGACCGGCACGCTGGCCGACGAGTTCGCCAAGGACGTGGCGGCGGGCACGCTGCCGGAGGTCTCCTATCTGGTGCCCTCCGCTGTCGACTCGGAGCACCCGAGCGTCTCCTCGCCGATCCACAGCGCGACGATCGTCTACAAGGTCCTGGACGCGCTGGGCAAGCACCCCGACGTGTGGCGGCACACCGCCGTCATCATCAACTACGACGAGAACGACGGCTTCTTCGACCACGTGCCGCCGCCTGTCGCCTCGCCCGAGGTGACCGAGGAGCAGTGGGAGGGCAAGCCCACCGGTCTCGGCATGCGGGTGCCGATGCTCGTCGTGTCGCCATGGACCATCGGCGGCTACGTCTGCTCCGAGGTCTTCGACCACACCTCCGTGATCCGCTTCCTGGAGCGCTGGACCGGGGTGGAAGAACCGAACATAGGCGACTGGCGGCGCACCGTCACCGGCGACCTGACCTCCGCCTTCGACTTCTCGCGAGGACGTCGCCGACCCGAGGCGGAGCAGCCGGGCGCCATTCCGCCGTTCAGCGGCCGCTGGTCGCCGAGGCCGCCGCTCGTGCAGCACATGCCCGTGCAGGAGCCGGGCGCGCGTCCGGCCCGTGCACTGCCGTACCAGCCGGACGCGCAGGCGAAGGTGGTGGATGGCGCGGTGCGGGTGGCCCTCAGCAACACGGGGCGCTCGTCGGCGCACTTCGCGCTGTATCCGTACGCGGGCGAGTTCCCCGTACCGCAGCACCGGGACGTGAAGGGCACGGCAAAGTGGACGGTGCCCGTCACCGGTGCGGCGTACCGGTTCACGGTGACAGGGCCGAACGGCTTCCGCCGCGAGTTCGCCGGGTCCACGAAGGACGGTTCCCCGGCCGAGGTCGCGTCGCGGGTCGACGCCCGGGAGCGCGATCTGCATCTCACGCTGCGCAACACGGGGCGGACTACGCTCACCTTCACCGTGCGGCCGCGGGGGTACGTCGACGAGGCGGACCTGCGTGACTGGACCAGGACCGTCAAGGTCAAGCCGGGGCGCAGCCGCACCGTGGTGCACTCGGCGGCCGATGCGCACGGCTGGTACGACCTGGACGTCACCGTCGACGGGGACGACGCCTTCCGGCGCCGGCTGATGGGGCACATCGAGAACGGCCGGGCGAGCATCTCCGGCTGACCCGGTTCCGGGTGGTGGGGCACCCCTCGCCACCGGCGGCTCGCCGTTCCAGCGTCAGGACGGCGAGCCTGATATTGAACGGCGCCCGGCCCGCACGAGTAGGCCCGGCAGGTGGCCGCTTCGTTTCCCTCGGCCGCCTGCCGGGCGCAGGAAGTTGCAAGGGGTGACGCGGAACTCGTGGACAACGGACAGCTTCCTGCTCTGTCCATAGCTTCGGCTCACCCGCCCACACCGGGGCAGCCGGCGCAGGGTCGGACGGGGGCGGCGAGCATCGGTTCCAGCATCGGTTCCGGCAGTGTCCACGTCACAGCCCAAGCCTTCCACCCAGCCCGCCTGCCCGTCGGCAGACCGAGTGCGCGTGCGCACCCGACTACCGGCCCGACCACGGCAGGTCAGCGCAATACAACACATCGCCGGGGGCTGTGTGCTGAGCTCCTGAGCGCAGCCGGACACCGGGCTGCCCAAATCCCGTTTCGTACGGTCTGATGTCGCGGCCGCCCACCGTCCGTAACGGATCCCACCGAACCCGGCGGGCCGCCGGTACGGCCGAAAGATCTGAACCAGTACCGGGAATCAGGCCGCGACGAGCTCCTGCTCGCGGTCCGACGTCTTGACCTTGGGCTTCTTGTTCGGCAGCGAGAGCCGGAAGACCTTGTGCCACGCGGAGACCACCTGCTTGGGCAGCGGCCCGGTGACGTACTCCAGCTCGTACTTTTCGAACAGCGCGCGCACCTTCACCGCGACCTCGGCGTACCGGTTGCTCGGCAGGTCCGGGAACAGGTGGTGCTCGATCTGGTGCGACAGATTGCCGGTCATGAAGTGCATGGCCCTGCTGCCGCTGATGTTCGCCGAGCCCATCATCTGGCGCAGGTACCACTGGCCGCGCGTCTCGCCCTTGATCGACCGGCGCTCGAAGACCTGCACGCCCTCGGGGAAGTGCCCGCACATGATCACCGAGTGGGACCAGATGTTGCGGATCAGGTTCGCGGTGAACGTGGCGGCGAGCGTGGTGAGGAACGACGGGCCCGACAGCAGCGGGTGGATCACGTAGTCCTTGAGCACCTGCTTGCGGATCTTGCGGCCCACGGCCTTGGCCCGCGCGCGGAACTCCGGGTTCTTGCGGCGGCGCTTGTGCAGGTTCTTGCCGAGCTCCAGGTCGTACGCTGCGATGCCGTACTCGAAGAAGCAGGCGTTGATGAAGTTCCACAGCGGCTGGCCGAGGTGGAACGGGTGCCATTTCTGGTCTTCGTCGACGCGCATGATGCCGTAGCCGAGGTCGTTGTCCTTGCCGATCACGTTGGTGTAGGTGTGGTGCAGCTCGTTGTGCGAGTGCTTCCACTGCTCGGACGGAGAGACGTGATCCCACTCCCAGGTGGTGGAGTGAATCTTCGGGTCTCGCATCCAGTCCCACTGGCCGTGCAGGACGTTGTGGCCGATCTCCATGTTGTCCATGATCTTCGC
Organism: Streptomyces sp. NPDC087901; assembly: GCF_044742205.1. Classification (NCBI taxonomy): domain Bacteria; kingdom Bacillati; phylum Actinomycetota; class Actinomycetes; order Kitasatosporales; family Streptomycetaceae; genus Streptomyces; species Streptomyces sp. NPDC087901. The sequence continues at coordinate 54,693 of NZ_JBIUUC010000021.1, forward strand.
CACGGACAGACCGGCGGTGCCGAGCAGCCACGCGGGCGGGAAGATCGAGAACAGCAGCACGCCCCTGCTGACCAGCTCGAGCTTGCGCTGCGCCGAGATGACCTTACGGATGTAGGCGGCGTCCTTCTCGCCGCGGCCGGCGATCACCTCGTCGCGGATCGCGTCCAGCTCACGGCCAAGCTCCTCGATCTGCTCCGCAGTCAGGTGGGTGGTGGGGTCGATGGCGGTCAAGATGCTCCTACCGTTCGATGTCGCAGGGGCCCGCCGCGGCGGACACGCAGGTCTGGATGAGGACGCCCGGCTCGGCCTCGGTGATCTCTCCGGTGCGCAGGTCGCGGACGGCGCCCGCCTTGAGCGGCGTGATGCAGCCGAAGCAGATGCCCATGCGGCACCCTGAGGGCATGAGAACGCCGGCCTCCTCGCCGACGTCCAGCAACGGCGTGGCGCCGTCCGCGTCGACGGTCTTGCCGGTGGCGCTGAACGTGACCTCGCCGCCGTCTCCGGCGACGACGATGCTTGGGCGGAAGCGTTCGGTGTGCAGGCGCTTTGGTACGCCGTGCTCGGCCCAGTGCTCTGCGGCGGCGTCGAGCAGGCCCGCGGGCCCACAAGCCCAGGTCTCACGCTCGGCCCAGTCGGGCACGAGTTCGTCGAGACGGCCGATATCGAGCATGCCGTCTGTGGCGGTGTGCACTTCGGTGAGCCGCAGCTTCTTGTGGGCGGCCAGGTCGTGCAGTTCGTTGCGGAAGATCACGTCCCGCGGCTGTGGCGCGCAGTGGACCATGACGACGTCGTCCAACTCGATGTCGCGCAGCATGCCCATCACGGGCGTGATGCCGCTGCCGGCCGTGAGGTAGAGCACCTTGGCGGGCTTGGCCTGCGGCAGCACGAAGTCACCGGTCGGCTGGTCGAGCTGGACTATCGTGCCCGGTTTCGCCCTGCGGACCAGGTGGTTGCTGACCTTGCCGTCCGGGATCGCCTTCACAGTGATCGTGACGCGGCCGTCCTGACGGTTTGTCGGCGACGTGATGGAGTATGCACGCCACAGGCGCACCCCGTCGACGTCGACCCCGATCCGTACGTACTGACCGGCTGTGTGGCCGCGCCAGCCCCGTCCCGGCCTGATCACGATAGTCGCGGCGTCACCCGTCTCGGGGTGCACGGCCTCGATGCGCCCACGGAGGTCAGCGCTCGCACGCAGCGGGCTGACCAGGTCGAGGTAGTCCGACGGCAGCAGCGGCGTCGTGACCATCTCCAGCAAATTCCACGCCCTGCTGCGGAGGGCTGCACTCGTCATGACTCCAGCTTGCTGCGCCTCAAGGCGTAAAGTCCTGACCGCAGGATGTAAATCTGGTCGGCTGAATTGTTCGCAGGGAACAAAACGTGAACCATGCAATCCGGAGGGCCAGCGAACTGGCCCTCAATGAAACGACGGTCACCGCCCTTCGGGCCGCGCTGAAGACCACCGCCGACGAGGTCGTCCAAGCGATCATCGACGAGGTCCCTCCCTACGCCAACGCCCTTTCGGGCCGCATGGGCGGCACCATCCGCCGAGCCGTCCGCACCGCCCTGGGGCACTACCTGGACCTCGCGAGCGGGAACGCCACAGGCGGCGACGCCGGTGACGCAGCCTACGAGCTGGGCCGCGGCGAGGTGCGTGACGGCCGTTCGATGGACGCCCTACTCAGCGCCTACCGCGTCGGCGCCCGCGTGGCTTGGCGATGCCTGGCAGCGGGTGCCGTACCCGCAGGTCTGCCCGCCGCCGACGTCGCCAAGTTCGCCGAGCTGACCTTCGCCTACATTGACGAGCTCTCCGCCGCGAGCGCCGCGGGCCACGCCGACGAACTGGCCGCCCGAGGCAGGGCCCACGAGCGCCACCTGGAGCACCTGGCCCGCGACCTTCTCGCCGACGCCAGCCCGGACGTGCTGCTGGCCTCTGCTCAACGGGCCGGGTGGCAGCCTCCGGTTTCGCTGACCGCGGTCCTGCTGCCCGCCGCCCAGGCCCGGCCTGCCTACCGTGCGCTCGACCCGAGCACCCTCGTCCTCGACGATCTGCCGGACGCCACCGGTGTGCTGCTCGTCCCCGATGCCAACCGATCACATCTCTTGCGGCAGCTAACCGACCGCACGGCCGTGGCTGGCCCGGCCCGGCCATGGACTCGTGCGTCCGCCTCGTACGCACGAGCCATACGCGCGCGCTCCCTCTCCTCTGATATTCGCGACACCGAGGACCATTTGCCCGAGCTGGTGCTGAGCGCCGACATGGACGCGTTCGCAGACCTGCGCGCCCGAGTCCTCGCGCCGTTGCGGACCTTGCCTGTCGCGACCGCACGGCGGCTGGAGGAGACGTTGCGGGCGTGGCTGCTGCACCAGGGCAGGCGGGACGAGGTGGCGGCGGCGTTGTTCGTCCATCCCCAGACCGTCCGGTACCGGATGTCGCAGCTGCGGGAGGTGTTTCCGGATCTCGCATCGCCACACCGGGTCCTTGAACTGACGCTGGCGGTCGGTCTTCGGGTCAGCTGACGCGTACTTCGACCGTCCACGACCGCGTCCGCGAGAAGTCCAGGAATCGCGTCCGGTTCTCGGTGTCATCAGCTGGCTCATGCGGCCCGGGAACGAGCGGTATGAGCCAGCTGAGACCAGGGGTTGATGTAAAGAGCAAGACAGTGCCTTGGGAAGCCCGTCTGGGGCGTTGTCTCTGAGAAGCGCGGTGGCGGAAACGGTTCGACCGGATCCGGTGGACGATGCGCACCGGCCCGCTCGTCGACGCGCTCATCGAGTATCTGGGCCGCTGTGCCACGGAAAGGGCTTTCACGTCGTCGTGGAGAGCGCTGTCCTGGCCCGAGCTCACACACGGGCGAGCGGCGGGCTGCAGCTGGGTGACCGGCGGGGCGGCCTGGCCCACCCCGCGCAAGGGATGATGGGGATGGAATGACGGAACTTGAGGTCAGGAGATTCCATGGCGAAGCGGGTTCACCGACCCCGTGAGGATGCGGAGTTCAATTTCATCCTCGGGATGAGCGGAGTCCCGGTCCTCGCATACTTCACCGGGACATGGCCCAAGGCAATCGAGCCCTGCCGGGTGATGGACCTCGTCGTCGATGGCATCGCCGACGACTACACGGGCCGCCTGACGGCCGTCCGCGCCGACATCACGCGTTGTCCGGCCGCAACCGAGCGATACGGGATCACCGGAGCCCCGTCCTACGTCCTGCTGAAGGAGGGAGAGGCGGTGGCGCACGGCACGGGGCCTATGACCATCACCGAGATACGGAAGTTCTTGGACGGCCACCTCTGAGCGGCGCTGCGGCACGTGGCCGCGACACCCGTCACGTCTCGTCCATGGGAGCTGCGCCGCCTGAGACACCTTGGGGCTGAGACACCCCCGCATGTCACATAACCCCGTCGAGTCCCACGTCCATGGGGAGTGCGGCGGCCGCTGCGGTGACCTCCGGAAACGCCAGGGTCGTGTCCGTACCCCGCCGGGAACGGACACGACCCGCCCGTCCGCATACCGGGCCAAGAGCGCCTGGTAGCCGTCCCACTTCGGCTCCGCAGCGTGCTGGGCGGGCAGGACTGGGCTGTCCACCGCGGCAGCGAGCATCGGCTCCGATCACGCCATGGGACGTCCGTGCGGACGCGGAACAGGATCCCGTTGATCACCATCCGGTGGTCGCACCACCGACCACCCCGACCGCCTGGCAGCGGGCAGATGTGGCTCCAGAAGCGACCGCTCATGATTCGTCAGAGCGCGGCCCGCCAGGACGATGCACGGGCCGGGCCGCACGCCTGGATCTATCATAGAAACAGGCGGAAGCTATCGATATTCGGGCAGGCAGTGATGGCGGAGGCAGGCATCGACTACGCGGCGGTGTTCCGGGCACTGCCCGGCATGGTGGCCCTGCTGACCCCGGACCTGCGGTACGCGGACGCCAATGAGGACTTCCAGGGCCTGTCCGGCCGCACCCGGGAGGAGCTGGTGGGCCGGCACCTGTTTGACGTGTTCCCGGACAACCCCGGCGATCCCGCCGCGACCGGCTCCAGGCACCTGGAGGCCTCCCTCAGACGGGTCCTGGCCACAGGTGAGCGGGACACCATGGCCATGCAACGCTACGACGTGGAATCCACCCAGCGGCCCGGCGAGTGGGACGAGCGGTACTGGAGTCCGGTCAACGCCCCCGTCCTCGGCCCCGACGGCCAGGTGGTGCTGCTGGTCCACCGCGTCGAGGAGGTCACCGAGCTGATCAAGGCCCGTGGCGGCCCCGAGGGCGGCCGCACCCGCGTCCTGGAAGCCGAGCTCTACACCCGCGCCCGGGAACTGCAGGACGTCAACGAACGCCTGCGTGAGGCCCACGCCCGCGACCGCGAGGTCGCCCTCGCCCTCCAGGAAGCGATGCTCCCCGCACCCGGGCCGGTAGGCCACCACCGCGCCGCCGTGCGCTACCGGCCCGCGGTCGGCTCCCTCAACGTCTGCGGCGACTGGTACGACCTCGTCGACCTGCCCGGCGACCGCATCGCCGTCGCCGTCGGCGACGTCGTTGGCCACGGCCTGCACGCCGCCGGCGTCATGGGCCTGCTCCGCAGCGCCCTGTCCGCCGCCTCCCGCGTCGCCGACGGCCCCGCCCAGGCCCTCGAAGTCCTCGGCCTGTACGCCCGCTCCGTCGACGGAGCCGAGAACACCACCGCCGTCAAGACCTACATCGACTGGGACGCCCACACCCTCACCTACAGCAGCGCCGGCCACCCCCCGCCCGCCCTCCTCCGCGCAGACGGCACCATCGACTTCCTCGACCAAGCCACCGACCCCCCGCTCGGTGCCCGCCCCGACCACGTCGCCCGCCCCCAGGCCACCACCATGTTCACCGAAGGCGACACCCTCGTCCTCTACACCGACGGCCTGATCGAACGCCGTCGCGAAGACATCGACACCGGCCTCGCACGCCTCGCCGGCGCACTTGTCCATCATCGCGCGGCCGGACCCGAAAACCTCGCCGACGCCCTCCTGCTCGAACTCCTGCCCGCCGGAGGCGCCACCGACGACACCGCCCTCGTCATCGTCCGGCTATGAGCTTGTTCTTTATCTTCCGTCCGCGTCGTAGGGCGGGGACGGAAGGTTCCAGACGGAGTCTGACCGGCTGACGATCTTTCGAAGTTCGCGGGCGCTTCGTGGCGATACGGCCTGCATCACGATGTCGAGGAGAGCCCGGGCTTCGAGAGGGTCACCGCAGCAGTACCAGTGCACGTTGCCCCACTCGTAGTCGTGCCACAGAGCACGCTCGGGCTGGTGGACGTAGTCCTTCCACAGGCCGACAGCCGTGCTGACGTCGCCCGGCTGCAGATAGTTTCGGGTGCGCTCGAGTTCGATGATCTCGGACAGCGCACGCGAAGACAGGCCATCGATGACCGGCCGTGCACCCGTTGTCCGATGGCTGCCGGCGACGCCGGCACGGATCCGTCCGGGCCGCCTACGCGGCATGGACCTTTCGGTTCGTCGTCATGCGGTACATGGTGCCACGGTCTCGAATGGCATCTCGAACGGATTCGCTCACCCGGGTATTCGCCGAACGTGGGGGCGGCCTTCGTCTGATCCTGTGCTCCGACCAAGGTGCACGTGACCACGACGAAGGCCGTGAGGGTGAGTCTGCTGCCTGATGCTGTCCGGAGGGAAGCGTTCGCGGAGGCATCACGCTTCCGGGGCGAGTTCTACGCATGCCTGACCGCCAGGCGCGACGAATTGTTCGAGTTGATGGACGCGTTCTGTGTGCGGACGGCGCGGTGAAGTCCCCGGTGGATTTGACGCTGTTGCCCGAGCATCGTCGTGGGCACGGAGCGATGTACGGCGGCTTGAACCACGGCCGGATCGACGTCGAGCGGCTGCGGACGGCGCTGGCTGGACTGACGCTTCCGCGTTTCGATGGCGGGCGCCTGGTCCTGGCCGTCGATGTGTCGCCGTGGCTTCGCTCGGACGCGCCGTGCTCGGCAGAGCGACTGTTCTGCCACGTCTACGGTCGCGCGAAGACGGCGTCGCAGTTCATTCCGGGCTGGCCCTACTCCTTCGTTGCCGTGCTGGAACCGGGGGCCACGTCCTGGACCGCGATCCTGGACGCGGTCCGGCTCGGGCCGACGGACGACGCGACGGCAATCACCGCGGCCCAGCTCCGGGGTGTCGTCGAGCGGCTCATCGCCGCGGGTCAGTGGCAGACCGGGGACCCGGACATCGTGGTCGTCAGCGATGCCGGCTACGACGTCACCCGCCTCGCCTGGGTCCTGCGTGACCTGCCGGTCGAGCTGGTTGGCCGGGTCCGCTCCGACCGCGTCATGCGTCTGCCGAAACCGCCCAGGATGCACGGCGTCAACGGCCGGCCGCCCAAGCACGGCCCGGAATTCCGCTTTGCCAAGCCGGAGACCTGGCCCGCGCCCGCGATCACCACGGTCACGGAAACCAGCAATTACGGCAAGGCCGAAACCCAGGCATGGGACCGAGTCCACCCCCGCCTCACCCACCGTTCCTCGTGGCTTGACCATGAGGGTGACCTTCCCCTGGTCGAGGGCACGTTGATCCGGCTGAAGGTCGAGCACCTATCGAAGGAACGGGACGCCCCACCGGTGTGGTTGTGGTCCTCGAAAACCGGCGCCAGTCCGAGCGATGTGGACCGTTTCTGGCGGGCTTTTCTCCGCCGCTTCGACCTGGAACACACCTTCCGCTTCGCGAAGCAGACCCTCGGTTGGACTACCCCGAAACTCCGTAGTCCCGAGGCGGCGGACCGCTGGACCTGGATCCTGATCGTCGCTCACACCCAACTGCGACTCGCCCGGCCGCTCGCCGAAGACCTTCGCCGGCCCTGGGAGAAACCCACCGCTCCCGACCGGCTCACTCCGGCCCGGGTCCGCCGGGGGTTCAGGAACATCCGCGCTCACCTGGCCTGCCCGACCCGTGTTCCCAAACCCACCGGCGCCGGCCCCGGACGGCCACCCGGCGCGAAGAACAAACACCGCGCACCCCGCTACGACGTCGGCAAAACCGTCAAACGCCCCGAGACCCTCAAGGCCATCGGCAAGCCTGGCAGGCCCTGGTAGATAAAGAACAAGATGAGAGCCTGTTTCTGAACTGGGCCCAGATCTGGACTGACAGCAGGGCAGGATTAGGCGCATGGGAAGTGCGCGGTTTTCGGAGCTGTTCGAACGAGGGCGGGATGCGTTCCTGTCCGGGGAAGTCCCCTGTCAGGAGCCACCCCTGGACGGTGGCGGACGTTGGGGGATCACCGTGGTTCTGCGGCCGGACCCATCAGTTGCGCGACGCATGGAACGCGTTACTGCAGAGGCCATGGCCGTAGCGGGAGAGTCGCATTGGCCGACAGGGGCCGCGGTCTCCTCGCATTTCACCATCCGCACATTGGAGAACTACCGGTCTTTCGTTCCCAAGGATGATGAGCGGGTCATGCGCTATCAGACAGCGCTTCGGCAGGCGTCTGCCCGGGTGGGCAGCATCCGGCTGGAGCTGACAGGGCTGACTCTCACTCCTGCGAGTGTCATGCTGTGCGCCTCTCCGTCAGACCCCACCGTCGAGCGGCTCGCCGAGTACCTGGCGGAAGAGCTGGCGGACGATGGCTGGTTCGAAGCTGGATTCAACCGCGACATCTGGTACTCGAACTTGGTCCACTTCACTGGGTTGCCCGCGGATCCCTGGGCCCTTATCGAGTGGGTCTCTGCCCGCCGGAACCTGGACCTGGGATCCAGCGTGCATACCTACGCGGACCTGGTCGCCTGGAAGTTCAACAACCGGCACATGGTGTCTGCGACTCTCGGTAGAGCGGAACTAAGCGGTCCCACGGCTGATGCCAGGTCGCGATCATCGGGGCGTAGCAGGTGATGCCCTGGAATACGGCGATGCGCGCTATGACGTCGAACTCCGTGCCAGGCTGATAGGCGATGCAGAGACCATCATTTCGGTAGTCGTTCGGCGACGTGGTTAGCCGAGGTCGGTGCTCGGAGCTCATCTGTTGTCTGTGACCTTCTCGGACCAGTTGGTGTGAGGGTCCTTTCTAGTGAGTCGCCTGGTCATGAGGGTGATGGCTGCCCAGGTGATCAAGTTCTCGGAGTGTTGGACGAGTCGCTCGTAGTCGCGGGCGTGGCGGCGGGCGTTCATCATCCAGGCCAGGCTCCGTTCGACGACCCAGCGGCGGGGCAGGACGATGAACCCGGAGGTGTCCTTGGGCCGGCTAACGGTCTTGATGGTCAGCTTGAGGTGGCGTTTGGCCCAGATCACGAGCTTCCCCGCGTAGGCTCGGTCGGCCCAGACGATGGTGATCTCGGGGTGCATCAGACGGAGGCGAAAGAGGACTTCCTTCGCTGCGGCGGAGTCGTGCAGGTCGGCGGGGGTAACCATCACGAACAGCGGCAGGCCGCGGGTATCGACGACGAGATGCCGTTTGCGGCCGTTGATCTTTTTGCCCGCGTCGTATCCGCGGCTGTCCTTGCCGACGGTCGAGGCGGCTTTCACGGACTGGGAGTCGATGATAGTGGCGACCGCCCGGAGTCCTTTGCCCATGTCCCGGCGGATCCGCCCGGCGAGGTGGTCGCGGACCTGGCCGACGATGCCAGCCGCTGCCCAGCGGGCCATGAACCCCCAGACCGTACGCCAGGGCGGGAAGTCCGCTGGCAGGGCCCTCCATTTGCAGCCAGTGTCCACGACATAGCGGATCGCGTCCACGATCTCCCGCCTGGGGTGCTTCTCCGGGCGGGAGATCGTGGTCTCGCAGGCCGGGACCGGCAACAGCGGTTCGATCAGCGCCCATTCGGTGTCGGTGGTGTCGGTGGGATAGCGGCGGCGGCGCATGACAACAGATGCCTCCAGACATGGTGCGGGGGCCGGACGGCGAAGCCGTCCGGCCCCCGCCGGGGATAGGTCAGGCTGAGGCGATGAGGTCGAGGGTGGATTCGATGGAGTTGAGCTGGGCGACGATGTGACGCACCCACTTGTCGTTCGGGTGTGCGGCCGCGTGCGGGGCGACGGTGCCGGTGATGAACCGGCGGAACTGGGTCAGCTTCTCGCCGACCACCTGCCGTTCGTATGCCTCCAGCGCGGCCCGCTCCGCGCCGAGCTGGTAGCCGTCGGCGCGATTCCAGATCAACGGCGGCCAGCCCTTGGACGCGGCCTCGTCCTTCAGCGCCCCCAGGCCCGAGCGGACCTGGTGCGCGGAGAGCGCGCTGGCCCGCACTAGTTGTCGGAACTCCAGCCCGGCCGGACGGGCCTCGAACAGGACGAAGCGGACGGTGTCGGCATGCCGTCTGGCAGCATCGCCCTTGCGCCGGGAGACTCGGGCCACAACTACTCGCCCCGCAGCATGGCCGCGAGCTCGTCGTCCATGTCGACCTTGCCGGTATCGACCGCGGTCTCGATCCAGTCCAGCGTCGCCCTCACCTTCGCAACGTTCTGGTGGACGATGACGCCTTCGTCCTCGGACAGCGTCCGGTCCCGCAGGCCCGGAACCGTGCGGCCGGCCGCGGCGACGAACGCGTGGCAGGCGGTGACCAGGTCGAGGAACTCCACCGTCCGGTCGATGTTGCGGACCGCCGGGGCGACAGGGCTGGTGTCCTCAAAGTGCTCACGGGCTTGCCGGGAGCGTTCGTTCTGGGCATGGTTGACCTGGAAACGGACGTGGTCGTCGCTCATCGCCTTGAACGCGACGTCCGGCCGCCGCAGCAGGTTCGTCGCCGTGGTGGTCGCCACCTGCTCGTCGCGGGTGAGCTCCTCCACCAACCGGGCCTTGTCGACGGGCGTCACCTCCGCCGTCACCTCCGGCCGCTTGAGGAAAACGCTGGTCACCGCAGCGGCAACTTTGTCGTCCTGGGCAAGCGAGTGGATCGCGCTGATCTTCTCCTGTGGCGTGACCGGCGTCTCGACCTGATTGCCGACGCGGCGGCTGGCGTCGTCACAGGTCCACCGGGACTTCCCTTCGGGCGGAGTGAGGATCGCGGCGAACCGTTCCTCATCGCCTCGATGTAGGCGAGAACCCGGTGTACGGTCCAGGACACCTCCGGCCTGCGTCGATCGGCGGGCCAGCGTGAAGCGACCCATCGGGCGGACTTGACCGAGTTGAACTTCAGGCCGATGTCCTCCGCCAGCCGCGTCAGCGTCGCGCTCACCGACCACTCCGGGTCCCCGGCCTGCTGACCGCCGCGCTTCTGCATAGGCTCGATCTCCAGGGCGCCGTCCCCGATAGTGAACTGCCCGCGCGTCTGCTGTTCGACCACGGCCCGCAGTTCGGCCACGATCTGCTCGTAGCGGGACAAGGTCACTTCTCCGACGTTGCTGTTCTCCTCTGGCATGGTGCACTCACCATCCAACTGCGTTCCCCGGCACGGCACTTCGGGCCGCGATGGAGCGGTTCCGCTTTCTTCACGGAGAGTCGGACCATAAGCGTGAAGATCACAACAAATGACAGAAACTGACCGGAGCATGACCGAACCTGGTCCGGTAAAGCGTTCGCCTCACGGTCACTGTGACCGAGTCCCGAACGTTTCCTTGCGCAGCCGCCAGGCGGCCACCTTGCACCGCTTCGAGCAGTAGACCGCCCGCACGCTCCGGTCGACCCCGGCCGTCCAGACCGCCCCGCAGACCGGACGCGACCTCCGGTCGTCCTCACCGCGGACCGCCGCCAGGCGGCGCCGCAACCGACGCCTCAACCGCCACTGCCTGGAACGACACGCTGCCGAGCAGAACACCGCGTGCGGCCTGGCATCCGGCCTCAGCCGTTCACCACAGCCCTCGCAGACCCTCTCCCCGGCCCTGCTGGCACCCTCAACCACTGCACCAGCGTAGGACTCAGGCTATTCGTCAACAGGGGATCAGAAACGGGTTCTGAGCGGGACAGCCTGCGATGCCAGCCGTGCACGGCCTGCCATCGACTCGCCCAGCAGCGAAAGGAAGGGACGCACGGTCTTGTAGCGGGTGGCCAGCGCGCCGCGCAGTGCGCTCTCAGCCATGTCGACCGCTGCGGTGCTGCGGACGGAGCCCCGCGCAAGGTGGCGATGTCGGCTCGGACCATGCCGTAGGCGACGGGAGCGTGCTCGGCGACCAGCTCGCCGTGGAGCTGGGTAACGCTGGTGCATCCCTCAGCGAATCGTCGTTCGAGGTAGGGCTTGTAGGGGTCGAGTCCGCTGGGCCGGGGCCGGTTCTCGCGAATGGTGTCCTGCCAGCGTGTCGCGTTCGCGTATCGGAGGACGGTGTTGAGGCCTCAGCCCAGGTGCCGGGCGATCGCCCGGCACGAGTGGCCCTGGGCGAGTTCTCGTGGAGCAGGGCGTTGTGCTGCCTTCTTTCTCTCGACCCGCCGACCGACAGGCTCCGCGTCGTCCTGCGGCCGGTCGGGTGTCGTGCGGCAGGAGGCCGCTGGGCGAGGGCCCACGCAGACAGTCGTGGTGGGTGGCGACACAGGTCTCCACGGCCCGGCCAAGGCCCTGCCACAAGTGAAAGCGGTCGGCGACCTGCAGAGCATTGGGGGCACCGCGCCGGGCGCCCTCGGCGTAGGCACCCGCCCGGTCCCGGCAGATAATCTCCACGCTCGGGTGATGGTCCAGCCAGGCGGCCAGCGGCCCGGCTTCACGGGTTGGGAGACCACACGATGGTCTTCGACGCTGGTCAAGGCGGGGGAGTACGTCTGGCCGCGACGGATCGCTAAGTCGTCCACGCCCAGCACTCGCGGAGCACTGAACTGCGGATCGGGCAGCGACATGACCCTGCGCAGCAAGGCCATCCGTCCCGCGCCGCCCCGGAGAAGCGGCCGCAGTCCGGACATACACAGCCAGCTGTGAGGCCTCTTGCCACCGCCTCGACCGTGCCGAAAGTGACCGAAACCGACTCGACCTCCACCTCGTCGGCGGCGGCGAACACCAGCGAGTCCCAGAACGGTGCATCGGTCTCCATGACCAGCACCATCACCGTCCACGAGCAACCACAGCAGCGGCCGTCGACACCTGAGGGAGCGTCAATTCAGAGCGTCAGACGACAAGGCGTACGCCGTCTCACGCAACGATTCTCGCATCGAGGTCACGCTCTGCGACGACTCCCCAAGATCTGTGCCAGAACCGAGAAGCGACAGCACCCGGGCACGCCGATGAGAATGTTGCCGCTGCAGGTCGGCCCTACTTGCTACTGGATGCTCCACGGTGCGGATGGTCGGGATCGGTGGGGCAAGCGAACACGTTGAGCTCGACGGAGTGGCCCCCGGTGACTTCGGTGGGGGTTGCGGACCGAAAGGCGGGCAGGTCTCGGTCCTAGCGGCCGGCCGTCGGCGTGGCCGTCGGGTGCCACTCGCGGCGGAGGAGGCCGAAGACCCAGGAGTCGGAGACGTCGCCGTTGACGACGCAGTCCTCGCGGAGGGTGCCTTCGCGGACGAAGCCGAGCTTCTCCAAGACCCGGGCGGACGCCACGTTGCGGGTGTCGGTCTCGGCCTGGACGCGGTTCAGGTCCAGGGTGTCGAACGCCCACCGCAGGACGGCGTGCGCGGTCTCCGTGGCGTAGCCGTGGCCCCACGCGGCGGCGTCGAAGACGTAGCCCAGGGACGCGCTGCGGTAGTCCGGGTTCCAGCTAGTCAGGCCGCACCAGCCGATGAACGCGCCGTCGGAGACGCGGTCGACGGCCACCCGCGCTCCCGTGCCTTCCTCCTCGATCGTCCGGCAGATCGCGATGAAGCGCTGGGCCCGGGCCGGTTCGGTCCACGGCGGGGAGTCCCAGTACCGCAACACGTGGGCGCTGCTGTGCAGCACGTAGAGCGACGCCGCGTCGGCGTCGGTAAACGGCCGCAGTCGCAAGCGGGCGGTGTGCAACTCGGGGGTGGGCAGTGTCATGCGGAGCATCCTGCCGCGTCACGCTCGCCCCAGACAATCCGTTTATCCGGATGGTCTGGGGCGCGTACGTCCCCGATGACGCCGGACGCGCCGCGTGGGCACGTCCTCCGGCACGCACCCGCCCAACCGAACTGGTGGACCGGCGCGGTCACCATCGCAGGGCCGCTTCCAGCTGCCGGAAGTCAGAGCACCGATGGGGTCGGAACACTAGACCGGACGGCGTCGGCCATCGCACCCCCAGCAGCAACTTTCGGTGCCAGTGCTGCTGTCGAAACCCGGGTTCTGGCTCAGGTTCTGTAGCGCAGCCACGTTGAGTGAGCGGATCAGCTCGCTGTTGACCGATCCCCATGGAGAGAACGAACCCCGGGTTGGTCCCCCACCTCGGCTGCAGATCTCTTGCTAAGGAACTGCTTCGCTGCCTCCATCGCTTCTCCGCTGAGTTCCTCGACGGAGACTCCCCAGCTCTCCTCCCAGCCGTCTAGGTTGTGCGCGCAGTGCACAAGGGGTTCTAGCTCTTCGGGGTAGCCGAGGTCATAGGCGATGTCTGCCCAGATGAGGTGAGTGCCGACGGCGGGATCCAGGGATCCGTCGGCGATCTGACCGGCGATCCAGTAGGCCATCGCCCACTTTGCGGCCCGGGGGTCCACGGGCGGGTGGAAGAGCAGTCCCAGCTCCTCCAGTACTTGGTCGAAGAGGTCTGGCGCTTCGGGCTCTTCGCTCCGGAGGAGTCCAGCCAGCATGGCCAGGGACGGGCTCTCGACCCCGGCTATCAGCGCGTCCAGACCTGCCTGAATGAGCCTGTCCGACCCGACATGCCTGCCAAATGCCCTCTCACGCGCGATGTGTCTGAACTGATCGAGTGCGTCGTCGCTGGTCATCAAGGTCTTCTCCGTCGGCATCTGGAAGGGGAAGGCTTGCACATCCGCCGCCGGCGCTGCCATCGAGTTCCTCCCGTCGTCGGTGATCAGGACATGAGGACGCGCTTTTGCAGGAGGGCGAAGCCTGCGCGGCCGAACATCTGGCGCTTGAGCATCTTGATCTGGTTGACGTACCCTTCCGCGACACCTGAGCTCCAGGGCAGAGTCAGGCTGGCGACGACGGCATCGCGGTTGCGGTCGATGCCTGCGGCGAGGGGGTGGAGGCTGGGCAGGGCGTCCCGCCGGACGGCGTCGAGCCAGTCGGGCAGGCGCTCGCCCTGGCGCTCGGTGAGCATGGTCGCGAACGAGCGGACGTGGCCGGTGAGGGCGTCGAGTTCTGCGAGCCACGCGCCGTGCGTGCCCTCCGGGTCATCGGCCATGGTCGCGACCTCCGCCTCCTGTCCCTCTGCGTCCTTCTGCGGGCGGGCCGCGGCGAGGATGCGCGGGGTCGCGGTCAGGCAGAGCCGGAAGTCCGCCGGGATCCGCTGGTTGCCATGGATCGCGGCCCACGGCCGCCCGAGCTCACTAGCAGTTGAGTGGGTCTCGTCCACGATCGCGAGGTCGAACGGAGCCATTTGCTGGCCATACAGCCGCTCCCCCCGCCAGGGCAGCCTCCAGCGGACCGCGAACCTTCCGTCTCCCCGTCGGGTCGCGGAAACTCCGCTGCAGCACCAACCAGATCACCGACATCGCGAAGGCCGTCCTCGTCCTTCATCACGCATCAACGGGAGGTTGGAAAAGGCTCCCTACGCCCTCCTGCGGGATGGACGGACCTATGAAGTCACGCCACCCATCGCACGCGCGGCTTGACAGACCGCATCAGGAATCAATGGGTCGCCGCTGTGATGGACCGCATAGCGGCAGTCGCCGAGCGGGTAGATCGCGGAGACGCTCTGGGAGAATGGGAACCCGGTGCATCTGCTGAACAGCAGGGACCCGTGGCTGGTGAGGGGGAAGAGCCCCCTCAGTCCGGGCTCGGCGTGCGCTGCACGGAGCATTCCCCAGGAGTACATCAAGGCGATGTATTCGGCGTTGAGGTGGGCAGACACAGGACCCGCGCACAGAATGCAGCTTCGTGTCGCCACGACTCAGTGGGAATTTCCCTCCCATGCTGGATTAGGAGAATCACATGAAAGAGTGGGAGCAGTGGTCAGAGGACGAGTATTGCCTGTATGTGAACTGCAGGGAAGCGTCGCCGCTCTGGTCACTTCTGGCCGATCGCACGCAGAGTGATAGCGCAGAGGTATGGAAGACAAAGATTCCCGCTTTCGCCGACCTGATCGCGCGCTGGTCGCGATTGGGGTTCGTAGCGCTGTTCGCAGGAAAAGGGTGGCCTCCGCCGCATATCAGTGGGCAGAGAGTCCTTGATGGCGATGTGGAATCCGTTCTGTCGGACCCGGCGAGTTGGCAATGCCACGAGAACCCCACCCGCGTCATCGCCGTTGTGCTCGGTGAACGGGACATCTCCGAATTGGAGGAAGGCATGTAAGTAGGCTGACGGGCCGGCGAGTGGCGCCCGTCAGCCAACGGGGGAGGTGCTGCGTTTGAACTCGGCCCCTTCCCGCCGTCACGTAGCCCGCAGGGGAGCAGTACCGGATCCCAGCGCCTACACGCACTCCAGTGCGATGCCCGCACTCGGCCACACGTCATCGTATGAGAGCGCGTGTGTGCCCTGAGGTGTGGCCGGTGAGAGCGGAAGAGTCCTGGGAAGACATCAACTCCTGTGTGCACAAGTGCACTTTGCGCCAGCGGAAGGGCTTTGCCCCCATATTGCCCCGGCCGCGGTCGTCCTACTCCGGCTCCAGGCCGAAGGAGTCCAGCAGGCCAAAGAAGGCACGCAAAGCCGCAGCCAAGCGAGGAGCCCGCCAGCTCGCCGCACTGGGCCTCGGCACGGATGGTTGACGAGGTATACGGTCACCCTGACCTGCACGCAACGGAGTTCACCACCGCCCTGCGTACCGTGTGGGGTGAAGGCGAGTGAGCAGTACCGCACTGACGCTGGTCACGTCGGGCAACGCGCGGACCCGGACGGCGGGGGACCGTCTGGAGATGCTCACGGCGCTGATCTCTGCTCCCTCGTTCGGCCTGCTGCTGCGCGACGATGTCATTCAGATGCCGCCCGACCACCCCGTATACGGGTGGGAGTGTGCGGTGGCCGGCTGTGTGCGCAGCCGCGACACGTTCGGCGGATACTGTGCCGGGCACCGGCGCCAGTGGCAGGACATGCGGCAGTCCGGGTCCACGATTGTGGACTTCCTGCGCGTCGCGGAACCTTTGCAGGCATTGATGCGTCGGGACGGGCAGCCCTGCCAGATCTGCCCTCACGCGCAGGCCATCGGCCCCCATGGGCTGTGCTATTTGCACGCGAAGAACTTCGCCTCGTGGCGCGCATACCGGCGCGGCAAGGGGCAACTCGATGCGATTGAGCACTACCTGGCAGCGCAGTGCCCGTACCCGGCCTTCGGGCAGTGCCGTATCCCGACCTGTCCCCGGGAAGGAGTTGAGTGGATCGGCCTCTGCTTCACCCACTTCACTCTGTACGTCCGAAGCAAGCGCCCAGGTGGTGCGCACCGGGTGAGGAATTGGGGACGTCGTCCACCCGACGGGAGCCGGACCGTAGAGATCGCCTATGACGACGAGCCGGCCTTCCTCCGGTGGTGCTCATCTCAGTACCAGTTCGGCCGCATGGACGGGCAGGTATCGCTGCTGGGATTGCATCCACTGGTGAGGGCGGAGATCAAATGGGGGCTGCACCGGCACTCCACGAAGGCTGTCGAGGGGGCGCACTGGCCCTTGCTCTTTGTGCAGAACCTGGCCACTGAGTGCCGTGAGCAGGACATCACGTCCCTCGTGGATCTCGACCTGGAACGGTGCAAGGCCCACACCAGGAAGATCGCGAAGCAAATGCTTCGTGACCTGCGGCTCGTGTACTTCTCCCGCCAGGACACCCGGAACGCCGGCTTCATCGAAACCGGGCACTACGGGATTCAGTTCCCGGACACCGCTACCGAGTTCGACCTGCTGCCCGTCACCCAGCGCTGGCTGCGCGACCTGTTGTGGGACTGCCTCGACCTGCGCCTGACCGCCGACCCGCCCCGAAGCGCCGCTCCACTACGACGGATGACCCGCGGCTGCGCGGAACTGAGCGCGTACCTCGAAGGACAAGCACCCGAGGGCGGCCACTCCCCGCAGTTACTGACGCGCGATCACATGGTGGCCTTCATCGCTGATCAGCGCCACCGTGCCTCCCGCGCACTCCCCACGCTTGCCATTCAGTGCGGCACACCCCGCGGCCCGCAGAAATCACGCCAGGTCACTGCTGGAACGGCTGCCCAGGTCTTTACCGGTGCCCGCCAAATCCTGCGGACCGCACTGGAGACCGGTGCTTGCGAGCGTCTCGGCCTGGACCGCGGCTTCATTGTCGCGCTTCCCTACGGCCGGGCCCCACGCGGCCGGCGTCGCAAGCCGTTCTCGGACGAGGTGGCCCGCGCTCTGGCCGCCGAGGACAACCTGCAAAAGCTGGACGAAATGGACTACGAGGACTGCGGCCTGCGCGACATCTGGGAAGCGCTGGTAGTTACCGGCCGGCGCTGCGGCGAAGTCATCAAGCTCCGGCTTGACTGCATCGACCGTCACAACAACCTGCCCATGCTGTGGCACGACCAGACCAAGGTCGGAAATCTCGATGCGGCCATCCGCATCTCCGAGCGTCTCTACCAGCGGATTCGACGGCGCCAGGAGAAAACAGTCAACCGCTTCATTCAGAGCCATGGCCACCCGCCCACCGAGAACGCGCGCCGCGACCTGGCCCTCTTCACCAGGCGCAGCGCGAACCGCTCAGGCCACAACAGCGTCAGCTACCCCTGGTTCCGGTCCCTGTTCAGCAACTGGGTCTCCAGCCCCGACATCGCCCATTCCGTGGCCCACCAGGCCCGGCACACCCTGGCCACCAACCTGATCAAGAACGGAGCGAACCTCACCCACGTCAAGCGCTACCTGGGCCAGGTCTCCGAAGCGATGGCCGAGCACTACGTCCACCTCGCGAACACCGACCCCCGGCTCGAACAGGCCCTGCAGGCCATCTGGGTCACCGGCCCCGGCTCCAGCGAACCCGGCCTACTCCTGTCCTCGGGCCGACCGATGACACCCGAAGAAGCGGCAGGACTGGCGATCGATCTCGCCCGTACCTCAACTCCGGCCGACGGCGGTTTCTGCACATTCCAGCCAGTCATCAACGGGGACTCCTGCCCCTGGAACCTGAACTGCCACAACTGCGACAAATTCGTCCTGTCCGGCGCCGACCTCCTCTACTGGCACCGCAAGCGCGAACAATGGCACGCAATGGCCGAACGCGCCCCGGACAGCACGACGGCCGACTTCCTCCACGACATCTTCGAACCCACCGCCCGCGCCATCGCCGGCCTGGAGAAGGCCCTCGACGCCGTTGGCCTCCTCAACGACGCGCTCTCACTGGACCTGCGCCGCCCCCAGGACTACTTCGGACGGGTCTGGGCCACCGCCTTCCCCGCCCAGAAACTGAGCCGACGCGAATCCGAAGAGGACCAGATCACCCCGTGAAACCCACCGCACCCGAGGCCGCCATCGCTGCCCGCCGCCAGCTAACCGAGCAGAAGCTCGACGCGATGAAAACCGCCATCGCCCAGCTCCGACGCGAAGGCGCCCGCCTCAGCGTCCGGGCGATCGCACGGCGAGCCAGCGTCTCCGCCACCTTCTGCTACGAGAACAACAACGCCCGGGTACTCGTCCGCCAAGCTGTCACCGACAACCGCAGCAGCCGCGACCGGACGAGCATCGACGAACACCACCGCTTCGAGGCGACCCGGCGGGAGCGGGCCCTCAACGCCGAGGATGAACTGAAACGGATGCACAAAGAAATCCTCGCCCAGCGTGAGCGCATCGCAGAACTCATGGGCCAGGCTCGCGACGCCGAGGCAGTCATCCCCGGCGAATCCACTCAGGCACTCCGCACCGAGAACGCCACCCTCAGACAACGCGTCCACCAACTCAGCCAAGAACACCGCAAGCTCCAAGAACGCCTCGAAGGAGCCCGCTCCAACCTCCGCTTCGCCGACAAGCGCATCGCCGATCTTCAAGCCCAGCTCCTCGAGCGTGACCAAGCCTGAAGCGGCAGCCACGGAACGGACTGCCTAGACGGCCACTCAGCAGTGTGAGAATCACCCGGTTCCAAGCCTCACCAAACGATCATGGTAAGGGTGTGCTGGGCTAGTCGGCCCGGGTGCGGTAGTTGAGAACCGCTCCGAAAGGCCTTCTGATGGCAGAAGTTGGGACTATAAGATCCGACGCGTGTCGATGAGAGATGTTTTGAGGCGTAGATGGCTCGACAAATTGGGCCGGCAGATGGATGCGCTGTTCGAAGACGGTGAGCGATTCGAGTACGAGTGCCCGGCGTTGGTCAGCGACCACTACGAGACGCCGAGCGTGGGTGAGAACGTCAGCGCGGCCGTCTCGAATCAGGCGGTGTACCTCCTGTTCAACGCACGTCGTCCCCGCGAAGCGACGCGCTTGGCATTCGACGAGATCCAGTTGATCTACCGAACTACGGACAGAAGCATACTTATCGAGACCTATGAGGGCGATGATTACATCATTGCTCCGCAAAGCGCCACCCTCGCCAAGTCGACTACTCGTCTCGCCAATGCCCTGGCCACATGGGCACCGAACCGAATAGTCGATCAGTACCACCTTGACCTGCTGCCTGACGGCCGCGGCATGACCCTCTTCCAGCTCTCCCCCCGAAGCGGTGCAGAGAGATTTGACTGGAGTCTCATCCCTGATCCGACCCTGAGCGCCGCAGAGGCACAGCCGTACCAAACCGCGGTGAGGCGACGCACTGAGATCATCGTCGAACGTGCAACCCGGCCAAAGTAGCCCTGATCAAGCCCTGCCCTGTAGCGGCCGTCTCCGGCCCCGCCCTGTCACATGACCGGGGCGGAGCCTCGGTAAATCCGCAGGGCCGACCGTAGCGTTGAAGCTGGCGTCGAGAGGCTGCGATGTGCGACCGCCAACCCTGGCTGCGGGCACTTCGGGATGGCGCTGCTCTCGGCCGAGCATGGGCGATAGGCGAGCCCTCGCACATGGGTCCCTTCTGGGCGATCTCGCCTCGCAGCACCTCAATGGGATCTGCAACCCCGATTCGGCCGAAGTGGGCTTCAGCTCTCAGCGCCAACGACCTGGTTGACCCAGTCGAAGACGTTGTTGGACACGATGAGGAGAGTGTCGGAGAGCTTGCCAAGTTCTTCCGTCGCCAGGGACTTGGTCTGCACCTTGCGCTTCTTTTGGCTGAGCATGGCGAACGGCTGACCGTTCACCCGGGATACCCACGTGCCTTGGATGTAGGCGTTGCGGGACTTCAGGTGGGAGTCAATCTCGTCCAAGAGCTCCACGAGATCGGACTGCGCGGCGCTTGAGATCCGGCCGTCGGCTGCAGCTTTCCGCGCGAGCTCCCTAGACTCCTTCACGAGCGCGCCCGCAGGTACGCCGTCGAGAGCCCATCCGGTCGAGGCGGGCCAGGCCGTGGTTGCCTGTCGCGTCGTTCTGCTCCCAGGCGGCCAGCAGCGTCTGCACGACGACGTCGGCTTCGGCCTCGCCGCCGATGTCCCAGAGCGCTGCTGCGGCGTGGATCCGGGTCCACTCGTATCCGGCGTCCAGCAGTTCGCGCAGCCGTGGCAGCGCGGTCTGGGCGAGTGGGCCGATCCGGCCGAGGGTATCGGCGGCATCGCGGTTGCAGTGGCTGTCGAGCAGACGGAACTTTCCCGGGGCCCGGAACGCCGGCCGGCCGTGCTGTCCTGGGGGTGCGCTCGTATAGCTACCGCCAGGTGGTGAGTAGCGCTCCGTAACCGGGGTTCAGCGAGGATCCGGCACACTGGCCAAGCCAATGACCTGCTCGGACGCTCCACCAGATGCGCACGAGCACAGGTCCGTCCTGGCTCGGCCTCGAGCCTGATGGGGCTATTTGAATTCCCCACCTGATGCTCAGAGTCTCCCCCAGACCTGCTCGCCCTGGCTCCCCACCCGTAGCGGGCCAGCCTTGCAGGTCGTCTCAGGAGCTTCACTGACGGGGGTGATCTTGACCTGATTCTCCGAGACCGGTCAGCTCGTGCCAGATACCGTCGGCTTCATCGCGGGGCGTCTTCTCCGACCAGCCCGTCGACGGACTCGCGGAGGAGATCGGCGTGCCCGACGTGGCGCGCGTACTCCTCGATGAGGTCGACAAGCAGGCTCCGCAGGCTGGGCGAGCCACCGCGTGGGTGGACGAACGCCGCGAGGTGTCCAGGGCCCCCGGTGGCCAACGACTGCCGCACGTGAGTGCGGGAGCGGGTCACGGCGCCCTGCCAGAGGCTCAGGAGCTGCTCGGGCGTGTCCTCGGCGGCCGTGCGCCACTCCCAGTCGGGGTCGGTGTCCCAGTCCACGGCGTTCCACGGGGCCACCGGCCGGTGGCCGAGCAGTTTCTGTGAGAGGACGTCGTCCTCCACGAGCGCCATGTGCTTGAGCAGCCCGCCGAGGGTCATCGACGAGGCGCCGACGGTCGCCCGCAGCCCGGCCGCGTCCAGCCCCCCGCACTTCCACGCGAACGTCCGGCGAAGGCGTTCCAGGCAGCCCAGCAGAGTGTCGGACTCGTTGCCCGCGAGGGGTGGTTCGGTCAGTACTGTCTCGGTGTTCTCCGTCATGGCCGGGAGACTACGGTGGATTCCGGACGATCTGCCGCCGGAATTCTGGGAATGCCTGTGAAACACGACGAGAGCCCGACTGCCCGGGCGTTGCTGCTCCTCGAACTGGTCCAGAACAGCCCGGGAATCCCGGCAGCCCGGCTGGCCGACAGGCTCGGTGTCTCGGAGCGGGCGGCGCGCCGGTACGTCGGCATCCTGCGCGAGGCGGGTGTCCCGATCGAGTCCACCCGCGGCCCGCACGGGGGCTACAGCGTGGGACGTGGCCTGCGCGTGCCGCCGCTGATGTTCACCGCGGTCGAGGCGCTGGGGCTGGTGATGGCCGTCCTGGACGGCCATCACCACGCCGCCGACACGGACGACCCGGTGGGCAGCGCGCTGGGCAAGATCCTGCGCGTACTGCCCGAGCCGGTCGCCACCCCGGCGCAGGCGGTCCGGACGGCCACCGCACGGGGCCTGGATTCCGAGGCGGTGCCTCCGAGCCCTGAGACCACGGCCGTGCTCGTCCAGTCCTGCGCGGCACACCGCGGGCTGCGAGTCGGCTACCGGACGGGCCCCGGCCGGGAACGCGTGATGGACGTCGACCCGTGGGCGATCGTCGTGCGCCGCGGCCGCTGGTATCTGCTGTGCTGGTCGCACACGAAGAACGCGAGAAGAGCCCTGCGCGTGGACAGGATCGCCACCATTGACGTCCTCGACTCCGTCTTCGCTCCTCCGGCCGGCCTCGATCCGGCGGAGGCGCTCGAGGAACATCTGGCCGACGGCTGGACGTACGAGATCGAGATCATCATCGACGCCCCGGCCGACGCGGTCGCCCAATGGCTCCCGCGCAACCTGGGGCGGCGCGAAACGGTGGACGCGGTCACGACCCGGCTGATCGGCACCACGGACGAACCGGACTGGTACGCGGAACAACTGACTGCGATCAAGGCGCCGTTCCGCATCATCAAGTCCCGAGAGCTCAGGGAGGCGACCCACGCCCTCGGTGGACGCCTGCTGCGAGCGGGGGGAGGTCCCATCGAGGTAGGCGAGGACTGACACGGCGACAGGGCCCCGCCCTCGTTGATCACGCAACCGTCTGAGGAACGAAGGGCATCCCTGGCCGTTTTCAAGAATCCGCATCAGAGCCCGCCCTCAGCGATAGATGGCTGGTCAGTCCGGATGCTTGTATGGGTCGAAATCCATGGCTCTCTGCCACTCGGAGACCGCACGAGGTGTCTCCCCCAAGAGGTGCTCGAGGTCACTGGGCAACCGATACGGCTTCTCGTATCTGTAGGACGGAGGCGTCGAAAGCTGTGGTCCAAGTTCCTCCAGCCGCTCGTCACGCGGACCCGACAGATCGGATATCTCGCGCTTGAGGTCACCCAGTTGCTTGCGGAGCCGCGCCACGTCCTTCTCGAGGGCAGTCGTCTCGCACTGGACCTCCTCTCTGAGGACGAGCGTCTTGCGCTTGAGTTCTTGGCGAAGAGCTTGCGTCTCCTCTTTCGCGGCACGTCTGCCTATATCTTTGCGAACTTCGATCATCTGGCTGGACACCCAGTTCGCCGTTGCACGTCGTTCCGTCTCCCGCTGGAGCTGGACCATCTCCTCGCGGAGTTTTGATACCTGGATGCTCAGGGTAGTCGTTGCCTCCCGAGGCGCTAGCTCGCTTCGAAGCTGGGTGAGCTCCTGGCGAAGGTGTGCAATCTCCTCTGGGGCTCTGACCACTTCTGCCGTCTCCTCCTTGTGGCGGAAGCGCGCGGCAAACTCTTCTCTGTCGAGGCTGTCCATGGTGTCAGGCTCGTCATACTCATCAGCCATTTCGCTGTCCTCCCTGGCGCGAGCGGCGGGCTCGCTGCCTCGGAATACTTCGGTCAGCACGCGTACAGTCGGCGCCTCAAGCGGCGAGGATGCCCAACGAACGCTCCGGCTTCCTGGAACCTGGCCGTGACGACTTTGGCCTCCGCTCCGAACTCATTGGCGAGCTCATACACGCGAACCTTCGCCACTTCGGCCACCCTCCGAGGCGACAGCAGCTATCTCCAGCATGAACCAAAAGACTCAAATGTGTAAATTGCCCTATCTGTCGGTGGCCGGGTGGGCGGGGGAGTAAAACTCGACTCGTCCCGCCGGCAGGCGCCTCTACAGTCCTTAGATGCCGAACCTGACGAACGACCAGAAGACCGCAGACCGCACCCGCGTCACCGCCAGGAACCTTCTCAAGGCCGCTGGCGAAGCTGTCGCCGCGGGCGTGAGCGTTCCGACGGAGAAGGCGCGGGTGTTCGGCCCGATCTACAGCTGGTGGGCCTTGTCTGCCGCACCTCCGAAGCCGTCCTGCTGCTCATCGAGCAGGGCTTCACGATCGAGGCGGCGCCACTGGTCCGCAACATTTTCAACCACGCGTACGCCGAACATTGGCTCGCCGACAATGGCGATCCCGCGGTGGACGCGCTCGTCGCCCGCGGAGACGAGGAGCGCGAGAGGCTGTGCAAGAAGCTGGAGGCGACCGGCTGGCCGCAGGCCGCCGAGTTCCGGTCCGCAATGAACCGTGCCGCCGAGCGGCCTGCACCCGTCCGTAGCGAGGCGGAGCAGAAGCTCCATGCCAAGCTCAAGCATGAGCTGAAGGTCTTCACCGCTGGCTCTGTACGCGAGAACGGGTTCTGGCCCAACTTTTGTGGAGCGGTGACGCTCAGTGTTGTTGGACATTCTGTGATGGTGATGTGCCACCACGACCGACGGCGTGTCGGTGGGACAGGCGATAATGCCGGTCATGGCAGATCGCAGTCCGGCGCTCCGGATCATCACCTCGGCAGCGCGGGACTCCCTCAAACCGCTTGGCCTTGCCCAGCGCGGGCGGTCGCGGCTATGGATTGATGATCACGGATGGTGGCTCGGGGTTGTGGAGTTCACCCCGGCGCGGATTGCCGGCAGTGGTCTGTACGTCGGTGCGATGTGGCTGTGGCACGACGTGGACCACCTGGCCTTCCACGTGGATGCAGTTCGGGTCGGCTCTGAGCTGTTTCGCAACGAGGACCAGTTCACGTCGCTGGCGCTTGAACTCAGTCGGCAGGCGGCTGCGAATGTGACCGCGCTGCGGGAGAAGTTTGCGGGGCTGCCGGATGCCGCTCGATACCTGACGTCCAGGCCGGTGCGGCAGGGATTTCTCTGGGACAGTTTCGACGCTGGGATCGCAGCCGCCCTGGTTGGGGATGCGGACACGGCCCGTGATTACTTCGAACGAGTCCTTCGAGAGGACGCCCTGGTCCCGTGGGAGGTCGATGCCCACGAGAAGGCGCGTGAGCTTCACGCGATCGCGGCAGACCGCGACGCAGTGACCGCCTGGGTCACGCGGGCCGTCGACTCATGCCGGAGCAAGCTGGGCCTGGATCCCATGCCATTTGTGATCAGCTGAAGGGACCCGCTCGTCAAGCGACAGAGCTGCGGTCAGGCAAGGAGGACTCGCTTCCGCAGCAGGCTGAAGCCGGCCCGGCCGTACATCTGGCGTTTGATCATTTTGATCCGGTTGACGTGGCCTTCGACGATGCCGGAGTTCCACGGCAGTGTCAGGCCGGCGGTGACAGCGGCGAGATCCCGTTCGAGGCCGTTGACGAAGGTGTGGCGGCTGGGCAGGTCGTCGGCGCGGGCCGCCTTGATCCATTGCGGGAGCTGTTCGCCCTGGAGCTGGGTGAGCATCTTCCCGAAAGCGCGGACGTGCCCGGCGAGGGCATCGAGTTCAGGGCAGCCGGCGAGAACGGATTTGAGCTTCAGACGTTCACTCTCCGGCAGGGTGTCAGGGTGAGTCAGGATCCAGCCGGTCACCGTGCGTGGGGACGGCGGACGGGCCGCAGGCGCGGTCGGGGATGTCCGGAACGGCTGGAGGTGGGCGCGGACGGCTCCGTAGCCGCCGGTGTAGCCGTGCGTCTTGATCTCTTCCCAGAGGGTCCAGGCGTTTGTGCAGCCCTCGGCCCATCGCCCGTGCAGGTAGGGCTTGAAGTCGTCGAGTTTGCTCCTGCGGTTTTGCCACTGTCCCTGGAACAGGTCTTCCGGCCTTGCTGCGTCGGCCAGCCGTTGGACGGTGCGATAGGTCATGCCGAGCTGTCGCTGGATCGAGCGTCGGCTGTGGCCGGCGGCCAGCAGTGCGTGGATGGTGGCGTGCTTGGCGCGGGTGCGGTCGGCGAAACGGTGCCCGGTGGGCCATGGCGACCCACTCTCGGCCGGTTCCGGAGCCGGAGCCTTCTCCGGCGCCGACTCGGCGGAGGGCGCACGGAGGCACGGGCAGTGGCGGGAGACGCACCGCTCGGCCGCTTCGCCGAGGTTGCGCCAGAGGTGGAATCGGTCGGCGACCTGCACCGCGGTGGGTGCCCCGATCCTGGCACCCTCGGCGAAGTACGGGGCGCGGTCGCGGCAGACGACCTCGATCCCCGGATGATCGGCCACCAGGCCGCGACAGTGCCTGCCTCGCGATCCGGCAGTAGGTCAACCGGTCTGCGGGTCTCGGCGTCGACGAGCACGGTCCCGTAGACACGGCCCTTTCGCATCGCGTACTCGTCGACGCCGATCACACGCGGGACTTGTGGCTGGGGCTCCGGGAGAGCGTCGACCAACCGAAGGACCGTGTTCCGGCTGACCCTCGCCCCGAAGACGTCGGCCAGCCGGGCACCGGCGCGGCCGGCCAGGGCGAGGCCGACCTCGGCCAGCACCGAGCGCATTCGTTCGGTCCGCTGGCTGTACAGCCGGGTCAGGCCGGCAATCTGCTCGACGAATGTCCGCCGTCCGCAGGAGATGTCTTCGCACGTGAAGCGCCGGACACGAAGCCGCAGAACCACCCGCCGTCCCGCTACCGGGAGGTCAGCGGGAAACCGCAGGTAAGAGCCGTGCACCCGCCTCGACCAGCTTCCGCAGCCTGGGGCACCGAGCCCGAGCCGTCCGGCATCTGACACCGACTCGAATCACCTCGCCATCGTCCTCCACCGACTCCAATCTGATCCCCAGGTCCGCCAGGAAGAGCAGCTCTTCCAGCCTGAGCAGTACCTCGCGCACAGTCAGAACCATCAGGCCGACACGATCGGCACCGGCCGTTTCTAGACGATCTCGCGAGACCTATCAGCAAATCCAACGATCACAGTGAGTAGGCAGACCACAGAAGTTGGACCAGAACCCGAGAACGGGAGTCGTTTGTCGACTGCTTCGGGCGTCACCGCGTCACCCTGTTGCTTGATCAATGTCGATGAGTTCGGGAGTCACTGAGCACCTGTGCCTGAGGCGTCCATGACAGAGGGCGGCTGACGGCTCAACGAATCACGCTGGCAAGTTACTCGCTGAGCGGGTCATGGACCGGATCACCGGCATGACCGTCTGGGCACCGGAGCTGGCCCGCCGCTCGCCCAGTAGGGCCGTTGTCACAGCCAGCGGCTACCTTGCAGCTCAGCACAGAACCAAGGCAGGGTGCAGGAAGAGGAGCGGCAATGGTTGTCGAGGTGGGGTACGCGCAGGCGTGGGACCTGGAGGCTTGCGTGCCTTGGCGGCCGATATCCGCCGAGGAGGCCCGGGAGCGGGATGCCGCCGGGCTTCCGTACGTGGTGGTGTACCGGGAGCCGGGCCGGGAGGCTCCGCTGGAAGTCCGGCTCGTCTCCTGGCGAGACCACTACGTTGGGCTGTGGGTCTACGACGCCGAGGGCCGCCGCACCTACAACCTGGACATGCGGCTTCTGGACGACTCGCCGCGGCTGCTGCGCCGGTACTCCGTCGGCTGGTACTACACAGGTCCGGAGATGGCGGAGTTCGACAAGGCATGCCCACGCATCACCGTGGACCTCTTCCCGGACGGGAGAGGCCAGCGGACAGAAGAGCGGCAAGGGCAGGGCGGGGGCTCCTACGTCACCTCGCCCGGACTTCGGGACGACGAACGCTGGATGGACCGCCCCGCCTTCGGGGAGTGGCCGCTGCTCTCGGCCCAGGTATACGGGCTCATTGAGCCGCCGGCCTTCGAGGCGGCCGAGCCAGGTCACGGAGACGCCCCCGCCACCTGCTGGCGTCCGCCACGTCCCGCGCAGCCCGGCCCGATCAACGAGTTGTTCCGGCCCGGGGTGCGCGTGACCGACGGGTACCACCCCGAGATGACCGTCGTGGAGCCGTGCCGGGTTGGCACTCTGCGCGTCCCCAGCGGGCTGCTGGCCGTCTCCGGCCCGGAAATCGACCACGGCGACGGGCCGCGCATCACGGTTCCCGTTCCGCCCGGGAAGTACGTACTCGACGAGGCGCGGGTCCGCTTCAGCTACCACTGCGAGTGGCGGGACGCCGAGGTCACGACCACGAAACCCACGGCCGTCCGCCTGCTCGTCAGCAAGGCCCCAGCAGCGACCTGGGAGATGGCCCTCGGTCCTGACGACGATCCCCGGCTGTTCATCGAGGAACAGATAGCCGGCTTCGACACCGACGGCGCCACCGGCTGCTTCGCCGACGCCGGGGCCTGGGAGCCACTCATCGCGCTCTTCGAGCGGGGGCTGATCCGGGGCGAGCCGGACCTGGACGGGTACAAGGACATCGACGACGGTTCCATGTTCATGCGGCGCACCTGGGACGAGGCTTCCGGCGGCGAGCTCATGGCCTTCGCGACGACCGGGGACGGTACCTACCCGGTGTGGGTCGGCCGTTCCGAGGCCGGCGAGGTGACCGGCGTCGTGGTGCTGGTGGAGGGGATGCCCGAGCTGCTCCAGGAGCAGGATGGAATCCCCACCGATGCGGCTGTGTAGGCCGGGTCCTGCCTGCGGCCGCAGTCGCCATCCGGGTTGCAGCTGGTGACGAATCTCAGCAGCACGGTTCACAACGCTCGGCGCCTGGAGTCCGAGGTATATGTGCCGCGGGTGCCTCCCGAACTCGGGTTCTGGCTCACTTTTCGTGGAGCGCTGACTGAGTGTGATGTCAGTGGTGTGTGGTGGGATGGCCGGACTCTGCTGCCGTGACCTACTGGGAGACCGCCTCCATGCCCGTGTACTCGTCTCTGACTCACGCCCTGGCCGAGGCTTTGGTCGATGTCCTGTGGTTCATCGAGGGCTGTGACGACGAGCAGATGGATCCGGACGACGCGGTCAAGGTCCTGGAGGGCGTCGGACACCTGGTCAGCAAGCTGTCGAGTGGCCAGCGGAGCGAGTTCGTCGATCTCTTGAGGACGATGGCTGAAGCCGAGTCCGACTCAGCGCGGCGGGGGTTCCTGGAAGGCTTCGGGCTCCTTGATGATGCGGTCTGACCTGTGGCTCACGAGTAGAGCAGGACGCGCTTGCGCAGGAGATCGAAGCCGGCTCGGCCGAACATCTGGCGCTTGAGCATCTTGATCCGGTTGACGTGTCCCTCGACGACTCCGGAGTTCCAGGGCAGGGTGAGGCCAGCGATGACGGCATCGCGGTCACGATCGATGCTGGCGGCGAGGGTGTGCAGGCTGGGGAGGTCGTCTTGCCGGACGGCGTCGAGCCACTGCGGCAGCCGTTCGCCCTGGCGCTCGGTGAGCATCTGGCCGAAGGACCGGACGTGACCGGTGAGGGCATCGAGTTCGGGGCAGTGGACCAGGACAGCCTTGAGCCGAAGGCGGTCGGTCTCTGTCAGGGACTCGGGCCGGCGGAGGATCCAGCCGGCGACCACACGGGGTGACGGCGGCCGAGCTGTGACGGGGCCGGGAGAAAGACGCTTCTCCCGGAAGTAGGCGCGAACGCGCTGGTAGCTGCCCTCATAGCCGAGCTGCACAATCTCCTCCCACATGGTCCAGGCATTCGTGCAGCCCTGGTTCCAGCGGTCATCCAGGTAGGGCTTGAACGCGTCGAGCTTGGACGGCCCGCCCTGCCACTGCCCGTGGAAGAGGTCTTCCGGGGTGGCTGCGTCGGCGAAGAGCTTCACGGTGCGGGATGTCATGTGGAGCTGGCGGCCGATCGCCCTCCGGCTGAGCCCGGCGGCCAGCAGTTCGTGGACGGTCGCGTGCTTGGCGCGGGTGCGGTCGGCGAAGCGATGGCCAGTGGGCCAGGGCGAGCCGGTCGGGTCTTGGACCTTGTCGGGCTCGGAAGCCGGCCGGGCAGGATCGGGTGCCAGAACCCGCAGGTAGCCCCGGTGGTCGGCGACGCATCGCTCGGCGGCCTCGCTCAGGTTGTGCCAGAGATGCCACCTGTCCGCCACCTGCACCGCCTGGGGTGCCCCGACGGTGGCGCCTTCGGCGAAGAACGGTGCGCGATCGTCGGCGGACCACCTCGATCTCTGGCCGTTTCGCGAGCCAGGCGGCGAGGCTGGACGCCTCCCGGTCGGGCAGCAGGTCCACCGGCCGCCGACTTTCAACGTCGACCAGGATGGTCCCGTAGTTGCGACCCTTGCGGGTCGCGTACTCATCGATCCCGACCACCCGTGGTGTCGGAACCTGAGGGTCGGGCAATGCCTCGACCAGCCTTAACACCGTGCTGCGGCTGACGGGCACTCCGATGACTCTGGCCAGCCGGGCACCGGCCCGGCCAGCGAGCGCGAGGCCGACCGCGGCCAACGTCGACCGCAGCCGCTCGGTCCGCCTGCCATAACGCCGGGTCAACCCTGACAGCTGTTCCGCGAAGGTCCGTCGCCTGCACGAGATGACCGGGCAGAGAAACCTGCGGACGCGTAAACAGAGAGCGACCCGCCTGCCCCCGCTGGGCATATCACCGGGAAAGCGCAGGTAGGAGCTGTGAACGCGCCGTGACCAGCTCCCACAGTCGGGACAGACGGCCCCAGCCACCACGTTGTAGAGCAGGTTCGTAGGTGTCACAGCCGGACTGGGCACGCTCAGCACACTGACCTGGACGGGCAACAGGAAGACCGCGCCGGAAACGCCTACGGGCGCAGTGACGACGGATATCAGGAGCCCGGCAGCGAACCCGAGCAACCCCCTCGACCACTCCACCGCGTCCCCCTCCGCGCATCCAGCCGGCGCCCAGAACAAGCACCCAGACCAGGTGCCTCCCGTTCTCGCGAACATCGACCCCGACCCGATCCAACCGCCTTCCAAGCCCGTGTACAAACGCCGTCCAAACTCGCGAACAAAGCCAGACATCCGGCACCATCCTGTAGCCCGACGATCCCGGCTGCGCCTATGTGGCACACAGCCCGTTTCCCAGGTGGGCGTGGTGCAGTGTGAGGCCGAGGGCCTGCGGCAAGGGATTCCGCTGCTCCTGGTCGTGCTGCTCGCCAGGGTGCGCAGCGGGTGCTGCTCGTGGTCCTGTTGATGGTGTTGCAGCACGGTGGTATCGCGGGTGCAGCGCAGCGCAGCATTTGCATGGGTCAGGCGACACGGGTGCTGCACGGGTAGCAGGCCTGCCCCGGACGGTGCAGCACGCCCAGCTGCTGCCTCCAGCCGGTGCCCGCCGCTCCGGGGCCAGGCAGCAAAACCTCGGACCCGTCACGGCGGCCGCAGGGCGCTCTGACAAACTCGTGGTTCGTTTCGAGGCCACGATCCACGTCGCGGCGATCCAGCAGTGGCTGTGATGAGGTTCCCCGGTTTGTCCTCATCAGGCGCTCAGGGGTCAGACGGCCTGTGACCCGTCACAGACGGAATTCTGGCCGGGCCGAGACGCGCAACCGCGTCGGCTCGTGGACATATCTGCGACGGTCGCTCACTCGTGCTGCGGGAAGGGTTCTGCGGCGAGCTCCATCGCCGCGCCAGCAGGCGGCCCCACTGTCGCTCGCACCGCGACCACACCGGCTATCCCCGGTCGGGTCATGATCGTTCTCGATCTCGGCAGCCAACTCCTCCTCGGGCGCGCCTGCTGAGGAGGCGAGATGAGCCGCCATGAAGAGGCTGGCCAAGATCGCCCGGGTGCGTTTCACCAACACTGATGCATCACGCTTCGATTTTCTGCTTCCTTCCTCTCGTGGACCCCGACGAAAGGCCACAACCATGTCTTCGGCCATGCGTAAGACCACGACCACTCCCAGGGCCCGGCGGCTGGCCGCCTCAGCCATCGCGCTGGGTACCTTCCTGGCTCTCGCCCTCCCGGCGGCATCCGCGGGCGCGGCACCCGCCGACCCGGTGAGGACCGTGTTCTTCGACGACTCCTACACCGCCAACTTCGGCGCGGCAGAAGCCGCCGGCCCCGCGTTCCTCGCCCAGACGATGTTTTCATCGACGGTCCACTCGACATAGTGTTCATCGCCCACCGCATCGACGGTGCCTTGCCAGAGCACCACAGCGGTTCCCACTACGGAGTGGACTCGAACCGTCGTAGGCGTCGATGGGTCCTGCTGCACCGCCTCTACTTTGACCAGCATCCAGCCATCATCCGCGACTCTCTTCGCGACTAAGACGCTGTCTCACGTGGCAAGTTCATCGGCTTCTTGTGGCAGCTCAGGGCACTGGCCATGGCCAGACTTCGGCTCTTCCGGTCGTTGCGGTCCACGTACGGGATCTTGAGGCCGCGAGTAGCCCATGGCAGGCTCATGCCGCATGATCGATGAATTCGCGAAGGACAACCTGCACGGGAGACTGCGGCGGGACCGCGAGGCGCTGCTCTGGAAGCTCGAGGGCTTGTCCGAATACGACGCCCGACGACCGTTGACAGTGACCGGGAGTAACCTTCTCGGCCTGGTCAAACACGTGGCCAGCGTCGAGGCCAGGTACTTTGGCGAGGTCTTCGACCGCCCTTTCCCGGAACGGCTGCCCCGGTGGCAGGACCACGACGGCAGCGATCTGTGGGCGACTGAGGGCGAGACCCGCGATCAGATCATCGAGTTCTACCGGAGCACGTGGGAACACTCGGACGCGACGATCAACGAGCTTCCCCTCGATGCCCCCGGCCACGTGCCCTGGTGGCCGGATCCCCATGCCAACACGAACCTGTTTGCCGTCATGGTCCACGTCCTCGGCGAGACCAACCGGCATGCCGGGCACGCCGACATCCTGCGCGAAGGCGTCGACGGCCGAACCGGGATGCGCCCCGAACATGAGATGCAGATCGATGAGGAAGCCCGCGCCGCCTACTACGCGAAGATCGAGCAGGCCGCCAGATCGGCCGCATAGGCCAGAGCTTAGAGGTCTGTGCCACGTGACTTGCGGTTCGAGCGGCATGATGGCGGCCGTGAGGGCTGATGTGTCGAAGCGTCTGGTTCCTGATGAGCTCTGGGAGCTGGTCGCCCCGCTACTGCCGTCGTTCGCGGCTCGACCGCAAGGTGGCGGGACCGCTCCGCGTGACGAGCGGGCGGTGTTCACGGCTGTGGCGTGCATACTGACGAGTGGGTGTGCGTGGCGGTATCTGCCGGAGTCGTTCGGTGTATCGCCGGCCACCGCGCACCGTCGGTTCAGCGTGTGGACCGAGGCCGGGCTGTGGCGCAGACCGCATTGGGCGGTGCTGGACGAACTCGGCGCCTGGGGTGAGTTGGACTGGTCGTCCGTGATCGTCGATGCCGCGTCGGTGCGGGCAAAAAAAAGGGGGGCTCGTTGACCGGGCCGAATCCGGCCGATCGCGGTAAGAAGGGCAGCGAATTACACGTGCTGTCCAAGGGACAGGGCCTGCCGCTGGTCGTGGCGGTATCGGGTGCGAACCTGCACGACAGCCAGGCGTTCAAGCCGCTTATCCTGGGGATACCGGCCGTCCGCTCCCGGCGCGGACCCAGCCGCAGCCGACCGGTGAAGGTCCGCGCGGATAAGGCGTATTACTCCGCGGAACACCTGCGCTGGCTCCGCGAACGCCGCCTCGTTCCTCGGATCGCCCGGCCCGGCATCGAGTCCGGTGAGCGCCTTGGCCGGCACCGCTGGAAGATCGAGCGGTCGATCGCCTGGCTCTTTGGCTACCGCCGCCTCACTGTCCGGTACGAGCGAAAAGGCAGCCACTTCCTCACCTTCCTCGGCCTCGCCACAGCCCTCACCTGCTACAAGAGACTCGCAAAACTCACCACGTGAGAAATCCTCTAAACGCCTTTGTTAGAAAAAAATGCTCTTTTGGATGCGTGCCTGGCAGTTGATTGTTCTGTCGGCGTTGTTAATCGGTGTGTGAGGTGTGGGTGGTGATGTGGATGTATTGGACGTCGAGTTGGTTGGCGATGTTGTCGAGGACATCGGCGAGGGAGCGGACGGTCACGGGCTCGAGACTGATTCCTGGTCCGTTTTCCGTGGTCAGTATGGGGATGCCGTCGTGTGCGCCGGCTTGCCAGGAGCGGGCGATGGACCGCAGGAGCGCGGTGACGTGTCCCGCGGGAACGGTCAGGCGCCCGTCGGGCTCGACGTTGACCTCAGGTGCCGCGAGCCGCGCTTCGTGTCCCTCATCCCGGGAACTCATGCCGCCCACCCGATTCCGAGGTTGGTCAGCTGTTGGCGCTTGTCGGTGGTGAGTTTGGCCCGGCGGCTCTTCTGGTTCATGATCCATACCCCAAGTCGGACCTCGGTTCCGTCTTCCAGTCGCTCTACGTGGGCCCTGGGGACGGTCACAGAGCCCGTGCGGGCCTTGTACTGCGTCAAGGCTGCCACGCCTTTCTCGAAGGCCCCCATGGGCTTCATGGACGGCTTCGCCGGCGCTTCGAGCTCTGCCGCCAACGGCACGACGCCGATGGCCTCCAGGCGCTCGCGCTGTCCGGAGCTCAGGGCTGCCCAGACTTCCGGCTTGCGTTGCCGGGCGAGCCATTTCCCGATGTCCATGGCGTGGACGGTGACGCCGGGTTCGATGTAGGCGAGGATGCTCTCTTCCGCGAGCATCTCGCGCACCACGGCGTAGTGCCTTTGCCACTCCGGCGGCCAGGACGGGTTCCAGTCCTGGTCGACCTCGCGCAGCGCCGTCTCCCACTCAGGGTGGTCCTCCATCGCGCCGGGGCGGCGGAGGTTGGACAGCCACTGTCCCACCGGCCGGTCCAGCATCCTCGCGGACCGGGGCGCGCACAGCGTCCAGTGCTCCTCGTAGTACGCCCTGGCGGCCTCCAGGTTCTCCTGGAACCGCTCATCGGCTGGGTTCCAGACCATGCCGAGCTTCTCCAGCCGCTTCGCGCGCTGGCCGGTCATCTGCCCGGCCCCGTATGCCCGTCGCTGCTCCGCGACCCACTGCCCCAGCGGGAAGGCGCCTTCCTTGTGCCCGTACGGAACCCTGGCGTGAAGCTCACGTTCCGTGAACGTCTTGAGCGACGCCCAGCCGCGCGCCCAGTCCTGGCGCTCGGTGTCGATCACGTTGAACGACACCCACTCGGCGACCATCACCGGATCCCGCGGAGCAGCAAAGCGAAGCAAAAGACGGGACTCCTCTTCACCGCCCTCGGGCGCTGTACCGATATTCTCGGACGGCTGTGCGACGTCCTTCTGCGGTTCCTGTGGAATCGCGAGCAATTCCACAGCCTCTTCGTCATGAGCCCGAAGGCCTTCAAGAACCTTCACCAACGGCCGGTACGAACCCGACGTGAACATGTCCTCCGGCTGCTCTCCGGGCTGGAGAAAAACAGGCACGATCAGAGAGGCGAGCTTCCCTTGTCCCGGCTTCTGACGGAGCGCCCGGCCGATCGCCTGGACGATGTCGTGCGGCGCCCCCTTGGGGTCCAGGAGGGCCACCGAGTCCACGGCCCGGATGTCGACGCCCTCGCCCAGGACACGGCAGTTCGAGAGGACCGCGCGCCGGGCGGTGGACCCGAACTCGCCCAGGACCTCCCGCCGGCGCTCGGGGACGTGCTCGCCACACAGCCAGTCCGCCCAGACCTGCGACGGGTACTTCTCGGGCTGGTCAGCGTGCAGCCGCTTGGCCACCCGCTCCAGGCCCTCCGCGTACGCCTGTGCCTCTATCGTCCGGTGGTGAAAGGTGATGCAGGTCTGGAGCTGGTGCTCCTCCATGGCGTGCAGCAACGCCGCCTGGAGCGCCCCCAGCCGCTGCCCCCGCACCTCCTCACCGCGCCGCTCCTCACCCATCAGCCGGTCCGGGGTGACGACCGGGTCCTGGAGCTCCAGGACGATGATCTGGTACCGCGCGAGCAAGCCGCGGGACACCGCCGACGCCAGCGAGAGCTTGTAGAGGACGGGCCCGAACACGGCCTCGTCGTCCATGGAGGCCGCCATCTCCTTCGGCAGCGCCTCCCGTACCCCCTCCGCGACCTCCCAGTTCGGCCGTTCCTGCCAGATCCGTGGCGTCGCCGTCAGGTACAGCCGCCGACGGGCCGGGATGACCCGCTGGTTGTGGATGTCAGCCCACGCCTTACCCATCGAGCCCGAAGTACGATGGGCCTCATCGACCACGGCGAGGTCCATCGGCGCGAGCCGCTGCCCGTAAACGCCCTGGAACGCCTCCGCCAGCACACCGAGACTTGCGTATGTCGCGTAGATGGTGACCGGCCCCTCACCGTGCCACAGGGCCAGCTGGACCGGGTTGGTGGTGGAGCGCACCTTCAGATTCCACAGCTCCGGGTCGTCCTGGAGTGAACAGACGGCAACCGCCGGCCCCTTGTGCCCGGCGTCATGCCACGCCTTCACCGTCTGCGCCAGAAGGTCCAGCGTCGGTACCAGAACGAGAACGCGCCCCCTGGACACCAGCCGCTTGGCCGCCGCCGCCGCCATGAGGGTCTTCCCCGTGCCACACGCGGCGTGCACCTGCCCGCGCAGCCCACTGAAGGGAATGCCGCCCGGCGGGACATCAAGACCACGCACAATGGCGGTAACGGCCTCGATCTGATGGTCACGCAGTTTCACGGCCATTCCCGTGTCCTCCATTTCGTGGAATGTGGCGCAATCAGCAGAGAAAACTTGGCACAGCGAGCGGGGCCCACGAGTGGTGCTACCAAATCCCAAACTCTACACAGTCACTATCCATGATGCATCACCCGGCAACGGGTTCACTCTAGAGACCGACACCCTGTCCCACCCCTGACAGATATCAGAGCACACACTGACGGAGTGTCGAGCAGGATCAGGGACGAGTTCGAGGATGGGGGAGGGTTCGGGTGGAGCGCAGCGGAACCCGTCACTACGGTGGGGCCGGCGCCCAAGCCAGGCCGACGGCCTGTCACATCCATCAGTACAGGCAGCGTCTGGGAATTTCAGTAACTACACAGGCCCGGCACCCAACGCACACGGTCCTCATAGCCAGCCAAGGAGGACCCGCTTGCGGGGACTCCCAGAATTCGCGCTTGCGCGAATTTCCCCTTGCTTTCCTTAGAATTCCGCTTGCGGAATTCTATTCCGGCGCTTGCGCCGGAATACGAATTGCGCTTGCGCAATTCGGTTCACTCTTCAGCGGCTTGCCGCTGAAGTACCCGCTCCGCGGG
>NZ_JBIUUC010000022.1:0-82745 GCF_044742205.1 Streptomyces sp. NPDC087901
ACCACATCCGCACCGAAGGCATCGAGAAGAACACCCACGACAACCCCTTCGGCGCCGTCCTCTCCTTCCGCGGCACCCCCACCGACACCACCGTCAAGCACGCGCTCTCCGGCAAGGTCATCGAACTCACCGACACCTTCCCGGTCCCCGACGCCAAGGCGTTCGCGGTCGGCCAGTGGTGGGCCGTACAGGTCGACCCGGTCGCCGGCGGCGGCGGTGACGAGCGCGAGCTGCAGAAGCTGGTCGAGATCACCGAGATCATCGACTCCGGCCACATCCGGATCGGCTATCTCAACGGCTGGGAGCTCGCCGAAGGCCGCACCCTCACCTGGACCCTGATCGAGCCGGTCCGCGACACCCACATCCGCAACATGGTCTTCGAGGGCGCGGGGCCCGACGAGTACACCGGCTCCCACCCCGTCAGCTTCGAGTACGCCGTCGGCTGCGACGTCTCCGGCATCCACGCCACCGGTACGTTCTGGCCGGTCATCATGCGCCGCTGGTGCACCCGCTTCCGCACCGAGGACTGCTCCCTGAAGAACCCGCCGACCGTCATGTACGGCGGCGCGGGCTACCTCACCCAGCAGATCTACTGCCTGTACGGGCGGGTCGCCGACTGCACGACCAGCAACGTGCGCCACCTCAACGACCTCACCGCCTCCGCCTACTGCACCGTCGTGAACTGCCACGGCGACGGGGACGACGCGGGCGGCAACCCCTTCACCACCCACGGCCAGTACGAGCACGACCTGCTCTTCGACGGCAACTCCGGACTGATGGACATCGCCAACTCCGGTGCCCAGTGGGGCATCTCCGCCAAGCGGATCACCGTACGCAGACACGTGTGCTCGTGGTTCACCGCCAACACGAAGATCACCGATCTGACGCTGGAGGACATCACGGTGATCGCGCGTCCCACCTTCGACCAGGCAGGGACCCTCACGGTGAACGCCGACGGGGCCCAGGTGCGCGGCTGCACCGCGAAGACCTTCGCCATAGCCCAGCGCTCCGCCCGCTCCACCCGCCCGACCACGATCAGCGACTGCTCCTTCGAACTGCCCGCCGGCGCCGTCCTCGTCCAGACGCCGGTCACCGCGCCGGTGCACTTCGTGCGCTGCACGTTCGAGGGTGTGGACGGTGCGGTCCTGCGCGGTGCGGGCCCGGTCCACTTCACCGACTGCACGGTCACCGGCGCCGAGAACGCGGCCCCGCTCTCCGTCGGTTCCGCGGACCTGCGGATCGACGGCGGGACGTACGACAACACAGGCATCGAGCTCAGTGGCGTGCGCGACCAACGGATCACCGTGACGGGCGGCGCCAGGTTCACCGGCGGCAACAAGGCCAAGGCGCTGCTCGGCCGTGCGGACGGCCCGGGGAAGGCGACCTGGGACATCACCGGCCTCAGCAGCGCGGCCGCCGGACCGGACACCGCGCACATCCGGATCGCCGACGGCACGAACCACTACGCCGCCACCGGCAGCCGCTTCACCGGCGGCACGCTCCATCTGGCGCCGGAGGCCCTCGCGTCGGTCCTGCACACCACGTGCGTCGAGGACGGCACGCGGCGCAGCGCGATGCCCCCCGCCGGCGACACGGTGCGCACGGACGGGAACCTCATCCTGTGAGCGCCCTCATCCGCACGGCGACCGCCGCCGACGATCCCGCCCTGGCAGCCTTGTGGCATCGGTGCTTCGAGGCCCCGCACATCGCCGCCCTGCACGCCCTCGACCCGGAGCGCCACCGGCACACCTTCGTCGCCGAGAGCGCCGAAGGCGGCGGGATCGACGCCGTCGTCGTCTATGTGCCGAGGCTGATCCGTGACGCGGCGGGTACCCCGCAGCGCGTCGGCGGCATCGGCAGCGTCGCCACCCGCCCCGAGGCCCGGGGACAGGGCCTGGTCAGGCTGCTGCTCGCGGCGGCGGAGCGCACCATGACCGCCGAACAGTGCGCCTGGTCCCTGCTGTTCACCGGCACGCCCGGCGTCTACCGGAGCTCGGGATGGCAGGAGTTCGGCAGTACCTGCACCGAGGGGACAATCACCCCGACGGCAGTCCCCGGCGCCTTCCCGGTCCGCGCGGCCACCCCGCAGGACGCCGTGGAGGTGGCCGCGCTGCACCACGCGTACAACGCGAGCCGGCCGCTCAGCTCACTGCGGGCGGCCGAGGACTGGGCGGTGCGTGTGCCCGCCTGGTACGGCCCCGTCGAGGATTCGCTCGTCGCGGTGGACCCCGCCTCCGGGGCGCTGACCGGCTGGATCGTGGCGCAGCACGTGGGGGACTGCGTGGAGGTGCGCGAGTTCGCGGGCGCGGCCGAGTGCCTGGGTGCACTGCTCGCGGCCGTCGGTTCACGCGGCCGGGCGGCGGGGCTGACCCGGGCCCGCGTCCGGATCCCCGGCGCGCCTGGAGTGACGGCTGCCCTTCCCGCCCTCCTGGCGGATGCCCGGCAGGTGACGGAACACGTGGGCATGGCACGGCCGTTGCACGCCACGCCGGCCTCCGTCCGGGCCACCGTCACGGCGCCCGGGGCCGTCCACTGGTACGGCGACTGCTTCTGAGCGGCGGGGGATCGAGGCCGGCGCCGTCCGCGGCGGACTCCGGGGCGGCGCACGGCTGAGGCGGCATGCGTCGGGTGTGTCCGCGCCCTGTACCAAAGGTCGATTGACCGGCGGGTTGGCCACCGGAAGGATCGTCCGGGCGGGGACGGGGAGCGGACGCGCACGGCTCATCCGCCCTCCGCAACGCACTGGACGGGTGACGGGCGGTACGGGAGGAGGGGGCTGTCGCGATGTCGATCCAGCTGATGAGTGAAGCGGGTACGGTCGGCGGCCCCAACGAGGACTTCGTGGCCGCGGAGGGCACGACGGTGGT
Source organism: Streptomyces sp. NPDC087901 (assembly GCF_044742205.1). Taxonomy (NCBI): domain Bacteria; kingdom Bacillati; phylum Actinomycetota; class Actinomycetes; order Kitasatosporales; family Streptomycetaceae; genus Streptomyces; species Streptomyces sp. NPDC087901. Next base: position 2,868 of record NZ_JBIUUC010000022.1, read on the forward strand.
GGTGCTCGACGGTGTCAGTACTGTGCCGGGGAACGGGTCCGGGTGCCATCACGGCACGGCCTGGTTCGCGGGTGAGCTTGCGGGCCGCTTGCTGGAACATGCTCAGGCGCCGGAAGGCGGCCTTGATGACGTGCTGTACCGGGCCTTGGCCGACGTCGTCGGGTTGCACGGTGATGCGTGCGATCTCTCGCTGCCCGATCCGCCGGCCGCGGCCCTGGCCGTGGTGCGGGAGCGCCAGGGGCGTATGGAGTACCTGGTCCTGTGCGACTGCACGATCGTGGCGGACATCGGCGGGACCGTACAGCGGATCACCGACGACCGTCTGTCCGCGCTCGACCTCCCGGAGCGCAGGGCTGTGCTGAAGGATCCGACGCGCTCCGCGTACGCCGCGTTGCTCGAGGCGAAGAGACGACGACGCAACACGCCTGGCGGCTACTGGGTGGCGGCAAGCGAACCGGCGGCAGCCTGGGCGGCGGTGAAAGGGAGCTTTCCGGTAGGTGACGTCCGGCGCCTCGCGCTGATGACGGATGGGGTGTCGTGTGCCGTCGACCGCTACCGGCTCATGGACTGGGCGGGGCTGCTCGACACTCTGGAGGATGAACCCGCCGCTCTCGTACGAAGGATCCGGGACGCGGAGCAAAGGGCCTTCCGCGGCGCTCGGAATAGTCTGACGAAGCTTCACGACGACGCAACGGCGGCGTATTGGCGCATTGCCTGATATTGCCTGTGGGTTTGCCTTGCGCGCGCCACGGGTCACGGCGTGCATGTAGGTACGGGATCGAGGAATCGGATGGCGATGAGTAACGTTCCTGAACTTGTTCTTGAGACCATGAAGTCCGCGGAGGCGCGGGGCTTCAAGCTGTCCTGCGAGGAAACGGTGGGCAGACTCCTGGCCGCTCTCGCAAGTGCTGTTCCTCCCGGCGGGCGGGTCCTCGAACTGGGCACCGGCGCCGGCGTGGGTGCGGCCTGGCTGGCCTCGGGGCTCGGGCACCGAAGTGACGCGACGGTTCTTACGCTGGAGCGGGACCCGGAACTTGCTGCCACCGCACGCGAGTTGCCATGGCCCGAGTGGGTCGAGGTGCGGGTTGCCGACGTGGAGAAGGAGCTCCCGGAGCTGGGACGCTTCGACTTGATCTTCGCCGACGCCGAAGGCGGAAAGTGGTCCGGACTCGACCTGACCGTGGCGGCGTTGCGGCCCTCGGGAATGCTGGTCGTCGACGACATGGACCTGTCCCGCTACCAATCCACCGAGCACCGTGAATCGGTGACCCGTGTACGCGACTCGATTCTCTCCGATCCGCGTCTCGTGGCGGTGGATCTCCCCGTGAGCAGCGGGATCATGGTGGCCACCAAGCGTCACGACTGAGACGCGACGACGGATCGGCCCTCTTCGCCGTCCGTGCGTTCCACGGACGACCCGGGAATGCCGCCCGTTCTCTTCCACGGCGTACTCCGTGTGGCCGTGCGCGATTCTCTTTCCTCACTCCAGGAGACGACTGATGAGTGATACCGGGCTGGTTGATGTCCCGGCCAAGGACATGAGCTCTTCTCAGGACCTGCTGTCCTCCTACGAGACCATGAGCCTCATCCGTGTGTACGAACACCGCATGATGGAACTGCGGACGGCGCGCGAGGTGGTCGGGCCGGTCCATCCGTATGTCGGGCAGGAGGCCGTCGCCGTCGGAGTCTGCGATGCGCTGGAGCCGCGGGACCAGTTGGTGAGCCACTACCGCGGACATGGGCACGCGCTGGCCCGGGGCACGTCACCGGTCGCTCTGACCGCCGAACTGTTCGGCAGGAGCACGGGGTTGTGCGGCGGCAAGGCGGCGGCACTCATATCCGACCCGGCCAACAACATCCTGGTCTCCAGCGGCCTGGTGGGTGCGGGCGTTCCGATCGCGGCCGGCGCGGCGATGACGGAGCAGGTGCGCGGCACCGGCGGCGTGGCCGTGGTCTTCTTCGGCGACGGGGCGCTCGGCAGCGGGGTGGTCCACGAGACCCTCAACATGGCTGTGGTGCAGCGCCTTCCCCTGATCATGGTGTGTGAGCACAACGGCTACCAGGGCGGCACGCGCACCGAGGAGGTGTACCCGGACGCCTCGCTGCTCAGGGTGGCCCAAGGACACCGTATGCGTGCCGTTTCGGTCGACGGCAACGACGTGACGGCCGTGTATCGCGCAGCGAGTGAAGCGGTCTCGGCGGCACGGGCCGGAGCGGGACCCTCCTTCATCGAGGCCCGTACGTACCTGACGGAGTTCCATCTCCAGTTCGACAGGCCGTCGACGGAGAAGCGCCCGGAGGAAGAGCTGCGGCACTGGCGGTCGCGCGATCCACTGACCCTGCTGGCCCGGCGGCTTCTGGACGACGGTGTCGCGCAGGAGGAGCTGGACCGCGCCCAGGCACGGTCACGGGCTGTCGTCACGGATGCCGTGGAGCGATCCCGGACCGCGCCGTGGCCCGAGCGGAGCCAGGTATTCACCCACATCCGGCCGGAGGCGTCGTGAACGAGTTGGCCGTGCTCGACCTCGTACTGGAAGAGGAAATGCGGCGGGACGAGCGCATCGTCCTTCTCGCAACCGGTACGTCCCCGGCCTGGCAGCAGGAGTTCGGGCCGGAGCGCATCCGCACCTGCCCCATATCCGAGCAGGCCATGACCGGCATGGCGGTCGGGGCCGCGATGACCGGACTGCGGCCCGTCCTCGACCTCAACCGTGCGTCCTTCACCTTCCTCGTCATGGATCAGCTGGTCAACCACGCCGCCAGGCTGCACTACATGTCCGACGGCGGCTACCGGGTACCCATGGTCGTCACGTCGGCCACCCGCGGCCGTCAGCAGCTCGGCCCGCAGAACGAGCAGTGCCCGTACGGGGTGTTCATGCAGCTTCCGGGGTTTCAGGTGGTGGTGCCGGGGTCGGCCGAGGACGCGTGCGGTCTGCTGCGCACAGCCGTCCGGGACGCCGGCCCGACGATGTTCTTCGTGGCGCCGGAGCTGGCGCGTGGCGTGCGCCTGGCGGCCGCCCTGGCCGCCGAGCCGATCCCTTTCGGCCGGGCCGCGACGCTGAGCTCCGGGTCGGACGTGACCCTGCTGGCCATCGGCGGTGCGGTGAAGGTCGGAGTGGAGGCGGCGGCGCTGCTCGCCTCGCAGGGGGTGCACTGCGATCTGATCGACCCCAGGACCCTCGTTCCCCTGGATGTCGGCACGATCGCACAGTCGGTGCGTCGCACCGGACGCCTGGTGTTCGTCGACGACGGGCCACGGTCGGGTGCACCCGCCCAGATCCTCTCCGCGCTGTACGACGTGGAGGGCGTGGCCGCGCGACTGGGCGGCAGGGTCGAGTTCGTGTGCTGCCCTGATGTGCCTGTGCCGTCGACGCCGGCCCTGGAGCAGCACACATGGCCGCTGGAGCAGGACGTGGTGGACGCCGCGCTGAAGCTGCTGAAGGACGGCCGATGAGTTGCGCGGAAGTGGCCTCGACCGCTGCCCGGACCGCTCCGGCGACCGCCCTCGTGGACACCCGGTCGCGGGCGGCGCCGGTGCACCGCCTGGAACGGGGCTCGGCGTTCGCCGTGCGGGCCGAAGCCGCGCGCCTTGAGAGAGCGGGCCAGGACGTTGTGCACCTGGAGCTGGGTGAGCCGGACTGGCAGCCACCGCCTGCCGTGATCGACGCGCTCCCGGCCGCCCTCGCCGATGGTGGCCGGCGGTACACGGAGGCGGCCGGAGAGCTTGACGTACGCCTGCAAGTCGCGTCCAGCTATACGGAGTTGATGGGCTCGCGGGTCGACCCCGGGCGCGTCGTGCTGGTGCCGGGCAGCAACATGGTGCTCTACCTCACGCTGCTTGCCGTCGCGGGGCACGGGGACGAGGTGCTGTTACCGGATCCAGGATTCCCGCCGTACGCGGAGCTGGTCCGGCTCGCGGGCGCGGTTCCCGTGCCCTATCCGTTGCGTCGTGAGGCGGGCTTCCTGCCCGACGCGGACGAGATCGGCTCCCTGGTCACCCGGCGCACCCGACTGATCATCATCAACTCCCCGAACAATCCGACGGGTTCGGTGATCCCCGCCGGACTGATCGAGGAGATCATGGAGGTCGTCGACCACCGCGGACTGTACGTGGTCTTCGACGAGGCCTACCGGGAGTTCAAGCCCGGCGGAGGCCGGTCGTCCCTGCACGGGGACCTTGCGGCGCACCCGCGGGCGGTCTTCATGGAGTCCCTGTCCAAGAGTCACTCCATGTGCGGCTGGCGGGCCGGTATCGCCATCACCGCGCCGGAGCTGGCCAAGGACCTGGCGGACCTGATGGTGAACACCACCTGCTGCATGCCGGCCATGGTCCAGAGAGTCATCCCGGCGGCCCTGAACAGCCGGGAGTGGATCACCGGGCGTGTGGCTGAGGCGGCCCGGCGCAGACACCTCGTGCACGGCGAACTCGTCAGCATGCCCGGTGTCCGGTCGGAAGCGGTGGGCGAAGGGTTCTATCTGTTCCCTGACATCAGGGGGACGGGACTGTCGGACCGGGAGTTCTCCCGCCGCCTGCTGACCGAGGCCGGGGTGTCCGTGGTGCCGGGCAGCGCCTATGGCCGGCAAGGCGGCGGGCATGTGCGGATCGCCTGCACGGAGTCGGTCGAGCGGTTGACCGAAGCGATGAGCCGGATGCGAGTCTTCCTGGAAGGAATGGCATGGACACGCTAAATCCCTCAGGTCATCGGAGTCTCAGCGGTCTGGACGAGAGTGGGGCGCTGGGTGACCCGCATGTGCTGGTCGACGCCGACAACGCCACCCTCGTGCTCCGCGACACCAACGGCCGGGAGCGTACGTGCTCCGATTTCATGTCGGCCTACGCCTCCGTCAACTTCGGGCACCGCAACCGGGAGGTGGAAGAGGCTCTCACCCTCGGGTCGGACCTCGCGGCCCTCTTCTACCCGGAGGAGGCGGAACTGCTCTCCCGGCGGCTGTGCGCCGCGGTCGGCGGTGGCGCGCGGAGAGTTCTGTACCAGGTGGGCGGCAGTTTCGCGGTGTCCACCGCCTTCGCGCTGGCCCGCAGGCGCAGGCCGGGTCGGATCGTGGCCATCGAAGGGGCGTTTCACGGACTGGGCCTGGACGCGCTGGCCGCGACAACCGTGCAGCGGGACATCGCGCTGCAGGACACCGGGCTGTCCGCCCTGTTGTCCGGGCAGATCGAGCACCTGCCCGTGGGCTCCTTCCCGGAGAACTGGCAGGACATCTCGGCGGTCATCTACGAACCGGTCCAGGGCGCGAACGGCTATGTGCCGCTCGATGCCGGCTGGCTCACGGAGCTGGAGGGAAGGGCCCGGAAGAACGGTGTGCTCACCATCTCCGACGAGATCCAGTGCGGATTCCACCGGCACGGCTCGCTGAGTCCGTCACGGGCGTGGGGGCTCACCCCGGACATCGTCCTGTTCGGGAAGTCCCTGACCAACGGGACGTATCCGCTCTCCGCCGTCGTCTATCAGGCCGAACTGGAGCGATCCGTCGCCGGGAGGGTCCACCTCGCGCACACCTTCCAGACGGCAACTCTCGGATTCCGCGCCGCACTTCGGGTCTTCGGCTATCTGGACAGCAACCCGGTGGCCGGGATGGGGGAGCGCATAGCGGAACTCTTCCGCGACCGGGCCGGGAAGTGGTCGGCCGACGGCCTGGTGCGTGACCTGCACGTCACGGGCCCGGCGCTGTCGTTCGAGCCCACGAAGGTGGCCAGCGGTGAGGCCGTGCAGACGGCTTTCGACTGCGGAGTGCTGATGCTGTCCGGGGGCGCCCGAGGCCGGCGGATCCGGATAGCTCCCCCTTTGACCACGCCACTGGAACAGATCATCGAAGGCCTTGACGTGGTGGGCGGAGCGCTGGCAGGCAGCCGGGCGTGATCCGTCCCACCCCATGGGAGAACTCAGGAGGACACATGGAAAGCGCCACATTCTACGACGAGCTACGGGGATCCCTGCTGTCGATGCAGCCGGACCAGGAGGCCAAACGGGTCGTACTGGAGGGGCTCGGGCACGATGACAACCTCTTCGATCTCGGTCTGGTCACGTCCTTCTCGGTGATCCGCATGATCGTCTTCATCGAGACACTGACGGGCTGCTCCCTCGACCTGGCCGAGCACGACATCGAGAGCTTCTACACCATGCGCGGCCTGTGGGATCTCGTCCAGGCGGAGGGGGCCACCCGATGACAACCGTGTCCTCCAAGTACAGCGAAGAGCAGATCGCCGCCCTCCGGAGCCGCTTCGCCGAGGTGTCGTGCGCACAACTCGCTGACAGCGCAGCCGAGTTCACCAACGCGCTCGCGCTGCCGCTGGTGGCACGCAACGGCCTGCCCCGGGTATGCGGACCGGTCTTCCCTGTCACCACGTCGGACGACATGCTGCCCTGCCTCCAGGCGCTGGCCGCTGCGCCCGCGGGCTGGGTGATCTTCATCCACAACGAGATCAGCCCGTCCGAAGGGCTGGCGGGCGACATCTATGTCGCCTCCGCCGAAGTGCAGCGCCTGGGCGGGATCGTAGTGAACGGGGCGGTACGGGACCTCGAGGCCCTCGCCGACATCCCTGTGCCGGTCTTCTCCACCGAGGTGAACTTCGTGTCGGCGAGGACCACCTCGGTACTGGCCGAGGCCGTACCCGACACGGTGGATGTGGCGGGATGCCGCTTGACCCCCGGGGACTGGATCTTCGGCGACGAGGACGGCTTCCTGCTCCTGCCGGAGAGCCATGTATCGGCCGTTCTCGCCTCGGGCTCGGTACTGCGCGTGCGGGAGGACCGGCTGCGCCGGACGATGCGCGAGCAGCAGCGGACACTGGCCGATCTCACGGGCCTCGACGAGTTCATCGCGGGTTCCGGCCCACTCAAGTTCAACCCCTAGCCGAGGAGGTCGCACGTGTCCACCAGCACGAAGGACAGCCTGCGGGGGAACCGGCCCGTCGACGACATCGACTTCGCGGCGGCGGAATTCCAGCGGGACCCCTGGCCGTCGTACGACTGGTACCGGGAGCACGAGCCCGTGCATCTGTCGCAGCGCTATGGCGCCTACTTCGTCTTCGGCTACGAACACGTACGCCGGGTGATGACGTCGCCCGGCTTCACCGCGTTCCACCCCTTCCGGGTCAGCCGCCGGGCCTTCGGGCCGACCATGCTCGACCAGGAGGGGGAGCATCACGCACGGCTGAGGTCGGCGGCGGCCGCGCCCTTCCGGCCCCGTGCGGCCACGGAGTTCGGCCGCCGCGTGGTGGCGCCGCTGGCCGAAGGGATGCTGGACGACCTCCTGAGGCAACGGCGCGGTGACTTCGTCGCCCGGCTCGCCGAGCGGCTGCCCATGGCGGTCGTCTGCCACGTCATGGGCCTCCCCGACGGCGATTCCGGCAGGCTGCGCGACCTGATGCGGCCCCTGGTGGAGTACGTGGATCACGGCACCGTGAGCCTGGAGGAAGTCGTGGCCGCGCGCGGTGAGTTGCGGGACTACCTGCGCGACGCGCTGCCGGCGGGTCCGGGTGCCGACGGCCTGCTGAACGCGCTGGCCGAGAACGGGACACTCAGTGAGGCCGACGTCGTCAACACCTCCGTACTGCTGCTGGCGGCGGGTACGGAGACCACGGCGGCGGGCATCACCAATCTGCTCAGCCGGGTGGCCGCCGAGCCGGAGGTCTTCCGACGCCTGAGCGACGACCGCTCCCTGGTCCCCGCGGTCGTGACCGAGACGCTGCGTCACGAGCCGCCCCTTCACGTCACTCTGCGCTTCGCCTCCCGGGATGTGACACTCGGCGGCGTCGACATTCCCGAAGGCGCGCCGCTCCAGGTGGTGCTCGCCAGCGCGAACCGTGACCCTGCCGTGTACCCGAGTCCGCACGTGTGGGACCCGGAGCGGACGGCCAGGACGCCGCTCACCTTCGGCATGGGGCGGCACGTCTGTCTTGGCATGGGACTGGCCCAGCAGGAGCTGGAGATCGTGCTCCACGGCGTGCTGGACCGGATCGAGGAACTCGAGCTGACCGGAGGGCCGTTGGCCACGGCTCAGGGCCGCACCTTCCGCGCGGTCCGCGACTCCGAATGCGCCTACCGGCTCCGTGCCGTGAGCGACGCGGGCGGGACGACATGAGCGACGTGGTGAGCGACGTGGTGAGGACGGCATGAGCGGCGCGGTGAGGACGACATGAGCGACGTGGTGACCTGGCAGGCGCCGACGCCGCTGGCACCCTCCCAGCGCCGGGTGTTCGAGGATCTTCTGTCCTACTGCCTGCCCGGCGACGGCAGGTTCTGGCTGGAGCACACGGAACCCGGGGTGAAGGTGCGCTACGTCGCGGCGCCCGGTCACAGCACGGAGGCGACCGCCGTACTGCTCGATGAGGCCCACGCGCGGGCGGCGCTGGAGACCGCGCGCGCACCGCACGTGCTGTACGAGTTCGACGGCCCTTCCGGCTCCGGTGCGCCTCCGTCGGATGCGACGTGGGTAGGGCCCGGACTGCGTGTCGGCGGAACGCAACTGGCCCGTCTGGTCCGCGCGTTGGACACGCTACTCCTCGGACTGGCGGACGAGGTGGGCGCCATGGAGCGGCTCGTGCCGCACCTGGTGTCCTGGGAGACGCTCCGCCGCACCGGGTACACGCGCAACTTCCCCCAGCATCTGACGGCCTGCGCGGTGGTGCGGGAGGACTTGCGGGCACTCGACCGGCTTGCCCAGGCACCGGACGTGGTGGCCGCGGCCGCCGAGCTGACCCCTGCTCCCGTGGCACTGGCACCCGCGGTGTGCATGAACCTGTTCGCCGGACTCGCGGACGGCACGCTGCCCGCCCCCATCACCCTCACCGCGCGCGGCATGTGCGGCCGGTACGAGGCCGGGGCGCAGGCCGTCGCCACTCGCCTGTGGTCCTTCGACATGAGGGAGCTGGTCTTCGTCGGGGACGCCGCCGGTGCCAAGTCGTTCCGCGACACCATGCTGAACGCCGTCGCGGACCTCGCCCGCGACGTGGGTCTGCCCAGCACGCTCACGACGGCCAGCGACCCCTTCTTCACCTCCGAGCGTGCCGACCTGCTGGGATACCAGTCGGCGCTGAGCCTCAAGCACGAGCTGCGCGGACTGCCGGCGGACGGTTCGTCGGCGGTGGCCGTAACTTCCGTCAATCTGCACAAACAGCATTTCGGGGTCGAGTTCGGCATCACCCTGCCCGACGGCACACCGGCCCACTCCGCCTGTGTGGGATTCGGCCTGGACCGCTGGGCGGAATGGATACACGGCCACCTCGGCGGCGATCCGGACAACTGGCCCGACGTCCTGCGGACGGCGATCACCACCCCTGGCAGGCGCCGAACCAACGAACGGTCCTAGGACCTCTCGTCGGGATCATGCCGGGCTCGCGGGGTGCGGCACGCACATCTGCGGCGTTGTCGTCGGTCGCCAATGCCCGCAGCGACTCAGTGACTCCCTCCTCCGCCTTGCAGCCGCCCGCACCGGACCCGCCTCCCTGATCCGGCCTGATCCAAACGAAAGGCCCTAGGTGCACCCGTCGGACACGCTCACCGTCAGCTTCGACGCCGGACCGGACAAGGAAGGCCCGACCAGCTGGGCTCAGCTCAAGACGTTCCACCGGCGCGCCCGATACCCGCACGACCGGTACAGCTCCTTCCTCACCCATACCGCCGAGCTGCCGGTCGCCACGTCACGGAGCGGGGTGGCCGAGGCTGTCGCCGCGCTCCTGGTGGCACACGAGTCCCTGCGCACGGTCTACGCCGACGACGGCAGGCGTCAACACGTCTCGGGGAGAGGCGGGTTGACGCTGACAGTGCACGACGTGCCTGACGACGAGGAGGCGCTCGAACGCGTCGTCGACTCGCTGACTCACAACCCCTTCGACTTCGCCCGGGAATTCCCCCTCCGAGCGGCGGTCCTGGCGCCCGGGGGCCGTCCCGCCCGGCTGGTCGTCGTCTACTCCCACATCGCGGTGGACGGCGAAGGGCTCCGGATCGTCATCGAGGACCTGCACAACGCGCTGACCGGACGAGGGGAACCCGGCGGCTCCGGCGCCGCGCAACCGCTCGAACTGGGCCTGGAGCAGCAGTCGCCTGCCTGGCAGGAGCGCAACGCCGCCGCCCTGCGCCACTGGGACAAGGCCATGGAGCGCGTCCCGCAGTCCATGCTCGCCGTGCCGGTGGCCACGGGCGGTGACGCCGACCGCTACGTCTGCGGCGTGCTGGAGTCCCGCGCCGTCGCGGAGGCGCTCCCCGTGATCGCGGCCAGGACCAGGGCGAGCACTTCCGCCGTCATGCTGGCCGCCACCGCCGCAGTACTCGCCCACCGGGCCGGTCTGTCCCGGTGCGCGCTCACCGCGATAGCCGCGAATCGGAACACACCGCGCACGGCACGGTACGTCGGCACCATCTCCCAGGACGCACTGGTCCTGCTCACACCGGGCGACGGGACGTTCGACGCACTGGTACGGCGGGCCTGGACGGGGAGTCTCGCGGCGTATCAGCACAGTCAGGTCCATCCGCTGGAGCTCTGGGACCGGATGGAGAAGGCGGGGTCCCGGCGGGGCATCCGCTTCGCCAGGGACTGCGTGTTCAACGACCGCAGCGTGCCGGGCGGCATCGAGGTGAGTGACCAGGCCGCGCCCGGAGAGAGGTCGACCATCCGCGTGGAGCAGGCCACGTTCATGCCGGTCCGGTTCTTTCTGCGCGTCGTGCGCACGGACGGCACGGCAGAGATCGCCCTGTGGTCCGACACCCGCTATCTCCCGGAGCCCGAGCTGCGGGCGTTCCTCACCGGAATGGAGAGGCTCCTGGTGGCTGCGGCGAAGGAGGACATCCCTCTGGGCCGGCTCCAGGAGATCAGCGGAGTCGTGCCGGTGCCGCGCGGTCCGCAGTGGCAGCCGATCGCCGGCTCCCTGGTGGACGTGGACGCGGTCCGCGGACTCGTGGAGGCCGTGGCGCGCGGGCGCCGCTCGGCGGTCTTCGTGACGGACGCGTCGGCCCCGGGCAGGGGCGAACTGGTCGCGTACGTGGACGGCTCGGGAACCTCGCTGACCTCGTACGCTCTGCACCAGGCCTGTATGGCGGCCCTGCCCGACTTCGACGGAGCCATCGCGCCGGCACGCTACGTGCTGTGCGACGGGGCACCCGGGGACACCTCCGACGAGGCGGCTTGGCTCTCCGTGCCCGTCACGTCGACGGGGGACGGCCGGGCGCCCGACCCTGGTGAGTGAGACGCCGCGCGCCCCGGCGGCCGGAGGCGCCCACCGTGATCGTGAACGGCGCGTTCATCCGGGGGCGTCGACCCGTACGAGGTCGCGGATGGCGGGCACGGTCAGCAGGGCCGTGCAGGTACAGAGGGCCAGCCCGGCGCTCACCAGGAGCACGTGGTGAGTTCCGACGACTCCGGAGACGGGACCCGCGATCAGCTGGCCGACCGGCATCATGGCGACGGAACCGGCGACCTCGTAGGCGGCGATGCGGTTCAGGACGTCGTTGGGCAACTGGGTCTGGATGCTGGTGGCCCACATCACGCTCCAGAAGGCCATGGCAGCGCCTGCCACCGCCCATCCCAGCACGACTGCCGCGAGGGGAACGCGGGCCCCGACCGTCAGCGGCTCCAGGACGAACCCGAACAACGCGATGGCGCCGGCGCGCAACGGGTGTACCGGCCGGATGCGCAGTGCGAGCAGCCCACCGACCGCCATACCCGCACCGAGACCGGAGTTGACGATGCCGTACGCGCGCTCGCCGTGCTCCGTGATCAGCTCCGCGGCCGCCAGCGGGATCGTCGGACCCCACACGGTGACCATGAAGACCATCCAGATGACGATGACCGACCAGATCCACGTGCGACTGCGGAACTCCTGCCAGCCGCCGACCAGCCCCGCGAAGAACCCCTTCGGCCGGGTTCTGGCGCGGGTGGGGGAGCGGAGGAGCCCCAGACACAGGGCGCTGACCAGGTAGGTGGCGGCGTGCACCGCGAACACCCAGCCCACGGAGGCGATTCCGATCAGCACGCCGGCGAACGCGGGCCCGAGGACGGCCATCACGGACTCCCCGGTGCGGATGACGCCGTTCGCCTTCTGCACATCGTTGGTGATGCCGGGCACGGTACTGGCGATGCCCGGCTGGAAGAAGGCCGCGCAGACGCCGTTGGCCGCACCGATCGCACAGAGGTGCCACAGGGTGACGTTCCCGGAGAAGAAGAGCGCTGCCGCCGTGGACTGCGTACCGACCCGCACGAGGTCAGCACCGATCATGAGGCGCCGGGCGCCGAAGAGGTCCGCGGCTACGCCGCCGAAGATGACGAATCCCGCGAAGCAAGCGGTGTACGCCGCCAGCGCGAGCCCGACTCCCCCCGCGGCATAGCCGTGCCGGACGAGCCCGGCGGCGAGGGCGACCGGAAGCATCATGTCGCCGAGCCTGGCCATGGTGCGTGCGGTGAAGAACAGCGCGAGGTCGGGAGTCCAGAAGCCTTTCGGCCCACGGGCGTCGTCGGCCGTGCTCCTGGGTGACCGAAGAGGTCGTGGAGGTGATGACGTCATGGCTCTGTCTTAACAGTGCCGCGGCGGGGCGGACTGCCGGAGCGAAGGACAGGTGGCCGGGGTCACGGGGCGAAGACCTTGCCGGGATTGAAGATGCCCGCCGGGTCCATGGCGTGCTTGACCCGCCGGTGGAGGTCGAGTGTGGCCGGGCTCAACTCAGCTGTCAGACCGCGCATCTTGAGCAGTCCGACGCCGTGCTCGCCGGTGACGGTGCCGCCCATTCCGACCGCCTCGTCGACGATCTGCTCCAGGGCTTCGTGGCCGCGACGGCGGGCGTCCTCGTCGCCGTGCGCCACCACCACCATGGGATGCAGATTGCCGTCCCCCGCGTGCGCGAGGCCGGCGATGCGCACACCTCGCCCGGCGGCGATGCGCTCGATGCGGTCGAGCATGTCGGGCACGCTCATACGCGGTACGCAGACGTCCTCGGTGAGCACCGAGCCGAGCCGCTCGAGTGCGGGGTAGACCAGTCTCCGCGCCGCGAACAGAGCCTCGGCCTCGGTGGCGTCGGACGATTGCGCACTCGACGTCGCGCCCGCCGAACGAAAGGCGCGCAGGACGGTGTCGGCCTCCTCGGCGCCGGCCGTTCCCGGTGCGTCGGTCCGGGCGAGGAGCAGTATGTTGCCGCCGTCGGCCAGGCCCATGTTCTTCCACTCGTCCACTGCCTGGAGGCAGTAACGGTCGACGAGTTCCAGCGCGCTGGGAACCACACCGGACGCGGTCACAGCGGCGACCGCGCGTCCGGCGGCGACCAGGTCGTCGAAGTAGCCGAGGACGGTGCGTTCCGGGGAGCGGGCCCCGCGCAGCCGAAGCGTGACCTCGGTGATCAGTCCCAGGGTTCCCTCGGAACCGACCATCAGAGAGGCGAGTTCGTAGCCGGCGGAGCTCTTTGCCGTGCGGTGGCCGAGCCGGACCACCTCGCCGTGGCCCACCACGGCTTCCAGCCCCAGCACGTAGTCGCGCGTCACCCCGTACTTCACGCAGCACACGCCACCCGCGTTGGTGGCGACGTTACCGCCGATGGTCGACCACGGAGAGCTGGCCGGATCGGGTGGGTACCACAATCCCCACTGTGCGCAGGCGTCCCGCAGTCCATCGTTGATGACACCGGGTTGCACGACCGCGACGCGCTCGTCCGGGTCGATGCTCAGGATCCCGTTCATCGCCTCGAAGGAGACCACCACGCAGCCGGGCACCGCGTTGGCTCCGCCCGAAAGACCCGTACCCGCTCCGCGGGCCACGACGGTGACACCCCGCTCGGCGCATCTGGAGACCACTGCCGCGACCTCGGCGGTCTCATGCGGTCGTACGACGGCGGCGGGTGTGGAGTAGGGGGCGCCTTCCGCTTCGTCTCGCGCATAGGTGGCGAGGATGGCGGGGTCGGTGACGACGCGCCCGGGCGGAAGGGCGTGCACGATTTCCAGGACCGTTTTCTCCAGGGCTGTTGTGTCCACGTGAGTACGGTATCCGCGGCTCAGGCAACCCTCAATTGTCCTTTGGTACGGCCGGACATGTATGCACCAAAGGCCAATTGAGTTGGTCTTGCCTTTTCGGTGAGACTCGCCGAAGCGTCATCCACGAAGGGGGGATTCTCATGGCGGCAGTGATCGAGGGAATCGGGGGATGGCTTCCACCCCGGATTGTCACGAACGGAGATCTGTGCACAACGCTCGACACCACCCACGAATGGATAGAGACCCGCACCGGCATATCTGAGCGGCGCATGGTGTCGAATGGCCTGTCGACCCGTGATCTGGCTGTCGAGGCAGGCGCGAAGGCCCTGAAGTCGGCCGGAACGGCGACGGTCGACGCAGTCGTTCTCGCGACCACGTCCTTCGACCGGTTGTGCCCCGCGGTGGCTCCGGAGGTCGCGCATCTGCTCGGACTCGGGACGGTTCCCGCCTTCGACCTGACCTCGGCGTGCAGCGGCTTCCTGTACGGACTCGCAACCAGTAGCGGGCTGATCGCATCGGGCGTGGCCGACCGCGTGCTGTTCATCGGGGCGGAGGCCTTCACCACCCTGGTCAACCCCGAGGACCGCAGTACGGCGCCGATCTTCGGAGACGGCGCGGGTGCGGTGGTACTCCGCCGGGGCGACGCGGACGAGCAGGGCGCACTCGGGCCCTTCGACCTCGGCAGTGACGGCGCGCGCGCCGATCTGCTCGCCATCCCCGCGGGCGGTTCGCGCCAGCGCTCGGCTTCGGCGGGACTCGGCCACGCCGAGGTCCCGGCCGGGGACTGGTATCTGCGGATGGAGGGCCGGCCGCTCTTTCAGCAGGCCGTGGAGCGGATGGCCGAGTCGTCGCGGGGCGTGCTCGACCGCAAGGGGTGGTCGGTCGCGGACATCGACTGGTTCGTGGGCCACCAGGCAAACGTCCGCATCGTCAACGCCGTGGCGGACGAGCTGGAAGTGGAGAGGAACCGCGTCGCGGTCAATATCGACCGGGTCGGAAACACGCTGTCCGCTTCGGTTCCGCTGTTGTTGAACGACATCGCGCATTCCGGCGCCCTCCGGCCCGGTCACCGCGTGCTGCTGTCCGCGTTCGGCGCCGGCCTTTCCTGGGGATCGACCGTGCTCACCTGGCCGGACATCCCGGTCGAGGGCGTGCAGTAGCCGGACCACCGAGAATCAAATCAAGCCATGTCTTCCGGGAGGAAAAGAATGAGCTCTGTCCAGGATTCTGTCATCGAGGTCTTCGTCAACAGGTTCGACATCGACAAGGACGCGATCTCGCCGACCGCGACCTTCGACGATCTGGGCCTCGACTCGCTTTCTCAGCTCGAACTCGCGACCGCTGTGAAGAAGCGGCTCGGAGTGGAGATATCGGACGAGGAGTTGTCCGAGATCTCCGTGGTCGCCGACCTGGTCTCTCTGGTCGAGGAGAAGGGCGTGAATGTCCGATGACCTCTTTCGCCGCCGCGATCACAGGAATCGGCCTGGTGACGCCGGCCGGGACGGGGGTCGAGGAGAACTGGCAGAACGTCCTCAAGGCGAAGAAGACGGCCGCCCGTGATCCCGAACTGACGGGTCTTCCCGTGGACATCGCATGCCGGGTACCGGGCTTCTCCCCGGCGCGCAGCGGGCTGCGCAACGCCTGGCAGTTCGACCGGTACGCGCAATTCGCCATCGTGGCCGCGCGTGAAGCCCTGGCCGATGCCGGGCACCAGCCGGGCGCTTGGGCGGACAGTGCCCGAGTGGCCGTGGTGATCGGATCGGGTGCCGGCGGTACCGCGACGCTCGAGGCCCAGCACAGGATCCTGCTGGAGGAAGGGCCTTCGGAGGTCTCGGCCCTGACGCTGCCCATGGGGCTGCTCAACATGGCGGCCGGCCAGCTGGCGATCGACGTAGGCGCCAACGGCCCCTGCCTGGCGCCCTGCTCGGCCTGTGCCTCCGGGGCCAGCGCCATCGGGATCGGGCGCGAGATGCTGCGGACCGGTGTCGCCGACATCGTCATCGCCGGCGGTGCGGAGGCTCCCGTCACGCCCTTGTACGCGTCGACGTTCGCCCGCATGCGCGCGCTGTCGCGCCGGACGGACACACCGGAGACGGCGTCACGGCCCTTCGACGGGACGCGAGACGGGTTCGTGCTCGGCGAGGGTGCCGGAGTGGTCGTCCTGGAGTCCGAGGAGCACGCCCGGGCGCGCGGGGCGCGTACGTACGGCAAGGTGATCGGCTACGGCGCTTCGGCCGATGCCCATCACGTGACGTCCCCGCATCCTGAGGGGCGGGGCGCGGAACTGGCGGTGCGCGCGGCGCTCGCCGATGCCGCTGTGAGCGGGTCCGACGTGCGGTACGTCAACGCGCACGGCACGTCCACCCCGCTCAACGACGTCATCGAGGCCGGTGTCATCCGCCGCGTGATCGGCCCCGACGCCGCGGTCAGCTCCACGAAGGGTGTCACCGGCCACCCGCTCGGCGCGGCGGGCGCCATCGAGGCGGCCTTCGCCGCGCTCGCCGCGTACCACGGGCTCGTCCCGCCGACGGCGAACCTCGAGGATCCGGACTCGCGTATCGACGTGGACCTTGTCTACAAGGAGCCACGCGCGGGCTCCGTCGACATCGCTCTGAGCAATTCCTTCGGCTTCGGCGGCCAGAACACGGCTCTGCTGATCGCCCCTTGACCTCAAAGCCCTGACCGACCACGCATATGAGGAGACCGAGACGAGATGACCAGTGCCACAGTTTCGGGCCCGGCCGAGTCCGGCGAGGACGACGCCGCTCGTGCAGAGCTGACCCGACTGCTCTTCGACGGCGCCTACGAGGACGTGCACGCCGACATCCGGGCCCTGCTGCTGGACCCGGTCTTCGACGCCCGTGACGGACTGAGCCTGCCCGAGGCGGGGCGCCTGAGCTACGAGCGCTCCCGCTTCGTTCACGGGCGCATCGAGCGGCCGCTGGAGATCCTGAAGAACCCGCGCCGGCTGTTCGCTCTGGCTGAATGGCCCGCCCTGCTGGACGTGTCGACGTTCTCGCTGCTGATGGTCCACTACAACCTCTGCCTGGGCACCGTGGCGGAGCACGGCGGCGACCGGGAGGACCTGAAGGACTACCTGGAAGAGCTCGACGGCCTGGAGTCCTTCGGCCCGTACATGGCCACCGAACTCGGTTACGGCAACAACGTGGCGGCCCTGCGCACGGAGGCGGTCTACGACCGCCACACCGAGACCTTCGTCATCGACACGCCTGACCCGCTCGCACAGAAGTACATGTCGTACAGCGGTTTCCAGGATGTTCCGAAGGTAGCGGTGGTGCTGGCCAGGCTGAAGGCCGAAGGAAAGGATCACGGCGTCTACCCCTTCGTCGTCCGCATCAGCGATGCGACGGGCCTGCGCGAAGGCATCCACGCCGTGCCCTGTCCCGAGAAGCCCGTGCAGGGTCTCGACAACGGCCTGACCCGGTTCGACCAGGTGCGCGTGCCGCGCCGCAACCTGCTTCTCGGCGACATGGGCGAGTTCACGCGGGACGGCGCCTTCAAGCCGGCCGCCGGCAATCAGCGCAAGCGGTTCCTGAAGGCGATGAGCCGCATACAGCCCGGCAGGCTCTGTGTGTCCAGCGCGGCCGTCGGAGCGGGCCGGGCGAGCGTGTACATCGCCCTGAGGTACGCCGCGCAGCGGCTCACCAACGCCCCCGGCCGCAACGACATGCCCGTCCTCGAATACCGAAGCCACCAGCTGTCCCTCTTCACGCAGCTGGCCAAGGTCTACGCGATGACCTTCCTGCTCAACCACGCCAAGCGGCGTTACGTGAGCGAGGCCGGCGAGGTCTCGGCCGAGCTCAACGTGCTCATCGCTCTCACCAAGACCCTCACCACCTGGGAGATGACGGAGACCATCGCCGTCTGCCGTGAACGATGCGGCGCCCAGGGCATCTTCAGCGCCAACCGGATAGCGGACTACGGTTCCCTGCTCCAGGGCCTGGTCACTGCGGAGGGTGACAACCAGGTGTTGCTCGCGACCACCGCGGGCCAGATGCTCGCCCGACCGGCCGCCGAGCCCGCCGAGCCCGCCGAGCCCGCCGCGGAGCGCCGGGCCCGGCGTGGTCCCGACGGTCTCCTGGACCTGGGCCTGCTGGTGGGGATCCTGGGCGAGCGGGAGCGGTCGCTGCACGAGGAGGGCCGCGCCCGGATGACGGACGGCGACGACCGCACGTACTTCGAAGCGTGGAACAGCACCATGAACTCCGCGCTGGCCATGGCCCGTACGCAGGCCGTACGGGTGACGCTCGGCTGCTTCACCGACGCCGTCGCCGAAGCGCACGATCCGTCCGTCCGTGCCGCGCTGCACGAACTGGCCCTGCTCTACGCACTGACCGAGCTCCAGCGCGATGCGGGCTGGTACCTGGCGCAGGGCGCGCTGACTGCTCACGAGGTGCGGGCGCTGCCTGCTCTGATCGATGAGACGTGCACACGCGTTCTCCCGCACACGTCGCTGCTCATCGACGGCTTCCGGCTGTCGCCCGAGCTGCTCCGCGCCCCGATAGCCGCGGACGACTACGTCTCCGCCTTCCAGGCGCTCACCGGGGCCGGCCCCTTTGCCACCGCGACAGGAGAGAAGTGACCATGGCCCGGCACGTGTACCACTGCCCGCTGCGCTGGGCGGACATGGACGTCTACGGAATCGTCAACAACGTCAACTTCCTCCGGTATCTGGAGGAGGCCCGCGTCGACTTCGTCTTCCGCATGGCCCCGACCGAGGGCGACGCCTTCTTCAGGGACGGTTCCGTGGTGGTGAGCCACGAGATCTCGTACAAGCGGCAGCTGGTTCACCGGCATGAGCCGGTCGAGATCGAGATGTGGGTGTCGCGGCTCCAGTCGGCCACGGTCGCCGTCGACTACGACGTCAAGGACGGCGACACCGTGTACGCGTCCGCCTCGACGGTCATGGCCCCCTTCGACTACAAGGCAGGGCGCCCACGTCGGCTCACCGAAGCGGAGTTCAACTTCTTCGCGAAGTTCCTCGAAGAGGAGGAGTGAATGCGCCTGCTGCGGATCGGACCGGCGGGGCAGGAGCGCCCGTGCGCCGTCCACACCGACGGCACGGTGCGCGATCTGTCGGCATGGGTTCCCGACTGGAGCGCCGCCGCACTCGATCCCTGCCGGCTGCGTGAACTCGGCGAGCGCCTGGGACACGAGGGTCCGAGTCTGCCCGTCGCCGGGCCGCACGAGCGGGTCGGCCCGCCCGTGCGGCCCGGCGGCCACGTGCTGTCCATCGGCCTGAACTACCGGGCGCACGCGCTGGAGGCCGGGATGGAGGTGCCCGCCGAGCCCTACGTCTCCAGCAAGGCGCCTTCGACGGTGGTCGGGCCCTTCGACGGCCTCGTCATTCCGCCCGGCAGCCGCAAGACGGACTGGGAGGTGGAACTCGCAGTGATCATCGGGCGTCGTGCGCAGTACCTGGCCGGCCCGGACCACGCTCTCGACCACGTCGCAGGCTTCTGCACCGCCAACGACGTCTCGGAGCGCGGCTGGCTGCTGGAGCGGGGCGGGCAGTGGATCAAGGGCAAGTCGTTCGAGACCTTCACCCCGCTGGGGCCGCACCTGGTGACCCCGGACGAGGTGGGTGATCTGCGGTCGCTGAGGCTCACCTGTGATGTGAACGGACGGCGGATGCAGGACGGCCACTCCGGTGACATGGTCTTCGACGTCTCCCATCTCGTGTGGTACCTCAGCCAGTTCATGGTGCTTCAACCGGGAGACGTGGTGCTGACCGGTTCTCCCGCGGGCATCTCTCTGGCCCGGCCCGACGTGGACTTTCTTCGCCCCGGAGACCTGCTTGAGGCGGAGGTGGCTGGCCTCGGCGCACAACGCCAGCGTTGCCGCGCCTTCGGCAGCGAGAAGGAGGCCGTCACCGTCCCCGGCACGCTGCCGGTCTCGGAAGGAGATAGCTGGTGATGCCCCCTCAGGCACGGACGTACGAAGATCCGGCGGTACCCACTGACGCCTTGAGCCGCCTGGCCGAACTGCGGGAGATCAAGCGGGTGGCGCGTCGCGGACCGAGCGAGCGCGCCACGGAGGCCCAGCACGCCAAGGGCAAACTCACGGCGCGGGAGCGGATCGAGCTGCTGCTGGACCCGGGCTCGTTCACCGAGGTGGAGGCACTGCGCCGCCACCGCGCCACGGGCTTCGGCCTCGAGGCGAAGAGGCCGCACACGGATGGCGTGGTCACGGGATGGGGCTCCGTGGAGGGCCGGACCGTCTTCGTGTACGCCCACGACTTCCGCATCTTCGGCGGTGCGCTGGGTGAGGCCCACGCCGAGAAGATCCACAAGATCATGGACATGGCGGTGGCGGCAGGAGCGCCACTCGTCTCCCTCAACGACGGCGCGGGCGCCCGCATCCAGGAGGGCGTCAGCGCGCTCGCCGGCTACGGCGGCATCTTCCGCCGCAACGCCCGGGCCTCCGGCGTCATTCCGCAGATCTCGGTGATCCTGGGCCCGTGCGCCGGAGGGGCCGCGTACGCCCCGGCTCTGACCGACTTCGTCTTCATGGTTCGCGACACGTCGCAGATGTTCATCACCGGGCCTGACGTGGTCAGGGCGGTCACCGGCGAGGAGGTCACGCAGAACGGGCTCGGAGGCGCGGACGTGCACGCCGGGACATCGGGCGTCGCGCACTTCTCGTTCGCCGACGAGGCGACGTGCCTCTCCGAGGTGCGCTACCTGCTGTCGCTGCTGCCTTCCAACAACAGGGAGACGCCGCCCGTCTGCCCGACGACCGACCCTCCTGACCGTCGCTGCGAGGACC
The DNA here is from genome assembly GCF_044742205.1 of Streptomyces sp. NPDC087901. NCBI lineage: Bacteria > Bacillati > Actinomycetota > Actinomycetes > Kitasatosporales > Streptomycetaceae > Streptomyces > Streptomyces sp. NPDC087901. Next base: position 23,628 of record NZ_JBIUUC010000022.1, read on the forward strand.
TGCTGCGCATCGTCCCGACCGACGGCAAGGTGCCGTACGACATGAGGGAGGTCATCGAAGGGATTGTCGACGACGGCGAGTGCCTTGAGATCCACGAGCGCTGGGCGCCCAACGTGATCTGCTGTCTGGCGCGCCTCGACGGCCGGACGGTCGGCATCGTGGCCAGCCAACCGCTGCGTCTCGCAGGGGTGTTGGACATCAAGGCATCGGAGAAGGCCGCACGCTTCGTGCAGATGTGCGATGCCTTCGACATTCCGCTCATCACGTTGCTCGACGTGCCGGGCTTCCTGCCCGGTGTGGCCCAGGAGCACAACGGCATCATCCGGCACGGCGCCAAACTGCTCTACGCCTACTGCACCGCCACCGTGCCCCGCGTCCAGCTGATTCTGCGCAAGGCATACGGAGGGGCGTACATCGTGATGGACTCCCGCTCCATCGGAGCCGACCTCTCCTTCGCCTGGCCGACCAACGAGATAGCCGTGATGGGCGCGGAAGGCGCCGCCAACGTCGTCTTCCGCCGGCGGATCGCCGAGGCGGAGGACCCCGAGGCGGTACGCGAGCAAGTCGTCAAGGAGTACAAGGCCGAGCTCATGCATCCGTACTACGCGGCGGAGCGCGGCCTCGTCGACGATGTCATCGATCCCGCCGACACCCGCGTCACCCTTGTGCGCGCGCTGACGATGCTGCGCGCCAAGTGCGGTGAGCAGCCGGCGCGCAAGCACGGCAACCCACCAGTCTGAACGCCCCAGCCCACCCCGTCCCGGAGGAGCCCCATGCCGGTCGAGTTCACCCACCAGCCCGCCGTCCCGACCCCGGACTCCGAGCGGGAGCGGCTGATGTCCGACCCCGCCTTCGGCGACGTGTTCACCGATCACATGGTGACGATCAGATGGGCGGAGGGACGCGGCTGGTACGACGCCCGGGTCGAGCCGTACGGCCCGATCGCCCTTGAGCCCTCCGCCCAGGTCTTCCACTACGGACAGGCCCTCTTCGAGGGCATGAAGGCGTATCGCCGCCCGGACGCGTCGGTGGTGTCGTTCCGGCCCTACGCGAATGCCGCGCGGCTGAACTCCTCCTGCCGGCGGATGGCGATGCCGCCCCTCCCCGAGGACACCTACGTCGAAGCGCTGGAGCGCTTGGTCGCCGCCGACCGGAAGTGGGTTCCCCGCCGGGCTGGACACAGTCTGTACCTGCGGCCCTTCATGATCGCGACGCAACGGTCCATAGGCTTCTACCAGCCGTCCACCGAGTACCTGTTCGTGGTGATCGCGTCGCCGGCGGCCTCCTACTTCAAGGCCGGGCCCCAGCCCGTCTCCGTGTGGGTGCCGAGCGAGCACGTGCGGGCAGCGCCGGGTGGCACGGGTGCCGCGAAGTGCGGCGGCAACTACGCGGGGACACTGTTGGCCATGGAGGAGGCCCGGCAGCAGGGATGCGAACAGGTGGTGTGGCTGGACGCGGTGGAGCGTCGCTGGGTGGAGGAGATGGGCACCAGCAACCTGTTCTTCGTCTACGGAAGCCGTCTGGTCACACCGGAGTTGACCGGCACGCTGCTGCCGGGCGTCACCAGGGACTCCCTGCTGACCCTGGCCGGGGATCTCGGTTACAGGGCGGAGGAGGGGAGGATCAGCGTCGACCAGTGGCGTGCGGACGCGGAAGCCGGAGCGCTCACGGAGGTGTTCTCCTGCGGCACCTCGTCGATGATCACCCCCGTGAGCCGGGTCAGGAGCGCCGATGGCCAGTGGACGGTCGGCGGTGGCGACGTCGGGCCCGTCACCATACGGCTGCGGGACGAGCTCATGGGCATCCAGGCCGGCGAGCGTCCCGACCCTTACGGCTGGGTCCACAAACTCGCCTGAGCACCGCCCGCACCGCACGCCCGACACGATCAGAGGGAGGAATTCGGTGAGCCGATCCGTACTCGTCACCGGAGGGAATCGGGGCATAGGCCACGCGGTAGCGCGGGCCTTCGCGGAAGCCGGCGAGCGGGTGGCGATCACCCACCGTTCCGGCGAGCCGCCTCGTGACCTCGTGGACGCGGGCTGTCTCGCGGTGCGTTGCGATGTCACGGACACCGAGCAGGTGGAGATGGCCTTCAAGGACGTCGAGGCACGGCACGGCCCCGTCGATGTGCTGGTCGCCAACGCCGGCATCACACGGGACAACCTGCTGCTGCGCATGCCGGAGGCCGACCTCGGCGCGGTGCTCGAGACGAACCTCGTCGGGACCTTCCGTGTCCTCAAACGGGCCACGGCGGGCATGCTGCAGGCCCGCAAGGGGCGGGTCGTCCTGGTCTCGTCCGTAGTTGGTCTGCACGGCTCCGCCGGGCAGACCAACTACGCCGCCTCCAAAGCGGGCTTGGTGGGCCTGGCGCGTTCCTACGCCCGTGAGATGGGCCCGCGCGGCGTCACCTGCAACGTCGTTGCCCCCGGCTTCGTCGACACCGACATGACCCGGGCTCTGACCGAAAAGCAGCGCGACGCCGCGCTCGCGAAGATCCCGCTGGCACGTCTGGCCACGCCGGAGGAGGTCGCGGCGACGATACGGTTCCTGACGTCGGACGAGGCCTCGTACATCACCGGGGCCGTCATCCCCGTGGACGGCGGCATGGGGATGGGGCACTGAACCCCGCGGGCCCTACACGTGCTCGCTGACGAGTACGGCCCAGGTGCCCGGCTCCAGCGCGCGGAACACATGGGGCAGATCGGCCGGGTAGGTGATGGCGTCACCGGGGCCCAGTTCCACGGCGTCGTCGGCGGGCCCCACCAGCGCGCGGCCGGCGCCCAGCACCACGTGCTCCATGACTCCCGGCATGTGCGGATCCGACGTGCGCTGGTGCCCCGGCTCGGCGGTGACGCGGTAGATGTCGCGTCGCGCGCCGGGCGGGCAGGCCGACAGAAGCACCGCGTGGTAGTCGGCCTGGGTGGAGGAGACGGCGGCACCTTCCCCGGCCCTGATCACGTGGACCTGGGGCTGGCGGGGTTCGACCAACCGGGAGAACGGCGTGTCCAGTGCGACGCACAGCGCCCAGAGAGTCTCCAGGCTGGGGTTTCCCGAGCCCGATTCCAGTTGGGAGAGGGTGGATTTGGCGATCCCGGCCCGCTGCGCGACCTCGCTGAGGCTCAGGCCGGCGCGGTTGCGTTCTCGGCGCAGAGCGGCGGCGATGGCCTCGATCGGGGGCTTCGTGGAGTCGGCCGCTGTCGGGGGTGTCTTCATTGTCGTTCGCTCCACCGGTCGAGTGTTCGCCTTGACGAACGACCGTCGTGGCGTTCATTATGTATCCCATGCGTTCGTTATGGAGAACTCTAGAGCGCGAAGTGCTGCGGGACGTGGCATTGGTGTGTCTGGCGGTCGGTGTCATCGGTCTGTCCTACGGCGCGATCGCGGTGGCATCCGGGTTTCCTCTGTGGGCGCCGGTCCTGCTGGGAGTGCTCGTCGTCGCCGCGTCCTCGGAGTTCCTGTTCATCGGGATCATCGCCGCGGGCGGCAGCCCCATCGCGGCCGTTCTGGCGGGGCTGCTCGTCAACGCCCGGCACCTGCCCTTCGGGCTGGCGATCCCGGAGGTCATCGGCCGCGGCTGGAGCCGGCTCCTCAGTACCCACCTGATGAACGACGAGACCGTCGTCTTCGCCCTGGCGCAGAAGGAGCTGCCCGCCAAGCGTGCCGCGTACCGGCTGTGCGGACTCGGCATCCTGGTGTGCTGGCCGCTCGGCGCCCTCCTGGGCGGCATGGCCGGTTCGGTGATCAAGGATACGGATGCCCTCGGCCTGGACGCCATGTTCCCGGCGGTCATCCTGGCGCTCATCCTGCCGGCCCTGCGAGACCGGAAGACCCGGAACGCGGCACTCGCCGGTTCCGCGCTCGCCCTTGTCGCGACACCGTTCCTGCCGGTCGGGCTGCCCGTCCTGCTGGCGCTGGCCGGTCTCGTCCTGGCGACCGGGCGGGTACGAGAGGAAGAAGGCGCGCGATGACGAACACTCCGTTGCTGGTGGGGGCGATGCTCGTGCTGGCCGTCGGTACGTACGCATTCCGTCTGGCGGGCCCGGCGTTGCGCTCCAAGGTCGCGTTCCCGCCCGCGGTGGAGAAGCTCATGGAGCGCTCCGCAGTGGTGCTGCTCGCCGCCCTGGTCGCCACCGCCGCGCTGTTCGAGGCCCATGAGTGGGTGGGGGTGGCCCGCCCGATCGGAGTGCTGGTGGGAGGTCTTCTCGCCTGGCGCAAGGTGCCGTTCGTCGTGGTGGTCCTGGCGGCCGCCGCGTGCACGGCCCTGCTGCGGCTGGTGGGTGTCTCCTGAGCGCGCACGGTGCCCGTCCGGTGCACGGGCGGGGGCGGGCATCCGCCGGATCAGCCGTGTCCGCGGGCGTGCACGAGAGGCGTGGAGCACGGAGGTGAGGGCAGTACGGGTGAGGTGCGGTTGCTGATGTGCACCGCCCAGGCGAAGGCGACGATCCCCGCCTGCAGACGGGACTCCACGTCGAGCTTGGCCAGCACCTGTGCCACGTGGGCCTTCACCGTCCGTTCGGTGACCTTCAGGAAATTCGAGATCGAACGGTTCGAAGCCCCCTCGGCCAGGAGACAGAAGACCTCGAACTCACGTCGCGACAGGGCCGAGACCTTCTCGAACAAGGTCCCCCACATATGGTCGGGCTCCGCGGCGCACGGCCCTCGGCCGATGCTGTGCGCAGGAATCAGGGCAGCTTGCGTGGCGATTACGGACTCCTGTCGTGTGAGTCGGCCGGGGCGGCCATGGCCGGACCGAACACCCTGGCGCGCACCGGCCCGGTGCCGGGGTGCCAGGGTGTTCGGTGCCGGGCCGGCGGCCGTGGTTCAGCTGGGCCTGAGCACGCTATGGATCTCGGCCCAGTTCTCGGCGAGCAGGTCGAGGTAGGTCGCGAAGCCCTTCTCCAGTTGTTCGATGTCCTCCGGCGAGCTGCAGGCCCTGGCGGCGGTCGACAGGGAGTGGACCTTGTGTTCCTTCTCCGTGGCCCCTATGTGCAGATAGAAGAACTCACACTGCTCGTGGAACTCCTCGAACCCGTAGTGACGGCGGTAGTTGCGCACACCCTCGTACAGGCTGACCAGCTGCGGATACGCGTGCCACTCCTGGGCGAGCAGGGCGCCGCAGACCTCCTGCGGATACGGGCTGCTGAACACCTTCTCGCTCTCCTCGATGAGGCGCAGTGTCGACGGCAGCACCGGGGCCTTCACCGTGGCCAGGTCGACGGCGTGGCCGCGCATCCGGCTCAACAGGCTCTCCAGGAAGTCGCGCAGTATCACCGAGTGGGCCTTGGCGGGATCTCCGTGCCCCATCTCGTCATAGAGGTTCTCCACCGTCTCGGCACGTGCGGTGATGTCCTCCATGTGCAGAAAGGCCAGTGCGATGCGGATCGGGGTGCGTCGCACGCGCTCGTAGAAGTTCTTGGCGACGAGTTCCACCTCGTCGGCCGTGAGCTCTTCGGCGATCCACATGTCGTAGAAGGCGTTTTTCACGGCGGGGTGCTCGGCGCATCCGTGTGCCAGGGCCTGGATGCGGCTGTGCGCCTCGTCGAGCGAGAGCTGAGACGGCTGATCCGAAATGACGGTCACATCTGCTCCGTTACGTTGGGTGTCTGTGTTCCTTGAGTGGTGCGACGGGCTCCGGGTCTGTCGGTCCACGTCCGGCGGCCCGCCTCTCTTCAGTCCACGAGGTGGATGCACAAGGCAGGGCACGCCTTGGCGCACTGCTCGGCGAGTGCCACCTGGTGCTCGGGCACCTCGGCCTGGCTGCCCTCGCCGCCTGGCTGGTCGAGGACTTCGCCGTCCTGGCGCACGTACGCCAGGAAGCCGTCCCCGATGGCGAACAGCTCCGGTGCCTCCTCCTCGCACAGGCCGCTGTTCTGGCACTGGGACTGGTCGATCCACATGCGCATGACGTCTCCTCTCGGACGGGGGCTTCGCCGATGCCTACGCGTCGTCCCTGCGGATGACCGCGCCGGCCCGGTAGGTCTCCTCCACCACGACCCGGATCCACTCGGCGTAGCGGATGGTGTGCTTGAGTTCGTCGACGGTGAACTCGTCGCGCGGGTCGTGGCTCATCCGCACGACCCGGAAGTCGCCGACCATGGATGTCAGCACGTGCTCGGCGCCTTCGGCCAGGCGGTAGCCCAGGGCGAACGAGGCCCGGCCGCCGCTGGAGCAACCGATGCTCTGGTGGCCCCGGTAGTGGGCGTCCTCGTTGCGGAACAGCATGTGTCCGCCGTGCTTCTCCACGAACTGGCCCTGCATGCAGCCGGGGCCGTACAGGCTGCGGATGGCCCCGCGCTTCAGCTTCAGCATGCGGGCGCGCACGGTGCGCTGCAGTTGCTCGTCGGACGCGTGCCCCAACCGATCGGCGAAGTCCTCCAGTTCGATTCCCTCGCGCAACTGCGTTTCGGTGAAAAACGCCTGACTGGTCGTCATTTCGTGCGGCTGGTCCAGCATGTTGCCCATGGGGCAGGTGAGTGTGACATGGTCCGCGCGCAGCACAGGGTCCTCGAGAGCCGCCGCCATGATCGCGCGGAGCACGGAGGCGCTCTGTGCGTCCAGGGCGACGGCCTTGCGCGTCGCGGCGGTCAGGCGAGCGGACGCGGAGGTCCCGTTGCCGGAGCCGGGCAGGGCGTCGAGTGCTTCCTCGACCGGCACCGGGAGCACGCTGCGATCGATGTCCTTGCCCGGGATCACTCCCTCGGTACGGAACCAGGCGCGGCCGTCGATGACCGAGTACAGCTCGTGCGTCTCCTCGACCAGTGCGCGCATGCGCGCCACCCGGAATGCCAGGTCGAGCAGGGCTTGCGGGGCGGACTCGTCCGGATCGAGGACGGACGCGTACAGCGCGTGGCGCGCGAGCAGCGTGGTGCGCGCCGCCGCCGAGTCCGCCCGGTCCTCGAGCTCGTCGAGTCCGACGGCGGCGGCGTCCAGCGCGAACAGGGTCAGGGCGAGGTCCGCCTCCTCGTCGTGCCATTCCCCGGGGGCACGCTCGCGCAGCGACTCCAGGGCCGAGCGCAAGTCGGCGCGCACCCGGTACTCGCCCCGGTACACCAGCCAGTGGTGGCGGCTGTACACGAGCGGGCGCAGGCACGCGCCGAGGACGCCGGCCAGGCAGTTCGGATCCGGTGACGCACCCACGGCGGCGCGAAATGCCGCCGCCGTGTCGATACCGGCAAGGTGGGTGTTCGACAAGGACACAGACACGGGCATGGCTTCCCCTCGTGGATCTCGCCGTGACAGCAGTCGTGGTGCACAGGAGGGTGGTTCGTCCGGAGCGTCGGGCGGCGGATGCCCCGGGGGAGTCCGCCGCCGGCGTTGCGTGGTCCAGGGTCCGGTGATGAGCTGCGCGGGCCGGCTCGCGCATCGTCACGCGCCGGGCCGGAGCGGCCCGTTGAGGATGTGCGACGTGACCGTGCACCGGGTGGGCGACGTAGACCGCATCACTTCCCCGGCCGGCTTACGCGTGCAGCCCCTGAGGCGTGAATCACGCCCACCGCCCCGAAGAGACGAACTCGGGTTCCGGACCGGCAGTGCAGTGAATAACGGGATTTCAGTCCAACGCCACTTGTGGACAGATATGTCGAATCAGTGAGTCAGGGGCCGTTGAATCCATTAAGTAGACTTCACGGTACACGAGTTGCCCGTGGGTTCAGCAAGTGCCATCTCAGTTAATGAGACCGCCGAGTGCGATGTCGAGTTATTCAAGAACTCTAAAGAAACGGAAGTTGTTCGACTTCGTTGCTAAAGTGCTTCTCATGAGTAGCGACCGGTCACTGGATGCCATAGACCGCGCAATATTGCTCCAACTGTCCAGAAACGGGCGGCTCACCAACGTTGAGCTGGCGCAGCGTGTGGGCTTGAGCCCCCCGCCCTGCCTGCGCAGGGTCAAGCGTCTGCGTGAGGCGGGCGTGATCGCCGGCTACCGCGCCCGTATCGACCCGGCGGTCATGGGACGCAACGTCGAGGTCGTCATCGCCGTCGATGTCGGTGGCCGCGACCTCGCCTCGCTGGAGGAGTTCGAGCGTCAGGTGGCCGCGTACGACGAGGTCATCGAGGTGCGGCGGATGTTCGGGCAGCCCGATTTCTTCATCCGGGTCGCAGTTGAGGACCTTGTGGCGTACGAGAAGTTCCTGACCGGCAGGCTCATCGTGCTGCCCGTCGTGACGAGGGTGAACTCGCACCTGACGATGAAGACCGTCAAGTCCGATGACTGAGACGTCGAAGGGATTCGACGGAGGCGGACGGCGTCGAACGCCATCGGGAGCCGGCACTCGACGCCGCCGCTCCTGTGGCGATGATGCCATTGCGGGCAGCGAAACAAATCAGCCACCGGGGCCTGCGCAATGGCTGGTGACCGTGTTGCCCGGAATGGGTATCGGTTCCGGTAGGGGAAGCCTCTGAAACCCGCGACTGGGATCTCTTGACCCGTCGGACCGTGTCCCTTCCACGCCTGTCTTCAATTGGCAATAGGCGGTAAGTAAGGAACTGGTCTTTTCTGGCGGGGTGGTGCGGCGCCCGGCCGCCCATTCATAGGAATTCCACGGCATTCGCACAGTTGGGCCGGCAACCTTCACGGGCCCTTTGGCCCGGCTGAGTCGGGTGTTCCCCTCTCCGTCTCAGGCGGCCGAGCCTTCGGAGATCCCGGGGCGCTCCGTCCGGATGCTGCCATGCTGCTCGGCGAGCCGTTCGAGCAAGCGGGCCTCGACGCCGGCCCATTCCGCGCTCACGACGGAGTACATGGCGGAGTCCCTGAGCCGCCCCTCCTCGCCGGGGGCCCATGACATCGACCAGTTGCGCAGGACACCCTCGTAGGTGGCGCCGGTCGCCTCGATGGCCCGGCGTGACCGATGGTTGCGGGCGTCCGTCTTGAGATCGACCCGGACCACCCGCAGTTCCTCGAACGCGTAGCGCATCAACAGCAGCTTGGCCTCGGCGTTGATCCCACTGCCCTGCGCGGAGGCGCCGAGCCAGGTGAAGCCGATCTCGACAGCCTGCAGATCCTTTCGACCCGGCCAGTACCGGGGTTCCCAGTACGCCGTGCAGCCCACGGCGCGACCGTCGCTCCGCCGGACCAGCGCGAACGGGACGAGTCCGTCCGTCATGCGGTCGAACTGAGCTGCCAGATAGCCGACCACCTCCTCGGCCCGGGGGACGAGCGTGAAGGTGTAGTTGCTGCGATCCTCCTCGACGGCCTGAGCGAGGTCGGCCGCGTGATCGGCGGACAACGGCTCCAACCGGACCAGGGAGCCGGTGAGTGCGGGGACATGGAACCACGGCTGCATTTCGTCACTCCTCATCGCTTCTGGCGTCAGAGCACATGGGACCGGCCGACGGGAGTCCACGAGCCGGAGCCTCGGGACGGCGTGGCGTCGGCGAGGCGGTCACCATTCGTTGAGGTGGGACACCGAGCCGAAGTCGACCTCGCCACCGTACTGATCGAGCGCCTCGGACATGCGGTCCCCGGCGGCGCGCCCGACGGGGGAGCCGACGCCCAGTTCCGCCGCCAGATCGAAGGCGTGCCCCAGGTCCTTGACCATGTACTCCAGCTTGAAGCCCGCAGTGAAGTCGCCCACCATGACCCGTTTCGGGTACAGGTTCGCCAGCTGGGCGTTGGCGCCCCCACCGCCGGACGTGATGGCGTCGATGGCCACGGAGACATCGAGTCCGGCCTCGCGCACCATCGCCAGGGCCTCGCCGGAGGCCACCGCGTTCACCGCGACCAGGTAGTTGTTGACCAGCTTGACGGTGAGGCCGGAGCCGACGGGCCCGCAGTGCCGCAGACGTTCCCCGTCGCCCACCGCGGTGAGGACGGGCCGCGCCCGCTCGAGCGCCTCCCGCGGCCCGCCGACCCAGAACGCCAGTGTGCCGTCGCGTACCGCGGCGATTCCGCCTCCGGCCGGGCTGTCCAGGTAGCTCACACCGTGTCGCTCGGCGCGGGCAGCGAGCCGGCGGGCCACCCGGGGCGAATGCGTCGTCATTTCCAGGAGGACCGAACCCGGCTCGGCCACGGTCAGCACCGCGTCGACCACCGACTCGACCTCGGCGGAGTCCGGCAGGATCGAGCAGATGACCTCCGCGCCTTCGGCCGCCGCTTCGGGCGAGCCGACGACGTTCCACCCGGCCGGCAGCCGGCCGGGGGCCCGCGAGGAGACCACGACCTCGTGCTCCGCGGCGAGGAGCCGTTCCACCATTGGTGCCCCCATCAGACCGGGGCCGATGAATCCAACCTTCATGACGAAGTCCCTTCCGTCGGACCGAACGGTGTCAACGCGGGAAGACGAACGCGTAGGTGCTGCGCAGCGTCGCGATCGCGTCGAAGTCGAGCGAGTCGATCTCGACCTCCGCACCGCGCTGCTGTTCGAGGAAGTCGAGGAAGGCGAGCGTTCCCAGGGAGTCCAGCAACCCTGCCTCGAAGAGATGGGTGTCGGCAGTCACCAGCGACGTGTCGGCGCCGATCTCTTGCAGGAACTGAAGGGCGTTCTGGACGAATGCGTCCTCGGAGGGCATGGACATTCTCCTCAGGTGGTGGCCGGTGCCTCGGTTCGGCGGGCCCGGCCGGAGTTCCGGCCGAGCCCGGTGCGCAGCACTTCGTGGTGCTCGCGTCGGGCCCGGAGCGAGAGCGACGCCGTGGACAGCGTGTCGAAGGCGTGGAACGCCCCGGCGAAACAGTGCAGTTCGGTGGGGACGCCGGCGTCCGCCAGCGCCTGCGCGTAGTGCGCACCCTCGTCCCTCAACGGGTCGAGCTCGGCGGTCATCACGTAGGCGTCCGGCAGTTCCGACAGGTCGGTGGCCCGACCGGGAGCGGCATACGGGGACACGTTGCCGCGGCGCTCCACCGGCCCCAGGTAGTGGTTCCACATGTGCGTGCAGTTGGGCGCGTCCCATGCGGGCGTGTCGGTGAACACCCGCACGGAAGCCGTCCGGAGCCGGTCGTCCATCACGGGATACAACAGCATCTGCAGTGCGGGTGCCGGGAGTCCGCCGTCCCGGGCGCGCATGCACAGAGCCGCTGCGAGGGCGCCGCCCGCGCTGGCCCCGGCGATCGCGATCCGTGCTGTCTCCACGCCGATCGACGCGCCCTCGGAGCACAGCCACCGGTAGGCGGCAACGCAGTCGTCGAGGGCGGCGGGGTAAGGGTGTTCCGGCGCCAGGCGGTAGTCCACGGCCACAACGGTGCACCCCGTCTCCCGACAGGTCTCCAGGCAGCGAGGGTGCTCGAAGTCGAGGTCGCCCGAGATGAAGGCACCACCATGCAGGTACATCACGGCGGGCCGAGGGCCCGGCTCGGCCTTGGCGCGGTAGGTCCGTACCGCCACCTCATGGCCCGTGTCGTCGCGCACGACGTGGTCCTCGACGTGCACGGCGGGGTCGGTCGCCGTCCACAGGCCCGCCAGCTGCGCCACTCTGACACGGCGGGCGGCCTCGCGACGTGCGGCCTGCGCGTCGGCATGATCGACGCGCCGGTACAGCCGGGCGACCCGGCGCAGGCCGGGGTCGATGCGATACGCCGGGTAGGGCTGCCCGGCCGCGACCGGGCCGCTCGGAAGCCGGGCGTCCTCCGGGTCGCGCAACCCCGGGGGGCCGTTGCCTTGCTCCGGTGTACTCACAACACCACCTCCGGATCGACGGGGACCGCGCTGATCCTGCCCCCGAGTTCTCCGTGGGGGCCGCCCACGGCCACGGCGGACCCCACGCCGATGTGCGGGCACACGAACGCGAACCCCAGGCCGCGGTGCAGCCGAGGGGCGTAGTTCCCGCTGGTGACACGGCCCACCACATCCCCGTGGTGGAGCAGTACGGCGCCTGCCGGCGGGGCCTCGCGGGTGTCCATCACCACGGCACGCAGGACACGATCGAGCCCGCGGCGGGTACGCGCGATGAGGGCGGCACGGCCCACGAACTCGGTTTCGAGCGCGACCAACCGTGAACCGCCGGCCTCCATGGGGGAGATGGACGGGCCGAGTTCGCATCCCGGCCTGGGGATGCCGGCTTCCAGACGGTGCGTCTCGCGCATGGCCAGGCCCGCCGGTGTGACCCCCGCGTCGACCAGGCGTCGGTACACGGAGCGTGCGACGGCCACCGGCAGGTCCAGCTCGAAGCCGATCTGCCGCCCGAATCCGGTAGTGGCGATTCGGGCTGGATGCCCGTCCAGCAGCACCTCGCGCACCGCGGAGAGCGGCAGTTCGGCCGGGTCCACCCCCAGCGCGGCCAACTCTTCGGTTGCGCACGCCCCTTGTAGTGCAAGCAGAACGCGACCGGCTGCGACGTCCTCGATGTCGCACGGCCCTGTGGTTGCCTCGGCGTGTGTGCCGCGCAGCGCGTCGAGCACGGCCTCGGGCCGGCCCGGCGTGAGGATGAACTCCTCGTCGCGCACCCACCACACCATCAGGTCGTCGACCACGTCGCCGGTGTCAGGTGACAGCAGGAACGTGTACTGGCTGCGGCCCGGCCGTGTGCGCCGCAAGTCATTGGTGAAGGTGCGCTGGACCGCTTCGAAGGCACCGGAGCCCGCTACCCGGACGCGCCCCAGATTGGACGAGTCCCACACCACGGAGCGTCTGCGGTGGGCCTGGTACTCCTTGAACGGGCCGCCGAATTCGAGCGGGAGCAGCCAGTCGTCGGACTCGACCATGCGAGCGCCGAGTCGGGTGTGCTCGTCATGCAGCAGAAGCCGGTGCCGGGTCATCGCGCTCCCTGTGGCTGAGGGCCGCGGACGGCGGACCTGGAGTCGCTCCGGTCCTGCTCGGGCCAGGTCCGGACCCATTCGGCCAGCAGAGCTGCCGCGGGCGGCAGCAGGGGGTACTCCTGGTCGAGCTGTTTCCGTGCACGGGTGGCGCGCAGCCCGGGACGGTTGTCGAAGACAAGCGGTCGCTCGGGCAGGGACGCCGCGAGCCGAGCGGTCGCTGCGTCCTCGCGCGCCGCGCGGTACACCAGGGAACGCCACTTCGCGTAAGGGACCTCGTCGAGTTCGTACCCGGCCGCGCGCAGCACGTCGACCGCGTCACGCCAGGGCAGCGCCTCCTCGGACACCAAGTGGTACGCACGGCCGCAGGAGTCCGTGCGGCCGGACAGGGTCACGATGAGCGACGCGACCCAGTCGACGGGGCTGAGCCGGACGGAACCGGTCAGATCCGGGACCACGCCGAGGTGCACACAGCGGCGGAGGACCAGCTCCAGCAGGTCGCCGGGGTTCGAACGGCCCGTGCGGGAGTCCGTCGTGACCCGGCCCGGCCGGAAGATGGCCGCGTTCAGACGCGTCTCCTGATGGGCGGTACTGACGAGACGGTCGGCCGCCCACTTCGACTGTGGGTATCCACCCGTGACCGGATCGACGAGTTCGAAGGGCTCGCCGGTCACGGTGTGCGCCACCGCCGCGAGACTGCCGATGTGGCAGAAGCGGGCGCCACGGGATTCGGAGAGTGCCAACAGGCTTTCCGTGGAAGCGACATTGGACGGATGGAGCGAGGCGTAGGGGAGAGCCATGTTGACCCGGGCACCGCAGTGCACGACCCGCGTCACGTCCTGCCCGAGGTGCTCGTACTCCCCGCTAGACAGCCCCAGAAGCGGCTCGCCGAGATCACCGGAAACCACCTCCAGTCTCTCCTGGGCACCGGGCGGCAGGTCGCCGACGGCGGAGCGGAGTCTCCCGGTGCGGTCGTCACTCGTCGCGCCCCGCACGACGCACCGCACGCGGTCGCCGACCGCCAGGAAGCGTCCCACCAGCGCTGAGCCGAGAAACCCGGTCGCCCCGGTGAGCAGCGTCACGGACGGAGTGGCTGTCATACGGCGCTCCGCGGGGCCGTGGTCGAGCCGATCTTCTCGGCGTACGCCCGTACGGTCGCGGCGTCCGCGGACGGGACCGGAACCTCGTGGCCCAATTCCTCTCCGATGCGCACGGCGACGTTGACGGCGGCCAGGGAATCACCGCCCAGCGCGTAGAAGCTGTCGTGCAGACCGATCTCGTCGATGTCCAGGACGTCGCTGTACGCCGCCGCCACGATGCGGTGCGTTCGGCTCCAGCGGTTCGGCTCGCCCGGTGGGTGCGGCGAGCCGGCGCCCAGGGGCAGCGGCTCGGGGAGGGCCTGAGTGTCCACCTTGCCGTTGGCGTTCACCGGAAACGCGGACAGGACCGCCCAGTGCGTGGGCACCCACTGCGGCGGATACAGGGCCTCCAGCGCGGACTTCGCCGCATGTGGTTCAGGAGTGGCCTGCGGACCGTGGAGCAGGAACGCCTCCAGCGTCATCCGGCCGTCCCGCGTCCGCGGCAGCACCAGTGCCTCCTGGACCCCCGGCACGCCCCGCAGAGCCTGCTCCACGGCGCTGGGCTCGACGCGATGGCCGCGGATCTTGACCTGCCGGTCGGCGCGGCCGAGGACCGTGGTCACGCCAGCGGCGTCCATGCGTGCCAGATCGCCGGTCCGCAGGAGCCGGGAGCCGTCCGAGGCCCATGGATCGGGTATCCAACGCTGAGCCGTCAGCCCGGGCCTGTTGCGGTAACCGCGCCCCAACGACGGTCCGCCCACCAGGAGTTCGCCGACCTCGTCGATGCCTACCGGCTCGCCGTTGCTGTCGACGACGTACGCGTCCACATTGTCGATCGGCCGTCCGACGGGCACCCTGCTTCCGCCCCTCTCGTCGCCCCCGAGCCAGTGACAGAAGCAGCCGTGCGTCTCAGTCAGCCCGTAGTGGTTGACGACCACCCGCTCGGGCGATCCGGCCATCCATTCCTTGAGCTCGCCGGTGAAGGACAACGCTTCGCTGCCCACCATGAGTTGCCGCGCGAGCCCGGTACCCGGGACCCCGCGCGCCGTCATCATGCGGACGTGTGTCGGAGTGAGCTTGAGCAGACCGCCCCGCGCCGTCGTCGACAGTTCCAGCAGGTCGTCGGTGCTCGCGCCTTCGGGGACGACGGTGAGGGGCCAGCCCTTCAGGAGGGGCGTGAAGATCGTGGTCAGGGAGCCCAGGAAGAACAGGGACGCGCTCAGGAACGTCGATTCGTCAGGTCGGTGATCGAACGCGTTCCCGCACCACAGCGCGTAGTTGACCAGCTGCCGATGGGTGCCTTCGACGCCCTTGGGCTCGCCGGTCGTGCCTGAGGTGTAGAAGACAAAGGCCAGATCGTCCGCTCCGGCCGTGGCCGGCGCGGACGCGGAGGGCGGCGCAGTGGCACGCAGCTGCCGGACTGTCAGCGTGGTGCGGCCCGGAGCCGCGATCCGATCCGCAAGCTCCTCGGTGGCGATGACGATACGGGTGCCGGAGTCCTGCAGAATCGCCTCGATCCGCTCCAGGGGCAGTTCGCATGACAGAGGCAGGTAGGCGCCCCCGGAGTCCAGGACGGCGAGGACCGCGGTCAGCGCGTCCAGGCTGCGGGGCAGCAGAACGGCGACCGGTACCTCACGGCGGCACCCCGCTTCGGCCAGGGCGTGAGCCCATGCGGCGGCGGTGTTCAGCAGCTCCCCGCGGGTGATGCGGTCCGGGCCGTGCGTCGCGGCGAGCCGGTCGGCTGGGATGTCCTGCGCCCTCACCAGTGCGGTGATGGAGGTATCGGGCACCGAGCGGCGTAATCCGGACGCGACCGCAGTGCTGTCGGACGGTGCGGTGCGGGGCGTGCCGGCAGGGGCCGGGAGGGCGGACGGCGGGGTCGCGGCGCTCGTGGTCGCGGCGCTCGTCCTGTCGATGTGCGCGAGGCACGCCTCGCGGTGCCCCGAGAAGCCCGTCGGTCGCCAACCGCCGGGGAGGTGGCGTTCCGCCGGCCAGAGTGACCGCTGTCCCGCTGAGTTGACCACGACATTGAAAACGGCGTCGTTGAGATTGTCCCAAAGGACCATGCGCACCTCGACTCATGATGGTGCCACCACGGGGACGAGCAAGCGTTCAGCCACGTGATGGCTCAGGAGGGCCTGCGACGGCGGTCACCATACACGTGCAACCGGACGAATCGGAATGTCGGGAACGCGGTCCGGAGCCAGAACGCACTTTTCTTCGATGCCGGTCGGTTGGATGGGCAACAACATGTTGCGCCTGATGGCTCCGGGGACAGAAAGGTGCGCTCGGCGGACCTGCCGGAGAGGCGCCGACTGTGCATTTCACATTTTGAGATGCTGATTGACGACGGTTGCGATGTTCTGCATGCTCTACCGGGCCTCCATCGAGCCTGAATCCATGGCCCCGAGGCCGCTGAGTCGTGTGTGGCCTGTTTTGGATATCCTTCGGTCGATTTCACTGGGAGTTCGACATGTCAGTCTCGCGATATCGCTCGGGATCGCATGCATGTGGGTCTCGCGTAGGTGTACTCCGCAACCGCTCGTCCGTGCGTCGAAGCAGAAGCTGACGCGTGTCCCGGGGCCTGGGATCGCAGAGGGCCTCACCGTGAGCCGGGCGGCTGATCGACGAGATCGCGCTCGTCCTCTCGTCTGCTGCTCATCTGCTCATCGAGGAGAGCGCGAGCCCGGCGACGGCTTCATCAGGCAATTCGGGCTCTGCCTCGGCGGCATGGAACTGGCCGGGGCGATCGGATGCCGGCACTCCGGGACGGGGTCCACGCCGAACTTGCATGACTCATCACGCAGGAGGGTCGAAACCTGATGGCCGGGACGGAACGGACCGCGAAACGCGGTAGAGAGTGGCGTATCGCGGAGGCGGAGACGGAGCAGGAAATCCGCAGATGCTGGCCTGTTTTCCGTGAACTGCGCCACAACATTCCGGACGAAGAGCTGTATGTGGACCGGTGGAGGCAGCAGCGGGCCGAGGGGTACAGAATTTCATTCCTGGAGAGAGAAGATGAGGTTCTGGGAATCGCTGGGTACCGTTTGGTCAACTCCATGGCGTGGGGGCGCATCATCTATCTGGACGACCTCGGAGTCCTGGAGGAGAAGCGGGGGGAAGGTCTGGGGGCAGCCCTTCTCGAACATGTGAAGAAGGTGGCTGAAGGACTCGATTGTGAGGCGGTCCACCTGGATACCGGATATCACCGGAAGCGGGCGCACAGAACCTATCTCCGCAATGGGTTCGAGCTGGAGAGTCACCACCTCAAATGGGAGGTTTCCGGAACGTGAGGGAATTACTCAGGCGTCACGAGTACCTTGCCGGGACCCGCCCTGACGACCCCGCCATCAGCTACCGCAACGAGTCGCACGCCGGGACGACGCTCACCTGGTCCGACTTGTGTGTGCGGGCTGAGAAACTGCGCCAGGTCCTGCTGGAGAACGGTGTGCGCCGGCACCGGGTGTGTGCCCTCGTTTTGCGCGACCACCCGGATCTCGTTCCCCTCCTGCTGGCTCTGTGGCAGCTCGACTCCCCTCCGGTGCTGCTCGACCCCAAGTGGGGATCCCGGCTCAGCGAAGCCGTACTCGCCCACAGCACCCCCGGTTTCCTCATCGAACCCGGACCCGAGCCACGCATACGCCGCATCGGCCCGGACTCCGGTGAACATGCCCCGGCGGACGCGATGTTCATCGGTTACACATCCGGCAGCACCGGCGACCCGAAGGCCATCGTGTTCACGCACGAACGCCTTCACGAAGGCACGCTCGGCAATGCTTCCGCGTCGGAACGTCTGCGCGGCTCCCGTCCACGGCACATCGCCCGGTCGATGCGGATGTCCGGCTCCGGAGTCATCAACCTGCACCACACATGGGGCGCCGTACTGGGCGCGTGCGTGGTGGTGCTGCCCGAACTGACCGTCAGGAACGCGCGGGACTACTGGGCCCGGCTGGCGGCGCACGACATCGATCAGACCTTCCTCGTCCCGCAGTTGATCGATGTGATCAACCGATTCGCCGCCGACCGTGACACGTCCGGTGCCGGTCCGCTCTGCTTCACGGGCAGCGCACCGCTGTCCGCGCGGATACAGGACCGATTCCAGCAACGGTTCGGCCTCCCCCTGTTCAACGCGTACGGGCTCTCCGAGACCTCGTCCGCCGCCTTCTTCGGCCGGCGGGGAGGGGACGGGCTCGCGACCAACAGCATCGGGGTCCCCGAGCGCGCCGAAGCGCGGTTGCGTGACCTGACGGGACGGGTCGTCGAAGGAACGGGAGAGGGCGAGATCGAACTGCGCGGCGCTCAGGTCTTCGGTGGCTACTACCGCAACGAGCCGGCGACGCGGGAGACGCTTGTCGACGGTTGGCTGCGCACCGGCGACATCGCGCGCCGTGACACGGACGGCTTCTACCACCTGGTGGGGCGGAGCAAGGACGTGGTGATGAAGGGCAGTTATGCCATCCACCTGAACGAGGTGGAGGAGGTGGCGTTGTCTCACCCCGATGTCCTGGAGGCCGCCGGAGTGCCTCTGCGCCTTGCCGACAGCAGTGAGGACATCGGTGTCCTGGCCCGGCTCGTGGACGGCGGCGAGGCGAGTGCCGCAACCCTGCTGACCTGGCTCCGAGAGGCCCTGGGAGTGCAACGGGCGCCATGCCGTGTGGTGCTGACCACCGAGCCGCTGCCCCGGGGTGGTCAGGACAAACTGGACCGTCCGCACGTTGTCGCGCGCTGGGATGCCCTGCCCGGCGTGCCGCGCAGTCTGCGCAGCTCATGGCAGGGCACGAACACCGCCGGTACGCCCGCAGAAGGGCAGCGATGATCGCCGGGATCACGCACCTGACGATGGAGGCGAACCTGGATCGGGGCGTCGACGCCGCTACGACATGGGGTCTGGGACTCCGGTTCCGTGACGAAGTCGCGCTTCCGGCTTCCTTCGAGCAGGTCGAGGACGACGCCCACAAGCTGCCGCTCGCCCTTCTGACCGGCCCCGGTCTCAAACTGGAGGTCGTGCAGCACCGCCGGACGTCCGGCGTTCCGGGCGCGTACACCGGCGTCTTCGCGTGCCGCCCCCCGGGCGGTCTGCCGGTACGGGACCGCCCGCGTACCCGTGAACTGCTGCGCCGGGCAGGCGTGGTGAAGCATCCGGTGTGCGTGGCGGTACCCGCGCCGCACGGCGAGGCCTGGTTCGACGCTTCGGCGGCAGCCGACGGGCTCGCGGGCATCCTGTGCTCCGTGCGGGACGTGCCGCGCGAGGCGGAGTTCTGGAGCGACTTCGCGAAGGCCAAGTGGGTTCGTGTCACGGCCGACGAAGCGTGGGGGCACCTTCCTTCGCCGTTTCCCGGGAGCTCCGGCGCCCTCGTCCTGGAGCCGCGGACCGTCGGCGCGTCCACCCGAGCAGGCGTGGGCCACGCGATGAACGATCAGGGCTTCCCTTCGATCGGTGTCCTGAGCACCGCCGTCGACGCCGACTGTTCCCGAGCGGTCGACGCCGGCGCGGCGCTGCGCGCCGCTCCGATCACCACGGCCGTCGACGGCCGATCGGTCCGCATGGCCCTGATCGAGACACCGGGAGGCGCACCGGTCGAACTCCTCTCCGTGGCAGCCGGTCCCCGCCGGCCGAAGAGCCCGGATGCCCCGCGAACCCTCAAGGGCTCCGACACCTAGCAGCGCGCCGTCCTGTTGAGCCACCACTGACTGGATCGTCCATGGTTCATGCCCTGCGCATCAGAAACCCTCAGCCTGTGACGGGCTTGTGGACTCGGGATTTCCTGCTGTTCTTCATCGCTCGCTTCGCATCGCTCCTCGGAGACGTGATGCTGCCCGTCGCCATCACGGCCGCCGTGATCGAGGCGGGTTACGGCGCGGAAGGCGTCGGCTACGCGCTCGCCGCGCAGGTGGCACCGTTTGCTGCCCTTCTGATCTTCGGCGGGGTGCTGTCGGACAGGTTCGGCGCCCGCAGGCTGATGGTGATCGCGGACGCGGCCCGGCTGGTGTGCCAGGGGGCACTCGCCCTGCTGTTCCTCCTGGGCCGGCCGGAACTGTGGCAGATCCTTGCGCTGATGGCGCTCACCGGTGCCGGCGGAGCGGTCTTCCAGCCCGGTGTCGCGAGCGTCACGCCGCGGATCGCCCGGGATGTGCAGAAGGCGAACGCCACCCTCGGCGTCGCGCAGTCGGTCACCACGGTGGTCGGCCCTTCGCTCGCCGGGTTGCTGCTGGCGTTCGCGTCGCCCGGGTGGGTGGTCGCATGCGACGGAGCGACCTTCGCTGTGAGCGGGGTGTGCCTGCTCATGGTCCGCTCGGTGTCGATGACCGGTGCGGGCGGCGGCGCGGCGAAGTCGTTGCGTCTGGACCTGATCGAGGGGTGGCGCGAGTTCCGCGCCAGGACGTGGCTGTGGAGCGTCATCGTGCTCTGGATGGTCCTGCAGCTCAGCTCCTGGGGGCCCACTCTCACCCTCGGGTACAGCACGCTGGTGACCGACCACGGGGCCTCGGTGTTCGGTCTGATCATGTCGGCGTTCGGAGTCGGGAACGTGCTCGGCGGCCTGGTGGCGCTGAGGCTTCGCCCTGAGTACCCGCTCAGGGCCGCCACTCTCGCGGTGAGCGTGTACGTCCTCATGCCGCTGGCGGTGGCCGTCGGTCTCTCCGCGTCGCTCGTCGCGGTCTGCTTCGCCATCGGTGGTGCCGGCCTGGCGTTCTGGAGCGTCATGTTCCACACGAGCGTGCAGACCCTCATCCCTCAGCATGTCCTCGGACGGGTCCACGCCTACGACGCCGCCGGGTCACTGGTCATGCTGCCGGTCGGGCAGGCGATAGCCGCCCCGGTCGCGGTGGTCCTGGGGACGGTCCCCGTGCTGGTCACGGCCGCGGGTATGGGGCTGGTCGTCTGCGCCCTCCTGCTGGCCGTCCCGGCGGTACGCAATCTCCGAAGAGCCGATGGCTGAGGCCCGGCGGACGAGTGCCGCCCGCCCGGCACGCCGACGACAGGATTTCCGGAAGGAGACGAGGAGGATCATGGGCGACGAGCGGACCTTGCTGGAGCTCAATCCGTCGCAGCTGCGCAACCTGCGTAACTGGGCTGCTTCCGACCTGCCCCACAGGGCCCTCAACCTGGAGCTGCGTGTACGCCACGAAGCGACCGCGGCCGAGACCCTGGAGGCGCTCGGGGAGCTGATACGCGCACACGAGGGGCTCCGCAGCAGGCTCGCCCGAGATGAGGCGGGCAGGCTGGTCCAAGAGGTCCTGCCGCCCGAGGTGGCCGCGTCGGCGGCGCGTCTCGCGGAGCTGGTGGAGACGGCCGAGCATCGGGACGACGGCGGGGACGACTGGCAACCCGTCCCGGTGCCGCCCGGACAAGGCGCCCTGAGGGCCGTGCTGTTCACCCGGGCCGCCCTCGTCGTCGCGATCAAGCTCACCCTCTCGCACGTGTTCGTGGACGCGCTGGGAGCGCAGGTCGTCGCCCGTCATCTGCGGCAGCTCCTCGCCGGGGACGTCGACCCCGGGTTCCGTGCTCCGCGTCAGGCCGGTGCGTTCGCCAGATCGCCCGAGGACCCCATGGTCGTGAGGAATACGGAGCATTGGCGGAAGGCTCTCGCCGACGCTCCGAGATCATGCACGTACGGCGCGGTGAGACGAGAGAAGGAAGAGCTCTGTCAGGAGGCGCACGAGCCGCTCGACCCCGAAGAGGCCGAGGGGATGGAAGGCGCTTGCAAGGAGCTCGGCATCAGCCCGCACACCGCGTGGGTCACTGCCATGAGCGTCGTCGCGAGCCGACTGTCCGGGAGCCATCGCCAGGTATTCAAGGTCACCTTCGCGAACCGCCTCTGGCCCGCGGACTTCCGCGCCGTCGCGCAGCTGGCCCAGCCGGTCTTCGCCCTGATCGACGGGAGCGAGGACGACTCCGTGCGTGAGAGGGCCGCGAAGACCGCTCGCAGCCTGGCGTCGGCGTTTCAGCGCGGTGTGTACGACGCGAACGCACTCCTGGAGTGGCTGAACTCGGAGACGATGTTCAACGGTGCCGCATTCCAGCCGGCCTTCGAGGTCAACTACCTCCCCGCCCTGGGCCCCGAGGAGGCGGGATCCCTCCGCCTGCCGGAGACCGACGAGGTCCACCTGGCCACCACCGGTGTCGACCCCCACTCGGGGAAACCGGAACTCGTCCTGGTGGTACGTCATCTGCCGGAACCCCACCTGTGGCTCACCGCACGCCGGCCGGTGATCGCGCACCGAGACGCCCCCACCGTGCTGCAGCACTGCCTGGCCGTCATCCGCGCGCTCCGCGACCGCCCGGACACCGGACTCTCGGACCTCCCCATCCCCGCCTTTCCCGATTCCGGCGGCCTGTTGCGAGGCCACCGCAGCCAGGTGGCGGTCGATCTGCGGATGACCCGCTCGCTCGTGGAGTCCGCTCCGGGGGTCGATGCCTGCGAGCTGGAACCCGTGCCCGGCGCCGACGGCACCGTACGGATACGGGCACGGCTCCGTACGCGGGGACGACAGGAACCCGCCGGGCTGCTGGCCTGGCTGCGCCGCGAACAACCATGGTTCGCAGGGTCCGTGATACCGGACGACCTGGTGATCTGAGTACGTCTCGTTGTTGTCGACAGGGAGAGTGAATGCGGACACGCATATTGATCACCGGTGGTGGCGGATACGTGGGATCAGCCCTGGTGAAGAGGCTTGCCGAGGGCGGCGAACACGACGTCGTCGTCGTGGACAGCGGCCTGACGTCGGGCCGTACGGAGGGAGAACCCGGTGTCTCGTACGTCCGTGCCGACGTTCGTGACTGCGGAGATTGGGCCCACGAACTGGCCGGCGTGGACAGCGTGGTGCACCTCGCCGCTGTGGTGGGGGACCCGGCGTGCAGCCTGGCGCCGCAACTTGCCTGGCAAGTGAACTACTTGGGGACAGTCCGCCTGGCGGAGGCGTGCCGCAGAGCGGGTGTCGGACGCTTCGTGTTCGCCTCGACCTGCAGCAACTACGGGATCTCCGGGAGCGATCCGGCCGAAGTCACCTCGCCGCTCTATCCGCAGTCGGTGTACGCGGCATCGAAGGTGCAGGCCGAGCACCATCTTCTGGTGAACCGGGACGAACACTTCACTCCTTTCATCCTGCGCTTCGCCACGCTGTACGGGCTCGCGCCGAGAATGCGTTTCGACCTGGCTGTCAACGTCATGACCGGCGACGCCGTACACAAGGGCAGGGTGACGGTGCACGGGGGACGTCAATGGCGGCCGTTCCTGCATGTCCAGGACGCGGCGAAGGCCATCCACCTGGCGCTGGCGGCGGACCGCACGACCATCACCCCGCAGGTCTACAACTGCGGGCCGCTCGCGGACGGACACCAGATCATCGACGTCGCACGCCTGATCGCCGCGGAGGTGCCCGGAACCGAACTGGTCATGCAGGACACCGTGACCGACAGCCGTGACTACCGGGTCGACTTCAGCCGCATCCATCGCGACCTCGATTTCTCCGCCGGCCTACGGGTGGTGGACGGAATCCGGGAGATCAAGGGCCGGCTCGACGCGGGAGATTTCAAGGACTACGCAGAAGCCCCCTACAGCGATCTCCTGGCGCTGACGGAATCTCTGCACCGCAAGGACCCGGCCAGCGACTGTCGTACCGGCCGGACCTGGCCCCACCTCACCCGGACCACCACGGCCTGACCGTCGACAGGAGATGACATGGACTACATCAAGGAATTGCGCAGCCACGTCGGAACGCGACCGCTCCTGCTGCCCGGAGCACTGGTCGCCCTCATCGACGACAAGGGAAGGATCTTGCTCACCCGGCGCACGGACACCGGCGAATGGAGCTTGCCCGGAGGCCATATGGAACCCGGGGAGACCATCACGGACACGGCCTGCCGTGAAGTCCGGGAGGAGATCGGACTCGTCGTGGAAGACCTCACCCTTCTGGGCGTCTTCTCCGGCCCGGAGTTCTACTACCGCTATCCGAACGGCGACGAGATCTACAAGGTCACCATGGTGTACTCGGCACCGTGTCCGCCAGGCTCCCTTGCGCTCGACGCGTCGGAGGTCAAGGAGGCGGCCTTCTTCGCCGTCGACGCCCTGCCGCAGGACATGTTCATCCAGGAACGACGCATCCTTGCTCGCGTCCTTCCCGTCTCAGCAGCCGAAGTCGTCGTTCATTGACATGTCGTCGACGGCCCTCGGCGCGACGACGTCGCGTCCGACTGGCACCCCCCCCCGCCGCGAGGAAGGAGCGGAGCCATGCGCATCGAACTGGCCTGTGTGCCCGGAGCGCCGGATGTCCCCAACGAAGACCTGGTCGCCGTCTCTCTTCCCTCCTCCAGCGGCGGCGGCTCACTCGTCGTGCTGGACGGCGTGACCCCGCCGGCCGACGGCGACACGGGGTGCGTGCACTCGGTGCCCTGGTTCACCGCCCGCCTCGGCGCCGCGCTGCACGGGCTGGTGGGGACGCGGCACGAACTGACCCTGGCTGAGTGCCTGGCCGAGGCGATCGAGCGGACAGCCGGAGCACACCGTACGAGCTGCGACCTGACGCACGTACACACCCCGCAGACCACCGTCGTCGCGGTGCGCTGGGACCAGGACCGAGTGGAACACCTGGTCCTGTCCGACTCGACGCTGCTGCTCAAGGCGCCGGACGGAGCGCTGCGCGTGGTGTTCGACAGGCCCGTGCTCGAACTGCCGCCGCCGCTGAGGGCGCTGCGCGACCGGGTACAGGAGCTGCCGCTCGATTCCCCGGAACAGGAGGCGGCGAGGCGGGAGTACGGGCGGGCGGTGGAGGGACTGCGCAATGCCGAGGGCGGGTTCTTCACCGCCGCGACCGACCCGGACGTCGCCCGTCGCGCGGTGACAGGAAGTACGCCGCGCGCCGAGGTCGCGGCGCTGGCGGCACTCACCGACGGCGCGACTCGTTGGACGGAGGTCTTCGGGCTCGGCGACTGGGAGGCCCTGCTCGGCCTGCTGCGCAAGGAGGGCCCGCACGGGCTCGTCGACCAGGTGAGGGCGGCGGAGTCGGCCGACCCGCTGCGGCGTGAACACCGCCGCGGCAAAACGCATGACGACGCTTCGGCGATCTATGTGGAGCTGTAGCGACGAGCCCACTGCCGTCCGGTGCCGGACGGCAGTGGGCTGCGGGGGCTCCGGCCAGGTGGAACACCACCGGACACCGCGGCGAGGCATGTGACACCACGAGGCCTGGTGTCGCGCCGACCCGACGACGTCACTGGCCGGTGCGGCCCGGACGACCGTCCTGACGGCGGGCGCCGCTACCGCACGTACCCCGGATCGTCCGGTCCGGTGAGCGGCGGCTCGGTCTTCATGTGAGCAGGTGCCAGGGCCCGAAGGGCGTGGTAGCCGACGACGACGATCAATGTCCCCAGCGCGATGCCGCTGAGCTCGAAGTTGTCGGTGAGCGTCAGACCGACGTTGCCGATTCCCACGATGAGCCCCGCGGCCACCGGCACGAGGTGGAGCGGGTTGGACAGGTCGACGCGGGAGCGGACCCAGATCTGGGCGCCCAGCAGGCCGATCATGCCGTAGAGGATGACGGTGATTCCGCCGAGGACCCCGCCGGGGATGGCGGCCACGACGGCACCGAACTTGGGGCAGAGCCCGAACAGGATCGCGAAGCCGGCGGCGCACCAGTAGGCGGCGGTCGAGTAGACGCGGGTGGCGGCCATGACGCCGATGTTTTCGGCGTACGTGGTCGTGGCGGGGCCGCCGACCGACGTGGACAGCACGGTGGCAGCACCGTCGGCCATGATCGCCGTGCCGAGCTTGTCGTCCAGCGGGTCGCCGGTCATCTCGCCCACGGCCTTGACGTGTCCGGCGTTCTCGGCGATGAGGGCGATGACGACGGGCAGGGCGACGAGAACCGCGGAGAGGGAGAAGCTCGGGGCGTGGAAGGTGGGAAAGCCGACCCAGTCGGCCTTGGCCACCCCCGAGAGGTCGAGGCGCCAGTGGTCGACCGATTCGGTGCCTCCGGCGGGGGAGTGGATCTTGCCGAAGACGCGGTCGAGGACCCAGGAGATCAGGTAGCCGAACGCCAGGCCGAGGAAGATCGCGATACGGGACCAGAAGCCGCGCAGCACGACGAGGGCGAAGCCCGTGAAGAGCATGGTGAGCAGCGCGGTCCACTGATCCTGGGGCCAGTAGGTGCCTGCGGTGACAGGAGCCAGGTTGAACCCGATGAGCATGACCACAGCGCCGGTGACCACCGGCGGAAGGACGGCGTGGATGACGCGGGCGCCGAGAGCGCGAACGACTGCCCCGCACAGGAAGAGGACCGCGCCGACGACCAGCAGCGCGCCGGTGAGGGTCGCCGCGTCGCCGCCCTGAGTCTTGATGACGGCGGCCACGCCGATGAACGACAGGCTGCTGCCGAGATAGCTGGGGATGCGGCCACGGGTGATGAGCAGGAAGAGGATGGTGGCCACACCGGATGCCATGACGGCGAGGTTGGCGTCCAGACCCATCAGGATCGGGGCGACGAAGCAGGCTCCGATCATGGAGACCACGTGTTGTGCACCGAGGCCGGCGGTGCGCCCCCAGGTGAGCCGCTCATCCGGTTTCACGACTTCGCCCGGTGCGAGGCTCTTGCCGTCGCCGTGCAGCTTCCAGCCGAAGCCCGCCATGGTCTTGCTCCTTGATGTGTTGCTGGGTGGTGATGAGGCCCGGCCGATGAGGTCGGACGGCTTCGATCATTGGCGGGACAAACGGTTCAGCGGCACGTCGACAGGGCCTGCCGTGGAGTGAGCACCCGCCTGGCGCACCCCCTGTCCTGTGGGGAAGCGCCGGCTGTCCGTGGTCGTCATGGGTGTGACGAGGTGCCGGACATCGCGACCACGTGCTGGGCGCCGAGCCCGAGGGCCCGACGTACGCCGAGGAAATGATCAGCGCCATGTTAGTGCCGGAGCGAGGTGCGGTCCCGGCCGGGCTCCGGGCACGCGGGAGCGGCGCCTCGCTCGAGCAGTGGCCGGAAGGCTCGTCGCCCCAGCGGCGGCGAGTTCGCGGCTGAGCCGGGCCGCGAGGCCCCTCGGGGCGAGACCGCAGGCGGCGACGGCGCCATCGCCGATACAGAGACCGCCGCGGTCCGGGCATCCGGGTGCCCCATGGGTGAGCAGCCCCAGGTGGCGCGTCAGTGATCCCCGTGCGCTTCGGGATCGCTCACGCCGGCCGACGCTTACGTACGTCCGGCGTGAGCGGGAACTCGCCAGGCGGAGCCGGGGGCAGTACGTCTCAGGGGCGCGGTCCGGCCGGTGCCGCGCTCGGGGCACCGGCGTCCGAGGCGGCCACGGTCTTGCGGTCGCCGGCCCGCAGCACCCCGGCGCCGAGCACCAGCCCGAACGCCAGCACCGACACCACGCCGAACGAGACGACCAGCGAGGTGGCCTCGGCCAGGGACCCGATGGCCGACGGGGCGATGAGCCCCGAGGTGTACGTGATCGTCGCGACACCGGCGATCGCCTGGCTCGGGTTCGGGCCGCTGCGCCCGGCCGCCGCGAAGGCGAGCGGGACGACCACGGCGATGCCGAGCCCCAGCAGTCCGAAACCGGACATCGCCAGGGCCGCGTTCGGGGCGGTGACCACCATGATCCCGCCGACGGTCGCGAGAACGCCGCCGGTCCGGACGGTCCGTACCGCGCCGAAGCGGTCGACGATCCGGTCGCCGGCGATGCGGGCGATCGCCATGGTCAGGGCGAACGCGGTCGTCGACGCGGCCGCCAGTCCGGCCGAACTGTCCAGGACGTCGCGGAGGTAGACCGCCGACCAGTCCAGGCTGGCCCCTTCCGCGAACACCGCGCAGAAGCCGACCGCGCCGATGATCAGGGCCGACTTCGGCGGCAGGGCGAAGCGCGGCGGCGGTTCCTCGTCCGGTTCGCTGCGCAGATCCAGTACGCGCTGACAGGCGATCAGACCCAGGGCGGTCAGGACGAGCGCGACGATCGTGTGGTGCAGCCGCGCGTCCGCCCCCACATGGGCGGCCACCGTGCCCGCCGCCGAACCGATCAGGGCTCCGACGCTCCACATCCCGTGCAGCCCGGACATGATCGACTTGTCGAGGCGGTTCTCCACCTCGACACCGAGCGCGTTCATCGCCACGTCGGACATGCCGGCCGACGCCCCGTAAACGAAGAGCGCCGCGCACAGCGTGAGCAGGTTGGGGGCCAGGGCGGGCAGGATCAGGGCCAGCGTCCACAGGGCCAGCAACCCGCGCAACGCGGTTCTGGCGCCGAAGCGGTGGCTGACGGCACCGGCGAGCGGCATCGCGAGCGAGGCGCCGATCGCCGGGAAGGCCAGAGCGATACCGAGCTGCCCGGCGCTGACCCCGGCGTGGTCCTGGATCCAGGGCACCCGGGTGGCGAAACTGCCGGTCACCGCGCCGTGCACGGTGAAGACCGCGGCGACGGCGTACCTGGCCCGCCGCACCTCTTGCGCTCCGAAGACCGGAACCGTGGAATTCGTCGTCATACCGCCGTGCCCTCCCCTGGAAATGCTCTGTCCGCGTGGTTCTCGGCGCTCCTCGGCGGCCTTCTCCACGATGCGGGCAGTAAACTATCAGGAACCCTGCCTGATAAATAGACTGCCGGGACCGCGGCAGTGATCTGGAAGGATCCCGGCATGCCCGCATCACCGAGTACCGCCCGGGCCATCAACGACCGGCTCGCCCTGCGCCACCTCCAGCAGGACGGCCCGCTGACGGCCACGCAGTTGAAGACCCTGACCGGGCTCTCCCGGCCCACGGTCGCCGACCTGGTCGAACGGCTGCAGGGCGCGGGACTGATCAGGGTGGTCGGAGAGGCCGGGGCCGACCGCCGCGGCCCCAACGCCCGGCTCTACGGCATCGTCGCCGACGGCGCCCATCTGGCCGGCCTCGACGTGCGTACGGACAGCGTCGCCGTGGTCGTCGCCGACCTGCTTGGCGTGACCCTTGCCGAGGCCACCCTGCCGATCGGCAGCGACACCCCGGCCGATGACGCCGTCGAACAGGCCGTCGCCCTCCTGGAACGCACGGCGCACACGGCCGGCACGGCGCCGCTCCACAGCGTCGGCGTCGGAGCCCCCGGCCTGATCGACCCGGTCACCGGGGAGCTGCGGGACACCACCGGACTGCCCGCCTGGCACCGTCGACTGGTCCGGGCACTCCAGCAGCGCCTGCCCGCGACCGTGCTCGTGGAGAACGAGACCAACCTTGCCGCCGTCGCCGAGCACCGCGTCGGAGCCGCCCGCGGCCACGACACCTTCGTCCTGCTCTGGCTCGGCCACGGTGTCGGGGCGGCCGTGATGCTGGACGGGAAGCTGCGCCGCGGCGCCTCGGGCGGTGCGGGCGAAATCGGCTTTCTGCCGGTACCCGGCACGATCGGGTTCCCTTCGGCCGTCAACTGCGACGGCGGCTTCCACTCCCTGGCGGGCTCGGCGTCGCTCTGTGAACTGGCCGCCGCCCACGGCATCACCGCACCGGTTGCGGGACAGGAGCCCGGCGCCGCGGGCGTCGTGCGCGCGGCGCTTGCGGGGCAGGGGGACAGCGAAGCCTTCCTCGACACCCTCGCGCACCGCCTCGCACTGGGCGTCGCCGCGGTCGCCTCGGTCCTCGACCCGGGTTGTGTCCTGCTGGCGGGCGAGGTCGGTCATGCGGGGGGCGACGCGCTGGCCGCACGCGTGGAGGAACGGCTGGCCATGATGTCCCCGCTGCGCACCGAGGTCAGAGCCGGCCTGCTCGGCGGCACCGCGGTCCTGCGCGGCGCGCTGCTCGCTGCCCGCGAGGCGGCTCAGGACGCGCTGTTCACCCCGGTGGTGTGAGTGGGGTTCCGTGGCTGCGGGTGCGCCTTGTCCGGTGGGTGGGGGTGGGTCCCCTCCGGGGCGTCTCCTCAGAAATGGCGTGTGCACCCGGCAACGCGGTGAACCCGGGTCGTACGCCATTTCCTGCGGGGACGCCCCTGCACGGCCCCACCCGGCCTCACCCGCGTCTGCACACCGGCGATACAACGGCCGCAGACGCCAGACGGCCGGGTCCGGGGCCGTGCAGGGGAGTCCCCGCAGGACGACGAACAGATACCCGACCTGCTATGCGTACCCGCGGAACGTTCGTCGTTTGAGGAGACACCCCGGAGGGGCCCCGGACCCCCACCCACCGGGGAACGGCGCACCCCCCCGCGGAGCACCCGCACCCAAGCCCGTCCGGCGATTGAGGACGGAACCCCGCACCCCGGAAACGGCGGAGCCCGACGGTGACCGGGGGCGATCCGGTCACCGGCGGGCGGCTGTGGGGGGAGCGTCAGCAGGCCCCGAGGTCCTGCCAGACACCCCATTCGCCGGTGGATCCGGGCGTGTCACCCTTCGTCCACCACTTGGCCTTCCACTGGTGCGAACCGTGGCTGACCGTCGCACCGGCGCCGTACTCGGAGCTCGCGCTCCACGCAGCCGCGGCGCACGCGCCGCCCGTCGGGTCCGGGCTCGGCCCGGTCGTGCCGGTCGGGTCGGGTGACGGCGTGCCGCCCGTGCCGGGCTCGACGACCGTCGTACCGCGCGCCAGGTCGGCGGCCAGCGCGTACGACTGTCCGCCGAAGGTCACCGTCCAGTTCGACGGTGTGGACGTCGGCAGGTAGTAGGTGAAGTCCACCTGCACCGAGGCGCCGGGCGCCAGGGTCTGCCAGGCCGGGAGC
Source organism: Streptomyces sp. NPDC087901 (assembly GCF_044742205.1). Lineage (NCBI taxonomy): Bacteria > Bacillati > Actinomycetota > Actinomycetes > Kitasatosporales > Streptomycetaceae > Streptomyces > Streptomyces sp. NPDC087901. The sequence goes on from NZ_JBIUUC010000022.1 coordinate 54,040, forward strand.
TTCAGAGAGACGCGGTTGTAGTCGCCCTTCAGCCCGCCGATGTTGTTGGCGGCGGTGTGGTCGCTGCGCACGATCGTGGTGCCGAAGCCCGACTGGTCCTTGGCGTTGGCGGGCGCCGAGGTCGCGTAGTCGAACTGGAACTCCGTGCCGCCGGGCAGCGTCGCCTTCGTGTTGTTGGTGATCTTCAGCTTGGGGCTGATCGGGTAGTTGGAGTCACCCAGCGGGAACTGGTCGAAGGAGACGTCGATGTCCAGCGCCTGGGCCGGCAGGTCGATGGTGGAGCGCTTGGCCCCGTACGGCGCGGCCGACTTGAAGGTGTCGTACATCGTCGAGGTGAGGGTGGAGCCCGGCTCGTACTGGCCCTTCGCGGCGTTCCAGCCGTAGTCGCCCGCGAGTTCCCAGATCATCGTGCCGCCGATGCCCTTGTCGGCCACGTAGTCCGCCTTGGTCTTGACCGACTGCTCGTCCTCGGTCGAGAGGAAGACCTTCTTCTCGGCGTTCCACAGCCAGGGGGCGACCAGCGTGGAGTCGTACTTGCGGACGTAGGTGCCCGACAGCTTGGTGTCCGCGGGGAATCCGTAGTCCGTGACGTAGTCGCCGACGACGCCCTTCTCCAGGTTCTTCGCGTGCCACATCGGGTTGGAGCCGGCCGGCGCCTCCTTGCCGTTGGTGTCCAGGTCGTGCCAGAGGTTGTCGATGCCGACGGCGCCGTCCCCGCACTTGGTCAGCCCCGCACCGGCCGGGCAGTCGGTCGTGGCCGCCTTGCCCCACAGGCCGTCGGTGCCGCCCTGCACGTTCTTGAAGCCGCGGGTGTAGTACGGCAGGCCGATGTTGATCCGGCCGGACGGCATCGAACCGCGGAAGTAGTGGTAGGCCCAGTCGGTGTTGAGGTAGCCGGTCCCGCCGTACTGCGAGGTCGAGTAGACGCTCGCCTGGGTGAGTTCGGCGTCCTTGCCGTCGTCGAACAGCGCGGCGTTCGGGCCGACGTACTCGTTCCAGGCGCCGTGCAGGTCGTACGACATGATGTTGACGTAGTCCAGGTACTTCTGGACCTGGAAGGTCTCCATGCCGCGCAGCAGATAGCCGGACGAGGGCGCGGCGACGCTGAGCAGGTAGTGCCTGCCGTCGGCCGCGGACGCGCGGTCGAGCTTCTCGCGCAGGGTCTTCATCAGCGCGGCGTAGCTCTTGACGAGACCGGCCCGGCGGGCGTTGGACAGGGTCCAGTCCAGCGGGTTGCCGGCGTCCTTCATGGTGGTCGGGTACTCGTAGTCGATGTCGACGCCGTTGAAGCCGTACTTCTTGATGAAGTCGACCGTCGAGTCGGCGAAGGTGTTGATCCCGGCCTGGTTGACCGAGCCGTCGGCGTTGGTCGCCATCGAGTAGAAGCCGCCGGAGTCCACCCGCTTGCCGCTGTCGTCGAAGTAGCCGCCGGTCTCGGCCCAGCCGCCCACGGACACCATCGTCTTCACGTTCGGGTACTGCTTCTTGAACTTGTTGAGCAGGTTGAAATGGCCCTTGTAGGGGAGACCCGGGTCCATTTCGGCACCGGCGACTCCCGGCCACGTCATGCCGGTCGAGGCGTTGTCCGGGCCGTCGGCACCGACCGAAAGCTTGTTGGCGCCGTCGACGTGGGCGAACGCGTAGTTGAGGTGGGTGACCTTGTCCCAGGGGATGTCGGAGGCGAGGTAGGCGGGCTTGCCGTCCTTGCCGGTCCGCCAGTTGGTGAAGTACCCGATGACTCGCCGCGGGTGGTCGGCGCCCATCTTCTCGCGGCCCTCGGAGTCGTAAACGGAGCAGTACGGGACGGCGACGCCCGGGGTCTCGTAAAGCCCGTCGGGGCGACAGGACTCCTGGTCGGCGGCGTGCGACACGGTTGCGGAGAGCGAGCCGATCAGCAGTGCGGCGACACTGGCGCCGGCTGCGAGCAGCGTGGCTCTCGCGCGGGTGGGGGACAGCACGTTCGGTTCCTCCTGGGGAGGTCGGCAGAACACAACTGGCAAGGGGGTGGGTCGCGTTGGTTCCCGGGTGTGCGCACACCGCGGAACCGTTCCTCGGAGGTGACGCAGAGATTAAGAGGACTAGACCACTGCGTCAATAGGTCTGGACCAATAGGGTGCGAGTGTCCGAAAAGAGCCGCTGTCGCAGCCTGTTTGTGAGCCACTCCACAGCGTTCACCCGTATGGGTCACGGCCAGTCGTGGCACACTGATCGTGTACCAGCAGCAGCGCACTCCGGGGTCGGTGCAATTCCGAACCGGCGGTTATAGTCCGCGACCCGTCCGCATCCAGCGGCCGGTTGACCAGGTGAGATTCCTGGACCGACGGTTAAAGTCCGGATGGGAGGCAGTGCGCGGCGGGCCGTTTCGCGGGTACGCCGCCGTCGGCGGATGGTTTTCGGGCGACCGATCCATCCGTTTTTCGGGCATTCGGCGTCCCTGTTCAGCGTTCCGCTTCATCTGTCGTCATCGACAGGCCCCGGAGTCCGTGCCCGAAGAGGCAGGAGGACCCGGTGGACACCGCAGCCGACACCACCGCCATGCGCCGAGCCGTCATGCTCGCCGCCCGCGGTCTCGGCTCCACCAGCCCCAATCCGGTCGTCGGATGCGTCGTCCTCGACGCGACGGGACGCATCGTCGGTGAGGGCTTCCACCAGCGCGCCGGAGGGCCGCACGCCGAGATCCACGCCCTGCGCGCGGCCGGCCGGAAGGCCCGTGGCGGCACCGCGTACGTCACCCTCGAACCCTGTAACCACACCGGACGGACCGGCCCCTGTGCCCAGGCGCTCGCCGAGGCCGGGATCGTCCGGGTCGTGTACGCGGTCGGCGACCCGAACCCGCAGGCCACCGGTGGTGCGGACACCCTGCGCGCCGCCGGGATCAAGGCCGAGCAGGGCCTGCTCGCCGAGGAGGCCGAAGCGGTCAACGCCGCCTGGCTGACCTCGGTGCGCCTCGGCCGCCCGCACGTCACCTGGAAGTACGCGGCGACCCTGGACGGCCGGATCGCGGCCGCGGACTCCACCAGCCGCTGGATCACCTCCGCCGAGTCCCGCGCCGACGTCCACCGCCTGCGCGCCGAGGCGGACGCCGTCGTGGTCGGCTCCGGCACCGCCCGAACCGACGACCCCCAGCTCGGTGTACGGGGCATCGACGGCGCCGTCCAGCCGCTGCGGGTCGTCGTCGACACCGCCGCCACCGCCGTACGGCCGGGCGCCCGGGTCCTCGACGCGACCGCGCCCACCGTGATCGCGGTCGCCGATGACGCGGATGCCCGCCACCTCCCCGACGAGGCCGTCCTGCGGCTGCCCCGCGCGGCCGACGGCCCCGGCCTGGACCTTTCCGCACTCCTCGCCGCCCTCCACGGGCGCGGCGTCCGCTCCGTACTCCTCGAAGGCGGTCCGACCCTGGCCGGGGCCTTCGTCGCGGCGGGACTGGTCGACAAGGTCGTCGGCTATCTGGCCCCCGTACTCCTCGGCGCCGGGCCCGCGGCCCTCGCCGAGGCCGGAATCTCCACCATCGCCCAGGCGTTGCGCCTCGATGTGACCGAGACCGTACATATCGGCCCCGATCTGCGCATCACCGCCGTCCCCGGCCCTGCCCCGAAGGGAAACTGAGTGTTCACCGGAATTGTCGAAGAGCTGGGTGAGGTCACCGCCGTCGAGAACCTCGGCGACGCCTCCCGATTCCGCCTGCGCGGTCCCGTGGTCACCGAGGGCGCCAAGCACGGTGACTCGATCGCCGTCAACGGCGTGTGCCTGACCGTCGTCGACCTCGGCGAGCACGACTTCACCGCCGATGTGATGGCCGAGACCCTGAACCGCTCCAGTCTGGGCGCGCTGGCGACCGGCTCCCGGGTCAACCTGGAGCGCCCCATGGCGCTCGGCGGCCGGCTCGGCGGGCACATCGTCCAGGGGCACGTCGACGGCACGGGCCGCATCCTCGAGCGCAAGATCTCCGAGAACTGGGAGATCGTGAAGATCTCCCTGCCGGCGGACCTGACCCGCTACGTGGTGGAGAAGGGCTCGATCACCGTCGACGGCGTGAGCCTGACCGTCGTCGACGCCGGACCCGACTACTTCACCATCAGCCTCATTCCCACCACCCTCGCCCTGACCACGCTCGGCATCAAGGAGCCCGGCGACCCGGTCAACCTCGAGGTGGACGTCATCGCGAAGTACGTCGAGCGGCTGCTCGGCAACTCCGCGCAGGAGCACGGGGAGCCGGCGAAGTGAGTGCCCTGCACTGGCTGAACTCGGAGGCGTTCACCGTCTTCGACCAGCACATCATCTGGTCCGACATGATCGGCAACACGATCGGTCTGATCGCCCTCACCCTGGGCTGGCTCCGCTCGATCTGGACCTGGCCCGCCCAGCTCCTGTCCGGTGTCGTGCTCGTCGCCGCCAATGTCTCCGTCCACCAGGCGGGCAGCGTCGGCAAGCAGCTCGTCGTCATCGCCGTGGCCGTGTGGGGCTGGCAGCAGTGGACCAGGGGCCGGCAGCAGGCCCAGGACGGATCCATCGCCGTACGGTTCGCCACCTGGCGCGAGCGCGGCTACCTGCTCGGCGGAGCCGCCCTCGGCACCCTCGCGGTCGGCGGCCTGTTCACCGCGTTCCCCTCGCTCTCCTGGAGCCCGTGGGCGGACGCGTACATATTCGCCGGGACGCTCGTGGCGATGCTCGCGCAGGCCCGCGGCATGGTCGAGTTCTGGTTCGCCTGGCTCCTCGTCGACCTGGTCGGTGTGCCGCTCAACTTCCACAGCGGTCTCGCCTTCTCCGGTCTCATCTACGTCGTCTACGGGGCCCTCGTCCTGTGGGGCATGCGCGACTGGTGGCTGCGTACGCGGACACCCGCTCTGGAAGGAGCCACGGCATGACTGCCCAGCCCGCCTGGTTGCACCGGGAACACGACGTACCCGTCGAGGACCTCTCCCTCGACCCCGTCGAGCAGGCCATCCGTGACATCGCCGCAGGCCGGCCCGTCGTGGTCGTCGACGACGAGGACCGGGAGAACGAGGGCGACCTCGTCATCGCGGCCGAGAAGGCCACGCCCGAGATCGTCGCCTTCATGATGAGCGAGTGCCGCGGACTCATCTGCGCGCCCATGGAGAACGACGAACTGGAGCGGCTCGAACTGCCGCAGATGGTCGAGCACAACACCGAGTCGATGAAGACCGCCTTCACCGTCTCCGTCGACGCCTCGGCCGCCCACGGCGTGAGCACCGGCATCTCCGCCGCCGACCGCGCGACCACGCTCCGGCTGCTCGCGGGCGGTACGGCGGGACCCGGCGACTTCGTGCGCCCCGGCCACATCTTCCCGCTGCGCGCCCGCACCGGCGGGGTGCTCGTGCGCAACGGCCACACCGAGGCCGCGGTCGATCTCGCCCGGCTGGCCGGGCTGCGGCCCGCCGGCGCGATCGTCGAGATCGCAGGGGAGGACGGCGTCATGCTGCGCCTGCCCCAGCTGGTCCCGTTCGCCCGCAAGCACGGGCTGACCATAATCTCCATCGAGGACCTGATCGCCTACCGGCGGACCTCCGAGCCGACCGTCCGTCGCGAGGCCGAGGTGCGGCTGCCGACCAGCTTCGGCGCGTTCACCGCGTACGGCTACCGCTCCACCGTGGACGGCATCGAGCACGTCGCCCTGGTCCACGGCGACATCGGGGACGGCGAGGACGTCCTGGTCCGGGTCCACTCCGAGTGCCTGACCGGCGACATCTTCCAGTCCCAGCGCTGCGACTGCGGTCCCCAGCTGCATGCCTCCATGCGGCGGATCACGGAGGAGGGCCGCGGCGTGATCGTCTATCTGCGCGGCCACGAGGGCCGCGGCATCGGGCTGGTTTCCAAGCTGCGCGCGTACGAACTCCAGGAGCGCGGCGTCGACACCCTCGACGCCAATCTGGAGCTCGGCCTGCCCGCCGACGCCCGGGACTACGCGGCCGGTGCCCAGATCCTCAAGGACCTCGGCGTCCGCAGCCTGCGGCTCATGACGAACAACCCCGAGAAGACCGCCGCGATCCTGCGGCACGGTCTGACGGTCACCGGCCGTGAGCCGATGCCCGTCCAGGCCGGCGAGCACAATCTGCGGTACCTGCGAACCAAGCGCGACCGCATGGGCCACGACCTGCCCTGGCTCGACGCCGCCACCGCGTCGACCTGCGGCAACCAGTAGCCGACCGCATTCCCCCCAGTAGCCATCCCTGAACGAGCTGTAGGAGAGACATGAGCGGCAAGGGCGCACCCGAACTGTCCGTACGCAACTGCGGTGACCTGCGCGTCGCGGTCGTCGCGGCGCAGTGGCACGAGAAGGTCATGGACGGACTCGTCGACGGTGCACTGCGCGCGCTGCACGAGCTGGGCATCGACGAGCCGACCCTGCTGCGGGTCCCGGGCAGCTTCGAACTCCCGGTCGTCGCCAAGGTGCTGGCCGGCCGCGGGTACGACGCGATCGTCGCCCTCGGCGTGATCATCCGCGGCGGCACGCCGCACTTCGAATACGTGTCCCACGGCGTCACCAACGGTCTCACCCAGGTCGCCGTCGACACCGGCGTCCCCGTCGGCTTCGGTGTCCTCACCTGTGACACCGAGGAGCAGGCACTCGACCGGGCGGGCCTGGAAGGGTCCAACGAGGACAAGGGGCACGAAGCGGTCACCGCCGCTGTCGCCACCGCCACCACACTGCGCTCGGTCAGCGAACCCTGGCGCTGAGTACCGGTCCCGGACCCCGTATTCTTAAGGACATCATGGCGAACAAAACCTTCGAAGAGCTCTTCGCCGAGCTGCAGCTCAAGGCCGCCAACGGCGACCCCTCCACCTCCCGAACCGCCGAACTGGTGGACAAGGGCGTGCATGCCATCGGCAAGAAGGTCGTCGAGGAGGCCGCCGAAGTCTGGATGGCCGCCGAGCACGAGAGCAAGGACGCCGCCGCCGAGGAGATCTCGCAGCTGCTCTACCACGTCCAGGTGATGATGGTCGCGCGCGGAATCTCCCTCGACGACGTCTACGCCCACCTCTGAGCGCGACCTCCGCACCCGTCCGCACGTATCCGTACACCCCTTTCGCAAAGGAAACCCGACCTCATGCTGCGCATCGCCGTCCCCAACAAGGGTGCTATCTCCGGGCCTGCGATGGCGATGCTCCATGAGGCGGGTTACAAGCAGCGCAAGGAGTCCAAGGAACTCGTCCTCGTCGACCCCGAGAACCAGGTCGAGTTCTTCTACCTGCGCCCGCGCGACATCGCGATCTACGTCAGCTCGGGGCGTCTCGACATCGGCATCACCGGCCGCGACCTGCTGCTGGACTCCGGCGCCGATGCCGAGGAGATCCTCCAGCTCGGCTTCGCCCGCTCCACCTTCCGTTACGCCACCAAGCCCGGAACGGCCGCGGGCCCGCAGGACTTCGACGGCATGACGATCGCCACCTCCTACGAGGGCATCGTCGCCAAGCACCTGGCCGACACCGGCGTCAACGCCGCGGTCGTCCACCTCGACGGTGCGGTGGAGACCGCCATCGAGCTGGGCGTCGCCCAGATCATCGCCGACGTCGTCGAGACCGGCACCAGCATGCGCAACGCCGGACTCGAAGTCATCGGTGAGCCGATCATGAAGTCGGAAGCGGTCGTCATCCGCCGCAAGGGCGCTCCCGACGACGAGCCCAAGGTCCAGCAGTTCCTGCGCCGCCTCCAGGGCGTCCTGGTGGCCCGCAGCTACGTGATGATGGACTACGACTGCCGCGTCGAGCACCTGGAGCGCGCCGTGGCCCTCACCCCGGGCCTGGAGTCGCCGACCATCTCCCCGCTGCACCACGAGGGCTGGGTCGCCGTCCGGTCCATGGTCGCCTCCAAGGAGGCGCAGCGGATCATGGACGACCTGTACGACCTCGGCGCCCGCGCCATCCTCACCACGGCCATCCACGCCTGCCGCCTCTGACGGCGGGAGACGGAAGAAGACCATGTCAGCCCCCGTACTCCCCGACCTTCCGGTCACCTTCCGGCCCACCCGCACCCGGGTGGTCCTGCTGAGCGTCGGGGCGGTGATGTTCGCCGTCATCACCGTCGTCGCCTTCACCCTGGAACAGCTCAGCGGGGGAGAGCGGGCCAGCTTCGTCTTCACCGCGCTGCTCTTCTTCGGCGTCCTGGCGCTGCTCAGCCGCCCCAGGATCGTGGCGGACGACAGCGGGGTGACCGTGGTCAACCTCACACGCACCCGGCGGCTGTCCTGGGCGGAGATCGTGCGCGTCAACCTGCGCGCCGGCGACCCGTGGGTGTTCCTCGACCTCAGCGACGGGACCAGCATGCCCGCCCTCGGCATCCAGCCCGGAATCGCCAAGGCACAGGCCATTCGCGACGCCAAAATGCTCCGCGCCCTCGCCGAGAACCGCGGCACGGGCAAGGACAACGGCTGAGCCCCCTGCCCCGTACTGCCTCTCGTTGATTACTCTGGAGGTGGCGGCGCCCTGTGCGCCCCGCCCCGCACCAGAGGCCCCGAGGCCCGCGGGGCTTTCCTGCGACCCAAGGAGTGACTCCCTCCAGCAATGGACGGATCGTCCGGTAGTACCTGCGCCGCCCCTTCTGTGGAGGCGGCGGCATGACCACCCCCCTGCTGCTTCTCAGCGCGGCATTCCTTCTCATCCTCGCCAACGGGTTCTTCGTGGCAGCCGAGTTCGGGCTCGTCACCGTGGAACGGGCGGACGCCGAGCGCGCCGCCGCCGAGGGCGACCGGCGGGCCCGAACCGTCGTCGGCGCCCTGCGCGAACTCTCCTTCCAGCTCTCCGGCACCCAGCTCGGCATCACCATCACCTCACTGGTGGTCGGCATGCTCGCCGAGCCGGCTCTCGCCCAGCTGCTGGAAGGTCCCCTCTCCCTGACCGGTCTGCCCGACGGTGCCGTCCCCGGCATCAGCGTGGTCATCGGCATGCTGCTCGCGGCCGCCGTCCAGATGGTCATCGGCGAACTCGTACCGAAGAACTGGGCGGTCTCCAAGCCGCTCCAGGTCGCACGGTTCGTCGCCGGACCCCAGCAGGGGTTCACCCGGGTCTTCCGCCCGGTGATCGGCCTGCTGAACACCGTCGCCAACCGATTGGTGCGGCTTCTCGGCGTCGAGCCGACCGAGGAGCTGGCGTCCGCCCGTACGCCGGGGGAGCTGGTCTCCCTGGCGCGGCACTCGGCGGAGGCCGGCACCCTCGAACAGGACACCGCGGACCTCTTCGTACGGACGCTGTCGCTCGCCGGGCTCACCGCCCAGCATGTGATGACCCCGCGCGTGAAGGTCAGCGCCCTGCAGTCCTCCGCGACCGCGGCGGACGTTCTCAACCTCACCCGCGCCACCGGCCTCTCCCGCTTTCCCGTCTACCAGGACCGCATCGACGAGGTCGTCGGCATGATCCACCTCAAGGACGCGCTGGCAGTCCCCGCCCATGAGCGCCTGCGGACCCCGGCCGGCCGGATCGCCGTGCCGCCGCTGCTGGTGCCCGAGACCCTGCCCGTCGAGCAGCTGCTCCAGCGGCTGCGCAACGAGCAGCCGATCGCCGTCGTGGTCGACGAGTACGGCGGCACCGCCGGCGTCGTCACACTGGAGGACATCATCGAGGAGCTCGTCGGCGAGGTGCGGGACGAGCACGATGCCGAAGGCGCCGACCGCCCCGAGCTGGCTGCCGCCGCCCCCGAGGACGGGCGGCCCGCCTGGGACGCCGAAGGCAGCTGCCGGGTACTGACCCTGCGCCGGATAGGCCTCGACGTACCCGAGGGCCCCTACGAGACCGTCGCCGGGCTGGTCGCCGACCTGCTCGGCCGGATTCCCGCCCCCGGTGACCGGGCCGAACTGCCCGGCTGGCGGATCGCCGTCCGCCAGGTCGGCCACTACCGGGCCGAGAAGGTCCGCTTCGTGCGCCTGGCCGAGTCGCCCGCACCGGCCGTCGCGCCGCGGGCGTCCCGCCGGGTCCTGGAGGCTGCACGATGAGCCTGGTCCAGTTGCTCTTCGCCGGACTCCTCGTCCTGGCGAACGGCTTCTTCGTCGGGGCGGAGTTCGCCCTCGTCTCGGTGCGCCGCAGCCAGATCGAACCCCTGGCGGCAGCCGGGTCGAGCCGGGCCCGCAAGGTGCTGTACGGGCTGGAGAACCTGCCGCAGATGATGGCGGCAGCCCAGTTCGGCATCACCATCTGCTCACTGACCCTCGGCGCCGTCGCGGAACCGACCGTCGCCCGTCTGCTGGAGCCGGTCTTCCACGCGGTGCACCTGCCCGAAGAGCTGATCCACCCGCTCGGCTTCGTGCTGGCGCTGGCCCTCGTCGTCTTCCTCCACCTCGTCGTCGGCGAGATGGTCCCGAAGAACCTGGCGATGGCGGCCCCGGAGAAGACCTCGCTGTGGTTCAGCCCCGGCCTCGTCGGCTTCGCCCGGCTCTGCCGTCCGGTCACCTCGGCGCTGGGCGCCTGTGCCCGGCTGGTGCTCCGGATCTTCGGTGTCGAGCCCAAGGACGAGGTGGAGGCCGTCTTCACCAGCGAGCAGCTCAACCGGCTCGTCGAGGACTCCGGACAGGCCGGGCTCCTGGAACCGGGGGCGCAGGAACGGCTGGAGGACGCCCTGGAGCTGGGAAGCCGGCCCGTCACCGACGTGCTCCTGCACCGGGCCGCCCTGGTGACGGTGGACCCCTCCGTCACCCCGCGCCGGATCGAGGAGCTCACCGTACGGACGGGCTACTCGCGCTTCCCCGTCTGCGCGGAGGGCGGCGGCCCGTTCATGGGCTACCTGCACGTCAAGGACGTCCTCGACCTGGAGGACGGCGAGCGGGCCGTCCCGCAGCACGTGTGGCGCCCCATGGCCACCGTGCGGGCCGAGCTGCCCCTGGACGACGCCCTGACCGTGATGCGCCGCGCGGCGACGCATCTGGCCCAGGTCGCCGACGCATCGGGCCGGGTGCTCGGCCTGGTCGCCATGGAGGACGTACTGGAAATGCTGGTCGGAGAGGTACGGGACCCGGCCCACCGGGTCGCGGAGCCGCGCCGCACCGAGGAGCGGCAGACCGGTTCGGACGAACTCTCCGCCCTGGTCGGCTGAGGGCTGTCCCGCCGGGAACTGCGGGACAGCCCTGACGACCTCGTGCACGACAGGAGCCGTCGCTGCATCCGTGCGGCTCAATGGCTCGGGCGCCGCGACGACGCAAGCCGCCGGCCTGCGGCGATGCCTGTCGTGCACGAGGTCGTCAGGGCGTGCGGGAAATCAACCTGCTGTCGAACACCCGGCATGAGCTGTGCCATCAAGAGCGACAGCACGCAACTTATAGTTCTCCACGCCCTCAGGGCGCACCGTCCCCGGCCGTCGGGCGCTTCGGCTCCGGCGGCCCGGGACGGGACCGCCTCACACCTCGGGCGGCTCCTGCCGGCCCCGGCCCACCGGCCCCCGCCCCGACAGCACCTCGCCGTACGCCTGCATCAGATCCGGCAGCCGCAGCGTCGCCAGATCGTCCCGCGTCGGCACCGTCGCATAGCCGGAGAGCCGCAGATCGCGGTAGGCGCAGCTCTTCTCGTACAGCGTGCGCAGGAAGCGTCCGTTGCCCAGCTCGTCGAGCCAGCCCTGGTCGACGACATGGCCGCTGATGGACCGCAGCTCCTCCAGCGACTCCTCGTCCCACGCGTCCCCGTTCTCCGCGGCCAGCACCTCACCGATGGAGGTGAGCTCCAGCGGCCGGTAGCTGGGGAAGTCCACCCGGGTGGTGAAGCGCGAGGAGAGCCCGGGGTTGGTGGACAGCAGCCGGTCCATGCCCTCCGGGTAGCCGGCCAGGATGACGACGAGATGGTCGCGGTTGTCCTCGGCGCGCTTGAGGAGGACCTGCAGTGCCTCGTCGCCGTACGCGTCGCCCTTGCTGTATCCGGTGTTGGAGAGGCTGTACGCCTCGTCGACGAAGAGGACCCCGCCCAGCGCCGAGTCGATCAGCTCATTGGCCTTCACCGCTGTCTGGCCCAGGAACTCCCCTACCAGGTCCGCCCGCTGGGCCTCGACCAGATGGTCCCCGCCAAGCAGGCCCAGCGCGTAGAACACCCGGCCAAGGATCCGCGCCACCGTGGTCTTGCCGGTCCCGGACGGGCCCGAGAAGACGAAATGTCGCTTCGGCGGCTGTACGGGGAGCCCCTGGCCCGCCCGCAGCCTCGCCATGTTCAGCTGCGCCGACAACGCCTTGACCTGACGCTTCACCGGTTCCAGGCCGACCATCCGCTCCAGTTCCGCCAGCGCCTCGGCGAGCCGTACGGGATCGCTGGGCCCGGCAGGGAACGACTGCGGCGCGTTCTGACCGGGGGCCGCGGCCTTGTGCCGCGCCCCGTCCGGCGGCGGCGACACCCCGAAGCCCGGCAGGTCCTGCGCCTCGACGCCGGGCCGCAGCTCCCGGCCGTCCACCAGATCGGTGCCCAGCAACGAGTCGCCGTCCGGCTGCGCCTCCGCGAACGAGCCGTCGGCACCCAGGCCGGTGAGCGAGACGGCAGCCAGGCCTGACGCCTCCTCGGAGCCGTCCAGCCCGTCGTAGTCCGCGATCGCGGCCAGCCGCGCCGACGTGTCCATGAACGCCGGGTCGATCCGGTGGACCGCCCGGTACAGGGGCAGCGCGGCCGCGCTGCGGCCCGTGCCCTCGTGCGCGCGGGCCAGCCAGTAGCGCAGCTCCTTGCGCTGTGGCTGCTCACTGCGGCAGCGCATGAGCGCGGTGGACAGCAGGGGCTCGGCCTGCCCGTACATCTCCAGCCGTACCCGCGCCATCCCGCCGAAGAGCCCCGCCTCGATACCGAGCAGGGGATCGTCGATCAGTTGCTCCGTATGGCGTACGAGCTGCTCCCAGTCCTTGACGAGGTAGGAGCGGCAGGCGTGCAGGAAGCGGACCTGGGGGTCGGCGTCCACCGGCGGCAGACCGGCCAACGCCCGGTCGAGTTCCGGGACATGGCGGCCGTCCAGCCAGTGCGAGGCGTGCGCGAGCAGCAGGTCGCGCGGACTCTCCAGCACCGGCTGCACCCACCAGCCCAGCCAGTACCAGGAGTTGAGTGTGCGGCGGTGCCGCCCGCGCTGATCGCCGAACCGGTCGCGATGGCGGTACATGTGCAGCAGCGCCGTGGTCGTGTCGACCCGCAGCGCGTGGAGGCCGAGCCAGGCGTCCGCCATGCCGGGATCGAGGCGTACCGCGTCCCTGAACTCCTCTTCGGCCTGCGGGTAGGCGCCCATCGTGTAGGCGTCCATGCCGCGCAGCCACGCGAGGTCGGCCGGGGCCTGTGCGCCCTGCGTGCCGCTGTCCATCAGGTCCCCCACAAACCGTGCCCCCAGGATGTCCCGTCGCACGACGGCCCGCCGAGGCGCGCCGAATCACTGTGCCATGGACGGGAATTGACCGCACCGAGAGGCATCGTACCTGCGCAGGGAGTGTGCGACTAAGGGCGCCGCAGGCCGAAGGTGGGCCGTAACTCACGGTAAGTGAAAGGGGGTGCGTGGGGCGGGAAACCCGCCTCGAGCACAGAACGAAGCCCCCGATCACGGGGGAACAACCGGGGGCTTCGTGTCTGCGGGGGCTCCGAAAAGCCGCACATTGAGAACGTAAGACCTGTACCGCCCCCGGGTCAAGAAGAGTTGAGGCACTTCCGGACCGATTTCCGACTGCTCAGTATGGCCGGGACGGGTGATCACGATGGGTGACGGAATGGTTCGTTCCTGCTGTCGGAGGGGATCCCTTCAGCCACTCGTACCCCACAGGCAACTGGCGTACCAGAGCATCGGCCCAGGGGCGCGAGGGATCGGCCGAGAAATGGGCTGCCTCGGCTGCCGTCCAGCCGTCCCAGAAGGTGCTCAGCACCGCTCCGTCACGTCGACGGCCCCGCTCCCAGGACTCCGCGGCCGGCAGATCCATCCACAACAGGTGGGTGAGGGAGGGGCGCAGGGCCCGCCGTCCGGCGCCGACGCCTTCGATCAGGACCACCGGTGCGGGGTCCAGGGTGCGCGGCGGTCCGAAGGTGCGGGCCGTCCAGTCGTACGGCGCGTAGCGGGCGGTTTCGCCGCGCGACAGCGGACCGGTCACCTGCTCGGCCAGCCGTCCGGTCCAGGCGAACAGCTCCTGGTGGGTGGCCAGATCGTCCAGATGCAGCACCGGGGCGTCGTCGAGCGTCGCCGCGAGCCGGGCGGCGAAGGTGCTCTTGCCCGATCCTGCGTGGCCGTCGACGGCGATCAGCCGGACCGGCCCGCAGGACGGCGGCAGGGTGCGCAGCCGAGCGGCAAGGCGTGAGAGGTCGTTCATGGCCCCAGCCTACGAGCCGCTGCGAAGCAGCCGCAGGTCACGCCAGTGGTCCACACCAATATTGGTCCTTCGACGCGAGCAGAATCGCTGGCCGAACCGGGGGATGACCCGCAATAGTTGGCGCACTGTCGTGCACCTGCCGCCCTATTCCGCTTACGACCGGGGGTCTCGCCCATGCCCAGTCCGACCTCACGCAGAACCGTGCTCACCGCCGCGATCGCGGCAGCGGCCGGCGCCGGAGCGGTGTCGTCCGCCGCTTCCGCGTCAGCCGCGGCTCCGCCCCGCACCCGGCCCGGCGCACCTTCGGCGGCAGCCTCTCTCGTGGACAACCACTTCTGGACGTCGTACACCGACTGGCGCTGCGGCTCAGCCGCCGGCACCCGCGCGGTCGCAGCCCGCCGGCCGGGGCTGGTGATCGCCCACCCCCTGGGGCGTACCGACTACACGGACCCGCACACCGGCACCACCGCGGGGTGGGAGTACGCCACCTGGACGTCACCGGTCCACCGCTCCGCCGTCCCGGCAACCGAGGTGATCGCGTCCTGGAACGCGGACACCCCCGCCGGCACCTGGATCCAGATCGAACTGCGCGGCGGCTACTCGGACGGCACCGAGACCCCCTGGTACGTCATGGGCCGCTGGGCCGCCGGCGACGGCGACATCCGCCGCACCTCCGTCGACGACCAGACCGACGGCAAGAGCTCCATCTGGACCGACACCTTCTCGGTGGACGACGCGGCGAGCGGCCTGCGCCTGGTGTCCTACCGGCTGCGGCTGACCCTGTACCGCACTCCGGGCACCCGGCTCACACCCACGGTGTGGCGCCTCGGCGCGATGGCCTCGGACGTCCCCGACCGCTTCACCGTGCCCGCCTCCGCACCCGGGCTCGCCCGGGAGCTTGCGGTGCCGCGCTTCTCGCAGAACGTGCACGTGGGGCAGTACCCCGAGTACGACAACGGCGGTGAGGCGTGGTGCAGCCCCACCTCCTCGCAGATGATCATCGAGTACTGGGGACGCAAGCCCTCCGCGGAGGACCTCGACTGGGTCAAGCCGGGGCTGGAGGACCCGCAGGTCTGCCACGCGGCGCGCTTCACGTACGACAACCAGTACGAGGGCTGCGGCAACTGGCCCTTCAACGCCGCCTACGCGGCGACGTACGAGGGCATGAGCGCCGTGGTGACCCGGCTCGGCTCGCTGGAGGATCTGGAGACCCTGATCCGGGCCGGCATCCCGGTCATAACGTCGCAGTCGTTCCTCAAGACGGAGCTGACCGGTGCGGGGTACGGGACCTCCGGCCACCTGATGACGGTGATCGGCTTCACCGAGGACGGCGACGTGATCGCCAACGACCCGGCATCGCCGAGCGACGAGGCGGTGCGGCGTGTCTACCTGAGGCACGAGTGGGAGACGATCTGGCTCCGCACCAAGCGCTATGACGCGAACGGCCAGGTCAGAAGTGGCACTGGTGGTGTCTGCTACGTCTACTGGCCCGCTGAGCCGGCACCGCGTCAGCGCCGCGCGCTGCAGTCGCTGGGCCTGGTGTGAGCAGGTCCGGCCCCACGGCTGTCCCGGCGGCCTGACGCCAGCGTTCCTGACCGTCCTGCGTGAGGTGGCCGTACTGGTCCACCGTGACCTTGACCGAAGCGGTGTCCGAGCCGACGGGACACCTCGTGGACGGACACGCCGTTCGTCTAAAGCACGGTGGTCCATTCGTGTCGCAAGTCGTGCGGACCATATTCGGGAGGACCGAGCGGCTTGAGCTGATGGGTGCCCTGGACGAGGGCGGCGCCGACTTCCGGAACTGGCACCTGGACACCCATCGGCCTGAGATCGTCCTGCTCCAGCGCCATGTGCGGGAAGCCACCGCGCGACACGTCGTGCCGGGGGCTCGGCTGGAACGGCCGGCCGAGCTCTGCCGGTCGCACCAGTCGATCGACGCAACCGAGGCAAGCGATCACCTGAACGGTGCCCTCGGCGTCCTTGACGGCATGATGCTGCCTTCCGGGGGCGGTTCGTACGCGTCCGTGCGGCACGTACAGCGGCTGCTCACGGGGCCGCCCGCCCTTACCGGCGGCGCCGTTCGTTCGAACCAGCCGGCCGTCATCGCTGTGGAGTCACGCTGAGAAGGTCACCCCGGTGAGCTCCTCGGAGGCGGTCCACAGGCGCTGCTGGGTGGCCTGGTCGTGGGAGTCGGGGCTGGAGGTGACCAGCTTCGGATAGCCCCGGATCTGCCCCCGGTTGCCGGGACCGTAGTACTGGCCGCCGGTGACGGCCGGATCGGTGGCGGCGCGCAGGGTGGGCAGGGCGCCCATCGCGGCCTTCTGGGTGAGCAGCGGCGCGAGCCAGGTGACGGGTACCCGAAGCGCGGCGGGTGTGTTGCGGGTGAGTTCGGTGTTGGACACGCCGGGATGGGCGGCCACCGCGACCGTGGTGCCGTGCTGTGCGAGCCGGCGCTGCAGTTCGTACGTGAACATCAGGTTGGCGAGTTTGGCCTGGCCGTAGGCGGCGGTGCGGCTGTACGAGCGCTCCCACTGCAGGTCGTCGAAGTGGATGGCGGCCCGGATGCGGTGGCCGGTGCTGCTGACCGTGACGACGCGGGAGCCGGGGACGGGCAGGAGTCGGTCCAGCAGCAGCCCGGTCAGGGCGAAGTGGCCGAGGTGGTTGGTGCCGAACTGCAGCTCGAAGCCGTCGGCGGTGGTCTGCTTCGGGGTGTACATCACGCCCGCGTTGTTGATCAGAAGGTCGATGCGTGGGTGGGCGGCGCGCAGGTCGGCCGCCGCGGACCGGATCGAGTCCAGGGAGGTCAGGTCGAGGGCCTGGACGGTGACGTCGCCGGTGATGCGGGCAGCTGCCTGCTTGCCCTTCTCGATGTTCCGTACGGCCAGGACCACCGCCGCTCCGCGCTCGGCGAGCATCCGGGCGGTTTCGAAGCCCAGTCCGGTGTTGGCGCCGGTCACGATCGCCACCCGGCCGTGCTGATCGGGGATGTGCTGCTCGGTCCAGTTGCCGTTCATGGCGGACTCCTAAGAAACCATCGGTCTGTTAAGAGGACCAACGTAAAAGACCGCTGGTCTCCTGTCAAGGTACCGGTGGTCTTTAATCGGGAGTTAGGGTGAGGGCGTGACATTTCAGCGGGCGCGCAGCGAGGAGCAGCGGGAGATCCGCCGCCGGGCGATCCTGGACACGGCGGCGGCGATGCTCGACGAGATGCCCGTGGCCGAGGTGAGCCTCAACGAGCTCAGCCGGCGGGTGGGCCTGGCCAAGTCGAACGTCCTGCGGTATTTCGAGTCGCGCGAGGCAGTGCTGCTCGAACTGCTGGATGTCTTCCTGGGGAGCTGGCTCGCCGGGCTGGCGGACGAACTGGCCGCAGGCGTCGAGGCGCACGCGGCGCCGGATGTGCGGGCGGGGCAGCTGGCCGAGATCCTCAGCCGGTCACTGGCGGAGCGGGTGGTGCTCTGTGACCTCTTCGGCGCGCAGGGCGGCGTCCTCGAGCACAACGTCTCGGTCGAGGTGGTCAAGCGGCACAAGCGCTCCTCCCTCGTGCGGCTCGCGGCCATGGACGAGCTCGTGTGCCGTCACCTGCCGGAGCTCGGCGATGGTGCGCAGCTGTTCTGTCTGATGAGCCTGGTCTCGGCGGGTGCCCTGTCGGCGTACGCCCCGCCGCCGCCCAGCCTCCTTGCCGCCTACGCGGACGAGCCCGCCCTCGGCGTGCTCCACATGGAGCTGCGTGAAGCTCTGCGGGCCTCCTTCACTTCGACGCTTCTGGGCGTGCTGCCGCGCGCCTGAACCTCCGTTTGCTGCGGGGGGAACGGCCGCGGGTGCTGCCGCCGGGAGATTTAGCGCGATGAGCCGAAACGGCTCACGACCGAGAGACGCGTCGTCTGCGGCGCCGGACCCGCACGGCCTGGGCGTCGTGCGGAAGATCGATTCCGATGAAGACAGTCACGGTGTTCAGGGACCGTCTACGCATCACCGACTTACGGGCCCACCGGGCCAAACCGAACAACTGGCCGCGCGGATCAGCCGCCACCGGTCCATCGAGCAAGCCGCAGCCCCTGGAGCCCCTGCCGAACCTCCGTCGGCGATGCGAGGGGCGCTGTGGTATCGGGCACAGGCGGCGTCCGCTGCCTGTACTTCCCCGCCCACCCGACACCCGCCCGGCGCCGGGCCCCGGCGGGCCCCGGGGGAGTGACGCGGATCTCTACCCCGGGGGCCTGCCGGGCTGGCACTGTGGTCGGGTCATCGCAGGCACCCTTCGAGGGTTGCCCACCCCCCAGCAGACCGAGCGAGATGCCATGACCGCAGCAGCAGCAGCCACCACCGCCGCCCACGCCCGCCGCCGTGCCCGGACGGGCGGGCCCGACGACCGCTCGAAGTTGCTGGAGAACATCCTGGGCTGGACGCTCGTCGTGGTCGTCGCCATGTTCGTGACCCAGATCGGCCTCATGTGATCCTGCGGGCGGGTCTCCTGTTCGTGATCCACGCCTGCCGTGAGCGAGCCTCTGGGCAAGGTCCCGTGCGAGCCTCCGGCCCCGTCACTCAGGAGCGGCACGTCACCTTCATCTGAGCCGTGCCGTGGGGCGCGACGCCTCGCCCGTTTCCCCGGGGCCTCTGAGGAAGGGGCGGGGACGCGCGGCATGTGGGGCGTGTGGAACTTGTGTGATCACCATGCCTGTTGCCCCAGGTGACACGCCACATCGGCACCGGGCACGGAAGAGGGGCGGGAACCGAACCGGTCCCCGCCCCCTACGCGTGCCGCTCCTAGTCGATCGCCTTGATCAGCTCGCCGTCGGTGGTGTCACCGCTGAGCTCCCAGAAGAAGGTGCCGCCGAGGCCCTGCTGGTTCTTGTACGCCATCTTGGTGCCGATGGTGGCCGGGGTGTCGTAGCTCCACCAGTTGGTGCCGCAGTGCGCGTACGCCGTGCCGGCGACGGTGCCAGTGGACGGGCAGCTGTTCTTGAGGACCTTGTAGTCCTCGATGCCCGCCTCGTACGTGCCCGGAGCCGCGCCGGTCGCCGTGCCGCCCGGTTCGTCCTGCGTGACGCCGGTCCAGCCGCGGCCGTAGAAGCCGATGCCGAGCAGCAGCTTCGAGGCCGGGACGCCCTGGGCCTTCAGCTTGTCGATGGCCGCCTCGCTGTTGAAGCCCTCCTTCGGGATGCCGGTGTAGGAGGTCAGCGGGGAGTGCGGGGCCGTCGGACCCTTCGCGTCCCAGGCGCCGAAGAAGTCGTACGTCATCGGGTTGTACCAGTCGACGTACTTGGACGCGCCGCCGTAGTCGACCGCGTCGAGCTTGCCGCCCTCGGAGCCGTCCGCGCTGATCGCCGAGGTGACCAGGTTGTTTGCGCCGAACTTGGAGCGGAGGGCCGACAGCAGGTTGCCGTAGGCGTCACGGCCGCTGGTGTCGCAGGTCAGACCGCAGGCGTTGGGGTACTCCCAGTCGATGTCGATGCCGTCGAACACATCGGCCCAACGGGGGTCCTCCACCAGGCTGTAGCAGGACTCGGCGAAGGCGGCCGGGTTCTGCGCCGCCTCACCGAAGCCGCCGGACCAGGTCCAGCCGCCGAACGACCAGATGATCTTGAGGTCCGGGTGCAGCTTCTTGAGCTTGCGCAGCTGGTTGAAATTGCCGCGCAGTTCCTGGTCCCAGGTGTCCGCGACCCCGTCGACCGACTGGTCGGCCGTATAGGCCTTCTCGTAGTCGGCGTAGGAGTCGCCGATCGTGCATTTGCCGCCCTGGACGTTGCCGAAGGCGTAGTTGATGTGGGTCAGCTTGTCGGCCGAGCCGGAGGTCTCGACGTTCTTGACGTGGTAATTGCGCTGGTAGACACCCCAGTTGGTAAAGTATCCGACCACCTTGTTGCCGGCCGCTGTGGGGGCGGCCGGTTCTGCTGACGGCGCGGCGGCCTGCTGGGCGGCGGGGGCCGCTCCGGCGGACCCGGTGCCCGCGACGCCCAGCAGGGCGGCGCCCAGGGCGGCGGTACAGGCGACAGCGGCGAGAGCCCGCATGCGGGCCCCCGGGCGATGCGGTCCGGTCATGGTTGCTCCTCGTGGGGGAGGGGACGTGCCAGTGGACGACCAGCTTCCGGCGGACACTCAAACTTGGCATGAACGCGGAAAGCGGGTTCGCTGGGAACCGTAGATGGACTAGACCAGTTGGGTCAATGGTTCGGACCAATTCCGGTGATCGTTCCGGCCGCCGTCGGCCGTTTCAGGCCGTGTTCTGCCAACCGGTGACGGATACCGTCCGATCGGGCATACTCAACCCGCTGCAGCCGTCGGCCTGCGCCTCTCGTAATCCGGGAGGGCAACATCGGCTGGACAGCAGTGTTTTCCGGGCATAGTCCGGAGGTCCCCCGGCGGCGCCGCCCACACCCCTCGCGCGCGACCGCCGCAACGCCCGACAGGGAGGAGAGCGCCGTCATGTCCGACCGTGCCCCGCAGTTGGTGGAACGCCGTCTGCCCACCGAGGAGTCCAGGCAGCTCATCGCGCTCGTCCGCGACATCGCGCAGCGGGAGATCGTGCCGCGGGCCGCCGAGGAGGAGGACGCGGGCCGGTTCCCGCGCGAGGTCTTCACCCTGCTCTCCGAGTCCGGACTGCTGGGCCTGCCCTACGACTCCGCCCACGGCGGCGGGGATCAGCCGTACGAGGTGTACCTCCAGGCCCTCGAAGAACTTGCCGCCGCCCGGCTCACCGTCGGGCTCGGCGTCAGCGTCCACTCCCTCGCCTGTCACGCGGTCGCCGGTTACGGCACCAAGGACCAGCAGACCGAACACCTCCCGGAGATGCTCGGAGGCGGCCTGCTGGGCGCCTACTGCCTCTCCGAGCCCGCCTCGGGCTCCGATGCGGCCTCGTTGCGCACCAAGGCCGTACGGGACGGTGAGGACTGGGTCATCACCGGCACCAAGGCGTGGATCACCCACGGCGGCATCGCCGACTTCTACACGGTCCTGGCCCGCACCGGCGTCGAGGGCCCCCGCGGAATCACCGCCTTCCTCGTCCCCGGCGACGCGGCCGGCCTGAGCGCCGCCGCCCCGGAGAAGAAGATGGGGATGAAGGGCTCGCCCACCGCCCAGCTGCACTTCGACGGCGTGCGGGTCTCCGACGCGCGCCGGATCGGAGACGAGGGGCAGGGCTTCGCGATCGCCCTGTCCGCGCTCGACTCCGGCCGGCTGGGCATCGCCGCCTGTGCCGTCGGCGTGGCTCAGGCGGCGATGAACGAGGCCGTCGACTACGCCACCGGGCGCAAGCAGTTCGGCCGCCCCATCGCGGACTTCCAGGGGCTGCGGTTCATGCTGGCCGACATGGCCACCCAGATCGAGGCGGGCCGCGCGCTCTACCTGGAGGCCGCCCGGCTGCGCGACGCTGGGAGCCCCTTCTCGCGGCAGGCGGCCATGGCCAAGCTGTTCTGCACGGACGCCGCGATGCGGGTGACCATCGACGCCGTCCAGGTGCTCGGCGGATACGGCTACACCCTGGACTTCCCCGTCGAGCGGCTGATGCGCGAGGCGAAGGTGCTGCAGATCGTCGAGGGCACCAATCAGATCCAGCGGATGGTCATCGCCCGCCACCTCGCGGGTCCTGAGACGCGCTGACCCTCAGCGGCCGGTCCGACCACACGGGCGTCGTCATGATCCGGTTCCACTCCTGGTCGTGGCGGCCCGGCAGGGTTCTGCCGGTGCTCTCCCAGTGCCGGAGCAGCGACCGGTAGATGGGCGGCTCGGTCGAGTGGGATGCCGAGCGCGGAGCCGAGCGCGGCGCCGGGCGGGGCGGCTCGGAGGGCGCCTGCGGGGTGCGGGACTGCGGAACCGATTCTTCGGAGGCGGGAGCGGCGAGACGGCGGCGACCGGGGCCGGCCTTGGAATGCAGCAGGGTCATGCCGGGCCAACGGTGCGGAGCCGGGCCGGGTCACTGCTCAGCCGATTCGGGCGACTGTTCGCCCGGTCCTCTTGGCGCGCCGTACGCGGCCGGAGCTGCTGCGGACAGCCCGCACCACCACGGCGGCCCGGCCGCTGTCGTGGTGTGGGCAGTCCGTCCCCGGCGCGTCGGCGCCCTTCTTCGGGTCTGCCTCAGGCAGCGTCGCGGCGCAGCTGCTGCGGCACCCGGAAGGGGCGCGAGCCGGCCCCCCCGGCGTGCGAGAACGGCTGCATCCTCCAGTCGAGTCCCTGGGGGAGCGTGAGCAGCAGGGCCGTCTCCTGCTCCTGGGCGTCGGCCGACTCATCGGCGGGCCGGGCCTTCGACGCGGCGCGGCCGGTGCCGGCGCACACCGTCAGGACGAACGGGTTCCACGGCGTGGGGCACAGTGCGTGCTCCGGCAGCACGTCCTCGTCCGCCAGGAGCGCGATGGGCTGCGCGCAGTCCGGGCAGACGACCCGGTACATCTCGAACATGTCGTACGCGTCGGGAGCGGTGTCCTCGAAAGGATCAACAGGCTCCGGTTCGGTACGTCCGGTGAGCTTCAGGCTCTGCATGGGAAATTCCCCCCTCGGGTGGGCCGACAAGGCGCCGCGGCCTCGACCACAGCAAGCACTTCCCGTCGGGAATCCGCCGTAACCGCGAGCGGCTCGGCTACTGGCCCGTAAACCTGTGGCATTGGTCACATGCCTGCCGCAGGTGCCTTTCTGTGCCCTTCACGGCTGTGCCTGGAGGGCCCGGGGCCATAGATTGATCCATATGGAGGAGCTGGACCGTCAAATCGTGGAGTTGCTCGTCAAGGACGGGCGGATGAGCTACACCGACCTGGGCAAGGCCACCGGCCTGTCCACCTCGGCCGTTCATCAGCGCGTCCGCAGGCTGGAGCAGCGCGGGGTGATCCGGGGCTATGCCGCGGTCGTCGACCCCGAGGCCGTCGGTCTGCCCCTGACCGCGTTCATCTCGGTGAAGCCCTTCGACCCGAGCGCGCCGGACGACATCGCGGAGCGGCTCGCGGGCGTCCCGGAGCTGGAGGCCTGTCACAGCGTCGCGGGCGACGAGAACTACATCCTCAAGGTGAGGGTCGCGGCCCCGCGGGAGCTGGAGCACCTGCTCACCCGGATCCGTTCGCTCGCCGGCGTCTCCACCCGCACCACGGTCGTCCTCTCCACGGCCTACGAGGCGCGCCCGCCGCAGATCTGACGGGCGGGGCCGTAAGGGGGGCCGGGCACGGCGTGGGCCCCCGCAGGCGGGAGACTGGTCCTCATGACCGAGAGCACCGCCCCCCAGAGCGAACACCGCACCGTGCTGCTGCGCGGTGGAGACGTCCACAGCCCCGCCGATCCCTTCGCGACCGCCATGGTGGTCGAACGCGGCCATGTCGCCTGGGTGGGCTCCGAAGGGGCCGCCGACGCCTTCGCGAGCGGTGTCGACGAAGTGATCGACCTCGACGGGGCGCTGGTCACTCCCGCGTTCACCGACGCACACGTCCACACCACGTCGACCGGTCTGGCCCTCACCGGCCTCGACCTCTCCGGCGCCCGCACCCTCGGCGAGGCCCTCGCCCTCGTGACGGCGTACGTGGCGGCGCACCCTGCCGACCGGGTGGTCCTCGGGCACGGCTGGGATGCCACGCGCTGGCCGGAGCAACGCCCGCCCACGCGCGGCGAGCTCGATGCGGCGGCGGGTGGACGGCCGGTCTATCTGCCCCGGATCGACGTCCACTCGGCGGTCGTCACGACCGCGCTGCTCGATCTCGTCCCCCGGATCGCCTCGATGGCCGGCTACCGGCCCGACGCGCCGCTGACGGACGCCGCCCACCACGCGGTGCGCGCGGCCGCCCACGACGCCGTCTCGCCGCGGCAGCGCGCCGATGCCCAGCGTGCCGCGCTGGCCCGTGCGGCTTCCCTCGGGATCGGCACGGTCCACGAGTGCGGTGGCCCCGACATCTCCGACGAGGAGGACTTCACCTCGCTGCTGAGCCTGGCGGCGGGGGAGCCGGGGCCGCGGGTCGTCGGCTACTGGGCCGAACAGGTCGGCGACGAGAAGGACGCCCGGCGCATCCGGGAGCTCGGCGCGGTGGGTGCGGCGGGAGACCTCTTCGTCGACGGGTCGCTCGGCTCGCACACCGCCTGCCTCCACGAGCCGTACGCCGACGCACCCGTCTCGGGCACCGCCCACCTGGACGCGGCGCAGATCGCCGCCCACGTCGCGGCCTGCACCGAGGCCGGGCTCCAGGCGGGTTTCCACGCCATCGGCGACGCGGCGCTCTCCGCCGTCGTCGACGGCATCAGGGTGGCGGCCGAGAAGGTGGGCCTCGGCCGGGTGCGGGCCGCCAGGCACCGCGTCGAACACGCGGAGATGCTCACGCCCGAGACCGTGGCCGCTTTCGCCGAACTCGGTCTCACCGCCTCCGTCCAGCCCGCCTTCGACGCCGCCTGGGGCGGTGAGGAGGGCATGTACGCCCGCAGACTGGGTGCCGGGCGGGCGAGGACCCTCAACCCGTACGCGGCGCTCCTGCGGGCCGGTGTGCCCCTCGCGTTCGGCTCCGACAGTCCGGTGACCCCGCTGGACCCGTGGGGGACGGTGCGGGCCGCCGCGTTCCACCGGACGCCCGAGCACCGGATCTCGGTACGGGCCGGCTTCACCGCACACACCCGGGGCGGCTGGCGGGCGGCCGGCCGTGACGACGCGGGCACCCTGGTGCCCGGCGCCCCGGCCGACTACGCGGTCTGGCGCACCGAGGAGCTGGTGGTCCAGGCCCCGGACGACCGGGTGGCGCGCTGGTCGACGGACCCCAGGTCGGGAACGCCCGGACTGCCTGACCTCAGCCCAGGTGCCGAGCTCCCGGTATGCCTGCGCACGGTTGTCTTCGGACAAACTGTCTACGTGCGACCGAACGAGTGACGTACGGACATTTCGTACCGCCTCTCGAAGAGGCCCCCGTTCTGCCGCGACCTGGGGATCTTCGGGACTGACCAGGCAAGTTCGCTAAACGATGCAGGTCAGGCAACTATTGACAGAATGCGCCCACCGGCCGGTAGGTTCGGCCGAGTCCACCACAGGACG
The DNA here is from genome assembly GCF_044742205.1 of Streptomyces sp. NPDC087901. Lineage (NCBI taxonomy): Bacteria > Bacillati > Actinomycetota > Actinomycetes > Kitasatosporales > Streptomycetaceae > Streptomyces > Streptomyces sp. NPDC087901. Next base: position 79,264 of record NZ_JBIUUC010000022.1, read on the forward strand.
TCCGACCGGTTAAACCTCCACGCAGTCGTCGAACGCCGCTGGGTCATGGGGTGGTGTGCCGCACCGGTGCACCATCACTGACAGCCAGGTTCAGCGCCCGCGCCTCGGGGGCGAGGGAAGGTTTCAGCCGGGCGGAGGGTGTGACCCGGGTGGGGCCCGGACGTTCAGTAGACAACGGCTCTAGGTCGACCCGCAGCCGGCGGGTCCCAGGTCGGCCCGAAGGGCGCCGGGCCCCGATCCGCAGTTCTGTCCGTACTTCCGCTCTTCTGTCCGTCACCGCTTCCCACGCCGCCCGACCGGGTCGGTCAGTGTGCGTGACGCGCTCGATATGGTGTGCATCTGCGTACGGACTTAAGGGGCAGTAAGTGAACGACGGCGGTCAGAGGCGATACGGCCCGCTCGGCAGAGCACTGGTGATCATTCCGACCTATAACGAGGCCGAGAACATCAAGCCGATCGTCAGCCGGGTGCGCGCCGCCGTGCCGGAGGCTGACATCCTGGTCGCCGACGACAACAGCCCGGACGGCACCGGCAAGCTCGCCGACGAACTCGCCGCGACCGATGACCAGGTCCACGTGTTGCACCGCAAGGGCAAGGAAGGGCTCGGCGCCGCCTACCTCGCCGGCTTCCGCTGGGGCATGGACCACGACTACGGGGTTCTCGTCGAGATGGACGCCGACGGTTCCCACCAGCCGGAAGAGCTGCCCCGCCTGCTCACCGCCCTCAAGGGCGCAGATCTGGTGCTCGGCTCCCGCTGGGTCCCGGGCGGGCGAGTGGTCAACTGGCCCAAGTCCCGCGAGATGATCTCCCGCGGCGGCAGCACGTACTCCCGGCTGATGCTCGGACTGCAGACGCGGGACGTCACCGGTGGCTACCGGGCCTTCCGTACCGAGACGCTGCAGGGCATCGGCCTGGACGAGGTCGCCTCGCAGGGCTACTGCTTCCAGGTGGACCTGGCCCGTCGCGCGATCGAGGCCGGCTTCCATGTCGTCGAGGTCCCGATCACCTTCGTGGACCGGGAGGTCGGCGACTCCAAGATGAGCCGCGACATCCTGGTCGAGGCGCTCTGGCGCGTGACGGCGTGGGGCGTCACCACGCGTACGAACCGGGTGCTCGGCCGCCGGACCACCTGACGAGGAGCGGGGACCCGCCGCCCGGCCCCCTTACCTCGTTCGGACGCCGGTCCAGGCACACTGGGGGCATGACGACCGGCACACCGCCCCCGACCGCCCGCAGGCGCTCGCGCGCCCGGACCTTCGTACCTCTCGCCATCGCCGCCTGGGCGGTGCTGGAGATCTGGCTGCTCATCGTGGTGGCCGACGCGGCAGGCGGGTTCACCGTGCTGCTGCTCCTGGCCGCGGGCGTCGTCCTCGGGGCCGTGGTGATGAAGCGGGCCGGCCGCAGGGCCTTCCGTAATCTCACCGAGACGCTCCAGCAGATGCCGGGACAGCCGGGGGCCGGTGGCTCGTCGCCCGCCCCCTCGAGCACCCGTGGCAACGGCTTCCTGATGCTCGCCGGGCTCCTGATCATGATTCCGGGGATGATCTCGGACGTGGCCGGACTGCTGCTCCTGGTGCCGCCGGTCCGGTCTGCGCTCAGCAGGTACGCGGAGCGCTCATTGGAACGGCGGATGAGGACGGCCGGCCCCGGCAGCCTCTCCGACGCCTTCACGCAGGCTCGTATGCACCGCCCGGACGGCAAGGTCGTCCAGGGTGAGGTGATCCACGAGGAGCCCTCCGGCCCGGGCGGGAAGGTCATTTCCGGCGAGGTGATCCGCGAGGACCGTACCCGTCCGGACGGCAACCGGCGCCCGCCCTCGGCCCCGTAACGCCGTCCCTCGAGGCCCCGTCACGCTCTGCCTCGTAACCCGTGACGCCCTGCCGCCCTTGTAACCCGTCAGGCCTTGATGCCGTAACCCATCGGGCCCGCCCAGGTCGGCGACATCCAGGGGGTGTATCGAAAGTGCGTACGCCCCCGCTCTTGTAGCCTCATCTGGATGGTGATCAAGGCGGGCGTGATCGAACGGATCTGGCGGTATCCGATCAAGTCGACAGGGGGCGAGTTGCTCCACCGGGTAGAGGTAGAGGCGAGGGGGTTCATCGGTGACCGTCTCTTCGCGGTGCGCGACGCTCAGGGCAAGTTCGGCTCGGGGAAGAACACTCGTCGATTCCGCAGGATGCCGGGCCTGCTGCATCTGCGTTCCCGCTATGTGGATGACGTTGGTGAGCCTGAACTGCTCGACCCGCGAGGCGCGGTGGTACCGGACCCGAGTGCCTACCTTCGTCGCTTCCTCGGTCGCGAGGACGTCGAGGTAGCCCGCGAGGGGGCAATCTCTCACTTCGACCAGCTGCCTATCAGCGTGTTGACCACTGCCACCCTTGACTGGGTGCGTTCGGCGGTGCCCGATGTTCCCGTCGATGAGCGACGCTTCCGGCCGAACCTCCTGGTACGCACACCGGCAGGCACCCCTCCGTTCGTGGAGGACGAGTGGTTCGGGAGCAAGGCGCGGATCGGCGACGCGGTGTGCATTGAGTTTGTGCGATCGAGTGAGCGATGCGTGATGACCAACGAGGCTCAGCAGGACCTTCCCCACTCCCCGCTGGTATTGCGAGCCATCACGAAAGCGCACGACATGCGGTTGGATGGGCTGGCCACGGTCGTGTCGCCAGGACAGGTGCGGGCCGGAGACCCCTTTGTTCTGTTCTAGGGTCCGTCGAAAGTGGACCCCGCGGGTGAGATGATCTTGGTTTGTGGCGTGCGGAGATCTGACGGACGGGCAATGGGCGGTGCTGGAGCCGCTGTTGCCTAAGGGCAAGAAGACGGGACGGCCGCCGCGATGGACCAGACGGCAGCTGGTTGACGGCATACGCTTCCGGGTCCGCACCGGCATCCCGTGGCGGGACATACCCGACGAGTATGGGCCTTGGAGCCGGGTGTACGACCTGTTCCGCCGCTGGCAGCGGGACGGCACCTGGCAGCGGATCTTCGCCGCGTTGCAGGCCCAGGCAGATGCCAAGGATCTGATCGCCTGGGACATCAACATCGACTCCACCGTCTGCCGGGCCCACCAGCACGCCGCCGGGGCGCGGAAAAAAAAAGGGGACCTGTAAACGGAGCCGCCCGGCGGCGTCCCCGCCGAGCCGGACGACCATGGACTCGGACGCTCGCGCGGCAGCCTGACCACCAAGCTGCACCTGGCCGCCGAGCAGGGGCAGAAGCCCATGTCGATCGTGATCACGGCCGGTCAGCTTGGCGACTCCCCACAGTTCGAGCCCGTCATGAAGAAGGTCCGCGTCGCCCGACGCGGTCGAATGCGCCGGCGGGGGAGGCCCGCACCTGGCCCACTCCCTACGCAGCCGGCCGCCAAGGCCCACGCACAGAGCCGCGGGGGGGGGCCCCCCCCGGGGGGGGGGCCGCGGGGGGGGGGGGGGGGGGGGGGGGCGGGGGCGCCCGCCCCCCCCCGGGGCCCCCGGGGGCCCCCC
>NZ_JBIUUC010000023.1:0-75840 GCF_044742205.1 Streptomyces sp. NPDC087901
ACCACATCCGCACCGAAGGCATCGAGAAGAACACCCACGACAACCCCTTCGGCGCCGTCCTCTCCTTCCGCGGCACCCCCACCGACACCACCGTCGAACACACCCTGAGCGCGGCGATGCCGGACCTCTCGGACCTGTTCGAGGTCGGCGACGCCTCGAAGTTCACCGTCGGCCAGTGGTGGGCCGTGGAGATCAACGCGCTGGCGGGGAAGTACGAGAAGGAGATCCAGCGTCTCGTCCAGGTCACCGACGTCGTCGACGCGACGCACATCCGGGTCAACTACCAGATCGGCTGGGACCTGGCCGCCGGCCGCACCCTGACCTGGACCCGGATCGAGCCCGTCGACCGCGCCCACGTCCGCAACATGGTCTTCGAGGGCTGGGGCGAGGACGAGATGACCGGCTCGCACCCGGTCGCCTACGAGTACGCGGTGCGCTGTGACGTCTCCGGCATCGAGGCCGTCGGCACCTTCTGGCCGGTGGTGATGCGCCGCTGGTGCACGTACTACCGCACCGAGCAGTGCTCGCTCACCAACCCGAAGTCCGTCACCTACGGCGGCGCGGGCTACCTCACCCAGCAGATCTACTGCCTGTACGGGCACGTGGAGGACTGTCACACCTCCAACGCCCGGCACCTCAACGACTTCACGGCCTCGGCCTACTGCTACGTCACCAACTGCCACGGCGACGGTGACGACGAGGGCCCGTTCGTGACGCACGGCCAGTTCGAGCACGACCTCGTCTACACCGGCAACTCCGGCCTGATGACGTTCGCCAACTCGGGCGCGGCCTGGGGCGGCAGGGCGAAGCGGATCACCGTCCGACGGCACGCCTGTTCCTGGTTCGTCGCCCGCGTCAAGATCACCGACCTGACGCTGGAGGACGTCCTGGTCATCGGGAAGCCGTCCCTGGCCGGCTCCGGAATGCTCTGGGTCAACGCGGACGGGGTGCAGATGCGGGGCTGCACGGCCACCGGTCCGCTGATCGTCTCCCGGGCCTCGGACCTCTCCGCCCGCCCCAACGTCGTCGCCGACTCCTCCTTCGCCTTCGCGGCGGGCGCGGAGATCACCCAGGCCGGCGTCACCGTCCCCCTCACCCTCCAGCGCACCACGCTGAAGGGCGTCGCCAGTGCGGTGTTCAACGGCACCGGGCCGCTCGTCCTCGACCAGTGCACGCTGACCGGCTCCAAGGACACCGCCCCGGTCTCGCTCGCCCACGCCGACGTCACCGTGCTCGGTGGCGAAATCCGGGACAGCGGGCTGAAGTTGACCGCAGCGAAGGATCAACGCCTCCGCATCGACGGAACACGGCTGTCCGGCACCAACAAGGACGGCGCCCTGCTCGCGCGTACCGGCTCCGGCCGCACCGTCGACTGGCAGCTCACCGGCCTCGACTCGACCGCGCCCGAGGGCACCGCCCATGTGCTGGTCACCGAGGGCACCAACCGCTACCGGGCCACCGGCTCCACCTTCACCGGTGGCCGGATCGAACTCCGGCCCGCGGCCTTCGGCGGAGCGGGCCATCTGCTGCACACCGGCTGTGTCGAGGACGGCGCCGAGCGCACCGCACTGCCGGAGGAGGGCGACCGCGTCGCCCACACCGCGGCCACGCTGCGCTTCTGACCACCCCCGTCCATCGAGCACCACCGAGCACCAGGGATTCCCCGTGTCCACGCATACCCCGATCACCGGCCGGCCCGTCCGGGTCGCGCTCGTCGGCGCGGGCAACCGCGGTCTGACATACGCCGAGTGGATCAAGGCACACCCCGAGCGCGCCGAGCTCGTCGCCGTCGCCGATCCGCGCCCCGCGGCGCGGGCCGCCGCCGGTGCGCCCGTCGAGTTCGACGACTGGCGGCCTCTCGTCGACAACCGCATCGCCGACGCCGTCATCATCGCCACCCAGGACCGTTTCCATGTGGAGCCGGTGCTGGCCCTGGCCGGGGCCGGCTACGCGATCCTCGCCGAGAAGCCCCTCGCCCCGACCGAGGAGGAGACCCGCCGGATCGTGGAGGGGGTGGAGCGGGCCGGGGTCCTGTTCGCGGTGTGCCACGTCATGCGGTACACCCCGTACACCGACCTGGTGAAGGAGGTCGTGGACTCCGGTGTGCTCGGGCAGCTGGTCTCGATCGACCATCTGGAGCCGGTCGGCTGGTGGCACTACGCGCACAGCTACGTACGCGGTCCCTGGCGCAGCGAGAAGGACTCGTCGCCGATGCTGCTCGCCAAGTCCTGCCACGACCTGGACTGGATCACGTACATCATGGGCGGCCGGATCGAGCAGGTCACCGGCTTCGGCGGGCTGAAGCACTTCCGGCCCGAGAACGCCCCGGCGGGGTCCGCGGACCGCTGCCTGGACTGCGCGGTGGAGTCCGGCTGCCCGTACAGCGCGCTGAAGCTGTACATGCCGACGCTGCGTGAGAAGGGCGCCGTCTGGCCGGTCACGCATGTCACCGAGGCGACCGACGAGGCCGGTCTCGTGCAGGCGCTGCGCGAGGGCCCGTACGGGGTCTGCGCGTACCGCAGCGACAACGACGTGGTCGACCACCAGGTCCTCGCGATGCAGTTGTCGGGCGGGGTGACCGCGACCTTCCAGATGGTGGCGTTCACCGAGCAGACCCACCGCCAGACCCGGATCTTCGGTTCGCACGGCTGGATCGTCGGTGACGGTGAGCGCGTCACCGTGCAGGACTTCCGGACCGGCGAGTCCACCGTCCACGCACTCGGCACGTCCGGGTCGAACGCGGCGGACGGGCACGGCGGCGGGGACGCCGCGCTCGTCGAGGCGTTCGTCACCGCGGTCGCCACCGGTGACTCCGGGGCCGTCCGCTCCGGCCCCGCCACCTCGCTCGGCAGTCATCTCGCGGCGTTCGCCGCCGAACGCGCCCGGCACACCGGCACCGTCCAGACGGTCCCGGCGCAGTGACTCCCCCTCTTCCCACCCTCACGTCCTCGGAGGACCACCTCATGTCCCGTCTTCTCACCCGTCGTTCCAGAGTCCGCGCCCTCGCCGCCCCCGTCGTGGCGACCGCGCTCGCCGCCGGTGTGCTGGCCGGCTGCTCCAGCAGCGACGACGGCAACACCGTCACCATGTGGACCTACCCGGTCATCTTCGACGAGGCCAAGAACAAGGCGTACTGGGACGGCCTGGTCAAGGCCTTCGAGAAGGAGCACGCCGGCGTCACGGTGAAGGTGGAGACCTTCCCGTGGGCCAACCGCGACACCGCGCTGGCCACCGCGATCGCCTCCGGCAAGGGCCCGGACGCGGTCTACCTGATCCCGGACCAGCTGCCGAAGTACGCCAGGAACATCGTCGCGGCCGACGAGTACATGCCTGCCGACGCCAAGTCCGACTACACGGACTTCGCGCTGAAGTCCGTCACCGTCGAAGGCAAGGCGCTCGCCACCCCGATCCTGACCAGCGCCAACCCGCTGATCTGCGACAAGCGCGTGTTCGACGCCATCGGGGAGAAGACCTATCCGACGAGCTGGGCGGACCTGGAGGCGCTGGCCCCGAAGCTGAAGAAGAAGGGCTACTACGCCACCAGCTACAGCGGCGACACCCAGCAGACGCTGAACATGACCTTCTACCCGCTGCTGTGGCAGGCCGGCGGCGACGTCTTCGCCGAGGACGGCAAGAACGTCACCTTCAACGACGCGGCCGGCGTCAAGGCGCTGACGTACCTGAAGAAGCTGGTGGACGGCGGCTACACCGACAAGGACCTGGTCACGACCACGCCCAAGCTGGAGCAGACCCCGACCGCCAAGGGCAAGGTCGCCTGCACCTGGCAGAACACCCCGGCGGACGTCGAGCCGTTCTGGGGCAAGGAGAACATCGTCGTCCAGCCGCCGCTGAAGGAGACCGCGTCGGTCGGCTACGGCACGGTGGGCGCGCTGTCCATGCTGAAGGGCGCCGACAAGAAGAACACCGGCGACTGGCTGAACTTCGTCGCCGAATCGAAGAACACGGCCGGCCTGCAGAAGGCCGCGGGCTTCTTCCCGGCCCGTGAGTCCGGCGGCGACCTGTACCCCGACGACGCACTCCAGACCGCCGTCGGCGCCACTCTGCCGAGCATGAACGTGGGCCCGCTGCAGGACAAGGCCCGTGAGGTCCAGGGCCTGCTCGCGCCGGAGATCCAGGCGGCGCTGCTCGGCAAGAAGAGCCCGCAGGACGCGCTGGACGCCGCGCAGAAGGCCGCGCAGGCGATGCTCGGCCGCTGACCGACCGTTGCGGGGCCGGGCTCCCGGCCGCACCCGGGCCCCGGCCCCGCAACCCCACGGGGGCACTCCCCCGAACCCTCCGCAATTCCCCCGTACCGCAAGGAGATCCCCGTGGCAGTCGTCGCGGAACCCACCCGCCGGGGCCGTCGCAGCGGGCCGCAGGCGCGCCGCGAGGCCCGGATCGGCCTGCTCTTCGTCCTTCCGTGCTTCCTGCTCTTCCTCGCCTTCCGGTTCGGTCCGGGTGTCGCCGGTGTGCTGATGAGCTTCACCGACTACTCCCTCACCGGCGGCGGCAGCTTCATCGGGCTGGACAACTTCACCCGCCTGTGGAATGACCCGCTGTTCTGGCAGGCCCTGAAGGTCACGGTCCTCTACACCGTGCTCGCCGTGCCGGGCACGCTCATCGCGTCGGTGTCCCTGGCGCTGATCACCCGGCGCGCCTTCCGTGGCGCCAAGTTCTTCCGCTCGGTGTTCTTCCTGCCGGTCGTCACCTCGCTGGTGCTGGCCGCGACCGTCTTCGTGTGGATCTTCTCGACCGGCGGCCCCTGGTCCACCCTGATGGGCTGGTTCGGGATGTCCGAGGGTTCCTGGCTCTCCGACGACGTGCTGGTGCTGCCCGCGCTCGCGATCGTCGGCGTCTGGTCCCGCTTCGGCTACGGGATGCTCATCCTGCTCGCCCGGATGCAGGACATCCCGCGGGAGCTGGAGGAGGCCGCCCTCACCGACGGGGCCGGCCCGTGGCAGCGGTTCCGGTACATCGTGCTGCCACAGCTCAAGCCCGCCCTGTTCTTCCTCGCGGTCATCGAGACGACGGCCTCGTTCCAGGTCTTCGACGCCGTGTACACGATGACCGGCGGCGGACCCGCCAACGCCAGTTACACGCTCGTCTTCCAGCTCTACGACGCGGGCTTCAAGTACTTCGACCTGGGTTACGCCTCCGCCATCGGTGTCGCGCTCTTCGTGCTGACCGTGGTGGTGGCCGTGATCCAGCGGCTCGTGATCGGGAAGGACCAGTGACCATGACCGCAGCACCCGCAGAGACGAAGGCCCCGCCCGCCGGCCCGGCTTCCGCACCCACGGACCGGGCCGCGCGCCGGGCCGAACGCAGACTGCGCAAACTCTCCGAGCAGGACACCGTCCCGTACGGCATGCGCCCCACCCGCACCGGCCGCATCGCACGCGGCGTGCTGCTGACGGTCGCCGCGCTCGTCACGGTCTTCCCGTTCTACGCGATGGTCGTGCTCTCCCTGAAGCCGTCCGCGGCGGTCGACTTCCCCGGAAGTCTGCTGCCGTGGCCACTGACCGGCGAGGCGTACGACACCGTCATGGGCGCCCAGGATGTGCCGCGCTGGCTGTTCAACACGCTGATCTACTCGGTCGTCTCGGTCGTCGGCGTGCTGCTGCTCGCCTCCCTCGCCGGGTACGCCTTCGCCAAGAAGCGCTTCCCGGGCCGGGAGGCGATGTTCTGGTCGTTCCTGTCGATGGTGATGGTTCCGTACCACGTCACGATGATCCCGACCTTCGCGATGATCGCGAAGCTGGGCGGCGTGGACACCTACTGGGGGCTGATCGTGCCGACCCTGGCCAACGCCCAGGCGGTGTTCCTGATGCGGCAGTTCATCCAGGGGCTGCCGGACGAACTCTTCGAGGCGGCGCGGCTCGACGGCTGCAGCGAGTGGCAGATCTTCTACCGGATCGTGCTGCCGTTGCTGAAGCCGATCCTCGCCACGCTCGGCGTCTTCGTCTTCCTGTGGCACTGGAACGACTTCCTGTGGCCGCTGGTCATCGGCCAGTCCACCGACATGCGCACCCTCACCGTCGGCATCGCCTCGCTCCAGCAGCAGAACGTGCCGCTCAATGTGGTGCTCTCCGGCTCTGTCATCGCGTTCGTGCCCATCTTCGCCGCGTACATGGTGGGCCAGCGCTACTTCACCGAGGGCGTCACCGCGTCCGGAATCAAGGGATAGCCACACATGTTCACCGATGAGGCCGCACTCGAAGAGCGGCTCGCCACCCCCTCCCCCGCGCTCGTCGCCGATCTCGGCCGCCTCGAGGGCGACCTGCTGGTGCTCGGTGCGGGCGGCAAGATGGGCCCCAGCCTGTGCCGGCTGGCGCGCCGGGCGCTGGACGCCGCGGGCCGTACGGACGTGACCGTGTACGCGGTCTCGCGCTGGTCGGACAAGGCTGCGGCCGAGGAGCTGGAGGCGGCCGGGATCCGTACCGTCGCCTTCGACCTGATGGATCCGGCCGCCGATCTGGCCGAACTGCCCGATGCAGGCAATGTCGTCTTCATGGTCGGCGCCAAGTTCGGCTCCGCCGGTGCGCCTTCGCACGCCTGGGCGGTGAACGCCGCGATGCCCGACCGGGTGGCGCGGCGCTGGTCGGGTTCGCGGATCGCCGCGTTCTCCACCGGCAACGTCTATCCGCTGGTGCCGCTCTCCTCCGGCGGCTGCACCGAGAGCGACCCGGTCGGGCCGGTCGGCGAGTACGCGATGTCCTGCCTCGGCCGCGAGCGGATCTTCGATCACGCGGCGCTGACCCGCGGCACCAGGGTCGCCAACATCCGCCTCAACTACGCGGTCGACCTGCGCTACGGCGTCCTCGCCGACATCGCGTACCACGTACAGGGCGGCGAGCCCGTCGATGTGACGACCGGTCATGCCAATGTGGTGTGGCAGGGTTACGCCAACGAGGTCGCCCTGCGCGCCCTGTTGCACGCCACCGGCGGCGAGGCGTTCACCCTCAACCTCACCGGCCCCGAGACCGCGTCGGTGCGCCGCATCGCCCAGTGGTTCGGCGAGGAGTTCGACCGTGTGCCGGTGTTCGCCGGTACGGAGGCGCCCACCGCGCTGCTATCCGACGCGAGCCGCTGTCACGCGCTGTTCGGCTACCCGGACGTCGCGCTGCGCACCCTCGTCGAATGGCAGGCCGACTGGCTGCGCCGCGGACTGCCGCTTTCCGGCAAGCCCACCAAGTTCCAGGTACGTGACGGAAGGTTCTGATCCACTCCATGTCCACTCCCTCCCTCCGGTCCACGCCCGCGCTGGAGCTGCTCGCCCAGGGCGCGGCCATCCCCGCACATCCGCTCGCGCTGCACGCGGACGGCACCTTCGACGAGCGCCGCCAGCGCGCGCTGACCCGGTACTACCTCGCCTCGGGCGCGGGCGGCGCCGCCGTCGCCGTGCACACCACCCAGTTCGAGATCCGCGAGCGGGAGGTGGGCCTGTTCCGGCCCGTGCTGGAGCTCGCCGCCGAGACGATAGACGCCGAGGCCGGCCGCCCGTTCGTGAAGGTCGCCGGTGCCTGCGGCTACACCGCCCAGGCCGTATCGGAGGCCGAGACCGCCGCCGCGCTCGGCTACGACGCGGTGCTGCTCAGCCCGGCCGTCCCCGGGGCCGACGAGAAGGGGCTGCTGGAGCGGGCGCGGGCGGTCGGCGAGGTGCTGCCGGTGATCGGCTTCTACCTCCAGGAGGCCGTCGGCGGGCGGTACTTGTCGCCCTCCTTCTGGTCGGCGTTCACCGATCTCCCGAACACGGCCGCGGTGAAGATCGCCCCGTTCGACCGCTACCGCACCGCCGATGTCGTCCGGGCGGTCGCCGCCGCGGACCGGGCCGACGAGGTGGCCCTGTACACCGGCAACGACGACGACATCATCGGCGATCTGCTCACCCCGTACGAGACGGCCGCCGGCACCCCTCGCTGGTTCGCGGGCGGGCTGCTCGGCCAGTGGGCGGTGTGGACGAGCTCCGCCGTGACCCTGCTCGACGACGTCCGCCGGGCCCGCGCCGGGGACCACGAGGCGATGCTCCGCTGCCTGGCCCGCCGCTCCGAGCTCACCGACGCCAACAGCGCGGTCTTCGATGTACGGGGCGCCTTCCGCGGCTGCATCGCCGGGGTGCACGAAGTGCTGCGCCGTCAGGGCCTGTTGGCGAACATCCGCTGCCTGGACCCGGCCGAGACGCTCTCCCCCGGACAGGCCGACGAGATCACCCGGGTGGCCGCGGCCTACCCTTGGCTGACCGATGACGCCTTCGTTGCGGAGCACCTCGATGCCTGGCTCTCCTGAACCCGCCGACCGCTCCTCACGGGTGGTCGTCGCCGTACCGCCGGGCCTGCGCGCCCAGTTCTTCACCGCCGAGGTGTGGCAGGAGCTGGAACGGGCGGCCGAGCTCATCGTCGTCGACGACCACTCCGACCGGGCGGCGGTCGCGGCCGCGCTGCCCGGCGCCCGTGCGCTGATCACCTCGTGGCGGGCGCCGAAGGTGGACGCCGGGCTGCTGGCGCACGCGGACCGGCTGGAGCTCGTGGCGCACACCGGTTCGGCGGTCGCCCCCTATGTCACCGAGGACGTGTTCCGGCGCCCCATCCTGGTCACCCAGGCCGGTGACGAGATGGCCCGCCCGGTCGCCGAGGTGGCGCTCGCCTTCACCCTGTCCCTGCTCCACCGCATCCAGCGCTTCGACCACGCCCTGCGCGGCGGGCTGGAGTGGGCGGCGGCGAGCGAGGTCCCGCCGCGCCACGAGATCCACGGCAGCGACATCGGCGTGATCGGTGCCTCCCGCACCGGACGCGCCTACATCCGGCTGGTGCGGGCGATGGGAGCGCGGGTGAGCGTCACCGACCCGTTCCTCTCCGAGGCCGACGCCAAGGCGCTCGGCGTGACGCCCGTCCCCCTGGAGGAACTGCTCTCGCGCAGCCGGATCGTGGCCGTGCACGCACCGGTCACCGAGGAGACCCACCGGATGATCGGCGCCGCGCAGCTGGCGCTGATGCCGGACGGAGCGGGCCTCGTGAACACCGCCCGGTCGTGGCTCGTCGACGAGGACGCGCTCCTCGCCGAACTGGCCACGGGCCGGCTGGACGCGGCGATCGACGTCTTCGACGCCGAGCCACTGCCCGCCGGCCACCCCTTCCGTGCGCTGCCGAACGTGCTGCTCACCCCGCACCAGGCGGCGGGCAGTGTCGAGTGCCGGCAGCGGCTGGGCACCAGCGCCGTCAACGAGGTGCTGCGGCTGCTCGCCGGGCGTCCGCCGGTCCACGCCGTCACGGCCGACGCCCTCACCCGGTTGCACTGACCTTTACCCACCCCGCGCCCGTCAGGAGATCTCACCCCCGTGCGACGGATGCGCATCGGCGAGCCGGGCCATGAGCGCACGGTCGCCTCTCCCCCGCCGGAGGCACCGAACCGGTCGGCCACCTTCAACTCGACCTCTCAGGGGTGACCAAGCCGTCAGGCGGTCGGCTCCCGGTCGGTGCCGGTGCGAAGCGCCGGCTCGAAGTGCAGCCCGGCCGCGCCGTCTTCGGGGCCCCCGAGAGGAGTGCGGTGCCCCACCCGGAAGGCTTTGCCGGGACCCGTGCCCCGTCGGCACCACTGCGAGCGGCGCCTCTGCGATCCCACCTGACACGGATCGCCGGATCACGAAGTGCGACCGGCTCAGTCGTGAACGTAACAACGCGGGTCGGGAACATAACAACGCGACGTCATGAGCCAGTTGACCTTGAACGGGGGCGTACGGACGAGCCTGATCCTGGATCTGGTCAGGCACTGTCGTCGCGGTTAGGCTCCCTCTTGGTCACCACGTTGTCGGTGATCACCGCAACCTCTCCCGAACTGTGCGGCAGCGGAGCTGTGTGCTGCCGCACTCAGGGCAAGTCGTTGCGGGCGCGAGTTCGGCCCGCCGGGTGGTTCGTTTCGCGTCACGGCTCGGACGGGTGGCCAGGGAGGGCGTGTGATGGACGACATGAGCTCGGTGTTCGCCGAGGTGGACGCATTGCGGAACGGGCTCCCGGAGCGGGCTTCGTACCGGTCTGAAGCAACCCTCAAGGAACTGGCCCGCCAGATCGAGAACACCCGGAGCCTTTCCCGGCAGCCGGCCGCTCAGGCGTTCCTGGAGGACATCCACTCGTTCACTCCCGGTGAGCGTCTGCGCGCCACGAAGGGACACATCAACAGCCGTCGGGACAACCATCTCTTCTCGCTGTTCGACGCTTCGTACTTCCCGAAGCTGTCCCTGGACTACCTGACCTACGAGGAACTGCCCGCGGACGCGCATCTTGCCCAGCGGTACGCCAGCAGCACTGCCCCGGTGCGCATCACCGGCCGGTCGGCCGGATTCCGTTCCCGGGTGGTCGTGGCGCTCTTTCCGGAGAATCACATCGACGGGCTCCAGGACCCGGAAGACCTCGTCTTCTACTTCATCGACAAGTTCGTGGAGCGGCACAACCGGATCACCCGGGGAATGATCGACGCGGTGATGGCCAAGGGCAGCTTCCCGCTGATCCAGGGGGCCTCGGACGCGACGATCGAGCAGGCGTCGTCCTGGTGGGTGCGGCTGCACGAGTACCACCACCGGCAGGGCGACATGCCCATCCCGGACTTCCTCGACGCGAAGAAGTACAAGCCGCTGGCCGGGCTCGAGGAACTGCGGGTGGACGTCTCCGCGATGCTCGCGCTGCTGGGCGACGAGAACCTGCCCCGCGAAGAGGCGCTCACCACCTACGAGTACATCCTGTCGGAACGACTGCTGCGCTACGCGGTGGAGGGCATACCGCGGCCGAACTACGACGCGGTGGCTTCCCAGTTGCTCTTCGGGTACCTGCAGAAGCACGAGGGCATCCGGGTCAAGGACTCGGTCATCCAGCTGAGCCCGGATATCCCCGGAGTGCTGGCGCAGTTCCTCGCCGAGGTCCACGCCATCGAGGCGCACATCCGGCAGGAACCCGTGGCGGCGGTCCGCAAGCGGCTGATCGCACTCACCGACATGTACACCGACTACGACCCGGTGGCCCGTGACTACCGCTACGTGCCGTTCTTCGCCGAGGTCAAGCAGAAGCTGGGCATCTGAGGGGCTGTCCCGTACTCCCCGGTGGAATACGGGACAGCCCTCGTGGCCCGGACAGATCCTGGGCCCAGGACCCCTCGGCGCCGTCCAGAGGAACTCTCACCAGTATCAGGAGTGTTTGTGACCACTGCCGTTGAACTCTCCACAGCCGACCGCGACGCACTCGACGAACGGGTGGACAAGGAAATAGACAGAGCGCGTCTGCGGCGTGCCGACAACAGCTTCTTCGGCAAGGCGCGGAGCGTGGATTCCGTCACCCCGCAGGGCGCGCTCGACATCGCTGTCTGGTGGCGGGTGATGACGAAGAGTTTCATGTTCAGCACTCTCGCCGGACTGGGCACCATGGCCCGTACGTTCTCCACCCGGGAGGCACCGACGCGTGATCTGCTCGGCGCCTTCCAGACGGTGTACCAGGTCATCGGTGACGACTTGGACAACGCCGCCCCGGAGTTCAGCGCGGTCGCCCCGACAGGCCCCGCGGGAATTCACTACATCTGGTGGGACGACACCATCGTCGCGCCACTGGCCTCGCGGCTGGGCCCGGCGGCGCAGCGGAGCGCGGAGGATCTCCCCGGCCCCGTGGCCGACCTGCTGGCGAACATGGAGCGGCTGGCCGACTCCCCGCTGGGTGCCGCCGTCCAGCTCCGGGTGGTGGAGACCATCGCGCTGGACATCGCCGTGGGCTTCCGCCGGATGTACTCGAAGGTGTGGGTGGACGGGGAGAAGGTCTTCGGCGAGACCTCTCAGTTCGCCTGGATCGACGCGCACATCAAGGCGGAGACGGTGCATGCCGCACAGGTCAGCGACGAGGAGACCGGCATGACGATGATGGTGACCACGGAGGCGGAGGCCGCCGAGTTCGAGCGGCTGGTCGGGGAGTACGTGGACAGCTGGTCCGGTGCGCTGGAGTGCTTCGCGGGCAGGCTGGCCGGGGCTCCGCCGGCGTCCGCCGCGGCGACGGCCTGAGTGGGAGAGACCGTTGGAGGTCGTCGACCGATACGGTCTCGCGCTGGCACTGATCGAGGCCGGGGAACTGGCGGACGAGCCCTGGCTCGACGCGGATCACCCGGTCGACGTCGTGCGGGTGCCGAATCCACCCGCGGCAAGCTGGGACGAGCTCGCCGCCAGGGGGTTCGTGCACAAGCCGTCCGTGCTCACCTGGGTGTCCGAACTGGGCGCCGACGAGGACGCGCACGTGGCAGGGCTGCACCGCACGGCTCGCAAGTCGATACGGCAGGCCCGGCGCGACGCGGCCTCGGCCGGCCTCCGGATCGTGCTGGAGGATCCGGTGACGCCGGACTCGCTCGACGGGTTCTTCGCGCTCTACGAGGACCGGGTGGCCGAGATGCGGTTCGGTGTGCCCTTCGCGCTCGACTACCGGGACGCGGTGCTGCACGGGCCGCGGAAGTTCTTCGGTGTCTTCGGCTTCGAGGGTGACGAACCGGCCGGCGGCGTACTGGTGTTGGAGTGCCCCGAGGTGGACCTGCTGGTGCTCCGGTTCTCCGCGGTCAGCGCCCGGTGGCGCCGGTCCAGTCTGGCCCGCACGCTCTACCTTGCGGCGATGCAGGCCGGGCGGGACCGCGGATACACCCGGGGGTCCATGGGGAACGAGCCGAATCTGCTGGGCCATCTCACGCAGCCGGGCCTGCTCCTCTTCAAGACCGGGATGGGTTTCCGGGCGGTGCCCTCGCAGGAGTGTGCCGATCCGCAGGGCGGCGACGAGGCGGATCTCGTCCTGCGACTGGACGCGCTGAGCGATCCGACCATGATCCTGGGTTACGCCCCGCAGGATGTCCGGGACATGAACCCGGGAGGAGCACGGCTGACAGGCCATCTGATCAGCAAGGCCCCCGTGAATCCGACGCTCTACCATGCGCCGTTCCTGACGTCCGTGACCGTGCGGCCCCCCGGCGCCGCGCCCGGCTTCACCCCGGGCTGCACGCCACCGGAGTAGCCGGGAGGGCCACGCGGTCCGGGTCCGGACCGGGCAGGGAGTCCCGTGCGAGGCCGGCGGTCTCGTACGGGGTTCCCGCGGCGCCACCGAGCCGGCCGCGGCCTCCGCTGTGGCGTCTCGGACCCTGACGCGCTGTGGCGTCTCGGGCCCCCGAGGCGTCAGACCTTCGCGGCGACGCTCTCCTCGACCCAGTCGTACACCCCGCCCAGCACCTGCCGGTGCTGCTCCCGCCCCATCAGGGCGAGGAAGCCGGGGATGGGGTTGACCTCGAGAATCACATAGCCGTCCGCGGTCGGCAGGATGTCCAGCCCGGCAAGGGTCATTCCCATGGCGCGCGTGGCCCGCAGTGACAGGTCGATCAGCTCGTCGGGCGCGTCGAAGCGCTCGTAGCTCGCGCCCTCCACCGTCTTGCAGCGCCAGGAGCCCGCGGCCGGGAGCTTGAGGACGTTGAGGGGGGTGGCGTCGCCCGCGACGACGATCCGGTACTCGCCGCCCTCGGTCGGGAGGTACGGCTGACACACCAGGGTGGGGAAGCGGGAGAGCAGGTCCTCCGCGGTCTCCTTGCCGGCTATCGGGTCGACGACGCGCTCCACGTCGATCCCGCGGTAGCCGAAGGAAGGCTTGAGGATCACCGGCCCCCACTCGGCGCAGGCAGCCTCGACGTCCGCGAGTGACGCCACGGACCGCACCTGCGGTACCGGCAGGCCGGCCGCCGCCAGCCGCTGTGCCATGAGGAACTTGCTGTATCCGGTGACCCAGACGTCCGCCGGGTCGAACAGACGGACCCCGGGGACGTTGCTGAGCATGCTCAGCCGCTCCACCCGGTCCTGCCAGTCGTCACCGTAGAGCTTGCACCGGTTGATGATGGCCTGAAACGACTCCGCGGGCTCGCCGCGCAGCGTCAGCGTGGGGCCCGAGGGGCCCGGGCGGTACGCCATGTCCTCCAGCGTGAAGAACGAGGTCTCGTGTCCCCGCTCGCGCCCGTACTCCACCAGATGATGGCCGTCGGGATCGATCCCGGAGTAGTCCCACCCGAGCAGACCGATTCTCACGCCGCCTCCAAGAACTCACGTGCCGCGCCGCACACAGGTCGCACTCCAGTGCTGATCGAGCGATCCTGACCTGCGCGGCGAAGTTATGTCAAGGGTGTGCGTCGCGGCCGGAGTTGAGATGTTTGGCTGCTGAAAACGGTGCACATACACAGGGCTTCCGCGACCCTCCGTAATCCTCTAGGCTCAGCCGCTCGATCGCGTTGCGCATGTGGGGATACTCGATGACGAGAGGTGCCGCGGTGGGTAAGTGGGACACGCTGGTCCGGCCTGGACCGGACGATGCCGCCGCGTATCGGGCGGCGGGCTGGTGGCGGGAAACGACCTTCCTGGACGACCTGTCCGCGGCGGCCCGCGACCGGGGGGACCACCCGGCCGTGTTCGCGTACGAGGGCCGCGGCCCGGCCAAGGAGATCAGCTATGCCGAACTCCAGGTTCTCGTCGAGAGGTTCGCAGCCGCGCTGAGCGAACTCGGCGTGGGGCGTGGAGATGTGGTGGCGCTCTATCTCCCGAACCGATGGGAACTGACCGCGCTGTATCTGGCCTGCCACCGAGTGGGCGCCGTGGCCACCCCGGTGATCCCCGCCCTGGACGTACGTGAACTGGGCCATGTCCTGCGGGAGAGCGTGGCGAAGGTCTGCGTCACCGTGGACCGCTTCCAGGACGTCGACTACGGCGCCCGCCTCCAGGAGGCCGCCCCGCCGACGCTCGCGCACCGGGTGGTGTGCGGCGACGCCGAGCCGACCGGCGCGCTGGACTTCGACGCGTTCTTCGTCCGTACGCCCTGGGAGGAACGCCGGAGCGTGGACGAGGCCGACCGACTGGGCCCCGACGAGCCGGCGTTGCTGCTCTACACCTCGGGTACCACCGGCCGGATGAAGGGCGTGGTGCACAGCCAGAACACCCTGCACGCGGCGGTGCTGGCGGTCTCCGTGCCGCACGGGCTGACCGGCGACGACGTCATCTCCATCCCCAACTTCGCCACCCACATGGCCGGGCTGTCGTACGCCTGCTACATGCCGGTGCTGCTCGGTGCCACCTGTGTCGTGCAGGACGTGAACCGGGACATGGAGCTGCTCCTCGACCTCGTCGCGCGGCATCGCGTCACATGGGCGTACGCCTCGCCCGCCTATCTCCTGGACATGCTGGACGTACAGGCCGAGGCGCCCCGTGACACGTCGAGCGTGGTGCAGATCGTCTCCGGATCGGCGCCGATCCAGCCGCAGTTGATAGCCCGGATGCGGGAGGTCTTCGACATCCCGGTGCGGGCCCTGTGGGGCATGACGGAGAACGGCGCGGTCACCGTCACCCGGGCCGACGACCCGGAGGGCTGGGCAGGCCACAGCGACGGCCGCTCGGAGCCGTCGATGGAGCTGCGGATCGTGCCGGCGACGGTCGCCGAGGGCGGCACCGACACCGGTGGCGGCCGGCTGCTGGTGCGCGGCGCCTCGCAGTGCCTGGGCTATCTCGGCCAGCGCGAGGTGTATGAGGCGTGCCTGGACGAGGACGGCTGGTTCGACACCAGTGACCTGGCCCGGGACGACGGCCGGGGTGGCATCCGCATCGTCGGCCGCTCCGTCGACCAGGCCGTCCGGGCCAACGGCCAGAAGGTCTCGACGCTCGAGGTGGAGTCGGTGCTGATCCGGCACCCGGGCGTGCGGGAGGTGGCGCTCGTGGGCTACCCGGATCCGCGCATGCCCACCGCCGAACTGGTCTGCGCCGTGGTGGTGGCCGAGGGGGAACCGCCCACGCTGGCGGAACTCCGCGGACACCTGGCAGAGGAGAAGATGGCCGAGACGCTCTGGCCGGACCGGGTGCAGTTCGTCTGGGAGCTGCCCAAGAACTCCCTGGGGAAGATCCTCCGCCATCCGCTGCGCAAACGCCTTGAGATCGAATACACCACGCGCCGATGACAGCGGCCCCGCAGGCGCCGCGGACTCCCCCGGACGCGAACCCCACGGCGGACTCGGACGCGGGCACCGGCCCGGGAACGACCGGATCGCGGCGGCGAGCGGTGGCGCTCGCCGTCATCTCCGTGGCGCAGCTGATGTTCCTGCTGGACGCCACCATCGTCAATGTCGCACTGCCCAGCATCCAGGGCTCGCTGCGGCTGAGCGGCTCCGATCTGGAGTGGATCGTCGCCTCGTACTCCGTCGCGTTCGGCGGGCTGCTGATACTCGGCGGGCGGCTCGGCGACATCCTCGGGCGGCGGCGGATGTTCACGACGGGGATGGCGCTGTTCACCGTGGCCTCGCTGCTCGGCGGGTTCGCCCAGGAGCCGTGGCTGTTGATCGTCTGCCGTACGGTGCAGGGTGTCGGTGCCGCGGCCGCCTCGCCCGCCGCACTGTCGCTGATCGCGGTGACCTTCCCGCAGGGGCGGGAACGCGACCGGGCCGTGGGCTGGTACACGGCCGTGGCCACGGCGGGCGGTGGCGTGGGGCTGCTGGCCGGGGGCGTGATCACCGCGTATCTGTCCTGGCGCTGGGTGATGTTCGTGAACGTCCCGATCGGGGCAGCGGTCCTGACCCTCTCCTGGCGGGTGCTGCGCGAGACGCCCCGGCAGCGCGGCAGGTTCGACGTGCCCGGAGCGCTCACCGGCACTCTGGCCGCGCTGCTGCTGGTGCACGGCCTGATCAGCGGCGCCTCGGAGGGCGGCCACTGGACCGACCCGTCGGTACTCGTGGCGCTCGGCGCGGCGGCCGTGCTGCTCCCGACGTTCGTGGTGATCGAGAGACGCGGCAGCCAGCCGCTGGTGCCGCTGCGGCTGTTCGCCGGCCGGACCAGGTGCGGCACGTACGCGGTGCTGGCGCTGACCAACACCGCGATGTTCGGCATCTTCTTCTTCCTCACTCTCTTCCTCCAACAGGTCTGGGACTACAGCCCGCTGGACACCGCGCTCGTCTACATTCCGCTGACCTGCCTGCTCGTCGCCGGAGCGAAGGCCGCCTCACGGCTCGTCACGTTCCTCGGCGCCCGCGCACTGGTGTGCTGGGGCCTGCTGGCCGCCTCCGCCGGAATGCTCTGGCTTTCCCGGATCGGGGAGTCCGGGGGGTACGCCACCGGGATGCTGGTGCCCACCGTGCTCACGTACGCGGGACTCGCCGTGACCGGCGTGCCGCTGACGCTGGCCGCGCTGACGGACGTGGCCGACGAGGACTCCGGCGCCGCCTCCGGACTCCTCAGCATGGCCCGGCAGATCGGTGGCGCGATCGGGTTGGCGGTGCTGGGCACCGTGGTCTGGTCGACGGTCGGTGCGGCGGCGGCCACCACCTCCGCCGAGGACGCGCTGGCCGAAGGCATCGGCCGCGGCTTCCTGGTGGCGGGCGGAGTCGCCCTGCTGTCGCTGCTGGTGGCGTTCTTCACCATGCCCCGGCACACCGCCGTGCGCGGAGAGCGGGCCGAGCCCGGTGACTCCGCCCTGGCCCGGGCCGCCGGCGAGCGGGGGAAGGAGTGAGCACGTCGTCCGCGTCAGCCGGTACGGCCGACTTCCTGATCATCGGCGGTGGCATCGCGGGCGCCGCTGCCGGATACTTCCTCGCCCCGCACGGCCGGGTCGTCCTCCTGGAGGCCGAACGGTCGCCGGGCCTCCACGCCACCGGACGCTCCGCCGCGCTGTTCTCCGAGTACTTCGGGAACGCCACCGTACGGGCGCTGACCGCCGCTGCCCGCAGCTTCTACGAGGCCCCGCCGGACGGTTTCACCGCCGCCCCGCTGCTCACGCCGCGCGGCGTGCTCGCCCTGGAAACGCCCGGCACCGCCCCGCAGTTCGAGGCCGCCCGGGCAGCCGGGGCCACCGCGCCGCAGCCGGTCGTCGAGCTGGACCGGGAGCGTGCCCTGGAACTCTGCCCGGTGCTGCGCCCCGGAGCCTTCGGCCGCGCACTGTACAAGCCGGGCGCCTGCGACATCGATGTGGACGCCGCTCACCAGGGCTTCCTGCGGGGGCTGCGCGCCGGCGGCGGCAGCGTGGTGACCGGCGCCCGGGTCCACGCCCTGCACCGACAGGCCGAGGACTGGCGGGTCTCCACAGCGGCGAGGGAGTACACCGCGCCGGTCGTGGTGAACGCCGCCGGCGCCTGGGCCGACGACGTGGCGCGACTGGCGGGCGTCCGTCCGGCAGGGCTCGTGCCGCGCCGCCGCACCGCCGCGCTCGCCCGGATACCGGCCGGGAGACCCGGGGATCGGGAAGGCTCCGGGAGCACCGCCCTCCTGGCGGCGGACGTACCGGGCTGGCCCATGATCACGGATGTGGCGGACACCTTCTACGCCAAGCCCGAGTCCGGCGGGCTGCTGCTCTCCCCGGCGGACGACACCCCCGCACCGCCCGGCGACGCCCGCCCCGATGACCTCGACGTCGCCACCGCCGTCGCACGCTTCGAACGGGTGACCACCCTCCGCCTTCGGCACATCAGCCACGCCTGGGCCGGCCTGCGTACCGCCGCCCCGGACGACACCCCCGTCATCGGTCCCTGCCCCCGCACGGCCGGCTTCCACTGGCTGGCCGGTCTGGGCGGCTACGGAATCCAGACAGCCCCCGCGGCCGGTGCGCTACTGGCCGCACTCGCCACCGGAAACCCACCCCCGTCTGCGCTCGCCGAGCTGGTCACGAGCCTCACTCCCGCCCGTGACCACGGATCCGAACGCGAGAAGCGGTGAACCCGCCCCCTCGCTCCCTCACCTGTCACCCTCAGAGAGTTCGGAGAAATGTCGGAAAACATCTGGCAGACCGCCGGCAGCCGTGTCGACCACGGCCCGTACCGCCCCGTACACAGACTGATCGAGGAACAGGCCGACCGGACCCCGGACCGCACCGCGCTGATCCACCGCGGAGCCGCCCGGACGACCCTGACGTATGCGGAGTTCGACTCGCTCGCCAACGGCCTGGCCGCCGAACTGACGGCGGCCGGTGTCGGCCCCGGGGCCATGGTGCCCGTCGTCATCGGCAACAGCGTCGAACTGCCGCTGTGCATGGTGGCGCTGATGAAGGCGGGCGCCGCCTTCGCGCTCTGCGACCCGGCCTGGCCGGACGAGCGGCTGCGCTCCGTGCTGGACGAGCTGGACCCGCCGCTGGTGCTCACCTCCGGGCCGCTGGTATGCACGGACCGGCTGGCGCAGGTCGTCTCGGCCGGGCGGATCACACCGAGCACCGTGCGCCCCGGTCCGACGCCGGGCCCGGAGCAGCCGGTCTACGGGGTGTTCACCTCGGGCACGACGGGGACACCGAAGTGCGCAGTGAATCTGCACGGAGGACTGACCAACCGCTTCCGCTTCATGTCCCGCTACTTCGGCGCCACCGGCGAGGAGGTCGTGCTCCAGAACAGCCGCCACACCTTCGACTCGGCGATCTGGCAGCTGCTGTGGCCGCTGACGACAGGTGGCCGCACCGTCGTACCCGAACAGGGTGAGTTCCTCGACCTGGAGCGGACCGTCGACACGATCCACCGCCACCGGGTCACCATCACCGATTTCGTCCCGGCCATCCTCGGCATGCTGCTCGCACTGCTGGAGGCCGAGCCGGACGCTCTGCGCAAAATCGACTCGCTCCGCCATCTGGTGGTCGGCGGCGAGGAGATCATCCCGCACGCCGTACACCGACTGCGCGCGCTGCTCCCCGGGCTCGGGATCACCAATGGCTACGGCCCGTCCGAGGCCTCCATCGGCATGGTCTTCCACCGTATCGACGGCGGCGAGGGCGACCACATCCCGCTCGGGCGCCCCATAGACAACTGTTATGCGGTGGTCGCCGACGACCGCATGCGCCCGCTGCCCGCGGGCGTCACCGGCGAGATCGTCATCGGCGGTGCCTGCGTCGGTGCCGGATACCTGGGCGACCCCGCCCGTACGGCCGAGGTGTTCGTACCCAACCCGTTCCCGGCGATACCCGGCCCCACCCTCTACCGGACCGGTGACCTCGGCTGGTTCGACGCGGCCGGACTGCTGCGCTTCACCGGCCGCCGCGACCGGCAGACCAAGGTGGACGGCGTCCGGATCGAACTGGCCGAGATCGAGACGACCGCCGAGGGCTGCCACGGCGTCATCCAGGCCAAGGCGCTGACCCTCCGACGGCAGGGACGCAACCGGCTGGTCGTCGCGGCGGCCGCGGAGGAGGGTACCGCACCCGAGGCGCTGCGCGCCCATCTCGTGTCCACGCTGCCGCGCATCCAGGTGCCTCAGCACTGCCTCGTGCTGGAGGCCCTGCCGCTTTCCGACAGCGGCAAGGTCGATCTGCGGGCGCTGCGGCTGCTCGTCGAGGAGAAGCTGGAGTCCGAGGCACGCCCGGTCCCCCGTCCCCTCGGCTCCCTCGCCGAACGTGTCGCCGAGGTGATGCGTACGGTCCTCGACCTCCCCTCGTTCGGGACGGGAGACGACTTCCTGCGCCGCGGCGGCGACTCGCTGACCGCCCTGAGCGCCCTGCTGCGGATCAGGGAGACCGCGGGGCTGACGGTGGGGCTCGCAGAACTGTACGAGCACCGGACGCCGGACGCGCTGGCGGCGGCTCTGGAGGGCCCGCCCAAGGGGCGCGGGACGGGCGGGTCCGCGGCGTACGGCGGACACCCCGCCGAGGCGGGCAGTGGTGACGCGTCCGCCGTGGCCGCACTCATGGAGCGGGACTCCGTCCTCCCTCCCGACCTCGCCGAACTGGCCGCCCGCGCCCAGCGGTTCGCGGGCACCCCGGTGGCACTCCCCCCGCGCACCGTCCTGGTCACCGGCGCCACCGGCTTCGTCGGGGCGAGGTCCCTGCACCGCTTGCTGTCGGCCACCCCGGCGCGCGCCGTCTGCGTCGTGCGGGCCCGCGACGACGCCCACGCCCGGGACCGGATCGTACGGACGCTGAGCGCCCAGGGGCTGTGGGACGAGTCCTTCGGGGAACGTCTGGACGCACGCGCCGGCGAGCTGGGCGCCTCCCGGTTCGGCTGGACGCGGGAGACCTGGGAGACGTACGCCGCCGGCTGTGACGCCGTGCTGCACATCGGGGCCATGGTCAACTTCCTTCTCGACTACCGGGCCCACCGCGCCGCCAACGTCACCGGCACCGCCGAGGTGCTCCGCTTCGCGCTCTCCGTACGGCCCAAACCGCTGCACCACGTCTCCACCCTCGGGATCCTCGAACAGCACGCCGCGTCTGCCCCGGGCCGCATCCGGGAGGACTTCGACCCGTCCGCCGCCACCGCACCGAGCAGCGGGTACAGCCGCTCCAAGTGGGTGGCCGAGCGCCTGCTCACCGACGCCCGAAGACATGGCGCCCCGGTGACGCTCTACCGGCTCGGCGAGGTGATGCCCGCCGCCGACAACGGCGTGCCCAATCCGAAGGCGCTCACCCATCTGCTGCTGTCCGCGGTGCTCCGGCTCACTGTCCGGCCCGACGTGCCCATGCACTCCGACTACACGCCGGTGGACGAGGCGGCCGCACGGCTGATCGCCGGGCTCGCCGAGCCTTCCGACGGCGCCGTCTACCACGTCTTCCGGGACGGCAGCGTGGACTTCGCCGCGCTCGACCCGGCGGGTCCGGACCGTGGGGGCGCTCTGCGTACGGTGCCGCCCGCGGAGTTCATGGCCGCGCTGCGGGAGAGGGCGGCCGGGGGCGGGGAGCCCGCCGTGACCGTACTGCACGCTCTCCTGGCGGCGCTCCCCGCCACCGGGCCGGATGGTGTACCGGACTTCCGGGGACTGCTGGCGGACAACCCCGGGCTGTTCGCCAAGGAGGCGTGCGCCGCCCTGGACGCACGGCACGGCTTCCGGGAACGGCCGCTGGAGGCGGCCCTGGAGGCCTACGGCACCACACTCACCGCCTGAGCAAGGTACGCGGCTACCGCGTACGCCCCTGGGAAACGAGAGGACGACCGTGCACTACCGCACCATGGGACGACTGGGCTGGCAGGTCAGTGAGATCGGCTACGGCATGTGGGGTATCGGCGGAGGCCCCGGAGGATTCACCGGCTGGGACTACGACGTGGCCCCGGACTGCCTGGATCTCGCGGTCGAGAACGGCTGCACGTTCTTCGACACCGCCTGGGCCTACGGCCGGGGCGTCAGTGAGCAGATGCTGGGCGCCCTGCTCCGGCGGCATGCCGACCGCACCGGCAGGGACCGGCTGCGGGTGGCGACCAAGATCCCGCCGCTGAACCGGGAATGGCCGCCCGGCCCGGACGACACGCTCGACGACGTATATCCCCGCAGCCATATCCGCGAGTACGTCCACCGCAGCTTGGAGAACTTCGGTACCGACCGGATCGACCTGCTCCAGTTCCATGTCTGGGAGGACCGCTGGAGCGGCCAGGAGAGCTGGCAGCAGGCGGTCGCCGACCTCAAGGCGGAGGGTGTGATCGACGGCTTCGGCATCAGCGTCAACCGCTGGGAACCGGTCAACTGCCTGCAAGCGCTGGACACCGGCCTGGTCGATGTCATCCAGGTGATCTACAACATCTTCGACCAGGCACCGGAGGACGAGCTGTTCGCCCGCGCCCTGAGCGACGGCATCGGCATCATCGCCCGCGTCCCCTTCGACGAGGGCGGCCTCACCGGCACCCTCACCCGCGACACCGTCTTCCCCGAGGACGACTGGCGTGCCGTCTACTTCGGCCCGGAGAACCTCGGCCCGACGGTGGAGCGCGCCGAACGGCTGAAGAAGGTACTGCCCGAGGGCATGTCGCTGCCGGAGCTCAACCTCCGCTTCATCCTGCACCATCCCGCCGTGAGCACGGTCATCCCGGGCATGCGCAGGCCCGAGCACGTACGCGCCAACCTGGCGGTTTCCGGGGCCGCGCTCGACCCGGCGCTGCTGGACGAAGTGCGCGGCCACCGCTGGGACCGACGGCCCACAGCGTGGTCGATGTGACCGTCATCGCCCTGTGGGCCCATCCGCGTTCGGTCTCCACAGCGTTTCTGCGCATGATGGCCGAGCGCGGTGACGTCACGGTCGTGCACGAGCCGCTGGTGCTGCTCACCGACCACGGCGAGGTCACCGTCCCCGCCGTCGACAGCGAGGACGGTGACGCGCAGGAGCGTACGGTCACGGTCCGCACGCCCGCCGAGCTCCTGTCCCAGCTGGCGGAACTGGGCGCCCGGAAGCCGGTCTTCTTCAAGGACACGCTGGAGTACCACCACCAGTACCTCTTCGACCACCCGGAGCGGATCGCCTCCTTCACCCACACCTTCATCGTCCGCGAACCCGCCCGGACGATCGCCTCCCACTACGCGGTCAAGCCCGAGCTGGCCTGCCACGA
This sequence comes from Streptomyces sp. NPDC087901, assembly GCF_044742205.1. Classification (NCBI taxonomy): domain Bacteria; kingdom Bacillati; phylum Actinomycetota; class Actinomycetes; order Kitasatosporales; family Streptomycetaceae; genus Streptomyces; species Streptomyces sp. NPDC087901. The sequence continues at coordinate 23,284 of NZ_JBIUUC010000023.1, forward strand.
GATCGGCTACGAACACCAGTACGCGCTCTTCGAGCTGGCCTGGAAGGTGACAGGCAAGCGCCCCGTCGTCGTCTCGGCCGAGCGGCTGCTGGCCGACCCGCCCGCCGTGGTCGCCGCGTACTGCGAGCGCGTCGGCCTGCCCTACCTGCCCGAGGCGTTGACCTGGCAGCCGGGCGAGCGCGCCGACTGGCGGCAGAACGAGCGCTGGCACCGGGACGCGAGCGCCAGCTCGGCCTTCAGCGCCCCGGAGCGCGAATACGCGGTCACGGTCGAGAACGACACGCGGCTGCGCGGCTTCTACGAGCACCACCTCCCGTACTACGAGCAGCTCATCGCGCACGCCCAGTGAGCCAGGAACAAGGAGAGTCCATGACGAGCAGAACACCGTCCACCCCGGGCGAGGAGTTCGCCGCCGCCTACCTCGCCGACGCCGAGAAGGCCGAGGTGCACTTCCCCTTCACGCTCACCGACGTGTTCGAAACGGGCAAGCAGGGTCAACGGCTGACGGCCCGCAACCTCTTCCGCACCCAGCGGGCCGAAACGCAGCCCGTGCGCTCCTGGCACGAGACCAGGCCGCCCGGCACCGGGAACCCCGACGGCGGGGCGAGCCCGCAGGAGCGGCTGCGGGAGGCGTCCTTCCGCTTCTCGCTGGCCGAGTACGGCGTCGCGCCGATCACCGCCTGGGTGCAGATCCCCGACGGCCTCGCCGACGAACCTGAGGGCCTGGCCTCGTTCATCGACCGTCGGCTCATGGTGCGGCTCGGCACCGCGGAGAACCGTGCGCTCACCCTCGACGTGCTCCGGCACCCCGATGTGGCGCGGCTGCCGTACCAGGGTTCCTACGTCGACGGGGTGCTCGCCGCTTTCAACGAGATAGAGCAGGCCGGCGGCACCGGCCGTGCCCTGATGGTCAACTCCCGCGACTACTACTCCGAACTGGTGGGCTCGGGCAGCCTGCTGGGCGACCTCACCCGTGAGGAGGTGAAGATCAGCCGGCACCGCCATGTGGCGCCCGGCTGTGCGCTGGTGGGGGACTTCGCGATGGCCGCGCGGCTGCTCGAATCGGGCCGGTCGGTGATCAAGGTGGCGGAGCCGCCGGAGGGGACCTTCGATCAGCCGGGCACGGCAGTCTGTGCGGAGGTGTACGAATCCGTCGCCGTCCAGCTGCCCACGCACTTCTTCCACGTGGTGCCCGCCTGACCGGCCGGCAGGCGCACCGCGGATGCGGTGCCGGTCCCCCGGCCGAGCCACGACTGCCGGGGAGACCGGCCTCCGATGCGGAGGCAGCCCGCACCCGGCCGTGAAGGGCCTCAGTCCTCCGGGAGTTCGACCGGGGCGATCTCGTCGAAGACGTCGCCGGGGCCGGGGTTGGTGCCATCGGTCGCGCCGCCGAACTGGGTCATCACGCCCCAGACGGCGTTCAGCGCGGTCTGCACGGCCCCCTCGGCCCAGCCTGCCGTCCAGGAGATGTCGTCGCCCGCCAGGAACAGTCCCCGCTTGTCGGCGGGCAGCCGGTCCTGCATGAAGTGGGTGAACAGCCGCCGCTGGTAGCGGTAGTGGCCGGGCAGGTTGGCCTTGAACGCGCCCATGAAGTAGGGCTCGTTCTCCCAGGAGACGGTCACCGGGTTGCCGGTGATGTGCTTGCGGATGTCCACGTTCGGATAGATCTCGCCGAGCGACTTCAGCATGACGTCCATGCGCTCGGTCGCGGAGAGCGGCAGCCACTTCAGGCTGTCGTCGCACCAGGTGTACGAGAGGCAGATGCTGGCCGGCCTGCCCGGACCGTCGTCGAGGAGATACGTGCCGCGCGTCATCCGGTCGGTGAGCGTCATCGACATGACGTCGCGCCCGGTGACCTCGTCCTTGTCCAGCCAGAACGGCCGGTCGACGGGGACGAACAGCTTGGACGACTCCATGTAGTGGGTGCGCTCCATCGCCGTCCAGTGGTCGATCGGGAACAGCGCGTCGTCGCAGGCGATCTTGGAGAGCAGCAGCCAGGACTGCCCGGTGAAGACGGCGGCCCGGAAGGTGCGGATGTCGCCGGTGGCGTCGGTGACGGTGATCCGGTTCCCGGCGGTGCGGTTCAGCCGCGTCACCGCGGGGCGCGGCTCTCCGTCGTGCAGCGAGGCCAGCGAGGTGCCGAGCGGCCAGTGGACGATCTTCTGCGGTTCGCGGTCCCACAGGCGCAGCGGGAGCTGCTGGCTGCCGCCGACGATGGAGCGGTGGTGGTCGTCCGCCTCGGTGTAGACGACGCGGAGGATCTCCAGGATGGAGTTGGGGAAGTCGGTGTCCCAGCCGCCGGTGCCGAAGCCGACCTGCCCGAAGATCTCGCGGTGGCGGAACGACTTGAAGGCGTCGGAGTCGCAGAGGAAGCCGTAGAAGGTCTGGTTGTCGAGCTTCTCGACGAGCCGGGCCCAGATCTCCCGGATCCGCGGCACGTCGCGCTCGCGCATCGCCCGGTTCATGTCCGAGAAGTCGGCGCCCTCCTCCAGACAGGCGTTCCAGGCGTCCATCACATCGCGGTAGACCTGCGGGAGGTCGTCGACGGTCCTGGCGTAGTGCGACTCGCCCTTCAGGTCGACGACGGTCGACGGGGTGACCGGGGAGAGCGGGTTGGGGAACGGCTTCGTCTCCAGTCCGACCAGGTCGATGTAGTGCTGGAGCGCCGTCGAGGACGGCGGAAAGCGCATCGCACCCATCTCGGCGGTGAGCGGCTCGCCGTCCGTGGTGCAGCCGTCGAACTCGACGGTGCGCAGCCGTCCGCCGATGCGGTCGGCCTCGTAGACGACGGGCCTGAGCCCCATCTTCATCAGCTCGTAGGCGGTGACGATGCCGGAGAGCCCGCCGCCGATGACGGCGACCTCGCTGCCGTGCTCGGTCGCCGGTATCTGACCGAGGCCGGCGGGGTGCGCGAGGAAGTCGTCGTACGCGTAGGGGAAGTCGGGCCCGAACATGGTGATCGGCGGGGCTGCGTCGGTGTGCGGGACGGCCGGGGGCACCGTGGACGTCATGGGGTACGGACTCCTTGCGGGTACGGGTGGGGCGAGCGGGGCGGCGTACTCAGACGAGGGAGCCGTACAGACCGGGGCGGCGGTCGCGGAGATAGGGATTGCCGGCCCGGGAGGCGGCCAGCACGCCGGGGTCGACGTCACCGACGACGAGTTCCTCGCCCCGTCCGGCACGGGTGCGGACCGTGCCGTCGGGACCGGCGAGAGCGCTCAGGCCGACGAATTCGAAGGGGCCCTCGGTGCCGGTCCTGTTCACGTAGGCGACGTACAGCTGGTTCTCGAAGGCGCGGACCGGGACGACGGACTCGGCGACGAACGGGAAGGGGTGCATCAGCGCGGTCGGCACCAGCAGGAGATCGGTACCGGCGAGGGCGTGCGCCCGTACGTTCTCCGGGAACTCGACGTCGTAGCAGATCAGCAGCCCGATACGGATGCCGTCGAGCGCGGCCTGGACGACGGGCCGGTCGCCGGGGGTGAACCACCGTTCCTCGAAGTCACCGAAGAGGTGGGTCTTGCGGTAATGGGCGAGCGCGGTCCCGTCGGGCCCGATGAGCTGGGCGGCGTTGTACAGGGCGTCGCCGTCGCGCTCCGGGTAGCCGTAGTGGACGCCGATCCCGTGCCGTACGGCGATCTCCGCGACAGCCTGTGCGCCGGGCCCGTCGGCGGCCTCGGCCAGCCGGGGCACGTCGTCGCCGATCGCGTAACCGGTCAGGAACATCTCGGGGCAGACCAGCAGCCGGGCACCGCCGGCGGCGGCCCGCCGCGCGGCGTCGTCGAGCAGAGCGAGGTTGCCGGCCACCGAGCCCGGAGTTCCGGAGCTCTGGAGCAGGGCGGTGCGCAACGGCGGCATGGCTGACCTCGGACGATGCGGGTGGGCGGGGACGTATTGACGGTACGTTCCGCGATTCCCCCGGGACAAGGCGCGAGTGTTGCGCACCGACCGTCGATCCGTTGCGCGGGATCGATGGGGTGCGGCGATTCGTTGCGCGGCGGCGGCAGGCCTACCCCGGCGACCCCGACGAGTACCGCCGCAGCAGCGGCGAGAGCACCAGCACGGACTTCGTCCGCTCGACGTACGGCTCGCCCGCGATCCGCTCCAGCACCTGCTCGAAGTGGCGCATGTCCGCAGCGAACACCTGGACCAGCGCGTCGGCGTCCCCTGTGACCGTGGAGGCCGAGGCGACCTCCGGGTAGCGGGCAAGGCCCTGCTTGATCGACTCCGGCGAGGTGTTGCGGCTGCAGTAGATCTCGACGTACCCCTCGGTCTCCCAGCCGAGCGCCGCCGGATCCACCCGGACGGTGAACCCCGTGATCGCCCCCTCCGCGCGCAGCCGGTCCACCCGGCGTTTCACCGCCGGTGCGGACAGCCCGATGATCGAGCCGATGTCGGCGTAGGAGCGGCGGGCATCTTCGGCGAGGGCATGGACGATGCGTTCGTCGAGGTCGTTCAGTCGCACGTCGTACGGGTCACTTCTCTGCGATGGCGAGGGCCTTGGCGCGGCCGGGGCACGGCTGTTCCGGGGGCGGCGGTGCCGCCCCCGGAAGTAGACCATGGGCCCGCCCGGCAGGGCGCGCTCAGCGCAGGTGGCGCCGGGGCAGAAGGAAATCAGGAGGGAATCAGAGGGAATCAGCAGAGGATCAGAAGGGGAACTGCGAGCGCCCGTGCTGCACGGAGATCCACTTCTGGGTGGTGAAGGCCTCCAGCATCGAGTCGCCGTTCAGCCGCCCGAGCCCGGAGTTCTTCTCGCCGCCGAAGGGGACGATGGGCTCGTCGTGGACCGTGCCATCGTTGATGTGGATCATGCCGGTGCGGATGCGCTGCCCCACCCGGACGCCGCGCTCGATGTTGCCGGTGTGCACGGCGCCGCTCAGCCCGTACGGGGTGTCGTTGGCGATCCGGACCGCCTCGTCCTCGCCGTCGAACGGCACGAGGAGGGCGACCGGGCCGAAGATCTCCTGGGACAGCACGGGGGAATCGGGCGCCAGGCCGGTGAGGACGGAGGGGCTGACGACGTTCCCGTCGGCGCGTCCGTGCAGCAGCGCCGTCGCGCCGGCCTCGACGGTCTGGTCGACGAGGGTGGCTATGGCCTCGGCCTGGGTCGAGTTGATCAGCGGGCCGATCTGGGTCGCCGGGTCGGCCGGGTCGCCGACGCGCAGGGAGGCGACCTTCGCGACGAACTTCTCGGTGAACTCCTGCTCCACCGCGCGGTCGACGAGGATCCGGTTGGCGGCCATGCAGACCTGCCCCTGGTGCACGTACCGGCTGAAGACCGCGGCGTCGACGGCGTAGTCCACATCCGCGTCGTCGAGCACGATCAGTGCGCTGTTGCCGCCGAGTTCGAGCACGGAGCGCTTGAGATTCGCCGCGCACACCGTCGCGACGTGCCGCCCGACCTTGTCGGAGCCGGTGAAGGAGATGACCCGCGGTACGGGGTGCTCCAGCAGCGCGTCACCGATCTCCGCGATGTCGGTGACGACGACGTTCAGCAGACCGGCCGGCAGCCCGGCGTCCTCGAACACCTTGGCCACCAGAGTGCCACCGCAGACCGGGGTGTTCTGGTGCGGCTTGAGCACCACGGCGTTGCCCAGCGCCAGGGCCGGCGCCACGGACTTCAGGGACAGCAGGAAGGGGAAGTTGAAGGGGCTGATGACCCCGACCACGCCGACCGGCACCCGGTAGACCCGGTTCTCCTTGCCCGGCGTCGGCGAGGGGAGGATCTGCCCGGTGGAACGCAGCGCGAGCTGGATCGCCTCGCGGAGGAACTCCTTGGCCAGGTGCAGCTCGAAGGCCGCCTTCAGACGGGTACCGCCGAGCTCGGCGACGATCGCGTCACCGATCTCGTCCTCGCGCTCCTCGACGACCCGCAGGGCCTTCTCCAGCACCGCGCGCCGGGCGTACGGGTTGGTGTCCGCCCATGCCCGCTGAGCGGTCTCGGCCGCACGGTAGGCCTGGTCCACCTCTTCGGCCGTGGCGACCGTGATGGAGGCGAGCTTCTCCCCGTCGAACGGGTTGAAGTCGATGATGTCCCAGGACCCCTTGCCCGGCCTCCACTCTCCGTCGATGTACTGATGGGCCAGGTCGGTGAAGAAGGACATGAGATCCCTTACCGCAGAGTGGCGGGCAGCTGATTGAGATTCATATTACTTATTTTTCAACAGAGTTGGTACGCATCTCAGCCCCGCCCGATCACCGTTTTCGGCCATGTACCGCCCCGCCGAGCGCCCGGAAAACACCGGTGCCCCTCCCGGGCGTGAACAGCCGGAAGGGGCACGGTCGGTACGAGGTGCGCCGGTCAGCTCCAGCTGGCGTGCAGCGGCTTGCCCTCCGCGTAACCGGCAGCGCTCTGCACGCCGACGACCGCCTTCTCGGCGAACTCCGCGAGGGAGCCCGCACCGGCGTACGTGCAGGAGGAGCGGACGCCCGCGATGATCGAGTCGACCAGGTCCTCGACGCCGGGACGGGACGGGTCCAGGAACATCCGCGAGGTGGAGATGCCCTCCTCGAAGAGCGCCTTGCGGGCCCGGTCGTACGCCGACTCGTCGGACGTGCGGTTCTTCACGGCGCGCGCGGACGCCATGCCGAAGGACTCCTTGTAGAAGCGCCCGTCGGCGGACTGCTGGAGGTCACCCGGGGACTCGTACGTCCCGGCGAACCAGGAGCCGATCATCACGTTGGAGGCACCGGCGGCGAGCGCCATGGCCACATCGCGCGGGTGCCGGACGCCGCCGTCGGCCCACACGTGCTTGCCGTACTTCTTCGCCTCCGCCGCGCACTCCAGGACGGCGGAGAACTGGGGGCGCCCCACGCCGGTCATCATCCGGGTGGTGCACATGGCGCCGGGTCCGACGCCGACCTTGATGATGTCGGCGCCGGCCTCGATGAGGTCGCGCACGCCCTCGGCGGCGACGATGTTGCCGGCGACGATCGGCACCTGCGGGTCCAGCGCCCGGACGGCGCGCACCGCACTGATCATGGATTCCTGGTGGCCGTGCGCGGTGTCGACGACGAGGGTGTCGGCGCCGGCATCGAGGAGCTGCTTGGCCTTGCCCGCCACGTCGCCGTTGATACCGACGGCGGCCGCGATCCGCAGCCGGCCCGCCGCGTCGGTGGCCGGCGTGTAGAGAGTGGCGCGCAGTGCGGCCTTACGGGTGAGGATGCCGACGAGCCGGCCGTCCGCGTCCACTGCGGGGGCGAGCTTGCGGTTGGCGCCGTCGAGCTTGTTGAAGGCGTCGCGCGGGTCGATGTCCGCGTCCAGCAGCACCAGGTCCTTGGACATGACCTCGGAGAGCTGGGTGAAGCGGTCGACCCCGGTCAGGTCGTGGTCGGTGACCACGCCGACGGGACGCCGCTCGCTGTCGACGACGACCCCGGCACCATGGGCGCGCTTGGGCAGCAGGGACAGGGCATCGGCAACCGTCTGGCCGGGGGCCAGCACGATGGGGGTGTCGAGCACGAGGTGGCGCGTTTTCACCCAGCTGATGACCTCGGTGACGACCTCGATCGGGATGTCCTGCGGGATGACGACGAGCCCACCGCGACGGGCGATGGTTTCGGCCATCCGGCGGCCCGCGATGGCCGTCATGTTCGCGACGACGAGCGGGATGGTGGTGCCGGTGCCGTCGGGCGAGGACAGGTCGACACCCTGGCGGGATCCGACCGCCGACCTGCCCGGAACCATGAAGACATCGTCGTACGTGAGGTCGTACGGGACCGAAGGGGACTCTGTGTAGCGACCGGTGCCGGGCTCAAGAAAACGCATAACACTCATTTTTTCATACGAAATGACGCAGGTCGCTTCCACGAAGACACAGCAAATGACTCCCGCCTTCGTATGTTCCTCCAAGGAACAGGATCGGGAGTCCCGGGCAAGTGGAACCTGCCTTGCGCACAGACCCTACCCGAGGGACCTGCAAATCATTCGTGATCATCATCCCTGGACCTGGTGACTGGGGGTCAGGTAGCTTCAAACGCGCAGGTCCCGCGGGTCACCCAACACCCCGGAGCATCGGGCGGAGCCGTCACAACTCCCGCCACACGTACGACCGGAGAGGATGACGACTCACCCGTGGAGAGCGAACTTCCGGACATCTACTGCCCGTTCCCCCAGCAGACGAACCCGCACGTCGGGCACGTACGGGAACATCTCGACAGCTGGACCCGCAACACCGGCCTGGTGCACCGGGATTCAGCCAGGGACCGCTTCGAGCAGGCGGACTTCGGAGCCTTCGTCGGCATGGTCTACCCGTCCGCCGACAGTAAGAATCTGGACCTCGTCGCGGACTGGTTCGTCTGGCTGTTTCTCGTCGACGACCAACTGGACGACGGACACCTGGGCCGCAGCCCGGACCGCGTACGGGACGTCGTCGCGCTGATGCAGTCCGTGGTCGAGGGCTCCGGCACGGGCACCCTGGCCAACGAACGACTGCCGGCCGCGGTCGTCGCACTCACCGACCTGTGGCAACGCACGACGCCGGCCGCCGCGGCGCACTGGCGGCGGCGCTTCGCCTGGCACCTGATCACCTATCTCACGACGGCCACCACCTGGGAGGCCGGAAACCGCGCGGACGGCGTGGTCCCGTCCGAGGCGACGTACATCGAGAAGCGCCGCCACACGGGCGCGATACACGTCTGCATGGACCTGATAGAGATCGTGGCCGGCATCGAGGCGCCCGAGTCGATCCACAACGACCCGCGCTTCATCACCGCGCTCGAAGCCTCGTGCAACGTCGTGTGCTGGGCCAACGACGTCTACTCGTACGAGAAGGAACAGGTGCTCGGCGAGATCCACAACCTCGTCCATCTCGTCCGGCACCACCGGGGCTTCGGCAAGCAGCAGGCGCTGGAACACGTCTGTGCGGAGATCGCCACGGAGACCGAGCGCTTCCTGACCGCGGAGGCCGAGCTGCTGGCCGCGTACCCGCAGCTCGCCTGGATGCTGGAGCCCTATCTGGACGGGATGCGGAGCTGGATGCGCGGGAACCTCGACTGGTCCCGGCAGACGCCGCGCTACAACCCGGCCGACGTCAGCCAGTACAAGGAGCCCGCGCAGTATCTGGAGGCAACCGTCCTGGGCGTCGGGCAGGACTGAACGGGGCGCTGGGAACAGCCGGAAGGGGCGGGCGGTGTCCTCACCGCCCGCCCCTTCCGTTGTGTTCCGGGTCAGTCCCCGTCCGGGTCGGCCCGCTCCAGTGCGGGCCTGCGCGGCGCGGCCGAGTCCGTCAGCAGGAAGTCGGCCGCCGCGGTGTCGGTCACCAGGCTGGTGACGAGACCGGACCGCAGCACCGCTCCGATCGCCGCGGCCTTGCGCTGGCCTCCGGCGATAGCCACCACCTCGGGGATCCGGCGCAGCCGGTCCGCCTCGACGGTGATGCAGCGCTCGCCGAGGTCGCGGCCGACCCGCCGTCCGTCCGCGTCGAAGAGGTGGGCCGACATCTCGGCGGCGACACCGAGCGAGGCGTAGTGCTCACGCTCCTCGTCGGAGAGCATGTCGTGGACGGTGGAGATCCCGGGCTCCCAGGAGCCGATGGAGACGGCGGCGACGGTCACCTTGTCGAAGTACTCGAAGGCGCGCGCGATGCCCGTCTGGTGGCGCAGCGCGGCAGCCGTCGCCGGGTCGGGGAGCAGCATCGGCGCATAGATCGGGTGGGCCTCGCCCCCGGACACCTGCGCGGCCCGCCGGACGGCCTCGACCGAGCCGCGCTCGGCCGTTCCCGCGTCGTACACCCCGGTGAGCTGCACGACGGTGCACGGTGGCAGCCGGTCGAGGGCCGCCGCCATGTGGATGGTGGACCGTCCCCAGGCGAGGCCGAGCACATCACCCTCGTTCACCAGTTCGCCGAGTAGGTCGGCCGCGACCTCGCCCAGGTTCTCCGGGTCGGCGGCGTCGTCCTGCTCCTCCGCCGGGGATTCGACCACGACCGCGTGGCGCAGCCCGTAGCGGGCGCGGAGCGCGTCGGAGCGCTCGGCGTCCAGCTCGGCGGGGACCCGGATCTCGATCCGTACGAGGTCACGTTCCAGGGCCGTCTCCAGGACCCGGGCCACCTTGAAGCGGCTGACGCCGAATTCCTCGGCGATCTGGATCTTGGATTTGCCCTCGAGGTAGAAGCGGCGGGCCATGGCCGCCGCCTGCACCAGCTCCGCGGGCCCCATCCGCAGGGCGGACCGGCCCGCCGACATTGCAGACACCGCGTTCTCCTCACTGCTGTTCACGCTCTCGATACGCCGTTCATCCTGTCAGATACGGCGATCCTTGATCGGTCCCGTCGGACCGCGTTCATCTGCACTTGGCCTGGCTGCCCTGCAATCGGGGGCCGGAGCGGGTGTCTGCGCCGTCATCGGCGTCAGTGGCCGCACGCCCACCCCGCCGAGGCGATGGCCCCGTCGGCCTTGGCGCGCAGGGCACGGACGGCTTCGGCCGGGTCCTTGGCGCCGTACACGGCGGAACCCGCGACGAAGACGTCAGCCCCCGCCTCCGCGCACCGCTCGATCGTGGACTCGGAGACGCCGCCGTCGACCTGGAGCCACAGCTCGAGTCCGTGCTTGGAGATCAGTTCACGGGTGCGGCGGATCTTCGGCAGCATGATGTCGAGGAAGGCCTGGCCCCCGAAGCCGGGCTCCACCGTCATGATCAGCAGCATGTCGAGCTCGGGGAGCAGGTCCTCGTACGGCTCGATGGGCGTCGCCGGCCTGAGCGCCATGGACGCGCGGGCACCCTTGGCCCGGATCTCCCGCGCGAGCCGGACGGGGGCCGCAGCGGCCTCCGCGTGGAAGGTGACGGAGCCGGCCCCCGCCTCGACGTACTGCGGGGCCCAGCGGTCCGCGTCCTCGATCATCAGATGGCAGTCCAGCGGCGTGCTGGTGGCCCTGCTGAGCGATTCCACGATCGGGATGCCGAGCGTCAGATTGGGCACGAAGTGGTTGTCCATGACATCGACATGGAGCCAGTCGGCGCCGTCCACGGCCTGCGCCTCCTCGGCGAGACGTGCGAAGTCGGCGGAGAGAATACTGGGGTTGATCTGGGCCATGGGGCCAAGCCTGCCATGTTCTGGGGCACTTCCCCGCTTCGGTGCGCTCCAAAGCCTCACGGGATCATTACAGTTCGCACATTCCCGACCTTTTCGCCCCTGGCGCAGGTCTCCCGGGGCGATCAGGCGGTTCGCCGCAGCAGGGCCAGGTACATCGCGTCGGTGCCGTGCAGATGCGGCCAGAGCTGGACGTCCGGTCCGTCGCCCAGGGCGGGCACTCCGGGCATCAGCGGGCGGGCGTCCACCCACTCGGCCTCGACGGGTGCGCCGCCGCGGCCCTTGAGTACGTCCTCGACGACCACCCGGGTCTCCGCCAGGTGCGGGGAGCACGTCGCGTATCCGACGACGCCGCCGATCCGTACGGCTTTCAGCGCCTCGCGCAGCAGTCCGCGCTGGAGGGGCGCGAAGCTCTCCAGATCCTCCTTGCGACGGCGCCAGCGGGCCTCCGGACGGCGGCGCAGAGCGCCGAGGCCCGAGCACGGGACGTCCATCAGAATCCGGTCGAAGGTGTCGGGCAGCCACGGCGGGCGGGTGCCGTCGGCGGTGATCACCTGGTACGGGCCGGGGTTGCCGGCCAGCGAGCGCTCGACGAGGCGGGCCCGGTGGGGCTGCTTCTCGGCGGCCAGCAGTGCGGCGCCGCGGCCGGCGGCGAGGGCCGCCAGCAGGGCGGCCTTGCCACCGGGGCCGGCGCAGCCGTCGAGCCAGCGGGTGTCGCTGCCCTCCAGCGGGGCGTTGGCGAGGGCGGCGGCGACGAGCTGGCTGCCCTCGTCCTGGACGCCGGCCCGGCCCTCCTGCACGGCGCTCAGGGCGCCGGGCTCGCCGCCCTCGGCCATCCGCACGGCGTACGGGGACCAGCGGCCCGGGAGGCCGTTCTCCTCGCCGAGGGCGTCGAGCAGTTCATCGGTGGTGGAGCGTCCGGGGCGGGCGACCAGGGTCACCTCTGGCCGCTCGTTGTCGGCTTCGAGGAGGTCCTCGATGCCCGCGCGGCCGCCGCCCAGCGCGTCCCAGAGCGCCGAGACGACCCACCGGGGATGCGAGTGCACGACCGCCAGGTGGTCCTCGGCGTCGTCCTCGTACGAGGGGGCGACCCGCGCCACCCAGCCGTCGAGGTCGTCAGCGGACACCTTGCGCAGAACGGCGTTGACGAACTTGGCGCGCCCCTCACCGAGCACCACCCGGGCCAGCTCCACGCTCGCGGAGACCGCGGCGTGAGTCGGGATGCGGGTGCCCAGCAGCTGGTGCACGCCCATGTTCAGTACGTCGAGCACCGGCGGGTCGACCTCGACCAGCGGCCGGTCGATACAGGCGGCGACGATCGCGTCGTACGTGCCCTGGCGGCGCAGCGTCCCGTAGACCAGCTCGGTCGCCAGCGCCGCGTCCCGGTTGTCGAAGTCGCCCTTGGCCCGGGCCTTCTTCAGCAGCGGGGGCAGAACCAGGTTGGCGTACGCGTCGCGTTCGTCGACGGCCCTGAGGGCCTCGAAGGCGAGGAACCGGACCGGGTCCTTCTGCGGGCGGCGGTGCGGCTTGGCGGGACGGCGACGCGGCTGGTCGTTCACTGTGAAAGGTGCTCCGCTGATGGTGAGAGGACGAACCCGCCCAGCCTACGTCCCCGACCCGGCCCGCCGGTCCGCGAGAGCCCTCAGATCCCCACGAGCTCGCCCGGGACGATGCGCACTCCGCGCGCCCAGTCCGCGGCGCGCATCGGCTTCTTGCCCTGCGGCTGGACCCAGAGCAGCTCGATCGCATGCGATCCGGTGCCCACGTACACGTTGTTCTTGGCCGCTGCCAGCTCGCCGGGCGCCAGATCGGCCCGGTCCACGAAGGGCACGGCCTGGATCAGCTTGAGGCGCTCCCCGCGGAAGAGGGTCCAGGCGCCGGGGGCCGGGGTGCAGCCCCGGACCACCCGGTCGACGCGCAGGGCGGGCGCCGACCACTGGACCTGGGCGTCCTCGACGGTGATCTTCGGTGCGAGGGTGATGCCCTCGGTGGGCTGCGGCACGGCGTGAAGGGTGCCGTCCTCGATGCCGTCCATCGTCGCGGCGAGCAGCCCGGAGCCCGCGAACGCAAGCCGGGTCAGCAGATCGCCGCTGGTGTCGGTGGGCCGCACCTCTTCGGTAAGGACGCCGTAGACCGGCCCGGAGTCGAGCCCCTCCTCGATGAGGAAGGTGGAGGCCCCCGTCACCTCGTCGCCCGCCATGACGGCGTGCTGGACGGGCGCGGCGCCGCGCCAGGCGGGCAGCAGCGAGAAGTGCAGGTTGACCCAGCCGCGGGCCGGGATGTCGAGTGCGGTCTTGGGCAGCAGTGCTCCGTAGGCGACGACGGGGCAGCAGTCGGGCGCGATCTCCCGGAGCCGCGCCAGGAAGTCCTCGTCCCGTGGCCTGGCCGGCTTGAGCACCTCGATACCGGCCTCCTCCGCCCGCTCGGCGACGGGACTGGCCACCAGTCGGCGACCACGCCCCGCGGGCGCGTCGGGCCTGGTCACGACGGCGGCCACCTCATGGCGACCGGAGGCGATCAGTGCGTCCAGTGCGGGTACGGCTACCTCGGGGGTGCCTGCGAAGACGAGCTTCATGGGTGGCTGACTGCCTCTCAGGCCGAAACGTTACGGTGACGAGCAACGCACAAGTCTATGGGCCCGGAGGCCGGGAGGGCGCCGGGGGGCGTACGCGCGGTTGCGCGCCCCTCACATATGCGTATACGCCCCCGGAGCGTGACCAGATCCCCCGGTGAGGCGTTGGTCAAGAGAGATTGACCGAAGCGAGCCGCCCTGGTGCGGCCCGATCCCTTTCAACGCCGGTTCGAGAGGCTTCTTCATGGCCGACCACGCAACCCACGACGCCCAAGCGCGGGCCAGCCTGCATCTCCTGGTGCGGGACATCGAGCGGGTCCGGCGGCAGGTGGACGCACTGCGCACACTCACCGCGCAGCTGGGCAACGTCTACCGTCCACGCCGCTCCGGCCCCTCCGCGGGCTTCGTCGTCTACGGCAGGGCCCCGGCCCCCACCGTCAGGCTGGCCCAGGAACTGCGGGACAGCGTCGAGACCCTGGTCACGGCGGCAGTGGACTTCGACCGTTCGCTGGGCTTCTCCTGGGACGCGGTGGGCTCCGCGCTCGGAGTCACCAAGCAGGCGGTCCACCGCCGCTACGGCGCACGGCGCGCCGCTCCTCAGCCGGTGCCGGCCGAGAGCGTGGCCGAAGGCGTGGCGCAACGTCCGTTGTCGGCGGTCCCCGGGTCCCCCACCGGCGCGCTGCCCTCCGTCCCCGCCGCGCTGCCTTCCGTCCCGGCCGCGCTGCCCTCCGTCCCCGCCGCGCGCTCGATGCCGCCGCAGCCGTCCGCGGACCGCCCGCCGCTGCGCGAGGAGCTGCGTCCGGGCGCCTTCCCGGGACCGCGCAACGGCTGACCGTCCCCGGTCCTCGGTGCGGGGTTCCGTCCTCAATCGCCGGACGGGCTTGGGTGCGGGTCCCCCGTGGGGCGCTTCACCTCGTGGGTGGGGGTGGGGTCCCTTCGGGGCGTCTCCTCAGAAATGGCGTGTGCACCCGGGACCGTGATGAACCCGGGTCGTACGCCATTTCCTGCGGGGACCCCCCTGCACGCCCCCACCCTGCATCGGCAGCGTCTGCACGCCAGTGGGAAGACTGCCGCAGACGCAAGGCGGCCGGGTCCGGGGCCGTGCAGGGGAGTCCCCGCAGGACGACGAACTACCCGGCCCGCTACGCGTACCCGCGGAACGTTCGTCGTCCGAGGAGACACCCCGGAGGGGCCCCGGACCCCCACCCACCGGGCCACGGCGCACCCCCACGGGGACACCCGCACAAACAAGCCCGTCCGGCGATTGAGGACGGAACCCCCGCCCCGGACAGGGGCAAGGCTCAGAGCCGCACCCCGCAGGGAACCCGCACCGTCACCCGATGTCGGGCGGGTCCACTCTGATCCGGACCGCACCGCCGACGCCACCCCCGCCGCCCCCACGGGACATGCGTGAGGCCTGCGCCCCCTTCAGCGCGGCCGCCAGAGCCGCCCCGCTGCCCGGTGGCACCCTGACCAGGGCCCGCTCCCAGGTCTCGCCCACAGGGGCGTCGGAGGAGCGGCGGGGCCGTCCGGGCTCGCTGCCCGTCACCGGCACCGGACCGAGCACCTGGGCGTCCGGCGGCAGCTCCGCGGCGGCCAGGAACGCGGCGAGCGCCTCCGGTGTCCCCGTCACCGACGCCATCCGGGACACCGGCGGAAAGCCCAGCTCGGCCCGTTCCGCGAGTTCACGCCGGGCGTGTCCGACCGGGTCCCAGCGCACCAGGGCCTGCACGGGCCGCAGCGTCGGCTCGGCGACGATCACCACCGTTCCGCCCTCCGGCTGCCCCCGTACCAGCGCGGCGGCGGCCGTCCAGCGGCGCAGCGCCTCCTCACCGGCCCGCAGGTCGGGGCGGCCGACCATCGCCCAGCCGTCCAGCAGCAACGCCGCCGCGTACCCGCCGTCGGCGACCGGCTCGGCGCCCGGGGTGCTGACCACCAGCGCGGGCTGGTCGGGCACCGAGTCCAGGATGTGGTCACGGCCGGAGGTGCGTACCGGCACGGCGGGGAAGGCCCGGCCGAGCTCCTCCGCGGTCCGGCGGGCACCGACGATCT
The DNA here is from genome assembly GCF_044742205.1 of Streptomyces sp. NPDC087901. Lineage (NCBI taxonomy): Bacteria > Bacillati > Actinomycetota > Actinomycetes > Kitasatosporales > Streptomycetaceae > Streptomyces > Streptomyces sp. NPDC087901. The sequence goes on from NZ_JBIUUC010000023.1 coordinate 38,938, forward strand.
GTGCTCGCAGCCGGCGGGAGCCACAGGCGACGCAGTGCCAGGAGGTCTCGGCCTTCCCGCACCAGGCGCAGTTCAGACCCTGCTGGTCGGGCGCCTCCAGCGGCCCGGCACAGTGCCGGCACCGCGCGGGCTCCCGGCAGCGCTCGCAGGCCAGCCGGGGGGCGTAGCCGCGGCGCGGCACCTGCACCAGCACCGGTCCCGTGCGCAGCCCGTCGCGCACGGTCTGCCAGGCCAGGCTCGGCAGCCGGGCGGTCCGGGCGGCCCCGTCCCGCGCGAGTTCGGCGTCGCCGACGGTACGGACCAGGGGCGCCGCGATCCGCAGCTGTTCCCGGTCCGCGCGCAGCGGCAGCGCCCAGCCGCTCTCGACCAGCTGCGCGGCCTCCACGGTGCAGCTGGTCCCGCCGAGCAGGAAGGCGCACCGGCCGTGCGCGGCCCGCAGCTCCAGGACCTCGCGGACATGCGGGAAGGGGGCGTTGTCATCGCTGTGGCTCGAGTCCCCGTCGTCCCAGATCGCGACCAGGCCGAGGTCGGCGACGGGGGCGAACATCGCGGCCCGGGTCCCGACGACAGCCCGGACGGCTCCGCGGCTCACGGCGAGCCACTCCCGGTACCGCTTCTCGGGCCCCGAACCGGCCGTCAGAGTTGCGTGGCGGCCTTCGCCGAGCAGTCCGGTCAGGGCGGCGTCGACGCGCCCCGCGGTCCGCCCGTCGGGGACGACGACCAGCGCGCCGCGTCCCGACGCGAGGGTCGCGGCGACGGCTGCGGCGATCTCCTGGGGCCAGTGCGGACCCGGCAGCGCGGTCCACACCGCCCGGGGCGCTCCCCCGTCGGCCAGCGCCGACAGGAAGGCGGGGCCCTGCGCGTACCGCTCCCAGGTGCCGGGCGACGGCGGCGGGGGCGGGGGCAGCGGCTCCGGCGAGGGCTTGGCCTCGGCCCGGGCGTTCCTCGGCGGCACCGCGAGCTGAAGGACATCGGCGAGGCTGCCCGCGTACCTGTCGGCGACGGCGCGCGCGAGTGAGAGCAGATCCGGGCCGAGGACCGGTTCGGGCGAGACCACGGAGGCGAGCGCGGCGAGCGCCCCGCTGTAGTCGGACTCGGCCAGCCGCTCGACCAGGAATCCGTCGATGAGCCCGCCGCCCTCGCGGCGCCCTCCCCGGACGTTGCGCCCCCCGGCCCCAAATCGCACCCGCACCCGCACGCCGGGCTGCGCCTCGGCGTCGAGCTCCTCGGGCACGGCGTAGTCGAAGTACTGGTCGAGGTGGAGCGCGCCCTTGTTGACCAGCACGCGGGCGACAGGAAGCTCATTGGCGAGTGCGGCCCCGCGCCAGGTCCGCGGTTTGGCGCGCGGCACCTTGGCCCGGCGCACGGTCTCCCGGATCAGCGCAAGCTGCTCCGGTTCCCCGGCACCGGGCTCGTCGGACCGCTTGTCGTCGCTGCTCACAGCCAAATTCCTACCAGACGCCACTGACAGCCGAGGCCGCCGATCACCCGTGGCCGCAGATCACCCGTGGCCACGCGGCCGGGCCGGCTCGGGCCGCCCGGCTCGACTCGGAGGGACCGGCTCGGGCAGCCCGGCTCAGGCAGCCCGGTCGGACAGCCCGTCCGAACACAGACGCGCCGGAGCCCGGACACCGTGAAGGCATCCGGGCTCCGGCATACGTGCGACGCCCCCGGAAGGGCGGCCGGCAGGCCTACAGGCCCGCGGCCTTGCGCAGCGCGTCCACGCGATCGGTGCGCTCCCACGTGAAGTCGGGGAGCTCGCGGCCGAAGTGGCCGTACGCAGCGGTCTGGGCGTAGATCGGGCGCAGCAGGTCGAGGTCGCGGATGATCGCGGCCGGGCGGAGGTCGAAGACCTCGCCGATGGCGTGCTCGATCTTCTCGGTCTCGATCGAGGCGGTGCCGAAGGTCTCCACGAAGAGGCCGACCGGCTCGGCCTTGCCGATCGCGTACGCGACCTGCACCTCGCACCGGGCGGCGAGGCCCGCCGCGACGACGTTCTTGGCGACCCAGCGCATCGCGTACGCGGCCGAGCGGTCCACCTTCGACGGGTCCTTGCCCGAGAAGGCACCGCCGCCGTGACGGGCCATGCCGCCGTACGTGTCGATGATGATCTTGCGACCGGTCAGGCCGGCGTCGCCCATCGGGCCGCCGATCTCGAAGCGACCGGTCGGGTTGACCAGCAGGCGGTAGCCGTCGGTGTCGAGCTTGATGCCGTCCTCGATGAGCTGGTTCAGGACGTGCTCGACGACGAACTCGCGGATGTCGGGAGCGAGCAGCGAGTCGAGGTCGATGTCGCTCGCGTGCTGCGAGGAGACGACGACCGTGTCGAGACGGATGGCCTTGTCGCCGTCGTACTCGATGGTGACCTGGGTCTTGCCGTCGGGGCGCAGGTACGGGATCGTCCCGTTCTTGCGGACCTCGGACAGCCGGCGCGAGAGCCGGTGCGCGACGTGGATCGGCAGCGGCATGAGCTCGGGCGTCTCGTCGCAGGCGTAGCCGAACATGAGGCCCTGGTCACCGGCGCCCTGCTTGTCGAGCTCGTCCTCGTCGCCTTCGACCCGCTTCTCGTACGCGGTGTCGACGCCCTGTGCGATGTCGGGCGACTGTGCGCCGATGGACACCGAGACACCGCAGGAGGCGCCGTCGAAGCCCTTCTTCGAAGAGTCGTAGCCGATCTCCAGGATCCGGTTACGGACCAGTGTCGGGATGTCGGCGTAGGCCTTGGTCGTGACCTCACCCGCAACATGCACCAGACCGGTGGTGATCAAGGTCTCGACTGCGACGCGCGACGTCGGGTCCTCGCGCAGAAGTGCATCAAGAATGGTGTCGCTGATCTGGTCAGCGATCTTGTCGGGGTGACCCTCGGTGACTGACTCCGAGGTGAAGAGGCGGCGGGACACATCGCTCCCTGGGGTTGCAGCGGCTGCTGGCTGATCATTGGCGGTCGGCCCGGGAGCTGCGCCCGGTACGAACCTCGACCAGTTTATCGGTCGGCTCCGGCTGTCGGACAACATGTCTCGCCCTTTGGGAGATCTGTGACATGCGGCACCGCCGCCCGGCGTTCCCCGAAGGCCGCCCGAAAGGGCCGTTCGTGCCCGTATTGCAAGGGATCGGCCCATCGGGACGGCGACACGGGAAATTCACCCGAGACGCGCCGACACGAGATCCCAGACCGTGTCGGCGAGTGCTTCCTTGGGTCCGTGGGGCACCGGGGTCTCGCTCCCATCGGCCGCGAGCACCACCGCCTCGTTCTCCTCCGAGCCGAAGGTCTTGCGCTCCCCCACCTCGTTGACCACCAGCAGGTCACAGCCCTTGCGGCGCAGCTTCTCCCGGCCGTTGGCGAGGACGTTGTCGGTCTCGGCGGCGAACCCGACGACGACCTGTCCCGGTGCGGCGCGGTCGGCCGCCACCTCGGCGAGGATGTCCGGATTGCGCACGAGGGCGAGGGGGGCGGGCTCCTGGCCGTCCTTCTTCTTGATCTTCCCCGTCACGTACTGAGCCGGGCGGAAGTCGGCGACCGCCGCCGCCATCACCACGACGTCGGCGTCAGCGGCCGCCTTCAGTACGGCTTCGCGAAGCTGCACCGCGGTGCCCACGCGGACGATGTCGGCGCCGGACGGATCGGGCAGACCGGTGTTGGCCTCGACGAGCGTGACCCGGGCGCCGCGGGCGACGGCGGTGCGGGCGAGTGCGTACCCCTGCTTGCCGGAGGAACGGTTGCCGAGGTAGCGGACCGGGTCGAGCGGTTCACGCGTGCCGCCCGCGCTGATCACCACATGGCGGCCGGCGAGGTCGGGGGCGACGGGGCCGCGGGCCAGGACGCGGCGGCAGACCTCGAAGATCTCCCCCGGATCCGGCAGCCGGCCCTTGCCGGTGTCAACGCCCGTGAGACGCCCCACGGCGGGCTCGATGACGACGGCACCCCGGCGGCGCAGGGTGGCGACGTTCTCCTGGGTGGCCGGGTGTTCCCACATCTCGGTGTGCATGGCGGGCGCGAAGACGACCGGACAGCGGGCGGTCAGCAGGGTGTTGGTGAGCAGGTCGTCGGCCAGGCCGTGGGCCGCCTTGGCGAGCATGTCGGCGGTGGCGGGGGCGACGACGACGAGGTCGGCGTGCTGTCCGATCCGCACGTGCGGGACCTCGTGGACGTCGTTCCAGACCTCGGTGGAGACCGGATGGCCGGAGAGCGCCGACCAGGTGGCGGCGCCCACGAAGTGGAGCGACGACTCGGTCGGGACGACCCGTACGTCATGTCCGGACTCGGTCAGCCGGCGCAGCAGCTCGCACGCCTTGTACGCGGCGATGCCCCCGCTGACCCCCAGAACGACCTTCGGCTTGTCCACTGCGTCTCCCCGCACTCGGATACGTACGCGCTCGCGCTCCGTACATCCCCCATGCTGCCTCACCGCCGTGGGCGCGGGCCCGTCGCCCCGGACACACCACAGGCCCAGCGGTCATGACCGCCGGGCCTGTGATGAAGGTGCGTTCTCCTGCTTACTGCGCGGGGCCCTCGATGGCCTCGGAGGTGAGCAGGCCCGCGTTGATCTCGCGGAGCGCGATCGAGAGCGGCTTCTCGTGGACGTGGGTGTCGACGAGCGGACCGACGTACTCGAGGAGTCCCTCACCGAGCTGCGAGTAGTACGCGTTGATCTGACGCGCGCGCTTGGCGGCGTAGATCACGAGGCTGTACTTCGAGTCGGTTGCTTCGAGGAGCTCATCAATCGGCGGGTTGATGATGCCCTCGGGCGTGGTGATGGAAGAGGACACTCTCTGCCTTCCGAAGGGGGTGAAGATCAAAGAAATCTTTGACAGTCAGGGGCTTTGTGGCCGGTGCCCCCGTGCCGGTGCGGTCATTGTGCTCATTCGCCGCCGGCACGGTGGCCGGAAGCCTCCAGCATCAAGGCTAGCAGCTCACGCGCCACATCCTCGACGGAGGTGTTGACGAGCGTCGTATCGAACTCGGATTCGGAGGCCAGTTCGACCTTCGCCGCGGCGAGACGGCGCTCGATCACCTCGGGCGCCTCGGTGCCGCGTCCGGTGAGCCGGCGCACCAGCTCGTCCCAGCTCGGCGGGGCGAGGAAGACCAGCTGGGCGTCCGCCATGGACTGCCGGACCAGCCGGGCACCCTGGAGGTCGATCTCCAGCAGCACCGGCTCACCGTTCTCCAGCCGCTCCTGCACGGCGCGGCGCGGCGTGCCGTAGCGGTTGCCGGCGAACTCGGCCCACTCCAGCAGCTCACCGTTGGCGATCAGCTTGTCGAACTCCTCGTTGTCCACGAAGAAGTAGTGAACGCCGTTGCGTTCGCCGGGGCGGGGCTTGCGGGTCGTCGCCGACACCGAGAGCCAGACCTCGGGGTGAACCTTGCGCATATGCGCGACGACCGTGCTCTTGCCGACCCCCGAGGGGCCGGAGAGCACGGTCAGCCGCGGACGTACGTCCGGGGGTACGGGGGACGTCCCCCGGGATGTAGCAACCATGGGGCGATTATCCCGGTTCTCAGGAGTGCCTGAGACCGTCAGGCGGGACTGCCGCCGAACTCACGCTCCAGGGATGCGATCTGGTTGGAGCCAAGACCCCGGACCCGGCGGCTCTCGGAGATGCCGAGCCGCTCCATGATCTGCTTGGCGCGGACCTTGCCCACGCCGGGCAGGGACTCCAGCAGGGCGGAGACCTTCATCTTGCCGATGACGTCGTTCTCCTGTCCCGACTTGATGACCTCATGGAGGGAGGCGCCGGAGTGCTTGAGTCGATTCTTGACCTCGGCCCGCTCCCGGCGAGCCGCGGCGGCCTTTTCGAGCGCGGCTGCGCGCTGTTCAGGGGTAAGGGGCGGAAGAGCCACGCCTACGTCACCTCGGATGTCGATCTGTCGGATACGGACCGGTGAGGCAACGGGATCGCCCCTCACCTGGTGAGCCGCGAACAACCTGTGCTCGTTGGCTCTCGACGGAGACTAGCGGCCAAGGCCGCCGGAGTCAGCGAGAACAGACGAAAAGTCCTGGTCAGCCTTAGCCGACCAGGACATTCCTGGCATAACACCTGAGTTTTTTGGTCAGGATTCCGTCAACAGCGCGTTACGTGGCAGTGTCAGCCGTCCGAGACGGCCGCGCGGACCTCGTCCGCGAACCGTTCGGCGGCTTCGCGCAGCCCTGACGCGTCCGGACCGTGGCGCAGCACGCCCCGGCTGACGCTGGGCACCACGTTGCCGACCGCGTCGCCGAAGACCCCGGGAAGATCCGCGGGCGTGGCGCCCTGGGCGCCGATGCCGGGCGCGAGCAGCGGGCCGTTGATCGCGAGGTTCGCACCCGCGTCGCCGAGCGTCGCCCCGACCACCGCGCCCACCGAGCCGAGCGGGGTTGCCCCCTCGTTCTCGGCGGCCATGTGGTCGAGCATCACCTGCGCCAGCGAACGGCCGTCGGCCGCGGTGGCACGCTGCACCTCGGCACCCTCCGGGTTGGAGGTGAGGGCCAGCACGAAGACGCCCGAACCGGAGACCGCCGCGGCGTCGAGCGCCGGCCGCAGCGAGCCGAAGCCGAGGTACGGCGAGACCGTGACCGCGTCCGAGAACAGCGGCGAGTCCTTGTCCAGGTAGGTCGCGGCGTAGGCGCCCATGGTCGAACCGATGTCGCCGCGCTTGGCGTCCATCAGAACCAGCGCGCCCGCTGCCCTGGCCTCCTCGACGGCCTTCTCCAGCACGGCGACGCCGCGCGAGCCGAACCTCTCGAAGAACGCGGACTGCGGCTTGAGCACCGCGACCCGGTCGGCCAGTGCCTCGACGACCGTACGGGTGAAGCGCTCCAGGCCCGCGACGTCGTCACCGAGCCCCCAGGAGCTCAGCAGGGACGCGTGCGGGTCGATGCCGACGCAGAGCGGTCCACGGGTGTCCATGGCGTGGCGCAGACGTGCGCCGAAGGGGTCCTGGGTCATTTCACGGCCTTCCGGGTTTCCGCGCCGACCGCGTCGGCGAGGGTCGCGTACGGGGAGGCGGCCAGGCGCGCGGCCAGACCCTTGTGGATCGCGCGGGCGTAGAACGGGCCCTCGTAGATGAAGGCGCTGTAGCCCTGCACGAGCGTGGCGCCCGCCAGGATGCGCTGCCAGGCGTCCTCGGCGTTCTCGATGCCGCCGACGCCCACCAGGGTGATCCGGTCGCCCACGCGCCCGTACAGGCGCCCCAGGACCTCCAGGGAGCGCTCCTTGAGGGGCGCGCCGGACAGTCCTCCGGTCTCCTTGACCTGGGAGGCCGGGGACTTCAGTCCCAGGCCCTCGCGGGCGATGGTGGTGTTGGTCGCGATGATGCCGTCCAGACCCAGTTCGACGGCGAGGTCGGCGACGGCGTCGACGTCCTCGTCCGCGAGGTCGGGGGCGATCTTGACGAGCAGCGGGACCCGGCGGGCGGTCACGGTCCGGTCGGCCGCCTCGCGCACGGCGGTCAGCAGCGGGCGCAGCGACTCGGTGGCCTGGAGGTTGCGCAGTCCCGGGGTGTTGGGCGAGGAGACGTTGACGACGAGGTAGTCGGCGTGGCGGGCGAGTGCCTCGGTCGACTTCACGTAGTCGGCGGCCGCTTCGGCCTCGGGGACGACCTTCGTCTTGCCGATGTTGACGCCGACGGTGGTACGGATGACCGGCACGCGGGCGGCCAGGCGTTCGGCCACGGCGGCCGAACCCTCGTTGTTGAAGCCCATGCGGTTGATCAGCGCGCGGTCCGCCACAAGGCGGAACAGGCGCTTCTTCGGGTTGCCCGGCTGCGGTTCACCGGTCACCGTGCCGATCTCGACATGGTCGAAGCCGAGCATGGCCATGCCGTCGATCGCGATCGCGTTCTTGTCGAAGCCCGCGGCGAGGCCGAAGGGGCCGTGCATCCGCAGACCGAGGGCCTCGGTGCGCAGCTCCTGGTAGCGGGGGGCGAGCGCGGCGGCCACGAAGGTGCGCAGGACGGGGGTGCGGGCGGCCAGGCGGATCCAGCGGAAGGCCAGGTGGTGGGCCTGCTCGGGGTCCATCCGCTTGAAGACGAGCTGGAAGAAGAGCTTGTACATCGGGGGTGTGTCCTCGGTGTCTCGGCGCGTCGGTGTTCTCAAGAACCGGTGTTTCAAGAACCGGTGGTCTCGCGAAGAGGGGGACACCGTTTCCGGTGTCCCCCTCTTCGGCCGCTATTCGCGCGCTGCCGTCAGATGCTCCGCGTGTTCCTGGAGGGAACGTACGCCGACGTCTCCGTGGTTGAGGGCGTCGATGCCCTGGACGGCCGCGGCGAGCGCCTGGACCGTCGTGAGGCACGGTACGGACCGGGCGACGGCCGCGGTACGGATCTCGTAGCCGTCGAGCCGGCCGCCGGTTCCGTAGGGCGTGTTGACGATGAGGTCGACCTCGCCTTCGTGGATGAGCTGGACGATCGTCTTCTCGCCGTTCGGGCCTTCGCCCTCGGACTGCTTGCGCACGATGGTCGCGTTGATGCCGTTGCGCTTGAGCACCTCGGCGGTCCCCGACGTGGCCATCAGCTCGAAGCCGTGGGCGACGAGTTCGCGGGCCGGGAAGATCATCGAGCGCTTGTCGCGGTTGGCGACGGAGATGAAGGCGCGGCCCTTGGTGGGCAGCGGGCCGTACGCGCCGGCCTGCGACTTGGCGTACGCCGTGCCGAAGACCGAGTCGATGCCCATGACCTCGCCGGTGGAGCGCATCTCCGGGCCGAGGACCGTGTCGACGCCGCGGCCGTGGATGTCGCGGAAGCGCGACCACGGCATGACGGCCTCCTTGACGGAGATCGGCGCGTCCAGCGGCAGGGTGCCGCCGTCGCCGTGCTTCGGCAGCAGACCCTCCTCGCGCAGCTCCGCGACGGTCGCGCCCAGCGAGATGCGGGCGGCTGCCTTCGCGAGCGGTACCGCGGTCGCCTTCGAGGTGAAGGGGACGGTGCGGGAGGCGCGCGGGTTGGCTTCGAGGACGTAGAGGATGTCGCCGGAGAGCGCGAACTGGATGTTGATCAGTCCGCGTACGCCGACGCCCTTGGCGATGCCCTCGGTGGAGGCCCGCAGCCGCTTGATGTCGTAGCCGCCGAGGGTGATCGGGGGCAGCGCGCAGGCGGAGTCGCCGGAGTGGATGCCGGCCTCCTCGATGTGCTCCATGACGCCGCCGAGGTAGAGCTCGGTGCCGTCGTAGAGCGCGTCGACGTCGATCTCGATGGCGTCGTCGAGGAAGCGGTCGACCAGGACCGGCCGGGTGGGGCTGATCTCGGTGGACTCGGCGATGTACGAGGAGAGCCGGGTCTCGTCGTAAACGATCTCCATACCGCGGCCGCCGAGCACGTAGGACGGACGGACGAGGACGGGGTAGCCGATCTCGTCGGCGATGGCCTTGGCCTCGGCGAAGGTGGTGGCGGTGCCGTGCTTCGGGGCGGGCAGGCCGGCCTCGGCCAGCACCCGGCCGAACGCGCCGCGGTCCTCGGCGGCGTGGATGGCCTCCGGGGAAGTGCCGACGACGGGAACGCCGTTGTCCTTGAGCGCCTGTGCCAGGCCCAGCGGGGTCTGGCCGCCGAGCTGGACGATGACACCCGCGATCGGGCCCGCGAGGGACTCCGCGTGCACGATCTCCAGCACGTCCTCGAGCGTCAGCGGCTCGAAGTACAGGCGGTCGGAGGTGTCGTAGTCGGTGGAGACCGTCTCCGGGTTGCAGTTGACCATCACGGTCTCGTAGCCGGCGTCGCTCAGGGCGAAGGAGGCGTGGACGCAGGAGTAGTCGAACTCGATGCCCTGGCCGATGCGGTTGGGGCCGGAGCCGAGAATGATCACCGCGGGCTTGGTGCGGGGCGCGACCTCGCTCTCCTCGTCGTAGGAGGAGTAGAAGTACGGCGTGTTCGCGGCGAACTCGGCCGCACAGGTGTCGACCGTCTTGTAGACCGGGCGGATGCCGAGCGCGTGCCGTACCTCACGGACGACGTCCTCGCGCAGGCCGCGGATCTCGGCGATCTGGACGTCCGAGAAGCCGTGCCGCTTGGCGTCGGCCAGCAGCTCGGGGACGAGCTTGTCGGCGGCGGCCAGCTCGTCGGCGATCTCCTTGATCAGGAAGAGCTGGTCGACGAACCAGGGGTCGATCTTCGTGGACTCGAAGACCTCTTCCTGGGTGGCGCCGGCCCGGATCGCCTGCATGACGGTGTTGATGCGGCCGTCGGTCGGGCGGACCGCCTCGGCCAGCAGCTCGGCCTTGTCGCCGGGCTCGCCGGTGAAGGCGAACTGCGAGCCCTTCTTCTCCAGGGAGCGCAGCGCCTTCTGCAGCGCCTCGGTGAAGTTCCGGCCGATCGCCATGGCCTCGCCCACCGACTTCATGGTGGTGGTGAGGGTGGAGTCGGCGGAGGGGAACTTCTCGAAGGCGAAGCGCGGGGCCTTGACCACGACGTAGTCGAGGGTCGGCTCGAAGGAGGCCGGCGTCTTCTCGGTGATGTCGTTCGGGATCTCGTCCAGCGTGTAGCCGACGGCCAGCTTGGCGGCGATCTTGGCGATCGGGAAGCCGGTGGCCTTGGAGGCGAGAGCCGAGGAGCGCGAGACGCGCGGGTTCATCTCGATCACGATGACCCGGCCGTCGACCGGGTCGATGGCGAACTGGATGTTGCAGCCGCCGGTGTCGACGCCTACCTCGCGGATGATCGCGATGCCGACGTCGCGCAGCCGCTGGTACTCGCGGTCGGTGAGCGTCATCGCCGGGGCGACGGTGATCGAGTCACCCGTGTGGACGCCCATCGGGTCGAAGTTCTCGATGGAGCAGACGACCACGACGTTGTCGTTCCTGTCGCGCATCAGCTCCAGCTCGTACTCCTTCCAGCCGAGGATGGACTCCTCCAGGAGCACCTCGGTGGTCGGGGAGAGCGTGAGGCCCTGTCCGGCGATGCGGCGCAGCTCCTCCTCGTCGTGGGCGAAGCCGGAGCCGGCGCCGCCCATGGTGAAGGAGGGGCGGACGACGACGGGGTAGCCGCCGAGCGTGTCGACGCCCTTGATGATGTCGTCCATCGTGTGGCAGATGACGGAGCGGGCGGACTCGCCGTATCCGATCTTGGCCTTGACGGCTTCGACCACGCCCTTGAAGAGCTCGCGGTCCTCGCCCTTGTTGATGGCCTCGACGTTGGCGCCGATGAGCTCGACGCCGTACTTCTCCAGGACACCGTTCTCGTGCATCGAGATCGCGGTGTTGAGGGCGGTCTGACCGCCCAGGGTCGGCAGCAGCGCGTCGGGGCGCTCCTTGGCGATGATCTTCTCGACGAACTCGGGGGTGATCGGCTCGACGTACGTGGCGTCGGCGATCTCCGGGTCGGTCATGATCGTCGCCGGGTTGGAGTTCACCAGGATGACGCGCAGGCCCTCGGCCTTGAGGACGCGGCAGGCCTGGGTGCCGGAGTAGTCGAACTCGGCGGCCTGGCCGATGACGATCGGACCGGAGCCGATGACCAGGACGGACTGGATATCGGAGCGCTTAGGCACGCTGGCCCTCCATCAGGGATACGAAACGGTCGAAGAGGTACGCGGCGTCGTGCGGGCCGGCGGCTGCTTCGGGGTGGTACTGGACGCTGAAGGCCGGCCGGTCGAGGAGCTGGAGGCCCTCGACGACCTGGTCGTTCAGGCAGACGTGGGAGACCTCGGCGCGCCCGTAGGCGGTGTCGGAGACCTTGTCGAGCGGGGCGTCGACGGCGAAGCCGTGGTTGTGCGCGGTGACCTCGACCTTGCCGGTCGAGCGGTCCTGCACGGGCTGGTTGATGCCGCGGTGGCCGTACTTCAGCTTGTACGTGCCGAAACCGAGCGCGCGGCCCAGGATCTGGTTGCCGAAGCAGATGCCGAAGAGCGGGGTCTGCCGCTCCAGGACGCCCTGCATGACGGAGACCGGGTGGTCGGCGGTGGACGGGTCGCCGGGGCCGTTGGAGAAGAAGACGCCGTCGGGCTCGACCGCGTACACCTCCTCCAGCGTGGCGGTGGCGGGCAGGACGTGCACCTCGATGCCGCGCTCGGCCATCCGGTGCGGGGTCATGCCCTTGATGCCGAGGTCGATCGCGGCGACCGTGAACTTCTTGGTGCCGATCGCGGGGACGACGTACGTCTCCTTGGTGGCGACCTCGGCGGAGAGGTCGGCGCCGTTCATCTCGGGGGCCTGGCGCACGCGGGCGAGGAGCGTGCCCTCGTCGGCGATGGCGTTGCCGGAGAAGATGCCGACGCGCATCGCGCCGCGCTCGCGCAGGTGGCGGGTGAGCGCGCGGGTGTCGATGCCGCTGATGCCGACGACGCCCTGGCTCACGAGTTCCTCGTCCAGCGAGCGCTGCGAGCGCCAGTTGGAGGGCACCCGGGCGGGGTCGCGCACGACGTAACCGGCGACCCAGATCTGCTGGGACTCGGGGTCCTCGTCGTTCACACCGGTGTTGCCGACGTGCGGGGCGGTCATCACGACGACCTGGCGGTGGTACGAGGGGTCGGTCAGCGTCTCCTGGTAGCCGGTCATGCCGGTGGAGAACACCGCCTCGCCGAAGGTCTCCCCCACAGCCCCGTAGGCGCGGCCGCGGAAGGAGCGGCCGTCCTCCAGGACGAGTACGGCGGGAGCTTTGGCGGCTCCCCGGGTGGAGATCGTCATCGTGCGGTGCCTTCCGTAGTGCTGGTGAGATGAGTGCTGGTGAGACCGTTGACGGCATCGACCCAGGCGGCGTGTTCGGCCGAGTGGCCGGAGCGGAACCCGGAGTCGATCAGCTGGTCGCCGAGCGCCCAGGTGATGACGAGCAGGCCGCCTTCCGGCAGGACCTTGCCTGCGAGTGCCTTGTCGGTCCGGGCGCCCCGCAGGTCGGCGGCGGGGACGAAGAAGTCCGTCGCGCCGGGCCGTACGACGCCGAGACCCTGCTCCGTGAGGGTGAGCTCGACGCGGCTGCGGGTGCCGAGGCCGTGGGCGACGATGCGGTCGAGCCACTGTCCGGCCGTCGTCGAGGCGTGGTAGCGCCCGGTCAGGGTGAGCAGCTTCTCGCCGTCCGCGAAGCCGTCCGGGGTGGTCGCGAGGTCGGAGAGACCGGACTGGAGACTGCCGCGCCACTTCCATCCCTGGCGCATCAGCCAGTAGACGAAGGCGATGAGGACGAGCAGTCCGATCACCCAGCTGATGCGGGCGGACCAGTCGGTCACTTCCGCCGACTTCTTCTCGGCGGCCAGTTGGTACAGCTGGTGGGTGGGGCTGAGTGTTGTCACGCGAGTTTCCCGTCGACGACCGTGGCACGGCCCCGCAGGAAGGTGTGGGTCACTCGGCCCGGCAGCTCGCGCCCCTCGTACGGGGTGTTGCGGCTGCGGGAGGCGAAGCCCGCGGGGTCCACGACTCCACGGTATGCCGGATCGACCAGGGTGAGGTTGGCGGGCTCGCCCTCCGAGACGGGCCGGCCGTGTCCGTCGAGGCGGCCGATGGCGGCGGGGCGGAACGACATCCGGTCGGCGACGCCCGCCCAGTCGAGCAGACCGGTCTCGACCATCGTCTGCTGGACGACGGAGAGCGCGGTCTCCAGGCCCACCATTCCCATGGCGGCCGCGGCCCACTCGCAGTCCTTGTCCTCGTGCGGGTGCGGGGCGTGGTCGGTGGCGACGCAGTCGATGGTGCCGTCGGCGAGGGCCTCGCGCAGGGCCAGGACGTCGGCCTCGGTACGCAGGGGCGGGTTCACCTTGTAGACCGGGTTGTAGGACCGTACGAGCTCGTCGGTGAGGAGCAGGTGGTGCGGGGTGACCTCGGCGGTGACGTTCCAGCCCTTGGACTTGGCCCAGCGGACGATCTCGACGGAGCCGGCGGTCGACAGGTGGCAGATGTGCACCCGGGAGTCGACGTGGGCCGCGAGCAGCACGTCGCGGGCGATGATCGACTCCTCGGCGACGGCGGGCCAGCCGCCGAGGCCGAGCTCGGCCGAGACGATGCCCTCGTTCATCTGGGCGCCTTCGGTGAGGCGGGGCTCCTGGGCGTGCTGGGCGACGACCCCGTCGAACGCCTTCACGTACTCCAGGGCGCGGCGCATGATCACCGCGTCGTCGACGCACTTGCCGTCGTCGGAGAAGACCTTCACTCCGGCGGCCGAATCGTGCATGGCTCCGAGCTCGGCGAGCTGCTTGCCCTCCAGGCCGACGGTGACGGCGCCGATGGGCTGCACGTCGCAGTAGCCGGACTCCTTGCCGAGCCGCCAGACCTGCTCGACGACTCCGGCGGTGTCGGCGACCGGGAAGGTGTTGGCCATGGCGTGCACGGCGGTGAAGCCGCCGACCGCCGCGGCCTTGGTGCCGGTCAGGACGGTCTCGGAGTCCTCGCGGCCGGGCTCGCGCAGGTGGGTGTGGAGGTCTACCAGGCCGGGCAGCAGGATCCGGCCCGCCGCCTCGATCACGGTGGCGTCGCCGGCGTCGAGCCCGGTGCCGACCGCCGCGATGGTCTCGCCGTCGATGAGGACGTCAGTGGGCTCGCCGCCGAGGACCTTCGCACCGCGGATAAGGATCTTGCTCATGGTTACTTGTTCTCCTCGGTACGGGCGGGAACCGCGGGGGCGGCAGGTGCGGCGGGCTCGGAACCGCCGAGCAGCAGGTAGAGCACGGCCATGCGGATCGAGACGCCGTTGGCGACCTGCTCGACGACCGTGCACCGGTCGGAGTCGGCGACCTCGGCGGTGATCTCCATGCCGCGGACCATCGGGCCGGGGTGCATGACGATGGCGTGCCCGGGCATCTTCGCCATCCGCTCGCCGTCCAGGCCGTAGCGGCGGGAGTACTCGCGCTCGGTCGGGAAGTACGCGGCGTTCATCCGCTCACGCTGCACACGAAGCATCATCACAGCGTCCGACGTCGGCAGCACCTCGTCGAGGCTGTAGCTGATGTCGCACGGCCACTGCTCGACGCCCACGGGGACCAGGGTGGGCGGGGCCACCAGGGTGACGTGGGCTCCGAGAGTGGTCAGGAGGTGGACGTTGGAGCGGGCGACGCGGCTGTGCAGGATGTCGCCGACGATCGTGATCCGGCGGCCGTCGAGGTCCTTGCCGAGTCCGGTGTCGGCCCCGACCAGCCTGCGGCGCATGGTGAAGGCGTCCAGGAGTGCCTGGGTGGGGTGCTCGTGCGTGCCGTCGCCGGCGTTGACGACCGCGCCGTCGATCCAGCCTGAGGTGGCCAGACGGTACGGGGCGCCGGAGGCGCCGTGCCGGATGACGACGGCATCCGCGCCCATCGCCTCCAGAGTCAGGGCGGTGTCCTTGAGCGACTCGCCCTTGGAGACCGAGGAGCCCTTGGCGGAGAAGTTGATGACATCGGCGGACAGCCGCTTGGCGGCCGCCTCGAAGGAGATGCGGGTACGCGTCGAGTCCTCGAAGAAGAGGTTGACGACGGTACGGCCGCGCAGGGTCGGGAGCTTCTTGATCGGCCGGTCCGCGACCCGGGCCATCTCCTCGGCGGTGTCGAGGATCAGGACGGCGTCGTCGCGGGTGAGGTCGGCGGCCGAGATGAGGTGGCGCTTCATCTGGGTGTTCTCCGGGTGGCTGGAGGGTTCAGGCGTGCGGGCGTGCGGAAGCCGCCGTACGGCAGGCAGGCCGTACGGGAAGGGCAGCTACTGCTCGACCGCCGGGGCGGCCTGCTCGACCCCGAGCAGCACGGCGTCACGGCCGTCCTCCTCGGCGAGCTGGACCTTGACCGTCTCCCGCAGCGACGTGGGGAGGTTCTTGCCGACGTAGTCGGCACGGATCGGGAGTTCGCGGTGTCCGCGGTCGACGAGGACCGCGAGCTGCACCGCGCGGGGCCGGCCGATGTCGCCGAGCGCGTCGAGTGCGGCGCGGATCGTGCGGCCGGAGAAGAGGACGTCGTCAACGAGGACGACCAGGCGGCCCTCGATGCCCTCACCGGGGATCTCGGTGCGTGCCAGGGCGCGCGCGGGGCGCATCCGCAGATCGTCGCGGTACATCGTGATGTCGAGCGATCCGACCGGCATCTTCCGGCCGGTGATCTCTTCGAGCTTGTCGGCGAGCCGGCGGGCGAGGAAAACGCCCCGGGTCGGGATGCCGAGAAGCACCACATCGTCGGCGCCCTTGGCGCGTTCGACGATCTCGTGGGCGATGCGGGTCAGTACTCGGGCGATGTCGGGAGCCTCGAGAACGGGGCGTGCCGCATTGCCGGTGGCGTCGTGCTGTGCGTCCATAAGAAACGGACCTCCTTCTCCGCCTCACTGGACGGATCTTAAAGGACGTCGAAATTGCTTCATCCACGTTACCAGGGCCTGAGCAGGGCCCTTGCCCCACCCCCGGGAGGTACCGGTCCGGACCATTCAGCTTGACGCACCCAAGTAACGCTGCGTAACCTCACAGTGAGTTACCAGCCACGCGGCGGAGCCGCACAATGTTCCAGCGTCCGGGGAGCCTTATGTCCAGCGAATACGCAAAACAGCTCGGGGCCAAGCTCCGTGCCATCCGCACCCAGCAGGGCCTCTCCCTCCACGGCGTGGAGGAGAAGTCCCAAGGCCGCTGGAAGGCCGTCGTGGTCGGCTCGTACGAGCGCGGCGACCGCGCCGTGACCGTGCAGCGCCTTGCCGAACTGGCGGACTTCTACGGCGTTCCGGTGCAGGAGCTGCTGCCCGGCACGACGCCCGGCGGGGCTGCCGAGCCGCCGCCGAAGCTCGTTCTCCAGCTCGAGCGCCTCGCCCACGTCCCGCCGGAGAAGGCCGGACCCCTGCAGCGCTACGCGGCGACGATCCAGAGCCAGCGCGGCGACTACAACGGCAAGGTCCTCTCGATCCGCCAGGACGACCTGCGCACGCTGGCCGTGATCTACGACCAGTCGCCGTCCGTGCTCACGGAGCAGCTGATCAGCTGGGGCGTCCTGGACGCGGACGCGCGGCGCGCGGTCGCTCACGACGAGGGCTGACCACCCCAGCAGAAACGTACCGCCGGGTCGGCGGGGCCCTTTCCGGGCGCCCCGCCGGACCCGGCGTTTCCGTTTTCCGGGCATGTCCCGGGCTGGACGGGCATCTCCGCGGCCGGACGGGCATGCCCGGGACTGGACGGGCATGCCCGGGGCCGTATTGGTCCAGCCGGTCCCCGGCATGCCGAAGGGCCCACGGTCGGGTGACCGTGGGCCCTTCGTCGGCAGAACGCCGCCGGAGGCTACTGCTCCCGGCGGAGGTTCGGCTTGAGGTCCTTGAAACGGGCCAGCAGGCCGTTCACGAAGGACGGGGAGTCATCGGTGGAGAACTCCTTGGCGATCTGCACCGCCTCGTCGATCACCACCGCGTCCGGTGTCGCGTCCACCCAGATCAGCTCGTACGCACCGAGCCGCAGGATGTTCCGGTCGACGACCGGCATGCGGTCGATCTCCCAGTCCACGGCGTAGGTGACGATGAGGTCGTCGATCCGGTCCGCGTACTGCGCGTACCCCTCGACGAGCTCCATCGTGTACTCGGTGACCGGCGGCTGACGGGTGTCGGACCGCGAGTGCCGGACCCAGTCCGCGAGGACCGTCTGCACGGACTCACCGCGCTGGTCGGCCTCGAAGAGGATCTGGAAGGCTCGCTTGCGGGCCGTATTCCGGGCAGCCACGGTTAGCTGTTCACCCGGCCGAGGTAATCGCCCGAGCGGGTGTCGACCTTGATCTTCTCACCGGTGGTGATGAAGAGCGGGACGCCGATCTCGTAGCCGGTCTCCAGCGTGGCGGGCTTGGTGCCACCGGTGGACCGGTCGCCCTGGACGCCCGGGTCCGTGTGCTGGATGGTCAGCTCGACGGCGGCAGGCAGCTCGACGTAGAGCACCTCGCCCTCGTGCTGGGCGACGGAGGCGGTGAAGCCCTCGATCAGGAAGTTGGCGGCGGCGCCGACAGACTTGCGGTCGACCATCAGCTGGTCGTAGGTGTCCATGTCCATGAAGACGAAGTACTCGCCGTCCATGTACGAGAACTGCATGTCGCGCCGGTCAATGGTGGCCGTCTCGACCTTCACGCCGGCGTTGAACGTCTTGTCGACGACCTTGCCGGACAGCACGTTCTTGAGCTTGGTGCGCACGAAGGCCGGGCCCTTGCCGGGCTTGACGTGCTGGAACTCGACGACGGACCAGAGCTGGCCTCCGTCGAGCTTGAGCACCAGGCCGTTCTTGAGGTCGTTCGTGGAAGCCACGGTTGCGGAATCTCCTGGACTGAAGCTGGTGGAACGGCCAAGGATGCGCGCTAGAGCGCGAGCAGCTCCTTGGTCGTAATGGTGAGTAGCTCGGGTCCGCCGTCCGCCTCGGGGCGCACGACGAGCGTGTCATCGATCCGGACTCCGCCCCGGCCCGGGAGGTGGACCCCCGGTTCGACGGTGACCGGCACACAAGCGTCCAGTTTACCCATGGCTGCAGGTGCCAGCTGCGGGTCCTCGTCGATTTCGAGCCCCACCCCGTGTCCGGTCCAGGGTGCGAGGCCCTCACCATGGCCTGCGGAGTCCAGTACATGACGGGCTGCGCGGTCCACGTCACGGTAGGCGGCGCCGGGCACGAGTGCCTCGCGTCCAGCCCGCTGAGCGGCGAAAACCAGGTCGTAAAGCTCGATCTGCCAGTCGGCCGGTGCCGTACCGATGACGAAGGTGCGGCCGATCTCGCACCGGTATCCGCGGTAGTTGGCACCGAGGCAGACGGAGAGAAAATCTCCTTCTTCCACCCGTCGGTCCGAGGGCCGGTGGCGGCCCCGGCCGGAGTTGGGGCCGGTGGCGACGGAGGTCGCGAAGGCGGGGCCGTCGGCGCCGTGGTCCACCAGTCGGCGTTCCAGTTCGAGCGCGAGATGTCGCTCCGTGCGGCCGACCAGGATGGATTCGAGGAGTTCGCCCAGCGCCTGGTCGGTGATCTCGGCGGCGATCCGCAGACAGCCGATCTCCTCCTCGTCCTTGACGATGCGCAGCTGCTCGACGGTGGCGCCGAGGTCGGCCAGCCGGAGCTTCGGGGCGACCGAGGCCATGGCCCGGTGCCGGGCGACCGTCAGATCGTGTTCCTCGACGGCCAGGGACTCCGCCCCGGCCGCGGAGGCCAGATCCGTGGCGGCCACCACCGGATCACCGCCGGTCACCGACAGCAGGTCCACCCGGAGGTGTTCGTCGGTGCGCCCGTCGGCCGGATCACCGGTCGGGGGGCGCGGACAGAGCAGGACGTCCTCGTAGGGGCCGAGCAGCAGCACGGCGCCCGGGGGCGCTCCGCCCGCGAGGTAGCGGACATTGGCGGGGCGGGAGACCAGGGCGGCCGCGGATCCGACGGCGGCGCACCGGTCGCGGAGCAGCCCGCGGCGGACGGCGTACACCTCTGACATACATCGAGCGTACGAGCGTGGGACCGGGCCCGCCCGGTCAGCGCACCCGACCGGGGTGCGGCGGCCCCTCAGCGGACGGGCGGCCCCGCCGGACGCCGGCTCACCAGGCCGGGGGGCTGGCGATCGATCGGGCGAGTATGTCGTCCAGGACGCGGGCGGTGGTCTCGACGTCGTACGTGGAGTTGTCGATGATGGGCAGCCCCGAGCCGTACCAGCCGGCCATCCGGCCGTGGATCCGGGCGACCTCCTCGTCGGAGAGACGGCGGTTGCCGCTGCGGGCGGCGTTGCGCTCCAGCACGATCTCCAGGCCCGGCAGCAGGACGACGGGAAGCAGCCCGGGGCCGACATGGCGTTTCCAGCCGCCGAGGCCGACGACGGGCCGGTCCGGGAAGACCGCGTCGTCGAGGATGCAGGAGATGCCGTTGGCCAGGAAATTGCGGGCCGCGAAGCCGCAGGTGCGGCGGGCCAGGCGGTACTGGGCCTCCGACTGGTCGTTCCATCCCGCCTGGGGATCGGCGAAGCCGGAGCAGACCCACTCACGGACGTCGTCGAGGCTGACGTGGGCGGTGGGGACCCGGCGGCGGGCGGCCCAGAGCTTGGCCACCGTGGTCTTCCCGGCGCCTGCCGGGCCGATCAGGAGCACGGCGAGGGTCGCGGTGCCGGTGCCGGGCTCGGCGGGCGGCGCGGGCAGCGGTACGGGCCCGCCCGGCGGCAGCTGGATGTGCCCGGTGGTCTCCCGGGAGACCGGGGCGGGGGCCTGGTGCGGCGCGGGCCCGGTCCAGCCCTGCCCCTGCGGGGAGGGCGGCGCCTGGGGCGGCGGGCCGGGGTGACCGGCAGGGGGCTGAGCGGGCGGCCCGGCGGGCAGAGGGCCCGGGTGGCCGGGGTGCTGGGCCTGGTGCGACCAGCCGACGGGTCCGTTTCCGGGTCCCTGGGGCGGCGGCAGCGGGGCCCCCACTGCGTGCTGCATCCGGTGGCACTCCGTCTCGTACAGGCAACTGGCGCTGGTGGAACGGCAACCGTACCTTCCCCGGCCGCCACGGAGGGAACGGCCGGGGAGGGTCCATAGTGCCCCGTCGGCCACTCGGCCTCCGGTGCGCAGGTGCGTCAGTCCGTCAGTTCGTCCGCGAGCGCGCGCAGGGCGAGCCGGTAGGAGCCGATGCCGAATCCGGCGACGGTCCCGGTGGCGACCGGTGCGACCACGGAGTTGTGCCGGAATTCCTCCCGGGCGTACGGGTTCGAGATGTGTACCTCGATCAGCGGGGCGGTGCGCTGGGAGGCCGCGTCCCTCATCCCGTACGAGTAGTGCGTGAAGGCGCCCGGGTTGAGAACGACCGGAATTGAGCCGTCCGCGGCCTCGTGGAGCCAGCGGATCAGCTCTCCCTCGTCGTTGGTCTCCCGGACGTCGACGTCGAAGCCGAGCTCCTTGCCGAGGGTGCGGCAGCTGTCGACGAGTCCGGCGTACGAGGTGGCTCCGTAGATATCGGGTTCCCGGGAGCCCAGCCGGCCGAGGTTGGGTCCGTTGAGGACGAACACCCGGCGGGTCACGCCGACACCTCCCCGTAGGCGGCGAGCAGAACGGCCGGGTCGGGGCCCTCCAGGACGGTGGGCTTGCCGAGGCCGTCCAGGACGATGAAGCGCAGCAGGTTGCCGCGGGACTTCTTGTCGACCTTCATGTTCTCCAGCAGCTTGGGCCACTGGTCGCCGCGGTAGGTGAGCGGCAGTCCCACGGACTCCAGGACGGCGCGGTGCCGGTCGGCGGTGGCGTCGTCCAGGCGTCCGGCCAGGCGGCCCAGTTCGGCGGCGAAGACCATGCCGACCGAGACGGCGGCACCGTGGCGCCACTTGTAGCGCTCGTTCTTCTCGATGGCGTGGGCCAGCGTGTGCCCGTAGTTGAGGATCTCGCGGAGCCCGGACTCCTTGAGGTCGCTGGAGACGACCTCTGCCTTGACCCGGATGGCCCGCTCGATGAGCTCTGCGGTGTGCGGTCCGGTCGGTGTGCGCGCGCCCTGCGGGTCCGCCTCGACGAGGTCGAGGATCACCGGGTCCGCGATGAAGCCGGCCTTGATGACCTCCGCCATGCCAGAGACGTAGTCGTTGACCGGCAGCGAGTCCAGCGCGGCCAGGTCGCAGAGCACCCCGGTCGGCGGGTGGAAGGCGCCGACGAGGTTCTTGCCCTCGGCGGTGTTGATGCCGGTCTTGCCGCCGACGGCCGCGTCGACCATGCCGAGCACGGTCGTGGGTACGGCGATCCAGCGCACTCCGCGCAGCCAGGAGGCGGCGACGAAGCCGGCGACGTCCGTGGTGGCGCCGCCGCCGATGCCGACGATGACGTCGGTGCGGGTGAAGCCGGTCTGGCCGAGCGCCTTCCAGCAGTAGGCGGCGACCTCGACGGTCTTGGCCTCCTCGGCGTTCGGCAGCTGGATCGCGATGGCCTCGTAGCCCTGGTCGGCGAGGTCCTGGCGGACCGCCTCGCCGGTCTCGGCGAGCGCCTCGGGGTGCAGGACCGCGACGCGCTGGGCGCGGTCACCGATGAGCGTGGGCAGCTCCCCGAGGAGCTGCCGGCCGATCAGCACCTCGTACGGGTCGGTGCCCGCACTGCCGGCGATCTGGATGCGGGTGGGGGCCTGGTCGGTCATCGTTGCGTTCTCCCGGCCGGACGGTGCGTCCGGCAGCTCCAGTGCGTCGAGGACCGCCTGGGCGACCTCTTCCGGTGTGCGCTCGTCGGTCGCGACGACCGCACGGGCCACCTCCGTGTAGAGGTGGCGGCGGGCCTCCATGAGCTCGCGCCACTGCCGGCGCGGGTTCACGGCGAGCAGCGGGCGCGCGGTGTTCAGCCCGACCCGCTTCACCGCCTCGTCGACATCCATCGAGAGGTAGACGACGGCGTGATCCGCGAGCAGGGCGCGCGTCTCCTCGTCGAGGACGGCGCCGCCGCCCAGCGAGAGGACTCCCCCGTGCTCGGCGACCGCGGCGCGGACGGCCTGCCGTTCCAGGGCACGGAAGTGCTCCTCGCCCTCGTCGTAGAAGATCTCCGAGATCGGCTTGCCGGCCGTGGCGACGACATCGGCGTCGGTGTCCCGGTAGCCGGTGCCCAGCCGGGCGGCGAGCAGTTCGCCGACCGTGGACTTGCCGACGCCCATCGGTCCGACCAGGACGATCAGCGGACCGCTCATCGGATCTGGAGGTGGTCGAGGTACGACTGGACGTTGCGGTGGGTCTCGGCGACGCTGTCGCCGCCGAACTTCTCCGCGACCGCGTCGGCGAGCACCAGCGCGACCATCGCCTCGGCGACGATGCCGGCCGCCGGAACGGCACAGACATCGGAGCGCTGGTGGTGCGCCTTGGCCGGCTCACCGGTCACCACGTCGACCGTGGCCAGCGCGCGCGGCACGGTCGCGATCGGCTTCATCGCGGCGCGGACGCGCAGCAGCTCACCGGTGGTCAGGCCGCCCTCGGTGCCTCCGGCGCGGCCGGAGGCACGCTTGATGCCGTCCTCCGTCACCAGGATCTCGTCGTGCGCCTGCGATCCGGGCACCCGGGCGAGGTCGAAGCCGTCGCCGACCTCGACGCCCTTGATGGCCTGGATGCCCATGAGCGCGGCGGCGAGACGGGCGTCGAGCCGACGGTCCCAGTGCACATGCGAACCGAGGCCGACCGGCACTCCGTACGCCAGCACCTCGACCACACCGCCGAGCGTGTCACCGTCCTTGTGGGCCTGGTCGATCTCGGCGATCATCTGCTTGCTCGCGGTGGCGTCGAGGCAGCGCACCGGGTCGGCATCCAGCTTCTCGACGTCGGCGGGCACCGGGTAGACCCCGTACGGCGCCTTGGCCGCTGCGAGTTCCACCACGTGGCTGACGATCTCGATGCCGGCCGTCTCCTTGAGGTACGACCGGGCGACGGCGCCGAGGGCGACGCGGGCCGCGGTCTCCCGGGCGCTGGCGCGCTCCAGGATCGGCCGGGCCTCGTCGAAGCCGTACTTCTGCATACCGGCGAGGTCGGCGTGGCCGGGCCGGGGCCGGGTCAGCGGGGCGTTACGGGCCTGGGCGGCCAGTACGTCGGGGTCGACCGGGTCGGCCGACATGACCTGCTCCCACTTGGGCCACTCGGTGTTGCCCACCATCACGGCGACGGGCGAGCCCATGGTCAGGCCGTGCCGCACCCCGCCGAGGAAGGTGACCTCGTCCTTCTCGAACTTCATCCGGGCGCCGCGCCCGTAACCGAGCCGTCGCCTGGCGAGCGCGTCCGCCACCATCTCCGTGGTGACGGGGATACCGGCGGGAAGACCCTCCAGCGTCGCCACCAGTGCGGGGCCGTGCGACTCTCCGGCGGTCAGCCAGCGCAACCTGCTCAACGGTGCTCCTCATGCTCGCGCCTGTAACTGCAACGGCGCGACCGGGTGCGCGGCCCTGGCCCGCCGCCCTCGATCCTCCCACGACCGGGCCCCCCGGCCCGCCGCCGGTCCAGCAGACGGACGTACCGGGCGGGCCGGATGTGCGGTCAGCGGGCGGCCAGCGCCTGTTCGCCGGCCCGGCGCATGGCGGCCAGCGGCGCGGGCGCACGGCCCGTCATCTGCTCGACCTGGAGGACGGCCTGGTGGACCAGGAGGTCAAGACCTCCGACGATTGCGCCGTCGCGGGCCGCCCAGGCGGATGCGAGTCCGGTGGGCCAGGGCTCGTACAGCACGTCGAAGAGCGTGCCGGGACGGTCCGGTACGGCGTCCGTCAGCCCGTCCGTGGCCCCGGCCGGCGTGGTCGCGATGATCAGCGGGGCGTGCAGTGCCTGCTCGGCCTCGGCCCAGTCGGCGATCCGCACGTCGACCCCGAGCCGCTCGCCCCAGCCGCGCATCTCGTCACCGCGCTCGCGGCTCCTGACATAGGCGGTCACCGGTCCCGTACAGATCTGCGAGAGCGCGGCGAGTGCGGACGATGCGGTGGCTCCGGCGCCGAGGACGGCGGCGGACTCGGTCTTCTCGACACCGCGCTCGCGCAGGGCGGCGATCATGCCGGGGATATCCGTGTTGTCGCCGGTGCGGCGCCCGTCATCGGTGAAGACGACCGTGTTCACGGCCTCGACGGAGGCGGCGGTCTCGCTGACCGAGTCCAGCAGCGGGATGATCGCACGCTTCAGCGGCATGGTGAGGGAGAGCCCGGCCCAGGAGGAATCCAGGCCATCGACGAAGCCGGGGAGCGCCGCCTCGTCCACGTCGAACCGGTCGTACGACCAGTCGCCGAGGCCGAGTTCGGCGTATGCGGCCCGGTGCAGGACCGGGGAGAGCGAGTGGGCAATGGGCGAGCCGAGAACGGCTGCCCGGTTGCGTGGGTCAGTCGAGGCCATGCAGTTCCTTGAACTTCTCGTTGAGCTTCTCGTGCTCCGCGGCCGTCTTGGTGAACTGGGTCTTCTTCCCGTCGAGCGAGATGAAGAACATCCAGCCGCCGGCGGTGGGACTCAGCGTCGCACGCAGGGCTTCGTCCCCGGGGTTGCTGATGGGGCCGGGCGGCAGACCGGCGTGGTAGTAGGTGTTGTAGGGATCCGGATTGGTCCGGATCTCGTTCGACCTGATCTTGATCTCGCTCTGGTTCTTGAGGTAATTGAACGCCGAGTCGAATTCGAGCTTGCGGTTCGTCGCCACGTTGTCGGACTTCAGGCGGTTGTAGACGACTTCGGCCATCTTGCGGAAGTCGTCATGCGTGAGGCCTTCCGCCTGGACCAGGCTGGCCACGGTGAGCACCTGCCACGGACCGTCCAGGTTGTACTTCTTGGCGGTTCCTTCGAGGTCGAGATCCTCGTACTCCTCGTTGGACCGCGAGACCATCTTCTTGAGGATCGCCTCGGGCTTGGTTTCCTTCGTGACCGGATATGCGGCCGGGTAGAGGAATCCTTCCAGCGGGTCCTTGATGTCCTTGTTCTTGCCCACCCAGCCGGGCAGGCCCAGATCGGCCTTCCTGGACGTGGCGACGGCCTTGGTCGTGCCCTTCTTGAGATCCAGCTTCGCGTCGATCATCGCGTAGACGGCGACATTGCGAGAGCCCTCGGGGATGATCAGAAGGTTCTGGCTCTTCGGGTCGACCATCATCTTCACGGCCTCGGACGCCGACATCTCCTCGTGGAGGAGATAGACCCCGGCCTGGATCGACTTCCCCTTGGGGTTCTCGTTCTGCGCGGAGACGAACGCGTCGACGCTCTTGACCACACCCAGCTTCTTCAGGATGTTGCCGATGTCGTATCCGTACGCGCCCTTCGGGATCTCCACCTCGACCGAACCCGAGCCGCTGCCCGAATAGTCGGGGGCCGAACCGAATTTGTCCTTGTAGAACGAGTAGCCGAAGTAGCCCACTCCCCCGAGGCCGCCAGCCAGGACGAGGGAGACGACCAGGCAGGCGCAGCCGCTGCGCCCCTTCTTCTTCTTGCCCTTGCCGCGCCGCTCGCCTCCGCCGTCACCGCGGCGGGACTCGCGGGGGTCGTCGTCGTAGTCGTCGTCCTTGGCGTCGCCGTCGTCCGCGCCCGTGAAGAAGGGGTGCGTCTCCTCCGGCTGGACCTCGGGGTCCCAGTCCGGATTCTGCTCAGGAGCCTGCGCGGGGGCCGCTTCGCGGCGGCCCGGGGGCTGCGGCGGCGGATACGCCTCAGGGGTGCCGTAGTAGTCGTTCGTCTCGCTGTAACCGTACGAGGCGTCCGGCTGGCCCTCGTACGGCATCGCGGCGGGCTGCTGACCGGTGTCCCAGCCGCCGTTGTACGGCTGCTGCTGGGCGTACGGATCCTGCTGGGCGTCGTACGGCGGCTGCTGCTGGTACTGCGGCTGCTGAGCGTACGGATCTTGCTGCTGCTGGGCGTAAGGGTCCTGCGCCTGCTGCTGCTGCTGCGCGTAAGGGTCCTGCGGCTGCTGCTGGGCGTACGGGTCGTGCTGCTGCTGTGCGTAAGGGTCCTGCTGCTGCTGATGCTGCTGCGCGTAAGGGTCCTGCGGCTGCCGGCCCCCGTACTGGCTCTGGCCGTGGGCAGGCTGCTGGCCTCCCCATCCCTGGTCCCCGTACAGGGGATCCTCGGGATGCCACGGTTCGGAGCCGGGGCCCCGGCCATACTCAGTCATCGATCCCCTTGAGCCGCGAGACGATGTTCCGTCTCTTTGCTGTGCGGTGTTTGTTCGAACCCCGCCGCATCGCGCGGAACGTTACCGTATCGCGATCAGACAACCACTTCGACGCCCTCGCCGGGCGGATTGCCCGAGGCCCGTTCGGACTCCAGAGCGTTCTGGAGGATCACCACAGCGGCAGCCTGGTCGATGACGGATCGGCCTTTTTTGGACTTCACGCCCGATGCGCGCAGCCCCTGACTGGCCGTCACTGTGGTCATCCTCTCGTCCACCAATCGCACCGGAATGGGTGCAACCGCACGGGCGAGCACATCGGTGAAGGCGCGGACCTTGGCCGCGGCCGGTCCCTCACCGCCACCCAAGGACCGGGGCAGACCGACGATGACCTCGATCGGCTCGTACTCCTGGACGATCTGGCCGAGGCGCCGGTGGGCGGCCGGGACGTCGCGTCCCGGCACGGTCTCCACCGGCGTGGCCAGGATCCCGTCGGGGTCGCACGAGGCGACCCCGATCCGGGCGTCCCCGACGTCGATCGCCAGGCGGCGACCGCGGCGCATCGTCATGTCCGGCGTCACGCCGTCTCGGTGACGAGGCGTTCGACAGCGGCGACGGCGTCGCCGATGGCGTCCGGGTTCTGGCCGCCGCCCTGGGCGACGTCCGGCTTGCCGCCGCCACCGCCACCGAGCGTCTTCGCGGCGGTACGGACCAGGTCGCCGGCCTTGAGGCCGCGCTCACGGGCGGCCTCGTTGGTGGCGATGACGGTCAGCGGACGGCCGTTGGCCGTGGTGAACAGGGCCACGACGGCCGGCCGGCCGCCCTGGATGCGCCCGCGGACGTCGAGGACGAGCTTGCGCAGGTCGTCGGCGGAGGTGCCGTCCGGTACCTGACCGGTGACCAGAGCGACGCCCCGTACGTCCTTGGCGGAGTCGACCAGGCCTGCGGCAGCCTGGAGGACCTTCTCCGCGCGGAACTTCTCGATCTCCTTCTCGGCGTCCTTCAGCTTGCCGAGCATGGAGGCGATCTTCTCCGGGAGCTCCTCGGAACGGCCCTTGACCAGCTCCTGGAGCTGGGCGACGACCGTGTGCTCCTTGGCGAGGAAGTTGTACGCGTCGACGCCGACGAGGGCCTCGATGCGGCGGACGCCGGAACCGATGGACGACTCACCGAGCAGCTTCACCAGGCCGAGCTGGGCGGTGTTGCCTACATGCGTGCCGCCGCACAGCTCCTTGGAGAAGTCGCCGATCGTCACGACGCGGACCCGCTCGCCGTACTTCTCGCCGAACTCGGCGATGGCGCCCTGCTTCTTGGCCTCGTCGATCGACATGACCTCGGCCTGCACGTCGAGCTCCCGCGAGAGGACCTCGTTGATCTTCTGCTCGACGTCGACGAGGACCGTGCCGGGCACGGCGGCGGGCGAACCGAAGTCGAAGCGGAAACGGCCCGGGGAGTTCTCCGAACCGGCCTGGGCGGCCGTCGGGCCCAGCGCGTCGCGCAGCGCCTGGTGCGTGAGGTGGGTGGCGCTGTGGGCGCGGGCGATCGCGCGGCGGCGGGTGTTGTCGATGGTGGCGAGGGCCGAGGCACCGACCGTCACCTCGCCCACCTGGACCGAGCCCTTGTGGACGGAGACGCCGGGGACCGGCTGCTGGACGTCGCGCACCTGGATGACGGCACCGTTGTGGAGCCGGATCCGGCCCTGGTCGGCGAGCTGCCCGCCGCCTTCGGCGTAGAACGGGGTGCGGTCCAGGACGACCTCGACCTCGTCGCCCTCGGAGGCGGCGGGCGAGGAGACGCCGTCGACGAGAAGACCGACGATGGTCGACTCGCCCTCGGTGGAGGTGTAGCCGGTGAACTCGGTGACCCCGGCGTGGTCGGCGACCTCCCGGTAGGCGGACAGGTCGGCGTGACCGGTCTTCTTGGCCCTGGCGTCGGCCTTGGCCTTGTCGCGCTGCTCCTGCATGAGGCGGCGGAAGCCGTCCTCGTCCACGGACAGGCCCTGTTCGGCGGCCATCTCCAGGGTGAGGTCGATCGGGAAGCCCCAGGTGTCGTGGAGCAGGAACGCCTTGTCACCGGCGATGACCCGGCCGCCGGCGGCCTTGGTCTCGGTGACCGCGGTCTCCAGGATGTTGGTGCCACCCTTGATGGCCTTGAGGAAGGCGGCTTCCTCGGCGAGAGCGACGGTCTCGATGCGCTTGCGGTCGGTGATCAGCTCGGGGTACTGCTGCCCCATCGTGTTGATCACGACGTCGACCAACTCGTTCACGACCGAACCGGTGGCGCCCATCAGCCGCATGTTGCGGATCGCCCGGCGCATGATGCGGCGCAGCACGTAGCCGCGGCCCTCGTTGCCGGGAGTGACGCCGTCGCCGATGAGCATCGCGGAGGTACGGATGTGGTCGGCGACCACGCGGAGCGAGACGTCGGTGCTCTGGGCGGCGCCGTAGCGCACCCCGGTGAGCTCGGTGGCCTTGTCCATGACGACGCGCAGGGTGTCGGTCTCGTACATGTTCTGCACGCCCTGCAGGATCATCGCGAGGCGTTCGAGGCCGAGGCCAGTATCGATGTTCTTGGACGGCAGGTCGCCGAGGATCGGGAAGTCGTCCTTGCCGTCACCGGCGCCGCGCTCGTACTGCATGAAGACCAGGTTCCAGATCTCCACGTACCGCTCGTCGTTCACGGCCGGGCCGCCCTCGACGCCGAACTCGGGGCCGCGGTCGTAGTTGATCTCGGAACAGGGGCCACAGGGGCCGGGGACGCCCATGGACCAGAAGTTGTCCTTCTTGCCCAGGCGCTGGATGCGCTCGGCGGGGACACCGATCTTGTCGCGCCAGATCTGCTCGGCCTCGTCGTCGTCGAGGTAGACCGTGATCCACAGCCGCTCGGGGTCGAGGGCGAAGCCGCCGTCCGCCACGGAGCTGGTCAGCAGCTCCCAGGCGTACTCGATGGCGCCTTCCTTGAAGTAGTCGCCGAAGGAGAAGTTCCCGCACATCTGGAAGAAGGTGCCGTGCCGGGTGGTCTTGCCGACCTCTTCGATGTCCGGCGTACGGACACACTTCTGCACGCTGGTGACGCGCGGGGCGGGCGGCTTGACCTCACCGAGGAAGTACGGCTTGAAGGGCACCATGCCGGCCGGGACGAGCAGCAGAGTCGGGTCGTCCGCGATGAGCGACGCCGAAGGGACAACGGTGTGACCGCGCTCCTCGTAGAAGCTCAGCCAGCGGCGACGAATTTCGGCCGACTCCATCAGTGGTCCTCATTCCGGTTGTACGAGTTGTAGGTGCGTGACGTGCGGGGAAGCGTGCGGTGCGCCTCGGGCTCGGACGCCTCGACGGCGAAGTGGCGCTGCACGGGGAGATCGGGGTCGACCGGCGCTTCGAGCCCGAGCGCCTCACCCAGTTCGGCCTCACGCCTGACCATGCCCTCGCGGACGTCCAGGGCGAAATCCTTGAGCTTGTGACCGGCCACGAGCGCCTTGTCCGCGGCCTGCGCCGCGAGGCTCTCGGGGGTCAGCTGCTTGATCTTCCGGTTGACCTTGGTGGTGGCCCATACTCCGGCGGCTGCGCCGGCGGTGAACCAGAACGTACGGCGGAACATCGCTGCGTCAGTCCTTCGATCCGCGGGAGTTTCTGCCGTTGCGCTTCCTGCCACGCGCGGACGGCACGGTCCGGCCGACGATCACCGCGCGCCGGGAACGCGCTTCCGGTTCGGGAGCGGTCTTGCGGCCGATGGCCTGCCGGACCCCGTAGCCGAACGCCGCGACCTTGACCAGCGGGCCGCCGAAGGTGGAGGCGACGGTGGTGGAGAGCGCCGAGGCGTTGGAGGTGACTTCCTGGACGTCCGTCGCGATCGCGTCGACCTTGTCGAGCTGGGTCTGCGCGGAACGTACGGTCGCGGAGGCGTCGGCGAGCAGCGGGACGGCCTGTTCGGTCACGTCCGCCACGAGCTTCGTGGTCGCCCTGAGCGTCTGGGCGAGCCTCACCAGCACGACGGCGAGGAACGAAACCAGGATCGCCCAGAAGACGGCCACCAGGATCCCGGCCACCTCACCACCGGACACAGTGCACCGCTCTCTGCCTTGTCGTCTGCCTGTCTTGTTACCTGCTCTTGGGCGACGGCCGTCGCGACGGCCGATCACCGTCCCCGAGCCTATCGCGCCGGGGCTCGCGCCTTGTACCGCATTACGGTCCGGCCCGGCGGGAGTTCCCGCAACAAGATTGTACGGAGCGCTTTCGGGCCAGTACTCTGCGTGTTTCATGCGACGCCCTCAGCGCCCCTTTCCGCCCTCCGACGATTCGAGCCCTCCAGCCGCCTCCCCGGAGACCTCCTCGCCCTGCCACCCGGGCAATCTCCCCGCGGAGCTGAACAGATTCGTGGGGCGCGACGGCGAGTTGACCGATGTCGTCGGGCTGCTGGAGGAGTCCCGGCTCGTCACCGTCATCGGGGTGGGCGGGGTCGGCAAGACCCGGCTGGTCACCAGGGTGGCCGCACTCCTGGAGAAACGGTACTGCGACGGTGTCTGGCTGGTGGAGCTGTCCACGGTCCACGATCCCGTGCTGCTGGAGCACGCCCTGGTCGACGCGCTGGGCCTCACCGATCACACGAGCAGACCGCCCCGCACGACACTCCTCGAACACTGTTCCGAGCGCCGGCTCCTCCTGGTGATCGACGGTTTCGAGCATCTGGTGGACTCCTGTGCGGAGTTGGTACGGGATCTGCTGCGCCGTTCCCCGCAGCTTCGGGTGCTGGCGGCCGGCCGCCGGCCGCTTGACCTCGACGGCGAGACCGGATACCCGCTCGCGACCATGGGCGACGAGGACGCCTTGCTCCTGTTCACCGAGCGGGCAGCCTCGGTACAGCCCGATTTCCGGCTGACCGAGCACTCCCGGGGCACCGCCCTGGAACTGTGCCGCCGCCTTGACGGCATTCCGCTCGCGCTGGAACTGGCCGCCGGCCGGCTTCGCGCCTTGTCGACGGAGCAGGTGCTGCAGCGGCTGGACGACCGGTTCCGGTTGCTGACCGGCAACAGCCGCAGCGCGCTCCCCCGCCACCAGACGCTCCGTACGGCCATCGGCTGGAGTCATGAGCTCTGCGCCCCGGAACAGCGGCTGCTGTGGGCGCGGCTCTCCGTCTTCGCCGGGCAGTTCGACCTGGAGGCGGCCGAGTACATCTGCAGCGGCCCCGATCTGCCGGCCGATTCGGTGCTGGACGTGCTGTCCGGGCTGCTGGCGCAGTCCGTGGTCCTGCGGGAGGACTCGGCCGTCGGCACCCGCTACCGGATGCTGGACACCGTGCGGGAGTACGGCGCCGAGTGGCTGGCGGCCACGGGCGACACGGACCGGCTGCGCCGCCGCCACCGGGACTGGTTCCTGGGGCTCGCGACCTGGTGCGAGCTCGACTGGTTCAGCCCTCGGCAGGCCGAGGTGGCCGCCCGGGTGGAGAGCGAGCTGCCGAATCTGAGGCGGGCCATGGAGTGTTCGCTGGAAAACCCCGAGGAGGCGCACCTCGCGCAGTACCTGGCGGGCACGCTCTGGTTCCTGTGGGTCGGCTGCGGACGCCTGTCCGAGGGCCGGCACTGGCTGGAACACGTGCGGGAGGAAGAGACGCCCTACGACACCTCGCGGCTGAAGGCGCTGTGGGTGCTCGGGTACGTCGCGGTCCTCCAGGGCGATCCGGTGGGCGCGATCTCGGCACTGTCCGAGTGCCGGGAGGAGGCGGATCTGGCGGGGGACGCCGTGGCGTCGGCCTACGCGGTGCACCGCACCGGCTGCCTGGCCCTGGTCACGGACGACATGGCGCGCGCACACGAACTGCTGCAGGAGGCACTCGGCCGCTACCGGGAACTCGGGGAGCTGAACAGCAACGTACTGATGGCCCAGGTCGAGCTGGCCATGGCGACCGGATTCCAGGGGGATCTGGACGGCGCGGTCGTGATCTGCGAAGAGGTCCGGGAGATCTGCGAGGACCACGGGGAGCGGTGGGCGCTGAGTTACGCGCTGTACGTCCTGGGGTTCGCCGCACTGCAACGGGGCCGCCCCGGCAGGGCGCGGGAGCTGCTCGGGGAGTCGCTGGCCATCAGCCACACCTTCCACGACCGCCTGGGCACCGTGCTCGCCCTGGAGCTGCTGGCGCTCGTCACGGTGGTCGAGGGCGACGCCGCCGAGGCGGCTCTGCTGCAGGGGGCCGCCGACGGCATCTGGCCGTCGGTGGGGCTGCCGCTGTTCGGCTCGGCACACTACGGCAGGCCCCGGGCCCGGTGCGCGGAGCTGGCCCGCCATGAGCTGGGCGAGGCACTGTACGCGTCGGAGCTGCGCGCCGGCGGCAGGCTGGGCACGGACGCGGTGGTGGCCAGGGCCTTGTCGGGCCGGCCCGGGGAACGGGCGCCGGGCGCGGGCCCCGACGGGCAGGAGCCGCCGTCCCCGGCCGCGAAGACGCGAAAGCCCGCCGCCTCCCCGATCGGGGAGGGGCGGGCCTGAGCGCCGGTGAAGAGCGGCTACGCCTGAATCAGCGGGCGTAGTACTCGACGACGAGCTGCTCGTCGCAGATCACGGGGATTTCCTTGCGGTTCGGGTCCCGGTCAAGGCGGAAGGCCAGGGCCTTCAGGTTCACCTGCAGGTAGCGCGGGGTCTCACCGTCGGTGTCGTAACCACCCTCGCGGGCAACCTGGAAGGGGTACTTCTCGCGGCTGCGCTCGCGGACCATGACGATGTCGTCCGGACGGACACGGAACGACGGCTTGTCGACCTTGCCACCGTTGACCTCGATGTGGCCGTGGACGACCATCTGGCGGGCCTGGTAGATCGTCTTGGCGATACCGGAACGCAGGACCAGCGCGTCGAGGCGGCGCTCGAGCTCGACGACCAGCGCCTCGCCCGTCTTGCCTTCGGCCTTCTTGGCACGGTCGTACGCACGCGCCATCTGGCGCTCGCTGATGTCGTACTGGGCGCGCAGACGCTGCTTCTCGAGCAGACGGACCTTGTAGTCCGAGTTCTGCTTGCGGCCGCGGCCGTGCTCGCCCGGCGGGTAGGGGCGGGCCTCGAAGTACTTGACAGCCTTCGGCGTCAGCGCAATGCCGAGCGCGCGGCTCTTCTTGACCTTGGGACGCGACTGATTAGGCACGTTCTCCAGACCTCCGTTGTAGGTTAGGTTAGGCTCACCTTACTCAAGGAGATCGCATGTCTCGCCCTGGGAACACCACACACGTCACGGACAGCACTGACAGCGTCGACGCACTCAAAGGCGTCGATACGACGGAGGACCGATCAGATCGTGGTCAGCCGCGTCCCAGCGGGCTTGAAAACACACGGATGCCGTCAGCAGCCGAGCGCACACGAACTCTCGTACAGAGTACCTGCTCCGCGGTGCTGCTCATCCCCGGGCTGGAAACCGCGGGCTCGGACCAGCTGATGCCGCTGTCCAGGAGCATGGGTCCGGACGGCGACCTCTTCCTCGAGTTCCCCGCTGATTCCCCGGCCGTACGGGCCGCGACCCACGCCCAGGACGACGAGCTGACGGCCGTGCTGGAGATCACGGACGTCGCCCCGGTCGCCGTACCGCACCGCATCCGCGGCCGGGCCCGCGTCTGCGGATGGCTCACGTCCGTACCCGGGATCGCGGGCCCCGGCCGGATGCTGCTGCGGCTGGAGACGGGCGAGGCCCACGTCGAGGACCTCTGGGGTGCGGAGGCGGTCGAGCCGGAGGAACTGGCGGAGGCTGCCCCCGACCCCCTCGTCGCCCACGAGGCGGAGCTGCTGCAGCATCTGCACGCCGCGCACGGGGACCGGCTGGGGACGCTGAGCGAGCTGCTCGGCGAGCGGGCGGCCCCGGCCGGCGCGGTGAACCGGCCGTCCGTCGTACCCGTCGCGCTGGACCGCCACGGGCTGCGGGTCCGCTTCTTCGAACAAAACGGGCCCTGCTTCGACGCGCGCTTCGATTTCCCCGAGCCGGTGCGCGACGTGGTGGAGCTGCGCCACGCCATGCGCACCCTCTTCGAAGCGGCCGCGCACTGAGACCGCCGCCTACGAACCGTCCGGCGCGCTCGCGCCGCCGTCCCTTTCCGTGCGGCCCAGACGCTCACGGACCCGGTCCGCCACATCCGCGTACCGCGCCTCGGCCCCGTAGCGGGTGGGCCGGTAGTAGCGCTTGTCACGGACGGCGTCCGGGGCGTACTGCTGGGCGGCGATGCCACCGGGGACATCGTGCGGATAGACATAACCCTGGGCGTGGCCGAGCTTGGCGGCGCCCTTGTAGTGGCCGTCACGCAGATGGGCCGGGACCGCGCCGGCCAGGCCCTTCCGTACGTCCTCCTGGGCCGCGAAGATCGCCAGCGTGGCCGCATTGGACTTCGGGGCGAGCGCCAGCGCGATGGTGGCATGGCTGAGGGTGAGCGCCGCCTCCGGGAAGCCGATCATCGCGACGGCCTGGGCCGCCGCGACCGCGGTGGGCAGTGCCGTGGGGTCGGCGAGACCGATGTCCTCACTGGCCGAGATCATCAGCCGCCGGGCGATGAACCGGGGATCCTCCCCCGCCTCGATCATGCGCGCCAGATAGTGCAGTGCCGCGTCCACGTCGGAGCCGCGGATCGACTTGATCAGCGCACTGGCCACGTCGTAGTGCTGATCGCCGTCCCGGTCGTACTTCACGGCCGCCCGGTCGACGGTCTCCTCCAGGGTGAGGAGGGTGATCTCCTCCTCCTGCTTCGACAGCGCCGCACCGGCCGCCGCCTCCAGCGCCGTCAGCGCCCGGCGCGCGTCGCCCCCGGCGATGCGCAGCAGGTGTTCCTCCGCGTCCTCGGGCAGCGTCACCGCGCCGCCGAGTCCGCGCTCGTCGGTCAGGGCCCGCCTCAGCAGGGCCCGCAGGTCGTCGTCGGTCAGCGACTCCAGCGTCAGCAGGAGCGAGCGCGAGAGCAGCGGCGAAATGATCGAGAAGTACGGATTCTCGGTGGTCGCGGCGATCAGCGTCACCCAGCGGTTCTCCACGGCCGGGAGCAGGGAGTCCTGCTGGGCCTTGGAGAAGCGGTGGATCTCGTCCAGGAAGAGGACGGTCTCCTTGCCGTAGCCGCCGGTGGCGCGACGGGCGCCCTCGATCACGGCCCGTACTTCCTTGACGCCCGCGGTGATCGCGGAGAGCTCGACGAATCGTTTGTTCGTGGCCTTGCTGACCACATAGGCCAGGGTCGTCTTCCCGATGCCGGGCGGACCCCAGAGGATCACCGACGAGGGACCGGCAGGTCCCCCGCTCCCCTCGCCGACGAGGCGGCGCAGTGGCGAGCCCGGCTTGAGCAGATGCTGCTGGCCCACGACCTCGTCGAGGGTACGGGGACGCATCCGGACAGCGAGGGGGCTGCTGGACGGGTCCTTCTCCTGGCGGTCTTCGGCAGCTGCGGTAAAGAGGTCGGGCTCCACGTTTTGAAGCCTATGTCACCGCACTGACATCCCCGCCGGGCCGGTGGGGCCCGGCAGCAACGGGAGGCCGGTCAGCTGGTCCAGAAGTCCCACCAGCGGGTCAGGATCAGCATGCCGATGATCCCGATCCACAGGACCGGGGGCACCCAGTGGAACTCGGTGAGCCCGTTGCGCAGCCAGCTCGGCGCGGGAATGATCCGGTGCTTGATGTTGTGCGTGGTGACGTAGCAGAACATGAGGATCGTGGCGACCCAGGCCAGGCAGCACCACAGGCACAGCGAGTTGATGTTGTACAGCGACTGGTACTGGAGCCAGGTGCAGAATCCGACGCCGAACAGCGTGCCCGCGTTCATCCCCAGCCAGTACCAGCTGCGGAAGCGCGCACCCGCGAGCAGGGCCAGACCGATCCCGATGATCACCGGGTAGGTGGCCATGCCGAGCATCGGGTTCGGGAAGCCGAAGGCCGACGCCTGGTCGCTCTTCATGATGTTGCCGCAGGCCACCACCGGGTTGAGGCTGCAGCCCGGGACGAAGTTGGGGTCCTCCATCAGCTTCAGCTTGTCGATGGTGATGACCCACGCGGCAAGGAGTCCGGCAGCGCCCGTGATCACCAGCAGCAGTGCCAGCGCGCGACTGCCGCCGATGGTCCTCTTCCCGCCGTCCTCGTCCTGGTCGGATGAGGGGTGGTCAACCGCTGCAGTCGTCATATCGCCGTTCCGTCAGTGAGTGGCCTGCTGGGGCACGGTCATTGTGCCGCACGGCCGCACCGGACTTCCGTTCGATGAACATAAAGATGCGCGCACAGGCACGGGCGGCACGGCACCGGAACGAGGGGGTGCCGGGCCCCTCGCCGCAGTGACGAGGGCGTCAGCGCGTGTCCTCCGACAGAATCCGCCCCACCCGCGGGTTGTCACTGCCACCCCTGAGCGGAATCGCCCAGCAGGAGGAACGGGCACCCGCCAGGTTGACGACAGGGGAACGGGGCGCCCGCAGAGCGCTGTTGAAGGGCCGTCGGCGCTCCCCGGTCGTGGGGGGGGGGGGGGGGGGCCCCCCCCCCCCCCCGGCGCGGCCCCGGGGGGGGGGGGGGGCCCCGGCCCCCCCCCCCCCCGGCCCCCCCGCCGCCCCCCCCCCGCCGCGGCCGGGGTCGGGGAGGAACCGA
>NZ_JBIUUC010000024.1:0-59116 GCF_044742205.1 Streptomyces sp. NPDC087901
CTACGGCGTCGACGTATCCCGTCAGACGATCTCCACGATCACCGACAAGGTCATCGAGGGCATGGCCTAATGGCAGAACCGGCCCC
The DNA here is from genome assembly GCF_044742205.1 of Streptomyces sp. NPDC087901. Taxonomy (NCBI): domain Bacteria; kingdom Bacillati; phylum Actinomycetota; class Actinomycetes; order Kitasatosporales; family Streptomycetaceae; genus Streptomyces; species Streptomyces sp. NPDC087901. The sequence continues at coordinate 87 of NZ_JBIUUC010000024.1, forward strand.
TGGACGCGGCTTGAGTTCTATCGGTGGTTGCGAACGCTCCGGAAGGAGAGTGTTTGCATGCCGAGGTACGCCCCCAACAGAGTGCCGACTGCTGCAACGCGCTGATCACACAGACCGCGCACATCCCGCCCCAGATGAGGCGAACCCTCACCTGGGACCAGGGACGCGAACTCACGCTCCACGAGGACATCGAGGCCCTCACTGGCTTCCGGATCTACTTCTGCGACCCTCACTCGCCCTGGCAGCGCGGCACCAACGAGAACATGAATGGCCTGCTGCGGCAGTACTTTCCCAAGGGCACCGACCTGTCCGTCCACACCGCAAAGGATCTTCGCGCCGTCGCCCACCAGCTCAACCGCAGACCTCGCATCGTGCTCGGGGACAAGACTCCGATCGAGGCCATGCGAGAATGCCTTGCAGGCCCATTGACCAGGTGATTCGCAACCACTGATGGAATCCGCCGGTTGGCTTCGGCCTGGTGGAGGGCGAGTTCGGGTTCGTCGAACCCGAACCTGCCCGGCGCGGTCCCCGACGGATCGGTTTCCAGCTCCGCCAGCGCCGTACGCAGAGCTTGATCAGCGGCATCGGCGCGTTGCAGGCGGGCAAGAGCCGGCAGCAGTGCCCAGGCATGCAGCTGCGCCCGGACCAGGCCGGCCGGGGCGAGGCGGGCGCCGCGTTCCGCGTGGGCGAGGGCGGCGTCGTAGCGGCCGGTGGTACGGGCGACCATGCTGTGGGCGCCCCATGCCCACGCGGCCAGACGGATGTCGCCGGTCCGTTCACCCCAGGCCGCGGCTGCAGACAGGTGGGTTCGGGCTCCGGTCAGATCGTCCAGGTGGAAGGCCAGGTTTCCCAGGAGTGCCGAGAGCCAGCCGACCTGCCGCTGGATATCGACCCCGTACGAAGCACTGGGGTCGGCCTGGAGGACGGGGGTGAGGAGCTGGCGGACCTGGCGTACTTCGTTGAACAGGATCTGCGGCGGGTGCTTGGAGTAGTTCAGCGCGTAGTGCTCGACGGCTGCTTCAACCAGGTCAGCCGTCCCGACGCGCCCCTGCGGGTCGGCGAGCAGGGTGAGGTGGAGTGATTCTCGGACAGCGGGCAAACCGGCTGCGGTAGTCATCGGCTCCATCCCTTCCCACGAACCCTTCGGGTACACGGTCATCTCGGGCCGACCGTACCGGATCACCGCCCGGCCGAAGAGGGCATTCGTGTGTGGCGCGAGGGCGCGGGCGAGACCGAGTTGCTCGGGCCGGGCGCCGTAGGCCCGGCACAGCATCACTGTGTACTCCGGGCCCGGCCGTTCGGTCCCGTCGTGTTCCCACCGGCACAGCATCGGCTCGGAGAGCCCCGGCGGGAGGAGCCCGTCCGCGCGATAGAGCGTGGCGATCTGGGCGACGGTCTGGGCCCGGGACCATCCCAGGGCGAACCGCCACGCCTCCAGTGCGTTCACCTCGCCCAGCGCGTCCTGAATCGTGCGGGCGATGTGGGCGGTGTCGTGCTGCCGGCGCTGGCCGCGCATACGGACCTGGGGCGGCTTCACGCTGAATCTGAGAGCGTCTCGAGCGGGTCACTTGGCCATGGGCGTACCCCCGTACGAATGGCGAGTCAGCCTGTCCACGCTACCGACCTGAAGCCCCACATGGGAGGGCGCCGTATTGCGGGCAGCCCGCAATGACGGGCCGCGAGCGCCTCAATGACGGCCCACCAGATTCCGCATGAAGCTGGAGTACAGGCCGCCCGCTGCCTCACCCGGGCAAGAGGCCGGCCACCTGGTTCCTCTCTGACCTGCTGCTGGAGGAAGAGATGCCGTCAACACCGAGCCCGCTCACCGCACTCACCCCGTTACTCCAGGAGGTGATCGCTCAGTCGCTGGCCTTCAAGGACAGCGAAGACGTCTTCGCCCGCCGGGCGACCCCGCACACGCTGCGTGATCTCCTGCTGGAAGACCTGCCCGAGCAGCCGGCCACCGCGCAGGCCATCTGGGAGGACATCTCCGAGCGGCTGCTGCCGTACTGCGTGAAACATGAACAGCCCCCGCTTCATGGGATTCGGCGACACCGGCGCTGACCCCGCCTCCCTCGTCGCCGGTATCTTCGCGCTTCTGGCTCAGCAGAACCTGATCAACCAGTCGTTCTGCTCCCCGTCCGGCACCATGGCGGAGATCGCAGTGATCCGATGGCTGCGAGAGCTGATCGGCTACCCCACCGTGCCGGCCTGCGCGGTGACGTCGGTGTGGGAGGCCGGAGGGATCACGACCTACGGTGGCACCGGCAGCAACACCACCGCGATGATGCTCGCCCGCGAGCACACGGTTCCCGGCACCCTGACCGACGGCGTGCGTGACCCCGAGCGCTTCGGGCTCGTGGTGCCCCGCGGGGTCGGCCACTACAGCGTCAAGAGCGCCGCGGCCTGGGCCGGCTGCGGAACCCACCTCATCGAGGTCGACACTAACCACTTCCGCTACGACCTGACCGCCCTCGCCCAGGCCGTCAAGGAGAACGCCGGCCGTCTGATGGCCGTCGTCGCCTACGCGGGGGACTCACGCACCCAGACGATTGACCACCTGCGAGCCGTCCACGACACTGTCCGAACAGCAGACCCGTCGGTGTGGCTGCACGCAGATGCCTGCTGGGGCCTGATGGCCGCGCTCACCCCACGCCGCCGCCACCTCCTCGACGGCATTGAAGCGTTCGACTCCGTCACCGTCGACCCCCACAGAGTCCTCAACGTCCCCTACGCCACATCCGCACTCCTCGTACGCGACCCGTCCTCCCTGCGCATGGTCTCCTCCTACTCCGACCTGATCATGCAAGAGGACTATGCCTTCGGACAGGTCACCCCGCAGCTCGGCACGAAGGAGTGGACCAGCCTGCGCGCCTGGGCCGCACTGCGCTCCCAGGGCCGCCAGGGCCTGACCCGGATGATGGATGAGCGCCTGGACCGAACTGCGGCGTTCGCGACGCTCGTGGACGCTCACTCCCAGCTGATGCGGCTGCACGAGCCGGACCTGTGCGCGGTGGCGTTCTGCTACCTGCCGCCCGGCATCCATCCCGGCACCGCAACCGACGCCCAGGTGGCCCGGCTCAACCAGGTGAACCGGGCCATCCACCGCCGCCTGATGGACGAAGGACGCTGGCACCTGCACCAGTTCACCCTCCCCGACGACCACGGCCACATCCGGCGCGGAGCCGTCCTGGCCCCGCTGCGGTTCATGTCCATCAACCCGCGCATCACCCCCACCCACATGCGCGACGTCCTGGACTACGTCACCCGCCTGGGCCAGGAGGCATCCCGATGACCCCTGCCCCGGCGCCCACGGTCCTGCTGGAGGCCGCAGACCTGCTGCCTGACACCGGCGGCTACGCACTCGCCTACGGATCCCACGCCACCAACACCCGCCAGCCGACCTCCGACCTCGACCTCCTCTACACCGGCGACCACCCCCTGGACGACGCCGGCCTGAGCACGCTCACTGCCGCAGTCGTGGCGCTGCACCACCGGAACGGCTTGGACCTGGACGAGGAAGTCCCCTACGCGGTGAAGCTGTACGCCACCGGCGACCAGGTCGACCAGGCCGCCGCCCTCGCCGGATTCCAAGCCAGTTGGGGCACCCCACCTGCGACGGTCCGCGAGACCTGGTTCCTGAGCACCGACGCCTTCCGGCTCCGTCTGATCTTCAACGTGCTCACCAGCCCCCACGTCTTCCTGGGCGGGAACGTCACCGCCTATCACCGGCAGGTCCGGCGCGCCGAACGCTCCGCCGCCACCCTCGCCCAGTCCCTGACCGCCCACGGCGACCCGCCGACCCTCCAGAGGGCGTGGGCGGCGCTGTGGCAGGCACCCGACGGCCGAACCGGGAAGGACTACCTCGGCTACCTCGTGGCCCCGCACCTGCTGTCCGTCCTCACCCGAGGTCTGACCGACCACCACCCCGCCACTCCGGGGCTTCAGCCGAGCCGGTAATCGATCCACCGCCTGCCGGCCTCCGCCGCCCGGCCCCGGTACGCACTCAGTGCGTCACCGGGGCTGTTTGCCTGGTTCCACGTCCAGTAGCCGGTGATCGCCACCGCGAACATGCTCAGGGCTTTCGGATCTGCCGCCCGCCACGCCGGAACCCGCCCTCTGAGCTCAGCCTCCGCTCCGACCGGGCTGTGACCGGCGAGGATCAGCTGAGGGACGAAGAACGCCGCATCCACCCACGCCGCACCACGAGCCGCCCATGACCAGTCCAGGACCCGCACCCGCTCGGTGTCCACCAGCATGTTGTCCGCCCGCAGATCGCAATGCACCAACGTGTCACCCGCAGCGGCCTTCACCAACGCGTCCCGGTCGTCCATCTCCGTCAGCCAAGCGAGACGCGCAGCACACCAGGCACCCGGGCCGGCAGGGGCGGCAGCGAGCCGCTCCCAGTGACCTGCCAGCAGAGACAAGGTCTCCCCGGCCTCACCCACGGAGGCCGGGCACGGGGTCAATTCCCGCTCCAGTGAACCGACCGCGTCCAATACGCCGGGCAGGTCCGCGGAACCGGGCCCCAGATCGGGCCCCCTGCCCAGGACCGCCTCGAAGGCGTTGACGATCCAGCCGTGAGACTCCAGCGACCACCACAGCCTGGGCGCGATCACAGAAGGCAGGTGCTCCCCGACCAAGGCCTCGGCGCGGTAGTGGGACGCCATCGGCAGCGCCAGATCCGCGGCCTTGACGAACACCTCACTGCGGTCGGCACACGTCAGCCGCACGGCAAGCCCACGGGTGAAACCGCCCTCGGGATAGCTGACCTCGACCACCGGCGAACCGAGACGCGCCTGCACCTTGGCCCGCACCTCAGCCGGCAGGCCCTCCCAGCGCGGCCGCACCGATGGTGTGTTCACAGAAAGCTCCTCGGGTCGGCTAGAAAGATCAGACCTTGCTGTCGGCCAATTCCCGGAGATTGCCGCACCTGTCCGCTAAGTTCCGATTCAACCGAGAAGGAGCCACAGATCGCAATCGAGTTCCACGGCATCCAGCCGCTCATGCTTCCTTACGGTCTACGCGGGGATCGGCGTCACCGAGCGAGGAAAGAAGACCGCCATCCTCTCTGCCGCGGCGGAGCCTTCGGCATGCAAGCGACACGGTCAGCGGCGAGTACCGCCAGTTCGTACCAGACGCGGGCGACGGGCCACCTGCCCGCTGGCCTCCGCATTTTGGATGCTCAGCGTCCTTCGCCGACGGCCGTGCCTGCCGGGAGAATCTCCGAGGCAGGGCAGCCCCAGGCCGCGCCTGGTCTGTCGGGGCCGTAGAGGGCGAACCCGCACGCTTTGAAGAACGACCGACGGCCATCTGCGTCATCGCCGTCTTGAGGGACCAGAGCTAGGAAGGTGTCGCCTGCTTCCTTGGCCCGGCGGGCGATTTCGGCGAGGAGCGCTCGTCCGACCCCGCCACGACGATCGTTGTGAGCGACCGCCATCGTCAAAACGAACGTCTGCTCTCCTGGGTGTGTTTCCCGGCCTTCGTCGTGTCCGAAGTCGCAGTGGAGCTGGAACTCGGCCACTCCAACAACGGCTTCGTGGAGCTCGGCGACAACGACGCTCAGCCCCTCGGGCTCGTAGCCCCAGCCGTCTCCCAGACCGTTCGCGGCCAGCAGCGCCGCCACCACTGAGTCGTCGGCCGCGGTGATGTCACGGATGAGCGCCATGGCCAGATTGTCCCAGGACCGTAGCGGCGTGGAGGGCATCGGCGTCAGCTTTGGCGTCGGTATCCCGGAATTCCTCAAGGGACTCCTCGTCGGGGTGAGCGCGCCTTGGCTACAGGCTGGTTGTCTCCTCCTGCGCGGTGTTCCCGTCTTCGGTGGCATCGGGGGCGTCTTCGGTGCTTTCCGCGGTGCGGCGGTGGTAGGGGTGGGTGGAGTCCATCCTGCGGGCGAGGTGGAGGGGGGTGGGGGTGCTTTGGCGGACGTCGGAGGTGATGCCCTGGTTGGTCAGGACGGCGGCGACGGCTCCGATGAGGTCGCAGTCGGCGTCGGGGTTCTGGGCGATGACGGTGAACCGGGTGGCGGTGTGGGCGTAGCCGTTCTTGTTCTGGCTGCTGCTGTCGAAGCGTGTCTCGTCCTTGCCGAAGCGGCCGGCGGGGCCGGCGGCCCAGGTGCGGGGGACGTTGACGAGCAGGAGGTCTGGGTAGGTGGCGGCGCCGTCGTCGGTGGCGAGTTGGAAGAGGCTGTTGGTGGTGTCGGTGGCGCGCCAGGTGCCGTCGCTGGTGCGCATGTGGGCGCCGGTGGGGCGGCCGATGCGTTCCAGGTCGCCGATGACGCGGACGGTGGCCAAGGGGCGCTGGGCGCGGGGGAGGCTGTGGCCGGGCAGCCAGGACGCTGGCCGGGACATGCCGGGGGGCGGGTCCTGGCCCAGGGCTTCATCGGTGAGGCCCGCCCAGATGTACTCGGCGGCGTCGCCGTCGACGTAGAGGACGGCGGGGGCTGCTGCGGGGAGTTGGGTGCGGGTGGCGATGAGGGCCTGCTCGACGATGTCCGCGGCGGCACGGGCCTGGAGTGTCTCGTCCGCGGCGGCGCGGTATCCGCTGACGTCCCATGCGAGGTCGGTGGCGTGCAGCGCTGTTGTGGCCGGGCTGTGGGGCTGCCACTGCCCGGCCTGGGGGCTGTAGGCCCAGACCTGCCAGGGGTCGTCCTTCCCGCCGGTGGGGCGCATCGCGGTGAGGGTTGCGGTGATCGGTGCTGGTTCGGTGGTACGGCGCTTGCCGGGTGTGCGGCGCTGGGCGTGGCGGCGGACGTGGATGCCGATGTGCCACCAGTTCTCGAGCGGCAGTTTGCCGAACGCGGCACCGAGGCGGTGGTCGGTGGCGCCGACGCCAGTGAGGATCTCGCGCAGCACGTTCGCGGTCGAGCTGTCGAGGCCGCTCTGGCGGGAGGCGACCTTCTTCGCCCGGTACTTCTCGTTGTAGGGCTTGCCTTCCCGGGTGTGGGTGGGGACCGGCGGCGGGGCCTGCTTGATGTACTGGGAGGTCGTTGCGAGGCGCGCGAGAGCCTGCTTGGAGGGCCACTTGCCGTCCTCGGCCTCGGCCTTCTCGCGGCCTTCGACGCTCGGGTACCAGCGCTCGGGGTCCCAGTCGGTCTCGCAGATCGCCGCGACGAGCATGTCCTCGCGGGTGTAAGGGGCGAGCAGTTGCGCCAGGTCCCGCTCGCGCTCCGCGCTGGTGCGCGGCCCGTGGCCGAGCGCATCGGTCTTGTCGTGGAGGAAGACGACCTCGATACGCCCGCCGGCGACGGGTTCGGCGACACCGTCGACGGCCTTCCAGTCCTCGCCGGGGCCCCACTGGGCGGCGATCGCGCCCTTCACCCGGGCGCGGACCTCGTCGGTGCTCCACAGGACGGGGACGAGGAGGGTGCCCACGCCGGCGGCGTCCAGGGCGGCGGGGATCCGTTCGAAGGGGATCGGTCCGCTGACGCGTGAGCCGCTCTCGGTGGGCGGCACCTTGATGCCGGGGACCTCGATGAACACGGGGCTGCGGTGGCTGTACTTCTCGCACCGGCTGTCGATGGCTTCTTCGATGCGGCGGAAGAACTCCATGCCGTGTCCACGGCCCAGGCCGGGGGTGCGGGCGCTGGCTGGGGCGACGGCCCAGACCGGCCCGGGGGCGGTGTCGGCCAGGGCGTCGTTGGCGAGGTGCTCGGGGAAAGGAGGCACGTTCGCGCTCAGGCGGGGCAGGGCGGCCAGGCGGCGACTGGCGGCCACCGCGGGGACGTTCAGGCGGCGTTTCCACGGCGGGCCGTCGGCGGCCGCGGAGACGACGAGCGGCTGGTCGGGGTTGGCCAGCAGGACCGTGGCGACCCTCTTCCAGGAGGTGGCGAGGAGGGTGGTGGTGGCGTTCACGGTCACCGCGTGGCGCCGGGAGTGACCGCTGGCGGCGGTGCCGATGGTGATACGGGGCAGCAGGTGCCGCACGACGCCCTTGCGATCGGGTTGGGCGGGCAGTTCGTGGCCGATCGCGGCCAGCCGGCCGTCGGTGCACAGGGTGAAACGGACGGGGGCGCCGTTGTTGCGGGGCCACTCGAGGGCGGCGAGTTCCTCGGCCAGGCGCCAGCGGGCGAGTTCGCCCGGCCACCATGCGCGCGAGCGTTTGCCGGCGCTCGGCGGCGCGGGCAGGACGGCGGAGCGGGGCTCGGCCCGGGCGAGGAGTTCGGCCAATTGTTCGCCGATGCGCCGGCCGTCGGGCCCGAGGACCACGGCTTCGGCCCAGTAACGGAACACGTCGTGCCGGTCCTCGGCGCTGATCGGCGCCGCGCACAGGAGTTCGTAGCAGCCGTCGTTCCACTGCCAGCGCGCCCAGGTGCCCGCCGCCGCGCGCAGGACACACTCCAGTGCCCGGTAGGGGGGCTGCACATCCAGACCGGTACTGACGTTGCGCTTGTACTCGCGCGACAGCTCCATGGCCAGATCCAGCACGGGAGCCTCGGGCCGGTAGGCGATGACCTCGCCCAGGTCGGCGGGAGCGGTGCGGAACTGCAGCAGGCGCGCCTGCTTGCGAGCGACGCTGTCGAGCGGGCGACTCATGCGTACTCTCCCAGGTAGGAGTCAAAGCCCGCGCGCAGCGCGGGGAGCATGTGCTGGGCGTGGGCGTACTCGGCGAATTCCTCGACGGTGTGGCCGTAGGAAGCGCCGAGCTGGGCGAGGTCGTCCTGCGGGGACTGCTCGAGCCATCCCCGGATCAGGGTGGGCAGGTCGGATCCCCAGGTGGGGTCGTGGAATGCGCCGTCGATGAAGTGGAGCTCGACGTGGGTCTGCCCGCGGCGTCCGCGGCCTGCCAACTGGACGCTCTGCCCGAGGAGGGTGGCGACGAGTTCGTACTTCAGCTCGTCGGGCAGAGCGGAGAAGCGCTTGGGTGCGTTGAGGTTCAGGCGCAGGTGCGCGTCGGCCGCCGCGCGGGCCCGGGCCAGTACGGCGGCGGGGTCGTCGTCGGGTACGGTGTCGCGCCAGGCCCGGGCGGCGACACTGGCCGCCAGCACCGCAGGGTCCTCGGCCGGCATGACCGGCCGCACACCCATGGCGATCAGGGTGATGGCCGACACGGCGATGCCCTCGAACACGGTTAGCACGTTCAAGCCCCGCTCGGTGCGCGGCAGCGGCGAGATGAGCACCTCACCGTCGAGGTCCGCCAGCTCCGCGAAACGGTCGCGGGTGAGCTGGCCGATCGCATCGCAGACCGGCGGCAGAGACGGGTCGGGAGTATCCGCGACAGCGACGTAGATCCGCAGCCGCCGTCCGAGGGCGAGCGCGGTGTCGTACAGGGCCTGGGCGAACAGGCGGGCATGCCGGTAGGAGTTGACGGTGATCAGGGCCCGCGCACGATGGCGGGTGCGCGCGTCTGCGGCCAGCCGGCCCAGGTCGCGCACCAGGCCCGGTGCGTAGCCGGCGGCCAGAGAGATGACCCGCTGGTCGCGTTCGCGGTAGGGGGTGCTGCCGACAGCCAAGAGCTTTCCGTCGGCGACGGGGGTGCTGTTGAAGATGGTCAGACCATCTCGGAGGGTGTCGGGCATCGCCCAGTCGGGGCGGGCGAGCAGGTGGGTGCGTGCCGCGCCCGGCATGAACCCGGTGGCGGACATGCCCAGGACAGTGCGCTGGCGGCCGCTCAGGGCGAGGGAGACGATGCTGCCGAGGAACTGCGTCTCGGTATGGGGATCGGCGCGCAGCACCTCCATCTTCAAAGTCGCGTGGCCACCCGGATCGTCCAGCCCCTCGAAGCGGAACCCGCCCAGCTGCCGGCCCAAAGGACCGAACGGGACGACAGTGCCGGAGCCCCGGTGGCCGATGGCGTCGGAGAGCTCGGAGGCAGCGTCGATGCCGTGCCCGGTGAGTTAGCCGGCCCTGTCCGTCAGGGTGAACATCGTGTGGACGATGGCCGTCAGCCACGTCTTCATCATCAACGCGTGCAGGACGCCCGCGGTGACCTCGGTGCGCGTGAGCGCCTGCACCGGCTCCGGCCGGTCGAGCCCGCGCTGTGCCGGCACCGTGGACTCGGCAGGTGCTCTGTCGGCTCCGTCCTCGGCAGCGCAGAAGGCGGGCAGCGCGGCGGAGACGATCTCCCGCAGTTCGTCCTTGAAGGAAGCAAGCTGCCACTCCCCGCCCTCGTCGATCGTGAGCATCCGCTCCAGCACGCCCGGGACGGGCCGCAGCCGATCCGGCAGGACAGCGCCGGAAGGTCGGTCGCCCGGCCGGGTGGCCACGCGCGGGAGCAGCGCCTGCAGACAGTCGGACTGCTCGGCGGTGGCCGCGGCCTCGGGATCCGCCCCGATCAGGTTCTCCAGCAGATGCCGGTCCCACTGATGGGGTTGATACCAGCGCTTGCGGTCCTGCAGGACCTGCCGCGTCCGGCGCGGGTCCTGCCCACGGGCCAGGGCCTGGGCCTGGGCGACCTCGGTGCAGACCTCCTCCCCGGCCACCAGGTCGAGCAGCTGCTCAGCCAGGAACACCGCCCGAGTCAGGGGCCGGCGCACCGCCACCGCCAGCCGAGGCGGCGCCTGGTGCAGGCTGTCGCGGATGCGCCGCAGCACCGTGGTCGGGCGGGAGCGGGACGCGAGCTCCAGCTCGCCGCACTCACCGAACCCCCGCGACTGGTAGGCATCAACCTCATCGACGACCACATAGGACGCCAGGCGCAGAAGGAACTCCCGCACGCTGATGCTGTTGCGGACCTCCCCGTCGACCTCCACCGGAACTTTGATCATCCCGGACTGGAAACAGGCGTGGGTGGTCACGATGATCCTGGCCGTCGTCGCGGCCTCGACGTGGGAGAACTTCCCGCAGGACGACACATACGGGCACAGCGCCCGCTCCGGCTGGCCAAAAGCATCCGACGCCGCAACCGTGCACGGCTCCCTGCCGCCCTCAAAGGCGTCACGTCCCTCCAGCTGCGCTTGCGCGGCGCACCCGTAGGCGGAGTTGTTGACGAGGAAGGCAATGCTGGCCGAGGCTTGCGCCAGCGGCACGCCGGTGCCCTCCAGCTTCGCGGCGGAGCGCAGCGCGAACTTGTACCGGCTGTTGGGGGCGATGAACGGCGTGGCCGTCTCCTTGACGCCCGCCGCCCGCAGCTCCTGCTGCAAGGTGGAGGCCTCGCCGTAGACGTCGCCGTTGTCACTGACCACCAGCACGGTGGTGCGGTCCAGGCCCGCCTGCTGGATCGCCAGGCCTCGGCCGAAGACGTTCTTGCCCACGCCCGGGGGCGCACTCAGCAGGTGCGTCCGGCCCGGCGGCATGACGATGGGTTCCAAGGGGCGCTGCCCGCCACCGATGGTCCCGCGCAGCAGCAGCGCGATCTGCTTCTCACGGAATGCCGGGCCCTGCATATCCTGGTCGGTGTCCCGGCTTTGCCAGCTGAGCTCATCGGCGTCCACCACCAGCTCAACCGCCGGCGCGGTCACGACCTGAGGCGGCCTGTACATCCCCTGCTCGTCGGGGAAAGTGAGCTGGACCCGCCCACGCGATGTCGGCGCCGACCAGCCCGATCCGCTCGCGACCCGCAGCAGCCGCCGAGGCTTAGCCGGCGCGAGCAGGCGTTCGGCGACGTCCGAAGGGTCCTGCCCGTGAGCCGGCAGCACTTCAAACGCCCGCCCCCGCTCGTGGTATCCGAGCGCGTAGAGAGCGGGCAGCGGGTCGTCCGCGTCCGGGGTGTGGAAGACGTTGTAGACGGTCCGTTCGACGTGGTGCAGTAGCGCCTCACCCCGATGGCGGGTGCCCAACAGCGCGCCGAGGCGCTGCTTGTCCGCCTCCGACCACTGCGCCCAGCCCGCCACGACACGCGGCGCGTGCCCGCTCAGCAGGACATGGGCGTCCGCGACGCGCACCACCTGCCGCCCGTCGCGGAACCGGGCGGGAAGAAGATAATCGGCCATGGCCAGAGCACCGGCAAGCGTCCTGCTCACGCCCCCTCCACCTCCGCCACCAGGTCGGCATCGGTCAGCACCCGGGCCCCGCTGCTCCGCACCACCCGGCGCAGCAGCGGCAGATACCCCCGCAGGTGCTGAGGCACCACGAAGCACAGCTCGCTGGGCCCTTCGGGATCCTCGCGCAACTTCTGGGCCAGCCCGTACGGATCGGCCCAGGTCTTGACGTCGACGTGCCACACCCTGGACCGGCCGGGACGAGTGACATGCAGGTCATACGCGTCGCCGAACGGCCACAGCCGCACCTCCGCGCCCAAAGCGACCAGCCGGTCGCGCAGCTCGACCTCCAGCAGGCCCGGGAGCGTCACCCACAGCCACAGGGCGTAGGGCAACGCCACGTAACCTTCCACGGGCAGCAGCTCCGGCACGGTGCGCAGTTCGCCGCGCGGGGTCAGGTGCCAGCCCTCCATCGCAGTCGGCTCGGCCCGGTACCGGGCGCCCAGCAGGCTGTGGCGCTCGTCCTCACACTCGACATCCACCACGCCGTTGGGGCGGTAGGCGGCGCGCATCGTCCATCTGCACATTGGACACGCTGCCCACAGGCCGCCGAACTGCCGCGTCGGGGAGATACCGGTGTACGCGCCCAACTCGACCAACGCGGTGTTCCGGGACAAAACACGCCGTGTCAGGACGGGCGTGCGGACCATCGCCTCCCGGCCCCGGGTGTACGCCTCGAAGCCGGCAGCCCCCAGCGCGCGAAAGACGGCGTGCTGGACGGTCTCACCGGAGATCCGCGACAGCCCGGTACTCACCGGCAGCATTCCCACCGCCCGCAGCAGGCTGTGCAGATGGCGGATGTCAGCACCAATCCCCGGGGCCTGGTGGCCGTGCTCAGAGGCCTCCACCGCGAGCCGGTGCAGCGCCGAGCTAGGCATACCGTCGTCATCGAGCAGCCACAGCTTGCCGAGCACTGATCCCTGGGGCCGTCCCGGCAGAAGGTCGGCCACCCGGCTTCCGCAGAGCCAACGGGTGAACACCTCGTACGACGGTGCCTGCTCAAGGACCCCGAACGATCGCACGTAGCGACCATGGCACTCCATCAGCAGCCGCATCCGCCCCTGTGCCTCCCCCTCACTGCTACTCAAGGCCAGCGCCGCGACCACGCAGGCGTCGAGCGCTGCGCGCTGGCCCACGTCGAGTTCTTGAACGGCCGCTGCCGTCCCGGCCACCACCGACACCCCGGTCCTCCCCCCTACTGCATCGAGCCCATGCCACAACCTCAACCCCCTCGCCTTGTGAGAGGGCACGGGAGTTCGGGGACCTTCCCCCGATCCGGTGATCCCGGTCCGATGTGTGTGCTGCGGTGGTCTTCCGGACGAACTCGCGTCCAGCTGCTTCCGGACCGGGGCCAACAGCGTCGTGCCCCCAACAGCGACCGGCAGGCGCCGCGGAAGGAAGTTCACCGATGGCTCTGTCGATGACGAGGAGCAGCGTTTCTTGGGCAGCTCGGGAGGCACATCGGTGACCGTCGCAGAGCTGTTCTTCACGACGACGGACAGCACCGCCCACTGTCAGGGGAGCGCTTCGCTGTCTGCGGCGCCATCGGTCCGCGGGTGGCTGAGGACAAATGCGCTGGCTGCGGGGCCAGGCAGTCGGTAGCCCGGCATCGATGCCGGCGCACGGGCCGCAGCGGCGTACCGCCTTCCGTTCTCGTCGACATCGACATCCTCGTACGGCAGGCGCCTCCCGAAGTCGTCGACGGCTGCTGTCGTGAGTCGGTTCTGGCACACATTCCGTGAGAGCGGTGGACGAGTCTCTTCTGATCGGCAGACTGGAGAGATGCGGATAGAGAGCGTCGCCAGGATCCAGGCAGTCCGGCTCGCCGTGACGATCGGGGCAGTCGTCGTTGCTCCGGTTCTGTTGGTGGCCGGGACTCCGTTGCGCCGCCGTATGTTGCGTCGCTACTACCGCGAGCACCGTCCGGGGCTCGTGAGTAAAGAGGACGGATGGGTGAGCCCGGGGTACTTCGTCGTCACCAACGTGGTTGTTCGAGCCCTCTGCTGGCCGTCGGAGTGCGTACTCCGACGGCTTCGTCCTGCCTGAGCAGGGCCATCACCGGGCGGCAGTGAGAAGTACCCGTTTACGGAGGAGCGGGAGCTTGGCGCGGCCGAACATCTGGCGCTTGACCATCTTGATGTGGTTGACCCGGCCTTCAACGGGACCGGAGTTCCAGTGGCTCGTCAGGCCCTGGACGACGGCGTCCCAGTCCTTCTCCAGACCGGTGGCGAAAGAGTGGAGGCCGGGAAGTTCCTCGGCTCGCGCGCTGACGACCCAGTCCTTCAGATGCTGGCCGGTGCGGGTGGAGAGGATCGCGGCGAAGCTGTCGACGAGACGGTGGGCCGCCGCGAGTTCCGGGCAACGGGCGAGGAGTTCGGTCAGCTGCTTGTTCTCGCTTTCCGAGAGTCGGTCGGGGTGACGCATGATCCACCCGGTGACTTGCCGGAGTCCTGGTGGCGCGGGCCCGACGACGCTGATGCGGCGGCGGCGCCGCGGCCGCAGATAGTGACTGATGATCTGGTAGTTGCCTCGGTAGCCAAGCTCTTTGAGCTCTGCGTGCAGGTGAACAGCATTGGTGTGGCCCTCTGCCCAGCGCTTGTCCAGGTAGGGCTTGTAAGGGTCCAGCTGGCTGGGCCGGGGTTGCCGCCGACCGCCGAGCAACTCCTCAGGGGTCGCCGCACGGGCGCATCGGCGGACCGTGTTCCCACCCGTGTGTAACTCGCGGGCGATCTCCCGGATGCCGTGGCCCTGGTCGAGGAGTGCATGGACGACGGCGTGACGTTCCCGGATGCGGGCTTCGATCGGCGACATCTCCTTTGCCGACGGGGGTTCGACGTCCGGCAGGTCACCCGGGTCGGAGCCGGGTGACCGCAGGCATCCTGTGTGCTGGCGCACGCATTGCTCCACCGCGGTGCCGAGGTTCTGCCACAGGTGAAAGCGGTCAGCGACCTGGACTGCCTGTGGGGCCCCGACGCGGGCACCTTCAGCGTAGGAGCCGGCACGATCCCGGCAGATCACCTCGATCCCAGGATGCTCACGCAGCCACGTGGCCAGGGTCCCCGCGTCCCGCCCGGGCAGCAGAGCGAGCGGTTTGCGGGTCTCGCAGTCGATGAGCACGGTCCCGTAATGCTGCCCGCGGCGGGTGGCGAAATCATCGACCCCGAGCACCTTGGGCACTTCCCACGAGGGGTCAGGAAGCGCCATCAGCAGCCGCAACAGCGTCATCCGGCTGACCACACTATGCAGTGCTACGGCCAGCCGGGCTCCCGCCCGGCCGGCGAGCGCGACGGCCACGGCCTCCAGGGTCCGGCGCGAAGCAGGCGTCCGCCTCCCGTACCGGAACGTCAGCCCCGCGACCTGTTCGACGAACGTACGACGCCCGCATAGCGCGTTGTCGCAGTACAACCGCCGCACGGTCAGCTTTATGAGCACCGGCTGGTCGCCGAACGGAGTATCAGCCAGCCGACGCTCGTAGCAGCTGTGCACTCGGTCCGACGGACGTTCACAGCCCGGACACGAAGCAGTGGCATCTAGGGTTCTCGCAACAATGTTCACCACACCGCACTCCGTGAACACCCGCTCCACCAGAACCGCGCTGAAGTGCGGAAACAGCACCGCTATGAGGTCATCACACCGCACCACGGTCTCAGATGACGCGACATCACCGTGGCAGAACGCCGCTGATCGTCCTCACGGAATGTGTGCCAGAACCCGTGAGTCTTCGACAGAGCCAAGTGCACCGTCCGCTACGCCCAGAACCGTGCCCGGCTTGTCCGTGCCCTCTACGCATGTCTGGACCGCCTGGAGACCGCAACCGGTCCGTCTGCTGCGCCCTCAGCCGGTCAGGGCGTGTCACCCTCCCATACCCGTGGACCGCCAGGAAGGCTGAAGGTAGGCCCGTATGAGGCCCGGTCGCCCGGCCCGTATACGCTGTGAGGGGTGATCAAGTACGCGCCGGTGGTGATCTGCTCTTCCGTCCAGCCGGTCACCGCGATCAGCTGCCCATCCAGCGGCCCACCGGTCAGCTCGCGGTACTCGCGACCGGGCTGCGGCCCGAGCACCGGGGCATCACGCTCGCTGCCGTACACCCGCTGTTCCTGCGTCATGTGGTCACTCTGATGCGATGCGGGTTCCATGGGGACGGAATCGGTGCGATGTCACCGTGAAGAGCCACTGCCTCTTGCCCAGCCCTTGTCGGTGTTCTCGTCCGTGAGAAGGAGCAGCGCCGTGCCCTGGCCGTTGCCCGCATCATGGCCGACGAGGTTCCCGACTTGCTGTGACGTCCCAGGACGGCCGTCAGCGGCCAGCCTCTCAAACCGCAGCACAGGTGGTCCGGTCATCTGATGTCGTTGTTTCCGAGCGTGCGGCGTGCTGCGGCCAGGAATGTTCGACGGGTCTCGCTCAGCCGAGTGGACTGGCCTGTCATGTAATCGAGGACGGTGATCCGGCCGTCGCTGACGGCATCGCGCAACAGTACGGCAGCCTCTTCGTCTGGCAGGTCGGTCAGCTCCAGATACTGCACTGCCGTCTCGTACACGTGCCGCACGGCAGCGTAAGCCTCACCGACGGAGTCGAACGGGTGGTCACCTCGCGGGGCGTAATGGGCGAGAGCACTGATCGTTCCCGGACGGACACCGGTCGGTGTCCCTACAGCCGTGTAGGCGTCGCGCATGCCGGCGAGACGGATCTGGAGGTCGGACAGCGCGTTGACCGCATCGTTGATCGGTGTGCTCAACACCTCCCGCCCTGTTACGGCGTTTCGTTCCTCCACCTGCCTGACATAGAGCACACGCCAGGTACGGGCAGCAAAACTACTGCCCAGCGCTGCGTCAGCGATCTCATCGCAACAGGCCACCAGCTCCTGCGCGGCCCCCACCAGTTCCGCGTCTCCCTCCAACTCCAGCACAGCTAGCGCCCGCTGAAGGTCACGGCTGGCCGGACGCAAACTGTCCGGGGCGCCCGTGCCGTCCAGGACCTGGTCCAGAATTCCGACCAGCTCCCCGATGGAGAGGAGGAAGACCGAACACGCCTCCCGGCGTACGCCGCGCAGCCACTGGTCGTGGGCGGAATCTGACTGCGCCCGGACCGTGTCCAGCGCGGCTTGATAGGCCGATTCCGCCTGACGGAGACCTGCATGGTGCGTGGAGCTAGCGGTCTGGAGAGCAGCGCGGAGCTGCCAGCGACCGATCAGTAGTGTGGACGGCACCCCCACGACAGCTACCGAGGTGGTGACGACCAGCGCAATCTCTTGTAAGTCCATCGCAGCTCATCGTGCCAATCCGAAGCAGGTTAAGCAGGAGATTCAGCTCACGGGCTGGGCCTGTTACGCCTGCCGAAGTCGACCGGGGGCAATGGCACGGAGAGTCTGCGGTAGGGCCTTCACCCCGAATCCTGAACACGGGTTATGCGGCTTGTGCCAGCGTAGTTGGTGTGAGTTGAAGGGCGTTCTCGAAGGCGATCGGTGATCGTTGTCCGAGGCGGGAGTGTCGGCGTCGGGTGTTGTAGCGGTGGAGCCATCGGAAGGCGTCGAGTCGGGCCTCGCGCTCGGTTGGCCAGCTTTTTCGTCCTTGCAGGGTCTCGCGTTTGAAGGTCGCGTTGAAGGACTCGGCGAGTGCGTTGTCCGCGCTGGACCCGACCGCGCTCATGCTCTGCCGGACCCCTGCTGACCTGCAGGCTTCGGCGAAGGCCCTGCTCGTGTATTGAGCTCCGTGGTCGGTGTGAATGATCGATCCGGCGAGGCTGCCGCGGGTGCGGATCGCCGCGGCCAGGGCGTCGGTGACGAGGTCGCCGCGCATGTGGTCGGCGATCGCCCAGCCGGCCAGACGGCGTGAGGCGAGGTCGATGACGGTCGCCAGGTAGCAGAACTTCCCGCCGTCGATGGGCAGGTAGGTGATGTCGACGACGTACTTTGTGTTCGGCTTGTCCGCGGTGAAGTCGCGGCCGATCAGGTCCGGGGCCTTGGCCGCGGCCGGGTCGGCGACGGTGGTGCGGTGCCGGCGGCGCAACCGGACCCCTTCGATCCCGGACGCCCGCATGATCCTGGCGACGCGTTTGTGGTTGACCGCCTCGCCGCTCGTCTCCCGGAGTTCGGCGGTGATCCTCGGAGCCCCGTAGGTGCCGTCCGATTCCTGGTGCACCGCCCGTGTCCGGGCGGTCAGGCGGGCGTCAGCCGTCTTCCGGGCAGCCCTGTCAGCGGCTGTCCGGCGCCAGTAGTAGAAGCTCGAGCGGGCGACGCCGAGGATGCTGCAGAGCCGCTTCACGCCGTGACGGCGCTGGAGGTCGGCGACGCACTGGAAGCGGTTCACCAGCGCGTCTCCCCGGCGAAATACTTCGCCGCCTTCCGCAGGATCTCGCGTTCCTCCTCCAGCTCGCGGACCTTCTTCCGCAAGGCGGCGTTCTCCGCCTTGCAGCGGGGCCGGCGGCTGAGACGGTTTCTGCGTCCGCCGTCCCCGGGGACGGCTCACCCCGGCTGCCCTCACCCAGTTCCGCAGCGTCTCCGGGTTGATCCCCAGATCGGCGGCGACCGACCTGATCGTCGCCTCAGGCCGCGACTCGTACAGCGCGACCGAATCCGCCTTGAACTCCGGCGGGTAGTTCTTCATGACCACGAGATGTCCGTCCTCAGATCCGCAGGATCCAGTGTCTCGTGTGTCCAACATCAGGGGTCAAGGCCCGCGAACGCGTAGACCATGGTGCCGTCCAGGAAAGGCCCGGACATGGCCGTGTTTGCCCACCAGCCCCCGTCCGACGGCCGCAGGACGACATTGTTCACGTGGACGATGGGGAGGTCCTGGGCGACTGCGGGCCCGGGACTGATGCCCGTGGCGGCTGCCACGAGCGCACTGACGGATCCTCCGACGCCGCTACGCGGCCGATGCGCTTACGTCTGGGCATGAGTGTCCTTGAGAGAAAACGGTCGGATGCGGAGCCCGACACCATGCCGGCGGGACAGTGAGGGACAGCGCGATGTCATGAAGGAGGGCGGACTGCTGTTCAGTTGGCTTGGTGCAGGACCCTCACGCGCAGTGAACGCGCGGCGGAGACCGCTGGTTCGTGGCTCAGCCCCGAGTCGTTGAGTACAACAGCGGCGGTCGGCCCACGAGCATGCTGTACGTGCGGCGCCAAGCGGACCTGCGTAGGTGACGCACCTCGGCCAGCCGCCGAGCCGACCCGGGGCAGTGTCCCAGCCGCATACCGAGAGTTGTCACTAGACCAAATCGGCCCGGTCGTCGTGATCGTTCACGTCTTCGGCCGCATGGGCACGGCCTGGAACCGGGTACAGGACAGCACTTGGCCCGAACTCCTCCAGCACTTCTTCCGCGCGGACTCTCGCGGCGGCAAACCGCCCATCCCGAAGAGCTGTCTGCGCCCGCTCTGCAACAGATTCCTGCTCGCCGCCTCCGGCACGCACGGAACCGACCTCGTGCTCTCCAGCATTTGTTCCCACCCCTGGTGAACGGGCCGATACGTAACCGGCCGCGCGCCACTATCACCTGCGTTCCAGGAGCCGGTCAACAGATAACTCGAGGCGATCCAGCAGGTCAGGCAGGGAGTGTCGATGGACCCAAAGGCGGGATGCAGCGCCGCTGCCCTACCTTTTTCAGCCATTCAGGCCGGAACGGAGGCCAGGGCCCCGGCCTGGTCGTGAAGTGGGGTCCAGCGACTGACGAAGCGTCGAATCGTTACCGTGTCACGCGTGGTGCGCGAGGGGCCCGCTACCCCTGCTGAGCTGGGACGAAGAAGTCAATGTGATGCACGGCACTATTGACCTGTACACGTGATCAGCACATGATCCTCACAGCTTTTTGTAATGAGCGTCTAAGGGTGGCGGGTGGGGCGTGGGTACACAAAGACGGCGGCATGGCTGGCGTCAGGCGGCGCGGGGCTGGGCGATAGCCGTCATGCTGGTCGGAGGGGCTGTTCCGGTGATCGGTGCCGGGGCAACCCCGGCACTTGCCGACGGTGGGACGCCCTCGGTAGCGGCTGACGGGACTCCGGAGTCAAAGGCGAGTGCGCTCGCCGCGGAGACCGGTGAGCGGGCGGCCGTAGATGAGGCGACCACCGATTCGTCCCAGGTTTTCGCCAACCCGGACGGCACGTTCACACGGGAGATGAACGCGGCTCCCGTCCGCGCCCGCGAGGACGGCGGCAAATGGGCCCCCATTGACACCACCCTCGTACGTCAAGCCGACGGTTCTGTGCGGGCAAGGAACACGACGGCTCGCCTCACCTTTTCGGGCGGCGGCAGCGGGGACGGGCTGGTCAGGCTGGAGGACAAGGGGCACGAACTGGAGTTCGCCTGGCCCACCGCGCTCCCCGAGCCGCAGCTCGACGGTGCCACTGCTACCTACGCTGGAGTCCTTCCGGACGTTGATCTGCAACTGACTGCGCTGAGCTCTGGCTACACCTCGGTGTTCGTGGTTAAGACAGCGGAGGCGGCTAAGAATCCCGCGCTCGCGACAATCCGGATGAGCGTTTTCGGCGAGGGCCTGGACATCACTCCGACGGCTGACGGTGGCTTCGTGGCGCGCGATGCAGACGGCTCGCCTGTTTTTGAGAGTCCGGCGGGGCGGATGTGGGATTCGGCCGGCGACACCGCCCCAACCACCACTGCCTCGCAGCTTGGCCGCACCGCCGACACGGCAGATGCGCAGGCGGACGGTGCGCCGGAGGCGACGGGATCGGACCCGCTGTTCGACGCAGGGGGTGAGCTTGCCCCTTCGGAAGGTCCCAGCAGCGGTGACGCGGTGGCCGAACTCCCGCTCAAGCTCAACGGGACGACCCTGGAGATCACGCCCGATCCGGCGATCCTTCACGGCGAGGACACTGTCTTCCCGCTCTACATTGACCCGCCGACCAAGGGCATTGCCTTGGGCGACTGGACAGCGCTGTCCTCGGACGGTGACAAATTCTGGGAGTTCAGCGGCGACAAGGGCGTGGGACGTTGCTCCAACTACGCCGGGTATCTCTGCTCCAGCAGTCCGTACACCCAGCGCCTGTTCTTCGAGTACCCGCTCTCCTCGATCCATGGCAAGAAGATCCTGGATGCGACGATGGAGGTGTACCAGGCGTGGACGTTCACGTGCGATCCGCACTGGTACGACCTGAGCCGGGTGGACAAGGGCATCTCGTCCAGCACCACCTGGTCGTCCCGACCCGGCAATGTGGACCTGATGGGCGACCGGAACGTGGCCTATGGCCGGGGCTCCTTGTGCGATCCGTCGCAGCCGGCGGACTGGGTGCGCTTCAGCGACAACGTGGGCGAGGAGACGAACGAGAATCTGACGACGACTCTCGCCTCCTACGCCGCGAACAAGACTGCGCAGATCACCTTCTCTCTGGCCGCCCACGATGAGTCCGACGCAGGTGCCTGGGCGCGGTTCCGCAACGATGCAAAGTTGTCGGTGACCTACGTTTCCTATCCTTCCAAGCCGACCTCGTACGGTGTTCAGCAAGGCACGACTGGGCGGGCATGCAACGCCTCCACGTCGACCTTCGCCACCAGCGCCACCACGCCGAAGATGCTGGCCACGGTGCAGTCCGCAGACGGTTCCAACGCGCAGCTGCGCGCAATGTTCGAGGTATGGAAGGCCGACGGTTCCAGCCGCGCTTGGTACGCGGCCTCACCGGGCAGTGCCTGGGTGGCAGACAACGCGCCCCGTAACGCGACCTCCAGCACGCTGCCGGCGCAGACCGATTACCGAATGAGGGTCAAGACACAGGCGTATTACATGACGGACCGCGGCGTCAGCGGTGTCGTGGATTCCGCATGGTCGTCCTGGTGCTACTTCCGGGTCGACACCGATTCTCCGCCGCCCCCTGTCGTATCCAGCGCTGACGGCGTGTACAAGTCAGCCGAGACCGATCCGGCCGCAGGCGGGGTGGGCACCACGGGCAAGTTCACCTTCACCCCAGCGGACACCAACTCCGCCGTAGCGGGTATCCAGTCGGACGTCGTCAGTTACAAGTGGAAACTGAACAGCGGTGCGCTCTCCGCCCCGATCAGCGTGGCCAAGGGCGCGGCTACCACCCTGACGATCGCACCGAACCAGGCTGGTGAGAACACCATTCAGGTCTGGGGCTTCGACGCGGCCGCACACAGTTCACTCACCGGCTATTACAGCTTCCTCGTGAAGGGCGCCGAGCAGCCCTCAGGGATCTGGCACCTGGATGACGCCCTCACCGACTCCACCACCGCCACCCAGCACCCCCTGACCTCCTCCGGGGCCACATGGGACAGCAGGGCGCGCAGTGGTATCGGCGCGGCGCAGCTCAACGGCACGAGCGCCTACCTCTCCACCCCTGGTGCGGTACTGGACACCACCAAGTCCTTCACCGTCTCGGCATGGGCACGTCTGGAGAAGAAGGACGTCAACTACACCGTTCTGTCCCAGGCAGGAACGAATGCCTCCGGACTCCAGCTGTACTACTCCAGCTCGTACAACGCCTGGATCTTCAACCGCCACCAGACGGACGAGGCTGATCCGGGTATCACCCGCTCGCTCAGCATCAAGCCGCCGGTACTGAATGCTTGGACCCACCTGGCTGGTGTATACGACGCCGCAGCGCAGACTGTCCAGCTCTATGTCAACGGCGTTCCGCAGGGCAACCCGGTTTCGTTCACAACCCCCTGGAAGGCATCGGGCGGCCTGCAGGTCGGACGCCGCTGGTCCACCTCGTACGGAGCGATTACCGGCAAGGAGAACTTCGCCGGAACCATCGACGAGGTGAAAGTCTGGTCCCGCGCGCTCGCGGACACCGAGGTCACCCACGACGCCTGGCTGGAGGACGAGGACCTCAGCGACGGAACCTCGGGCGATCCAGTCCCTGCCCTTGTGGCCAAATGGGACGCCACGGACATGAGCAACGCGACCGGCAGCACGGTCAAGGACACCAGCGGCTTCGCCCGGAACCTGACGCTCAACGGGGCAGCGCTCACGCAGCTCACCACCGGCGACCCGGAAATCGGCGAAGAGGTCACCACGACACAGACCGTGACACTGAACGGCACCAGCGCATACGCCACCGCAACCGGCCCGGTCGTCGATGACTCCGGTTCGTTCACTGCAACCGCGTGGGTGACGCTGGACCCGGCCAAGCTTGCCGACACCACCAAGTCGTACGCGGTGCAGGTGTTCGGCCAGTCAGGAACGAGCCAGTCCTCCTGGGGCGTCTGGTACGAACAACCGGCCGGCAGCACCCAGGGTCGGTGGACGTTCGGCCGTCCCAACAAGGACGGCACCGGTGCGGTCTGGACCGAGAGCGAGTCCACCGCAACGACCACCGCCACACTCGGTGTCCCGGTCATGCTGACCGCCGTCTACGACGCGCAGGCAGCAGCCGACCCCGACGACACGTCCAAGCTCGGCGGGCTCAAGCTCTACGTCGACAGCGCCCTGATGGGCGACGACGACGGTGTGTCCTACTCGGCGCCCTGGCAGGGTGGCGGAGCGTTCGAGATCGGCCGGGCGAAGATCAACGGCGCTGCCGCGCGCTACTTCCCGGGAATGATCGACAGCGTCCGTGTCTGGGCCGGAGCCACCTCCACCGACACGATTGCCAACCGACGCAACACCGAGCAGCAGTAGCAAGGAGAACATGGGCAGGACGGGCATTCTTGCCCGTCCTGCCCATGTTCTGCTCGAAACGCTCCGCGCGTCTACCCGGACGCGCTGTCGAGATTCGGTGCTCTGGCGCTGACGCCGTCCGAGCACCTTCTGCCCCTTTCCGAGAACCGGGACCTCACGTGTCTTCATCGCCTTTCCGTACGTGGTTGCCAGGGACGGTCATGCGCCGCTGGCTCGCCCGCGGTGCGCTCGCTCTTTCCTTGTCTCTCCTGCCGCAAGTCGCGGTTCCCTCCGGCTACGACTTCGCCGCCCAGGCCGAGTCCTCGGCAGCTCATAAGCGCCTGGAGGACCGGCCCAATGCGAAGATCGACGAAGTGGGCTTGCTCAAGCCCAGCACGTCCAAGGCCCCGAAAGACAAGGCCGCTGCCGCTTCTCGAGAGACCCGTGAGCGGCTAAGGAAGGCGGCCTGGCCGAAGGCCGGGAAGATCACCGCTGAGGTCGCGTCGACCGGCGGCTCCGCTGTCACCGTCGGCGGGCTCGCCATCAAACTGGCGCAGGAGCCGGCCGCCCCGGCAGCCAGGCAAGCGAAGGGCAAGACGGAGGTCAAGGCCACCGGCCCGGCCGAGGAAGTGGCGCTCAGCGTCCACCCTCAGACGGAGGCGGAGAAGGCAGGTGTCAACGGTGTCCTGCTCACCGTCGACCCGGCCCACGAAGCATCCAAGGGTTTTGCCGGCGACAGCGACAAGCTCCGGGTCTCCCTGGACTACTCCTCGTTCAACGACGTCTACGGCGGCAACTTTGGCCCCCGCCTGCACCTGGTGACCCTCCCGGCATGTGCGCTGACCACCCCGGAGAAGCAGTCCTGCCGCACCCAGACCCCGCTGGTCGGCGCGGACAATGACACCGAGTCCCAGACCCTGACGGGGGCTGTCTCCGCCCACGCCCTCGCTGCCGGTACCCCGACCCTGCTGGCCGCAGCTGCCGACAGCTCCGGCAGCGGAGGGGACTACTCCTCCACCCCGCTGTCCCCGACCGCGACCTGGGAGGCAGGCGGCAGCACAGGTGACTTCACCTGGAACTACCCGCTGCGGGTACCCCCAGCAACGGCCGGCCCCTCCCCGAACCTGTCCATCTCCTACAACTCCGCATCCGTGGACGGCCGCACGGCCGGAGAGAACAACCAGACCTCGGTGATCGGTGAAGGCTTCTCGATCACCGAGTCCTACATCGAGCGCAAGTACGCGTCCTGCAAAGACGACGGCCAGTCTGGCAAGGGCGATCAGTGCTGGAAGTACGCCAACGCGACACTCGTCCTCAACGGCAAGGCCGTCGAACTCGTCAACGCCTGTGCGGACAAGGCGGCCTGCGACACCGCGGCCCTGTCTCAGGATTCCGGCGGTTCGTGGAAGGTCAAGAACGAGGACGGCTCTCGCGTCGAGCACCTGACCGGCGCCACCGGCAACGGTGACGACAACACCGAGTACTGGAAGGTCACGGACGCCTCCGGCATCCAGTACTTCTTCGGCAAGCACCAAATGCCCGGCTGGAGCAGCAAGGGCACCACTGACACTGCTGACGACGACGCCGTCACCAACTCTGTTTGGACCGCTCCCGTCTTCGGTAATGACTCCGGAGAGCCCTGCTACAAGTCCACCGGCTTCGCGAACTCCTCCTGCCTGCAGGCATGGCGCTGGAACCTCGACTACGTGGTGGACACCCACGGCAACGCCTCCACCTACTGGTACACCAAGGAGACGAACTACTACTCCAAGAACGCCGACACCACAGTCAACGGCACCGCCTACACCCGAGGCGGCCACCTCGACCGCATCGACTACGGCCAGCGCAGCGACCTCATCTACACCAAGCCCGCCTCCCAGCAGGTCCGCTTCACCTACGCCGAGCGCTGCGTCACCACGGACGGCTGCACCAGCCTCACGAAGGACACCAAGGCCAACTGGCCCGACGTGCCCTTCGACATGATCTGCGCAGCCAGCACCAAGTGCAGCACCCAGATCGGCCCCTCCTTCTTCACCCGCAAGCGCCTCACCGACATCACCACCTCGGTATGGACCGGCACCGGCACCACCCGCCGCGACGTAGACACCTGGCATCTGGAGCATGACTTCCCCAATACGGGCGACGCCTCCTCGGCAAGCCTGTGGCTGAAGTCCATCAAGAACACCGGCAAGGCCAACACCACCGCGGCCGCCACGCCCGCGGTCTATTTCGGCGGCTTCCAGCTGTCCAACCATGTCGAAGGCAGCGGCCCGGACACCCTGCGCTACATCAAATGGCGCGTACGCACCATCAAGTCCGAGACCGGCTCCACCCTCACCGTCAACTACACCGACCCCGACTGCATCTGGGGAACCAGCATGCCGACGGCGGTCGACAAGAACACCCGCCGCTGCTTCCCGGTCAAGTGGTCCCAGTCCGGCGCGACCCCGGTCACCGACTGGTTCCACAAGTACGTGGTCACCTCCGTCTTCCAGGACGACCCCTATGGCCACGGTGACACTACTGAGAAGTACTACGACTACCAGGGCGGCGCGGGCTGGGCCTACTCCGACGACGAGGGCCTGAGCAAGACCTCCAACCGCACCTGGTCGCAGTGGCGCGGCTACAGCAAGGTCCTGGAGACCTCAGGCGACACCGACGAGGGCCCACGCAGCAAGAAGCTGACCCTCTACATGCGCGGCCTGAACGGCGAGAAAGAACTCGACGGCACCGCACGCGTCGAGAAGGTCACCGACTCCACCGGCACCGCAATCGACGACTCCCGCCAGTACGCCAGCTTCGTCCGCGAAACCATCGCCTACAACGACACCGAAGAAGTCAGCGGCACCATCAACACCCCCTGGTCCCACAAGACCGGCAGCCACGCCTACAGCTGGGGCACCACGGACTCCTGGATCGTCCAGGCAGGCGAGTCCACCACCCGTACCAAGACCTCCACAGGCACCCGCAAGGTCAATCAGAAGACCACATACGACACCACGTACGGCATGCCGGTCACGGTGGAAAGCAGCGGCGACAGCGCCAAGACCGGCGACGAGGCATGCATGCGCACCACCTACGCTCGCAACACCTCGGCCTGGATAGTGAATACAGTCTCGCGTGTCGAAACCTATGCGGTGCCGTGCGTGACCACGCCGACGCTCCCCAGTGACGTCATCTCGGACGTCACCACGGCCTACGACAGCCAAACCGTAGGCGTAGCACCCACCAAGGGTGCGGTCACTGCCTCCTACCGGGTTACTAGTTACGCAGAGACAGATAAGACGCCCACCTACCAGGAAGTCTCCAGAGCTACGTACGACAAGCTCGGACGGCCACTCACCGAGACCAACGCACTGAACCGCACGATCAAGACCACCTACGTGCCAGATGACGCAGGCTATGGTCCGCTGACGTCCAAAACCACCACTGACCCCAAGCTCTACACATCCACCACCGAAGTGGACCCGGCCTGGGGCACCGCGACCAAGACCACCGACGCCAACGGCAACATCACGGAATGGTCCTTCGACGCCCTCGGACGCCTGCAGTCGGTGTGGAAGCCGGACCGCTCTCGCGCCCTCAATGACCCAGCCAGCATCGCCTACACCTACAGCATCAACAACGATCAGGAGACCTGGGTCCGCACCGACACCCTCAAGGCCGACGGAAAGACCTACAACAGCTCCTACGAAATCTTCGACAGCCTGCTGCGTTCCCGCCAGAAGCAGGTACCCGCCCCCAACGGCGGTCGGGTGATCTCCGAAACCCTCTACGATGACCGCGGCCTGGCCTACATCTCCAACGCCCAGGTGCACGACAACAACACACCCACGGGCACCCTGGCCAATACCTATCCCGGATCAACACCGGCCTCCACCGAAACGGTCTACGACGCTGCCGGACGGGTCACCGACTCAATCTTCCGGGTCTACGACCAGGAGAAGTGGCGCACCAAGACCAACGACCAGGGCGACCGTACCGCTGTCACCGCTGCTGCTGGCGGCACTGGAACCCTGACGATGATTGACGCTCGTGGCCGGGTAACCGAACGTCGCCAGTACAGCGGCCCCACCCCCACCGGCACTGACTACACCCGCACCCTGTACGAGTACACACCGTCCGGGCAGATCAAGAAAATGACCGGCCTGGACGGAGCTGTGTGGACCTACGGCTACGACCTGCGCGGCCGCAAGATCACCTCCAATGACCCGGACAAGGGCACCGTCACCACCACCTACAACGAGGCTGATCAACCCGTCACTGCCACCACGAGCCTCGACGGGGTGCAGCGGACACTGATCACGGACTACGACGAGCTCGGTCGCAAAATCGGTACCTGGGACGGGTTGAAGGACAACGCCCACCAGCTGACCAAGTTCACCTACGACTCCCTGGCCAAGGGACAGCCGACCGCCTCGATCCGCTACGTCGGCGGCACCACCGGCAAGATCTACTCCCAGGTCGCAACCGGCTACGACGCTCTCGGCCGTTCCAAGGGCACCAAGACAGTCATCGCCGCCAGTGACCCCCTGGTCGTCGCCGGCGCGCCGCAGACGTTCACTACCTCCACCGCCTACAACATCGACGGCACCGTCCAGTCGACCTCTCTGCCCGCGGCGGCCGGCCTCCCGGCAGAGACCGTGACGAACAGCTACAACGGCCTCGGCATGCTCACCGGCACCGACGGCATGACCGACTACGTCCAAAACATTGGCTACTCCCCGTACGGCGAAATCGAGGAGACCCGCCTGGGCACCTCCACTGGTGCCAAGCAGCTCCAGATCTTCAACCGCTACGAGGACGGCACCCGCCGCCTGGCCAACACTCACACCGTCGACCAGACCAACGCCGGCCACACCAGCGACGTCGACTACGGCTACGACACCTCCGGCAACGTCAAGTCGGTCACCGACAACTCCAACAGCCAGGACACCCAGTGCTTTACCTACGACGGCTACCGCCGTCTGACCGAAGCCTGGACCCCGTCCTCCAATGACTGCGCCACCGCCCGCGCCGCGACCGCACTCGGCGGGCCGGCCCCGTACTGGACCAGCTGGACTTACAAGCCCGGCGGCCTGCGCGACACCCAAACCGAGCACAAGGCAACTGGCGACACCAAGACCGGCTACGGCTACCCCGCCGTCAACGCCTCCGGCGCTGGCCAGCCCCACACTCTGAGTTCCGTCACCGTCAACAGCGACACCGCCAAGACCTACAGCTACGACGAGCAGGGCAACACCACCAAACGCTACGGCCCCACCGGCACCCCCCAGAGCCTCACCTGGGACATCGAAGGAGAACTCACCCGCCTCACCGAAGGTACGAAAACCACCGACTACCTCTACGACGCAAACGGCGAACTCCTAATCCGCCGCGGCCCCGTCAATACCGTCCTTTACCTCGGTGGCCAGGAACTCCACTACGACACGACCGCCAAGAAGTTCACCGCCCAGCGCTACTACCCGGCCGGCGACGCCACCGCCGTCCGCACCGAGACCGGCCTGTCCTGGACGGTCGACGACCACCACGGCACCGCCTCCATGAGCGTGGACGCCACCACCCAAGCCATCACTCGCCGCTACACCAAGCCCTTCGGCGAGAGCCGCGGAGTCACACCGTCAACCTGGCCCGACGACAAGGGCTTCCTCGGTAAACCCACCGACACCGACACCGGACTCACCCACATAAGCGCCCGCGAATACGATCCGGCCAGCGGACGCTTTCTCTCCCTCGACCCCATCCTCGCCCCTGAGGACCACGAGTCCCTCAACGGCTACGCCTACGCCAACAACACCCCCGTCACCATGTCCGACCCCACTGGCCTGCGACCCATCACGGACTGCGAACGCGGATGCAGCGACGGCAGGGGGGGCACCACCCGGGACTACATGACGATGGGCCCCAACGGAACCTGGGTCTATCACTCCACGAAGACGTACACAATCCCGCTGCCTTTTGGATTTGTCATGACCGCCACGGTCACTCAGTCCAGTGGTGTGGCGTCTACTCAGATCGAGTTCAAAGTGGGGCCGAGCCCCATGCCGGTGCTGAGGGGAGGCGGAGGGCTGAATGCTCCGCTTTTGAGGGGTAGCCCCGCCGGCATGCGACCCCGACTTCCCGGAGTGCTGGGAATTGCTGCAGGCCTTGACCGTAAGGTCGATGTCAGCAACCTCGTAGAGAATTTTCTCAATTCACAGGAACGTAAAGGCACAGACGAAGACGATGACGTAAAATACATATATCGATCACCGCATATTGGGAACAAAGAGGCGGAGCGATGGGGCCCGCGCCCAGAGAACCATCCGTCGTACACTTCGCCCAGTGGGCAGGTCCACGAAGGAACCGCGTACCTGGCTGATGACGAGCTTGTGGCCCGGCGTTACGCCGAGCAGGGCCAATTCGAGGACGGCTACTGGGAGTATGAGATGGGCCCTGGCTTCAAGGAGGCGTTCTCTGACCCGAAGTATTTCGGCCCCCACAAGAACAGCAGAGGCGCCATCGAATACGAGTGGAAAATTCCCCAAAAAGATATCCCTAAATTCAATTCATTCATCCAAGATCAGACGTGGGTGAATCACAGGGAGGGGTATACCTGGAGGGAGTGACAGTCTGAAAGCACCGCGAGTGCGGGCGGCAAGCCGTGAGCAGTGGAATGCGGGGCCCGCGCTCGTGGTGCTATTCTATTGATCAACGACCAATTGAACCGGGAGGTGTGCGTGGAGAGTTGGCCTATGAGTCCGAGGTTTAAAGAGGGTGACGTCTGCAAGGGGGTCGTCTTCGACGTTGCAGAATTTGGTGTGTTTGTCAAGATCGGCGACTGTACGGGTTTTGCGAATGTCACTGAGATCGCTTGGGCGAGGTTTGCGCGAGTGTCGGATGTGATGCAAAAGGGTCAGGAAGTGATTGCCGTAGTCATCGGCGCCGATTCTGATCGAGAACAGCTGCTCGTCTCTATCAAGGGCCTGCGGGAGGATCCTATTAAAAAGTTTGCGCGCGAAGAATTCGGCAAATCTATCGCCGGAAGTGTCACGGCGTTGACGCCTATCGGAACTTTTGTGTCCTTGAAGGATGGGCTGGGAGGGCTGCTCCCTAAGTCCGCGCTAATTGGTGGCGGTCAGGAATTTCGGGTTGGTGATGAAGTCTTTGTCGAGGTTATTGGTATCAATCTTGATAGTCGCCAAATCGAGCTATCGCTGTGTGAGTGAGGGCGCCCGACGGCAGGGTGGAGCCCGGCGAGACGCCGCGTGTGGCAGCGGCATGAGAGCTGCTGGAGGAGACCGGCCTGCGCAACGAGCTGCAGCCCGCAGCCGTGGCAGTGCGTTGTTGGTGGTGTTGCGGTCGGAGATGAGGCCGGCGATGGCCCGGTAGGTGGTGCCTGCGAACCTGCCCGCCAGGCTCTTGCCGCATATACCTCCGCACGGGCCCGACGTATGAGCAGAGCGCCCCGCTCGTTGCGCCGCCGAGCCGGGTGCGCCCAGGAGCGAGAAGGTGCTGATCGCGCCCGCCTTTGCCGCCGTTTCGAGGGCCTCGCCTGGAGCACCGACAGCCATCTCCATCGTCGACGGCGCGGACCGAGCCGACGCAGGCTCCCCTACGCCTTCCGCCTCACCACTGCGGGCATGCCTGCGAGGCGGAACCCCGCCCACGCGCCGCGGCCGTCGTCCAGGTTATGCGGCGTGCTGCCGCTTGCCCTGCTACTCGCGCGCATCAGGAAGCCGTCATGGCGTTGGCGCGCCTCGGTGGCGTACGAGCCGAGCCCGATCTGATGACCGCCCAAAACCGCGACAGCGCCGACAGGGACCGTCGAGGAAAGGCCGGCGTGTTTACGGAACGTCTCACAGGAGCAAGCGCGGGCCGGGACGCGTCGTCGGTCGGCCACGGGTGAGTCGGCGGACCATGATGCCGATCATTGCCCGGCGGATCATGGTCTCTGAGCGGGCCGGGCAGGTCTCGTAGTCACGCGCGAGGCGGCGGTGGGCGGTGAGCCACGAGAAGGTCCGCTCGACCGCCCATCTCTTGGGATGGACCTGGAATCCGCGCTGGCCCGGGGCCTTGCGCACGATCTCCAGCTCACGGCCGAGGATTGTGCTTGACCACTCCACGAGGCGGCCGGCGAAGCCTTGGTCCGCCGAGATCCTCTGCACGCGCGGATGGTCCAGGCGAGTCCACAGCAACGAACGCTTCGCGCCGTCGCGGGCCTGGATGTTCGCCGCGACCGCGTGAACAGCCAGCAGCAGACCCAGGGTGTCCGTGACGGTGAACCGTCTGCGGCCCTTCACCTTCTTGCCCGGCCCGGCTCGGAGCTTAGGGCTTGCCGGTAATCAACACGTCGGTTTGATCTTGCTTTTATCGAGTTCGAGGTATCTCGCGATGTCAGTCGGTGTGCGGAAGCGGGCGGTCGAGGCAGGGATGTGAACTCCGTGGGCTTCCAGGAGCGGGCGGACGTCTTTCGCTGCGCGGCTGATGGTCATGGCGGTGGTGTTGAAGAGCTGGCCCAGGAGGTCCATGGCCGCGAGTTTTCGCAGGTGGAGCACGGTGGCCAGGACCCGGTCGGCTGAGGTGAGCTTGGGTTTGGCTCCTGCGCCAGGGGCCACCAGGCGTTCGTGGCCTCGACGTGTGCGGAGCACTTGCTCGCGTTGAATCTCCATCGCTGAAGTCAGCACGTCGATGAGTTCGTTGAGCTGCCGGCGGGTCATCCCGGTCAGTTCCGGGTCCTGTAGCGAATGCCCCGTGAGGCGAGCCGGTCTCTCCGTCTGAGTCTCGTCCTGTGTGCTGATGGTGGTCGCCGTGTCCGTCGGGCGCTGGGGGTGGAGGGTGTAGTTCCAGTCGCCGTGGAAGCGGTGGCGGGTGATGGGCAGGGCGGCGATCTCGTCGTCGCTGATGCGGATGCCGGTGGGGTACTCACCGCTGTCGAGTTCGGCCTGGACGATGAGGCCGGTGCGGCTGGTGGTCGAGGCGATGGTCTGGATCATGACCTCATGGCTGGTCAGGGGCCTGCCTCGCCAGTTCATGGTGATGTGGGAGAACAGCCGGTGCTCGATCTTGTTCCACTTCGAGGTGCCGGGCGGAAGGTGACACACCGTGATCTCAAGGCCGGTCTCGGCAGCGAGATCGGCGAGCTGGGTCTTCCAGCCCCGGGTGCGATAGCCGTTGGAGCCGCCACCGTCAGCGGTGATCAGCAGCCGGCGGGCGCCGGGGTAGTCGTGCCGGCCGACCGCCTGCCACCAGCGGCGGATCGAGGCGACGGCGAACGCCGCCGTGTCGTGATCGGTGCCGATGCTGACCCAGCCGGTGTTCGCCGTCATGTCGTAGATTCCGTATGGAATTGCCTTCTCGGCCTGGCCGGGGAAGTCGTGCGTTTTGACCCTCACGGGCTGTCCTGCGGGCTGCCATTCGTGCCCCGCGTTCTTGTAGTCGCCGATCAGTTCCTTCTTCTTGCTGTCCACGCTGATCACCGGGTCACCGGCGTCCCTGTGGTCTCGTGCCTGCTCGTTGAGGTAGCGGAACTGGGCATCCCTGTCAGGGTGCTGGGCACCTTCGATGGCCTTGGCGTTGGCCTGCAGGCTGAAGCCTTCCTCCCGCAGCAGGCCGGCGACGGTGTCGGCGGAAACCCGGTGCCCCTGGCGGGTGAGCTCCGCCGCCAGCTTCCGGGTCGACTTCGTCGTCCAGCGCAGCGGCGACATCGGGTCGCCCCGCTCGTCGGGCTCGACCAGCGCCAGCAGTGCCGGCCGCAGCCCAGAGTCCAGCTCGGCCGCCTTCTTCCGCCCTCCGCCGGGATGGCGCACCCGCCCCAACGGGGCCTGACCGGAGTCCAGTTCAGCCGCCCCACGCGAGACCGTGGCCTCGCGGACCCCGGCTGCAGCGGCGACGATCCTGATGCCGCCATGCCCCAGCGACAGTGCTTCCGCTCCCATGGCCAGCCGACGCTGACGCTCGTCCAGATGCGGCAACAACACCTGGAACTTCGCCGCCAGAACGTCCTCGATCCCCTCTGGTCTCCCCATACCAGAACAACGAGTCCGACAGCTGGAAGCCACGACTTGTTTCCCGGCAAGCCCTTACTGATGGTTTCAGAATCAGATCCTCCGTGAGCGCCTCTCACTTGGGGGCTGGGGGCGTTGCAGGTCCGTCACGTGGTAGGCATGGGCAATGATTGGTCGCCTCCCGCTCGACGAGCAACTTGCCGCCCTGAAGCCTGCGCTGGCCCGCAATGAGGTGCTGGTGGAGGTCCTGAACCGCACGGCAGGGTTGGGGCTGCCCAACTGGTACGTAACGGCGGGTTGCCTGTTCCAGACCGTCTGGAACGTGGTCACTGACCGGCATCCCACCAGCGGGATCAAGGACTACGACGTCTTCTACTTCGATGACCGTGACCTGTCGTGGGAGGCGGAGGACACGGTGATCAAGGCCGCCGGAGCAGCGTTCGCAGGGCTGCCGGCGGAGGTCGAGGTCCGGAACGAGGCTCGTGTCCACCTCTGGTACGAGCAGAAGTTCGGCGTCGCGTGCGCTCCTCATGCCTCCACGGAGGCAGCCATCGACAGCTTCGCTGCGACCACGTGCTGCCTGGGTGTGCGCTTGGAGCCGGGCGGCCGGTGGCGCGTCTATGCGCCGCACGGCCTCTCGGATGTGTTCAACCTCGTCGTGCGGCCCAATCCGGTGCTCGCCCCTCGCGAGGTGTTTGAGACAAAGGCGGCCCGCTGGCAACAGCAGTGGCCTGAGCTGACCGTTCTTGACTGGCCGTCGCAGTCTGCCGTCCTGGCGCCCTCTTCATCCTGAGGTGCGGAGCCAGCGCAGGCAGATGATGCTGCACGCGAGGCACGGGTGCGGCCCTGGCCGGAGCCATCAGCCTCTGGCTTCAAGGCGTCAGGCACGCTGATACCTCATGTCCCGTATGTCCCGTCTCAAAAGATCTGGTTCGAACTCAGGACTGTGAGCTGCGGCGTCCGGATTGATTGAGACGGGCGGACACTCAAGTTCTCAGCCGGTCCCGTCCGATGCGTGAGAACGCTGCTCGTCGTCTCCAAGGACCTGGTCCGGCGGGACCGTGTCGAGCCGGTCGAGTTCCTCTCGGCGCCCGACGACCGCAGGGCCACAGCCTGGTGGCAGGCCACCGACGACCAGAGCAACGGCTTCCTCGGCGGTGTCCGCCTCCCCGACGATCTGGGAACGGGACGGCCCAACGACGAGGTACCGTCCACGAGGAAGATGCATGACGAATGGAACATCCCAAGACCAGTCACCGGTGCACCTGCTGAAGTGCAGGTCCTGGTGGCTGCCTGAGGGATGGAGCTGCCGGAGAAGCGGCTCAGCATGCGCGGCTCGCACCAGCCTGCTGTCCATGTCCTGGCGATGGAGCAGCCGCTGCCACGCAGCCTCCACGACATCACCCTGACCAGGCTCGGCGCCATTGGAGGCACTCGGCGCATCTATCGATCCCATGCGCACATTCTGCCGCCTCGTGTGCCAACAGAGCATGACTCGGACCAGTGACGGCCGACGAATGATGGGGATCTCCGAAACTGATTCTGCCCGTAGTTCCGTGAAATCCCAGGCCAGCGGTAGGCATGCAGGATCGTTTCCCTGCGGGATGACCTGCACGTGGTTCTCCGCTCGATCGAGGAATCAGGATCTTTGCCCGGGGATGAGGGCAGGGTCCTCGATCAGACCGTCTCGGGGCGTTCCTCCGGATCACCGGCGAGGTTATCGAAGTACTCGTCGAGCAGGCCGATCAGGCCAGCCACGGCGTGCTGCTCAGTCTCGGGTGACCAGGGCTCCTCGGGGCGGCCGTCGGGAAAGATGAGCTTCTCGGCCAAGGCCCAGTACACCAGGTTCCAGCCGTATCCCAGCTTGGCTGCGAGCCACTCCCTGAACCCGTCCAGCAGGGCTTTGTCGGAGGCGATGTCGTAGCCATTGAGGAACGCGACCACCGCCCCGAAAGTGACACGGCCGACGAACACCCCCGGGCGCCTCTTGAAGTTGGCCCAGATGTCCTGGTGCGACCACGTCGGCTTGCCCCGGCCGCGCCCCCAGGCAGCGGGCACGTGCGACAGGTCGGTGCCAGCCCCCCAGGTGGAGTACGAGACCGCCTCCGGCCCCACGCCGAGAGCCGCGAGGAGGCCGCCCGCGCGGGCGGCCGGATCGACAGGCCCACCCTTGCGGTTCCACACGTGGGTTCCCGGAGCGTCCCCCTCGTGGTGGGTGACGACGAAGTCCGTCCCATCCAGCACGAAGAACGCCGCCCGCACACTGCCGTGCCCGTCCCACGAGGTCTCAAGGGTCAGCTTCAGCCGCCGCGCCACCGCCTCCAGGTCCACTGAGAGCAGGGCCAGCGAGCTCAACGGCCAGGTTGCGCTCTGGAACATAGACGCCTGCCGCACCGGATTGCGCCCACTTGCCTGGAGCTCCGTCGCGGGCTCCCAGTCACCCTCTGCATCTGGTATTTCGATCATCTCGGTCACGACGCATAGTCAACCAGTACACGATCTCGATCCGGCTGGCCGCCGACGCAGCCGCAGGCATCCCTTCCCAGTTGTTCACGGAACTACGGGCAGAGCCAATTTCAGATATCGCCATCACGAATCGGTCCCGTTCACCTGAGACAGGGACCAGACCGGCCGAGACGCGGGACACCTCATGCCCGCCCGGCCGGTCGGGCGCTGGAGGGCCGTCAGGAAAACACCCGCTTACGCCCAGTCCACTCCCAGCTCGGCCAGCACCTGCTGTCCAGGAGCAGTGTTTGTGATCAGGAGCGGATGTTCTGGTCTGGGTCGATCAGTTTGCTGTGTGGCTGTGGTTAGACGGTGCTGGTGCATCAGGAGCCGTGGCGAGCGTGGGTGCGGTTACTGAGCTAGGAGCGTGGGTCAGTAACACTGGCCGGGGCGATCGGCGGGGGCGGGGATGGTCACCGGGGGCGTCTGCGAATCGTCACCCCACCGAACCGGCAATGTGGTGGATCACCCAAGGAGCAAGATCGCATAATCGGTTGATGGGAACAGTGACAGCATTGCGCCGGTACCCGGTGAAATCCATGCTCGGTGAGGCGCTGACGACCGTGCAGGTTACGGAGCAGGGGCTGTCCGGAGACCGGATGTTCGCGGTGCTCGATGAGGCGGGTGCCGTCGGCAGCGCCAAGCATCCGCGCAAGTGGGAGCCACTGCTGCGCTGCCGGAGCTGGCTGACTGTCCCCGGAACGGCCCGGGTGGAGCTGCCTGACGGCTCCGCACTGCGTGCCGGGACCACGGAACTGGACGCGCGACTGTCCGACCTGCTGGGCCGCCAGGTGTCAGTGTCGGACAGTCCGCCGGACCACGGCACCCTTGAGCGCGCGGTTCCTGAGTACGACGGCGGCGTCCCGGACATTCTGCGCGACGGGGCGTCCGTGGACGAGACGGGAGACACTATTACCTCGGGGCGAGTCGCCTCCGGCACCTTTTTCGACTACGGCAAAGTCCACCTCGTCACCACAGCGAGCCTGCGGCGGCTTCGCCAGGCTTACCCCGCCGGGGACTTCGACCCGCGTCGCTTCCGGCCGAACCTGGTGGTCGACGTCGCCGGCGGGCCCGGCTTCCCCGAGGACTCCTGGTTGGGCTCGACGCTGCGGATCGGCGAGGCCCTGTTCCAGGTCACGGTGCCCACGCCCCGCTGCGTGGTCCCGACCTTGAGTCACGACGAACTGCCCGCCGACCCGGGCATCATGCGCGCGGTGGCCCGTGAGCACCGGGTTCCGGTCCTCAGCCTCGGCCGACTGTCCTGTCTCGGCGTATACCTGGACGTACTGGAACCCGGCGCGGTCCAGAGGGGTGATGCGGTGACGATAGGCGCGGGTGGATAGCGGGTCACCCGCCTGCTTTTCGTGATCGTTCATACGGGATGATCTCGGTATGCGTACGGGCGATGGGCTGTTCGAGGTCGAGCCGGTGAAGCATCCGGTGACGGTGGACAAGCGGTTTCGGGCGTTCGACCCGAACCAGGTCCTGCTGCTGCCCCGTCGCTGGACGACTGGCTGCCCCAGGATCACCTCGCCCGGTTCGTCGCCGACCTGGTCGACGAGGTGCTGGACCTGACAGCGATCCGGGCCGATTACATCGAGAAGCGCGGCTACCCGCCCTACGATCCGCGGCTGATGCTGCGTCTGCTGATCTACGGCTACACCACCGGCGTCCGCTCCTCGCGGGCGATCGCGCGCAAGTGCGCCGACGACATAGCGTTCCGCTTCCTGGCCGCCGACCAGGCCCCGGACTTCCGATCCATCTCCCGGTTCCGCCGCCGCCACCTGGACGCCCTCGCCGACCTGCTCACCCAGTCCCTGCACCTGGCGACCAGGCTCGGCATGGTCAAGATGGGCCGCGTCGCCCTGGACGGCACCAAACTCGAAGCCAGCGCCTCCAGACACAAGGCGATGAGCTACGGCCGCCTGATCGACAAGGAAGAGCGGATCGAAGCCGAGATCGCCGTCCTGGAAGCCCAGGCCGCCGGCCTGCTGGCCGCCGCCGAGGCCACCGACACCGCCGAGGACCAGAACTTCGGAGCCGACGGCAAGGACGCCGACCTGCCCGCCGAGCTCGACCGGCGCGAGAAGCGGCTGGCCAAACTGCAGGCCGCCCGCGCGCAGATCGAGGCAGAAGCCGCCGACAAGGCGCGCCGCCACGCCGAGGACAAGGAACGCCGCCGTCAGACGCACTCCGGGGCCGGCGACGAGCAGGCCGTCACCGACGCCGGGGACAAGGCCGCCGCGAAGGCCCGCCCCAAGCCGAAGGCCCAGGCCAACTTCACCGACCCCAACTCGCGGATCATGAAGAACAGCGACGGCCCCTACATCCAGGCCTACAACGCCCAGGCCGTCGTGGACGCCGAACACCAGGTCATCACCGCCGCCGACGTGACGACCAATGCCTCGGACGCGCTGAGCTACACCACGATGCTCGACCAGTCCGCGGCGAACACCAGCATCCACTCCAAGCAGGCCCTGGCCGACGCCGGCTACTGCTCCGAACCTTGGGGCCGCACGAGACCGCCAACTGGCTTGCGGCACCGAAACGTTCATGGCCACCGGCCGCCTGGCCCACGACGAACAGGTCCCACCCGCGCCACGCGGACGCATACCGGCCAGCGCCACGCTGAAGGAACGGATGGCCCGCAAGCTGCGGACCAAGCCCGGCAAGGCCGCCTACAGCCGCCGCAAGGCCATCGTCGAGCCCGTCTTCGGCCAGATTATGACCTGCCACAACGGCCGCCAACTCCTCCTGCGCGGCGAGGACGGCGCCCGCGGCGAGTGGCGGCTGCTGGCCGCCTGCCACAACCTCCGCAAGATCTTCCGAAACGCCGGATCAACCGGACTCGCTGCCCTGGCCGGCTGACCAGCCGGGCCTCCCGTCCCCGCCACGGACCCCTACCGGGCCGAACGCCCGACCGACAGGCCCCCAACCACCGCCACACAGGTGCCAGCAGCGCGACCGCGACCAATCCCACCGATCACGGCCACCAGGCCGCTTACCCGTTACTGGGACACGCTCCTAGGGGCCTGATCTGCTGATTTGTCAGTAGCGGCCGTGGTGATCAGGTCGTATCGTCTGCATTGCGCGTTGTGCATTTCCGGTGATCGTTGGTATGCGGGGGTGCTTGGACGACCCGCCCGCTTTTGGGGCCGAGACATGGCCGGCGGGTGATGGACACCCTGGAGTGAGGTTCCGCAATTACCCGCAATCGCGTTGAAGAACGAGCGGCGCTCTCCGTAGCGTCGAACGACACCGACACCCCAGCAACGGAGGCGGTGCCCATGAGCGCACCCACACCCGCCGGCCCCGATCCGGAAGAACCCGGACTCCAGCTCCCCGACTTCGGCCGGCCTTCCCCCGCACTGCTGGAACGCGCCGATCGCGGCTACGCCCGCTTCCTCGCCTTCCAGGCCCCGGACGACCACACCGGCGACCACGACCAGGACGACCCGAGGCACCGATGAGCAGCACACACGTGGTCCTCCACGACCCCGAAGGACGCCTCGAAGCGGAACTCCCCCTGGACCGGGAGCTCCACAAGGGTCTGGTCAAAGCCGTGCTGGGATGGACCGGCGACCCCGGCCTGCCGCCTGCGGACCTCCAGCAGATCACGCTGCTGCTCACCGGCTCCGCCCGCGCCATCGCCGCCGACGTCCGCCGCGCCGCGGACCTGCTGCCCCAAGACCACGCAGCCCGCGTCCTCGCCGACGTCGTCCTCGAGGAAGCCGACCGACGACTGTCCGTCCCAGTGGAGGGCACCGCGCGCTGCACCCGGCGCCACGCCCGGCTCGTACGCGCCCTGTACGAACGCCTGGACCGCCTCGTCAGCGCCGCCCCCAAGCCAGCCAAGACCCCCTGAGACGGCCTACCGCGAAGGAGCTGATCGCCGCATGGTGACCCTGCGCGCCCTGTGCCCCGACGACGCCACTGCCCTCACCCGCGTCTACAGCGGTGCCTCCGTCCGGCACACCACCGGCAAGCCCCTCACGCTCGACCAGGCCCACGAGAAGATCCGCGCAGCCCTCGCCCGAGCCGCCGAAACCCCGCGTGCACAGTGGAGCTGGGGCATCCTCACCGCAGACGAGATGATCGGCCTGATCTCCCTGCGGCGACGAACCCCGTCCACGGGCACCATCAGCTACATCCTCCGCGAGGACACCTGCCTGGGGCCACGGCTACGCCACCCACGCCGCCCACCAGGTCGTCTCCGTCGCCTTCACCACCGCCGGCCTCAACCGGCTGGAGGCCATGCACCACCCCGATTACCCCGCCTCCGGCCGCGTCCTGGCCAAAGCCGGGTTCACCCGCGTCGGCACATCCGACCGGCACACCGAGACCGGAACCGTCCCCTACGAGCTGTACGCCTTGGAGACTGGCGACACCTGAACCAACGCAACACATGGAAAAGGGGGAGCGGGCCTCTGCATAACCGCAGGCCAGGAAGCACTTCTACGGTGGTGAGTGGCCGGTGTTCCCCTCTTCTACCTGGTCTCCCTGCTGTGGGGGTGGATGTGGATGGATGATGGCGGGCGTGGTCTCGAGGAAGCGGGGCGGCCCTGCGTTGGCCCTTCTTTCCGGCCCGTCGCAGGCTCCGGAGGGCCAAGCCGACGTGGCTGCTCCCTCGCTGGCCACCACCCGCAGAACGAGTGGTGGCGGAGCTCACCAGACTCGACTCTGCAGGGCTCAACTACTAGGTTGGGAACTACAGTTCGATTTAATTGGTTACGGGAAGCGCTCGAAAGCCTTTGATTACCGGCTCCGCGGCCCGGTACACCCGCCTTGAAGGCATCGTTAGGCACTGCACACCATCACGCCCCCTTTCGTCGGCGGTGTGGATACCGCACATGGCATCAGGAGGAGATCAGTGAGCGACCGCAGCTCAATCGAATGGACCGAAGCGACCTGGAATCCCACCACCGGCTGCGACCGTGTCTCCTCCGGTTGCGACAACTGCTACGCCCTCACCTTGGCGAAGCGGTTGAAGGCTATGGGGGCAGCGAAGTACCAGAATGACGGTGACCCTCGCACCTCCGGCCCTGGCTTCGACGTCACTCTGCACCCCGACGCCCTCGATGTTCCCTATGGCTGGAAGAGTCCCCGGGTGGTCTTCGTGAACTCCATGTCCGACCTCTTCCACGCTCGGGTCCCCCTGGACTTCGTGCGCCAGGTCTTCCAGGTCATGGCCGATACTCCGCAGCACACCTATCAGGTTCTGACTAAGCGAGCCCGTCGCCTACGCCAGGTAGCGCCCAAGCTGGAGTGGCCGACCAATCTATGGATGGGCGTCTCCATCGAGACCGAGAAGGAGCTGGCGCGCGTCGATGACCTGCGCGAGGTACCTGCCGCGGTCAGGTTCCTGTCCTGCGAGCCCTTGCTCGGCCCCTTGCCCGGGCTCAACCTTGAAGGCATCCACTGGGTCATCGCAGGCGGCGAGTCCGGCCCCCGCCACCGCCCTTTGGACGAGGCATGGGTCACCGGCATCCGGGACACGTGCCAGGAAGCGGGCGTCGCCTTCTTCTTCAAGCAGTGGGGCGGCCACACCCCCAAGGCCGGGGGTCGTACCCTCGCCGACCGAACCTGGGACGAGATGCCCCAGCCCGTCACCGTCTGAGCATCCCAAGGTGGCACCACCGCATTTCAGGCATTAGATCCCCAAGGTAAGCAAATGAAGTACAAATCTGTCGCCTGCCCCCCAGACTGAGCCCATCCAAAGCGGAAGTGCCACGGTACGCAGGGGGCGGATCGACATGAGTGCATATGACGAGGTGTACGAGGAAGACGCCGTACTCGACCTCAGCGGCGAAAGCCTTGGCGAGGAGGGCGTCGCCAGCAGCAGCCCCTTCTTCGTCAGCAAGAAAGCCGCTGCTGTCCTCAAGCACGAGATCCTCAGCCGGTACGTAGTGCCCTTCGCGAGCAAGGTCGGCACCTACGCACCCGACGGCCGCGTCGTCTACCTCGACAGCTACGCCGGCCCCGGGCGCTACGAAGACGGAACTGCTGGCTCACCAGCCCTCATCCTCGAAGCCGCCGCGCGAGTCGCCGGCTTCCGCCAGCTCGACTGCTACTTCGTCGAGCGAGGCCGCAAGAGCTACCGATCCCTCTCCCAGCTCGTCGCCGAAGCACAAGGCCAAGGGCTGACCGCCCAAGCCCTCCAGGGCCGCGCCGAGAAGCACCTCGGATCCGTCCTCGAACGAGCCGCGGGCTCCCCGCTCTTTGCCTTCCTCGACCCCTTCGGCCTGGGACTGGGCTTCGACGCCCTGACGCAGGACATTTTCGGCTCACGTGCCCAACAGGGACTCACCGGGCGTCACGCCACCGAAGTCCTGCTGAACTTCAACGCCAACGCCGTACGCAGGATCGGCGGCCTCCTGACCAGCACCAAGCAGAACCCGCGTAAACCGGCAACGCTGAACGCCATGGACGCTGCCTGTGGAGGCGGCTGGTGGCGCCAGGAATTCCTCGACTCAGCCGACAACCAAGAAGCCGTGGAACGCATCACCAACGGCTTCGTGGACCGCGTGAGCCAAGAGATCGGATCCGGAGCCTGGACCATCGAGGTCCGCAACCGGGCACACCACCAAGTCGCCTACAACCTAGTGCTCTTCACCCGTCACAACGACGGCATGTGGCTCTTCGGAGAAGCCGCCAGCCTCGCCCAGGTCGAATGGCGCCGCGCCCAGCTTGCTCCCGCAGAGAACGGCATGCTCTGGAACCCGGTCGACGCCTTCGACGATGAAGAAGCCTCCCGAGCACGGGGATGGGTTCACACGATCCGCGAAAACATCATGGAACTGCTCGAAACGAAAGACGATTTTCTTGTCGATAACCACCAAGAACAACTCATGGCTGGAGTTGCCGGTGAAGCGCGCGAAATGCACATCAGGGCAGCAGTCAAAGAGCTGTACAAGGAAGGAAAGACCCGGTGCAACGGAGTAGGTAGAGTCCGCATGCTTCGTGTCACCAGGCCGTAGCCGAAGACTGCGGGTTGCGACAGTGCGCGCTGGCCTGTTCCGGGCCCCTCCTGGCGGACATTAGGGGCGGCCACTGAGGGGAAGCGTGCTCGCCGCGTACGAGCCTTTTACGAACGGCTGGGCCGCCTCACCGAACCCGTTCCGGCCGCCACGTAGTTCGAGGGGAAGCGTCCCAAGGTCCCAGGCCCTACACGTACGCCAGTGCGATGCTGCAGCTCACACCCCCACGGCATCGCACCCACCTGCGGGCAGGTCCTCAGGGGTTCAGGGCGGTGGCCCTGAGTAGTGAAAGACCCGGGCCGCTTTGAGACACGGCATCCTCCACTGCCCTGCGGCCAGCTCACTGCCCGGTAGAGGTGACCGAGGTGTCAGTAGGACAGGGCAGACTAGACGCCGTGACGACCTCCGACGTTCGGGGCCTGGAGCAGCTTGAGCACGCCGTCCTGGACGACACTGCCTCTCTCGCCTCTGCCCTCCGGCAGTGCCTACTGCTGGCCGGCTATGCCCACCATGAGGAACTGCGCGCCTGGGCGCTGAAGGAACTGGAGGGGTACCAGGCGGCCGA
Organism: Streptomyces sp. NPDC087901; assembly: GCF_044742205.1. Taxonomy (NCBI): domain Bacteria; kingdom Bacillati; phylum Actinomycetota; class Actinomycetes; order Kitasatosporales; family Streptomycetaceae; genus Streptomyces; species Streptomyces sp. NPDC087901. Next base: position 43,604 of record NZ_JBIUUC010000024.1, read on the forward strand.
CGAGCTGCCCTCACACCGGAAAGTGCCGGCGGCGCTGGAAGTGGAGATCACTCTCCACCTGCCGGGCCAGATCGTCCAGGGCAACACCCGGCGGATCAGCGTGATCCAACTTCCCCCGAGCGCTCGTGAGCGCGGCATCGGGGAGAGCGCACCGATCCGGCAAGGAATTCGGGAACTCGAAGGGCTGGTCGCCATCAGCGACAGGATGATCCGTCTCAGCCCACCCGGATCAGCCGAGTACGTCCTGCAAATGACGCAGTGGCAGCAGGAGCACGGCAACGAGTCCACCGAATTCACGGCTCTGAACTGGGCGATCGCCAAACCGAGCATCGAGAGCGTCCTTGATCACGTCAGAACCCGTCTGACCCAATTCGTTGCGGAAGTGAGGGCAACTATGCCCGCCGGCCAGCAGAACCCCAACCCCAACCAGATCGATTCGGCCGCGCAGCAGGCCCTCAACATCAGGGGAGGGGACAACTCCACCTTCCATATCACCGCGCCGAACGCGAAGGCGGACCGCGGCGGCACCGCGAGCGCCAACGTCAACGAGCCCGCGCCCGCAACTCCTCAGCCATGGTGGCACCGAACGTCGGTCATCTGGACCGCCGTCGCAGCGGTGGCGACGATCGCCGGCGTCATCGTCACCGTGATCGTGGCGAAGTGAGACTCCGCCGAAGCCGCCTGGATCGACTGGAGAACGACGTCCTCAACGAGGGCCGCCCGCTCGCCCCAATCCTGCGCCAGGTGATCGCTCTGGGCGGGCATGCTCACTCTGAACCGCTGCGCACCTGGGCACTGCGAGAGCTCCAGGGCTACGAGGGAACGGACGTGCCGATCCCCGACTACCGGAGGATCGCCGCGCCCTTGGTGATGGACGGCATCACGGGGATGTTCCAGTTCCACGAGCAGCCGGTCAGCATGTTTGACCTGCCGGACTTTGCCCAGGAGAGCCTGGGTGACGTACTGCGCCTCGGACAGGGGGTCGGTCAAATCGAGTCTCTCATCGCCCGGCAGCCAGGGCGGGCAGTGCAGCTCGCCCCAACCATGGCTGCTGAAGTAGCCGTCTTCATGAGCCAGAACTCTTCCCGTCAGGTGCTTAGGCTCTACTGGGCTGTCCATCCGTCGGCCATGGAGGGAGTCCTGGACCAAGTCCGTACCCGGCTGGTTCAACTGGTCGGGGAACTGCGGGCTGCCATGACACACGGCCAGCAGGACCCGACACCGGATCAAGTCGCGCAAGCACTTCAGAACATCAACATCGTCACAGGGGACAATTCCTCCGTGACCGTCACCGCGCCCGTTGCAGTCGCCCACCGACGTGGATCAGCACGTGCCGAGATCGACGGAGCCACGCAGCGAACCTTTGCGTTGAGGCTGGTCGTGTGGACCGCTTTGGTCACCCTGGTGACGGCAGCGGCGGTGACCGCCCGGGTCGTTTAGTTCTGAATCAGCACGAGCGGCCGTGGGACTACGTCCTATGCGGTGACGGGCCCGTCCTGGGGCACCGACCATTCCAGTCCGAGGTCGGCGAGCGTGGCGATGTCCAGGGGCGGTTTTTCTGATCAGTGGGTGGTGGGCTGGTCTGGGCTGATCAGTTTGGTGTGGGTGGCGATAGTGTGCCGGGTCGGGCTCTCTCCGCTTGGTGATGGGGGACCGGGTTTCAGTTCTCTGAGCTGAGCTGCTGTTTCATCAGGTGGAGCGGGTGCTGGTCAGGTGTGGTCATGTTCCGGGTGTGTTGATCAGATTCGTTGAGTGCTGGTATGTGGTCATCCAGTACAGGGCGGTGTCGATGTCGCGGGCGGTCCAGTTGCGGATGGGGTCTGGAGCGGCGGTCAGGAGCTGGCCGATCGCTTCTATGTAGCGGCTGTAGCGGCCGGGTGCGTGGCTGAGGGGGATGCCGAGGGTGCGCAGTCCGTTGTGGGCTCGGCGGTCGTAGACGGCCATGCGGTCCGGTGCGGCCGCTGTGAGGACGGCGGAGGCGAGGGCGTCACCAGTACGGAAACCGGGTAGTGAGGCCAGGGCTGCTCGGCCGGCTTGCGCTGCCGAGCGGCGGCTGAGAGAGGTGTCCCGGGCGGCGGCCGCGGCCGCGGCGGTTGCGCGGCGTACGTCAGCGTCCGCGAGCGCCATGAGTTCAGAGGCCCAGGGCGTATCGGCCCTGAGCCGTTTCCACATCAGCAGTGCTCCGATGTCGGCTTTGCCGATGCTTCCGCTGGTGCACGCACGGCGTGTCACTTCCTGCAGGGTCTCGTCGTAGTAAGGGCTGACGGTCTCGGTGTAGGCCTGGTGGGCGGCGGCGAGGCGCTGCCATCGACCGGGTGCGAGGGCGAGTGGTTGGTCTGTCACGGCTTGCTGCTCCGTCTTGTCTGGAGGGATGAGGCAGGTGGTGGTCAGCCGCTGACTGGGGGGTTGCCGCAGTGTTCCCGGTGTGCTTGGAGGATGCGTGCCGGGTGTTCGTTCTGGGGGTTGTCGGGGTCTGCTGCTGGGGTGGCGAGGAGTGGGCCGAGGCGGCTGTGCAGCGTGTCGAGGCCGATGAGCGCGTCAAGGCTATGCAGGGTGTCGCTGTCGATGACGGGGAACGGTGGCCGGTCGGGCGGGAGGAGCACGGCGAGGACGCCAGCCTCACCCTCCACGAGCGCGCCGGGTTCCGCGTCATCGGCCGTCGTGAGCGCATCGGCCGCCATCACCGCCACTGGCGCGCCCTCGTCCTCCTGGAACGCCGCAGCCCTACCGTCACCTGACGCGCAGCACGGCTCCCGGCACATCTGGCCCCTTCGGCGTGGCGTCCGGGGCTCACCGGTACGGCGGGCCGGTGAGCCGGTCAGCCCGGGACGGCGGTGCCGTCTTCGGGGGTGCGGTTCCATGCCTGCCGGTAGAGCTGAAGTTCGTCGTCGGGGAGGTCCAGGTGGCCTTCGACGCGGATGCTAGTGGTGTCCCACGGTGAGTTCCCGCCGCGGCGGGGGGTGAGCAGGACACCGAGCGTGGCGGTCTGCTCAGCCAGACCGGTACGCGTGGTGACCTCGTGATGCCGCAGCAGCACGTAAGCCTGAAAAGCGGCTTTGACGCGGGAGTCGAGAAGGGTGGCCGCTCCGAAGATGAGCTGGCGGGTGTCGTCCTCGTGGAGCATGCGCCGAAAACGCCATTTGCAGTGTTCCTCGGGAACCTCGGGTACGTCGCGGAGCATGTCGGCGAGCAGGTGACCCCATTCGGTGCGGGCGCCGACGGGCAGCCGGTCGAGGTCGTGCAGGAGAGCGAAACGGTTGGCTTCGGTCAGCGGGGGGTTCAGGGGGCTGAGGGCGATGTCCTCGAACAGCAGGCGGATCATGAGGTGGGCGTGGGTGCCGTCGTCCCCGGCCGGGGCCTGAGGCAGCAGCGGGGTGGAGTAGGCAACGCCTCCGGGGCCCACGAGTTCCGTGTCGAACTGCGCCGGCGAGGCGTCGGCGTCTGCGGCGGCGAACTCGTAGTAGCGCACCGGTTCCTCGCCGAGTGGGACGGGGGGCTCCTTCGCGGCGCGGAAGAGGTAGTCCAGCACTGCAGTGGTGGAGCGCAGCTGGTCGAAGAGGAAGTCCCAGTCGCGGCGGGTCAGCGCGATCCCGGGCATGCCGATCTCCTGCCAGGTGACCACCGTGCCCGCGGGGGCACCGGGGTGGTCGAGCAGGAACACGGCTATCCACTCGTAGGCGTTGCCGTCGACGTTCAGGATCCGATCACGGCCGTTGACCATGTCGGCTGGCATCATCCGCAGTTGCCGGACGGTCCCTTTCGCCTGGCTCATCGCCTTGGTGGCCACCTTCGTGATCCAGGCGGCTTCTGCGGTGTCGTCCTTGGGCGCGATGGTGCGGGCCTTGACCTGCACGACCGCACCTCGATGGCCGGCCAGCAGCAGGCGGTCACCGAGTTCGCGGAGGCCTGATCCTTTCTGGGCGTGGGCGGCCTGGCGGAAGACGAAGTCGGGCAGACCCCAGGCCGCCGCGGCATGATGGGCCGCCTGTTCCGCCGCAGGGCCGTGCTCGACGCCCGGGGCCAGAGGCAGCGCCGGCGGGACACGGCGGGTGTAGACCCCGGCCGGAGTGTCGACGACGAGCGTCAGCGCGGCGGCATCGTCCTTGTCGATGAAGCGCCACAAGGCAGAAGGTGATGGGGTCATGGGCGCCATTAGACGCGACCGGCCGCCCCGGGCGCCCAGGTTTTCCGCGGCATCACTCCCGTGCGTCTTCTTCCAGCACGACTCCGCCGGACCAATCCCGAGAACCCCGGCACAGACCACCGCGAACCTAACCGCCCTCGCCACCGACAAGCGTGAGGCCGATGTCACGGCCTATGCCCTCGCCGCCGACCTGCTCGCCGACATGGGCGCCCACCAGCCCTACCTGCTGACCCCCGAGGGCGACAGCCAGTTGGACCGTCTCGACGGCCACCACGACAGTCTTACCGGCTGGTAGACAGATAGGCCTCGGGCATGAAGCCAGCGTAAAAGGCTGCTCCTTATCGTCTATGCGGGTGCTGGTGATTGGCTGCCGCTGTCAGGGTCGGTGGGTGGTAGTGCTCCTGGTGGCGGGTCGGGTGGTGGCTGGGGAGTAGTGGCGAGGGCTGTGGCTTGGCGGTAGTTGATGATGGCTTGGATTCTTTTTTCGGGGTCTGTTATCTGGTCGAGTGTGGCTGCGAATTTCTCATCGACGAGTGTTCCTTTTCGTTGTCGTGAGTGTTCGAGGATCAGGCTGGTGAGGGGGACGGCGAGGTATGCCGCGATGACGATCACTCCGACGGCCCACCAGGGTGCGCCGCCCAGGGCGCCGGCGAGGACGGCGGGGAGCCCGGCCAGAAGGCCGGAGACAGGGGCGAGGGAGGACGAGTTCATCGCGTGGATGCCCTTCCAGCACGTGACGGCTGGGCCGCCTCATGCCTGAACGAGCCGTGCGTGGACGGCTGGGACGGGGAGAGGCGGCACTGGTGTGCCGTGGTGTCAGGGCATGCCGAGGACCGGCGCCGCCGTAGGGCGGGCCGGTGGTGTTTTACGGCAGACCTGTCAGCCCCTTGGGAGACCGGTGCACTGGTCCCGCAGGGTGTTTTAAAGGCTTTGTTCGGCGGTTTTAGCGGAGGTTTTCTTCGGCTTTTTGGGCAGGGTGGGCTATATAGCGTTCGTAACAAAAAGAATGCTGATAAAGCCCTTAAGCCGGTTCATTAACCTTTTCCGCGCCGCCTTTTCTTCTGCTCTTCGGCCTCGTGCATCCTCGTGCGGGCACGCCAGACCTGCCCACCAGTATCGGTCATCACGCCGCCGTCTGAGACCTTTTCGGGCAGATTACGTCCGAAGTTCTTGCCGACCCAGGCTGGTTGAGGGCCAACCGACCTGAGTCGGAAGGTGCCGGTGCTGACCGGAGGGGGGAGTTCAGACGTTGACGAGTTCGGCTGTGGTGAGGAGGTGTTGTTGGTGGGGGTGGAGGAGTAGCCAACCGCGGTGCTGTTGCTGGACCCATTGGCGGGTTGCCGGGTGGCGGGGGTGGGTGCGGGTGTGGTGGTAGGCGCGTTGCCACAGGGTCGGCCAGGGAGGGTTCCACCAGGGGTCGATCGTGGCGAGTGCTTGCTGAGTGGGGGAGGGGCTGCTGCGCTTCTTCGCGAGTTCGCGCTGTCGGTTGAGCCATTCCCCGAGAGGGAAGCCGTCGTGGACGGTCTTGATCGGCGGGCAGAGGTGGCCGTGCTGGCCAGCCCAGGCACGGGCGTGCAGGAGGGCTTCGGCGTGGGGGCGGGGGCTGAGCGGCCACTGCCTGGCAGTCTGAGCGGTGATGCCGAGGGCGTTCAACAGGTGCTGCTGGTCGGGGTGGAGCAGGTCGTACTGCAGGCACGCCCGGGTGATCCAGCTGCCCAGGACGGTGCTCGGTGCAGGGATGCGGGCGACGGGATCGAACGGTTCGCCTGCTTCGACGTGGTTGCGAGCGCGGTAGTAGTTGCGCTGCCAGTGCAGGTCCCACGGCGGGTTCCACCACGGGTCGATCACGGCAAGCTCGGTCAGGTGGGATGAGGGCGGCAGCCCTGCGCGGGCGCGTTGTTTGGCGCGGTTGCGTTGGCTGAACAGCCACCACCCCAGCGGATACCCGTCGTACCGGGTATCGCGGGGGGCTGCGAGGTGCCCGTGTTCGGCTGCGTAGGCACGGGCGTGTGCCAGGGCTGCCTCGAAGCCCGGCCTCAGGTCGGGGCGGTGCCCCAGGCGGCTGCGGAGCTCGCGGGGACGCTTCGGTTCGGCGGTACGCCGTGCACGACGCGGACCGGTGGTAGTCGCGGGATCTGCAGCCCTTCTGACGGGGCCTGCCCTGCCTTCCACGTCCGGAGCCGGGGTCTCAGCCGATGTCTTCGAGGCCGTACGTGCATGTTCCCTGGCCGTGCGGGCTACCTCGGTGGTGATGCCGAAGTCGGTGAGGAGTTGCCGCTGTTCGGGATGGAGCTCGTCGTACTTGGAGCACTGGCGCCACAACCAGTCGGCCGCACCAGAGTTATCGAGGTCATTGAAGCCGTTCTCGGCCTGGAGTAGGCGGCCGGCTGCGGCGTTGCGGGCGCGGTAGTAGTGACGCTGCCACGTCAGGTGCCAAGGCGGGTTCCACCAGGGATCGATGTCCTTGAGGGCCTGAGCCCGGTCGGCGGGCATGGTCCGGCGGTTGGAGCGCCGGTGATTGCGCTGGTTGGCCAGCCACTGGCCGAGCGGATAGTCGTTGTGCACGGCCGTGTGGGTGACGACGGCGAGGTTGCCGTGGACGTCTGCGAACGCGCGGGCATGCGCCAGCCCCACCTGGAAGCGTTCCGCGTAGCTGCGCCGTCGGGGGCGGGCGGCGGCCGCCCCCGCGGCGTCGATGCCGATCTGGGAGAGGAGGCGCTGTTGTTCGGGGTGCAGGCCGGAGTAGCGGGTGCACTGCAGGTACAGCCACTCGCCGAGGCTGTAGTAAGTGGTAGGAAACCCGCGGGCGGGCTGGAGCGAGCCGTGGGCTTCGGCGTGATCGCGAGCCTGGTGCCAGGTGCGCTGCCACAGCGTGCTCCATGGCGCGTTCCACCACGGGTACAGCGTGTTGAGGGCGGCGGCTTGGTGGGTGGGCATGCGGGTGTGGCGGGTGCGCAGGTTGGCGATCCATTGACCCAGTGGGTAGCCGTTGGGGACGTCTTCCTTCGGCACAGCCAGATGACCGTGCCGCTGGTGGTAGGCGTGGGCCTGGGCCAGGCCTACCTGGAAGGCTTGCTCGGCTTGGAGACTGTGGCCGCGCAGCCGCTTGGCGGGTTCCGGTGCAGGCGGGGTGTCGCCGGCGGCGTGCGGGTGGGGGAGGAGGTCGCTGAGGGGGCGGGGCCGGTGGGCCGAGTGCACCTTCCACATCGTGTGCTGCGCTGTGGGGGTTGGGGCGGCGTGGGTGCGTATGCAGGAGTGGGCCCAGGTGAACAGCGGCCCGTGGGTGACGGTGGCGAGGTGGCGGGGCAGCCACGGCCTTCCGAGCTGGTCGGCGAGCTCGGCCAGCAGCCCGGGTAGTTCGCCCAGCCGGTAGGGCAGATGGCCGCCCGATTCGGTGATCGTGCGTTCCTGCAAGGGATGGCCGGCCAGCAGGCCTGCGAGGGCGACGGTCTCGGGGTATGTGATCAGGTCACGGGCGGCTACCTTCCACCAGCCGGGATCGGCATCTTTCGGCCGCGTGACCTCAAGACGAGCTGGCCAACGCTGTTCCTTGCTGGGCCAGGGCTGCTCCCACCAGGCGCCGGTGATGGCGCGGGCGACCTCGAAGGCCTGCGCTGCGGCAGGGGAGCGGTGCAGCAGCCGGACATGCTGCCGCTGTGCCTCGATCACTTCCGGGCAGCCGCCCAGGGGCACAGGCAGCCCGCTGGTGTGAGGCAGGTACAGGAGCCAGTAGCGGTGGCGCGCGCACACACGTTCCTCGGGTGCCAGGTACCGGCATGCGGGGACGTCTCGTCCGGTGCGGGCGGCGGTGCATGCGGGGCAGGCCGGCCCCCATGCGGCGACGACCTCCTCCCCGCGCATCAGCCGCCCGACCGGGCCGTTCCCGTACTTTCCGCTCGGCTCTTCCCTCGTCCATGCGGGCAGCGCCTGCTCGAGCACGTGCTGCGGAACGTGGCAGTGTGCGGAAACGCGTGCGCGGGCCTGGGCGTTGAGGTGGATTTCGCTGTCCGGGTACAGCATCCCGGTGAGGTTCTGCTGGCCGCCGACGTCGGTGACGGCAGCGAGCACGTCACGGATGCCGAGGTGGTACCGGGCGGCGATCCTGGTCAGGAACGACAGCGTCAGCTCCCCGCTCAGCGGAGCGATGCGTCCTGCCGCGCCGCCGCTCATGGTGGGCACGATCCCGCCGGATGCTGCCCGTTCGCGTCCGGCTCGCCTGCCCCGGGGCAGGCGAGCGGGTGTGGGCGTGCTGGACCGGTGCGCCATTGCGGATGCCCTACTGCTTCCGTCGTGCGGGCCGGGCCGGCCGGGCCTGGGTTTCGGCGGCTGCGTCGAGTTCGACCTCCGCGAGCAGTTGCTTGGTGATCCGTTCGGTGCCTTCGGTGAGGGCGATCAGGGCGGCTTCGCGGATGAGGTGGGAGAGGCTGCCGATCCGCCCTGCGGTGCGGGCATGGAGGTAGGCGGCGTGCTTGACCAGGGTTCCGGTCCGGTGCGCGCGCAGCCGCAGCAGGTCTTCCATGGCCCGTACGAGGTCGTTCCAGACAGCCCGGTCCTGTTCGGTCGCGTACGCCAGCGGGCGGTGGCGGAAGATCTTGAAGCGGCCGGCGATCTGCGCGCCGCGTACTCCGCTGAGCAGGGATGAGGTCTCGATGTCGATCGCGGAGTAGACGAAGGTGGCCGGGATGCGTTCGCCGAGGTACTTGAGCTGGTCGGAGGTTTCCGCGCCGGCGCGCCGCTGGGTGTCGAGGAGGTGGACGTCGTCGATGAGGACCAACTGGGTGCCCAGCTCGCACAGAAGGTCGCACACGGCGCTGGTGATCTGGGTCTGGTTGAGGCGGTCGGTGATGGGCATGCCGAGGAACCGGGCGAATTCGCTGACGAGCATCTTCGGGGTGGCGGCGGGCGGCACGCTGATGAACAGCACGGGCCTGCGCTCGGCCCGTCCGGGGTGCTGGCGCTGGTCGGCGAGGTGGAAGGAACGTCCGAGCGCCATCATCGTGGTGGTCTTCCCGGTGGTGGCCGGACCGGAGATGATCAGGCCGCGCCGGGCGCCCGCCTGCTGGCGGCGGTTGACCAGCAGCAGCCGTCGCACGGTGGTGAAGACGCTGTCCATGGCCGGTGTGCGCATGACAGCGAGTTCGGAGTGGTAGTCCTCGCGCTCCGTCTGGGACCAGACGGGATCGTCGGCCTCCCGGGCGGAGGCCGGCACCTGGTGGACGAAGGCGTCCCAGCCCTGCCATACGGTCGGAGGGCCCAGGGGCACGAACCCCGCGCTGTCCTCGGAGAAGGTACTCACCAGCGCAGCGACTCCTCAAAGGGGTCGTAGACCGTGACGGAGGAATCTCGCGCCGGACCTGCTTGGCCCTCGTTGTCCCCGGCCCCGACCCCGGCCAGGCCCTCGGCGCCGGCGGGCCCCGGCGGCTGGTACTCACCCGCGGCGTCGGCTTCCCCCGCCTCCGTCTCTGCGTCTTCGGCGAAGGCCTCCTCGCCGTGGTCGAAGCCGTCGTCCTCGTCGGGCCCATCGGCTGCTGTCTGCGGCTGCTGGCCGTACAGGATTCCCCACACCGCACCGCCCTCGTTCGCGGCGCCGTGGGCGCGGGCCCGGGCGGCGACGACCTTGTCCCGGCGGCTGCCGTGTCCGGCGGCGGCGCGTTCCAGGAGCTCGCGCAGGGCGAGGGCCAGGTCGTGTTCGTGCTGGACGCGGCTGCCACGCTGGGTGACGGTGCTCCTGACGTGCTGCCAGGTGAAGTCGGTGAACGGGGCGCTGACCAGGGTGCGGTGGATCCACGGCACGGCCTCCCACCCGTACCCCCGCGGGCGGCCGGGTTTGGGCAGGCGCACCCATACCTCGTCGGGCGCGTGCGGGTTGTAGTGGATCTCCCACAGGCCGTCCGCCGCCAGCGAGGCTTCGCCACGGTAGGGGTTGAGGGTCTTGTGGTCGTAGGTGCGGATGCCGTAATCGTTGATCTTCTGCCGTTTGACGGGCATCAGCTCGATGTAGTCCTCGCGCCCCAGCGGGACCGGGACGTATCCGCACACGGCGACCAGTGCCGCCCACATCTCGTTCGGCGACAGAGCGCGGCGGGGCATCATCGGGTGCCGCAGGCCGTCGTGCTCGCGCGCCTGCCACCCGCAGATGATCCACTCCTGCAGCAGGTCGTCCAGCTGGGCGAGCGTCCATACCGCCTCGCCTTCGGTGTCCCGGCCCCGCTCGCCGGTGTGGGAACCCGTGTAGCCGGCCACGTGCTGGGCGAACAGCGTGTTGATCGAGGAGAACGTGCGCTCCACATGCCCTTTGGCCGGCCCGTTGCCCGGCGGCGCCGGCTGCAGGGAAATGCCCAGCGACCCGCAGGCGGCGACGAACGAGGACGAGACGAACACGCTGCCCTGATCGACCACGACGGTCTGCGGGGTGATGACCGGCCGTGCCGCGGCTCCTTCCAGGCGGGCGTCCACGCTCAGCAGCCGCTCGTACGGGATCACTGAACGTTCCATCGCCAGCGCCTGGGGCCATGCAGGCCGCATCGGCGCGGGGACCATCATCTGCGCCAGCAGCTGCGCCGCGTCCACGCTGCGGGTTCCCTTCGGGCGCAGCACGGCCGCGCAGATGCTGCGGGTCGCCACATCCAGCGCGATGGTCAGCTCGGGCCGTTCCACCACCCCGTCGTCGAGTACCACGAAGGCATCCAGCAGGGTGCTGTCCATCATCACCAGCTCGCCCGGCGCCATCACCGTCGTGGGAACGAACGGGGGAGCCGGGCGCGCCGAGCGCCAGCGGCGCTGCCGCGCACTGCCCAGCAGCCCGCGCCCGTCGGCCAGGGCGTGCACGAGGCGGTTGAACGTCGCAGGTGACGGCAGCGGCACCGACCCGTCGCCGTGCTGCTCGGCCAGCAGCCGCTCGGTATACACCCGAAGCCGCCCCAGCGTTCCGCTGGAGCGTTCCTGCCCGGCCTCCAGCACCTCGAGCAGGGCGGCCACCACCCGCTCATCCGCCCGCCCCAGCGCCGACCGGGGCCGGGCGGCCCGCTGATCCACCAGTCCCCACACCCCGTCGCTGCGGTAGCGGGCCCGCATCCGCCGCACCGTCACCGCGCTGGTGGGCATCCCTGCCGCCGACAGCTCCGCCGCCTTCGCCTCCTCCCGCTGCGCCAGCGTCCGCGCATCCGGGTCGTACGCATCCCGCGGAGGGCCAGCCGCAGCGGATCCGCCCGGGCGCCCCGTCTCCACCTCCCGCACGTGCCGCTCCCACGCCAACGCCCGCTCCCGCACCGGCGCGGGCAGCGACTTCAGCAAGCCCAGCGGCGGCACCCGGCGGGCGGCGGGTGCCGCCGCAACTCCGAACCCCTCGTCGGCGAACAACAGCGACAACAGCAGCGCCGCCATCTCTCCGTTCTCGGCGATCAGCCGCACCTGGCCGCCATGGAGGGCGGCTACCGTCCAGGTCCGCCCCTCGAACCGCACCCGGGACCCCACCTCGACCACCGGACCGCCGGGCCCCCGGCCCCGTGCCCCCATCACGCCGCCTGCGCCCATACCGGCATCCGCTCATGCATCGGAGCGCCCAGATCGGCGGACAGCTGCCCCGCCCACAGAGCATGGAACAGCGCGGGAAGGACCACCATCGGATCCCCGGTCTGGCGCACGCCCTCCCACAGGGGCGTACGGCCGGCGAACGACTCCCGCAATGCCGCGGCCAGCTGCTGTCCTCCGTGGTAGCGCGGATGCCGGTACCCGGACAGCCAGGTCACGTTGCGCCGGTAGACCGGATCGACCGGCCCCAGCACCCAGTACCGCCAGCCCACCGCCGCACACACCTCGCCGGCCGCCGCCGCGAGGGACCGCTGACGCTGAGAAAGCCCCCCTGCGGCGGTGCAGTCCGCCAAGACCCCCTGGCCGTCGGCTAGCCGGAGCATCACCTGCGGGAGATACGTACGCACTCCGCCCGGCGCACGCCACCGCAGTTCCAGTGGCCGGCCGGCCAGACCTTGGACGCGTGGATCGCGATCGAGCAGCATCAGATGCAGCCGCATAGCCCCCGACCCGTAGTGCACGAGCCGCCCAGTGGTCGCCGACCACCACCATCCCGGCGCCGTGCGCTTGCCCTTGCGGACGGGAAACGGACTCAGCGGCGGACACTGCTCGAAGGCCACTTCGGCGGCCGCCGCCGACCACGGCGAACACTGCATCGTCCCGCCCGCAGCCAAGAACCGTACGTCCACAGCTCCGACATCAGCCGGCCCGGCCCTTGCCGCATCCCATCCCGCTTTCGCGTTCCGCACACAGAGCCAAACGAATGATCGGCTCATCCGGTAATGGGCATAACAAGCCAACGGGAAAACGCCTGCCGCAGTTCCGGACCCGCCGGTCCTGCGGGGGCGTCCCTTGACCCGCAGCCGCTGTCAGCCGCGCTCAGTCTGCTCTGCGGCCCAGTCGAGCCCGAGGCCGGCCAACGCGGTGAGTTTGTCGGTGGTGAGCTTCCCGCGCCTGCTCTTGCTGTTGCTCAAAAACACCCCTAGCCGAACATCGGTGCCATCCTCCAGCCGTTCTGTGTGCCCCCGTGGGACGATCAGGTGCCCTTCCCGTGCCTTGTTACTGGGCCAGGGCCGCTACGCCCTTCTCGAAGGCGCTCACGGGCGCCGTAGACTGCTTCGCGGGTACCTCCGGGGCCGGGGCGGCCGGTGTGATGCCGATTTGCTCCAGGCGCTCGCGCTGCCCGTCGGACAGGGCCGCCCACACCTCGGGTTTCCGCTGCTTGGCCAGCCATCTCCCGATGTCCATACCGTGCACCGTGACGCCCGGTTCGACGTAGGCGAGGATGGTCTCCTCGGCGAGCATCTCCCGCACCACGGCGTAGTGCCGTTGCCACTCCGGCGGCCAGGACGGGTTCCAGCCCTCGTCGATCTCCTTCAACGCGGCTTCCCACTCCGGCTTGTCGGCGAGCGCACCCGGGCGGCGCAGGTTGGACAGCCACTGCCCGATCGGCCGGTCCAGCATCGTCGCAGTCCTCGGCGCGCACAGTGTCCAGTGCTGCTCGTAGTACGCCTTCGCGGCCTCCAGGTTCTCCTGGAACCGCTCATCGGCCACCGACCACACCATGCCGAGCCGCTCCAGCCGCTGCGCGCGCTGCCCGCTCATCTCCCCGGCCCCGTACGCTCGCCGCTGCTCCGCCACCCACTGCCCAAGAGGCGTCGCACCCTCCCGGTGTCCATAGGGCACGCGGGCGTGGCCCTCGCGCTCGACGAACTGCTTGAGCTTCGCCCAGCCTCGAGCCCAGTCCTGCTTCTCGGTGTCGATCACGTTGAAGGACACCCAGTCCGCGACCATCACGGGATCACGCGGCGCGGCAAAACGCAGCAGTAGACGGGATTCGTTCTCGCCTTCCTCGGGCGGCGGTCCAATGTACTTGGACGGCTGCGCGATGTCCTTCTGCGGCTCCTGAGGGATCGCCAGCAATTCCACGGCCTCCTCATCGTGAGCCCGCAGGCCCTCCAGCACCTTCACCAAGGGCCGGTATGACCCGGAGGTGAACATGTCCTCCGGCTTCTCTCCGGGCTGAAGGAATACCGGCACGATCAGTGAGGCAAGCTTTCCCTCTCCCGGCTTTTGACGGAGGGCCCGGCCGATGGCCTGGACGATGTCGTGCGGAGCGCCCTTGGGGTCCAAAAGGGCAACACTGTCCACCGCTCTGAGATCAACACCTTCTCCCAAAACGCGACAATTCGAAAGTACCGCCCGCTGCGCGGTAGTGCCGAAGCCGCCCAGGACCTCCCGCCGGCGCTCCGGGACGTGCTCGCCGCACAGCCAGTCCGCCCAGATCTTCGCCGGGTACTTCTCGGGCCGGTCGGCGTGCAGCTTCACCCCAACGCGCTGAAGGCCCTCGGCGTACGCCTGTGCCTCTATCGTCCGGTGATGGAAGGTGATGCAGGTCTGGAGCCCGTGCTGCGCCATCGTGTGCAAGAGCGCGGCCTGGAGCGCCCCGAGGCGCTGTCCGCGAACCTCTTCGGTGTGCCGTTCCTCGCCCATCAGCCGCTCGGGCGAGACGACCGGGTCCTGTAGCTCCAGGACGATGATCTGGTACCGCGCCAACAGGCCCCGGGAGACGGCAGATGCGAGAGAGAGCTTGTACAGGACGGGCCCGAAGACCTTCTCGTCATCCATGGACGCCGCCAGCTCACGAGGCAGCGGATCCCGCACCCCTTCGGCAACCTCCCGACTCAGCCGCTCCTCCCAGATCCGCGGTGTGGCCGTCAGGTACAGCCGCCGGGAGGCCGGGATGACGGTCTGGTCGTGGATGTTGGCCCACGCCTTACCCATCGAGCCACTTGTCCTGTGGGCCTCATCAACCACCGCGAGGTCTACTCGATCAAGCTTCTGACCATAGACACCCCCGAAAGCCTCCGCCAGAACACCCAAAGACGCGTAGGTGGCGTAGATGGTCACGGCCCCGGAGCCATGCCATAGCGCGAGCTGAATGGGGTTGGTGGTGGAGCGCACCTTCATGCTCCACAGCTCCGGATCGTCCTGGAGCGAACACACGGCAACCGCCGGCCCCTTGTGCCCGGCGTCGTGCCACGCCTTCACCGTCTGCGCCAGCAGATCCAGCGTCGGCACCAGCACGAGAATGCGCCCCCTGGGCACAAGCCGCTTCGCTGACGCTGCGGCAATAATCGTCTTCCCAGTGCCACACGCGGCGTGCACCTGCCCGCGCAGACCTTTCCAGGGAACACCGCCCGGCGGGACATCGAAGCCACGCACAATGGCGGCAATGGCTTCGACCTGATGGTCACGCAGTTTCACGGCCATGCCCCATATTCTCCTTTTGCGGAAAGCGGCACGTAATAAGAATGGAAGGCCCCGACGCGATGGTGTGGCCCGGGGTGGTGGCGCCTGGGCCCAAACACTACACAGGCACTACTCGTGATGCATCACCCGCACGCCAACTTTCACCCCCAGGGTGATACATTGCCGAATCTTACCCCCAATGCGACCGGTTGCCCTGTATGCTTATGGGGCATTAGTGAGTGTAACCGGGCAGTTTCGAGGGAGTGGTCAGGGTGGAGCGCAGCGGAACCCGCCATTACGGCGAGGCCGGCCCCCGATCAGGCCGACAGCCCGTCACATCCGTTGCGAGAGGGTAGTCAGGAAACCCAAGCCCTACACAGGCCCGCACACGATGCACCTCCCCTTGCTGCCAGCCCAGGCGACCGCGCTTGCGCGGGTGCCCGCAATGAGCGCTTGCGCGAATTGCATTCCCTTCCGGAATTCCGTTTACGGAATTCCATTCCAGCGCTTGCGCTGGAATTCGAATTGCGCTTGCGCAATTCATTTCACTATGTCCCGGCTTGCCGGGACATAGCCCGCTCCGCGGG
>NZ_JBIUUC010000025.1:0-58720 GCF_044742205.1 Streptomyces sp. NPDC087901
GCATTTCAAGGACAATCACTGGCTGAAGGAAGGCTCGGAAGTTCCGTTCGCTTTTGTGAACGAGGGTCAGGCCGAGATGTTTGCCTCGGGCCTGGCCAAGCTGACGTTCGAGGGGAGGTTCGCGCTCAGCTGGCAGGAATTCTGGATGTCAGGTGTGAGCGGCGCGTTGACCGGCGGTGCGGAGATCGTAGTGGGTGCGGCCGGCCTTGGGCTGTACGAGCAGTTCTCCCAGAAGACCTCGATGAAGGACAAGTTCTTCCGCGACACGCCAGGTGTCAGTGACGCGCCCGATGCGATACGGGACAACGAAAACCATCTGCTGACTAGCGGGAATCTGGACGGCGCAAGCCTTACGGCGACGCCCGGAGAGCTTGGCGTCATCCAGAACGGCGGCCTCAATTTCCCAGCTCCGGGGCGATTGACGAACACGCTCTCAAGTCCGACTCCTTCGCAGCTGCCGACTGGATCGTTCCGTTCCCAGACTCCTGGCCCGGTGGGTGCCGAAGTTGGACTCGGCGCGGTTGTGACGCCCGAACCCCTGCATGCAACGGGTATCCCCGGCCAGACGGACGCTTCTTCGAGCAACGACGATGCGAGCGACCGGAGCGATACGTCGTCGGTCTTCAGCGACGTTAGCGACCTGAGCGACTTCAGTGATACGTCGTCGGTCTTCAGCGACGTTAGCGACCTGAGCGACTTCAGTGATACGTCGTCGGACTTCAGAGACCTCAGCGATGCGTCCCCGTTCTCCGATGTCGAGGGCTCCCGCACGCTCGCTGCGGACACCGACCTGGGGCTCGGGAAGGGTTTGGGAACGCCGACGACCGGTGCCGACCGGACTGTGAGCGGCTCCGGAATGTCCAACAAGTCCGGCCTGACCGCGGCTGCGGATCTGAACCACGACCCACAGCTCGCCAGGGGCAAAGCGTCTTCGGGTAACCTCGCCGGGGCTGATTCCGAGGTTCCTGGTCAGGCGCCGGGCGCGGCTCGGCGAGAGGACAGCACGGGAGAGCACGTCCAGCCGCGGGCCGAGACCGAAGCCGTGCAGAATGGCACCCAGGAAACGGGCCAGGACAGCCGACTTGACACCAGCGGTCTGGGGACACCCACGCCCTCCGCCACCGCCGGTGCCAATTCCCCTCAGCTGTCTCGCCCCAATGCCGCAATCCCTCTGACCGACCCGGGCAACGGCCGGCAACTCCTCAGCCCGCAAGGGAGAGCGGAATCGGAGACTGGCCAGGAGGGCAGCCAGCCCCTGGACGCGGCCACGACGCGGGAAGAGCTGGAGTCTCGCAAGGCCGATTCCGAGTCCACTTTGTCCCCGAGCGGCCCCGCCACTCCGGACTTCAGCAGGCCTGGCGCCCCGTCCATAGCCACGACTTCGACACCGACACCGTCCGCCACGGTTGCACCTTCCTCGACCCCAACCACCGGTGCGCAAACGCTGGACAACCGGTCCGGCACCCGGGCATTCACGACCACCAGCGACACGAGGAACACGGTCGCCCCGCCCAGTACGACAAGCACCACAGGCGCAGCTGCAGCTGCCATCGGCACGGACCGCAGACGACCGACTGTCCAGCAGAGCGCCTTCAGCCCAGCCCGGCCGCGCGTCGAAAGCTCAGCCCCCCGCATCGTCCTGGCACCCGTTGGGAGCCCCACACCGGGCGGCACACTGCCCCTCGCGCCACTGAGTGGCACGGGAGGCCACACGCCCGGCCCGCGCCCCCCGCAGTACCAGACCGCGGCCCAATCCACGAACCAGCCTCCACTCGGTGGTTTCGCGTCTGCCCGTCGCCGGCAGCCGGCCAACAGCGCGCAGCCGAAGTCTAAGTGGAGCGCCTCCGATTCGGTACTACAGGAAATCACCGACTCCCGTGGCAGGCGCATTGGCCAGATGTCCTTCAACGCCACGGACCTTGCGCAGCGCAAGCACGTCTACGGCAAGCTCGCCGAGCAGACGACCTATATGCAGTGGAAACGGGACGCCCAGAAAGGCTTGACCCCTAAGTTGCGGGCCCTTCCCGAAGGGTTCGGGGAGTCCTTCTTTGTGGCGCTCCACCATACCGAGGAGGGCTTTCACGTCGTTCAGCCGGACGGGAGCTCCGTGGCGATAAGCGCGGAGGAACTCGGACGAGATCTGCGAGCGCGCAAGAAGGAGCTGTCAGGGTTCAAGCACATCACGTTGCTGTCCTGCACTGCTGGAGCGGATTCCAGTGCCGCGCACCGCACCCAGAGTGACGCTCAAATCGTGGCAGATATCACTGGCTGGACGGTTCACGCCCCAACTGGACAAGTAGCGTTCACGCATTCCCAAGGCGCCCCGCGTGTCGACCTGGCATTCGATGCCGAAGGGAAGGCCACCACCTGGCGCACGTTCCACCCTCGAATATCCCCCAACGCGCCAACCGCCGGGCGGGTCAAGAACGCAGCGAGCGTGAACTTCCCGGCCACGGTGCCCCAGTTCCCCTCCAAGGGCTGGAACGCGTCGGCTGAAGGGCCCGAAGAGCCGGAGGCACCCTACCTCTTGCTCACAGACATGATCGTGCCCCTGAACTCGCTGAACGACGCTGCTGCGGAGGGCGCTCTGCCCTGGCGCGAATGGCTGGCCCTTGATAAGAGCACGCAGCGCAGGACGAAGGCGCTGATCGAAATCGGCACTCTGTCCCAGCGAGAATTGCACGATTGGGTGCTTCGTCTCCTCACGTTGGGTGAGACGGAATGGGCTCGTCGAATGCGCGACTTCGCCCTACGCCAGGACCGAGCCGCCCGTGCGGTCGGCGATTGGACGGATAACCGCATTCAGTGGACGGGTGCTGATGCCGCGTCCCGCTTCCAGGAGCTTCAGGAGTCGCTGAGCAGCCTGGAGCGGCTGCTGGGCGATGCGGGACAGATCGACCAGGTCGTACTCGAAGGCGCGGCGGAGGTGCGGCGTTCCGCCGATGTGGTGGCGGCAGCTCTCCACGGCGTCATGCGAGAAGCGGCGCGCTTCGGTGGTCAGTTCCACTTGAGGGACACCTATGCGCCGACCGTGGCGGCGGCGCGCAACCTGGTGGACGCGGTGGAGCACGCGGTCGCGTCCGGCGACCCCCGCGACCTGGTTCGTGACGGCCGGCGGCCGGTGGCCCCGCATTCGCTGGAGGACCTCGCCGGACACGTGCGGACGTACCGCCGACGCAGGGCCTACGCCGGCGTCCCAGAGGGGCATCAGTGGGGCATCGTCATACCGGACATCGACCAGATGACCCGTGCTGAGCGCGCCGACTTTGTCCGGGAGCTGTCACACAACAACATCGTGTCCCTGCGCGCGGACGTCGACCCCTTGATGGGCGACAAGGAATGGCGGGACTTGCGCACACGGCTCATGCATCTCCCGCTCAGACTCAAGCACGCCACGCCGGCCTTCCACGCCATCGCCAACAGCGGAGCGCTGTTTTCCACGTCAGCCTTGGACAGAGAGGGGCGCGCCCACCTCGCCTCCGGTTGGAGCAATTCCGACATCGGGCCGCTGGGCAACGGCGACTTCGTGTTCCTCCGGGTGGAGTCTGGTGACGCCCCGGTGCTCACGCGTTATGGGCCCACCACGCTTATTTTCGAACTGGATGAGCTAGAGCGGCTCGGCGGCTGGGTGACTTTGCACGACCAATATGCCCCCCTGCAGCGGGCAGCTATGCGCGAGCTGAGGACTCCGGGCCGCGCACTGCCCCTGCGTACAGCCACGCTCTTGGACGGCTTGGACAATGGCGGGGAGCGTGTGCGATGGGTGTATGCCTACCCGGATGCAGCCGCTGGTAGGCAGTCTGCAACGGTCTCCTTCGAAGAGGAGGTCTTCCTCGGCGCGGACGTGCGCGAGGGCCTCGCTTTGTCAGTGCTGCGCGAGGTGGCAAGGATCGAAGGGGACTTCCCCCGGCATGTGTTCGGGCTAGACGACGCGGATTTGGGCAAGCTAATATCGCGCCTTTACCGACCCGAGGCCAAGTTTGCATCAGGGCTACCAATTGACCTGGGCACGACAGGGCAGTCGACTGGTTGGCCGCGCCCACTGTCCGTGATCAACCCCGACGGCGACGGGCGCTATCTGCCCGATGGCAGCATCGATGTGCTGGCCATGGCGGCGGCATCTCAAACACGGAATGCGGACATGCAAGCGATCGAGCTGGATCGCTTTTGGACCAGCAATCAGGCGAGTTTGGTGAAGACCCTGGCGAGTCCGTTGCCGGACAGTAACGATCATTTGCGGGCGAAAATCGCCAAAATTAGGTTGCAAGTCAGAGATCTCCTCGACGCCTACGAGAATGCCGAGGACAGCGCAAAAAGAAGCCTCACAGCGTTCGAAAACGACGCCACGGGCAGCCGGAAGGAACTCGCCAGCCAACTGATCGAGCAGCGAACGGACAAGCGTGCTGACACCCTCGCGCGCGTCAGCGAGTGGCTTAACGAACTCGACCGATTTCACACCAGGCAGGTCCAGGCGTGGGAGGAGACGTCGCCTTTCGACGCGATGTACGTCGATAGCGCCTGGGAGATGCAGTGCGTGCTTTACGAAGAGGCGGTCGGGCGTTGGCTCGGTCGTCTCCCCGGTGTGGTTGGGCAGGCCAGGCAGGCAGTTTCTGCGCTGCACTCGCTGCTGGCGACGCACTACGGCGCGGCGGCAACCCAAATGTTCCTCGAACCGGAGCCGCGGAACTCAGTCGAGGCCACACGTGCATTGAACCGGCTGCTCGACCCCGCAGAGGAGGCGTCTCTTCCCAACCTTATGGACGCATTCGGTCGCGCCGCATACGCGAATTCGGGCGAACAGTCGAATAGCCTCGTCGACCTTTGGCAGGAGAAGCCCGAGCTGAGGCCGGACGGTGTGCCCGCGCGACCGCCGTCCGTGCCGGCCTATTCGGCCGAGCGAAAGTATGAACTGCGTAAGAGCGGATTCCGACTGACGAACAGCCCGGCCAGCCACGAGCGGTGGCTGTTCGCCGCCTACAAGCACTTGCGCGTCCCCGGGAACACCGAGTTCTTTTACATGGCGATGATGAGCCACTCGCTGCAGAACGGCACAGCGTCGATGGCCGAGCTGCTGGAGCTAAAGCCCTCGGAGGCCCGCGCCGAAGCGCTGGCCGGCGACGCACTGGGTATGTACAAGTGGGTCAACGCCGAGTTGATTGCGCCCGCGCTCGCAGAACCGCGGCTCCATGATGCACTGCTCCCGCCGCATCTTGGTTTCTACAGCCATCTGAATTCGCTGGACCGGCTACTTGCTGATCCGGTGACGCCCGACGATCTGCAAATGGTATTCGCGTCTCCCGACAGTCAGTGGCCGGGGGCGTTGGCAGACCGGAGCAGAGAGGTGCGCGACGCCGTTGCACGGTGGAAGACCGCCTACCACCCGTCAGGCTCCCTTGAGCTACCAAAGGCATATATCGCGGCCCTGCGCCTGTACGCCCGTACCGAAGTGCATGATGGCGCGTCCTGGCCGATGTTCACATCCCGTCTGGACGAGCGGACCTCCAACCTGCTCACCACCTGGCTGAGTCAGTGGAGCCATTTCGCAAAAGCACGGGAGTCGGTATATTCCGTGAAACTCGACCTTGACTCCGAGGTGCTGACGCGACCCCTCATCCAGAGCCGACGGTTCCATGAGCTCGTTGCTGAGCTCGCCCAGGCCATCAACTCGAATGCCGACGCCTGGCCTGGACATCTGATCCGTGCCGTGACCCGGCGTCTCGACGATCTCGCGGAAGCCACCCTGCGGCTTCTCCCCGTCCACTCACACATCGCGGTGGAGGCGCTGGCAGCACTGCCGCCTGCTGGAAAGGATGTCTTCCTTCCGATTTGGGCGTTCGGGTTCACGGAAATGGACCTGAACCAATTTGAGTTGGACATGGAGCTGGTCGCCACGACGCAGTTCCCCAGAGGTGCGACAGATGTGGAGGAGGCGCTCACCCTTCCGTCTGCGCTTCCTGAATATCAGCCCAGGCGCAATTTTCTGGTTATGCGGGTGCAGAATTCCACGGGCCGGGATGTGACCCCCTTCTCAGACCGTCCGGATCAGAGCCTGGTGCTCTATCCGCCGGGCACGCGCTTTACCCTAGATAAAATTGGTATAAAGCACTCTGCAACGGGTCGCAGGTATTATGAACTGCTGCTCTCCGAGCAACGCGATGGCTGGACCTCATCGTCGACCCTAAGCGGCGATGAGGACATGGTCGATGCCGAAATTTTCGGTGATGACATCAGCAGTGATGACTTCAGCAGTGATGGCGACAGCGGTGATCACGACGGCAGTGATTGGGAAAGCAGTGATGACGACAACGCTGACGTAGGGGCGGAGCTTCCCACTGAGGGCTGGAATTCGGCGCCAGGGCAGTTGGACGTTGCGGGCGATGAGCTGGCGGACCCGGATCCGGTTGAGCCGTCACTTTTTCTCATCATTCGCGGCGGCAGAATAACGGAGTATTCGTCGGCTGACGACTTTCCCGAGGTACCCGGTGGGCTGGTGGACTGGCGGGAATCGCTCAACCTCACCCGTAAGACGTCGCTGTTCTCGGTTGATGGAGAGTCCTACTCCCAGTCGGACTTGGACCAATTGGCCGCCAATATTTCTGTTGTCGACCCGGTCTGGGGCGCGCGGGTCATGCGGTTCGCGTCAGATATGGACCGTGTTGCGCGGGCGGCCGGTGACTGGACCGGTGACCGTATCCGCTGGACCGGTGATGAGGTCCGGGATCGTGGTGCGGAGCTGGAATCGGCTGTTAACGGGCTGAAGCAGTTGGTTGAAGGCGTAGCGAGGATCGAGGACGCGGTCTGGCTGCAGCGAGTCGCCGAGGTGCGCGAGGTCGCCGATGTGGTGGCAGCCGCCCTCCGCGGCCCCATTCGCGGAGCAGCTGCTCTGGGCGGTGTCTACCATTTGCGCAACGCGCTGGTGCCGTTGGTGGCGGCCGCCCGAAACTTGGTGGACGCGGTGGAGCGCGCGGTCTCGGCCGGCAACGCACGCGATCTGAGCGTCGACGCTCTACTGCCCGTCTCCCCGGAGTCGATGCAGGAACTCACGCGATACGTCCGAGACTTCCGCACCCGTAGTGGCTATGCCCGCATGACCGAGGGAACCCAGTGGCAGGAGGCCGATCCCGGGCTGGCCAACTTGGATGCAGGCGAACGTCACACGTTCGTCAAACGGCTTTCCGACGCAAACATCGCAACGCTGAGGAGTGACCTCGCCGATGTGTGGGAACGTCAGGAATGGCAAGAATTCTACCGGCGGTTGGCGGACCTTCCGCTGCGGCTCCAGCATGCCACAGCGGCTTATTATGCCATCGCGAACAGCGGAGTGATGATCTCCTTCGCGCAAATGCACCGGGATGGAAATACCCACCTCGCGACCGGTCTGACTTTCGACGCGGACGCAAATGTTCTGGGTAATACAGACTTCGTGTTTTTCCGGCCTCTCTTCGACGAGGGACCCGGGGATGGCAACTATGGTCCCACCACCCTCGTTTTCGGCCCGGAGGTGCTGAAGGAAACCCGCGGCTGGGTCTCCTTGCACGACCAGCTCGACCCGACGGAAGGGGAGACCCTGGGGGATTTGCGGCTGCCGGGGCGAGAGGTACCAGTGCGTACTACCGTGCTGGCGCCCTCGGCGAGCGACGAGGACGGGAAGCGAACGGCTTGGGTTCACACCTATCCCGACCGGGGTGGTGCCGAGGCCGTCGTCCGTGTCGAAAGTGAGGTCTTCGACTTCGAGAGTTCCTTTGAAGGCCTCATTCTGTCGGTGATGCGTGAGGTCCACCGCATTGGTGGAGAGTTCATGGAGCGGGCGCTCAGCCTGACAGATGAAAAAGAGCTGGGCAGCCTCGTGAGGAGTCTGTACTGGCCGGAAGCAAAGATCGCCCCGGGGCTCCCGCTGGATCTCGCCGGCAGCGAGTTGGCGAACGGCTGGCCGCGCCCCGCCATCGTGCACAATCCGGACGGCGACGGCCGCTACCTACCGGACGGCACCATCGACCCGTACGGAATAAAAGCGGGTAACCTTGCGCGAAAAGCCGTCCTCGGGCTGTCCAAAATCGAGATGATCGCGAAGTACTACAAGGGGCCGCTGGTGGCCGCCATCGACCAAGCCACCACCGATGCTGAGAAATCCAACGCACGAAACCTGGCGATCGCCATACGTGCGGAACTCGCGGAATATCTCGCGGATACCACCTTTGCGACGGACGCGGCCGTTGCAGCTTACGAGGAGCTCCGGAGTTCCGCGGACGGGGAACGTGCCGAACTCGCGGACCGCCTGATCCAGGGCCGCTGGGATCTCCTGTCCCGGGCGAAGGAACTCGAGACCGAGATGCAAGACGTGGCCTCGAGAGCTATCACCGCCATGGTGCAGGGGGTTCAAAGTCCCAGCCCCGGGGTGAAGTTGCCTACCGAGGGCTGGAATTCGTCACCTGGGCAGTTGGACGTCATCGATGACGAGCTGACTGGCTCGGATCCGATCATGCCGTCACTTTTCCTCGTCATTGGCGGCGGCGAAATCGCGGAGTACCCGTCGGCTGGCGATGTTTCCGATGGGCTCGTGGACTGGCGGGAATGGTTCAACATGACCCTGGAGCAGCAGGGTCAGACGTCGTGGGTGTCGGTTCGTGGAGAGGCCTACTCCCAGTCGGACTTGGAACGCTTGGTCGCAGATCTTTCTCTTGGCGACGCGGATTGGGCTGCGCGGGTTATGCAGTTCGCGTCTGATGTGGACCGGGCTGCGCGTGCGGCTGGTGACTGGACTGGCGACCGTATCCGCTGGACCGGTGATGAGGTCCGGGATCGTGGCGCGGAGCTGGAGGCTGTGGTTAATGGGTTGAAGCTGCTGGCCGGGGGCAGCGAGCGGGTCGAGGATGCGGTTTGGCTGCAGCGGGCCACCGAAGTACGCAAGGTCGCCGATGTGGTGGCCGCTGCCCTCCGCGGCCCCATTCACGGTGCGGCTGCTCTGGGCGGTGTCTACCATTTGCGCAATGCGCTGGCGCCGTTGGTGGGCGCGGCCCGGAATCTGGTGGACGCGGTGGAGCGGGCGGTCGCGGCCGGCGACGTGCGCGATCTAAGTGCTGACGCTCTACTGCCGGTCTCTCCGGAGTCGATGCGAGAACTCACTCGGCACGTGCGGGACTTCCGTACCCGTAGTGGCTATGCCCGCATGACCCAGGGAACCCAGTGGCAGGAGGCCGATCCCGGGCTGGCCAACTTGGATGCAGGCGAACGTCACACGTTCGTCAAACGGCTTTCCGACACAAACATCGCAACGCTGAAGAGCGACCTCGCCGATGTGTGGGAACGCCAGGAATGGCAAGAATTCTACCGGCGGTTGGCGGACCTTCCGCTGCGGCTCCAGCATGCCACGGCGGCTTATTATGCCATCGCGAACAGCGGAGTGATGATCTCCTCCGCGCAAATGCACCGGGATGGAAATACCCACCTCGCGAGTGGTCTGACCTTCGACGCGGACATAAGCGCCCTGGGGAATACTGACTTCGCATTCTTCCGGCCCGTATTCGACGAAGAACCCGAGAATAGCGGCTATGGTCCCACCACCCTCGTTTTCGGCCCGGAGATGCTGAAGGAAACCCGCGGCTGGGTCTCCTTGCACGACCAGCTCAAGCCGAACGACGGGGAGACCCTGGGGGATTTGCGGCTGCCGGGGCGGGAGATGCCAGTGCGTACTACCGTGCTGGCGCCCTCGGCGAGCAACGAGGACGGGAAGCGGACGGCTTGGGTTCACACCTATCCCGACCGGGGTGGTGCCGAAGCCGTCGTCCAATTCGAAAGCGAGGTCTTCGACTTCGAGAGTGCCATTGAAGGCCTCATCCTGTCGGTGATGCGTGAGGTCCACCGCATTGGTGGAGAGTTCATGGAGCGGGCGCTCAGCCTGACGGATGAAAAAGAGCTGGGCAGCCTCGTGAGGAGTCTGTACTGGCCGGAAGCAAAGATCGCCCCGGGGCTCCCGCTGGATCTCGCCGGCAGCGAGTTGGCGAACGGCTGGCCGCGCCCCGCCATCGTGCACAATCCGGACGGCGACGGCCGCTACCTACCGGACGGCACCATCGACCCGTACGGCATGACAGCGGCTCGCCAAGCGCAGACAGCCGACAGGTCGCTGCGTCTGATGGAGAAGACGGCGAAGTTGGTCAGCGGGCCGCTATTGGCCGTCATCGACGAAGCCACCACCGATGCTGCGAAGTCTGACGCAGAAAGCATTGCGTTGACTATTGGTGAAAAACTCGCGGAACATCTCGCGAATATCACCTCTGCGACGGACACGGCCCTCAACGCATACGAGGGACTCAGGAGTTCCGCGGACAGGCAACGTGTCGAGCTCGCGGACCGCCTGATCCAAGGCCGCTATGACGTCCTGGACCGGGCGAAGGAACTCGAGTCCAAGATGCAAGACGTGATCTTCCGTGCGATCACCGCCATGGAACAGAGGGCTCAGAGCCCCAGCGTCGGGGTGGAGTTCCCCACCGAGGGCTGGAACGCGCTGGAGACGCGCGAACCCTCCGGCGCGGACGACCAGGTAAGAGCGGACGCGGCGAACGACGCGGCCACGGTCGTCGATTCCTGGCTGGCCGGCGGCATCCGTGATGCCGCTGCCTCCGAGGAAACAGGCGAAGCCGAAGTCCGCAGGCACACCCGCTCCGCACTGAGCGCCTCGGTTTACGCGGAGGACGGGGGCCTCGTCGAACGCCTCGTCCAGCAGGCCCGCGATGAACTGGTGCGTGCCGAGTACCCCGTCGAGCACCTCCCCCGCTTTCCAGCGTTCTACCGCTCGGACGAGTGGCACCGGCTCACCGAGGAGTACGAGACCGCCCTCGGCGCGGCCATCGCAACGGAACCGCACGTCATCGACACGGCGCGAAACGCAGCTCGGGGCCTCGTCCGGCTTTTGGCCAGGGCAGATCACTACGGTCCGGACAACGGTGTGCTCCACCTTCCCAAGCGGATCGACTCGGCCTCCGAGCTGGCGACGCTGATGGACGTGTTCGCCGACGCCGCCTACCGCGACGCCGCCGGCATGACTCTCAGCTCCCTGTGGCGCAGTCGCCCCGAACTCAACACCCGCAGCCTGCCCCTTTCGCCGAGCACCAGTCCCGGCCAGCAGCTGGACGCAGACACTACTCACTCCGTCATCGACAGACGCGGTCTCCGCCTGACCGAGAGGCCCGCCGACACGGCTGCGTGGCTGCTACGCCTCTACCAGGCGCTGGACCTTCCCGACAAGAGCGAAACGCTCTTCCGGCAAGCACTCTTGGGCTGGCTGCTGCCGACCGGCATCCACTCCCTGGCAGAGATCCTCGAGACAGCCCAGCGGCAGGGTGTCCGCGATGACACCGAGCCCGATCTCACCCATAGCGACGCCGACGCCGCGCAGCTGTACACCTGGGCAGAGCAGGCCCTCGCGCCAGGGCGCAACCGACAGCCCCTGCCCCACCAGCGGATGTACGCGGCGGCCGCACAGTGGCTCACCCCACAGATCACAGGCTCCGGTCAACCCCTCGACGACATCGCCCAGCTGATCGCATTCAACGGGACGCCCGCGGGACCGCACCCGCTGCCGCACCAGACGGCCGAAGAAGCGCGCGAGCGACGCGAGGCACTGGCCCACTGGTCGCTGCGCCACGAAGCGGCTGCCACACTCGCCGACAGCCTGAAGCCAGGTCATCTCGCCGGGCTGTACCTGGTCAGCGGTCCGGACGGGGAACTACTCTCGCGGGTACCGAACCGGGACCGCGCCATCGACGTCACCTGGCTGCGCAACACGGCGCTGTCGCTGGTCCGCCGGGAGGCGGATGCCGAGCATCCGCGCTTCCCCCTGCTGTTCCTGAGGGATGACAACTTCCGTGCCTTCGCCCTCGAATCTGCGGTCCTGGAGACACCGAATGCCACGGCCGAAGAGCGCAGGGCTGCCGGGGATTGGCAGGCCATCCGGCGCGCCGAACTGACTGAGCGCGCCAGGCGACTGCTGTACGAACTCCGCGATGAGCTGCCAGGGCACGCCTCGATGGCCCAAGAGGCCCTAGAGTCCCTACCTGCCGTGGGCACCGCAGTGCACTGGGCGACCTGGGAGCCGGGCAAGGCTGGCGAGCCGGTCGCCGGCTCCCCCCCGAGCGTCTTCCGGCTGCCACGCTTCCACCGCGTGGTGGCGAGCCCCACCACTGCGCTAGACGCGCTCGACGCCCAGCGCACTGCAGGCGCCCGAGAGGCCAAGGCGGACGACGGCCACCCAGTGGTGTGGAGCGTGCAGCACTCCTCAGCCCGAGATATCACTCCGCTGTCCCAGCACCCTGGGGAGCGTGCGTTCCTCTACCCCCGCAGCACCGCGTTCCAGATCGAGTCCTCAACCGTCCACCATGACGCGGCCACGCGCACCTCGTACGAGCACATCACCCTCACCGAGGTCACCCCGCAGCCGAACCGTGAGCCGTGGGAGCAGACGACCACGGTCCGGATAGTGGCCGCCGCACAGCGAATGATCGGCTTCGCCGCCTTCACCGAACACCACACCACGCCCGCCAGAGCAGTCGGATGGGCGAGACAGGACCTCCCGGCCCCGCGCCCGTCTGCGACCCCGGTCGGCACGACCGACCTGGTCGCCGCCCGCCGTTCCCCGGGCCCCGACACAGGTTCCTTCCGCTCCTACTACGCCGACCCGCGCTGGCACGAGCTGAGCCGACGGTACGAGTCCGAACTCGGCCGCAGCCTGGCCTCTCGCCCCGAAGCGATCGACGCCGCCCGCGACATCCTCCACGTGCTGCGCGGGCGACCGGAATCGGTGGCCGCCCCGCTCCCGGAGGGCTTCCCGCAGGATGCGGATTTTGGTGACCTCTTGCGCGCGAGCGCCGTCGAGGCCACCCGCGGCGAGACCCTCCCCCCGCAACTCGCGGATGCCAGCAGCAGCCGCTATCGAGACCTGCGCGATGCCCGCGGCTTCCACCTGGCCGACAGCCGGACCGGCATCGCCGGGCGGATCCTCGCCCGGTACGCGGAGCACGCTCCCGCCGACCGGGTGACGGCGGCCCGCACGGCCGTCTTCGCCTGGCGACTGGCCCAGGGGGACGACTCCCTCTATGAACTCCTGAGGGAGACCCATAACACGACGGCATCCTCCGCCGCCGAGCGCGCTGTTCTGCACGGGGACGCGGCCGACCTGTACGCCTGGGCTGACGCCGAGCTGACGGCTGGGCACGGCCCGCGCACCCCGTACCAGGCGCTGTACGCCGAGCGAAACCGCTGGATCGCCCCGGACGACACCGATCCGAAAACGTCGCTTACTGCTCCGCTGACCCCGGGGCACATCGCCGCGCTGCGTCTGATGAGTGGCCCGGCGGACCGGAGACTGCTGACCACGGCGGTCGCCAGCGGGCCAGGGGCGCGCGCCCGGGACGCACTACGGCGCGAGGCCCATGCCGTTGTCAGTGAGGCGATGGACCGCGTACGGGCAGGCCATCCGGCGGAGTTCCCGCGCACCCTTTTGCGCGATGAGCGCTTCCGTGCCCTGGCCGGAGGCGCCCAAAACGTACTGCGGTACACACCGGATCATGAGGCCCTTCTCGAACTGGTTCGCGGCGAGCTCCTGGCGCGGTTGCGCGAGGGTTTGCTCGACGGGCTGTCGGTCGAGGCCCCGGACCATGTGGCGACGGCGGCGGAAGCATTGGCTCGCCTGCGGCCGGTGCTGGCTTCGGTGTGGTGGTCCGGTTGGGTTGCCGAGGACTCGGTGGCATTTGGCACGGTGGGTCTTGAGCGGTTCCACGCCGGGTCGCTAAACGAGTCGGCGGCATTGGAAAACATGCCGTTCTCGGGCGCGTCGGATGGCCATCCGGTGGTGTTCGAAGTGATGGACGCCTCGGCCCGCGATGTGTCGGTCCTGTCAGCTGAACCGGGACCGGACGTGGCGTTGTTCCCGCAGCGGACTGATTTGGAGGTGGTGGAACGGATCTGGCGGAAGGACGAGGAGGGGCGTGCATACCAGCATGTCCGGCTCACCGAAACCGCCCCCATTCCCCAGACGGTGGCCACGCGGGGTCCCGTTAGCGCCTATAGCGAAGAGAATGCCGCGTCACCGCAGTTCCTGACCGAGGGCTGGAACTCCCGCAACAGCGTGCCCGCGCACGAACCGACGGGTGAAGAGGGCCCGCTGAACCTGCACGAGACCGAGGCCGCCCCCCTCGTCGAAGGCGTGCCGCCTGGCGAGTTGCTGGCGAAGACGACGGTGGCCCCCTCCGTTCTCCCGGACAACCAGCGGAGATTCCCATACACGTCGAAAGACTCGCCCGCCGACGAGTGGGGGACCAGCAGAGAGTCGGACGACTCGGACTCCTTCCTCGGGGACACCGCGGATCGGGAGTTCGCCGATCCCGAAGATGGATTCTCGGGCGGGTCCGAACTACCGCGCTGGGTGGGCGCGCAACCTGAAGGCGCCCCCGGCGGGATACGTCAGGGCGCGCTCCGCCCTCTGGGCCTCTCGGTCCAGGTGGAATCCTTGTATCTGCTGCTCGACCGGGGAGCAGCCCGGCGAATCAACGCTGCCGACCTTGCCCCCGAAGGCACGCTGGGGTGGGATGCGTGGCGGGCTCTGCCGAGGTGGCGGCAACTCGGCAGCCCCTACCTGGTCGACGGCCGCTCGGCAACCCAGCGCGACCTCCATATGCTGATCGATCGACTGGCGAGCAGCGGACAGGCCGCCCTGGCCACCGACGTCCGCGCGTACACTTCTCAGCTCGATGGCGCGGTCCGTGCGGCCGGCATCTCCGACCCCGCCCGGTTGATTTGGACCGGCGACGAGATTCAGGGCCGGGGCCGGGAGCTGGAAGCCACACTGAATACCCTGGAGCAGCTGCTCGGGGACTCTGACCCGTCCGCGCCCACCCGGAAGGCGGCGCTCGACCTCGCCGCCGAGATCCGTGAGTCGGCGGATGTACTGGCTGGCGCGCTGGCCGGTTTCGTTCGCGACGCCGCTAGCGTCGGAGGCCTCTACCGACTCCGCAACGCCTACACGCCTGTAGTGGCCGCAGCCCGCGGACTTGCGGCGGAGGTGGACTCGGGCCGCATTTGGGACATGCCCGACGGCGCTCTACGCCCGGCGTCCGCACGGACGCTGAGCGCGTTGGCCGGCTACGCCCGGGACTTCCGTACACGCAAGGCGTACGCGCTGCTGCCGGCTGGATCCCAGTGGCACCAGGTGCGGCCGGACGTGGACTCTCTCACCCACGAGGAGCGGTCGGCCTTCATCCGCGACCTGTCGGACAAAAACCTTGCACGGTTGCGGACCGAACTGACGGATTTGCTTGATCGTCCGCAGTGGCGGGAGCTGTACGACCGGCTGGCGGCGCTGCCGCTGCGACTCAAGCACGCGACACCCGCGTACCACGCAATCGCCAACAGCGGAGTCCTCTCCTCGCTGGCCGCCCTCGACCGGGAAGACGGCGGGCACCTCGCCTCCGGCTGGAGCGAGTGGGACACGGACCTGCTCGGTAACCAGGACTTCGTATTCTTCCGCGTCGAGTCCGGCGACCAAGCGATGGCGACGCGCTACGGGCCGACCACCCTCATCTTCGACATTGACTCGCTTGAGGGGCTCGGCGGCTGGGTGTCCCTGCACGACCAGCTCGACCCGCTCAATCGACCCACCATGCGCGCGCTGCGGATGCCCGGCAGCGAACGACCCGTCCGCACGTCCACGCTTGTGGACGTCGACGACGGAGATGGCGGACGCGTCCGATGGATCAACACCTATCCGGAAGCGTCCGTGGAGCGGCGCACCGTCACCGTCTCGTTCGAGGAGGAGGTCTTCCACGGGGCGGACGTCCAGGAGGGCATCGTCCTGTCGGTGCTGCGCGAAGTGGACCGGATCGGCGGTGACTTCCAGCGCTGGGTGCTTGATGTGAAGGACGCCGATGAACTCGGCAGGGTGGTGTCGAGCCTGTACCGGCCCGAGGCCAAGTTCGCCTCCGGGATTCCGGTCGACCTCACGGGCGACGCCCAGGACACGCTCGCCCTCCTCGCTGTGGTCAACCCGGACGGCGACGGCCGATACCTGCCCGACGGCACCGTGGACCCGGCCGGCATGGCCGCGAGCAAGAGCGCCTTGAGCGCCGACAAGCTGGCGGCCGAGCTGGACTACGACTGGTCGCGATTCCAGCTCTACCTCGCAGCACACCAGGGACCTCTATCCCTTAGCAAGTACGAGGAGATCAGGGGACGGGCTGGCGAGCTGCGCGAGCGGGCGGCCAGCGCCCTCGCCCGCCACCAGGCGGCCGCGGAGCGGGCCGCCGACGGCTACGGGGAGTTCCGGCGGTCGGCGCACGAGGATCGCGCGTCCCTGGCCGAACACCTGCTGCACCAGCACCAGGAAAGGCTGACCGGCGCGGCGCGCACGATGACCTCGACGCTCCAGGAGATTGACCGCGTGATCTCCCCCGCCACCGGCGCAAAGGGGTTGGCGGCCCTTTTCGCCGAGCCGGGATGGGAGGAGCTGAATCAGGCCTACGAGAACGCCCTCGGCGTCGCGCTTGCCGCCAACACCGAAGTGATTAAGCAGGCCAGGCGGGCTCTGGCCCGGCTGCACCAGACGCTCGCCGACGCCTACGGTCCGGTCAACGCGGCCCGCGCCTTCCTCGCCCCCGGGGCCGGCGACGCACACGATCCCGAGGCCGCCCTGAGGCCAGTCCTCGACGAGTTCGGGGGCGCTTCTCTCGCCGAGCTGATGGACGCGTTTGTCCAAGCCGCCTACGCCAACAGCAACGCGCCCTACACGCTTAGCCAACTGTGGGCGGCAAGGCCTTATTTGCGACCGTCGAGCGTGCCCGTACGCCCGCAGGCCACGCCCCACCACGCCTATGCGGTCCGGCATGAGCTGCTCGGCCGCGGTCTCATTGTGGGCGAGCGCCCGGCGAGTGAGGCGCACTGGCTGCTGCAGGTACACCGAGCGCTGAGCGTGCCGGGGCCCATCAGCCTTTTCAGCCAGGCCGTGCTGGCACACGCACTTTCCTCGGGGACGCACACCCTTTTCGAGGTGCTGCATGCCGTCAACGCTGACAGTCCCTCAGCCGAACTTGCCGAAGCGCTTGGAGCAGATGCCCGAGTCCTCCACGCATGGGCCGACCGGAACCTCGACCCGAGGAGGCGGCTCCCGAAGCGCCATTTCGCAAGCGGTCTGCTGGTGCCGCCCTACACGCGAGCGTACGACGAGTTGGTGGCCGGCGTGTCCGCACCCACCGACGCCGCATCCCCGGACGAGCTGAGGCGGATGCTTCTCGACCCGGCCGACTACCCGACTTCCGCTCTCCCCGCACCCCTGCAAGAACGACTTGCCAGCATCAAGCGCTGGCACCGGCACTACGGCCAACGCGACCTGCTGGATAGCACCGCGCTTAGCCGATTGACGGTCGGTCACGTTGTGGCGCTGCGGCTGCACAGTGACGCCGCCGAGACGCCGTTGGCCGCCTTGACGACGTTGTTCGCGGAAGCGGGCATGGACGCAGGCACAACCGCATGGCTGTCCCAGTGGGCGCAGTGGTGGATGCACCAGGCACGGACTCGAGCCGCCTCGGGCACGGACGGTGTCTACGGCGGCGACGCCCGGCTCTTCCCGCTGCTGCTGTCCCGAGACTCCGGCTTCCGGAACCTGCTCGGTGAAGTAGCTGCATACGGCGGCACGGGTGGCCCCGGGCCCGACGGCCAGCGCCTGCGGCAGAGCCTCGACGAGTACGCCGAGCGCATGGTGCGCATCCTTCCCTCCCATGCCTGGACTGCCGTTCAGACGCTGGAAGCGCTTCCCCCGTTTGGCCGCGAAGTTTGGTGGACAGAGCTCGTTCAGGACCAGGCAACAGTCCCCAGTCTGCCCGCCGTCGGTTCGCAGATTCTCATGGATCCGACGCGGTTCCTCGCCGCCAGCCCGAACGCACAGCAGGCGTTCGCACGTCCCATCAACGCCGACCCTGTGCCGGGCGGCGGGCCTCGCCAACTGCGTGTCTACCGTGTGGCTGAATCCACCGGCCGCGACACCACTCTCTTCGCCAGTCACCCGACTCAGCTCCAGGTCAGTTACCCGCCGGGCATGGCGTTTCGCGTGGTGAGTACCCGGCTAGTTGCCAACCGCAGCGGCAGGACCTTCGCAGAAGTCACCCTCTCCGAGGCCACACCCCTATCCGGCCAGCCGCCCACATCTGCAGACGCCCCATCTCGGACACAGACTCAAGCCCAGCCTCGAACTCAAGCTCCGCCTCCGCTGCCAGCTTCGCCGCGCCCCGGGACCGGCCAGGCTGCCGGTATTGCCTGGCTCACCTCCGGCACCGACCGGCACGCCACCATCGTCCACTCCATTGCGGAGCTGATCGATTCTGCCGTCCAGGGCCGGGCTGGCAGCGAAGCGAGCGTGCACGGGAGCGCACCGTGGCGGGACGCCCTGGGGGACTGGCTGACGCATCGCCAGTCTCCCGCCATCCTGAAGACCCTGGACCTCAAGGATCTGGCGACCCTGTACTTGGTGAGTGGAGCCGACGGACGTCTCCTGGGCGAGTTGGCCGTCGAAGGCGAAGACGCGGCCTCTGACAGCCTGCGACGCCGGGCCCGCCTCGCCGTCGACCACGCCTTCGCCAGCGGTGGCATGACCGACCACCTGCCGCTGCTGTTCCTGCGTGACCCGGCCTTCGCCCAGTTGGCGTCCGAGGCTGCTCAGGTTATGGGACAGCCCGATTCTGGGCGTCGCGCTGAGGAACTCCGGGCGATGCTCGCAGACCTGGCTGCGCAGATGGTCCCGGGGATGCGCGAGGAACTTCGTGAGCACCGAAACCGCGCCGTCGCTGCGGTACTTGCCCTGCCGCGGGAGATGGAACCCGTGTGGTGGTCGACCCACGAATCAGGACCGTTGGAAGGTGGCGTCGGCACGCTCTCCCAGCGTTCCCCGGATCTTCCGGGACTGCACGCCGCCACCATCGACCGGACTGCGGCGCTCAACACAGCACGGGCGCGCGTCGACGCGTCGGACACCGGCCATCCAGTGCTGTGGGAGGTGCGCAGGTCAAGCGGGCGCTCCCTTGCGCCGTTCTCCCGCGACCCGGAGTCCCGACCGGTGATATTCCCGGAGCGCACTCGGCTGCGGATACTGGACAGCAGACTCGTGCACGACGCCCGGACCGGGCTGGCTTACGCCCATGTCACAGCCGAAGAGATCCCTTTCCGGGCCGAGCCGGTGTGGAACCACCCCGTCGCCACCCGAGTTCTGCACTCCGCCCACGGCAACGACACCCGAATTGGTGTCACCGGCGCCGACGCGCCGGCCGCCGCCGCCCGGACAGAACCGCCAACCACCCCGTACATTGCCGGCAGCAACGCACGTGCCTGGGATGCGAACCTAGCGTCGACGCCACCCTCAACCCGTCGCATCGGTGCGCTACTCGTCGACCGGTCAGAGGACCTGCGCGTCGTCCGCACCGACCGCGTCACCGGCACTGTCGCGTATCAGCCCGGGACCGAGGCCCACACGGGCCACTCGGCCACGCCGAAGAGTGCTCGGGCCGAATCTGGCCCTGTCCTCGAGCTCGCAGTAGAGCGCACTCCCGGCCCGACGCACGTTGCCGCGTTGCGCCTGCTCACCGGCCCGGACCGCCCACTGCTCAGCGACCGGTTCACCGTGGGCGGGCAAGGGTTTGCACAACTGCGCGACCAGGCTGAGAAGCTGGCCGTTACTTTGTTCGACAGGCGCAGCTCTGACTACCCGCAACTCTTGCTTGGTGATCCGGAAATCCGCGCGCTCCTGCAGGAGGCCGAAACGGTTCCTGCACACGAGCCCCACGGCAATCAGTGGGTTGCGGAAATCCGCGCGGACGTTACCGCCCGCGCCCGCGAGCTCGCCCCCGGTCTGAGAAAGAAAATTACGGCCCACCTGAGTGCGGCGGCCGAGGCCCTGCTGACGTTGCCGCTGCTGGAGGGGCCGGTGTGGTGGGTCATGCCAGCAGACTCCAGTCTGCCGGCGGCGCTGGACGCCATCACCATCCCTCGCTTCCACCAGGTGGAGGCTAGCCAGAGTGCGGCTTTGGACGCTCTCTTCGAGCAGCGTGCACCGCACACAGGTCAGAGGATTCTTGTCCAGCTGGACTCCTCGTCTGCCCGGGATATCACCGACGTCCTGGCCGAGGGACAGGATGGGCCTCGCAGCGGCATGTTTCCGCAGGACATCGAATTCCGGGTCGTCGCCCGGGAACGGCACACCGACGAATCCGGGCACTCGTACGTATACCTGCGCGTCGCCCATGCCGAGCTGAAGATCGCGGCCCGGTTCCCCACGAAGGGGTTCAACTCTGCCCCGCCTGGGAACGAGGATGGGTCTGCGGGTAGGGCGGGCGACTCAGTCGGCGTCCTGGGCGATGGTTCTTCAGCTGTGGTGTCGCCGTTGGACATGGCTGTTGATGCTCCGGGCTGGATTCTCTCCCGGATCCGCTATCTGCAGGAGGCGGAGTTCTTCGAGGATAGTCTGGCCGCTCATCTGATCCGCATGGGGGAGGTCAACGAGGAGCTTGGCAAGATGACGCGTGCCGCATGGCGGCACGCAGTGGACGCGGGCATGGACCTGACGCTGTTCGGGACCGAGAACGTGCAACAGCCCGGCGCGGTCGGCACCGACCCGTACCGGCTTGCGCGTGTGGCCATGGAGGGCAGCCTGCGTGAGCGGATGGCCTTCATGTTCAACGGCGGTGTGATGAACGGCCTGATCCCCGGCCTTCTCGGTCGCCTAGAGAGGCCGCAGTGGATCGAGGACCAATATCAGGTCCGGCGGGACCCTAGAACCAAAAGGCCTGACGTATTGGTGCGCTTCCAAGAGGCCGAAGCGCGGTACAGAGCGGCATGGCAGGCCGCGCAAGGTGGTCGACAGGACCTGATCGCTGATCTGTCCGTACTGGAAGCGGAGTACTTGCGGGCTGCCGAGGGGATGGGTACCGGGATCCCGGTGGGCGATGTGCTGCCTTCGCTGAGCGATGCGGAGTGGGAGCACATCGGCGACAGCGAGACCCTGCCATGGGTCTACGCGACCAGCAAGATGACTATTCCGCTCTGGGCCGATCTGCACCCGGCATCCGAGGACACTGGTGGTTTGATCAAGTCGGGGATATCGGGCACCACCTTCCGGTATATGCGCATCGCGGCTCAGATGAATGAGCAATGGGGGCTAAACCTGGATCTCGGGCTGGTCAGACTTGCAGCGCTCAGCAGTATGCTGCCCTCCCCCTTCGTCCACGAGACGGAGGGGGCCCGAGGGGGGCATCACACCTTCCACGAAGTGATGAAGGGCGCACAGCACGCCCTGGATGAACTGCCCGGCCACGATCCGGCCCTCGACTATGTCGATGACCTGTACCGGTACCGAGACATCTATCCGCTGAGCGAAGGCGAACTGCGAGAGAGCGTCGCACGCGACGGCAAGTTCCCCGACGAACACGCCCTGGAAGCATGGTTCGGGAACCATGCGAAGTCGTCGAATCAAGAGCCCAGCACGGGGACGGTGAGTGGTCCCTCTGCCGATCAGGACGCCAGGACCCGGTTCCCTGCCACAGGGTGGAACTCTGCTCAGGCCCAGGACGAGGACACGACCTCCACCGTGTCTGCTCTGGTTCGCCAGCAGTCGCAACAGCTCCCCGAACAGGGCGAGGCGGTGACGGCTGTTGTCCCCGGCGAGCAGAGCCTTGTACAGGTGAGCGCTGTCGACAACGACCGCGATACTCCAAGAGCTCAGTCGTACCCAGCCCGTGAGGACTGGAATGCGGACCGAGGCACCAGTGAGCCGACAGCCGGGAGCCACTCCCTTGTACTGAGTCCGACACGGCTTACAGGTATGTACGGAGACCCTCGTTGGGAAGCCCTGAGCCGCCGGCACGAAACAGCCCTGGGCCTGGTGCTGGCCATCGACCCCAGAGTCATCAACACGGCCCGGGGCGCGGTCGGGGCTCTGCACGAGTATCTCGGTCGCCTGGTGGGCCCGAGCGCGGCGAGTGCGTTCTTCCGGAACGTCCCCGACCCGTCGGCCTCTCTGGCACGGCTGCTGGACGAGGACGGTGGAGCACATCTCGCAGAGCTGATGAGCGCGTTCCATAACGCCGCCTATGGCAACACGACCTCTCCAAACACGCTCAGCCAATTGTGGGCCTCCAACCCGCGCCTGAACGTTATGGGTTTGCCGCTGGCGCCGAGGCGAGTCGCAGATCTTGACAGAAACAGTGACTCTTACTGGGTTATGACGCGCCATCGTGGCTACCGGATCATCCATGGCACTTCGCCGTTGACCGAGTGGCTGCTGCAGGTGTACCAGAGCCTCGCTGTTCACAATCAGCACCCGGTGCAGTTCCGCGATGCGCTGCTCGGTTGGATGCTGCCAGCCCACACCTCCTCACTCGTGGAGGTCCTGCAGGCCTCCCAGCGTGTAGGTGTGCGCGACGAGACGGAGCCCGATCCGGCGGTCATCGATGCCTCTCGCCTCTACGGCTGGGCCGCCGCGTTCTTCCAACCGCGTGCAGAAGGGGACTCCAGCCACCTTTGGGAGCACCTGTGGCAACCGCACCAGCGTCTCTACGGTGAGCGGACGACATGGCTTACCGCACAGGTCACCCATGATGGCTCAGTGCTGAGGACTATCAGGACCCTGTATGGTCTGCGAGAGGCTGTCGGGTCCTACCCGCAGTTTGACGAGGCATCGCCAGACGCTCCCGCCGAAGTAACAGGTGTTCAGCGCAGACAAGCATGGCGTGCCTGGCTGCTGCGCCACCGAGACGAAAACTTGATTCTCAACGTCAAGCTCGAGCTCGTCCCCGCGCTATACCTGGCCAGCGGATCCGACGTACGTCTGTTCCACGCACCGATCGCGGGTGATCCGGACAGTGTGCAGTGGCGACGGCGGCTCGCCCGATCCCTAGTTGATCAAGCATTCGACTTGGGTGACCTCCGCTTTTCCATGCCGCTGCTGTTCCTGCGGGACTCGACCTTCCGTCTGCTCGCGGACCGAGCTAGAGCCGTTCCCGTCCTCGCGTTCGACCGGGACACCCAACTCAGCGACATGCGCGCCAGACTTGTTCACCGAGCAAGCGAACTGGTCGAAGGGTTCGCTCAGGAGTTGCACGAGCACCGAGACATGGCGATGGAGGCGGTCGAGCAACTTCCCCCGGTGCTTGCCCGCATATGGTGGGCAAGTGTCGAGGCAGGCACGATGGAGGGCGACACAGCGGTGGGCCAGCCGGGCCAAACCATCGACCGAGCACCGCTTCACCAGGCAACGCTGAACCTCCGTTCGGCACTGGACGCCGCGCTCGCCTTGACTATGGCGCCCGGCTATCCAGTGCTGTGGGAGGTGCAGGAGTCGACTGCTCGAGACATCTCCATGTTCGCCCGTGATCCCGGAGACAGGCAGGTGCTCTACCCAGAGAAGAGCACCTTCCGCGTTAAGGAACGGAAGATCCGGCTGGACGGTGCGACCGGTCGCCGGTACGTGCATATCCGCCTGCGGGAGCGCAAGGCCGCACTGTCGCGCAATGCGTGGAACCGCGAAATTATCACCCGGCCCGTCATCAACGGAGATGGCCGGCTGGTCGGATTGGACAGCCATGGGAGCCGGGACTGGTGGACTGACGGCCGTTACCGGGCATATTCTCGGATCTTCGAGAAAAGCACCTATATGGTGCGAGATGCAGACACAGAAGCACTGATGTCGGGCCCGTACCCCGTGCCCTGGAACGGGGAGAGCGCGTTCTTGTGGACTGCGCACGGGTCGCGGCGCAGCATCTCCGTAATGTCGCGCTACGGCCCGAAGGTCGCCACTCCGGAGCAGGTCGGCTACTACCTCGCGCGGGTACTCGAGAGCCTTCGCATGCCCGAGACGACACGGATTGTGCTGAATTCCTGCTCAACAGGGGTGGCCGTTGTGCGAGCCGAGCGCGTGGGCCAGGCGGTTGCAGACCGTAGCGGCTACGGCGTCTTCGCCCCGTCAGCCGTTTCGGGATATACGAACCATCGGGACGGGCATGTGGAGTTGTGTCTGTGGAGTCCCGCCGACAGCCCCACCCCCGCCTGGGTTCCGTTCGAACCGCGCAAATGGACGGCGCTCGACGCAGCCGCCCGCTCTGCCCAAGAAGACTTTTACGGGCAGGCAGCCAAGTTCACCTCCCTCTATGGCACTGAGCGGTGGGAAGAGCTATCCCGCTCGTACGAAGACGCGCTCGGCCTGGCGCTGGCCGAGAAACCCTCGGTGATCGCCGCGGCTCGGCAGGCTGTGACCCGTGTCTACGACCACCAAGTCTCCCAGCACGGCCGCGCCGGCAGCGCTAGGCGGTTCCTCTCGCCCAACTACCCCCCGGATTACGGCTTCCAGTCAGCGGTCGACCGGCTGCTGGACCCGAACTCTGGTGCCACCCTGACAGAGTTGATGTCGGCGCTTGTTTACCCCCTCGTGCCGAACCCTGCTCAACAACCCCGTCCCATAGACGACTCGATCCCGGCCGTCCGTGAGCGTCGCTCGCAGGGCATCCTCCTCGTCACGGGCCAGGCATACTTGGCCAAGGAGATGTTGCAGCGATACCGCTCCATCCCGGGTGTCGTGGACGCAGACATGCCCGAATTCCGCCAGGCGGTCATCGCGTCGGTACTCCCTGACAACTTCAGCACGCTCTTCGAAGTCCTGCAGGCCTCACACGAGGCCGGGATGGGCGACGTCGTCGAGCGCACCATGATGTCCGGCGGCGCCACCCATCTGTATGAGTGGGCCGACGCCGCCCTTTCGCCGCGCGAGGACGCCCCAGAGTCCTTGCGGATGGCACTGCAGCTACCACACCATGTGCGCTACCACGACCACTGGCTCCGACTCACCTCCGAGGTCAGCGGTGACGGCGCGGTCCCCTACGGCATCTGGACCGCGCTCCACAGCGGCGATGCCCACATCGCCCGGACCGGTGAGCTGCTCACCGTTCCTCGGACTGCCGATCGGCGCCTGCCGCTGGCCACGTGGGACGCGCGGCAAAACGCCTTGGCCCAGTGGAAGCGGCGTCATAAGGGCTCTCCGCTGGACCGGCTGACCCCCCCACATGTCCTAGCGCTTTACCTGTTTGGTGGCCAGGACGCACGCCTGCTCGACCAGCGGTTCACCGTCAACCGGTCGCCGGCCCAGGTCACCGCTGAGCTCCGGCGGGAAGTCCACGCCGCCGTCAACGCCGCTGTGGACGGCGCGGTCGCCTTCCCCCTGCTTCTGCTGGGTGATGAGTCCTACCGCGCGTTGGTGCACACCCTGCAGACCACCCCCGGGACGGTCTCCGACCTGGTGCAGCGGACGGCAGCTCTCCGGCCGGTGCTGCTGGCCCGCGCCGACGACCTGGTGAACTTGTTGTACCGGCAGATCCCGGAGCACCGCGGCATGGTCGCCGAGGCGCTCGGGCTCCTGCCGCCGGTTGAGGCCCCCATGTGGTGGCACATGACGGCCTCCGGCACGCTGGCCGACCAGTCTTCCGGCGAACTCAACGAGATCACGGCACCCGAGTTCCAAATGGTGAGGTTCACCGAAAGCGGCGCGCTCGCGGCCATGCGCGCGGAGATGCACCAGGCCCCAGCCGGGAGCCATCCAGTGCTGGTCGAGGTGGTCAAGTCGTCGGCCCGCGACGTCTCACCCTTCTCCCGCAATCCCGCACGACGGGAGGCCCGCTACCCCGAAGAAGCCGTCTTCCGAGTCCTGAATCGGACGGTGGGGCACGAGCCGGAGACCCGGCTACGATACGAACGCATCACGGTTGAGGAAGTCGAAGCGGTCCCGCAGGCCCCGGACACCGGCCCGATGCCCGCACGGCGCATGGCCTCGCGTCGGTCCACCACACCCTCCTGGCACGCCGACGTTCAGCTCCACGACATCGTCTGGGATGGCAAGGTCGTGGGCAAGGCATCGTTCAACACCCGGGACTGGCGCCGGCGCGAGGCCGCCTACCAGCAGCTGCCCACCGCGACCCGCTACCGCCAGTGGAGCAGGAACCCGAGGAGCGGCAAACAGTCCTCGATCGATCTGCCGCTCCCCACCGACCCGGCGCGGACCTTCTTCTTCGCCTCGCATGGAGCTCCGCAAGGTTTTGAGCTGGCATTGGGCAGCGGCGGAACGAAGGTTGACGACAGCACTTTTGTCAGCGAACTCATCGGCAAAATCGCCGAGTTTGGCTTCACCAGCATCATGGTGCTCGCCTGCAACGAAGCGCTGACGTCGGGTAGCGGTGTGCCCTTTGCTTCGGGTATCCGACTGCACCGGATGGCCAGCGCTTCAGGCTTGCCGGTGTACGACACGACGGGCCGCGTCGCAGTCACAACCGATGGGACAGAACCCCTCGTCGTCCACCTGCTGGAGGACAACGAGGGACGGCCCACGTCCTGGAGGATGGTCCGCCCCTCGGGCACGGCCTCGCATCCGGTCTACCCGGGAGCGGAAGACTGGAACTTGGCACCCCACGAATCCACTGCAGGGACCGCCGGCGAGACCGCCTCCTCCGACCAGGCTGGCGCCCGCCCTGTCACGTTCCCGAGCGGCGGCTGGAACTCCGCCCCGGCCCGAGGTGCGGAAGCATCAGCGGACAGGGTTGACGGCGACGCCGGCATTTTGAGCCGTGGATCGTCAGCCCTGCTAACGCCGTCGAGTGTGGCGGCTGATCTTCCAGGCTGGATTCCCTCCCGGCATCACCATCTGGAGGAGGCGGAGTTCTTCGAAAACGATCTGGCCACCCGTCTAGCATCCGCGGCCGCGGCGGACGACGTAGCCCGCCCCTCTGGCACGGCATCCCAGCCGCTCTATCCAAGCCAGGTTGCCCAGGACCACGCATACACCCAGGCGGCGGATCTGCTGGAGGATCTCAAGGCTTCCGCTATTGGGTCCGGGGTCACAGGCCAGCCGTCATCTGGCATGGAGCTGTTGGGACCGGACCTGTTCGGCCTGCGCCGGCCGACGCCGCCCCCGCCCTTCCTGGTTGGGCATGACCACACCGCTCTGACCCAGGGCCGGTCTCTTTCCTTCATCGGTCTCCTCGACATGGCAAGGCCGGAGGCCGCCCCTTCGCACGGCGAGATGGCGGCGGACGCCCTGCCGCCGGCTGAACACCTCGAAACAGAGACAGAGTGGAAGCAGGACACAAGGCAGTGGTGGCGCGCGATGCCGGATTTGCCGCAGCTTCCTGCAAGTGCCCAGATGCCACGATTGATTCACTCGATCTGGCTGGGCGGATCTTTGCGGAACACCGGTACCGAACAGGCCTTCCGCGAGGAACTGGCGGAGCGTTCCGAAGCCCACGGGGCAGAGGCGCGCTCGGTTCTGTGGACCGATGTGCCACGCGCCAAAATCGAGCAGGCCGAGACAACCGAGCTCAGCGCGCACACCGCCGAGCTCGCCGAGATCTGGGACATGCTCTGGTGGGCACAGATGAACAACATCGCACTCGTGAACGTCGACGAGGTGTTCCACGCCGAATCTCCCATGCTTCAGCACGAGTTGTATCTGAACGAAACGTTCAAACAAATAGGCCCCGGCTACGCGGCAGCAAGCGATATCCTCCGAATGGAAATCATCCACCGGTTCGGTGGCGTCTATCTCGATGGCGACGTCAGGCTCCACAATCCGGAGCAAGCAATCAAGTCGGCAAACACCCTGCCCGGGTTCGCTATGCACGTTTCGAAAAACCGCGTCGGCAATGATGTGTGGGCTGCGCCCAAGGGGCACCCGATTGCTCGCATCTATCTGAGTGAGATCCAGCAAAGATATGCCCAGCGGCAGAACTCGCTGATGGCGGAGCTCATCGATCTGCCGCTGCACCTCTTCCAGATCCCCCTAGTTGCAGTACGCCGCAACTCCGTCATGTATCGAACGGGGCCAGAAATTCTGGCAGCCGTCTTCAGAAAGATGCGACTCCCTTACGGTGAATGGCCCTCCATTAAGGGTGCAGTTAGCCGAAGCGCGGCGAGTTGGTTTCTGCCTTCCGCGCCCCGGGAGCGAGAATCGCTCGTTCCGCGGGCCGATACGCTTCGCGCCGCCCAGATGGCGGTACAGACGCTCGTGCGCGACCTGTTCAACCGTGACGGCGACCTGCACATCACCCAGGTGGAGGCGGCCCTGAAGGGGCACCCGCACCGGGACCTCATCTGGGAAGCAGGGCTCACCTTCCTCGCTCAGCGGCCGGAACTGGCCGGGCGGGTTTCCACGATCACGCTCAAGAGGCAGGAGATGGACGGGCAGCAGCACCAGGTTGAACTCCCGCACGCAGCCCAGCGCCTACTGGACTTCGGCCTCCCCGACTCGCAAGCCCACTGGCTGGGCGAGTGGCAAATACCCGTCCGCCTAGATGCCACATCCACCCAGACTCACCGGCCCGACCCCGTTACGTTCCCGGAGGTCGGCTGGAACTCCTCCCCGACGCAGGGCGCGGACCGCGAGGACGACCGCCCGCTGTTGACCCGCATTTACCAAGACCCGTCCTGGGAGAAGCTGAGCGCCGATCACGAGAGGGCGATCGGTCAAGTCCTGTCCGAGTACCCCGAAGTGATCAGCGAATCCCGCCGTGCTGTCACCGCGCTCTACCAAGTGCTGCTGCGCGCGCGGGGG
This sequence comes from Streptomyces sp. NPDC087901, assembly GCF_044742205.1. Taxonomy (NCBI): domain Bacteria; kingdom Bacillati; phylum Actinomycetota; class Actinomycetes; order Kitasatosporales; family Streptomycetaceae; genus Streptomyces; species Streptomyces sp. NPDC087901. The sequence continues at coordinate 28,616 of NZ_JBIUUC010000025.1, forward strand.
CCCGCCGCGGCCGTCACCGCGTTCACCGCCGGCACCCCAATCGCCGACCCACAGCGGTTCGTGTCGAGCTTGCTCGACGAGCGCGATGACCAGGTGCCGCTGCTCCAGCTCATGTACGCCTTCAGCACAGCCGTGAAAAGCGCCGCCACATGGCCTGAGCTCTCGGCCATGCGTACAGCAACCGCCGGCCCCTGGAGGGCACCCGAGTACGACCGGGCCGGCGACTGGTACCGCGACATGCAGCGGCGCGGGTACCGGCTGACCAGCAGCCCCGCCGCGATGGTCGAGCGACTGTTTGGCGCGTACCATGCATTGGCTTTTGGCTACAAAACGCTCAGGAACCCACGGCCGCTGGTATTTCGGGAGGCTCTGCTTGGCTGGCTGCTGCTAGCCGACAAATACTCGATGGTCGAGGTCATCGAGGCGTCCCATCGGGTCGGAATGCGGGATGAGACCGAACCGGACCTGCGAGCCGTCGAGGCATACCGGCTTTACGGGTGGGCCGATGGCGCGCTCGATCCTGGGGGGAAGGCCCACGGTCTTCGCCCTGCCTTCCAACCGGACGCAGCCCTGAGTGGAAACCTCCGGCTCCCACACCGCCGGGCCTACGCGGACCACATGCGGTGGCTCACCCCGGACCTCACCCAGGATGCCTCGGTGCCGGTGTCCATCGCGCGGATGACCCAAACGCAAGGCGAGCTGCCCCCGACCGAGCAGACCGTGAACGCCCGTCCCATACCCGAAGAGACCACTCTCGCCGAACGCACGCGGGCCCTTCAGGACTGGCTGCTGCGCCACCGCTGGATCAGTCTGCTGCAGCAGGTAGACACAGCCCAGTTGCCCGCGCTCTATCTGGTGAGCGGAGCCGACGCGGTGCTGCTCGGAACCACGTCTACCGATTCGCGCAACCTGCCGGCGGTGGCCCGCTCCCTGGTGCGGGATGCGTTCGACTCCGGCGATCTGCGATTCGGGTTGCCCTTGCTCCTGCTCAAGGACGTCACCTTCGCCCGAGTGGCGGACCGGGCCAGGGACATTTCTGCTGAGGAGGCCCCGGACAGGGCGGACCGGCTCGTCGAGGTACGTCAACGGCTCATGGACCGAGCCGCCGTGGTCGCCCTCGGCCTCGCGGATGAACTACGCGAGCACCGTGGTGCTGCTAGCGAGGCTCTCGACGTACTGCCGCCGGCTCTCCGAAGCGTCTGGTTCGCCATGCTCGGACAGGACGCACCGCAGGATACGGCGGTGACGGCGGAGCCGGGCCAGGTCATTCACGTGCCGCCCTACCACCCGATGACGCTGGACCGGGACAGGGCACTGGAGTCGCTGGCGCGCGAAGGCTCCGGGGCCCCCGTGCTTTGGGAGATCACCAACTCCACCGCACGTGACGTCTCTGGGTTCGCTAGGCGTCCCGAGCAGCGCCCTGCGCGCTATCCGAGTGACGTCCAACTGCGGGTCACAAGCCGTAGGAGGCTACTAGACACGGCCACGGGACAGCCCTTTACCCACGTCACGGCCGAAGAGGTTGTACAGCTGTCTGCGGAAGTGTGGGACCGCGAGATCATTACCCGCCGGATCGTCCACCAGTCCACCGGACAACATCTCGGCTATCTCGCCTCCGACGCCCGCCTCGGCGTGCATTCGATGGCGATGTATTCCGTCCTCCACGACAACGAGCGCTTCTACGTTGTCAAGAGCACGACGCACCCCGCCAGTGGTCCCTACTCAGTGCCGTGGCAAGGCCAGAGCCCGCAATTCTTCGGTGCTCACAGCGACGGAAGAACTGTCCGCGTGGCGTCCCGCTACGGCATCAAGAAGATCAGTGGCGAGCAGCTCGGCCTCTACCTGCGGCGGTTGTACGTCGAACCGCACTTGCCGCAAGGCACGCGAATCGTGCTGGTGGCCTGCCACTCAGGCAGGAGCTTCTCCGACACCGCGCCGCTGGTCCAGCGAGCTTCGGATTGGGGCACGATGGCGATGTACGCCCCCACGGTCATGGCCGGATCGGGATTCGCCTTCGGTCAAAACCAAATGGTCCTTGTCGGCGCCGCTGCAGGTTCAGCCGCCGAGTGGGTGCAGGTCGAGCCCCGCGGCATCGACGACGCCACGGCGTCCCACGAGGCCGTTCGGCACTTTTTCGCGAAATCCGGCGAATTTCCCGGGTTCTACGGCACTCAGCAATGGGAGCAGCTCACCAGGCGCTACGAGGACGCCCTCGGGCAGGCGCTCGCCGCGAACCCCGAAGTGACGGCCGCAGCCCGCCGAGGCATCAGAAAACTGCGCGAATTCCTCTCCATCGAGTCCCCTGACACCGTCGACCAGCGCTTCGTCGGGGCCGGCATGGACGCCGACAGTGCCGAAGCGGCCATGGCCCGACTGCTCGACGACCGCTCCGACGCCGGACTCCCTCACCTCATGACCGCCTTCAGCGCAGCCGTCTTCCACGGCGGCCCGCCCCTCACATCGGGGCCGGCGGACAAGGGCAGCGAGCGGTACCAAGACCTGCACGGCCGGGGTTTGCTGGTCGTCAATGACAAGGCGGCGGGCGCCGCCACGCTCCTGGCCTTCTACAAGCGGATGCCGGGCGTGACGGAAGCAGACGCACGTGAGATCGTTCCGCCAGTTCTCGCCTGGCTCCTGCTCCGCAACCACACCACCCTGTTCGAGATGGTCGAGGTGCTGGTCGAGACCGGTACCGGCTCCGTCGTCGAAGAGGCCCTCCTATGGGGCGACGCTGCCCAGCTGTACGAGTGGGCTGACCGACGCTTCAGGCCGCGCGACTACGCCCCCGCCGAACTGCGCGACCGGCTAGTCGCCCCGCACCGGGCCATGTACGCCGAGAGCACGCACTGGGTGACGCCGCAGCTGACCGGCGACGGCACGGACCCGGCGAGCGTCCTCGAGGCACTCGTCACCGGAGTGGAGTGGATCGCCGCCGGACGTGGTCTGCCGCCAGCTCCCCAACATACGGCCGGCATCGAGCATGAACTGTTCTGGACCGCCAGACAGCGCGCCCTGCACAGCTGGATCACCCGTCATGGCGGCTCCCCCCTCGATCGGATCACGGCGGAGCAAATCACTGCTCTCTACCTGTTCGGCGGCCCCGATGCCCTGCTAATTGACACTTACGCAACGACCGACCGCAACTCCGCAGGACTGCGCCGTGAGGTCAGGTTGTTGGTCAGGGACGCGTTTCACTCGGGCGAGTTGGACAGCGCCTTCCCCTTGGCCCTGCTGGCCGATCCGACCTTCCACGGTTTGGTGCAACGCGCCAGAGCCGTACAGGCGGACGGGCCTGAGAACGAGTCCGTACTGAGCGACATACGACAGCGGCTGACGAGCCGGGGTGTCGAACTCGCCGACAGGATGCATGGGCAGCTCGCCGCCCACCACAGCGCGGCCGCCTCCGTGCTGCAGGTCCTGCCGCCTGTGCGGACCGCGGTGAGCTGGTACACGTGGGCGCCGGGCAAACTGTCGCAAGCGGATGCAACCGAGCCGAGTGACAGGTTCGACGGGATCACCGTGCCTGAACTCCACCGTGCGACCCTGCACGCCGATGTCGCACGGAGGGCCATGTGGTCCGAGCTGATGCGGGACCGCGACGACAGACACCCGGTGCTGGTCGAGGTGGTGGACTCCTCCGCCCGGGACATCTCCCCCTTCCAGCAGGACCCGGCCGCGGGCACAGTGATGTACCCGAAGGCCATGGAGTTTAAGATCCTGCACCGTGCGGTCGCCTACGATCCTGAGAACCGGCAGCAGTACGAGCGCATCCTCGTCACCGAAGCCGAACCGATGGGCAGTCAGGACACTGTCCAACCCGTTAAGTTCCCGACGGGTGGCTGGAACTCCGCGCCGGCCGAGGACACTATGGCGTCCGCGGCCACGGCAGACGCCGCCGCCGCCCGCACCTCTGGCCCGGGGGATGGCTGGAACCCCCCGCCGCGGGGGGAGGACGCCGACCGCCCGTGGCTGGCCCACATTTACCAGGACCCATCCTGGGAAGGGCTGAGCGCCGACTACGAGAAGGCGATCGGCCAGGTCCTGGCCGAGGACCCCGACGTGATCAGCGAGGCGCGCAAGGCCGTCACCGCGCTCTATCGGACGTTGCTGCCCGAGCTCGACACTGCCGCCGTCACCGCCTTCTCCGCCAGCATCGCCACCGATGACCCCCAGCGGTACCTGGCACGCCTGCTCGACGAGAGAGACGCGGATGTGACGCTGAGTCACCTCATGCGCGCTTTCGGCGACGCCGTACGGACCCTCGCCACGTGGCCGGAGCCTACCGACGGCCATACCCCAGGCACCCCCTTCTCCGCCCTGCGCAAGGCAGTCACCGGATCGTGGGAGGCGGCGCAATACGACCGCAGCAGCCACTGGTTCCGCGACATGCACGACCGGCGCGGATACCGACTGACCACTCAGCCAGCCGTGCTTGCCGAGCGGCTATTGCGCGCCCACCGGGCCCTGGCCCCCCACAATGCAAAACCGTTGGTCTTCCGGGAATCCGTCCTCGGCTGGCTGCTGCCGGCCAACACCCACTCGCTGTTCGAGATCCTTGAGGCATCGCACCGGGCTGGCCTGCGGGACGAGACCGAACCGGAGCTGCGGGCCGTCGAGGCGCGCCTGTTGTACGGCTGGGCTGACGGCGCCCTCGGGCCGAGGTTCCGGCTGGCGGGCGACGGGGCGCGTGAGGACCTGCGCCTGCCCCACCGCCGGGCCTACGCAGCACGCACGCGGTGGCTCACCCCGGGCCTCGCTCAGGATGCCTCTGTGCCGACGTCCATCGTGCGGATGATGAGGGCGAAAGAAAGGCTGCTCGCGCCCTCACAGTCCGAGACCGGCCGGCCCGCACCCGAGGACACCACTATCGTCGAGCGGCGCCGGGCGCTCCAGGGCTGGCTCCTGCGCCATCGTGACCCCCGACTGCTGCGGCAGGTCGGCACCGACCGGCTCACCTCGCTCTACCTGATGAGCGGAACGGATGCCGTGCTGCTCGGCGTCGCAGCGACAGATCCGCGCCGCTTGCCTGAAGCGGCCCGCTCCCTTGTACGTGAAACTTTCAGATCCGGCGATCTGCGGTTCGGGCTACCGCTGCTGCTACTCAGAGACGCGACCTTCCGCCGTCTCGCGGACCTGGCCCGGGATATTTCCGCCGAAGCGCCGGACCGGGCTGCCCGGCTGGCCGAGATACGGCAACAGCTGGGGGACCATGCGGCCGAACTCGTCGACAGCTTCGCGGACGAGCTGCGCGAGCACCGCGCAGTCGCCGCCGAGGCCCTCGACGTACTGCCGCCGGACCTGCGAAGCGTTTGGTTCACCACCCGCGACCAGGACGCACAGGAGCCGGAGCCGGGCCAGGTAATCGACCTGCAGCCCTACCACCTGATGACGCTGGACCGGGACCGGGCCCTGGAATCGCTGCCGCGCGACACCTCCGGGCACCCCGTCCTGTGGGAGATCGTCAACTCCACTGCGCGCGACGTCTCCGTGTTCGCGAGGCGTCCCGATCAGCTCCCCGCCCGCTATCCGGACGTCGCTGTCCGCCTGCGCGTCACACGCCGCGCGATCCTCCTGGACGCCACCGGGCAGGTGTACACCCACATCACGGCAGAGGAGGTCCGACAGCTCTCCCCGGAGGCGTGGGACCGCGAGATCATCACCCGCCGGATTGTCCACCAGACCACCGGTGAGCAGATCGGTGCCGGAGCGTACAGCGCCCGCGACATGGCGAGTCGGACAGTGATGTACTCCGCCCTCTCCGACAAGCAGCGCTTCTTCGTCGTCGAAAAAGCAACGGAACGCTACGTACGAGGTCCGCACTCTCTGCCGTGGAGTGGCAGCAGCGTCTTCTACTTCGGCGCCCACAGTGACGGCAAGCTCGTCCGCGTGCCGTCCCGCTATGGAGTCAAGGCCATCAGCGGCGAGCACCTCGGCCGCCACCTGCCGCAGCTACTCGACGACTTGCACCTGCCACACAACACCCGAATCGTGCTGCACTCCTGCTACACGGGCAAGAGCTTCGCCGGCACCGCGCCACTGGCCCAGCGGGTTGCCGAGCACGCCACGATGGTGAGGTACGCCCCCACGGTCATGAGCGGCGACTGGTCGCTGCCCGGTCTGTCTCAGCCCGACCCGGCGGTTTTCGACGAAGGGGGCGGCGATGATGTCGCCTGGGTAACCGTCGAGCCCGGCGACGCTGCCGGCAGGGCGGCGTCCCGAGAGGCCCTCCGGGACTTCTTCGCGTACACCAGCCGATTCGAGGGCTTCTACGGCGAACCGCGGTGGGAGGAGCTGACCCAAAGTTACGAGGACGCCTTCGGGCAGGCGCTCGCCGTCGACCGCAAGGTGGTGGACTCAGCCAGGCGTGCCGTCGGCAAACTACGCGACTTCCTTGTCAATGCTCACCCGGCCACTGTCAACCAGCGGTTCTTCCGGAAGGACGACCCGGGCGTAGTCGACGCCGATGCGGCCATGGACCGGCTCCTCGACGACCGCTCCGGCGCCGGACTGCGGGAGCTGATGACCGCCTTCGGCGAAGGGATCCTGCGCGGCGGCCCGCCCATCACATCGAGCCCGGTGGACAGGGGCAGCGAGCGGTACAAGGTGCTGCACGGCCGGGGTTTCCTGCTCGTCAACGACAGAGCCGCGCTCGCCGCTGCGGTCCTGTCCCGCTACAAGCGGGTGCCGGGTGTGACGGAGGCAGACGCACGTGAGGTCGTCTCACCGGTTCTCGCCTGGCTGCTGCCCGGCAACCACACCACTCTGTTCGAAATAGTGGAGGTGCTGGACGCGACAGGGATTGGCTCTGAGGTCGAGAGAGCCCTGTTTCAGGGCGACGCGGCCCAGCTGTACGAGTGGGCCGACCAGCGCTTCAGACCGAATGACCAGGCCCCGGCCGAGCTGCGTGACCGGCTGGTCGCCGTGCATCAGGTCATGTACGCCGAGAGCACACGCTGGCTGACTCCGGCGTTGACCGGCGACGGAGCCATTCCGACGAGCGTCGTCGAGGCGCTCGCCACCGGAGTGGACTCGATCAGTGCCGGTCGCGCTCTTCCGCCCGCCCCCCATAACTCGGACGCACCGGGGCGTGCACTGTCCTGGTCCGCCAGGCAGCGCGCCCTGCACAGCTGGATGGTCCGCCACGGCGGCTCCCCGCTCGATCGGGTCACGGCGGAGCAGATCACGGCCCTCTACCTGTTCGGCGGCCCCGACGCCCCGCTACTCGACCCCGGCGCGACGGTTACCGGTGCCTCCGCAGCGCCACTGAGCGATCAGGTCAGGTCTCTGGTACGGGACGCGTTCCGGTCAGGAGAACTCAACAGCGCGTTCCCGCTGGCTCTGCTGGCCGACCCGCACTTCCATGCCCTGGTGGGACACGCCAGAGCGGTGCAGGCCAGTAGTCAGGTGAACGACCCCCTCCTGCGCGACATCCGTCGACAACTGATCAAGCGGGGAACAGAACTCGCCGACCAGCTGCCAGGGCACATCGCTGCCAGCCGCGGCATGGCGGCCGCCGCACTGCGAGCGCTGCCGCCCGTGAAGTCCCCGGTGTTCTGGCACATGTGGGTGCCGGGCGTGCTGCCGCGGGCCGCCGGGAGGTCACCGGAGGACGGGTTCGACGGGACCACTGTCTCCGAATTCCATCGTGCCACCCTGTACCCCGATGCCGCACGGGGGGCCATGTGGTCCGAGCTCATGCGGGGCCGCGACGCCGGCCACCTGGTGCTGTTCGAGGCGGTGGGCTCCTCCGCCCGGGACGTCTCCCTCTTCCAGCCGGACCCAGACGCGGGAACAGTGAGGTTCCCGCGTCCTACGGAGTTCCAGGTGCTGGACCGTCAGGTGCGGTACGACCGCGAGACAGGGCAGTGGTACGAGCACGTCCGCATGGCCGAGACCGGCGGGACGGAAGCGGTGGAGGGCCAGGACGCGTCGCCCGCGCCCTTGTTTTCCAAGGAGGGGTGGATCCCTGCCTCCGCCGGGGGCGGGGATGCGTCTGCGGGTATGGCGGACGATTCCGCTGGCGTACTGAGTCATGATTCCTCGGCTGTGGTGTCGCCGTTGGGCATGGCCGTTGATGCTCCCGGCTGGATTCTCTCCAGGATCCGCTATCTGGAAGAGGCGGAGTTCTTCGAGGAAAAGCTGGCCGCTCACCTGATCCGGATGGGGGAGGTCAATGAGGAGTTCGGCAAGATGACGCGTGCCGCATGGCGGCACGCAGTGGACGCGGGCGAGGACCTGACGCTGTTTGGAACTGAGAGCGTGCAACAGCCTGGCGCCGTCGGCATAGACCCGTACAGGCTTGCTCATGTGGCCGAGGAGGGAAACCTGCGCGAGCGGATGGCTTTCATGTTCAACGGCCTGAGCACCCAGCTGATCCCAGAGCTTCTTGGTGGCCCGGAACGGACGCCACAGAAGCTTGTGGAGCAGTATGAGATCCGGCAGCACCCGAGAACCAGAAAGCCTGACGTTATGGTGAGCTTTCTGAAGGCCGAAGCGCGGTACAGAGCGGCATGGCGGGCCGTGCAAGGTGGTCGACAGGATCTCATCCCGAATCTGTCCGCGCTGGAAGCGGCGTACATGCGGGCTGCCGAGGGGATGGGAACCGGGATCCCGACGGGCGATGTGTTGCCTTCGCTGAGCGATGCGGAGCGGGAGTACATCGGCGATAGCGAAACCCTGCCGTGGGTTTACGCGACCAGCGACATCAGCATGCCGCTCTGGGCTCCACTGCACCTGGCATCCCAGAGCACTGGCGGCTTGGTCAAAACCGGAATTTCGGGCTCCAGCTATCGGTTTATGCACCACGCGATCCGGATGAATAAGCAATGGGGGCTAAATCTGGATCTCGGCCTGGTCAGGCTTGGGGTGCTCAGTGGGATGCTCCCCTCCCCCTTTGTTCACGAGCGAGAGGTGGCCCGAGGGGGACATCACACCTTCCACGAGGTGATGAAGGGCGCGCAGCTCGCCCTGGACGAGCTGCCTGGTCACAACCAGGCGCTGGACTATATCGATGACCTGTACCGGTACCGGAACATCCACCCCCTGAGCGAGACCGAACTGCGGGTGAACGTCGCACGCGGGGGTGAGTTTCCCGATGAACACGCCCTAGCGGCGTGGCCCGAGAGTGACACGGAGGCCTTGAACGAAGAGCCAAAGACGGGAAGGGTGATCGGTTCCACTGCCGTACAGGAGACCGTGGCTCGGTTCCCCACGGTGGGGTGGAACTCTGCCCCGGCACAGGACGGGGACGAGTCCGCGGGTATGGCTGACGATTCCGCTAGCGTCTTGCGTCATGGTTCCTCGGCTGTGGTGTCGCCGTTGGGCGTGGCCGTTGATGCTCCGGGCTGGATTCTCTCCCGAAGCCGCTATCTGGAGGAGGCGGAGTTCTTCGAGGACAATCTGGCCGCTCATCTGATCCGGATGGGGGAGGTCAATGAGGAGTTCGGCAAGATGACGCGTGCCTTGTGGCAGCACGCGGCGAGCTCTGGCGCGGACGCGACCCTGTTCGGCAATGCCGAGACAGGCCCCGGTGCGGTCGGCGCCGACCGGGACAAGCTCCGACGTGTGGCCGAGTCCGGGAGTCTGCGCGAGCGAACTTCCTTTATTTACCAGGGTGTCGCTGCCGGACTGATCCCCGGACTTCTCGGGGACCCGCTCGTAGATCCGCGGGAGATCGCGGATCAGAATCAGCTTCGGGGAGACCCCAGGAACGGAAAGCCTGAAGTTAGGGTCCGCTTTCTGGAGGTAGAAGGGCGGTACCTGGCGGCAATGCGTGCCGTGGAAAGTGGTCGGTCGGATCAGATCCCGCCGGCGTTGGAAGCGGCTTATTTGCAGGCTGCCGAAGGGTTGGGCACTGGGATTCCGGTGGACGACGTGCTGCCTCCGCTGAGTGATGCGGAGCGGGAGCACATTGGCGACGAGCAGATCTTGCCGTGGGTCTATGGGACCAGCCACATCAACATGCCGCTCTGGGCTCCACTGCACCTGGCATCCGAGGACACGGGTGGTTTGATCGCGACGGGGATATCGGGCACCACCTACCGGTGGATGCGCATCGCTGCTCTGATGAATGAGCAATGGGGGTTGAATCTGGATCTCGGGCTGGTAAGGCTTGGGGCGCTGAGCAGCATGCTGCCCGCGCCCTTCCGGCACGAGACCGAGGTGGCCCGAGGTGGGGACCACACCCTCCACGAGATGATGATGGGTGCGCAGCTCGCCCTGGATGAACTGCCTGACCATGATCCGGCCCTCGACTATGTCGATGACCTGTACCGGTACCGGAACATCCACCCGCTGAACGAGGACGAACTGCGGGAGCGCGTCGCGCGCGACGGCAAGTTCCCCGACGAGCACGCCCTGGAAGTCTGGTCCGAGAACCACACGAAGTCGTTGGACCAGGAGCCCAACCCAGGATCGGCCCCTGACCGGCGGGCACCGAAGACGCGGTTGGTGCAGGCAAGCGAGAGTCAGTCGGTCGTCACAGGCACTGTGCCGGCCCCGTATGACCCTCACTCTGACGCCCCGAACCCGTCCGCCACATCGAAGCCGCCTACCATCGCTGACGCGGTCGCTAGCGTGCTCCTCGGTGAGACGCCTGACCCCGAGGAGTCCCCTGTCGGCGGCGTGAACAGTCAGACCGCCGATCGCACGATGCACGCTGTCCCGCACACCACCAAGGACACGCAGAACGTCGAGCACGAATTGCCGCGGCTGCCGTTCGGCGCACCGGCCGACTCGCCCAAGGATCACAACGCGCTGCTCGACGAGAGCGCGAGGCACCTTGTCGGGGCTGCGTCGCCACCGGAGACCGAGGTGCGGCGGATGGTGCGCGTTCAGCTCTCCTCACTGCCTGGGGTGACGGTCGTCGTGGATGACGCCGCGAATTTTGGTCACCAAGCAGCGGCCACCATGCTGATGGACTCACTTAACGAGCTGGGCTACACAGGACGTTTCACCCTCATTGCTCCGGAAAGCGTGCTCGATCGGCTGCAGCTACTTGTATCGGCTGCCATGAGAGCGCGGATCGACTGGCGGACTGGCACGTTCGGCGAGGGGGAGACACAGAGTGGAACCGCGGATGACGCCGCGCACAAGCCGAACTCTCTGGTCCTGGTGGCCGCGAGCGACCGCCTCGACTCCGACCCGGACACGGCCAAGGACTTCCTCGACCTCCTCGGGGCCGACCGGGCAGTCGTACTCAAGCCGTATGCCTGGGGCGAGTCCCACCGCCTGCTGTACACCCGTTCCGGACCGGAAACCCCGGTAACAGTGCAGGACTTGGAGAACGACGGCACGGACAGCCCGCCGATACCCAGCAACGCCCTGTACCGCTTCCGCGTGCCGGACCTGTCCGGATCCGAACTGGACACCCTGATCACCACGCAGGTCGGCGGTGTCCGAGGCGATGGTCTGCGGGTCCTGGCTGGCGCGATACGCGGCGGCAGGGTTGATCTGATGCCGGTCTACGGGTTGCACAATGTTGCCGTTCCCGGCCGTGCCTCCGCCGTGGGCGTCCTGGCCAGCGGGGTGCACTCGGCAAAGCTGAGCAAGCCATCGGTGGTGCTGACTCTCGGCAACGCCACCGTGTCCTTTGCTCCCAGCCACACCGCGGACTGGCTGGCCCACGCCGACCTCGCAGACGGAGATCTTGCCGAGCGGATCGCTGTTCTCCGCCAGGATCAGGTGCTGGTCGTGAACGGTGGACGACTGCCGCAGGACGTTTTCCGGCAGGTGTACCAGCTCGGCACCCTCCCGGCCGTACTGGAGGGTGCCAACACCAGCAACCTGGCACAGCTCATAGGCCGGCCCTTCTTCTCCGTGCTCACCCACCACACGCCCTACGACCGCCTTGACCCCGACGCAGCCGACCGGCTTCAGGACGTCACCGACGCCATCGTCCGCGAGAGCGAGTGGGGCGCCCAGTTGCAGGACGCCCCGGGTTGGGAGGAACTCCAGGCGGCCGAGACCGCTCAGTCGGTGATGAACTCGCTCCCCGCCCAGAATGGCGGCCGACTCCTGACGCAGGACGAGATGTCACGGCTGACCGACGTCCTGCCGAAGGAACAGATCACTGACATTCTCGACGACGACGAAACCATCCAGCGGATGGTGGATTACGACCCCAATGACATGCGGCAAATGAAGCGCCAAATGCGAGACCCCGCGGAAGCCATCGTCACCACCGAACAGGTGACCCTTTTGCAGGACGCGGTCGCCTCCTACCGCGCCGAGCAGGAGGCTGTCGTAAAGGAGGCGATGGGCAGCTACTCGGTCGCTCCGCAGCCGGAGCAAACAGAGATGATCGCGTCTGCGGTCAGGGAGTCGAGGACCGAGGGGACGGCACTCAATACCTACTTCCAAGGACTCGCTGCGCAGGCGCAGGACCCGCGCAATGACCAAGTGCTTCAGGCCCTGCGCGTCGTGTTCTCCAGCGCCCAGGCCGTCCCCTCAGAGCAGAACAAGCAGCCCCAGCAATCCGAAATCGGCTCCAGGGTATTGGAAGGAGAAGATGTATCGGGATGGTCGGATATGTTCGAGGGTCGGCCTGCCGACAATAGGATGCTCGGCAGGCCGCTGAGCCTGCGCGAGGAGCCGGCTGCGCACCAGCCACCATCAGTTGAGAACGGCACAGCACCGGGGACTGCCCCAGCACCCCCGAGCCCGTCCGATGCCGGACCAAAGCGCACGAGCCTCGCGGAGCAAGAGTTCGTCCCGCGATTCGTCGCGTATTACGGTATGCCGCAATGGCAGCAGTCCAGCCTGGAGTACGAGAAGGCGATCGGCCAGGTCCTGGCCGAGGACCCGTTGGTCATCGAGCACGCCCGTGCTGCCGTCACCCGCCTGTATGGTTATTTGGCCTCGCACCACGGGCACACCAAGGCCCGCCAGGCGTTCTTCCCTGAGCTTCAGGGCGCGTCCCACACCTGGAGGGCGATGTGGAATCTACGCAGGGACTCAGACACGAAGTTGTCTGAGCTCATGACAGCGTTCGCCAACGCTGCGTACGCCAACCCGTCAGGTGACTACACGCTGAGCAGTCTGCTGAGCGCACGCGAGAGTCAGCCGCGGTCGCGATGGCGGCGGATGATCAGGTACGTCACGGCGCTGCCGTCAACCATGCACCGATGGTGGTCCTCAATGCACCCGCTCACCCGCGGATGGTCTGCCAGCCGGTCTACACTCCCGCCCCGCCCATCGCCTGAGCGGCCTCGAGCCGCCGACTGGCTCGCGGAAATGCGAGAGGGACGCGGCCTGCTAGTTGGACAGACCACGGCGGAGCGAGCTGCGTGGCTGCTCCAAGTGAACCAGTGGTTGAGCGCGCCAGGCAGCGATCAGCGGCTGTTTCGTCAGGCGCTGATGGGCTGGCTGCTGCCTTTGGGGCAACACTCCCTGTTCGACATCCTCGAGGCGTCGCACCAGTCGGGGATGCAAGATACGTCCGAACCGGACCTCTCCCGGATGGACGCCCCGGGCCTGCACGGCTGGGCGGACGGGAACCTAGACCCACGCGTACTGCTGCGCAACGCAGACGTCCGGAAGCGGATCACGGTTGATGAAATGGGTTCTCTTCAGGAGGAGTTGCTTACCCCCCCGCACCAGCGGATGTATTGGAACAGGGCGGCGTGGTTGTCCGCAGAGGTCACCGGGGAAGGCATGGGGACGGACGCCATTGACCGGACGATCCGCAAGCCCGGTGCCAACGATTCCCGCGGGCCGGTGTCGCCGCGGTTCCACCCTGTCTGGCGCAAAAGACGCGAGGCGCTGCACGACTGGATGCTCCGCCACGACGGTTACCAGCTTCTGGAAAACACCAAAGCGGCCCACGTCCCCGCGTTGTACTTGGTCAGCGGCTCCGACGCGCGACTGCTCGACGAGCGGTTCGGCGACGCCGAGGAGAGCGCCAGGCTGTTGCGGGAGCGGGCGCGCGAGGCGGTCGAGGATGCCTTCTCAGCGGCTGATCGACCATCTGAGACAGACTTCTGGGCCTCGCTGCCGCTGCTATTTCTGCGCGACGAGCCGTTCCGGGCATTGGCCCGGGAGGTCCAGGACCTTCTTGATCAGGCGACGCCAGCCCCGACGCGGACGCCGCTGTCAGAGCTCCGGCGGGCTCTGACGGAACGCGCCGAGCAGCTGGCGGAAACTCTTTCGGAAGAGTCGGACGAGCATCGGGAGATGGCGGCCGAGGCGCTCGGCATGCTGCCGCCTGTCGCGGCTACCGTCTACTGGACCAGCCAAGAGTCGGATATCCCGGCCAAGGGCGCACACCTGCCGCTACCGCGCTTTCACTGGGCGACGACCCGTTTCCAGACCGCGCGCGCCCAGTCGCTGGGGCAGGGCGCGGACGGCCACCTGGTGGTGTGGGAGGCGGAGCGTGCCACAGGCCGCGACATCTCCCCATTCTCCCGCATTCCAGGCGAGGGCACCGTCCGCTATGCCGAGCCGGTGACCTTCGAGATCCTGGCGCGGGAGGAGCGTCTGGATGCGAGCGGGCAGCCGTATACCTACGTAAAGGTCCGTGAGGTCGCCGCCCCGCTCCGCCGGCAGCTGTGGCAGCGGGAAATCATCACCCGGCCCATCGTCAGCGACGGCCGGCGCATCGGTGAGGCCAGCTTCACCGAACGGGAATGGCATTACTTCGGTCCTCTGCTCCCGAGTCTCCCCAGCACTCGGACCTACACCACCTTTTCGCCCCGGCCCGGCGGTGGATCTGACTACAGCAGCGACCCGGCCGAGACGGTTCCGTGGGGCAAGGACGTCCGCTACTTCGCCGCCCACGGCTACCGCACGCACCTCGTCACCGTCTCGCCCACGGGTCGGCGAAACGCCACCGCCGACCAGGTGGGCTCCTACCTCGGCAACGTGCTACGCGATCAGCAGGTGCCGCCTGGGACGGAGCTGGTGCTTCAGTCGTGCGATGTGGGCAGCGGACAGGGCATCCAGGCGATAGCCGACCGCACTGGCCACGTAACCTTTGGATCACCCGGCGGACTGGAAATGCCCAGCGTGCATGGGCGCCTCCGTGTGGGGCTGCGCCACAGCCCGTATGAGCCCAAACCGACATGGCAGGCCCGCCGCCCTGGAGAGCAGGTCGCGACCGCCCATCAGACGCCCACAGGCCCAGCAGACCAGTCGGCGTGGGCCGGGGTGTACACCACCACGGCCTGGCCGGACCTTGCTCAGCGGTACGAGGACGCGTTCGGCCGAGTGCTCGCCGCCGACCCGCGCACGCTTGAAGACGCCAGGAAGGTAATCCGCTGGACCTTTGACGCCCACCGGAACACGTTGAGCCGACACGAGACCAGTAGGAAGTTCTTCGCCCCCGACCAATCGGACACGTTCGACTATCCGGCCGCTTTCGACCGCCTGCTGGACGAGAACTCGGGTGCGACGCTGCACGAGCTGATGACCGCGTTGTCCCACGGACTTCTTGGGAAGACCCCGGTCCTGCGCAGCGATCCCAAACCACTGAAGCCCGACGTCGCCAAAGAACTCCAGGACGAGCGCGGCTTCACGCTGATATTCGAAGCGAACCGGCTCTCCCGCTCCCTCTTTGCTGCCTACGAGCAGCGCCTTCAGCACGCCCCCGTCAGCGGTAGGGCGGCTTTCGTGCGCACGGTCATCGCATGGCTGCTGCCGGGTAATAGCGAATCGCTGTTCGCGGTGATGGACGCCGCCGGCAACGTGTTCGACGGCGACCACGTAACCGGGGCGTCGGCAGCTCTCACCGCCGACGCGGCGCACCTGTACGAGTGGGCGGACCGGGTCTACACCCCCCGCAAGCTGAACGCGGGGGACCTGCTCGACCGGCTGACACCGCCTCACCTGGAGATCGCTGACCGGTGGGCAATGGACGTCACCCACAGCCACGGGCTACCGGCCCGCGAGGCGTCCGCCCTACGTCTGCTTGCCGGTACGGACGCCCAGCTGCTCGACGCGAGATTCACGAACGGCGCGCGGGGTAAGAAGCTGCTGGCCGACGAGGTCCGCGCCGCCGTCCTGAGCGCTACCGCCCCGGGCGGCAGGCCGTTCCCCTCGCTCCTGACGCGAGATCCAAGATTCCAGGACCTAACTCAGCGGCTCGCGGCGGCTCTATCCGCCGAGGGCGGCGCTTCCGCAGAGACGGAAGCCGGCATCACCCTCCTCCTGGAACTCCTGGAGAGGGCCGGGGAACTCGTGGACACTCTCCTCGACCGGCTGCCCACAGACTTGGCGGTGGCGGCCACGGCGCTGCGCAGACTTCGGCCGGTGGCTGCCCGTGTCTGGTGGAGCACCTGGGCACCCGGCCCACTGGACACCGAAGCGACCGCCCCGGACGCGATCAGCGTCCCCCGTTTCCATCCCACGTCGCTCGACCCGCGCGCGGTGCTGGACACGATGGCCGCCCTACTAGGTGAGCAGCCCGACACTCGCCACCCCGTGCTCGTCGAAGTGATCGACTCTTCGGCCAGGGACATCTCCGCCTTCTCTGACGCCCCAAGCACGGGGCAAGCGCGTTACGCGGATGACCTGGTCCTGGAGGTCCTGCGCCGTGAGGTACGTCAGGACGAGCTGACCGGACTGCGCTACGAACACCTCCTGATTCGTGAGGCAGGCCGCCCTGGCCACGAGGGGCCCGGCAAGGACGGCCCTGGTAGCAACACCCCTGGAAGCGGCGGGGTTGGCCCGAACGGCGTAGCCCCCTCCGGCTCGGCCCCTTCCGGTGCCGACAGCTCCGGCACGGGCAGCCCCGGAACGCGTGGTCCGAGCGACGGTGATTCCGGACAGGCCCCCGTGACCCGGGGCATCAATGCTGCTTCTGGCAGCGTCTTCGGCAGCGGTAGGGCAGCCTCGGCGCCGGAAGGGCGCTGGCGGCTGCCCACCTACCTGGAGCGGATGTGGGCAGCGGGTCCGGCCACGTTCCACAGCCTGGAAGGCATCCCGTGGGTCGCAGAGACGATCCACACGCTAACCGGCAGCCACAACGAATCGATCGTCCGGGAACTGCGCGAGTGGCCCGGACGCTTCGTCGGCGCGGGCAAAGCGTTCCATATGCGCGGCAGCGACGGCTGGTACGACGTGAGCGTCGCAATGGTCCATCATCCGAACGAGAAGCGGCCGCTTATCACTTCCATCGGCGTCTCTGAAGAGGCCCCGAATTTGAGGGCAGCCAACGAATCGAGCGTCGCCACCTCCCAGTCAGCCGCGTTCACCACGGGTTATGCCGTCAGGGGCGGCGGCATGGTGCTGGCTCCGACCCCCACCCCAGGTGTGCTGGCGGGAGTCGTGGGCACGGTGAACGTCGCATTCGGTCAGCAGACGGTCAGCACGACAATCAGCCAGGGCCTCACCGACACCCGCATCGACACGTACGAGTCCGGCACGGTTGAGATCGCCCGGAAGGTGCAGTGGGTAGTTACCGCCCAGAAGGGCGGCGTCGCCCGAGGCCGGGCGTTCAGAGGTGAGGGCGCCACAACGGTCCGGGTGCCTATCGAGCACCTTGTCAAAAGCGTCCAGCCCCTAGTGAAAGAAGAGGAGTGGCCGACTGCGGGCGGACCCGAAAGCATCGATTCCGCGAAGGCCCGCGCGATCGCCCTGGCCGAGTCGCTGTCTCTCGTTGCCGCATACCCCCCGATGCACGAGGGCGGGCACGAGAACGGCTACTTCCGCGCCGTCAGCTCGGCCCTGCACCCATCGCTTACGGCCCCCGGATCTCCTGGTCGCTCCACCGCCATGGCGAAGACCTCAGTCGACGGCGTTCTGAAAGACCTTCCAACAGCCCTCGAGGGATGGACGAATTCGCCCGACCTCACCAGTCGCGACGGTGTTCAGGGCGCCTATCGGATGAACGCGCGGATCACCACACTCGCCCCAGTGTCTTTGGTCGAGGCCACCGAAGCACCGACGCACCACAAATACAGCCAGACGAGCGCTACACAGGTCGGCAACTCATACGGCGGTCAGGTAGTGGTCGGACCCATCGTTTCGGTGGAGCCGGCGCCAGGCGGCCCGAATGTTCGGTTCTACTTCCAGCCCGGTCTGGGGCTGAGCCGCAGCCGGACAGTCTCGCAATCCACCGGGGTAGAAGCGAAACAGAGCACAAAGATCAAGGGCATCAAGGTGCTCTACAAGGCCCGCGTGAGGCTCACAGTAGAGGGCACAGTCCCGCTGTCGCCGAAGGCTCGCGCGTTCGGGGCGCGGCCTCATAAAAACGATCTCACCGTGTGGCTGACCCTGCGGCTCGACCAGGCGAAGGCCCTGGACCTGCCCCTCCCGCCCAGCGCAGAACCCGACCGGATGCTCGCCCCCGCCGGGTATGCGTTTGGTGCACTTGCCGTGCCCCGGCCAACTCAGCACCCGCTCTTCCGCCACCCCGGCTTCCATCGGTACCTGCCGCTCGGTGCCAGGGGAGCCGGAGTCAGCTTTGGCGCAGTAGACACCGACCCGCTGGTTAAGCGAATCGAGGAGCTATTCGAGACCGACGAGCGACTGGCTGGGTTCCTGCCGAAGTTCGGGCCAAAAGCTGCGGAGCCGGGCCGCTTCGAGACCGAGGCCGATAGGGCCAGGCAACGGAACAACCACCGCACGCTGACCCAGGCGCTCTCCCCGAGCGGATTCCGCACGCGCAAGGGCATGCTGCTCACCACAGGCATCCCCATCCGGCTGCGGCGCAAGCACTGGCACGTCGATGAATCCGTACTCGTCCGCGTCAAGGCCACGCTGATCGACGACGAGGCCGAGTACCAGGGGGACGTCCCCAGCTGGGGCATCGAGACCGCCCGCGGGCTCAGCTCCGGCAGCCAGAGCGGGGCCGAGGCAGAACAGGGCGCGATGGTGCGCCTCGGATTCTCGGCCAAGGTCATACCCGGACATCTATACCTGACCGGTTCAGGGAACGTCGGTATAGGCACCACTCACAGCGCCCAGGCCGGCCCGAAAACCTCGAAGACCGTCCTCAGCGAAGGCACGGACGAGGCGAGCGCGTTCAGGGGGAAGCTCGTCCTCGAAGTGACTGTCACCTCTGTACACGTGCAACGGGCATGGCGGCGCTCGGTGACACCAGGGCTTCCGGGCCGGCACGCGCCCGAAATACACACGCTTGTCAGCACCCAGCCAGCCAGTCGTGACATCGAGCTGCTGCAGGTACCGCAACTGCCAGTACAACTCACTGCTGACACCGCCATGACACTGCGCGCACCACTGCCGAAGGCCCACCACGCCGCTCTCCCACCGCGTTCGATCTCTGTGCCACAGGTCCTCGGCATCGGCACGCTCCTCGACCCCGAGTGGGCTCCTCCAATGGAGGGACAGCGCCGATTGAGCGAATGGCTCTTGTTGGAGGCGGTAGGAGACCCCGAGCCGATCCAGGCACTCGCCCACCGATTGATAGCGAAGGCCACGGGAGACGACAAGGCCCTATCCACGCCCGGTCTCGGCCCGGCGCTGGCCATCGAGGAGCGCATGAGCGCCGAGTCCATTGAGGCCGGGTTCCCGCGCGCCCTCAAGGGCGCCTGGATCGTGGACGGATTGCGCTACAACCGGCGGTGGAACGGCGTCGCGGCAGCCGTCGGCGCACGACTGAATGCGATCAACCCGACCGTGGTTCACGTAGCGGTAGGACCAAGAGTCAATAGCTCGACCGGTGGTGGGTACACGGCTGGCGGAAGCAAACAGAGCGCGGTGGCCGCGGACATCAGTTTCGGCGTTTCCGGAGCCGGAGACGCCGCTCCAAAACTCTGGATGCTCTCCGGAGTCGCAGCCTCGTACAGTACGAGCTGGGCATCCGCACAGCGGATGAGTAACTCCGGCTCAATCATCCGGACGTCGATGAGTCACATCGGCGACCGGATCGTGCTGGTCCAGGCCAACCTTGAGGTGCTGATGGTTGCCGAGGCCTCCACGCGCGACGGAGACCCGCGAGTGGAATCGGAAGGGTTGGCGCTGGACGGTTCTGTTATGGCCTGGCTTACCGAGCGCCAGGCACTTGACCTTGGGCTCGGCCCACAGATCGACACACAATTGGCGAAGCAATCCCGTAGTACGGGCATCTCGTCTGCACACGCGACCGTCGCCCCCGTCGGTGAGTCGCAGAAGACCACATCGGACACACACCGGTTCATCGGCCAGGACGCCCACCTCGAACTGCCTGGTACTGGCCCGCTCGGCCCAGGTAACTTCGACAAAGTGCCAGACTTCGGCCGTCTCCTGCCTGGCCTCCGCACGGCACTGGAGATGCATCTTCCGGAACTCGCGGAGCAACTTCTGCCCAACCAACTCTTGCGGGACACCAAGCGCAACACCCAGCGTCTCGCAGCCGTACTCGATCCGATCGGTGCGGCGGGGCTGCTCGGCAGCGCCCTCGATGGCGGTGTCCCTATCGAGCTGTTCCGCAACGGGTCGCAGGACGCCCACGTCGTCCGGTTCGTCGTCGGCCGAGGCACGGGAACCTTCGAGGACCGCCCGAAGGACCGCCGGCACATGGTGTTCAGTACCAGCGCGTCGTTCGACGAGGAGGAAACGAAGTCCAAGACAAACAATCTGCGCCTCAGCGCGACCGCCATGCCCGTGGGATCCATAAGCGAGACGAAGGGCGTAGTTCCCGGCGTGGCATCCGGCGCACTGGGACTCGCCAACACCGCAGAGGACACTATGAGCCGCAGCCGCGGGGCGAACGTCGACACCGTCGCCCTGCCGGACGCCGACGTCGTTCGCCTACGCATCCCCATAACGACCGGCAGGCTCGACCTCTACGCGCCAGGCAGCGACGCCACCGGCGAACCCATGCTGTCCGTGGAGCTCAACGCACCAAAGACCGGGGAGGACGACCGCTATCTCCTCTACCGCGTCCTGAAATCGGACGTCCGCGCCATGGCCGCTCTCGTACGCCAACAAGAGCACACGACCACGGTCCGCCACACATCCTTCCAGTCGGATTCCCTGAAGGACTGGCTCAGCCATGGCGTCGACCTCCCGCCGGAGGCCCAGGTCCTCAGCGTCGAAGGAGCACCGCTGGTCCGGCGCACGCTTGCAGCCATGGCGAACGAGATGCACGCCTACAGCGACTTCACAACGGCCGGCACCGCCCAGTCCCATGTCAGCGGCGATTCAGTGACCACCGAGTGGCTGACAGCGTCACTGCCCGCGCTCGCGAAGACTGGCGCTCCGTTGCCCGGCATATACGCATCCGGTGCGCGCGGTGGACAGGACCTTGATACATCCCTGTACGCCAGGCTTACGGACGGCCAGATTCTTGACTACTCCAGCGAACGCCTGGTGTTCGACTACGACGACACCGCTTCTGGCCCGCCCCGGCTCGGCTCCCAGGGCCACAGCAGTGGATCGAGTGACTCCGAGACCGCAGCCTGGTCCGGGAACACCGGCTGGATAAGAGGCCGGGAACACGACGTCCACGACTACGGCGGGGGCACCAGCATGAGCCTCGGCGAAAACACGCAGAGCGGCGCGTCGGCAGTGAGCACCCAACGCTCAAACGCCACCCGGAAGAGCCTGAGCGTCCTGGTGTCCTTCGAGGTAAACCTGCGGCTTATCTCGACACTCAATCGCACCGGGCGGCGCATCGGCCTCCCGGCCAGCCGGAACGACGCACAGTTCACGCTTCCCAGGCGGGTGGCCGTCCGGATGACCCTGGCCTCCGCGCTGAGCTTGGTAGATGCCAACTCCGTGACCGATGTGCGAGGTTACTTGGATGGCCGCCGTTTCACCCACTGGCCTTCCGATGTTCTCGTGCGCGATGTGCATGCGGCTGGTGGCAGGTTCATCGGTCAGGCAAGCTTCGACGCTGCCGACTGGCGACGCCGTGATGACGCCTACCGGCAGCTGGACCAGGTCAGCGAGTACGTCGGGTGGAGCAGGGACAAGCAGGGCAACCTGGTCGGAACGCGCAGGGCCCTGCCTGTCACCTCAGCCACCGGCACTTTCTACTTTGCCGGGCATGGATCTATAGACGGGCTCCGCCTCGCCACAGTCGACGGTTCCGACAAGGCAACCAATCCTGGAGAAGCAGCCCATGCGCTGCGACTTCTTGCGACTGCGGGGTTCACAAGCATCACGATGCTGGACTGTGCCTACGACCTGTCTAAGGGCGGCGCAGCCTCGACCGCCCGGCGCGAAGCGCAGGACCGGGCGATCGCCGCACAGTCGGGGCTCGACGTCTACAGGGCACATGGGCAGAGCGCATTGACCCTTGGCACAGACGACTCGACGCCCTTGCTCCATCTCAGAGAAGACGTTGAAGGACAACGCACCCTCTGGCACGTTTACCACCCCGACGGCAACTCCGCCGCCGTACCGGAACACGAACCCACGCCGGTCTCGGGCCCTGTGCCCGCCGCGCAGCACCCCGCACCCCAAGACTGGAACGCAACGGATCTCGGGGAACCGCCAGGGTTCAGCTCTCATTTGCACAATGTCCAAAGTCCGGACTGGGCTGCCCCGCACCCGCAGAACTCGCGCGTCGAGGAGGAGGCCCACGCAGACCCCGACGTGATGGACGACGACTCCGACTTCACCCCGGACGATGAGAGTGTCATCTTCGGCGATGACACTCCTGCGCTTCCGGAGCTGTGGCGCTTGTTGGTCGGTACCGGTCGTCTCAGCAATGAAGACTTGCATGCGGCGTTCGAGACTCTGGCCGGGATTCTTCCCAGCAACCTGGGCCTGGTCCCCCTGACACTGGCGGAGCTGGACACGTTCGCCGTCAAGATGCTGCACCTGCGGCACGTGCCTGACCCGGCTGACCGGCGCTGCCAGGCCGTCGAAGCCGTGTTGGCGGCACGGCGCGAGGGACGGGCCCGCAGCCTGGCAGCCCTGGAAGCCCACCACCTCCAGGCCGAGGGGGTCTACAACGACCCATGGCTGCTCACGAGCCCCGAGGGTCGGAATCTGGGCCGTGACTGGAACGCCGAGGTACCAGGAAACCTGAACCTGAGCACGGTCGGCCTAGTGGAGGTAGGGGACGACGGTCGCGTCGTATTTGTCGATGACGGTTTCGTCGACGCCCCGTGGCCTGCCAATACTTTTCTCTACATACTCGCCAGGGATGAAGGTGGGGAGACGACTGACCTGCAAGCGCGTCGGTTCCAAATCCGCACCGCCCAAGGCGTCCGACCGGTTACCGAGGACGTGGTTGCCGAGCTGATCGCTAACGACCCGGCCCGGCCGCCCGGCACTCCAGTCCTCCTGCTCACTCGGTACCGATTGGACCTGGCACTAGAGTTGGCACGGAGTGCGGCCAACACCATCGGCGAAGCCGTGTGGACGTCTACCGGCCATGTGGGGACGTGGAACGACAACCAGACCGGTACGACCTTCCCAGTCCGGATCGACAAGCATCCGGGCATAGAGCCGGTAGGGCAGTGGGTGGTCAGCCCGCCCGACTTGCTGCCCCCGCCAGAGATGGAACTGGGGGCCAGCGGCCAGTGGCTCTACAACGACGCGGGCGACGAACGTTTTTGGGTACCTGACCGAAACCTGATCACCCATGCCCTCATCGACTCCGAAACTCATGAGTCCATCGGCCGCTCCACCCTCAGCGACATTGAACAGAGTCATGCCGAGCGCCTCAACTACCATTCATTGCTGCGCTCTGCGCGCTTCACTTATCACACGGATCCGAGTTTTGCGACTTTTGCCCCTGTGGGGACGAGGCCCGTGCCGTGGGCGGACGCGGACGCGGCCCTGCGGATGTACGTCTTCGACGGTCACAGCGACGCCCACGGTCGCTTCTGGTGGCGGGCGCGGATTGACGGGGAGGTCAGGGAGCTGTGGGGGCCCGCGCGGTCCGCAGGCGGCTATCTCACACGACGCCCCAGCTTGGCTAGATTGCGCCAGCAAGCCGCAGGCCGCCCCGTGCCCATCCTTGTCTCACGGTGCTATGCGGCATCCGTGCCGCAAGGAGCCGTAAACCCGCTGACCACAGGCGAATCCGCCCAGATGCTGGCCACCGTAGCCAGCCAACCCGTCTACGCACCCACCGTAGAGGCGGCCCTAATAGGCCCCAAGGCCAGCCCCAAGCTGCTCCTCCCCGCCAGCAGCCGGGGCGGGTTCGGCAGGTGGAAGGAGTTCCGGCCAGAACCGGAGGGCGCGGCGCTAGATCAGTTGGCACGCGCCATGGGCCTCACAACTGGGCCCGGCCCGATTCCGCAACACATTGTCGGCCAGGCTGCCCGCCTGGTACGGGCCCTTCGGCAGGTGTTTGGCCCCACTGCTGAGCACGACCCGCGCCTTGTGGCCGGTATTGGTGCCCTGGAACGACTCCGCCAAGCCGACCCTGCTTTTGACGGAACCGGCCCCTTCACCCTCGCTTTCTTCAAGCACGCCGCGCAGCAACTCCATCTGAGCACTGGCCAGCCCACCCCCGCGGCCGACGCGTACGCCGGCGCCAACGCTCACCGCGCATTGCTCGCACATGCCTGGCAGTGGGGCCAGGCATCCGCCCACGACTTCACTACCTTCGGGCTCACCGCTCACCTGCCCCTTCCCACGGTGCAAGGCCTCCGTCAGATATGGACTCGCTCCGGCGCCGCGGCGACGGATGCCGTTCTTCGCAACGTGAACTCCGCCAAGTCGGTGAATGGCCCCGTGATAGAACCAGTCGCCGAGGAAGACCGGCGCGCCCTGGCCTTCTGGTCACTGGTAGAGGCACATGTTGTGATCGACGCCTGGGGCGGGCTCACGGAGGACCTCGTGCGACAGGTGCTCCACCTGGACCAAACCCAACCAGTCACCCAGGAACGACAAGACACCGTCCGGGTTCTGGTGGCACACGCGATCGCAGCCGGCCGCACCGGAACTGGACCCGCCGCCTGGGCCGCCCACCATCTGGAATCCACCACCCAACTTCTCACCTTCGCCACCGCTACCGTAGGCACTTCCGACAACGCCTGGGGCCGCAACTTCACCGGCAGGCCGATCAATGAACTGCAACTGCCGTCAGACACGGGGACAGAAGGCCGCTATTTTGTGATTGCCGAGGTCGGTCCAGGCTATGTCGACATGGCCGTGCCGAACGGGGCCCCGCACCGGGCGACGTTCGACCAAGTCGCCGAGCTTGTGGCAGCGGACCCCGATCTCCCCGACCTGCCGGCGACCGCCGTGCTTCTGGTCTCAGGCGATCCTGGTGGACGGGTGGCCCTGGCCCACGCAATCGCGGACCGAACCGGCCGACGCGTAATCCACTACGACAGCCCCGATGGTCTTACCGTGACCGACGCCGACGAAGCCGGTATCTCTCATGTGCACGCGACCGCCGCCCCCGGACAGGCTCTGCTCAAGTTGTGGAAGCCCGTGCTTCCGTACCGCCCACACTTCCTCCCACCCCCCTCCCTCCCTGGAAGGGGCGACACTATGCCCTTCGGAGCCGCGCCCACCGCATCAGCCCTACGCTTCACCCGGCCT
This sequence comes from Streptomyces sp. NPDC087901, assembly GCF_044742205.1. Taxonomy (NCBI): domain Bacteria; kingdom Bacillati; phylum Actinomycetota; class Actinomycetes; order Kitasatosporales; family Streptomycetaceae; genus Streptomyces; species Streptomyces sp. NPDC087901. Next base: position 54,008 of record NZ_JBIUUC010000025.1, read on the forward strand.
GCCGGGCAGTACGCCAACATCGACCAGGTGGAATCTGAGTCGCATTTCGCCACAGTCTCGTCGCCACCCCACGTCTACCACCGCTCCGAGCCATACACGGCCGAACTAGACGGCGCGGTACTGACGCTGGCTTTGAACGAGCACCCGCAGACAGGCAGGGAGTTCACCGGCTCGTTGCTGTCCGCCCTTTCTCACGTGGCGCCGGCGGCGCTTGAGGTCCTCGTGGCGGCTGAGGCCGATACAGTCGAAGCGCTGTCCCTTTGGCTCTCCTTGCGCGTCACAGAGGCTGATATTTTCGCCCACACGCTTCCGTCCGTGGATGGTGGGGCCGTGGTGCCGCTGAACTTGCTGCTCGATGCTGGTGTGCCGCTCTCGCCAGGGCAGCAGGTGCAGGCCGCCCTGTCCGGACACGAGTTGTCAATCACGGACGTCGACCTGGGTCTCGTCCACCGGTTCCGGCTCCTGCTCATCGACCCAACGTACGCAGACGACAAAGCGGAGACCGTCAGGGATTGGATGGTCCGAGTCCTGGCCGCCGTGGCAGCCCGAGAACTGGGCATCCGGATAGCGCTGCTGCATTCGAACGGAAAAATCGATTTCTATGGCGGCGATGAAGATGCATGATCGAGAGGCCGACGATGACAAGCTGACGGTGATGGGCAAATGCTGGTGCTGCCTGGACGGAGACGTGCTTAAGCTTGGCGTTTTTTGTAGCTTTGGTGCTTGCGATGGCTTCCGCAGGGTTTGGTTTTCCTGTTTCCCGACGGGGTGCTCGCGTGCGCGTTGCTTGTTCTTCATCCCGATTGGCCGGCCGGGGCCTGCGGTGCTGGGTTTCGAGGCCGCAACCTCGAACGCGAACTCCGCCCCGCGCTTGGGCTTGCGCCCGTGTTTGCCCGCCAGCTGCGGTGGGGGCGGGAAGTACAGGACGCGGTCCGAACGCATCCGGCCCAGCTGTTCCACGGGGAGGTCCGCGAGCAGGAAAGCCAGACGGGTCACGTCATAGCCGGCATCGACGACGACCAGGACGGGCAGGTCACCGATCTGCCACTGGCCTGTCACATACAGCCGCTGGAACACGTCCCGGACCTGGGCGGCGGTGACGGCGATTGCGTCGTCCCACGGACACAGCCGGACCACGTCCAACATGGCAGTCCACGAAGTCCGCCCCTGCTCCAGAGCAGCAACGAAGGAATAGGGCCACCCGGGAATCATCTGGGCCGAGCCCCTGCCCCGACCGTACGTGTGGCAGAACAGCCGATCCGGGCTGGTATTCGCATCAGGCCGCAACCAGTCGCTGACATCGACCGCCAGGACCAACCGCCCCTCCGCCGTCCGGGGAAGCGGCAGACCCGCCAGCGCCCGGCGCAGCCGTGCCCCACCCAGAAGCCCGCGGTTCAGCCCGCCGTACAACGCACCATGCATCCCGCTGCAGCAGACTCATTGCTCCGGCCTTCGTGCTGGTCAAGTGCCTCTGTGACGGAGCACAGGATCAGGCGAAGGCCGCTCTCACGTCAGGCTCTCAGCGGACAGCGTCACCAAGTTCGACGCCACGTTCGACCGCGGACGAAACGCCCAGCTAAGAAGTCATCTCATTTGGCGAGTCTGCGGTAGCAGATGAGGGTGCAGGCGATGCTAGTGAAGGCGAGGAAGTGCTCGGCTTTGCGTTCGTAGCGACGGTGGAGGCGGCGGCAGCCGGCGAGCCACGACATGGTGCGTTCGACGGTCCACCGGTGGCGTCCCACTCGCTGCGATGACTCGATTCCCTTGCGTGCGATGCGTTGCTGGATGCCACGCTGGCGTAACCATTGCCGCAGGTGGGAGTAGTCGTAGCCCTTGTCCGCGTGGAGCTTTGCTGGCTTGCGGCGGTATCCCCTGCACGAGCGGGATCAGGGCCTGGCTGTCGTGCAGGTTCGCCCCCGAGATTCCGACGGACAGGGGCAGACCGGTTCGCTCGGTGATCAAATGGATCTTCGACCCGTACTTGCCCCGATCGATAGGATTCGGACCTGTTAGGTCCCCCTTTTCAGGGCCCGCATGTTCACCGAGTCGATCGCGCACCGCGTCCAGTCCAGTTCGCCGCGGGCACCGAGTTCGTCGAGGACCAGGCGGTGGAGCTTGGCCCACACCCTGGCCTTCGACCACTCCGAGAACCGCCGGTGGGCGGTCGCTCCGGACGGGCCGAACGACGCTGAAGGCAACTGCTGCCAGGTACAACCTGACGTGGCCACGAACACGATCGCGGCCAGAACTTCCCGGTCGCCGTGCCGACGCCGACCACCGCCCTGAGGCCGCGACGGCGCCTCCGGCACCACCCGCTGGAACAACTCCCACAACTCATCCGGCACCAGCCGCTCAACGATCCCCACCATGACTCACAGATTACCGGGGCGCCCAAATGAGATGACTTCTAAGACGGTGTCCTATGTGGTGAGTCGGTGGAGTCGTTTGTAGCAGCAGAGGGCGGCTGCGAGGCCGAGAAAGGCCAGGTAGTTGCGGGGTTGGCGTTCGTATCGGTGGTCGAGTTGGCGGTAGCCCGTCAGCCAGGACATGGTCCGCTCGATGACCCATCTGCGGCGTCCTAACGGCGCTGTGCGCGATTGAGGTCGGGGCATGTTGGCCTGGCAGGTGTCGGGTGGGTGATCACCTCTTGGCGGTGCGATCGGAGACCAGGCCGGCCACCGCCAAGTAGCTTTCGTCGAAGAACTCGCGGCGTCCGAGGTGCCGCTGGAGTGTCCGCCACTGCTTGTGCTCGGCGTTGGCGTGCTCGACGCAGATTCGTTCTGATGACTGCTGGCGGCGGGCGGCATCCCACGCCGCGAGGGCCCCGGCGGGGCGTGCTTCTTCGGCTTCAGGGGCGGGGCCTGGACCTGGTCGGGGAACTGCTTGGCCAGTCCCTGGTAGCCGGCATCGACTTTAGCCCTGACCGCCAGGTATCGCTCGAACAGGTCGCAGATGCCCGCGGTCTTCACTGCTGTCTGGTCGTGCACGCGGCCGGGCCGGAACGCGCCAGCCCAAAGGGTGCGGCCCTGCTCGTCGGTGACGACGGTGGCCTTCTTGGTGTTCTGCCGCATCTTCCCCGAGACGAACGCTCGCCGTCCTGGTCTGTTCGCCCCGGGGCGGCGCACCCGGACCTCGGTACCGTCCAACCTCAGTTCCACGCCTTCGGCCGCCGCGTAGGCGAAGACGTCCTCCAACGTGCGAAGCCGCAGGTCGAGGCGTCCCGGCACAGCGAAGCCCCGGGCAGCCAACAGCGGACGGATCTCATGGACGGCGCGGGTGATCGTGGAGCGGTCCACGCCGTAGAGCACAGCCAGAGCTGCATGAGGAAGCTGTAACCGCAGGACGACCAGGGTGACGATGATCCGGTCGGTGAACACCAACTGATGGTTCGGGCCGGCCCCGGCTGCCCGCAGACGGCCGCGACCCCTGCGGTTGTGTAGTCGGCCCTCCTCAGAGGCCATCCACGCATGAGCCAACTCGCCGACCAGCGCACCGAGTCGACGGGGCTGAAGGCCGGTGAAGACAGGATGGGACATGGCCGTGCGACCAAGGTATTGCGTCACATCAACATCCAACCCGCACAGCCCCCCTCACGCCACGGTCCTCAGAAGGTGTCGAGCGCGCCCACGGCCGCACAGATGTGGCCCGGCCCGCCCCCCGACCGCTTCCCGGCGCACCACCAGGAGAGCAGCCCCTCCACGTCGCGCGTATGCATGCCCAGGTCGTGTTCGACACACAGGGGCCACGCCTGCCACAGACGCTCAGCGACGGTGTCCTGGGCGGCGTCGGCGACGATCGCCAAGGCATGAGCAGAGTCCTCTGGCGTCTTCGGGTACAAATGGCTGCCGTGCCACTCGCCGTTGGCCAGGGCAACGTAGACATACTCCGGCTCGCCCGCCTCGTAGGAAGGCTGGGCCAGCAGTTGCAGAGGTCCCTGCTCAGGAAGAGTCACGGCCAAGTCCTGGTTGAGGACCGCGAGAGCCTCGTCCCACAAGGGGTACTCGCCTCGCGAGACCCGACGGACTTCGGGTTGATCGATAAGAGCATGCATAGGGCCATCCTCGGCTACGGACCCCGGACCTCAATTGCGCACAACCTCGTAAGCGTTCGCTGGACTCGACTCCCTTGCGGGCGATGCGCACGCCGATGTGCTTGCCCAGAGCCGTTTACGCAGGTGAGGAACGTCGTAGGCCTTGTCCGCATGCAGGCGCTGGGGCTTTAAGGGCTTGCAGGGAATCACAGTGTTGCTTCCCGCTCCGGTCGTCGTTGTTGTGGTGCGCGCATCCCGGACGAGACTCGTAACCAACTTGCTTTGAAGCTCGTGGTGTTGTTCCCGCACCTGGACGAACGGCAACGGCGGCTGTTGATGGCCGCGGAGGCCCGGAGTCTGGGCCATGGCGGCATCCGGGTTGTCGCGCAGGCCGCGGCGATAAGTGAGACAACAGTCCGCAAGGGCGTGTTCGAGCTTGAGGCGGGCGAGGAGCCTCTGGGGCGGGTGCGGTGACCGGGCGGGGGACGCAAGCGGGCCGCGGATCTGGACCCGGGGCTGCGGCCGGCCTTGCTGGCACTGGTCGAGCCGGATGAGCGGGGGGATCCGATGTCGCCGCTGCGGTGGACAGTGAAGCTTCCCCTTGATCGTGGACACCTGGAGACTGGGACCTGAGGTTCCAGAGGAAGTAGCACCAGGTGGGAAACAAGTACACGAAGCGGTAC
>NZ_JBIUUC010000026.1:0-47315 GCF_044742205.1 Streptomyces sp. NPDC087901
GCCGCCCACCGCTTCACATCACTGAGATCCCCACCCATAACCAGCCCAACGACCAACCTGGCCACCAGTCACACCAAAGACCGTTGCAGTACTAGCGTGACGCCTCCAGCCGTGATCTCCGGACCCCATGGCCCCTGCACGGGTGCTGACCTCTCACAGCGAAGGTTGAGTGTTGTCATCGAGGGTTGGTGACCGCTAGGTTTCTCAGCGATTCCTCATGCGGTCTGTCAAGCCGCGAGGGCCGTCGGCGGCGTGAGCTCGTAGCACCGTCCGTCGCGCAAGCGGGCCCAGAGGACGTTGACGCGCCGGTGTGCGAGGGCGAGCACGGCTTGGGTGTGGCGTTTGCCTTCTGCGCGTTTGCGGTCGTAGAAGCGGCGGGATTCCTCGGACCTTCGAATGCTGAACAGCGCGGAGGTGTAGAGCACGCGCTGGAGCCGGCGGTTGTCTCGCTGGGGGCGTCGCAGGTTGCCGGAGTCGCGCGGGACCGGGGCGACGCCGCCGAACGCGGCGAGGCGGTCTGGGGTGCCGAAGACGGTTATGTCGCCGCCGGTGGCGGCCAGGAACTCGGCGCCGAGGATGGCGCCCAGGCCGGGCATGCTCGTGATCACTTCGAAGTACCGGTGGTCGCGAAACCGGGTCTCGATGAGCTTGTCGAGCTCGGCGACCTGCTCGTGGAGGAGCATCACCTCCTCCACGAGCGTGTACACCATCTGGGCGGTCAGCTTCTCGCCGGGCACGCTGGTGTGCTGGCGTTCGGCGGCCGAGACCGCGGTCTCGGCGAGCTGATCGGCGCGGAGAACCTTGCGGTTCCGGAGCCAGGTCTCCAGGCGCTTGGTGCCGAGCCGACGGATGACTGCCGGGGTCTGGTAGCCGGTCAGCAGGGTCAGCGGGCCCTTGTTCGTGAGGTCCAAGGCCCGTTCCAGGCCGTGGGGAGATCCCGGACAACTGAGCTCGGAGCCGGTTGACAGTGCGGGTGTGGCTTCCAACCTTCTGCCGCTTGTGGCTTGCACTGATTGGCCGCCCGACGCCCCACGACGACTCGGCTGCCAATTAGGAATTGCGAATGATCGCTCCGTAGGGAATCACCAGCGAGGTCGTCCGTCGGGAAGCACCAGCAGCCCACCGTACGGAGGCATCACATGGCCGCGATCTGGGCCGGCATCGACGCAGGCAAGACCCACCACCACTGCGTCGCGATCGACGAAAGTGGCCGTCGGCTGCTCTCACGACGCGTCGCCAACGACGAGCCAGAACTCCTCGAACTCCTCACCGACGTCTTGGCCCTGGGCGACGAGGTTACCTGGGGAATCGACCTGGCCGACGGCGGCGCCGCCCTGGCCGTCGCGATCCTCCTCAACCACGACCAGCCGGTGCACTACATCTCCGGCCGGGCCATCCACCGCGCCTCCGAGAGCTACCGCGGCGAAGGCAAGACCGACGCCAAGGACGCCGCGGTCATCGCCGACCAGGTCCGCATCCGGCGGGACCTCAACCCCTTACGCACCGGCGACGAAACCGTCATCGACCTCAAGATCCTCACTGGTCGTCGCATGGACCTCGTCGCCGACCGCACCCGACACCCCTGGGTGGGCCAACCATACGAAGTGCTCGCCCGGTCCCGCAGAACAACGTAGGGAAGGTTGAGTGATCGTTTAGGACTGACTGAGCTGTTTCAGAGTCGCCACTGATCGGGTGATGCCGGCGGTGTGCGCAACGCACGAGGCTCCCGTGCCGTTGGGGGAGGTGTTCGAAGTCTCAACCCACAAGCACAGGAGCCGCGTTGGTTCCGTATTCAGCCGCACTCGACCTGCCTCATGCCCTGGTCGAGTGGGTCACCATGCTCATCGTCACCCGCGAGGGTGACCGCCGCTGCAAGCTCCCGCCGCACCAGCGTGCCCTGGTCGGCCTGGTGTACCTGCGGCGGCACGACACTCTCGCCCAGCTCGCTGCAGGGTTCGGCATCTCCGTCGGCACCGCGCACGCCTACGTGGCAGCCGTCGTCGACATGCTGGTCGACCACGCGCCCGGCCTGCTGCGCACTCTGCGCGAGGCCGACCCTGACCACGTTCTGCTCGATGGCACTCTGGCGGAGTGCGACCGGGTCGGCGACAGCCGGGCCGACTACTCCCACAAGCACCACCGGCACGGGGTGAACGTGCAGGTGGTGACCGACCCGGTTGGGCGGCTGCTGTGGATCTCGCCTGCACTGCCCGGCCGCACGCACGACCTGACCGCGGCCCGCACTCACCGGATCATCCGGATCTGCGAGCGTCAGGGCGTTCCAGTCCTGGCCGACCGCGCCTACATGGGAGCCGGACCATGGGTGACGACGCCCCTCAGACGCCCACCGGGCCGTGGCCTCACGCCCACCCAACAGACCGTCAACCGCGTGCTGTCCGCGGCACGGGCTCCGGTCGAGCGTGGTGTCGCACGGCTGAAGTCGTGGCGGATCTTCCGCAAGGCCCGGTGCAGCCCGAATCGAATGTCGTCAATCGCTGCAGCCGTCCTCACCCTGGAGCGGCAACGCTGAACCCAAGGCACCGATCTATCGCGAGGGGAGTCCGACGAGATCCAGGCCGTTGTTCGATGCTCTGCTGCAGCGCGGTCCTGATCGGCGGCAGGTTCGGGCTGAGGCGGTTTGGCCGAACCGTGGGCGTCAGCCGCCTCCGCCTCCGCCGCTGGTGTTGTCCGGACCGAGGTCATACTCCCGGCTCTGGTTCGCGCCGGATCCCCAATGCTCGTAGCAGATGAGCCCCGCCCCGATGAGCAGGACGATCCCCGTAGCTATCAGCGATATCCATGCGCCAGCGTCCATACTTGCGGATGTACCCACCGCTGTCAGTGCGAAGCCTCACCCGGGCCTCCATCGATCCGGATGATTCTCTCCACATCGTGCGAACGGACCGCGGCAACGAGGCGGCAGGGGCCCTGGCACCGCCGACTGGTGGTCCCGCCGCGCCGCTCGGGCGGTCAGGAGGGCGCTACCTCGACAGGTCTTTACCGGAGGAGATCGGCGCCGACCCGCTCACCGAGGTCGTCGCCTGGGCGCTGGAGCACCTCCACGAGCAGTTCGACGTGGAGAGGCTGGCGGCGCGGGCGTACATGAGCCGTCGTGACCCCGGCGTCACTCGATCGTGGCCACGTTGAAAAGGCTCACTGTCTGGGGAGACGGTGGGGGAACCGATAGGCGCGTACAGCGATCCTGCGCTGCGATTCGCATGGGTGCATCAGCGAAAGAAGCCAATATCTGCGAGGTGGCGCCCAAAGTCCAGGCGGCTCCGCGCCTGAAATGATTCCATCATCCGAGATATGTTGCGACGCACGGTCCTTGATGAAAGACCAAGTCGCTTCGCAATGGCTTCGTCGGTCATTCCCGAAGAGATTCCATGGATAATGAAGCGCTGTGCATTATCGAATTCATGGGAGATATCACCTGCGTCTGCAATTGATTCCCACTGCTGTTGGAAGGAGTCCCTGACGGCGCTTCCCACCTCCCGTGAATTCACATTCATGAAGCTGGCGGGACTGGGTCCTCCAGTTGGAATTATGGTTTCCGTGCCGTCGAAAGACATGAATGTTTCAACGCCATCCCTCGTCGATCTCGTCACGAGGTTCAATTCCGGCAGTCCGATCGACACCCCGGTATTCGCGAGCCTCGGTCCAAGCAGTATGCGAGTCTTCACTCCGGAGTTCACCCATCTGCATCGCGACTCGAAACTCCGCAGCAGGGTCATACATGCAGGTGAATCACCGCACAATATGATCTCGAACCTTGCTTCGGTCGCCAGGTTCTGAATCAGTGCGGGAACTTCATTTTCAAGGTGAAATTCTCCACGCATCCTGGTGGCGGTGTCGACCGGCATCGCTATTCCCTTTCTTTCGCAGGAAATGAGCCCGTTCGGCGACCGCACGGGCCCCCTCCCCTTGTCGCAATCGCGGCGAACGGAATCACGGCTACGCATACACCGGCCCTTACCCCGGCGCTGTAGGTCGATTTCAAGTTGCTGCCACCGAATTGAATCGGACTGCTGGAACGGCCGACGGGATGAAGAGGCATCCCGTCGTGACACCTGCCGCGACGCTCCTGCCGAACAGTCGTGCTGGTCGCTCCTCGGTCGATGCACCGGTGCCGGGGCAGCCGCGCCATCGCGCCTCCTACTCGGAACTTGCCCCGGGCCACGCCGGTGTCCGGTTGGTAAATCGATGCACTGATGCTAGGAATCCCGCAGGGGTTACGTCAACCGCATATGGCCCTCAGTTTCAAGGAAGTTGACGGAGATGGCGGTTGCAGAAGAGTTCAGTACATCGATACACAAGCCCTCAGGGGCCTCCGAACCGGAAGGCATCTCGAACCCGGGTGGGTCGTCAAGTCGGCGGGGCGCATGCGGGAGTTCTCCAGCGAGCCATCAGGCTGGCGGGGGCGGGCAGGCCGCGGTGCAGGACAAGCGGTGCATGGGACGGCGCCGTGGAGGGAGGCGTGAGGCCGGTGCGCCAGAGTGCATTCCGCGGCGAGTGCGTCAGGGGCCATGCCCGGGCATCCAGGACGCCCCACTGGTGAAGTGTGTTGAGGAAGAACGGGTCGGCGCCCACCCACTGCCCGCCGACCTGGACCTCGAACCATGCGTGCGGGGCGGGGAAGGGGATACCCAGGAAGTACCCGTAGGCGGGGCGGGCGGTGAAGCCGGCCTCCTGTGCGACGGCTGTCAGGTGAAGGCCGGCCAATCGGCAGTCGGCGAGGCCGGTTGCCTGGAGGAACCGCAGGTCGGAGGAAAGGGCGTCAGGAAGCTTGTGGTAGGTGACTTCTTGGGCTGCGCCGGCCACCTCCTTGAAGGAGTCTCCGAAGTCGTGCGCTTGCCCTGCGACGTTCGCCGTGATGGTCAGCGTCGTACTGGACGGCTGGTGATAGGTGTGCGCCGCCTGAGGGTCCGTGAGTCGCTGATTGACCAGATAGTCACAGTCCCCTTGATGTCCAGGGGCTGGACATCTCCATGCGATGCGGACCTCGCACGTTCCGGCATCGACGCCACGGGGGCTGCCCAGGTGCTTCTTCCAAATGCCCATAACGGCCCATTGCGGAGAATTCGTGCGAAGATTTGTGCTGCAATTCTCAAGATCGACAGGGTCGAGCAGGATGCTTCGTCCGCTCGTCTTCATGGGCAGGCCGAGGTCGAGCAGTTCCTCAAGGAGGTCTGCTGAGATCGCGTAGGCGCGTGATGCGTCATCGTCGGTGGCTGTGTAGGAGCGAAACCCGTTGGGTACCGTACGAGTGCGTGCCACCGCCTCCGACGCCGAGATCGGGATCACTTGCTGATTCCCGTCGACGGGAGGATGGTGCTGGAAGCTTCCGCGAGCTCCTCAGTGATGACGGCACTTATCCCAGTGATGTTCGTGAAATGTGGCGAGGTAAGTGCACGATCGCTCAACTCGACCCTGAACTCCTGCTCGATGAAAGAAATAAGGGAGACTATGGCCAGTGAGTCCAGGTAGCCCGACTCGAACAGGTTGACATCGTGGTCGAAGTCGCTGTCGTCGGTCGTTACTCCGCCTTCTGTGCGGACGAATCTGTCCAGTACCTCAGCCACTTCAGAACGGCTGGGGACCTCGGATGGCGCCAATGCGGTTCACCCTTTCCTCTAGATGCGTGCTTCACTTGGTTTGCCTGTGATTTCTTGACGTGTCACAGAAAGGCGCCTGGCGACGTCGCCGAACCGCGAGGAGTCCACGTTGAGAGCCATGCGGAAGAAGCCGGGTTCATGGAACAGCGAAGAGGGCATGGCCAGGAGACCGTGTTGCGCGAGTGCCGTCACGAATTCCCAGTCCGTGGCCCCGGGCGGACAGGAGGCGTAGACGAAAGCGGTCGCGTCTGCCTCAACGGGTGCGTAGCCTGCGTCCATCAGTACGCGTCGCAGTGCGACCTGATCCTCGCGCAGCGACGTTCCGTCCGGTTCGAGGTCGACGATCTCCGGGATCAGCAGTTGGAGCAGGGCGGTGGGTGCGCAGACCCCTGTCGACCGTATGGCTCGCTCCGACCGCATGAGTGCGTCATCGTGCCGGCGCAGGTGTGGTCCGATGGCGAGATAGCCCAGCCGCTGACCCTGCAGGGACCACGCCTTGCCGAATGAGTACACGGTGAGCGTGTCCGGATAGAACTGAGCTGGGCTGGTGAACGAAGGGCTTCCCCATACCTGGTCGCGGTGCACCTCGTCGCTGATGAGTAGCGGGCGGCGGCCGGAGCGGGCGGCGATCGCCTCCAACGTGCTTGCGAGTTCCTTGAGTTCGTCCGCCCGGTGCAGGACTCCTGTGGGGCATGAAGGCTGTCCGACAACGACGCCTGCGGTCCGCGGTCCGGCGGCCGCGAGCAGTGCTTGGAGGTCCAGCCGTTTGTCGTGGGCGGAGGGAACCGCGATCGCGGTAATCCCGAGGTGCTTGAGATAGAGGAAGTAGTCCATCCAGCACGGCGTAATCACCAGGACCTCGTCGCCGGGACGGAACAGCGCGGTGAGCGCGACGTTGATGGCGGCGGTGGCCCCCGGGGTCAGCAGCACATCTCGATACCCGTACGGAATGTCGAACCTGCGGCGCAGCATTGAGGCGACGCGGCGTCGTGCCACGGTGCCACCGCCCATCGGCGTGTACTGGAGCGCGTCCTGCGAGGTGCTGATCAGCAGTTCGCGAAGGATGCCGAATGCCCGAGGGTCGCGGTGGACGCGTGGGTTCGGGTAGGACATGTCCAGTGGATCCGCCCCGCCACGACGCAGAGTCTGGGCATGAAGCGAGGCGAATCGCTCCAGTGGCTGAGCCAGTTGGGCTTCCGTTACCTGGTTCATTCTCCGCTCTCTCCGCGGTGTGGTCCTGCTTACTGGAGGCGACGCTTGACCGTCGCCCTGTCGGTCTTGCCGGACGAGGTGCGGGGGAATTCGGTGGCTACGTGGAAACGGGCCGGTTGCTGGTGGGTGGGCAACGACGCGCGGGTGTACGAGGCGAGCTGACCTGTTTCGAACGAGTCCGTCTCTTTGGGGACGACGGCGGCAATGATCCGGTCCTCGCCGTTCTCGTCAGCTTCGGCGAAGACCACGGCCTCGGAGAGCAGCCCGCTGTGCAGCAGGGCCGACTCGATCTCGGAAGGGTTCACACGGATTCCGCGTGACTTGAACTGCTCGTCCATCCGGCCGACGTAGTAGAGGAACCCGTCCGAGTCCGCCCGTACGCAGTCTCCCGAATGGACCACGTACTCGGGCGTGCTGCCGGGGACAGGGGACGGGTGGGGGCGGAACACCCGGGTGGTCGCCTGTAGGTCGTTCCAGTATCCGGCGGTCACGGTCGGTCCTCTGTGAACAAGCTCGCCGACCTCCCCCGGGCGGCAAGGAGCACCCGACTCGTTGAGCACCATGATCTCGGTGTCGGGAATGGCCTGCCCGATGGATCCGGGGTACCGGTCGATCAGCTCGGGACGCAGGTAGGTCGACCGGAATGCCTCGGTGAGTCCGTACATCAGATAGATCTGCGTCCGGGGGTGCGCCCTGCGGATGCTGTCGACAGTGCTGGCACGCAGCGAGCCGCCTGTGTTGGAGACGTAGCGGAGGTGCGGCAGCTCGATGTCGAGGAACGGGGAGGGGCGCCGGATCAGCGACTCCCACAGGGGTGGCACGCCTGCCAGACCGGTAATTCGGGCCGCGGCCAGAGTGCGGCAGATCTCTGGCGCGTACGCGGAACTGGCGATTACGACAGTTCCGCCGGCCCAGAAGGTCGCAAGGACCTGGTTGAGTCCTGCGTCGAAGCTCCACGGAAGCAATGAGAGCGTTCGGTCGTCGACAGTCAGGCCGAGGTAGTCCGCGACGATGCGCGCTCCGGCCAGGAGATTGGCATGGGTGACCATGACCCCTTTGGGGAGGCCCGTGGAGCCCGACGTATAGATGAGTGCTGCCAGGTCCTGACCGATGATGCGTGGCGACGGCGGTGGTCCGCCACCTGTGCGACGGTCCGCTTCGGACGAGAGGACCGGCGTCTCGGAGCCGGTGAGCAGCTTCCGGGCTCTCTGATCTGCAACGACCAGGCGGGCGCCGCTGTGCCGCACTATGTGGCCGACCTGCTGCTGCTTGAGCGACTCGTGCACAATGACCGCCACCGCGCCGAGGTGGGCGATTCCGAAGAGCCAGCCGAGTGCCTCATGCGATCGCGGCAGCAGGAGCGCCACTCGGTCGCCTTTCCTGACCCCCTGTGCGGCGAGCGCCGCAGCCGACTCGTGTGCCAGGTCGCGTAGTCCGCGGTAGGTGACGGCCTGGCCGGCCCGTTCCACGGCTGGAGCGAAAGCCCGGGTCGCGGAGCGTTCGTCAAGAAGGTCGGTCAGGGTGTAGAGGCCCATGATCAGGAGCCCGTCGCTCAGACACTCTGATGGAGGAGGACGTAGTCCACCATCTTGCCGACCGTGCAGAAGTTGTCGATGACCAGCTCCTCGTCCGGGATCTTGACGGAGAACTCGTTCTCGAGCCAGACCAGTGACTCCAGGATGCTCAATGAGTCGAACTCGGCGAAATCGCGCAGGTCTTTCTCCTCCACGCTCGAATCCGTTTTGAGTCCGGGCAGGATCTGGCGAATGCGCGCGGCTACGGTGTCAATGACTTCCTGGCGAGATTCCATATCTTTCCCTCCGGTGGTCAGGTCCTCTGGCTCAATGATGCTTACCGATGGGTGAGGGGCAGTCAAGACTGGTCGGTGTCCACTACTTGACATGACTCGATCCGGTGGGAGGTTTCACGCCAAACGGGAAAGCGTTTCGGGGTTTAATAGTGTCCAAATGTGCACGAACGGACCCCTGAAGCAGGACATTTTACGCCCGTACAGTTGGGCACCTCCCCGCCCTGGGATGCCTTGACATTCCCTTCGGTGGCTCGCCAGAATTCCTTCTGTCGAAGGCGAGTTCTGGAATCCATATGCCGACTCGTCAGGTCTCCGCGACAGGAGAATTAGCCAGTGATAGCTGACGCCGACCGCACCCCTTTGTGGGAACTCCTCAGCCCTCCTAGCGGATTTGGCAGTGAAACTCGCACGGCGGTGCGTGCCAAGGGCACGAAAGTTCTCTTTGCCGATGGGGAGTGGAGGCTCTGTGCGACGAGTGGACTGTGGAATGTAAATCTTGGATACGGGAACCGCAAGGTGGCGTCCGCTATTCATGAGACGCTCCTCGATGCTTCCTACCTGACACTCTTCCGAGGCGGCCACACCCTTGCTGAGACCGCTGCCCGAGCCCTGCTCGACGTATGCGGACCCGACCACTTCGGCCGTGTCATCTTCTCCACTTCAGGGAGCGCGGCGAACGACCTCACGATGAAGCTTGCCCGCCAGTACTGGGCACTCCAACGCCAGTACCAGCGCCGGATCGTCGTGGGATTCAAGGGCAGCTATCACGGCCTGACGTATGGCAGTCACGGGCTCACCGGCATGCCGCTCGCCCAGAGCTACTACAGCGTGGACCAGCGCCTCATCCGGCACGTGGCGCACGACAACGTGGAGGAGCTCGCCGATCTGCTGAGTCGCGAAGGTGACCGCATTGCTGCGGTTGTCGTCGAACCGGTTCTGGGGACCGGAGCGTACCCGTTGTCCGAGGAGATGGTGACGGCCTTGGACGGGCTGCGGCAGAAGTACGGCTTCCTGCTTGTGGCCGACGAAGTGGCCACCGGCTTCGGTCGAACAGGAACCTACTTCGCCTCCGGCTCGTGGCCGCGGCAGCCAGATGTGCTCCTGGCGTCCAAAGGGCTGACCAACGGAAGCTGCGCGGCAGCCGCGGTGATGCCCTCCCACCGGATCTGTGAGGTCTTTGACCGGCACGACGCCGCCCTCGTCCATGCGGAGACCCAAGCCGGCGCCCCTGCTACCTGTGCCGCCATCCTGGCCACGATCGACGAGATGGAGCGCCTGGACGCGGTCGGCAGCTCCGCGCGGCTCGGCAAGCAACTGGATGTGCTTCTCGATGAACTGAGCAGCCATGAGCTGGTCGTCTCGGCCGGTGGGGTCGGTGCGTTCCGTGCCGTCCGGCTGTCCGCCGGTGGGGGCGAACTACCGCCCGAGGCAGTGGATCTGGTTGCGGACGAGGTGCGCAGGGCGGGAGCCACGGTGTCGACAGGGCCCGGATGTCTCCAACTTGCGCCGGCCCTCGTCTACCGGGCGGAGGACCTGGAGTTGCTCGCGGCGTGCCTGCGCAATGGGCTGGACCGAGCCGCGGAGCTGATGCCTTCGGTGAGTGTCTGACGGTAAGCGGGATTCCGACTTTCGTTGAGGGCCAGTGGCTCTGATCACCTGGGGGTGGGCTTGTGCGTGTGCTTGGTCTGGGAGGTTCTCATCATGACTTCGGCGCCTGTCTCGTCGAGGACGGGCGCATCGTGTCGGCGGTGGAGGAGGAACGCCTGACGCGGAAGAAGGTCGGCTACGGACTCGGCCCACGCCTACAGAGGTGTCTTGCGGCCGATTATGTGCTCAACGAGGCCGGGATCACGCTCGACGACGTCGACCGCGTGGTCGCCAACGACTTCCTGAGTCCGGTATACACACTGCGCTTCAAGGACCGTGTCGAGTACATCGGCCACCACCTGTCACATGCGGCCAGCACGTTCTACACCTCGCCCTTCGAGGAGGCGGCCGTGCTCGTCATGGACGGGCGCGGGTCGGAGCGAACGGTCGACGGCACGCGGCGAGGGGAGACGATCACCTACTACACGGGCGACGCCCACGGTCTCAGGCCCTTGCACGCGGTGTGGGGGGAGATCGCCGCGGGTGTCCGGCGTGCGGACGACCTGTGTGCGGATTCGGTCGGATCGATGTACGAACTGGTGGCCAAGTGCATCGGGTTGACCACCGTCGGAGGGGTCGGAGCCTCGGGGAAAGCCATGGGGCTCGCGCCGTACGGCCGCTCCCGGTACGTGGAGGAGTTGGCCGGGTCGTACCGACTGCGGGGCGGTGACTTCCGGCAGTCAGTGGCCCAGCAGCGCGAACTGGCGCGCTTCATTGCCGGGGAACTGTCCCGGGCGGGGAGTGAGGACGCGGCCGGCGAGATGCGTGCCGACTTCGCTTTCGCCGTCCAGGAGCACACCGAGCGCATCATCCTGGAAATGGCCCGCTCGCTCCACGAACGCACGGGTGCGCGGCGCCTGTGCCTTGCCGGTGGCGTGGCCCTGAACAGTGTCGCCAATTACAAGATCCTCGAAGAGACTCCTTTCGAGGAGATCCATATTGTCCCCGCTGCCGGAGACCAGGGCACCTCCTTGGGCGCCGCACTGCAGGGCCATTACGGCATGGGCGGGCATCGATGGGAGCCGGCGGACGAACCCTTCTCGCCCTATCTGGGAGCGGTCTACGACGACGCACGGATCAACGTGGCGATCGCGACGCTGCGCGGGCGGCTCATAGTGGAACGCCCTGACGACCTCTACGGCCGGGTGGCAGCCAAACTCGCGGGCGGCGCGGTCGTCGGATGGTTCCAAGGCCGCTCCGAGATCGGTCCTCGGGCTCTGGGAAACCGCAGCATCCTGGCCGATCCGCGGGACCCCGGAATGAAGGACAGGATCAATGCCAAGGTCAAACACCGGGAGTGGTTCAGGCCGTTCGCCCCAGTGGTGTCGCGAGATCGTCAGGCGGAGTTCTTCAGCACCGATGTACCGGCTCCGTACATGCTCCTTGTTCCGCAAGTACGGCCGGCCAAGAGGACGGTGATTCCGTCGGTCACCCACGTGGATGGTTCGGCCCGACTGCAGACGGTGCTCCCCGAGCTCAATCCGCGGCTTTCCGCGCTGCTCGACGCCTTCGACCGGATCACCGGAGTTCCCGTGCTTCTGAACACCTCGTTCAACGACAACGAGGAACCGATTGTGGAGACTCCCGAGGACGCCCTGCGCTGCTTCCTCTCGACCGACATGGACGCATTGGTGCTGGGCGACACTGTGCTCTTCAAGGACGGTCAGGCGTGACCAAGCCCGTGGCCATCACACCCACCTCAGGGGCGAGCCCCGCACTCGTCTTTCCGCAGATACGACCCGATCCGTACACGCCGCCCCCGCAGTACAGGGCCAGGAGCGGGGCTCCGTTGCACCGCTGCACCCTCGCCTACGGCGGTGAGGCGTGGCTGGTGACGGGGCTCAAGGCGGCCCGGGAGATCCTCGCCGACAGCGCGACTTTCAGCTCCGACACCACACGCACTGATTTTCCACCCTTCCCCTTGGCCTCGAAGCGGCACATTCCAGGCCATTTCCTGTCCATGGACCCGCCGGAGCACACCAGGCTGCGGGGTCTGGCGGCAGCCGAGTTCAGCGCGGGGCGCGTCAGGCAGTTGCGTCCGGCGATCGAGTCGGCCGTCTCCCAGCTCGTGGACGACATGGTGAGCGGCGGCGGCCCCGCGGATGTGGTCGAGGCTGTCACTCTGCCACTGCCGGCGATCACGGCTGCGCGGCTGCTCGGCACTCCAGCCGAAGACCGCGACTTCTTCCTCGACTGCGTTCGCGACATGCAGATGCATGACGCCACTCCGGTACGGCGGGCCGCTGCTGCGGGCAGACTCAACCAGTACCTGGAACGGCTGCTCGAGGCAAAACGCCGTGACCCCGCCGACGACCTGCTCAGTGGCCTCGCAAGTGAGATCGGCCAAGGAAATCTGAGCCTCGCCGACGCGATCGGAGCGGCGAACCTGATCGTGATGGCGGGCCTGGAGACCACATCCGGCCTGTTGTCCCTGGCGCTGCTCTCGTTGCTGACGGACGAACAGCAGGCTCGACTGGTGCGATCGGACCCGCGGCGATGGTGCGGTCCTGCCATCGGAGAGTCGCTGCGCTACTGGACCGTCGTGCAGCACGGTGTCGCCCGTGTGGCGACGCGGGACACCGAGGTTGCCGGGTGCCCGGTACGGGCGGGTGACGCGGTGGTGGTCAGTCTCCCCTCGGTGAATCGCGATCCCGAGGTGTACCCCGACCCGGGCCGCTTCGACGTGACCCGCGACGTCCAGGGGCAGCTGGCCTTCGGCCACGGTGTGCACCGTTGCCTGGGCAGCTTCTTGGCCCAGACCCAGGCAGAACTCGCTCTGGCCGAACTGATCGGACGGTTGCCCGGCCTCCGGCTGGCAGTTCCCGCCGACGAACTGATGTTTCTCGACGACATGCTCATCTACGGCGTGCGCGCCCTTCCGGTCGAGTGGTGACACCACCTGGCCGGTTCATGACTCGACAGACGGAAGGATCTCCGGTGTCCGACCCGATACAGGCTCCTGCCCCGCAGGCGGTTGTGGTCGACGGCTACGTTCCGGTCATCGACCTGGGCCTCGACCGTCCCAGCCGGCCGGAACAACGTGCGTCCGTCGTGCGGGCGGTCGCGCAGGCGTGCGAGACCAGCGGCTTCTTCGTCGTGACAGGGCACGGCGTGCCGCAGCGCATGATCGACCGGCTGCATGGCGCTGCGCGCACGTTCTTCGCCGGGCCCCAGCAGGTGAAGGAACGCGTGGCCGCTTCCCCCCTTGAGCCTCTGCAGCACGGCTACTCGGCCTATGGCGGCCTTGAGATGTATTGCGCGTCCCGCTTGGGCGAGTCCGAGGGGGCCCAGGACACACGCGTCCTGGTGTCACGGAACCAGTGGCCGGACCAGCCTCGGTTCCGGGAGGCGTTCCTCGACTACTACGAGGCCGTCAGCCAGCTGTCCCTGAAGGTCATGGGGCTCATGGCCTCGTCCTTGGGCATGCCGGCGGACTGGTTCGATGACAAGTTCGATCGCCATATGACACCACTCGGCATCAACTATTACCCGGCTCTGGCAGAGCCACCGCCTCCGGGAGCGCTTCGCAACGAGGAGCACACGGACTTCGGCACGGTGACCGTGCTGCATCAGGACGACGGGCCCGGCGGCCTCCAGGTGCTGGATCAGGAGGGCGGATGGCTCGACGTGCCACCGATTCCTGGCACATTTGTCATCAACCTGGGCCGCTTGATGACGATGTGGACCAATGACCGTTGGCCCAGCACCGTGCACCGCGTGGTGATGCCGAGGCCGGACCAGATCCACCGTGACCGGGTGTCCGTCGCCTTCTTCTTCCAGCCGAACTCCGAAGCGTTGATCGAGTGTGTGCCCAGTTGTGCCGACGAGGACAGTCCACCACGTCATCCGGGCGTCAGGTCCGGGGACTACTTCACCGCGCGTTCCCGCCGGGCTTTTGTGCGCCGCAGCATGCTGCTGAAAACCCAACAGAACGGGACGCCGTGACTTTCGGCATTGTCGCGGTCGACTGGGCGCTCGGCGATTCGCTTCCGGTCGCCGAAGCCGCTCCCGCGTACACCGACCGGCTGCGCCAGGTGGCAGGCTGGGGCTATCGCACCTTTCACCGCGCCACCGACGGCACAGGGCTGACCGATCTCGCGACCGAGGCCGGGCAACGGGCTTTGGACCGGGCGGGCGTCACCGCGGCCGATATAGATCTGGTCGTCCTGGCGATGGCGGACATACCCGAGTACCTCTACTGGGACGCGGCGGCCTCCACCCAGGCTCGACTCGGTGCGTTTTCGGCCGAGGCATGTCTGGTGAACCAGGCGTGCAGCAGCGGCGTCGTCGCCTTTGACCTCGTGGCGGGAAAGTTCGCCACTCACCCCGAGTACCGGAAAGCGCTGCTGATCTCGGCCCACAAGGTATGTGAGCCGTACTGGAACCGCATGGAATCAGGCACGGCAGTGACGTCGGACGGCGCCGCTGCCGCGGTCCTCGTCCGTGGCCATACGAAGTGTTCATGGCTGGCCACCGAGATCATCAGCGATGGCACATACGCGGATGCCGGCCGGTTGCCCGTAGGGGGCGAAGCCAGTCCATTCACGGCCGATGCGCCAAGGCCCGCGCCGATCGGCCCCCCGGGCCAGTCGATGAGGAAACTCCTCGGCAGCAATCCTCGGGCGCTCGTCAAGTTTGTGCGACAGGACCGGCACAACAACCGCTCCGTGCTCGAACGAGCTTGCCGCAGAGCGGGAATCCCGTACGCATCGGTGCGTCGAGTTCTCTATATGAACGGCACGTCCAAAGGGCTGGAGGCGTACGCCAGGGAACTGGGGATATCCATGGAGGACACCAATGCCGCACTCGCCGAGGACTACGGGCACTTCGGCTGCGCCGACCAGTTGCTGTCCCTGGGGCTGCTCCTTGAAACCGGTGAACTGGCCTCAGGGGAACCGCTGGCGTTGACGAGCACCGGCAGCGGCATGCACTGGGCCTGCACGTTGCTGCGGGTCTGACAGGCCCGCGACGCCACCTACGAGCAGGTCTGAATCCGGCGCATTCCAGCAGGAGAGAACACCTTGGACATGTCCGTTGTCATCAACACCCGCAATCGTCCCGAGCACCTCAGCATGGTCCTCAAGGCGCTGTCCCGGCAGACCGGGGTCTCTGGTGGCTTCGAAATACTCATTGTGGACGACGGCTCCGACTGCGATCTGGCGCCGATCCTGGACGGCTGCTCCGCAGCCGACACAAGACTGATTCGGCAACCGCCGCTCGGCTACACGGTGGCTCGGAACGCCGGTTTGCGCGCGGCGACGGGAGCCGTGGTCCTGTGTCTGGACGACGACGTGCTCTTCTCGGACGACCTCGTGGCGGAGCACCTGCGCGGTCACTGCCGGGACGGGGCGGACGTCGTGGTGGGAGACAGGTTCAACACCTATATGCACCGGCCGTTCTCAGAGGCCAACCAGCGTGCGCAGGACGACGCGCTCGACGGGGACTGGAGCGGTATCAAGAAGCTGACCCGCCCCGACTACTACGCCTCACGCACCTTCAAAGTGTTCGACCTCGACCCGGGTGGGCTGCCGGCACCATGGCTCTGCTTCGTCACGAGAAATGTCTCCTTCCGCCGGGCGGACGCACTCCGTGTCGGAGCGTTTGACGAGGGGTTCACGCGCTGGGGCGTGGACGACGTGGAGCTCGGGCTACGACTGCACCAGGCCGGGGCGCGATACCAGTACCGACCACAGGCCGCGGTCCATCACCTGGAGACCCCCATTGCACCGACCAAACTCGAAGCCCTGACCGAGAGTCTGGAGTACTTCGCGCAGAAGCACCCGGGAACTGAGCCCATAGCATTCCGCGAGTTCGTGTTCGGTCGCATGGCCCTGGAAGAGCTATGCGCTTCCGTCGAATCCCGTCAGTGCGTCACATTCGACGTGCGCAACAATCTCACATGGTTTCGCACGCAGAGATAACGGTCGATCAGTAACCAACGGTGAAGCGCTCGATCACGTCTCAGATGGAAAAGGAGCAATTTATGAATTCCGCGGGCGACCAGCGGCTGTGTGGTACGGGCGGGAAGCTCCGCAAGGCACCTGGTGAACGGTCCGGTCGTCAGCGTGCGGTGGTGACAGGCGGAGCCGGATTCCTGGGATCCCACCTTTGCGAAGCATTGATTGCCCAGGGATACGCAGTTGTCTGCATCGACGACTTCTGTACCGGTTCACCCGACAATGTGGCTCACTTGGCCGGCCATCCCGACTTCGAGCTGCTCCGGGCCGACGTGAGCGAAGGACTCGATGTCACCGGCCGTGTAGATCTCGTCTTTCACCTGGCATCTCCGGCGTCTCCCTCCGCGTACGCGCGCTTGCCCCTGCACACCTTGGACGCCGGCAGCCTCGGTACACGAAACGCCCTGGCACTGACCCGGAACAGTGCGGCCCGCTTCGTGCTCGCCTCGACCTCGGAGGTATACGGCGATCCGCTGTGCCATCCGCAGACCGAGGACTACTGGGGCAATGTGAATCCGGTCGGCCCGCGCAGTGTCTACGACGAGGCCAAGAGGTTCGCGGAAGCGCTGACCATGGCCGAGGGCAGGGCGCGCGGGGCTGACGTGGCCATCGCGCGGATCTTCAACACATACGGACCCAGGATGCGCTGGGACGACGGCCGCGCGGTGCCCAACTTCATTTACCAGGCCCTCGGCGGTACGGCCCTGACGGTGGCCGGTGACGGCAGTCAGACACGCTCACTCACCTACGTGGACGACACAGTTGCCGGTCTGCTGGCACTGGCTCGCTCACAGATCCACGGCCCCGTGAACATCGGCAACGACGTGGAACTGTCGATACGTGAGCTGGCCGGGATGGTCATCGAACTGGCGGGCTCCACATCGCCGATCAGCTTCGTCGAGCGTCCGATAGACGATCCGGCCGTGCGCCGCCCGGACATCACGCGGGCCGCGGAACAACTGGGCTGGAAACCGCGGACGGACATAAAGGAAGGCTTGCTGCGCACCGTCGACTGGTTCCGCGACCACCAGAGCTCTGCGCGTATTCCGTCGGGCGCAGCGTAGTCGCTTGAGAACGCAGTAATTGTCCACTAGTTGACACGGCGTAGGCTTTTCCAGGTGCAGCGTTGACAGCTGTTTCTCGGGCGAGAATGATCAGCTGCGAGGCTGATGGATAACTGCCTTACATTTCCACTTCTCATCTTCGTTCGCGCGGAACGATGAACTAGTCCTCTCATCTCTGAGGTAACCAAATGCCCGCCAAACCACCGGTACTGCTCCTGTGTGGAGGTCTCGGCCTGCGACAGCGGACGGACGCGGACGATATCCCAAAGCCTCTTCGGCGACTTCCCGATGGGCGACCGCTGCTGCTGCATGTCATGGATTACTACCGTGCCTTCGGGCTCACCGACTTCGTTCTGTGCGTGGGATACGGTGCCGACTCCGTGCGCCAGGTGCTCCCGGCGGCCTTCGGTGTCCGTCCGGAGGCGGTGGAGGCGGGCGTGGGCTGGCGCAGGTTCAGTACGGATGGCCTGAGGGTCACCATGGTCGACAGCGGCCCGTCGGCGGACAAACGGCAACGATTGCAGGACGCCAAGGGACATCTCGGCGAGACTCCGTTCCTTCTCGGCTACGCGGACGTCCTGTCCGACTTCAACCTCCACACACTGATCGAGAGCCACGAGCGCGGGCGAGCGGTGGTCACCATGGCTGCCACTCGTGTCCGGTCCCGCTACGGAGAACTGGTTCTCGACGCACTGGGCACGACTGTCACCGCATTCGTGGAGAAGCCATGGCAACAAGCCCCGATATCAGCCGGCTACTTCATGTGCGCCCAGGAGCTGTTCCAGTGGCTCGAGGCCGGCAGGGAACTGGAGGACGACGTACTGCCCCGTCTCGCCGCTGAAGGAGCGCTGGGCGCCGTAGCGCACGAGGGCCTGTGGTTTCCCCTGGACACCTACAAGGACTTCATCGACATCGAGGCAATCGTGGAGAAGGAGGGGTGGCCGTGGCTGCAGCCGATCTGATCACGCGTGACGCCCGTCCGACGCGGCCTCTTGCCGACCTGTGGAACGGACGACGGGTGCTGGTCACCGGACACACGGGTTTCATCGGCTCGTGGCTCACCACGGCCCTGCTCCAGCTCGGCGCACAAGTAACGGGGTTCGCGCTCGCGGACGACGTCCACGCCCGTACGCGCTCAGAAGCGCTCACTGAGCTCGGGGCCGAAACACGATGGGGCGACGTACGCGAACTCGCCGCTATTCACCAGGTCATGACTGCGCAGCCGTTCGATGTCGTGGTGCACCTCGCGGCGCAGCCTGTCGTGAGCATCGGCTACAGCGACCCGGGAACGACCCTCACCACGAACGTCACGGGTTCGGTCAATGTGCTTGAGGCCGCCAGGCTCTGCGAGCCCCCGGTCCTCGTCCACGTGACATCGGACAAGTGCTACCGCAACCAGGGCTGGCCATGGCCCTACCGCGAGGTGGACACCCTTGGTGGCGGATGCCCTTACAGCGTCTCCAAAGCCGCGGCTGAGCTGGTCTTCGAGGCGTACGCCGACCTGTACGCGGCGGCGGGTGAGCGGATCCGTTCCGCATCCGTGCGGTTCGGCAACGTCGTCGGGGGTGGGGATGCAGCGGTCGGACGCCTTGTGCCCGAGGTCATCGCCGCCTTGCAGGCGGGCGGGCCCGTCGTCCTGCGCCGGCCCGATGCCGTACGTCCATGGCAGCACGTGCTGGACGTGGTGCATGGCCTGCTGCTGCTATCGGACGCCCTTGCGGACCGATCCGTCGCCGGAGGCGAAGTGTTCAACTTCGCGCCGCCGGGGGATGGCGAGACCGTACACACACTTGCGTCGGCCCTGGCTGCCTCCCACCGCGAGTTGAGCGGTGTCGATGTGCCTTTGACCGCAGGCCGCGGTGAGTTCCCGGAGGACCAACTGCTGCGTCTTGACGGGCGGAAAGCCGCGAACGCGTTGGGCTGGCACCACGCCTTCGACTCCGCCGATGCAGCGGCCTCCGTTGTGGCATGGCACCACCGCGTGGCCGGCGGTTCTGCGCCGCACCAGGTCACGTCGACTCAGGTGAGCCATTTCCTGGACACCATTCAGCGAGCGCCCAGCGCGCGGCGACAGACGGGCAGGCATCAATGAATCCGCAGACGTCGGCCTCCGCACCCGGACGAACCTTCGTCTTCTCACGTGAGTACCCGCCGACAACCGTGGGCGGCACCAGCACGGTGGCGCGCAATCTGTCGACCGGCCTGCGTGCGGAAGGTCACGACGTCACCGTCATCACGACGCTGCCGGGAACCCCTGATGCGGAGCGTGAAAATACCGACGAGGTCCTTGACGGAGTCCGGGTGCACCGGGTCGGGACCAGTTCCGTCTACCACACCGATACCGGACTCAGCGATCAGAGTATCCGTGTCCACCGGCGCCTCTACGAGGCCGCCGAACAGCTCGCTGCGCAGGCGGCGCCCCCGGACGTAGTCATCATGCCGGATCTCTTCTGCTACCCGGAAGCGGCCATGTTCGCGCGTCGCCATCATGTGCCGCTCATCAACATTCTGCTCCAGGACTTCCGCGCCATCACGCCCTATGACAGGGACGGTCACCGCGTGACGAGTGGCGTGTCCGCGGAGCGTGAACACCTCCTGGATCTGGAGCGGAAGGCCGTTCACCGAAGCGATCACACGGTGTTCATCAGCAGGGCGTTGGCCGATGCCACCACTGGCTACTACCCGGGCAACACAGCCCCTTCCGGCGTCGTGCACCTCGGGGTCGATCCTGCGGAGATCGCGGCGGTGGAGGCCGATCCACTGCCCTGGTCCCGCCGCCGGCGGCTCCCCGGCACGGGAGCGAACGGGCCCCTCCTGGTTGCCTGTGGCCGACTCGTCCCAGTGAAGGGGTTCGACATTCTGCTCACCGCGCTGGCCCGGCTCGGTTCCGTGCACCGCCCCGGGGCTTCGCAGGAGGAGCCGCACCTCGTCCTGGTCGGCGTCGGTCCCGAGGAGCCCCATCTGAGGCGACTGGCTGCGGACTTGGGAATCACGGATCGGATCTCATTCCTCGGAGACATTCCGCGGCGCGATGCCCTCGGCTGGATGTCCGTGGCCGATGTCGCGGTAGTGCCCAGCCTCTGGGAGTCCTTCTGCTACGTATGCGCAGAGATGATGGCGTTCGGCCGACCTGTGGTGAGCGCTGCGGTCGACTCGCTGCGCGAACTCGTCCCCAGCGAGGAATACGGCTACCCCGTGCGGGTCGACGGCCCGTCCGGACAGCGGACGCTCTCTCCGGACGCCCTTGCCAGCAGCCTGCGGCAGGCGTTGGCCCATCCGGCCGAGGCGCGCCGCCGTGGTGAGGCCGCCCGGCGCAGGATCTTTGGACATTTCACCAACACAACCTTCGCGGCAGGCATATCGGCCCTCACCCGCGACCTCACGGAGGGGGCGCGGTGAGCCGGACCAGGACCGGGGGTGAGGACCCGATCGCCCTGATGGAGCAGGTGGCAAGGCTGAGCTCGGCCGTCCGGCCGGCGGATTCCCGCAGCACCAGGCTCTCGTCCGTCAGGCAGCTGACGAAGGCTCGTCCTGCGGGCAGCCTCGGGCAACTCGACGAGCTGGTGCACCGAGTCGCCGGCATCCGCCACGAGCCATCGCCAGGACCTCTCGCCGCCGCCGTGAGCGTGCTCGCGGGCGATCACGGCGTGGCGGCAGCCGGCACCTCCTCCTTCCGCCACGGTGCGACAGCGAAGGTACTCGGCTTGATCCTCGATGGACGGGCCCCGGTGAACATCCTCGCCGCACGCGTCTGCGCGAGAGTCGAAGGCATGGACTTCGGGCTTCTGAAGGCTGTCGGTGATCAGCGGTTCAAGGTAGGCCGGGGAACTCGCGACATCCGGTACAGCGACGCCATGACGCGGCCCCAGACCCTCCGGGCTGTCGCGAACGGCGCCGAATACGCCTCGCAACGACTGGCCGACGTGGCCATGGTCGGCGTCGGCGAGATCGGCGTCGGCAACACGACTGCCACTGCTGCCTTGACCGCGCGTCTCCTCGACCTTGATCCCAGCCAGGCCGTTGGAGCAGGATCAGGGGTGGATCCGGACACCGTGCTGCGAAAGCTCGGCATAGTGGAACACGCGCTCCGGCGTGTGGCGCGCCTGCCGGACGACCCGCTGGGACTGCTCGCTGCCCTGGGCGGATACGAGATCGCCGGCAACGTGGGGGTCATCCTGGCCGCGGCTGCGCGCCGTCAGGTCGTAGTCGTCGATGGGACCATCTCCGCCGTTGCCGCGCTGCTGGCTGTCAGGCTCGCACCCGCTGTCGCCGACCACCTGGTGTTCGCTCACCTCGCGACGGAACCCGCCCACCAGGCGTTGTTGCGCGAACTGAACCAACGTCCTCTGCTCAGTCTCGACATGCGCCTGGGTATGGCCTCTGGAGCGGCGCTCGCCCTCGGTCTCGTCAACGCGGCCCTGGCCGTGGCACACCTGGTGCCGTCTGCCCGGTCGGTGGACATGGCAGAGATGGCAGGGCACCGATGACGGCCGCGACCGCGATGCCCGAGGACAGGGCAGGCGGAGGAGCCGTGCGAGGGGTGATCTTCGACCTGGACGGCACACTCGTTGATTCCTGGGAAGTGCACCGATACGCCCTGCGACACGCCGCGGCGGAGGCCGGCATCAGCGAGCCCAGCTCGGCCAGGCTTGCCGCAGCGCAACGCCCGACCGACCTGGCGACCGTGCGTGCCCTGGTCGGCGACGCATACCTTGCGACCGCTTGGACCGCTTATCGAAGGGAATTCCTCGCGCGACTCGGCGTCGATCCGCCCAAGGCGACAGCCCACGCGGCCGAGACACTCCGTCGCCTGCGCGCCTCGGGGCTGAGTATCGGCGTCTGCACGGGGCGGTCACGCAGAGAGGCACAGGCACTGCTGAATGCGTGCGGGCTCGAAGTCCCGTTGGTCATCGCCAGGGAAGAGGCAGTGGAGCCCAAGCCCGCCCCCGCCGGGTTGCTCGCCGCGGTCCATGCCTTGGGATTGGCCACGAGCGAAGCACTGTACGTCGGTGACACTGCCACCGACCTGCGGCAAGGCCGCAGCGCTGGAGTTCGAACCCTCGTCCTGGGGGCACGGGAAGCGCGCCCCCGTGGCCAGTCGCCCCCGAGCCACCTCCCTGAGCTGAGCGAGCTACTGGCCCACACCGGACGTGCTGAAAGGAAGTCGGAATGACGCTCCGCAGCCTGTACGACGCTGTGCGGGACGGCGCAGGACACAGCAAGGACATCGCCCTGCGCACAGGGCAACGCGACTGGACCTTCCGTGCACTGCTGGCCGCCGCAGAAGCTTTCGCGGTACGCCTCGCACCACACACGGAGCCAGGAGACCGGGTCTCGTTGCAGGTCACGGATCCCGTCGCCGCCGCGGTGGCGACGCTTGGGTGCGACCTCGTGCGTGTGTGCCTGCTGCACAGGGACCCGACCGCGCCCAACGCCTTGCCCGGGAGGGTTCTGCATGACGGGCTTGTGCATGCGCCACGTGATGGCGAGGCCCAGGTCCTCGGCACCCCTGGACTGTGGCTGCGCTCCGGCGGGCCGTTGGAGGACACACCTGTGCGCCTGCCTCATGGAGCGCACGTCTTCTTTACCTCCGGATCCACCGGGGCGCCCGTTGGCGTAGTGCGAAGCGTGCGTTCGATCCTGGCGGATGCCTTCCGCGTCGCGAGGTTTCTCGGCTATGGGCCGGACCATCCCGTCGTGTCCGCTGCACCTCTCTTTCATGCCTATGGCTTCAACTACGGCCTCATCGGCCCCTTGTTGGCGGGTGCCCCGTTGCGTTGCGCTCCGGCGAGGTCGGTGCCCTCGCAGCTCGACAGGGTGGTGAGCGAGGCCGGCGCCCACACCCTCATCGCGTTGCCCGCGCACTACGGTCTCCTGAGTGCGACCCCCAACCAGGATGCACATCGAGGGCTGAACGGTCTGAAGTCCGCTGTGTCCGCCGGAGCGCCCCTCGGCGTCGGCACCACGTCCGACGTCGTGCGCCGCCATCGGATTGCTCTCTACAACTGCTACGGCTCCTCGGAAGCGGGTGCCGTGACGTTGGCGCGACTCGAGGGGGACGAGGACACCGGATACATCGGGGCACCCTTGCCGGGCGTCTCCGCTCGTGTCGACGAATCCCGAAACGCCTGCACAACCGGTGAGTTGATGCTGCGTTCCACCTCGTTGGCGGAGGGGCGGCTCACCGCTGACAGCATGATGCCGCTCACCGACGAAGACGGTTGGTACCGCACCGGTGACCTCGCCAGGCTGAGGCAGCCTCAGGGGATCGACCTGGTCGGCCGGATGAGCGCTGCGATCAATGTGGCGGGGGAAAAGGTGAGCCCGAGCGAGGTCGAGCGCGTACTGACCAAGCATCCTCATGTGCTGGACGCCGTGGTGACAGCCGCACCGGACGGTGCGAGGGGACAGGTTCCGGTAGCCAGAGTCGTACTCCGGATGCCAACGCCGGTGGACGAACTGCTTAGTTGGTGCCGCACAAGGCTGTCGCCGCACGCTGTGCCCCGGCAGGTCGAACCGGTCGCTGAGATCTTGAGGTCGCCGACCGGCAAGGCGCAGTGGTCACCACCGCGGAAGCGGGCCACATGACACACCACGGACGGACCGGGCTGCAGCGCCGGCAGGACTTCGCCAGGGCAGACATCGTGAAACGGCTGCTTCTCGCCACGGATGGAACCGTCACCCCGATGCTGGAGCAGATCGTTGGTGAACGACTGGTCACCAATCGCCTCATCCAGGCGAAGACCACCGCTGATGAGGAGGCGGCCAGGCAACTGGTCATCCCCACCGGCAGCGCGATCCTGGTGCGCAGTACGGATCTGGCGGGACAGGACTCCGGCCGGGTGTTCGCCCGCACCAAGGCCCTGATCGCTCTTGACGTCCTGCCTGCCCGGGTCAGAAACGGGCTGCTGGGAACGGCGGAACCGATAGGAAGGCTCCTGCGCGAAAACCGTGTCGAGACCTTTCGTGAGTCGCTCCCCGATCAGGTCTGCGAGGACGACAGCTCCGATGCGGCCCGTCGGCACTACGCGATCTACATCAACAACTCCCCCGGCTTTCTCATCGAGGAGCATTTCCTTGAAGCCTGCTTCGTCCACGGCATCTAGGGGATACGGGACAGCCCTTGCACGAAGCCCCGGCGAGTGCCGCGAACCAGGGCCACATACGGAGAGAAGTACACGTTATGCCCACCCCGCCACACGGCGAGACTTCAGTGATTCCAGACGACACCGAGGAGACGGAGCGCGCCGGCGGCCTGCCCGAGAAAGGCCCTGAGGCGGCATCCCACCCGTCGCCGCATGGCTTCACGGAACGGCTGCGCGCCCGAGAGGAGTGGAAGTTCTTCGCCGTCCTCCCGCGTGCAGAGCGCACAAGGGCCCTGATCTGGTGGTGCCTCATTGCCGTACGGGGGCTCCTGCCCGCGCTGTTCACCCTGGCCGTAGGCCTGCTGGTGTCATCACTTGCCGACGAGCGCGCCCTGGCCGTACCGCTGGCCTCTGTGGGCGCGGTGTTCCTGCTCATTCAGGTGCTCGGCGCACTGCACGGTCAGCTGAGCACGGACCTGGGCGAACGTCTCTCGTGCTGGCTGCACGAACAGCTCATCGACGCTGCGACGACGCCATCGGGTCTCGCCCATCTGGAGTCGCATGACCTGGCCGGCGAACTCACCGGCGCACGGGACTTCGACCAAGGTGTCACAGGGCCGCCGATGCATCTGTCCGTCGGGCTCATCGCAGGCAGCCTTGTCCAGGCGGTCGCCGGCTTCGCCCAAGTCGCTCTGCTCGCGGCGTACACGTGGTGGGCTCCCTTGGTGATCGCCGCAGCCTGGTTGTCGACGCACTGGCTCTTGCGAGAGAGCAGCGTCTGGGACCGCGACGCGGCTGACGTCCGGGATGCTCAACGGCGGGCGGAATATGCCTACCGGCTCGCGGTCGAATCACCCGCGGCCAAGGAGCTCAGGTTGTTCGGCCTCAGCGCATGGACCGTAGCCGAGTTCACCCGACACCGCCGGCGACTGGTAGATCTGCGGTGGCAGGAGACGCGGCTGAGGCAGAAGCCCGTCATCTGGACCCTGCTCGTGCTGCTGGCTGCCAACGGCCTTGTGCTGTGGTCGCTGGCGAGGAGCGCCTCGGCGGGCACGATCGACGCGGGTCACATGACCGTCTTCGCCCAGGCAGTCGTGGGGGCATCCGCCATCGCCTTCGGCGGTCTGAACTGGTCCCTGCCGCCGGCCGCCCACTCGGTGGCATCCGTACTCCGACTCAGGGCGTCGATGGCGAAGGCCGGCGAACTTCCCTCGGAGGGAAGCCCGGCCCGGCGGGATTCCGCTGTCGGACTCCGCTTCAGCGGAGTCCGGTTCTCCTACGGGGACAGCAAGCGCCCAGTGCTCGACGGCCTGGACCTCACTGTCGAGGCAGGCACCTCCCTGGCGGTCGTGGGCGTCAATGGGGCGGGCAAGACCACTCTGATCAAACTCCTGTGCAGGCTCTACGACCCGACGGCGGGGACGATCGAGGCGAACGGCACCGATCTGAGGGACCTCACCCCGGAATCCTGGCGAAGCCGCGTGACAGCGGTGTTCCAGGACTTCATTCGCTACGAGATGCCATTGCGTACGAATGTGGCACCGACCGGTGCACCTGACGACGCAGTCCTGGCGGCGCTGCGGGACGCGGGAGCCGCCGACGTGGCAGACCTCGAAACCGTACTCGCTCCTGGCTACGACGGGGGCCGGGACCTGTCCGGCGGACAGTGGCAGAGGGTGGCCGTGGCACGCGCGCTGTGTGCGGTTCGCCAGGGTGCCGGCGTCGTCATCCTCGACGAACCCACGGCCCAGCTGGACGTCAAGGGCGAGGCCGAGGTCTTCGAGCGGATCCTGCGCGCAACCCGGGGCACCACGACGATCCTCATCTCCCACCGGTTCGCCACGGTCCGGCACGCTGACCGGATCTGCGTGCTGGAGGACGGTCATGTGAGCGAGCTGGGTACGCACGCAGAACTCATGGCCGCACGAGGCCGCTATCGCCAGATGTTTGACCTTCAGGCATCCCGGTTCGAAACGGAGGAGCCTGATGTCTCGCACTCCTGACGAAATGGCACCACTGCCCCCCTCGCTGACCTCACTGGGCCGCTCTCTGCGGCTCGGATACCGGGCGGGCCCCGCACTCATCCTCGTCGCCTTCGTCACGACCGTCGCCGCCGCCGCACCGGACGCCCTCTTCGCAGTGGGGTTCGCGCTCTTGATCCATGCGGTGATCGATCAGGACTCCGCACAGATCATGACGGCAGCGGTAGCTCTCGGAGCCCTCGCAACCGGCAGCTGGCTGCTGAACACCGTGACGGACAGGGCCAACCGCCGCTTTGCCGACCGAGCCGCTGTGTACGTCGAGTCCTATGTCGCCAGGCTGCAGTCCTCGATCGTCACCCTTGAACACCACGAGCGACCGTCGTACCTCGACCGGCTCTCGCTTCTGCGCGACCACGCGGGTGCTCTCAGCCAGCTGTACCAGCAACTGTTCTCGACCGTCGGCGCCGCTGTCCGTCTCGTCGTCACCCTGGCAGTGCTGATGTCGGTCCATCCAGCTCTGGGACTGCTCGGCCTCGTCGCTGTCCCGGGGGTGGCTGTCTCACACTGGAGGTCGGGTGTGGACAAAGCAGTTGAGGAGTCGGGCGCTCAGCACGACCGTCGCGCGCGGCATTTGTTCACGCTCGCCACGCAGGCGGGAGCGGGTAAGGAGATTCGTGTCGCAGGGGTGCAGGGGTGGCTGCGCGAGCAGTGGCGTGACTCCTGGCTGCGCCGATACGCCCCCTTGAGCGAGGCGCGGTGGCGGAGCGCTCTGTGGCAGTCGGCCTCCCAGCTGCTCTTCGGTGCCGCGTTCATCGCTGCCATCGCCCAGGTCGCCCATGGCCGGGGACCAGCGGCCACGGACACCCTGCTCCTGCTCACCGCGGGGAGCCGCCTCTCGCAGTACATCGGTCAGACCGTCACACAGACGCAGTTCTTCCGCGCCATCTGGCTCGACGCCTCACGCAAACTCGCCTGGCTCGAAAACCTCGCGGCAGCGGAGCGGAGCAGAGCCGATCTGCAGGTGCCCGACCGGCTTGAACACGGCATCCGGCTGGAGAACGTCTCCTTCCGGTATCCGGGTGGCGACACCTACGCCCTGAGGGATGTGAACCTTCATCTCCCGGCAGGCAAGGTGGTTGCCATAGTGGGCGCGAACGGTGCCGGCAAGTCGAGCCTCGTCAAGCTGTTGTGCAAGCTCTATGAACCGACATCAGGGCACATCACCGTGGACGGAGCGGATCTCGGCCGCCTCCCTCCAGATGGTTGGCGTGCTCGCGTCACAGGGGCTTTCCAGGACTTCTTCCGGTTCGAGTATTCCGTTGTGGAATCCGTCGGGCTGGGAGACCTGGCACGTATCGACAACCGGTCGGCGGTTGAGGGAGCGATCGCCCGCGCGGGGGCTGACGGGACCGTCTCGGGACTCGAACACGGCGTGGACACCCAGCTCGGTCCGACCTGGGAGGGGGGTGTGGGCCTCTCCCACGGACAGTGGCAGAGGATCGCGCTGGCGCGCGGGTTCATGCGGGACAAGCCTCTGCTCATGGTTCTCGACGAGCCGACGTCCGCGTTGGACGCGGAGACGGAACATGCACTGTTCGAGCGCTATGCGACGGCTGCGCGCGGGCAAGGAGCCGATGTCGCGTCACAGATCACCGTGCTGATCTCGCACCGGTTCTCCACGGTTGGCATGGCCGATCTGATCGTCGTGATCGACGGAGCCCGCGTGGTCGAGCACGGCTCGCACGCGCAGCTCATGGCGCGCAAGGGGCTGTACGCCGATCTCTACGGTCTTCAGGCGGCTTCGTACCGGGACGGAGCCAAGATATGAACGGCAGGGCGACGGGCGACGGTTCGCTGGCCGGAAAGGTCGCCCTGGTGACCGGAGGCTCACGCGGAGTCGGCCGCGGTATTGTCGCGCGCCTCGTCCGCGACGGAGCGACCGTAGGAGTCGGATACAGGGAGAACGCCGCGGCGGCCGGCGAGGTGGTGGCCCATGCGGAGCACTCCGGAGGTTCGGCGTTCGCCGTGTGCGCGGACCTCATGTCGGTCGAAGGCGTGAGGCGTCTGTTCGACGAGAGCGAGAGCGTGGCAGGCCAGATAGACATTTTGGTCAACAACGCTGCCCTGATGCGCAAGGCGCGGTTTGCCGACACCAGCGAGGAAGACTTCGACGCCATGATGGCGCTCAATGTGAAGGCGGCGTTCTTCGCGATCCAGCAGGCCGTCACCCGGCTGCGTGAAGGCGGGCGCATTGTGAACATCTCCTCGACTGCCACAGTGCTCGCGCACCCCATGCAAGCCGCCTACTCGGCAAGCAAGGCGGCGCTGGACCAACTGACACGGGTAGCCGCGAAGGAGCTCGCAGGCCGCGGCATCACGGTGAACACCGTCGCCCCCGGTGCGGTGGAAACAGAAGAAATGACAGCGGGCGTCCCGCCCGAGGTGCTGGAGCGGTGGAAGCGGTCAAGCGCCTTCGGCCGGATGGGCCGGCCCGCGGACATCGCCGACGTCGTGGGCTTCCTCGTGGGGCCCGACGCACGGTGGCTCACCGGTCAGAACCTGCGGGCAGCGGGTGGAGCAGTCTGATGACGCGGACGTACATGGCGGAATCCGAGGAAGCGGCGCTGCGGGCGATAGTCGAGAGGATTCGCCGGGTTCCAGACGTCTACCGCGTGTTCCGCCAGGACACACGGGACGCCGGCTGGCATCACGGCATCGAACCGCCACTTCTGGAAGCTCTGATGGAAGCGGGACTCCCCTTCCGGCGTACGGGAGGAACAGTCCGGTACGACCAATTGGACCTCGCCAACGCTTCGCTCGCGCTCAGGATGCCCTCGCCGCGCTACCTCTCGATGCGAGGCTGGTCCGCAGCCATTCGAGCCACGGCGAACACGCCGTCCACCCTTACCTATGAAGTGGAGGTCAAGCCGAGCGGACGGAACGGGGATCCCGCTGCCGGCCTGGGCGCCGCGCCGACGACCGACAGCCGTCTGGAACCAGCCGCGCCACTTCTTGCCCGGCCGGAGTGCGGCAGATCGGCTGACGGCTCGGTAACTCTCACACGGACGGTCCACGGACGGTCCACACGTGTGTTCCCGGAGGCGGAGGCGATCACGAACCTGGTGGCACCGATTCATTTCCATCTGATCCCCCCGGAACTGCGCGCCGACCTCGCATTTCTGGCGGAGAGCCGGCTCGCGGACTGCGCCCTGGCCTCCACGTTCCTGGTGCGTGAGGCGGGCGCTCTGGGACTGAGGGCTCGCCGGTCCTTCGGCCTGTTCCTCGCCGCTCCGTATTCCATCCCCCACGCATGGATGGAACTCCACATCGATGGGCGCTGGGTCTCCTTCGACCCCCACCTTCTGAACCTTCTCTGCGGGTGGGGCCTGCTACCAGCCGATGCCTGGCCTGCCAACCGTTCCATCGGGGAGGCCGCCTGGCGGCTGGCAGCGGACGAGTTCGTTCTGGCGACCAGCGGTGGTGTCCCGACGCAGCTCTCTTTCCCGACCAGAGCACGCGACGGGCAGATCGGTGCATGACACTGCTCGCTCACACAGACGACAGGCATCTCCGTCAGAAGGGACCAAGGCATGCGCTCAGAGCATGACGATCCGAACGCAGCGAGCCACACTGCCCAATGTCCTGTAGGTCTCTACTTCTTCTCGGCCTGTGACGAGGAGATGCCGGCTGCCGCAGGGTACGAGGTTTTGATCGAGGCCGCGAAGGCCGCTGACCAGGGAGGTCTCGACTTCGTCTGGGTCCCCGAGCGGCACTTCACTCCGTTTGGCGGCGCGCATCCCAACCCCGCGGTGCTGGCCGCGGCCCTGGCCGTCGCGACCCGGTCCATCCGCATCCGCGCGGGGAGTGTCGTACTGCCCCTGCATGACCCGATTCGTGTCGCGGAGGAATGGGCGGTTGTCGACAACCTGTCCGGTGGGCGCGTCGAACTGTCGTCGGCCACTGGCTGGAACCCTCGCGACTTCGTCCTCGCTCCCGAGCAGTACGTGCAGCGTGCTTCCCTGGCCAAGGAGCACTTGCGCACGGTTCAGGCGTTGTGGAGCGGAGCAACGGTCCAGCGCGTCGGCCCCAGCGGTGCCGTGCACGAGATTCGCACCTATCCCCGTCCGATCCAGCCCCGTCTTCCCCATTGGGTGACCGCTGCGGGCAACCCGGCCACGTTCCGGTACGCGGGCGAGACGGGCGCCGGACTGCTCACCAGCTATGGGCTCTTCCCACCCGCTCAACTCGCCTCGCTGATCTCGGAATACCGCCGTGCTCACGCTGCACATCACACAGGGCCGGGCCGGGTCAGTGTCATGGTCCACGCGGCGATCGGCGCTGATGGGCGGCAGACACGTCAACTTGCCCAGGAGCCACTTCGTCGATACCTGGAGGCGTACGCGAATCAGCAAGAGACTCGGACTGATGCGGAAACCTTTCGGAAGAGCATGGATTTCGCGGTGCAACGCTATCTCCGAGGACGTTCCCTGATCGGCGATCGGGACGAGGTCGAGAAAATGATGCGCGATCTCTATGCATCGGGTGCCGATGAGGTCGCCTGCCTGGTTGATTTCGGCGTGCCCAGGACAACTGTTCTGGAGACGGTGAATCACCTGACGGAGATCAAGTACCGGTTGATGAGCGAGCGCACAGCCGACATCGGGCGGTACCCGTCCCAGGGCCTGTCCGACCCTGATCCACCAGGCACTACGGGACGTCCCTTGGCGGCCACTGCAAATAGTTGTCCACCCCCGGCCTCGTCAGGCCGATCGGCTGTATAGGAACCGTCATGCCGTCTGATTCTTTCGACATACCGCACCAGATTCCAGCCGGTACCCTTCACCCTGCTGACATACGTGCCTACGTCCGTCGGACCATTGCGGAGGTCACCGGTTGCGCGGACCAGGACTTGAGTGGTCCGGATTCCTTGAGGGCGCTGGATATGGACTCTCTCACACGCATGAACATCACTCTCCGCTTCGACCGGGATCTCGGGGACATCCCACCGACGATCATGTTCGAGCACACGACGATCGATGAGCTGGCTGATTTTCTGCTGAAAGAGCGCGAGGACGACTTGAGAAACGTCATCTCGACTCCGCAGTCGCATACGCCACACATCACCGAGGCCGTGGAGACCGGAGAAAAGCAGCGTGAGCCCTCGTCGACCGCCCCGGTCGACGGGATTGCGGTCATCGCGGTCACCGGGCGGTACCCGGGGGCCACCGATCTGGAAGCGCTGTGGGACAACCTGCGCGACGGTGTCAGCAGCATCAGCGAGGTGCCCGCCGATCGCTGGGACTGGCGAACTCACTACGACGAACGACGCGCTCAAGCCCAGAAGTCGTACGGGCGTTGGGGCGGCTTCATCGATGGTGTGGCCGAGTTCGATGCCGAATTCTTCCGAATCCTGCCCCGGGACGCGGCCAATATGGATCCGCAGGAGCGTCTGTTCCTGGAGACGTGCTGGCACCTTCTGGAACAGGCGGGGCAGCTCGGCGCCACCACGCATGAGCCGAGTACGGGCATCTTCTTCGGAACCATGAACTCCGCCTATGGGAAGCTCGGAGCCTCGCAGTGGGCGCAGGGCCGTCTGACCGGGCCGAGTTCCGCAGCGTGGTCGGTCGCCAACCGGGTGTCCTACTTCTTCGACTTCCACGGCCCGAGCTTCGCGGTGGACTCGGCATGCTCGTCGTCGCTCACCGCCATCCACCTGGCCTGTGAGAGCTTGCGGCGCGGTGAATGCCGGGTAGCGATCGCCGGCGGAGCCAATCTACTCCTGCACCCTTCCCATCTGGTCGGCTTGTCCATGGCCGGGATGTTGTCCTCCGATGACGCGTGCAAGGTCTTCGATGCGGCGGCAGATGGGTTCGTGCCCGGTGAGGGGGTAGGGGCTGTTCTTCTCAAGCCACTCGCAGATGCTGTTGCCGACGGAGACCGTATCTGGGCGGTGATCAGGGGGAGCGCGGTCAACACGGCCGGCCGTACCTCCGGCTTCACTGTTCCCAACCCTTCTGTTCAGGCGGATGTGGTGGCGACGGCCCTCGCAAGGGCCGGCCTGAACCCGCGCACCATCAGCTACGTCGAGGCACACGGCACGGGCACGGAACTCGGCGACCCGCTGGAGACGGCCGCACTCTCCAGGGCGCTTGCCGCCGGCCGACCACAAGGACAGGACTGCGCCGTCGGTTCGGTGAAGGCGAACATCGGACACTTGGAAGGGGCTTCCGGGATCGCCGGACTGACCAAGGTCCTACTGCAGATGAAGCACCGGCAGATCGCACCGTGCGTTGGTCTGAACGAGGTCAACCCCAAGATTTCCGGGAAGTCACTGGTGTTCCCACGTGACCTGATGCCATGGCAAGGAGCTGTGGTTGACGGCGAGGTGACACCGCTGCGCGCCGGAGTCAGTTCGTTCGGTGCCGGTGGGGCGAACGCGCACGTGGTTGTCGAGGAGTACCGCCCTTGGTCACCCGCGGCCGAGGTGCCGCTTCGCCAAGCCGGCGATCACAGGCCCTGTGGCGGCGAGCAGTTGGTCGTCCTGACTGCCCACTCCAAGGACAGCCTCCGCCGGTTGGCTGTCGCGATGGCCCTCTCGCTCACCGGCCGGCCGGACACAGCAGAAGAGCTCGAGCGTCTGGCCTTCAGCACTCAGGTCGGCGTCAAGCACCTGGGTGAGCGGCTGGCTGTGGTGGCCGTCGATCTCGAGTCGCTCAATGCCGCACTGGACTCCTTCATCGAGGAGCAGGAGAGCCCGGCGGCATGCGTCGGCTCGGTGCAGCTCGCAGGCGGCGGAAGCCACGTACTGGATGATGACGACGGCAGGGATTTCATATCGTCGCTTCTCGAGAGGCGACGGCTGACAAAGCTGGCCCGTCTCTGGGCCGACGGGGCACCGGTGGAACTGGCGGGCCTGTGGGGCAATCGCCATCCGGGCCGGACAGACATCCCCCCGTACCCATTCGAGCGGAAAAGGTTCTGGGCCTTCGACAGCCCGGAGGAGACGGCGGAACTCTCGGCAGCCGTCGAGGATCGGCCTGCGACGAAGTCCGGCCGGCACCTGATGACCGAGCGCGACATGCAACTTGCTGCATGTGGATTCCTGTTGATGGAGCCGGAAGACGTCGACATTGATGCCGACCTCATGGAACTCGGGTTCGACTCGATCTCTCTGGTTCAACTCACCGCTGAACTGGGCGAGATGTACGGGTTGGATATCGAACCGGTAATTATCTTCGACCACCCGAGCCTCGCGGCGATAGCCGAGTATCTGATACTGGAACATCCATCTGAAGTCGACACGCGATACGTGAAGTTGACGGCAGACGATCTCCGAGAGGGCGCCGCGCAGTGACCGATCGGCGAGAGCATTTGAATTCCGGGTTCCTGATATCGGTCGAGCGATACCCGGACAACTCTGCCCTCAGACTGCGAGGAAATGAATGGACCTACGCCCAGTTGGACCATATCGCACGCTGCTGGGCCACTGAGCTGAGCGGCAGCGACGGCCGCCCACCCAAACGCGTAGGTTTGTTTGCCCATAAGAGTCTGGCTTCATATGCAGGCATGCTGGCAGCTCTCTACCTGGGGGCAACCGTGGTTCCCCTCAACAGAAAATTCCCACTGGAGCGCACTCGGCTGATGGTGGAGGTTGCAGGTATCGACGTCATACTTGCGGACGAGTCATCAGCGCCTCAGATCCCCGCCATCCTGGGCAGTGAAGATATTCGTGTCAGTGTTTTCTCGGACAGTGGCCGGTGTGAGGAACCACCCATGACATCACCTGTATTCGTGGACCCGGATGAAGCGGCCTATCTCCTCTTCACCTCCGGAACGACAGGCGTTCCAAAGGGTGTTCCTGTCAGTCATCGAAACATCACGCATTTTCTGGAGGTCATGGCAGAACGGTATGATTTCGGACCTGATGACCGGTTCACTCAGAATTTTGACCAGACATTCGATCTGTCCATGTTCGACCTGTTCATGGCCTGGCGGAGTGGCGGGTGCCTGGTCCCCATGGAGGCTATTCACCAGTTGGCGCCGTTTCGGTTTGTAGCGGAGAACGGGATCAGTGTCTGGTTCTCCGTCCCCTCGGTTCCCGGCTTGCTCCGTGAGAAAGGCTCACTTACTCCCAACAGCCTTTCTCCGCTTCGCTGGAGTCTCTTCTGCGGTGAGGCGCTCCCGGTGGAGAGCGCCCGTGCGTGGCAGCGAGCCGCGTCCCGTTCCGTGGTTGAGAATCTCTATGGCCCGACAGAGGTGACGGTGGCCTGCATGGCACACCGTTGGAGCCCTCGAGTATCCGACGCCAGCCGTGCCAACGGCACGGTGCCTATCGGCATCCCGATTCGAGGCACGAATGCCGACCTTTTCAACAGCCAGTTGGAATTGGTATCCGATGGCGAGGGGGAAATTTGTCTCGCCGGGCCACAGGTCTTCTCTGGGTACTGGGAAAATGCTGCCCTGACAGCAAGGGTTCTTTTCGAGGCGCAGGGCTCGGACGGTGTCATGCGGAAATGGTACCGAACCGGAGATATCGCTAAGCGGAATGACGGAGGCGAGTTCATCTTCCTGGGGCGCATTGATCAGCAGGTGAAGATCAATGGGATGAGGGTCGAACTGGGCGAGATCGAGGGTGAGTTGAACAGGCAGAACGGTGTGACACGAAGTGCGGTGGTAACTGTGGCCGGCTCGGCAGAGAGCACAGCACGTCTCGTCGCCTTCGTATGTGGCAAGGACTTGGAGAAGGGGGCAGGTTCAAAAATTCAGCGGGAGCTGCGTGAACATCTTCCTTCATACATGATTCCACACCGAATCGAGGTCATCCATGAATTCCCGCTGAATTCTAATGGGAAGACAGATACTTCCGCTCTGAAAGCCCTGGCTACGGCCAGGGTGTGGGCGTAGTGGATTGCGAGGGCGATATGGATCAGGTAGAGGGAATTCGCAGAGTGGTCGCGGAAAGTCTGAATATTTGCACTTCCGATGTCACTGACGATCTGGCCTTCCAGTCCATTCCGGAATGGGACAGCCTGGCTCATGTAGCGCTCATGATGCGATTGGAGGAGGTCTATGATTCGCTTATTGATGACGAAATGCTGGTGGAGTTGACATCGGTCAGAGCCATCGTTGGCTTTGTGAATTCCATAGAACGGGTGAGTGGTGCGACCCCAGACTCCCAAGTAAAGGAGATCTAACCCAGCATGCGAATCTCCGAAATTCCCGCACACTTCCACGGAACCCGAAGTGGTATCCGACCCATGACGTGGGGGCAGGTAAGGTTCTCCCGCTTGCTCGACGAGAAGCATCCATCCGAATTCGGTGTTTTCAATATCAGGCGAGAAATACCGATTCCCCAAGGTACTCGAATTGAAACAGTAGTCGAGGCCGTCGCGCTTGCGATGGAACGGTTCGAGGCTCTCCGAACCCGATTCGACTCAGGCCCCGATCGACTTCAGATCCTCTCGATCAAGGGAACCGTTCCGGTCATCGCTATTGAAATCGAGGGCGATGAACACGAATCCTTGAACGATTACATCGACCATTGGCAGCGAAAGCATTTCGGTGACGAGTACTCTGTACGATTTGCAATCACCATCGAACACAATTCAGTGCGACGCCTTTATGTTGTTTACAATCACATGACTGTCGATGGCATCTCCGCGGGATTGGTTGATGCTGCCATCACGGATAGGATGAGGGGAATCGGTGCGCACTCGAATCCCAAATCTCGTGCGATGCAACCCTTCGAGATCCAGGAATACGAACACTCTCAACTCGGAAGGGCGCGGAGCTCCAGGGCAGCAGGGCACTGGGCGAACGTGCTTCGTCAGATTCCAGGCACGACATTCTCGCCTCGCATCGACAGGGCCACCCGCCCGGTGCAGAGCGTCCACGGGCCCCAGCGGATAATTCAAGCAGCTTATAACTCGGCCGCCCTTGCGAAGTCGCAGGCGATGACTGCGCAGCGCTTGGGTGTAAGTCGGCCCTCGATCGTTGCCGCCGCATTCTTTTCGTTGATTTCGGTACTGACGTCAAACAATTACGTAACTCTTCAGATTCTCTGTTCGAATCGCCTGTCGAGGGAGGTGGAGAATTCTGTCACAAATCTCGCCCAGAACGCAGTCGCACCAGTCGACTGCAGCGGCGCAACATTTGACACCATTGCGAAACGAGTCAGCGGAGCGGCACTGCGGGCGTATCGGCACGGGAGATATGACCCTACGATAGAGGATGAACTGATGCGTGAAGTTCGCAGTGAGCGCGGAATGCATGTGACACGCGATTCCTGCATGTTCAATTACATTGATGCTGTCGGTGACCTTCCCGTAGCAGAATTCAAACCTCTAGGGAAGGTGAAATGGCTGGGTTCCAGTTCTCGATGGACTGCCCCTACGCTGAAATTCAACGTCCTGTCGGCAAGGTCGATGGTTCACTTGAGAATCGAGGCGGATGACGCATACCTGGCCAGGGCTGACGTAGAACTTCTTCTTCGGGGGGTGGAGAGTATTTGCGCCGAGGCTGCTACTCGCGATATCGAAATCTCCGACATCGTTGACATCTGTGGAATTTCCCCCATGGTTCGCTCTGATGAATGGATATATCGGGACCGCACCCATGTCGACCTTCGCTCCACTCGAAGCCTACTGGAAGAGATTTCGGGAGTGGAATCGGCATCCATTGCGATCGAAGAGGGCGACGAGGGGGATCCGAAAATTGCTTGCCGCGTTTATGTCGAAAATGAACGAATTACGGCCCGCCATGTCCACTCCAGTATCGTCGACAGGTTGCACTCGTTCCCGAACGGATCTGCGCCAACCCGATATGACGTCTATCTTGGAGGTCGAAACAGGGGGCGCCTCCTTGATTCGGGGTCCGGGCGCGGCGATACCCGCCCAGACTCATCCTGAGGAGTGGCGCGGGCGGGGTCAGGAGGAGCTGCGGTCGCCGCCCTGTGGGCATCGCAGCCATCGTCGCGCAGCCGCAACGGCCGCATCGGCCTTGGCCGCACTCAACGCGGGCTGATGGCTGGGAATGGGCTCGTAGACAGGCAGCGGCTGGACCTCGCGGCAGGCGTTCTTGACAGCATGCCGGTGAAGGGCTGTCGTCGACGGCGGTGCGCGTCTTCGTGTTCATGGAACCGCTCGCGGCTGCTCGAACTCGGCAGGCGTCAGGATCCCCTGGTCCCGCAGGCCGGCCAGCTCGTCGGCGAGCGATGCGGGCGGGGCGGTGCGGGTCTGCGGGGGCGCGTGATGGGCGGTTGGACTTTCCCGTACGACCTGTTGGAGGTTCACCGTGAAGCCGTACGAAGTCCTTCCCCGCGTCACCCGGCTTGATTGGCTTCCCGGCTGTACGACTGGATTTCCGTGGTGGTCGCATCCCCAAAGACCGCCCGGATTCTCCCCGGGCACGGTGAAGGCGGGGAGCACGTGCCGGCAGACCTGGCGGCTGCCTCGTCCCGACCCGTCCCCAGGGCGTCGTCGGCTGCTCAGCCGGCTCCTGCCGGAGCCGGCTGACGGGTCGTCTCCGCAGGTCGCCCCCTACCCCTTGCTGGACCCCAGCGTGAGCCCCGCGATGAAGTGCCGCTGGAGCAGCAGGAAGACCACGAGGGTCGGGAGTGCGACGATCACTGATCCGGCGGCGAGCAGGTTGTAGTCGGTGAAGAACTGGCCCCGCAGGTTGTTCAGCGCCGAGGTGACCGGAAGTTTGTCGCCGTCCGAGATGAAGACCAGCGCCCAGAGGAAGTCGTTGTACATCCAGGTGAACTGGAGTGTGCCCAGGGCGGCGAGCGCCGGGCGGCACAGGGGCAGGGTGATTCGCCAGAACTGGGTCCAGACGCCCGCCCCGTCCACGACGGCCGCCTCCAGGATCTCCTGCGGGAGCGTCCGCATGAAGTTGGCCAGGACGAAGACGCAGAAGCCGAGCTGGAATCCGACCTGGACCAGGATGACGGCCCAGTAGGAGTCGAACATCGTCATCGAGTCGGACATCCAGTAGGGCAACGGGATGCGGTTGAAGACGACGTACAGCGGGGTGACGATCACCTGCTGCGGGA
The DNA here is from genome assembly GCF_044742205.1 of Streptomyces sp. NPDC087901. Taxonomy (NCBI): domain Bacteria; kingdom Bacillati; phylum Actinomycetota; class Actinomycetes; order Kitasatosporales; family Streptomycetaceae; genus Streptomyces; species Streptomyces sp. NPDC087901. The sequence goes on from NZ_JBIUUC010000026.1 coordinate 38,425, forward strand.
GCAGGTTCCCCGCGGTGAACAGCATCAGCAGGACGAGGCCGCCACGCATCCTCAGCCGGGCCAGCGCGAACGCCACGAACGAGGCGAGGAACAGGGTGATGAGAACCCCGGGCACCGCGATGATCATGGTGTTGACGAAGTACTTCGTCATGCCGGAGTCGGTGAACGCCTGCCGGTAGTAGTCCAGCGAGAGATGGCGGGGCAGCGAGAAGTAGCCGTGCTCCGAGGTCTCGTCGTAGGGCCTGAGCGAGGCGTACACGGCGAGCAGCAGCGGGGCGAGGAAGGCGAGCGAGACCGTCATCAGGAAGGCGTGCACGCCGAGCCGGCCGGGCCGGATCCTGCGCCGGGACGTGACGGGGACGGGTGGTGCCGGACGGGCGGCGGCTGCTTGCGTGGTCATCGGTCCTTCTCCCCTCGGATCTCCTGGACCAGGTACGTCACGACGAATCCCAGGGAGACGGCCAGCAGGACGACGGCGATGGCGGAGCCGAACCCGATCCGGCTGGCCTCGCCGATGATGTTGTCGGTGACGAGCACCGAGAGCAGCTCAAGGCCGTTGCGGCCGTGGTTGACGGCGTAGACGATGTCGAAGGCGCGCAGCGACTCGATGACGGTGATGACACCGACGATGATGTTGACCGGGCGCAGCGTCGGAAAGACGATGCGGAAGAAGGTCTGGGACTCGCTCGCCCCGTCGATCGCGGCGGCCTCCTTGAGGGAGGAGTCCACGGCCTTGAGCCCGGCCAGGTAGAGGATCATCACGTAGCCGGTGTGACGCCAGGCCGCGGCGAGCAGGACCATCCAGATGTTGAGGTCCGGATCGCCCAGCCAGTCGGTCGGCGATGCGGTGTCGCCGACGATCGCGTTGAGGGCTCCCTGGTCGCGGGAGAAGACCAGCTGTGCGATGAAGCCGACCACGGCGAGGGAAAGCACCACGGGCATGTACAGCGTCGACTGGTAGAAGCGGCTGAAGCGCACGCCCTTGTCGATGAGTACGGCGAGGAGCAGCCCGAACGGCGTGGCGACCAGGCCGAGGAAGGCGAGCCAGAGCAGGTTGTGGCGGGCGGCCGGCCAGAACTGCGGGTAGTTCGTGAAGAGGTTCGTGTAGTTGCGTGTTCCGACCCACTCGATGTCGCCGATGCCGTCCCAGCTGGTGAACGAGAGGACGACGGAGGCGAGGGTCGGCCCCCACACGATGGCGATGTCGAGCAGGACGGGTATGCCGAGCAGCGCGCCGAGCACGAAGAGGTCGCGGCGGGTGAACCGCCGCGAACCCCGTCGTCCGGTGCGCCGCCCCGAGATGAACGACACGGTCGGTACTCCCGGTTCAGTCCGAGGCGAAGATTGTCTTCTTCTGCCGTTCGATGTCGTTGACCAGGCCGTCCACGTCGTTCGGACTGCTGATGAACTTCTGGATCGCCTGGATCATGACCGTGGACGAGAAGTCCGGCCGGGTGTCACGGTCCAGGAACTGGGAGATCTGCTTCGCCCCTGACACCAGCTCGACGGCCTTCTTCTGGATGGCGGAGTACTGGGAGGTGTCCGCCTGGTCGTTGACCGCGATGTTGTTCGGGTCGCTCTTCAGGTAGATGTCCTCGGCCTTGCCGGTGGCAAGCCACTTCAGCAGGTCCTTGGCGCTCTCCAGGCTCTTCTCGTTCTTGAGGTTCTTCGACTTCTTCGCCAGCAGGAACCCGTCGATGGGCGCCTCGACGGCATCCTGGCCGTGCTCCGGGTTGATGACGGGGAAGGGGAAGAAGTCGAGGTCGGCCTGCTCGGCCTCGGGGAACTGGGCTCCGGGGTGCGGCAGGCCGAAGACCGCCATCCCGGCCTCACGCTTCTGGAGGCTGGTCGCCGCCTCCTGCCAGGTGCGGCCGTTGGCGCCCTGCTGGCAGTACGGGAGCAGGCGTCGCCAGGTGTCGAAGACCTCCCTGACCCGCTTGTCCGTCCAGGCTTCCTCGCCGGCCATGAGGCTCTTGTGGAATTCGTATCCGTTGGTCCGCATGTTGATGTAGTCGAAGGTGCCCATCGCGGGCCAGCCGTCCTTGTCGCAGAACGCGATGGGATCCAGCTTGTCCTTCTGCATCTGCTTGGCGAGGGCCACGTACTCGTCCAGCGTCTTGGGCGCCTGATAGCCACGTTCGGCAAAGAGGCTCTTCCGGTGGAAGACGGCCCACGGATAGTAGTAGTACGGCGTGAGGTACTGCTTGCCGTCCTCGCCGGTGGACTGGGCCTTCAGGGCGTCCGAAAATCCCTCGTAACCCTCCCAGTTTTCACTGATGTCGTACAGCAGACCCTTCTTGGCAAAGAACTGCATGCGGTTTCCGGCGAACCACATGAAGACGTCGTCGGGCTTGCCCTGCAGATAGCGGTTGATGTTCTCCTGAAAGGTGTTGTGGTCAACGGTGTTGACCTTCACCTTTCGGCCGTCGGACTGCTCGGCATAAGCCTTGAAGGCGTCGGCGAACGCCTTCTTCGGGACGGGGTCCGACGAGTTCGAGCCCAGGGTGATGGTCTTGCCGTCACCTCCGGGGCCACCTCCGCACGCGGTGAGCAGTGCGGGAAGCGTGACCGCGCCGGCTCCGACTGCCGCGCCACGCAGCAGACTTCGCCGGGACATCCGATGCCCCGCGACACTGCCGGGCAGATCTGACCTGTCGTACGAGTGCGCCATGACCCACTCCTCCGGATGGCAACCCAACACAACCGAACGTGCGCTTGGATCTCACCCTCAACAAGCAGCGGCGTCAAGGGTTTTGACGAGATACCGAACAACCGGCACCACCCCTCTTCCAACAGACTCCAACACGCTCTAACGTAATCGCTCGTCTTGGCGTGCACATGACGCCACTCGATTCGGCACGAGCACGGAGGAACGTAACGATGCGTCATCTCCCAGGCCGTACAACCCGCACAAGCCGCCACAGAGTCATCGGAGCGCTGACCGCAGGCCTCCTGTGCGCGGCGGGAACCACCGTTCCCGCCGTCGCCCAGTCCCCGGCCCCCGCTCTGTCGCCGACGGCGGGTGCACGGGCCGGCAACGGTCTCGCGCTCACTCCGCCCATGGGCTTCAACAACTGGAACTCAACCCATTGCCGGGCCGAGTTCGACGAGGCGATGGTCAAGGGAATCGCCGACATATTCGTTGACAAGGGACTCAGGGAAGCGGGCTACGAGTTCGTCAATCTGGACGACTGCTGGGCGAAGCCGCAGCGCAATGCCGACGGCAAGCTGGAAGCCGATCCGGCGCGATTCCCGAACGGAATCAAGGCCGTCGCGGACTACGTCCACTCGAAGGGGCTCAAGCTCGGCATTTACACCAGCGCGGGCACCAAGACCTGTGACAGCGTCGGACTTCCCGGCGCGCTCGGGCACGAGTACAGCGACGCGCAGCAGTTCGCCGACTGGGGCGTCGACTACCTCAAGTACGACAACTGCAACAACCAGGGAGTGGATGCGAAGGAGCGCTATACGACGATGCGCGACGCGCTCGCCGCCACCGGCCGGCCGATCGTCTACAGCATCTGCGAATGGGGCGAGAACAAACCCTGGGAGTGGGCCGCCGAGCTGGGCAACCTGTGGCGCACCACGGGTGACATCAACGACAGCTGGAGCAGCATGCTGTCGATCATGAAGCAGAACCTGCCGCTCGCCGCGGCCGCGGGCCCCGGCCACTGGAACGACCCCGACATGCTGGAGGTCGGGAACGGCGGGATGACGGACACCGAGTACCGCACCCACTTCTCGATGTGGTCGGTGATGGCCGCGCCGCTGCTCATCGGTTCCGATCTGCGCACGGCGACGCCCGAGACGTATCAGATCCTCTCCAACCACGAGGTCATCGCCGTCGACCAGGACCCATTGGGCAAACAGGGGGTCGTGCTCTCCTCCGACGCCGGACGCTGGGTCGTCGGCAAGGAGATGCAGGACGGCAGCCGGGTGGTGGCGCTGTTCAACGAGACCGGGAGCGCGCAGCGGATCGCGACGACGGCTGCGGCTGCGGGGCTTCCGCAGGCGGACGCGTACACCGTGCGCGACCTGTGGGCGCACACCACGCGCAACACGGCGGGCGGTCTCTCCGCGACCGTCCCGGCCCATGGGACGGTGCTGCTGCGCGTCGCAGCCGACAGCCACTGGGCGGCGTATCCGCCGGCCGTGGAACTGGCCCTGGACGGGAGTCCGTTGATGGAAGCCGGCCGCACGGCCCGGCTGACGACCACGGTCACCGATCTGGGCCGTACACCAGCCGTGAAGGTGTCGGCCGCACTCACGGCACCGTCCGGCTGGCAGGTCAGCGCCGATTCCGCGACCTCGACGGCGGCACTGCCGACGGGCAGGGCGCTGACCACGCGCTGGCGGGTGACGGCTCCGGCCGGCACGCCCACCGGCACATACGACCTGACGCTGACCGCTCAGTACCGCTCGCCCTCCGGAAAGCGGGTGCGGTCCTCCGTACCGTTCCAGGCCCATGTGGTGACGGCTCCGCCGCCCGGCGGCGGCTATCTGAGCGATCTGCCCCAGCTCTCCGCGGCCAACGGCTACGGACCGGTCGAGAAGGACACCAGCAACGGTGAGAGCGCGGCAGGAGACGGCCATCCGCTCACCATCGGCGGCGAGGTGTACGCAAAGGGGCTGGGCGTGCACGCGGCCAGTGCCGTCGAGTACTACGCGGGCGGCGCGTGCAGCACCGTGACGGCCCGCGTCGGGGCCGACGACGAGAAGGGCGCGAAGGGAAGCGTGGCCTTCGAGATCTGGTCGGACGGCACGAAGGCCGCATCGACCGGGGTCCTGACCAACGCGATGGCAGCACAGTCCGTCTCGGCGGACGTCAGCGGCGCGCAGGTCGTACGTCTGGTGGTCACCGACGGGGGAGACGGCGTCGACTCCGACCACGCCGACTGGGCGGACCTCCGCATCACCTGCTGAGGCCGCCTGAGCGAGGGACGCGGGTGGCGGCGTCCGACGTCGTCGCCACCCGTCGGAGTGCCGCGGCGCCCGGCGAGCACCGCCACCGCCCTGCCGTCCAGGGCGCCTCTCGTCAGGATCAGGCCGGACTCAGCGGGATCAGGCCGGACTCCGTGAGCCGGGCGTGATCCCGCGAGCCCGGCCTGATCCGAACGAGAGGCTCTAGACGGGCACTGCCCCGTCCGCACCCATGCGCGCGGCGAAGGCCGCCGCGGCCGCGCCCACCAGCCCCGCGTCATTGCCCATGACCGCCGGCGTCACGGTCAGTCGCTGGACGAATGACAGCGTCGCGTACCGCCGCAGGGCGCTGCGCAGCGGGGCGAACAGCACATCGCCCGCGCCGGCCACTCCCCCGCCGATCACCGCGATGTCGATCTCGACCAGGGTGGCCGTCGCCGCGATGCCCGCGGCCAGCGCCTGTGCGGCCCGTTCGAACGAGGCCACGGCGACCGGATCCCCCGCTCGCGCCGCGGCCGCGACCGCCGCCGCGGTCGTGTCACCGTCCGGGCCGGGCCGCCAGCCGCCCTCCAGCGCGCGGCGGGCGATGTTGGGACCGCTCGCGATGCGCTCGACGCAGCCGCGCGCCCCGCAGGGGCACGGGTCACCGTCGAGGTCGACGCTGATGTGCCCGATGTGGCCCGCGTTGCCGCTGGGACCGGGGTGAAGCGAGCCGCCGAGGACGAGCCCGCCGCCGACTCCGGTCGACACGACCATGCACAGCGCGTTGTCGTGGCCGCGGGCGGCGCCCAGCCAGTGCTCGGCCGCCGTGATCGCGACCCCGTCGCCGACCAGCTCGACAGGGAGACCGCCGGTCCCCGCGCTCACCCGTTCCACCAGCGGGAAGCCCCGCCAGCCCGGCACGTTCACGGGACTGACCGTCCCGGCTGCGGCGTCCACCGGACCCGCGCTGCCGATGCCGACGCCCGTGGCCCGGCCCCACAGGGGCGACGCGGACAGCTCCGACAGCACGTCATCGACCGCCGCCATCACCGTCTCGCCGTCCTCGCGGGCGGGCGTCGGACGCTGCACCCGCACGCGGAGCGTGCCGTCGCCGTCCACCAACGCCCCGGCGATCTTGGTGCCGCCGATGTCCAGCGCGGCGACGAGGTCGGTATGCATCGGTGTGGCTCCGTGGGTGAGGTGGCGGGACCTGCGGCTTCAGTAAATGGTCTGCATAGTCTCCATTCCGCTGACAACGTTGTCCAGGGCCTATGCTCGACGCCACAGCCTCCGGCCTCCTCCGCGGTACCCTCCGCGGCCCGGTCCGGATCGCCCGTACCCTACGACAGGACTGCACACCGTGGCCGAGACCACCCGTCACCCCGAGCCCCGTTACGGCAACCGGCCGACCATGAAGGACGTGGCCGCCCGTGCCGGAGTGGGCCTCAAGACGGTCTCGCGCGTGGTGAACAGCGAGCCGGGCGTCACGCCCGACACCGAGCGCCGGGTCCAGGAGGCCATCGACGCGCTGGGCTTCCGCCGCAACGACAGCGCGCGCGTGCTGCGCAAGGGCCGCACCGCCTCGATCGGCCTGGTCCTGGAGGATCTCGCGGACCCGTTCTACGGGCCGCTGAGCCGCGCCGTGGAAGAGGTGGCCCGCGCGCACGGCGCCCTGCTCATCAACGGCTCCAGCGCCGAGGATCCGGAGCGCGAGCAGGAGCTCGTGCTCGCGCTGTGCGCACGACGCGTCGACGGGCTCATCGTGATTCCGGCCGGCGACGACCACCGCTATCTGGAGCCGGAGATCAAGGCCGGCATAGCGACGGTCTTCGTGGACCGTCCGGCGGGCCGCATCGAGGCCGACATGGTGCTCTCGGACAGCTTCGGCGGCGCCCGCGAGGGCGTCGCCCATCTGATCGCCCACGGCCACCGCCGGATCGGGTTCATCGGGGACCAGCCCCGGATCCACACCGCCACGGAGCGCCTGCGCGGGTATCACACCGCCATGACCGACGCCGGGATCACGGTCGAGGACTCCTGGGTCTCGCTCGGCTCCACGGATCCCGAGCGGGTCCGTCCGGCCGCCGAGGCCATGCTCTCCGGCCCCGAACCCGTCACCGCCCTCTTCGCGGGCAACAACCGCGTGACGGTTACCGCGGTGCGCGTACTGGCCGGCCGGGAACACCCGGTCGCCCTCGTCGGCTTCGACGACATCGAGCTCGCGGATCTGCTCGGCATCACCGTCATCTCCCAGGACGCGGCGGCCGTGGGCCGCACGGCGGCCGAGCACCTCTTCCGACGGCTCGACGGCGCCGACCACTCGCCGGCACGCGTCGAGCTCCCGACAAGGCTGATCCCCCGCGGTTCGGGCGAACTGCGCCCGGCCTGAGCGGCTTCGGTGACCTCCGACCGGGCGGCGGGGCGCGCCGGAGGCCTACGGAGCGGTCACGGTCAGTCCGCCACGCCGCGGTGAGGCGAAGGCGTCCAGGTCGGCGCGGGTCAGTCCGGTCAGCCGGGCCACCTCTGCGGTGTCCAGCGCGCCGCAGTCGATGCCGCGCAGCAGGTAGCCGCTGAGCGCCTTGGCGGTGGCGGGTTCGTCCATCACGTCGCCGCCCGCCTTGGCCACGTATGCGGCGAGCCGGGCCGCGGCCTGCTCCAGACCCTCGCGGTAGAAGGTGTAGACGGCCGCGTAGCGGGTCGGGAGGTGGCCCGGGTGCATGTCCCAGCCCTGGTAGTAGGCACGGGCCAGGGCGCGCCGGGTGAGGCCGTAGTGGAGCCGCCAGGCCTCGTGGACCCGGGAGGTGGGTCCCACGGGCAGGACGTTGGTGGAACCGTCGGAGACACGTACGCCGGTGCCCGCGGCCGCCACCTGCATCACGGCCTTCGCGTGGTCGGCCGCCGGGTGGTCACTCGCCTGGTACGCGGCGCTGACCCCGACGCAGGCGCTGTAGTCGAACGTGCCGTAGTGCAGACCCGTCGCGCGGCCCTGTGCGGCGTCGATCATGCGGGCGACGGCGGCGGTGCCGTCGGCGGCGAGGATCGACTGGCTGGTCTCGATCTGGATCTCGAAGCCGAGCCGTCCGGAGGGCAGTGCGTGCACCTCCTCGAAGGCTTCGAGAAGCTGGACGAAGGCGGTGACCTGTTCGGGGTACGTCACCTTCGGCAGGGTGAGCACGAGCCCGTCGGGAAGGCCGCCCGCCTCCATCAGACCCGTGAGGAAGACGTCCGTGGTGCGGATGCCCCGGTCGCGTACGGCCGCTTCCATGCACTTCATCCGGATGCCCATGTACGGCGCCGCCGTGCCGTTCGTGTACGCCTCCGAGATCAGCCGGGCCGCACGGGCCGCGGCCTCGTCCTCCTCGGCGTCGGAGCGGGGGCCGTAGCCGTCCTCGAAGTCGACGCGGAGGTCCTCGACGGGCTCACGGCTCAACTTGGCGCGTACGCGGTCGTGGACGGGTCCGGCGAGGCCGGCCGGGATGCCGAGCACGGCGGCGAGGGAGGCCGCGTCGGGGGCGTGCTCGTCGAGCGCCCGCAACGCCTGGTCGCCCCAGGACCGGATGGTGCCTGCGGTGAAGGCGTCCCCGGGCACGTAGACCGTGTGGACGGGCTGGCGCGTTCCGGGGTCGCCCGGGTAGCGGCGGGCGAGTTCGGCGTCCACCGCCGTGAGGGAGGCGCTGATCCCCTCACTGACCGCGCCGGCGAGGCTCGTCGCCACCTTCTCCTGCTGACCCATTTCCGCACCCTCCACGCTCTCGCTGTTTCCGCTTCCCGGAATCAACAATCCGTATAGTGAAGTTATAAGGCTGCCGTATCTGCGTCAATGGTGATCGGAAACAGTGCGGGGCCGCGCGGTGGGTTCACCGTGCGGCCCCGGACTGAGGGTCCTGCTGTTGCGCCGTGTGCTGCCCGGCCGGGTCAGCCCTTGCGGGCGGTGACCTCGTCGGTGAGCTGCGGGACGACATTGAAGAGGTCACCGACGACGCCGTAGT
>NZ_JBIUUC010000027.1:0-41151 GCF_044742205.1 Streptomyces sp. NPDC087901
CGCAGAGCCGCCCTCGCGTGAACTCGCCGGATCGACCAGCGACTTGCGCTCCCAGCCGGGACCGTGGGCCGGGGGGGGGGGGGGGGGCGGCCCCCCCCCCCCCCCCCCCCGCCCGCCCCCCCCCCCCCCCCGCCCCCCCCCCGCCCCCCCCCCCCCCCCCCGGGGGGCCCCCCCCCGCGGCTCTGTCTCGATGCGGTGCTACGCGGTCAGGCAGACTTCCTGCTGTCCCGCGGATGCACGGCGATATTCATGGCGCCGGAGCGGAGAACCGCCAGCCTCTCGGCCAGCACCTCTTCCAGCTCCTCGCGTGTGCGCCGCTCCATGAGCATGTCCCAGTGCGTACGCGCAGGCTTGCCCTTCTTCTCCTCGGGGCCATCCCCGTCCACCAGGAGTGCCTGGGCGCCACACGCCTTGCACTCCCACTCCGGCGGAATATCCGCCTCTACCGAGAACGGCATCTCAAATCGATGTCCGTTCTGGCATGCGTACTCCACCGCCTGGCGCGGGGCCAGATCGATGCCGCGGTCCGTCTCGTAGCTGGTAACCACGAGTCGCGTGCCGCGGAGAGCTCGCTCACTCATGAATCGTGCCTCCCGGGCTTGTCGCCCACAGGACAAATGTCGCTGTCGTCGTCATCCGGTCAACGTCCGGTCGGCGGCAAAGATTCCCGTTGCCGGTCATGCGTCGCCCGTCGTGCCGCTGCTTTTTCAGGTTTGCGAGTGTTCACGTACCCGCCAATGCCCGGTTTGTCACATCTGGCGGAAGTTGTCACCCAACGGTTTGGATTCTTCCACTCGCAGTAACGGTCCTCCGGGCAGGCCAAAGGCGTACACTACCGGCCTTTCACTTGAACGTCTAAATCCGTTCGGGAACAGGATTCCCCGCCGCTGCCACAGCCAGCCTGACCGGCACCCTCGCGAGCAGTACGGAACCGATCACGAAGAAGACCACCAACGAGATGATCGCATCCCGATAACTGCCGGTCAGCTGGTACGCGAGCCCGAACACCAGTGGCCCCAGCCAGCTCAGCCCGCGGTCGCTCATCTCGTACGCGGAGAAGTACTCGGCCTCCTTGCCGCGCGGCACCAGATGCGAGTAGAGCGACCGGGACAGCGCCTGGCTGCCACCGAGGACCAGGCCGATCGCGGCGGCCAGCGCGTAGAAGAAGAGCGGTGAGCCGGCCGGCAGGAAATACCCGGCGACGAGGATCAGCGTCCAGACGACGAGCGAGCCGAGGATCGTGTGCTTCGCACCGTAGGTCCGGGCCATCCGCCCCATTCCGAGCGCACCGGCGACTGCCAGCACCTGGACCAGCAGCACCGCCGTGATCAGTGTCGTCTGGCTCAGGCCCAGTTCCTCGGAGCCGTACACGGATGCCTGGGAGATGACGGTCTGCACGCCGTCGTTGTAGACGAGGTACGCCAGCAGGAACGAAAGGGTGAGGGGGTGGCGGCGCATGTCGCGCAGAGTCGCCCTCAGCTGCCGCCATCCGGAGCCGACCGCCTCGGTGCTGCCCGGCCTCGTGTTCCGGTCGCGCAGCCGCCGCAGCGGTATGACGGTGAACGCGCCCCACCAGACGCCGGCGGAGGCGAGACAGATCCGTACGGCATCCGACTCGGAGAGGCCGAAGGAGTCGTGGCCGGTGTAGAGGATCAGATTGAGGACGAGGACCAGAGCCCCCGACGTGTATCCGAAGGCCCAGCCCCGGGACGAGACCGCGTCGCGTTCCTCGGGCCCCGCGATCTGCGGCAGATAGGCGTTGTAGAGCACCATCGACACGGAGATCGAGGCGTTCGCCACGATGAGCAGGAACACGCCGAGCAGATAGCGGTGCCCGTCCAGGAAGAACATCGCGGCCGTCGCGGTCGCGCCCGTGTAGGCCGCCGCCGCGAGAAGGGGCTTCTTGCGGCCTGTGCGGTCCGCCGCAGCGCCCACGATCGGCATGAGGATCACCGCGACGACGAGCGAGGCCGAGATCGCGTACGCGAACAGCGACCCGGCGCGGACCGGGATGCCCAGCGGATGGACGTAGCCGTCGGCGTCGGCGGCGGCCTTGGCGACCGACGTCAGATACGGCCCGAGGAACACCGTGACGACGCTGGTCGAGTAGACGGAGCAGGCGAAGTCGTAGAAGTACCATCCGCGTTGCTCGCGGCGTCGCTCGCCGGCGTCGGCCGCTCCGGCGGCCGTGCCGTCCGCAGGCTCGGCGGTGTCCGTGGTCTCGGCGCTCATTGCGCACCCCTCGTCTCTCCCCGTGGAGACGTCACCGGGCCGGCGTCAGGCCCAGGCCCCCCGCTCGCTCAGCACCGAACGCAGCGTCTCGATGTGATCGGTCATGATGCCATCCACCCCGAGGTCCAGGAGCGCGGCCATCCGCTCCGGTTCGTTCACGGTCCAGACGTGCACCTGGAGCCCGCGCGCGTGCGCCTCCCGCACGAAGCGCCGGTCGACGACCCGCACGCCGCCCTGGCTCTCCGGGACCTGCGCGCAGACCGCACCGGCGCGCAGCGCCGCCGGTATGCCGTACGAACGCAGCCGCAGGGCCAGGACGCCGCGGACACCGTAGGAGGTGGCGAGCCGGGGGCCCGCCAGCCGGTGCGCCCTGGCGACCCGCGCCTCCGCGAACGAGCCGACGCACACCCGGTCCCAGGAGTCCGTCCGGCGGATCAGCTCCACGAGGGGCACGAGTGCGGGCTCCGACTTGATGTCCACGTTCCAGCGGGCTTCGGGAAACGCCTCCAGCAGCTCCTCGAACAGCGGCAGCGGTTCGCGCCCCGCTACCCGGGCCCGCTCTATCTCGCTCCACGGCAGCTCCGCTATCCGGCCCCGGGAGTCCGTGACCCGGTCCAGGGTGGCGTCGTGGAAGGCGACCAGCCGGCCGTCCGCCGAAGCGTGCACATCGGTCTCGAAGTAGCGGTACCCGGCGTCGGCGGCGCGGCGGAACGCGGCCGCGGTGTTCTCGATCCCGTCGGCCGCACCGCCCCGGTGGGCGAACGCGAGCGGGGCCGGATGGTCCAGATAGGCATGCCGTACGGAAGTCACTGCGGCAGTATGGCCTGCCCGGATGTCCGGGCGGTGACCGTGGTGCCACCGTCCTCTGTGACCGCGAAGAAGCGCAGGAAGAACTGGGCGAGCGGGCCGATGGCCAGGGCGTACAGGACCGTGCCGACTCCGAGCGACCCGCCGAGCAGGAACCCGGTGACCACGACCGAGATCTCGATCGCCGTGCGGACGAGCCGTATCGACCGGCCGGTCCGCCGGTGCAGCCCGGTCATCAGCCCGTCCCTCGGCCCGGGGCCGAACCGGGCGGCTATGTAGAGCCCCGTCGCCACGCCGTTGAGGACGATCCCCGCGGCCATCACCCCGGCCTGCGCCGCGAGCCCGTGCACCTCCGGGACCAGGGCGAGGGTGCCGTCCATCGCGAGACCGACGGCGAAGACGTTGGAGACGGTGCCGAGGCCCGGCCGCTGCCGGAGCGGGATCCAGAGCAGCAGCACGATGGCGCCGACAATGATGGAGACGACCCCGATGCTGATCCCCGTGCGCTCGGCGAGCCCCTGGTGCAGCACACCCCAGGGCTCCAGCCCGAGACCGGCGACGACCAGCAGCGCCGAACTCGCCCCGTACAGCGCCAGGCCCGCGTAGAGCTGGATCAGCCGTCGGGGGAGGTGCGACCCGCGCGGTACGGCGGTGATGGACAAGTGGTGCCCCCTGGTGTGGTGGTTGTGGACTGCTGCATGTCACTCTGTGGCAGGGGATTGGCTGCCAACTATGGCCAATCCGAGGAAGGTGGACTGATTCTCATGGCGCAGTGGACTTCGGCCGTCGGTGCGGCACAGCTCGCCCGGCAGCTCCACGCCCAGCAGCCCCGGCCAGCGGGCCCCGGCAGCCGCAGGCCGCCCGCCTATCGCGCGCTCGCCGACGGCATCCGGCTGCTCGTGCTGGAGGGCCGCGTCCCGGTGGCCGCCCGTCTGCCGGCCGAGCGTGAACTGGCACTCGCCCTCTCCGTCAGCCGGACGACGGTCGCCGCGGCCTACGAGGCACTGCGGGCCGAGGGCTTCCTGGAGTCGCGGCGCGGGGCCGGCAGCTGGACGGCTGTCCCCGCGGGCAACCCGCTGCCCGCCCGAGGACTGGAACCGCTGCCGCCCGAGGCGCTCGGATCGATGATCGACCTGGGCTGCGCCTCGCTGCCCGCCCCCGAGCCGTGGCTGACCCGGGCCGTTCAGGGGGCTCTGGAGGAGCTGGCTCCGTACGCCCACACCCACGGCGACTATCCGGCCGGCCTCCCCGCGCTGCGGCAGATGATCGCCGCCCGGTACACCGAGAGCGGCATCCCGACGATGCCCGAACAGATCATGGTCACCACCGGGGCGATGGGTGCCATCGACGCGATCTGTCACCTCTTCGCCGGCCGCGGCGAACGGATCGCCGTGGAGTCCCCGAGCTACGCCAACATCCTCCAGCTGATGCGGGAGGCGGGCGCCCGCCTCGTGCCGGTGGCCATGGAGGAGGGGCTCGGCGGCTGGGACATGAACCGGTGGCGCCAGGTGCTGAGGGACGCGGCGCCCCGGCTCGCGTACGTGGTCGCGGACTTCCACAACCCCACCGGCGCCCTCGCCGACGAGGACCGCCGCCGCGCACTGGTGGACGCCGCCCGGTCGGCCGGCACGGTCCTGGTCGTCGACGAGACGATGCACGAGCTGCATCTGGACGACGACGTGCACATGCCCCGCCGCGTCTGTGCCTTCGACCCGGCCGGCAGCACCGTGCTCACCGTCGGATCGGCCAGCAAGGCCTTCTGGGCCGGCATGCGCATCGGCTGGGTCCGCGCCGCGCCGGACGTGATCCGCAGCCTGGTGGCCGCCCGTGCCTACGCGGACATGGGGACTCCGGTCCTCGAACAGCTGGCCGTCAACTGGCTGATGCGCACCGGCGGGTGGGAGCAGGCCGTGCAGATCCGCCGGGAGCAGGCGCGGGACAACCGGGACGCGCTCGTCACGGCGGTGCGCCGGGAGCTGCCGGACTGGGAGTTCACCGTGCCGCGCGGCGGGCTGACGCTCTGGGTGCGCACCGGCGGCCTCTCCGGCTCGCGGCTCGCGGTGGCCGGGGAGCGGGTCGGGGTACGGGTGCCGTCCGGGCCCCGGTTCGGCGTCGACGGCGCCTTCGAGGGCTACGTACGGCTGCCGTTCACGGTCGGTGGTCCGGTGGCGGACGAGGCGGCCCTGCGGCTCGCGGCAGCCGCCCAGCTGGTCGGTTCGGGGGCGGGGGCGGGGGCCGAGGCACCCCGTACGTTCGTGGCCTGAGTGCCTGAGTGCCTGAGTGCTTGAGCGCCTCCGGCATACGACGAGGGGCCCGCTGATCAGCTGATCAGCGGGCCCCTCCCGTTGTCCGGGTCAGTCGCTGAGCGCCAGGCCCTCGACGGCGACGGAAGCGGTCACGGTGTCCGCCATCACCGGGTCGGGGACGCTCGCCTCGACCGCGGTGCGCCGCTCGGGGAGCAGGTCGAGCACCACCTGGCGCTGCGCCTCGCTCGTCGCGTCGTCGTACGGGTCGGGCGTGGCCGGCACCTGGATGCGCAGCACCTGGCCGGTGCCGAGCCGTGCGTACCCACGGCCGGGCGGGACGTCCGGAGTGGGGGTGGTGTGCGGCTCCAGACCGAGGACGGACTCGATCTGACCGGGCGAGCAGTGACCGAGCACGACCCGGGCCCTGGCGTGGGACCGGACGGTGTCGCTCAGGGCGTCCAGGCTGTCCAGCTGTTCGGTCATCACCACGGTGACGTTGGCGGCCCTGCCGTGACGCAAGGGCACCTGGAGCAGCTCCTGCGGATCGGGTCCGCCGTCGGCCGCGGCTAGGTGGCCGAGCACGCTCGGCCGGTCCAGCAGGATCCAGAGGGGGCGCCGGGTGTCCTCGGGGGCGGCCTGGCCGGCCTGCCGGGCCCGGTTGGCGTCGATCAGCCGCCGCTCCGTCTCGTTGGCCGCCCACTCCAGGGTGGACAGCGCCCCGGCCAGTCCGCACTCGACGGCCAGGACTCCCTCGCGCCCGGTGAAGCACGCGTACTCGCCGGTGCCGCTGCCCTCGATGATCAGGATGTCGCCCTGCTGGAGCGCCTGCAGGGCGATGGAACGCAGGAGTGTGGTGGTGCCGCTGCCGGGCTGCCCGGCGATCAGCAGGTGCGGCTCGGTCGAGCGTCCGCCGGTCCGCCAGACGACCCCGGGCGCGTCCCGGGTCTCGTCGCCGTCGCTCACCGGCACCGTGCGCTGCACCGCGTCGTCGTCGGTGAACCCGAGGACGGTCTCGCCGGGGGCGGTGACGAAGCGCTGGGCGGTGAGGGAGGTGGGCAGGGCGTCGAGCACGTTCATGACGAGCTGGTTGCCCTCCTCGTCCCAGCTGAACAGGTACTCGCGGCCACGGCCCGACTTGGCGTGCAGCAGCTGTTCGATCCGGGCGCGGGAAGCGGCCTCGCTGTCGGTGAAGTAGGCGGGATATGTCACACGGAGACTGCTGACGCGGCCGTCGCCGTCGAACTCGTACCCGCTGAAGACCTTGTCCCAGTCGCCTCCGTGCGTGAACAGCGGACTGGGGTCGTCGGCCGTCGAGAAGTACGGCACGAGCGCCTCGTACAGAGCCTGCAGGCGCCCGGTCTCCGCCTCGTCGGGGCCGGTCTTGACGGGTGTGCGTTCCCGTCCCTTCCATGCGGCGGCGCCCATCACCGTGACGAGGGCCAGCAGCGGCCCGTACGGGATGAGCGCGACCACAAGCACGCAGGCCGCGACGAGGAACAGCGTGGGACCACGCCGGTCCTTGGGCGTCGCGGCCCACTTCTGCCGTCCTGCACCGGCCAGCAGCCGCAGACCACGAGTGATCATGATCAGCGGATGGAGCACGTCGGTGGCGCTGTCGGCGGCCGTGCGCGCGAACTCGCGACTGCGAGTGATCGAAGCGCTGCCGCTGCTCAGAATGCGGGGAAGTGGTCGCCGGGCCACGTGTGTCTCCTGAAGGGGTGGGAGCGGGAGCGGAGGGTCAGAACTTGATCCCGCCCAAGAGGCCGGCGAGGCTCGCCCCGCCCGCGGTGATGCTCGGTGCGATGGCGGTGCCGGCCAGATAGAAGCCGAACAGGGCGGTGACGAGGGCGTGCGACGCCTTGAGACCGTCCTTCCTGAAGAACAGGAAGACGATGATGCCGAGGATGACGACGCCTGACATGGAAAGGATCATGAGTGGTTCTCCTGGTTGGGGGGACAGTCACCATGAGTCCTTCCAAGCTCACCGGAAGTATCTATATGATAAAAGCTGCAATTGGGTGAAAAGTCGGTTTTTTCACTGGACTGGCGGACAAGGAGACGTCGGCGGAACGGAAATCCGGAGCCGGGCCGACTCCGTCGTCGCTCGACGTGATCCTTTGCCATGGGCGGGCCGGGGCATGTCCGCTCCCGGGCAGTACCCTGTCGTTTCACTCGTACGGCCCACGCGGCACACGCCCCGGCAGGCCGGCAGCAGCACGAACGGTTAAAGGAAGGCGGTCCCCCCGATGAGCGAAACCCCTGATCCCGCTGTGGTCGAGCTGGCGACCAAGGTCTTCGACCTGGCACGTCACGGCGACGCCGACGCCCTCGCGGCCTACGTCGACGCCGGTGTCCCGGTGAACCTCACCAACGACCGGGGTGACTCGCTGCTGATGCTCGCGGCCTACCACGGGCACGCCCCCGCCGTCACGGCCCTGACAGGCCGCGGCGCCGACCCGGACCGCGCCAACGACCGCGGGCAGACGCCGCTCGCCGGAGCCGTCTTCAAGGGCGAGGACGCGGTGATCAAGGCACTGCTCGACGCGGGAGCCGATCCGGCGGCCGGAACACCCTCCGCGCTGGACACGGCGCGCATGTTCGGCAAGGCCGACCTGCTGGAACTCTTCGGCGCCCGCTGAACGGGCTTCGCCGTAAATGTGGTCGCGGTGGCGAAATGGCTGGGTCATCATGACGTCGCGGGCCCGATTCGGGCCACCGACGAGAGGCAGAGGAAGATGCTCTACACCAGGCAGAAGACGGCGGTCGGCCGATCATGTTGCTGCGCGGCCTAGTGCCCACCCGGCACGTGGAACTGCACAGTCCCGGTTGCGTCGACAGCTTGATGTGAGGCTTTTCCCATGTTTGATCCGTTCATAGCGCCGAGCGGCACCCTGCTCGGCCTGCTGCAGAGGGGCCGCGGCGACGGCACGCTCCACGCACTCGCCGCACCACGCCCCGAGGCCCTGGCGGCTCTCAACCACTGCGTTCTGAGCGACCCGCGTCACGACTGGCAGGTCGAGAACCGCTCCCTCTACTACGCCCGCCTGTACCTCGATCTCGACGGCGGGATCGAGGAGATCGAGCGGCACCTGTGCGATACCGACGACCACCTCGACACGGACGACTCACGGACCGGCCTGGCCCTGGCGGTCCTCGGACACCTCGCCTCGTACGGCCGCGACGACGCCCTGGCCCTGCTGCGGCGCTACGCCGTGACCGGCTCCAACTGGGCCTGGGCCCTGGACGAGCTGGCGCTGCGTGACGACGACGCCGGGCTCCGGTCCCTCGCCGTGCCCGTGCTCGCCCGGTTCCCGGACAACGCCGAGGGCCGCGCCGAGCTGGCCGCCACCGTGCGTGACGCCTACGAGCCGCGCCCCTGGCGGCTCTGGGCCGACGATCCGCGCGCCTCGGTCGGCGCCCGGGTCAGAGCCGCCTCCGAACAGGGCTCGTTCGACCGTTGGCAGCGGCAGATGCGGCCAGGCGGCCCTCGCCCGGGATGGAGTGTCCAGGCGGTGTTCGACTGGGCCCAGGAAGGGCTCGACCGCGGCAGCTCCCTCCATGTGCCGGCCGCCCGCTGCCTCTCCGCGGTGGCGGGGCCCGAGGACCGGCCCGTGATCGTCGAGGCCGCCCGCAGCGGTCCGGAAGGCGCCCGCTGCGCCGCGTTGCACTACCTCGCCGCCGAGGTCCGCGATCCGGCCGTGCTCGACCTGATCGAGGCCGCGGCGGTCAGCGGCTCGCGCACCGTCGCCGAAGCGGCCGTCGCCGCCTTCGAGCGGATGTGCGGCGAACCTGCCGTGGAACGCGCACGCCGCTGGGCCCGACGGCCCGACGCGCTCGGCGCCTCGGCGGCCGGTGTGCTGGCCGGCCGCGGCGGCGCGCAGGACTCCCCGCTGGTGCTCGGCGCCCTGCGTGACGCCGTACGGGGCGAGGGGCCGGACGCGCCTCGCCTGTGGTCCCTGGTCGACGGCGCCGGCCGGCTCGGCATCGCCTGCGCCGCTCCCGTGCTGCGCCACGTGTACCGGGAGACGTCCTCCTCCCATCTGCGGGGCAGGGCCGCCCGGGCCCTTGCCGCCACCGACCCCTCCTTCGCCACCGGCTTCGCCGTCGAATGCCTGTGGGACTGCGAGGAGACGACCCGGGAGGTCGCCGCACGCCACGCGGAGACCGGTGACATCAGGGTGGCCGAGCGCCTGCGCCGGCTGGCAGCCGATCCGGCCGAGGAGGCCGAGGTGCAGTCGGCCGTACGCAGCAGGATCGGACCGGACGCACCGGCGGTCTGACGGGGCCGGACACCCCGCCCCGGGGACCGCACAGCCGTGAAACCGCAGGAGCGCAGCGCGTCGGGGGCGCGCCGCGCCGTACCGATCCCACCACCCGATCCCACCACCCGGGTCCTCCGCCACTCCCCGGCCGCATCCCCACCGCGCCCTGCGCCCCGTTCGAAGGGCCGCGCGCCACTATGGAGGGATGACCGGACGCTGGGAGTTCTGGATCGACCGAGGCGGCACGTTCACCGATGTGGTGGGCCGGGATCCTGACGGGCGGCTGGTCACCCGCAAGCTCCTCTCGTACGACCCCGAGCGCCACCGGGACGCAGCCGTGGCCGGCATCCGGCTGCTGCTGGGGCTCGCACCGGACGAACCGGTCCCCGCCGACCGGGTCGCCGCCGTCAAGATGGGCACCACCGTCGCCACGAACGCCCTGCTGGAGCGGCGCGGTGAACCCACCGTCCTGGTCATCACGGAAGGCTTCCGGGACGCCCTGCGCATCGCGTACCAGAACCGGCCCCGGCTCTTCGACCGCCGCATCCTGCTCCCCGAGGCCGTGTACGAGCGGGTGATCGAGGTCCCCGAGCGGGTCGACGCCCACGGGCGGACCGTCAGGCCCCTGGACCGGGCCGCGGTGGCGGAGCGGCTGCGTGCCGCGCGAGGCGACGGCCTGAGCAGCGCTGCCGTCGTCCTCATGCACGGCTACCGCCACCCGGACCACGAGAAGGCGGTCGCCGCCGAGGCCCGTGCGGCGGGGTTCACCCAGATCAGCTGCTCCCACGAGGTCAGCCCACTGATCAAGCTGGTGCCGCGCGGCGACACCACCGTCGTCGATGCCTACCTCTCGCCGATCCTGCGTCGGTACGTCGACACGATCGCCGCCGAGCTCGACGGCATCCGGCTGATGTTCATGCAGTCCAACGGCGGCCTGCGCGAGGCCGCCCGTTTCCGGGGCAAGGACGCGGTGCTCTCCGGACCGGCCGGCGGGGTCGTCGGCATGGCCCGTACCTCCGGGCAGGCCGGCTACGACCGGGTGATCGGCTTCGACATGGGCGGCACATCCACCGACGTCTCGCACTACGCGGGCGAGTTCGAACGCGAGCTCGGCACCGAGGTGGCGGGCGTACGGATGCGCGCCCCCATGATGAACATCCACACCGTCGCGGCGGGCGGCGGTTCGGTCCTGCACTTCGACGGCCGACGCTACCGGGTCGGCCCCGACTCGGCCGGAGCGGTGCCCGGCCCGGCCTGCTACCGCAGGGGCGGGCCGCTGACCGTCACCGACGCCCAGGTGATGCTCGGGCGGATCCAGCCGGCCCATTTCCCGGCGGTCTTCGGCCCCGACGGGAACCTGCCCCTCGACGAGGACATCGTGCGCGAGCACTTCGAGACACTCGCCGACGAGGTCGCACGGGCCACCGGGACGAGGCGCTCGGCAGCCGAGACCGCCGCCGGATTCCTGGAGATCGCGGTGCTCAACATGGCGAACGCGGTCAAGAAGATCTCCGTGCAGCGCGGGCACGACATCACCCGCTACGCCCTCACCGGCTTCGGCGGCGCGGGCGGCCAGCACGTCTGCGCCGTCGCCGACGCCCTCGGCATCGACACGGTCCTCGTACCCCCGCTGGCCGGTGTGCTGTCCGCCTACGGCATCGGGCTGGCCGACGCCACCGCCATGCGCGAACAGTCCGTCGAGGCGCCGCTCGACACCTCCACCCGGGCCCGCCTGGGCGAACTCTGTGACGCGCTGGCCGCCCGTACCCGGGCCGAACTGCGCGCCGACGGCGTCCCGGACCGCGCGATCAGCACCCGGGCGCGCGTACTCCTGCGGTACGAGGGAACCGACGCCAGCCTCTCCGTCGACCTGGACACGGCGACCGCCATGACCGAGGCGTTCACGGGCGAGCACCGCGCGCGCTACGGCTTCACGATGGACCGGCCGCTCGTCGTCGAGGCGGTCTCCGCCGAGGCGACCGGGACGGCGGGGGAGCATGCCGCGCCGCGACCGTCCGGACCGGAGCGTGGCGGCGCCGACGCGCCGCGCTCCCATGACACGGCACTGCGTGGCGGGGCCCGCGCGTCGCAGTCCCATGAAACGGCACGGATGTTCGCCGGGGGGCACTGGCAGGACGCCGCCCTCCACCGCAGAGCGGACCTGCGGCCCACGGACACCGTGAACGGTCCGGCCGTCATCGCCGAGGCGGACGCCACCACCGTCGTCGACCCGGGCTGGCAGGCCGTCCCCGGCGCCGCCGGTCATCTGATCCTGACCCGCGCCCTTCCGCGGCCCGCGAGACAGGCCGTCGGCACCCGTGTCGACCCGGTCATGCTGGAGGTGTTCAACAACCTCTTCATGTCCATCGCCGAGCAGATGGGCGTGCGCCTGGAGAACACGGCCCACTCCGTCAACATCAAGGAGCGGCTCGACTTCTCCTGCGCCCTTTTCGACGCGGACGGCAACCTGATCGCCAACGCGCCGCACATCCCTGTACACCTCGGTTCCATGGGGGAGTCCATCAAGGAAGTGCTGCGCCGCAACCACGGAACGATGCGGCCCGGCGACGTGTACGCCATCAACGATCCGTACCACGGTGGTACGCATCTGCCCGATGTGACCGTCGTGACGCCGGTGTTCGACGAGACGGACGGCGTTCCCGCGCTGAGCTTCCTGGTGGCATCGCGGGGCCACCACGCCGAGATCGGCGGCATCACGCCCGGCTCGATGCCGGCCTTCAGCCGTACCGTCGACGAGGAGGGCGTGCTCTTCGACAACTGGCTCCTGGTACGGGACGGTACCTTCCGCGAGGCCGAGACCCGCGAGCTGCTCACCACCGCCGCGTACCCCTCCCGTGACCCGGACACCAACCTCGCCGACCTGCGCGCCCAGATCGCGGCCAACGAGAAGGGCATCGCCGAACTGCGCCGCATGGTCGATCAGTTCGGCCCCGACGTCGTCGACGCCTACATGGGGCACGTGCAGGACAACGCCGAGGAGTCCGTGCGGCGCATCGTCGCCGGGCTGCGGGACGGCCACTGCCGGTACGAGACCGACAACGGCGCCGTGATCGAGGTGACGCTGACCGTGGACCGGGAAGCCCGCAGCGCGGTCGTCGACTTCACCGGCACCTCACCGCAGCAGCCGGGCAACTTCAACGCGCCGAAGTCGGTGGTCATGGCCGCTGTGCTGTACGTGTTCCGGACCCTGGTGGCCGACGACATCCCGCTCAACAGCGGCTGCCTCACCCCCCTGGAGATCAGGGTCCCGGAGGGCTCGATGCTGGCCCCCGTCAGCCCGGCGGCCACGGTCGCCGGCAACGTCGAGACCTCGCAGGCCGTCACGGGAGCGCTGTACGCCGCACTGGGAGTCCAGGCCGAGGGCTCGGGCACCATGAACAACCTCACCTTCGGCAACGACCGGGTGCAGTACTACGAGACGGTGGCGAGCGGTTCGGGTGCGGGGGACGGCTTCGACGGCACCGACGCCGTACAGACCCACATGACCAATTCGCGGCTCACCGATCCCGAGATCCTGGAATGGCGCTACCCCGTGCTGCTGGAGAGCTTCCGGGTGCGCGAGGGAAGCGGCGGGCCCGGCCACTGGCGTGGCGGCTGCGGGGTGGAACGCCGGATCCGCTTCCTCGAACCCGTCACGGTCGCGTTGCTCACCGGACACCGCCGCGTCCCGCCGTACGGCATGGCCGGCGGCGGGACGGGCGCCCTCGGCAGCCAGCACATCGAACGCCCCGACGGGGGCCGTACCCCGCTGAAGGGCTGCGACACCGCCGACCTGGACGCCGGGGACGTACTTGTCATCCGCACCCCGGGCGGCGGGGGCTACGGAGCCCCGGACACGACGGGCGGCGGGGGTCACCGGGCCTCGGACACGACCGGCGGCGGGGGCTGAAGAGCCCCGGATGCGGGCGGGGGCGGGGGGCTACCGGGCCCCGGACGACGACGGGCAGCCGGGCTCGTGGAGACCCCCACGGCGGGGCATGACCGACTCCGGGGCAACCGGCCGCATCTGCGCCGTTTCGACCGTTGTCAGTCCGAGGACCTAATCTGTGCAGCGTGACTTCGCCTGCCTACACGGAAAACGCTGCGCCCCAGCTCAGCGCGGGGCCGCGGCCCGCACCGGGCCCGGCCGCCGACGAGGGGCTCTCGCGGCGGCTGCGCGCGCTCGCCTGCACGGCGCCGCTGCACGACCTCGACGTGCGCAAGGCGAACCTCGCCGGTGAGTACACCGTGTACGCGATGGCCGAGGTCGCCCTCGCGGCTATCGACCACGTCACTCTCAACATGGACTTCGACACCGGGGCCGACCACGACCAGATAGTGGCCAGACTGCTTCCCCGCGTCGCCGCGCAGGCCCCGGCCCGCCCCGTCGCCGAGCACGAACGGGTCGCCCGCTGGGTGCTGGAGAACCTCATCAACGTCGGCAGTGTGGACCGCGGCTTCCGGGCGGTCTACGGCACCTTCGGGGCCGACGGCGTCTACGTGCGCCGGGACTACGACTTCAAACTGATCGAGGAAGTCCCGGGATACGGCGGCACCGTATACCTGCGAGCCACCGACGAAGCGGTCAACGTCCTGGTCGGCGCGCTCGACACGGATGTCACCAGCGCCCAGATCGCCGCGGAGGTGAAGCTGGAGGTCCTGATCAGCCGGGGCCGCCTCGCCGACGCCCAGCTCGCAGCGGAGCAGGCCCGCTACCGGACCGTGCAGTACGCGGAGACGCTCCGTAAGACGCTCGACGCGACCCGGCGCAACGTCCGCGCGGTCGACTGGCTCAACGCCGTGCCCGACATGATCGCCGAGGCACTCGACCACGTCGCCGACCGGTACCGCCACGAGAACGCGATCCTCACCAACATCCGCAAGGCCCGGGACGAGGCCGAGGAGCCCGAGCACAAGAGGCGCGCCGCCGAGCTCGTCGACATCGTCAAGGACTGCATCCGCCGCCACACCCAGCTCCAGTCCCGCCTGCTGGAGGCCGGACCGCTGTTCCGCGCCGAGCAGGACCGCCAGGCCTTCGCCGCGCCCGCCGCCCGCGCGGGACTCGACCTGTACGGACAGCTCCTGGCCCCGCTGCTGCCGCTCCCCGTCGAGCAGGCGATCCGGGCCACCGACGCGTTCTTCGCGAACGGCACAGGGTTGCGCACCCCCACCTCGGTCCGGGTGGGTGACCTGGTCGACATGCTGCTCACCCCGCCGCTCGAACGGGAACACCTGGGCGCCGAGATGCCCGAGCCCGATCTGATCGCCACCCCGGACGACAGCCGGTTCAGCGAGGAGCAGTTGGCCTCCGCGATGGAGCTGCTCGACCTGGAACACGACGCACCGCGCCGCCTCTCCGGACTTCTGGCCGAGGCCCGGCGGCGCGACGCGGACCTGCCCTACCTGGTCGCCCTGCTCGCGGTGCACGCCGCCAGCCCGCCGGTCGGCACCGCATACCGCCAGGGCGAGCGTCGGCTGCTGTTCTCCGTGGACGACGGCACCCAGCTGGAGGACCCCGAGTTCGGCGGCGCCGACCTGATCGTGGGCATGGCCCTGCTGGACGCCGTCGGCATGGCAGCGGACCGCGCGGAGGCGACATGAGGACGGGCCCCACTCCGGCCGCCCTTGCGAGAACCGGCGCCGCAGCCACACGCACCGCGGCCGGTCACTCCGTACCGACGACGCTTTGCAACGTCGGCGGCCCGGTACCGAAGACGTTTCGTACCGTCGGCGGCCCGGTACCGAAGACTTTCCGCACCGTCGGCGACCCCGTATCGAAGACATTCCGCAACAAGGAGCGACCGTCGTGAGCGACCACCGCGCAGAGCACACCGACGCGTGGAACGAGCCGACCGCCGCGCACCCGGCCGACCGGGCGACACCCATGGCCGGCCACCCCGCCGACCGGCCCGCCTCCGGGCCGTCGGCCGCCCCCGCCCCCGTCACCCCAGCCGATGCGGCGGACGCCTCCCGGCTCGTCGCCTTCGGGCTCCAGCCCAAACTGCTGCCCGCCCGCGACGCCGAGTACGCCGATCTGCTCCGCCGCTACCGGGAGGAGCCGGCCTTCGCCCGGCTCGTCGACGCCGTGGCCACCGGACTCGGCCTAGTCGTGCTGGAGGTGTCCACCCGGGCCGGCATGGCCGTCACGGCGGGCGAGGACTCGGTCTTCGCCGTGCGCATGGGCGACTACGCCCGGCGCGCCTCCTCGGACTCCGCCGACCGCTTCCTCCACGGGCTGGCGCACCTGGCCGTCGCCGCGATGGCCTTCCCGCGCCCCGAGGACCTCGCCGACGACGCGTACATCGGCCGGATCACGGTCAACGGCGTCGACGCCTTCGTCCGCCAGGCGTGCCACCGTCTGGAGGAGCGCGCGGAGGAACACGGCGACAACACCGACCCGGCCAGTGACGCCCCCGGCCTGGAGGCCGGCTGGCGGATCTACGCCCGTCGCAGCGCCACCGGAGCGACGAAGGACGCCCGCCGCCTGGCCGGCTCCACCACCGGCATCGTCGGCAAGGCCGTGGCCTTCCTCACCGACTCCGGCTTCCTCCAGCGCACCGGTGACGACGCCGGAGGCGCCTTCCGCACCACCGCCCGCTACCAGCTCCAGGTACGGGACATGGCAGGCGGTGCCGCGATGGCCGAGCTCCTGGAACTGGGCGTGGTGCCGGTCACCGACGGATCGGCGACCTTGCTGCCGCCACCCGACCCCAACGACCTGGAACTGGCGGCCGACGCCGGTCTGCCGTTCCACAGCTGACCGCCCCCCGCCGGGGCCGGCCCTGACCGCCCCGCCATCGACGTCTCCTTCCCGCTGCCTGAACGACGAGAGTCCGCCGCCATGTACGAGCTGTCCCGGGTCCGCCTCTACTCCATCGGGCCTGCCGGCGCGCGCTACGCCGACACCGTGCTCGACCTGCGCGGGGTCGGCGAGCCAGTGCCCCACCCCGCACCGGCCCAGGCGGAGTTCTTCGAGGACGAGCCGGTCGGGCCGCCGCGTCGGCCCGCGCCCGCCGGGGTGCTGTTCCTGGAGAACGGCGGCGGCAAGTCCGTCCTGCTGAAGCTGATCTTCTCGGTGATGCTGCCCGGTCACCGAAACACCCTCGGCGGCGCCAGTTCCGGCGTGCTGCGCAAGTTCCTGCTGGCGGAGGACTGCGGACACGTCGCGCTGGAGTGGCAGCACACGCTGACCGGCGAGTGCGTGGTCGTCGGCAAGGTCAGCGAGTGGCGCGGGCGGCAGGTCTCCAACGACCCGAGGAAGTTCGCCGAGGCCTGGTACTCCTTCCGCCCCGGGCCCGGGCTCAGCCTCGACTCGCTGCCCGTCGCGGAGGCCAGTTCGGTCGGCCGCCCCGCCGAGGGCGTCTCCGGGGCCCGCGGCAGGCGCCGCACCATGAAGGGCTTCCGCGATGCGCTGACCGAGGCGGGCAAGTTCTACCAACACCTCGACGTGCACTGGGAAGAGATCCACGACCGCTGGAACGAGCACCTGGGCGAGCTGGGCCTGGACCCCGAACTCTTCCGCTACCAGCGCGAGATGAACGCCGACGAGGGCGAGGCGGCCGGGCTCTTCGCGGTGAAGAAGGACTCCGACTTCACCGACCTGCTGCTGCGCGCCGTCACCGACACCCGCGACACCGACGGCCTCGCCGACCTCGTCAGCGGCTTCGGGAACAAGCTGGGCCGCCGTGCCGAGCTCACGGCCGAACGCGACTTCACCGCAGGCTCCGTCGACCTGCTCGGCCGCATCGTGGAAGCCGCCGAAGCTCGCGCCAGGACCCGGGACATCCATGCCGGTGCCGAGCGACGCACCCGCACCCTGGCCCGCAGGCTCTCCGCCCGCGCCGGTCTGGAGCGCGGCCGGACCGCGGAGCTCGCCCAGCAGGTCACCGGCGCCGCCCACACCGTCACCGGTGCCGAGGACACCCGAAGCCGCAGCGCCCTGATCGCCGCCGAACTCGCCTACCGGCATGCCTCCCTGGCCCTCACCGCGGCCGAGAAGCGTGCCGCCGCCCAGCGCAGGGAACTCGGCGACGCCCGCACCCTGCACTCCGCCTGGCAGGCCGCCGAGGCGGTGCTCCGTCACCGGGCCGCCGCCGACCGTTCCGCCCGCGTCGCCGTCGCGATCCGCGAGGCCGAGCGCGACGCCGCCCCGGCCCTGGCCGCCCGCGCCACCGCGGCCGGCGATCTCGTACGGGCCCTGCACACCGCCGCGGAAGCGGGCGAGGGCGTGGCCAACGAGGAGGAGGAGCGCTCCGACACCCTTCAGACGGCGGGCGAGGCCGCCCACCGCGACGCCACCACCGCTGCCACCGAGGCCCAGCGCGCCCGCAGCGAGGCCGGCCACCTGCGCCAGCGCCTCGCCGAGGTGGAGCAGGAGACCGCCGAAGCCGTCCGCGCGGGCTGGCTCGACGACACCGCGCCCAATGCGGACCCTGCCCGCGCCGCGCTCGCCGCCAACGACGCCGAACAGTCCGCCGTAGCCGCATGGGACATCGCCCGTGAGGCCGCCGGAACCGCGGCGGACCGGTCCAGGCAGGCCACCGCGGCCGAGAGCCGGGCCGAACTCGCCGCGGCCCGTGCCGCCGATGGTGCACGCGCCGCCGAGCAGGCGTACGAGGCCGAGCTCAGGGCCGCCGAGTCCATCGCCGCCGACCACCGCCTCGCCGACCTCCTGGGCCTGCCAACTGCCGGAGGTGTTCCCCGGCCCCGGCGGGGCACGCAGGGCGCACAGGACGGTACCGAGGACCGGCAGCAGTACGACGAGGGCGTGGGCGCGGAGTCCGGCTCCGCCGCCCCGGAGGGGACCGAACCGGCCGCTCACGGTGCCCACACCGCCGCGGCAGCACAGCCCCGGTCTGCCGAACAGCCCCTCACGGCAGACGAGTTGGACCGCAGCGCGGAAGAGCTGCGGGACCTCCTCGACCAGGGCGTCGCCTCCGCCGAACGGCGGCTCTTCGAACTACGCACCGCTGCTGCGGACGACTCCCGCATCCTGGGCGCGCTCGGCGACGGCGGACTGCTGCCGCCGGGGCCCGACGTCCTCGCCACCGTCGAATACCTCGGCGAACACGGCATCCCGGCACTGCCGGGGTGGCGCTACCTCGCCCAGGCCGTCGACCCCGCCGACCACGCGGCCGTACTCGCGGCCCGCCCCGAGCTCGTCGACGGCGTCGTGATCACGGACCCGGGCGCGCACGCCCGCGCCCGTGAGGTCCTCGGTGCCGCAGCCCTCCTGCCGCGCTCCGCCGTGGCCGTGGGCACCGCTGCCGCGTTGCTCGCCCCCGTGCCGGACCCCGCCGCCGGGTCCGCCGCGAGCACCGACGGCGTGTTCCTCGTCCCGCCGAACCCGGCGATGCACGACGAGCACGCGGCCGACGAGGAACGGCAGGCGCTCAGGAGCCGGACCGCGGCCCGCGACGAGGACATCCGTACGCTGGCGGCCCGCCTCACCGGGGACCGCTCGCTCGCCGCCCGTATCGGCTCCTGGCGCGCCGACTGCCCGCCCGGCATGCTCACCGAGCTCGCCGAAGCCGCCCGCACCGCCCGTACGGCCGCCGAGACGGCCCAGGCCGTTCTCGCCGAGGCCCGTACCGTGCGGGCCGAGGCAGACGAGGCCGCGGCGGACACCGCCCGCGTCCGCGACGAACGCCAGGAGGCCGCCCAGCGCGCCCGCCGTGCCGCCGACGCGCTCGCCGGACTCGCCTTCCGGCTCCGCGAACGGGCGGGCTGGCAGGCGAAGCTGCGCGAACTGGTCGACGAGGCGGCCGAGTCCGAGGCCCGGGCCACCGTCTGCCTGGAGCGGGCCCGCGCCGCCGACGAGGACCGCAGGGCCGCCCAGCGAGCAGCCGACGACGCCCGCCGCACCGCCCGCGCACTGCGTGCCGAACGGGCCGAGATCGCCGGCGCCCCGGAGCACCTCCCGGAGCCGGAGGCGGGCGCCCCGCGCCACACCCTGCCCGCCCTGCGTGAGGCCTACCGGGCAGCCTCCCAGCTCTACGAGAAGGTCGGCGTCGGCGCCGACCTGCGCGCCGAACAGGCGCGCGCGGAGAGCGACGAGAGCGCCGCACTGGCCGAGCTCGACCGGCTCACCAACAAGGTCCGCACCCGGGCCGCCCAGCTCCTGGAGAGCACGGACGGCGCCGACGGGCCCTCCCGGCAGGCCGCCGCCGCCCGGGCCGAGTCCCTGGTCCAGCTCCTGGAGACGCGCGCATCGGCCGCCAGCGAGCAACTGGGGCGGTTGCGCGGCGAGGCCGAGCGGCTGGCCCCGGCCGACGGCGAGAGCCTGCACACCGAACTCCCCGACGACCAGGCTCCCGCCGACGCCGAACAGGCCCAGGCACTGCTTCGTACCGCGACGGCCGAGCTTGCCGCCGCGACCGCCGCACTGGACACCGCCCGAGCCGCCCACGCCGAGCTGCTCCACGCCCACCGCACCGCCGAGGACTCGGCAGGCGGCTTCGACGAGACAGCTGCCCTGCTGCGTGACCTCCTGCGGGACCACGGCGTCGAGGACGACCCGGAGGACCCCGAGCCGTATCCCGGCAGCCTGGAGGAGGCCCGGCAGTCCGCGGCCGAGGCCCGCCGCTCACTGCGCGGCTGCGCCGCCGACCTGTCCACCGCGGAAGCGGCCGTACGGGAGGCGAGCGACGTCCTCGTACGGCACGCCAACTCCACTCGCTACGAACAGGTCCGCACCCCGGCCCGCCAGCAGATCCGCGAACTCCCGGCTGCGGCACTGCCCGAGCACGCACAGAAGTGGGCGACGGCCTTCGCGCCCCGGCTGCGGGTCCTCACCGACGAACTGGCCCAGCTGGAGCGCAACCGCGACTCCATCGTCGACCGGCTGCGCGGCCTGGTGGACTCCGCGCTCACCACGCTCCGCTCCGCCCAGCGGCTCTCCCGGCTTCCCGAGGGCCTGGGGGAGTGGTCCGGCCAGGAATTCGTGCGGATCCGCTTCGAGGAACCCGACCAGGCCACCCTCACCGAACGGCTCGGCGAAGTCATCGACGAGGCGACCAAGGCGGCTCTGAAGAAGAACTCCGACCTGCGCCGCGACGGGATGTCCCTGCTGCTGCGCGGTGTACAGGCGGCACTGGAGCCCCGGGGCATCGCTGTGGAGATCCTGAAGCCGGACGCTGTGCTGCGAGCCGAGCGGGTGCCGGTCGGGCAGATGGGCGACGTCTTCTCGGGTGGTCAGCTGCTCACCGCGGCCATCGCCCTGTACTGCACGATGGCCGCCCTGCGCAGCAACGACCGCGGCCGTGACCGGCATCAGCACCGTCACGCGGGGACGCTGTTCCTCGACAACCCCATCGGCCGCGCCAACGCCACGTATCTGCTGGAGCTCCAGCGGGCGGTCGCCGATGCGCTGGGCGTCCAGCTGCTGTACACCACAGGGCTCTTCGACACGACGGCGCTCGCCGAATTCCCGCTGGTGATCAGGTTGCGCAACGACGCGGACCTGAGGGCCGGGCTGAAGTACATCAGCGTCGAGGAGCACCTGCGCCCCGGACTGCCCCAGCAGGACCCGGGCGGCGAGACCGTGCACGGAGAGATCACCGCCACCCGGATGTTCAAGCGGTCCGCTCCGGCACCGGATGTGCCCGCGGCCCGGACCGAGGACGCACACCGCCGGGCTCCGGAGCCCGGCACGGCCCCGTAGAAGGAAGCGAAGAAGGAACCGAAGAAGGAAGTGGGGGCGGGGTGCGGGTCAGGCCCGGGAGAGACGGCGTCCCGCGTCCCGCCGCCGTATCCGCGCCGCGTCCCGCTCGGCGGTCCGCGCAGCCCGCCTCGCAGCGCGCCGCTCACGGCGCAGCTGACGGGCCGAACTGCTGGGCACCGACACCACACCGTTGCGCTGATTCCACACCTGGCGGGTGACCCACACGTCCAGGACCGACCAGGTCGCGACCACCGTGCTGGCCACACCGCTGAGAACCGTCGGGAAGGCCAGCCAGGAACCGGTCAGCTCGGCCAGGAAGGCGACCATGGCCTGGATGAGTGTCAACGACGTGATGAGCACGGCCCGCACGGCTGCCGTGCGCACCGGATCCGGCATCCGCCGACGCGTGGCCGGCTCCTCGACCCAGAGCGGCTGCCGCGGACTCTCCGGCCGGCCCCGCGCCTCCGTGGCCGCCGTGCCTGCCTCTTTCGCCGCCCGGGCCGGTGGCACTTTCACCGCACCTTGACGCTCCTGCGTGTCCAAGGACTTTCAACTCCCCACCACTGTCCGACTTCAGGTTTGCTGCCCCGCATGCACCCTTTCTACGCGGACGGAGCGTCCCGTCCTGCCCAGTGCACCCTTGCAGCTCTCCTGCCCCCGTACAGACAGACGAGTGCCGGAACGTGAAGATTCCCGCGGCCAGGCACGGAACGAAGAGATCCAGCCAACCGGCAGGGGGAGGAATATGCCGCTCTGATCGGCGCCTTCTGTCGTATTCGCGAATTTCATCTCCTGGAATACCGGGACAAGTCATGGTCAACTCCCAGCAAGGCGGCCGAAAATCGTCCGGACACGCCTTCGAGTTGTCTGTGTGTCGGTAGTAGGCTCGCGCCGTTTGTTGACGGAACACAATTCCCGCCCCACGGGGCCGAGCTGGGGGAGGCCATGCGCTTTCGCGGAAAGTCCATCCGCAGGAAGATCGTGGCGTTGCTGCTGGTGCCGCTCGTCTCCCTCACCGCACTCTGGGGCTTCGCCACATATCTGACCGGGCGCGAGGCAGGCCAGCTGCTGAGCGCGAGCACCATCGTGGAGAAGGTCGGCCACCCTCTGGAGGAAACGGTCAGGGCCGTCCAGAACGAGCGCCGCCAGACCCTCGTCTTCCTCGCCGATCCACGGGCCTCCGACGCCCTGCCGATTCTGCGCACGCAGCGCGCGGTCACCGACCGGGTCGTGAAGCGCGTGACCTCGAGTGCGCAGCAGAAGGACATCCGCGACGCACTGCGCCCCGACGCCGAGACCCAGCTCAGCTCGATCCTCGGAGCGGTCGAGGAACTCGACGCGCTCCGCGGCTCCGTCGACCGGCGCACGATCGGCCGGGCCAAGGCGATGGACTACTACAACCGCCTCATCGACCCCTGTTACCGCTTCCTGACCGGCCTCCACACGATGGAGAACGTGTCCATGGACAAGCAGGTCCGGGCACTGACAGGTGTCTCGCGGGCCCGCGAGATGCTGTCCAGGGAAGACGCCATGGTCGCCTCGGGACTGCTGGCCGGACGGTTCACCGCCCCCGAACTCCGCCAGATCTCCGACCTCGTGGCCAACCGGGGACTGCTGTACGAGATCAACCTCCAAGTGCTCCCCGATTCCGAGCGTCGCCGGGTGGAGCAGTACTGGACGGGCCCCGACAGCGAACCGCTGCGCACCGCGGAGGAGAGCCTCCTCGCCCAGGGACCCACCCGCGACTTGCGTGCCGTGGACACCGCCCGCTGGCAGGAGGTGGCGCCGCCGGTCCTGGACCGGCTGGCCAACGACTCGACCGAGATGAACAACCGCTTCCAGGACCGGGGCAGGCCCGCCGGCTACGGCGTCCTGATCAAGGCGGGTGTCGCCGGCGTACTCGGATTCCTGGCCCTGCTCGTCTCCGTCTTCGTGTCCGTACGCATCGGCCGCGAGCTCGTCCGTGACCTCTCCCGGCTGCGCAAGGACGCCCACGAGGTCTCCGGGGTGCGGCTGCCGAGCGTGATGCGCCGCCTCGCCGCGGGCGAACACGTCGACGTCGAGACCGAGTCCCCGCACCTGCAGTACGAACGCGACGAGATCGGCCAGGTCGGCCAGGCGCTCAACACCCTGCAGCGGGCCGCGGTCGAGGCGGCCGTCAAGCAGGCGGACATGCGCCGCGGTGTCTCCGAGGTGTTCGTCAACCTCGCCCGCCGCAACCAGGTGCTGCTGCACCGCCAGCTGACGCTCCTGGACACGATGGAGCGCCGCACCGAGAACACCGACGAACTCGCCGACCTGTTCCGCCTCGACCATCTCACCACCCGGATGCGCCGCCATGCCGAAGGGCTGGTGATCCTCTCCGGAGCCGCACCCTCCCGGCAGTGGCGTAAGCCCATCCAGCTCATGGACGTGGTGCGCGCCGCGGTCGCCGAGGTGGAGGACTACGAACGGATCGAGGTCCGCAGGCTCCCGCGGATCGGCGTGGGCGGCCCCGCCGTGGCCGACCTCACCCATCTCATCGCCGAACTCCTGGAGAACGCCACGGTGTTCTCGCCCCCGCACACCGCGGTCCAGGTGCACGGCGAACAGGTCGCCAACGGCTTCACCCTCGAGATCCATGACCGCGGCCTCGGGATGGCCCCCGAAGTACTTTTGGACGCCAATCTCCGGCTCGCGGAAACCCCCGAGTTCGAACTGTCCGACACCGACCGGCTGGGCCTCTTCGTCGTCAGCCGGCTGGCCCAGCGCCAGAACGTCCGCGTGTCGCTTCAGACCTCCCCCTACGGAGGCACCACCGCCGTCGTCTTCATCCCGGCGGCGTTGCTCACCGACGCGCCGGACTCGCACGGCACCGGATTCCGTCTCGACCGCAGGTCCGAGAAGGCCATCGCCAGCAGCAGGCCGGGCAGCGACCCCAAGGAGGGCCGGGGGGACGGCTCGGCCGACCGCCGTCTCGCCGCCGCCCGCCCGCAGGACCGGCCGGGGGGCCTCTCCCCGGTCCCCAGTGGACTGCTGGACGGTCCTGTCGAGCTCGAGGGACCGGTCTCTCCCCAGGACTTCGGCCGTGACCCGCTCCTCGAAGCCGTCGCCGAGCGGGATCGGGACCCCGTGCTCGACGGAGTCTCCGACCTGGACGACACCGAGAGCGAGCGCGGCGGCATCTTCCGCGCCCGCGAGCTCCGGCGCGACGACGACCGCGAACAGCATCAGCAGGCGGCCGACCGCACGGCCGAGCCGGACGGCACGCGCCCGCTGCCCCGCCGCAAGCCGCCGGTCCTGGTCACCGACCGGGGCCGCCGCGTCGGCGAGAGCGGCCGCGCCCACCCCACGAGCGCCGATGCCGAGCCCGCCCGCCCCCAGGCGACCGGACCCGTTCCGCACGAGGACCGGCGCCGCCCCACCGAGGCCGCCCGGCAGCCCACCGGCTTCCGGCGGCCCACCGAAGCCCCGCCGGCCACTGGGTCGGTGCCGGCGCCCCGGTCGTCCGCGCCTGCCGTCCCGTCCCCGTCGGCCGCTCCCGACACCGTGGGCGGACTGCCCCGCCGGATCCGTCAGGCGAGCCTCGCCCCCCAGCTCCGCGAGGGCTCCGGCGCGGCAGACCCGGGCCCGGTGGAGAGCGCGGAGGACATCGAGCGGGACGCCGACGAGGTACGCAACCGCATGGCCTCGCTCCAGCGCGGCTGGCAGCGCGGACGTCTGCAGAACGCCGAGGACGTGACCGGCCCCGGCGACACAGCACAAGGAACCACTCCGGGAGGGGACGGTCCATGACCGCACCGAACGCCGCAGCACTCAACTCCGCACGTCAGGGGTCAGGTGAACTCAACTGGCTCCTCGACGAACTCGTGGAGCGCGTCGCCAGCATCCGCAAGGCGCTGGTCCTCTCCAGCGACGGTCTCGCCACCGGCGCGTCCAAGGACCTGACCCGGGAGGACGGCGAGCACCTGGCAGCCGTCGCCTCCGGGTTCCACAGCCTCGCCAAGGGCGTCGGCCGCCACTTCGACGCGGGCAGGGTCCGGCAGACCGTCGTAGAGCTCGACGAGGCGTTCCTGTTCGTCACGGCGGCCGGTGACGGCAGCTGCCTCGCCGTGCTCGCCGACTCCGACTCGGACGTCGGGCAGGTGGCGTACGAGATGACGCTGATGGTCAAGCGCGTGGGAGCCCACCTGGCCAACGCTCCACGGACAACCGGTCTGTCCTCCGGAGGGTGAGTGGATGGGATGAGCGCCGACACGTCCCGTACCCCGGAGACCCCCGGCGACCCACAGTCCTCGCGCTGGTACGACGCCGACGCGGGGCCGGTGGTCCGCCCGTACGCGATGACGAGGGGACGCACCAGCAGTGCGTCCCGTCACCGCCTCGACCTGATCGCGATCGTCATGCCCGAACCTGCGGCCGACGACCCCGGCAGGGACCAGATGCTCTCCCCGGAACACGTGGAGATCGTCGAACTCTGCAGTGACATGCCCCAGTCGATCGCCGAGCTCGCCGCAGGTCTGGACCTCCCCGTCGGGGTGGTCCGGGTCCTGGTCGGTGACCTCGTCGAGGACGAGCTGGTGCACGTAACCCGTCCCGTTCCGCCGGCCGAGCTGCCGGACGTGAACATTCTTCGCGAGGTGATCAATGGCCTTCGGGCGCTCTAGCCGCAACAGGCGGCCCGTTGAGCCCGTTACCCTGAAAATCCTGGTGGCGGGCGGCTTCGGAGTGGGCAAGACGACCCTGGTGGGCGCGGTCAGTGAGATCAGGCCGCTGCGTACGGAGGAGAGGCTGAGCGAGGCAGGACGTCCGGTGGACGACCTGCACGGTGTCGAGGCGAAGACCACGACGACCGTGGCGATGGACTTCGGGCGGATCACGCTCCGCGAGGACCTCGTGCTGTATCTCTTCGGGACCCCGGGACAGGACCGTTTCTGGTTCCTCTGGGACGAACTCGCCCAGGGCGCCCTGGGCGCGGTCGTCCTCGCGGACACCCGCCGGCTCGAGGACTGCTTCGCGGCAGTCGACTACTTCGAGCGCCGCGAGATCCCGTTCGCCGTCGCCGTCAACTGCTTCGAGGGCGCGGACAAGTTCCCCACCGAGACGGTGCAGGCGGCACTGGACCTGGATCCGCAGGTGCCGGTGCTCGTGTGCGACGCGCGGGACCGGGCCTCTGTACGGGACGTCCTGGTGGCCGTCGTCGAGCACGCGGTGGCCCGGGTGGACCGGCTCCGCGAGCCCGTAACCACGTAGGGCCCTGCGGGCGGAACGCGGCCCGTACCCCCGCCGACAGGGGTACGGGCCGCGCGTCATCGGGCGGCCAGGGTACGAGCCGCGCGTCAGCGGGTGGCCGGGGAGCGGGCCCTACTGCCCGCCTTCGCCCTCCTCCTGCCAGCCGAGGCTCCGCTCGACCGCCTTGCGCCAGTTGCCGTACTCGCGTTCGCGGACCTCCGGCTCCATCCGGGGCTGCCACTCCACATCGCGCTGCCAGTGCGTCCTGAGCTCGTCGAGCCCCGACCACACGCCGGTCGCCAGCCCCGCCGCGTACGCCGCGCCCAGGCACGTGGTCTCCGAGATCCTCGGCCGGATCACCGGAACGCCCAGCACATCGGCCTGGTGCTGCATCAGCAGATGGTTGGCCGTCATGCCGCCGTCCACCTTGAGCGTCGTGATCGGCACCCCGGAGTCCTGGTACATCGCGTCGACGACCTCACGCGTCTGCCAGCTGGTCGCCTCCAGGACGGCGCGTGCCAGATGAGCCTTGGTGACGTAGCCGGTCAGCCCGGTGATCACACCCCGGGCGTCGGAGCGCCAGTAGGGGGCGAACAGCCCCGAGAACGCGGGCACGATGTACGCCCCGCCGTTGTCCTCGACGCTCGCCGCCAGCGTCTCGATCTCC
Source organism: Streptomyces sp. NPDC087901 (assembly GCF_044742205.1). Classification (NCBI taxonomy): domain Bacteria; kingdom Bacillati; phylum Actinomycetota; class Actinomycetes; order Kitasatosporales; family Streptomycetaceae; genus Streptomyces; species Streptomyces sp. NPDC087901. The sequence continues at coordinate 27,088 of NZ_JBIUUC010000027.1, forward strand.
GCGGCGCTCCTGATGATCCCGAGCTGGTCCCGGAACCACTGCACGAGTGCCCCGGTGATCGCGATCGACCCCTCCAGGCAGTAGACGGGTGGTTCGTCGCCGATCCGGTAGCCGACGGTGGTGATCAGCCCGCTCTTGGACGCAACGGGGCGGTTCCCGGTGTTCAGCAGCAGGAAACTGCCGGTGCCGTACGTGTTCTTGGCCGTGCCCGGGTCGTAACAGGCCTGCCCGAAGACGGCGGCCTGCTGGTCGCCGAGGGCGGAGGCCACCGGCACCCCGGCCAGCGCGCCCACGGCCGTTCCGTACACCTCGGACGACGACCTGATCTCCGGAAGCACCGCCTCCGGGATCTTCATGGCGGCCAGGATGGACGGGTCCCACCGGAGCGTCTCCAGGTCCATCAGCATGGTCCGCGACGCGTTGGTCACGTCCGTGACGTGGACGCCGCCGTCGGTGCCGCCCGTGAGATTCCAGATCAGCCAGGAATCCATCGTGCCGAACGCGATCTCGCCCCGCTCGGCGCGTTCGCGCAGGCCCGGGACGTGGTCCAGCAGCCAGGCCGCCTTGGGGCCGGAGAAGTAACTGGCCAGCGGCAGGCCGGTGGTGGCCCGGAACCGGTCCTGTCCGTCGGCGCCACCGAGCTCGTGGCAGAGAGCGGCGGTACGGGTGTCCTGCCAGACGATGGCGTGATGGACGGGGACCCCGGTGGCCCGGTCCCAGAGCACGGTCGTCTCGCGCTGGTTGGTGATGCCGAGCGCGGTGAGCTGGTCCGCCCGCAGCCCGGCCCGGTCCAGGGCGCCGGCGACGACGGACTGCACGGTGGCCCAGATCTCCGAGGCGTCGTGCTCGACCCAGCCCGGGCGAGGGAAGATCTGCCGGTGCTCGCGCTGGTCGACGGCGACGACGGCACCGGACTGGTCGAAGATGATGCAGCGGCTGGAGGTGGTGCCCTGGTCGATGGCGGCGACATACCTGATCGTCATGACTCCCCTTGTCCGTCGGGTACTTCCGGAACGGTCCTCAGAACGCGGCGTTGAACACGAGGCCGCCCAGCAGCCCGCCCAGGAGCGGCCCCACGACCGGAATCCAGGCGTAACCCCAGTCCGACGTGCCCTTGTTCGGTATCGGAAGCAGCGAATGCACCAACCGGGGACCGAGGTCACGGGCCGGATTGATGGCATAGCCGGTGGGCCCGCCCAGCGAGAGACCGATGCCCACCACGAGGAGGGACACCAGGAGTACGGAGATCCCGGAGCCGTAGACTCCGGCACCGGCCCCCGCGACCGGGCCGATTCCGATCCCCGCGTTCTTCCCGAAGGCCAGGATCGGCAGCACCAGAGCGGCGGTCGCGATGATCTCGGTGACGAGGTTGGCCACCGGATTCCGGATCTCCGGAGCGGTGGCGAAGATCCCGAGCGTGGGCCCGGACGTTTCCTCGTCGGCGTTGGCGCGGAACTGCGCGTAGTACGTCAGCCAGGCCAGCACCGCACCGATGACGGCGCCGGTCAGCTGACCCAGGATGTAGAGGGGGACCTTGTCCCACTCACCGGTGTCGACGGCGATGCCGACGGTCACGGCCGGATTGAGGTGTCCGCCCGACAGCGGGGCGGCCGTGTACGCGCCGGCCAGTACGCCGAAGCCCCATCCGAAGGCGATGACGACCCAGCCCGCGGCCCTGGCCTTCGAGTGGTGGAGCGTGACGGCGGCGCAGACGCCCGCGCCGAAGAGGATGAGGATGGCCGTTCCGAGGACTTCCCCGGTGAAGATGTCTCCATTGCTCATGGCGCTCCCAGTGGTTGTCCGGCGGGTTTCGCCGGGCGCTTCCATGGCTACGGCGGCCGGGAGCAGGCAGATGCCGTGCCCCGCCCGGCGACCGTGACGAGCGTGGGATCAGCCGGCCGCCGTGGAGTGGGAGGACGACATCGGCTGGGAATGGAGTGTTCACCGTGCTTGATGGGTCGTCAAGAAGGCCGACAACAAGCGCTGTTGGCAGCCTGTGCTCGTGGGTGCGCCGCGTCAGCGCACTGCCACGACTGCGGACCCGTGACCGAACAGCCCCTGATTCGCTGTGATTCCGGCCCGTGCTCCCGGAATCTGGCGCTCCCCGGCCGTGCCGCGCAGCTGCCAGGTCAGCTCGCAGACCTGCGCGATGGCCTGGGCCGGCACAGCCTCGCCGAAGGACGCGAGCCCACCGCTCGGGTTCACCGGAACGCGTCCGCCGAGCGCCGTGGCTCCGGTGCGCACGAGCGACGCACCCTCGCCCTGCGCGCACAGCCCGATGTCCTCGTACCACTCCAGCTCCAGCGCCGTGGAGAGGTCGTACACCTCGGCCAGGGACAGGTCCTCGGGGCCGATGCCCGCCTCCTCGTACGCGGCCCGTGCGATCGAGGCGCGGAAGCTCAGGGGTGCCGGTTCGACGGCGGCCGCCGAATCCGTGGCGATGTCCGGCAGATCGAGCACCGCCTTCGGATACGTGGGCGTCACGGTCGACACGGCACGGATGCGGACCGGGTCGGCGGCTCCGTGACGCCGGGCGAACTCCATGCTGGACAGCACCAGAGCGGCCCCGCCGTCGGAGGTGGCGCAGATGTCCAGCAGCCGCAGGGGATCGGCGACCACCGCGGAGGCCGCGACCTGTTCGGCGCTCACCGGCGCCCGGTAGCGGGCGTTCGGGTTCAGCGCGCCGGCCGCCGCGTTCTTCACCTTGACCCGGGCGAAGTCCTCAGGGGTGTCCCCGTGCAGGGCCATCCGCCGACGGGCGTACAGCGCGAAGTACGCGGGGTTGGTCGCACCGAGCACCCGGAACCTCAGCCAGTCCGGATCATCGGGCCGTTCGCCGCCCGCCGGTGCGAAGAACCCCTTGGGCGCCGCGTCCGCGCCCACCACGAGCACCACGTCCGCCATGCCGGCCAGGATCTGCGCCCTTGCGGTGTTGACCGCCTGGGCGCCCGACGCGCAGGCGGCGTACACACTGGTCACCCGGGCGCCCTGCCAGCCCAGCGCCTGGGCGAACGTAGCCCCGGCCACATAGCCCGGATAGCCGCCGCGCACGGTGTCCGCGCCGACCACGGACTGCACGTCGCGCCATTCGATGCCCGCGTCCCCGAGCGCGTTGCGGGCCGCGACTGTGCCGTACTCCACGAAACTGCGGCCCCATTTGCCCCACGGATGCATTCCGGCCCCGAGGACTGCCACGTCCCCGCTCATGCCGCACCCTCCCCGGAGCCGGCGACCGGCTGCCAGCGCCAGGTGGTCCGGACCGTACCGTCGTCGTCACCGGGACCGGAGTCCAGCACACCCGGTACGGCCTCGACCGCCATCCCGATCGCGAGATCCCCGACGCCGACCCCGGGCACCGCCTGCCCGAGCACGACCATCCGCTCGGCCGCCAGCTCCACCGCGACCAGCGTGTACGGCTCCCAGGGCACCTCCGGATCCGAGAGGTAGGGGGCAGGCGGGCGGTAGCGGCCGTCGGTGTACGACCAGACCGTGCCGCGCCGGGACAGCGGCACCTCGGCGAGCTCGCCGCCCGTACAGCCCGGATTGCGGCAGAGCCCCTTCTGGGGCGGGAAGAAGACCGACGAGCAGAGCGGGCAGCGGGTGCCCAGCAGTCGGAAGTCCTCCTCCGGACCCTCCTCGGTGAACCACCCGGCCACCACAGGTATGCGCTTGCGCGACAAAGCCCCTCCCGGCACTGGATCTGACGGAACGTCAGAAGTGTGCCACGGTCAGCTGTTGTCGGCGAGCCACTTGGCAGCGGTCTCCGCCAGCTCCCGGTCGCGGCCGGCCAGCATCATCCCGATCATCTGCGCGTCACCGCGCAGCGACCAGGCGGGATGGCCGAAGGTGGCCGGGTTGTTCTTCTCGATCAGGAAATGGGCGGGCCAGGCGGTCCCGTACCCGATCAGCGGCAGTGCCGCCGCATACCGCTTCCGGCCGCGCGCCAGTCCGTAGGCGGTGATCGCGAGGCCGGTCAGGGTGCCGGTGAGATGGACCCAGCGGGTCGCGGCCCGGGAGTGCATCGCGACGTAATAGGGCCAGAACTCTTCGTACGAATCGAACGTCTGCTGTGACATACCGGCACCGTAATGGCTGGACCGGCAACCGGATACGGCCGATCCGCGTCCGAGAAGAAGAGCGGGTGGCCGGAACCCACGGGGGTGGTCCCGACCGCCCGCTCACTTTCCTCCCCGGACGTGCCGCTTCAGTGGCCGGCGACGGACCGGCGGGCCACCGGGAAGTCGAAGTACGTGTCCGGGAACAGCTCGGGCTTGAACGTGTAATGCCACCACTCCTCGGCCAGATTCACGAATCCGGCGTCGGTGAGCGTCTTCTTGAGGAACTGACGGTTGGCGCGCTGCGCGCCCTGGATCCTCGGGTCGTCGGTGTGCGAGAGCGTGTCGAAGCAGTCGAATCCGGTCCCCATGTCGACCGAGTTGTCCGGGAAGCGGTCGGCCTGCGGGGCGTAGCACGGAACCAGCTCTTCGCCCGGACGGTACGGCCTGGTCGGCAGGGCCGGCAGCCGCACCAGAGTGAGGTCCACCGTGCTGCCCCGGCTGTGCCCGGACTTCTCGGCGATGTAACCGTCCGCGAACAGGCGGGTCTTGTCGACCTGCGGATAGAACTCGCCCTTCATCGTCTCGTCGTCGAGATCCTTCGCCCACCGTACGAAGTGGTCGACGGCCCGCTGGGGCCGGTAGCAGTCGTACACCTTCAGGGAGTACCCCTGCGCCAGCAGCCGTACCTGGGCCCGGTGCAGGGCCTCGGCCGCCGGCCGGGTCAGGATGCACAAGGACTGGCGGTACCCGTCCACCGGCACACCCATGAAGTCGTGCCCGGTGGGGTAGCGCATCTCCTGGATGATCGTGGGATCGACCGTACGCAGCGCGACGAACTCCCCGGGGGCCTTCGGCTCGGGCTTCGCCTGCGCCACCGGAGCGGCGGCGGTGACGGCGAGCAGAGTGGCGGCGGTCGCTGCCAGGACACGGAGAACGGAAGCAATAGCTGTCATGAGCACATCGTCCACTGATCGAGCCGTCCGGGGCGGGCGATCGGATACAGTCCGCGCGTGTCCACCCGGCTCGTACCGCCTGCGGGCCCACGACGACGAGGAACGGAGAAGGCCGTGAAGAACTCCCACTGCGGCAGCTGCGGAGTGCCGTACAACGCACTCCCGGCCCCCGAAGCATGGCCCCGCACCTGCACCGCCTGCGGAGACACCGCCTACCGCAACCCACTGCCGGTCGCCGTCGCCCTGCTCCCCGTGACCGGCCACGACGGCACCGGACTCGTCGTCATCACCCGCACGATCGAACCCTGCCTCGGGGGCACCGCCCTCCCCGGCGGCTTCATCGACCACGACGAGGACTGGAAGCACGCGGTCGTACGCGAACTCCGCGAGGAGACCGGCATCGAGGCCGACCGGGACGACGTCCGCCTCGCCGACGCCCTCAGCGACCCCGACGGCCATCTGCTCGTGTTCGGGCTGCTCCCCGCCCGCCCGGCCGCCGCGCTCCCGCCGTCCGTGCCGACCGACGAGACCTCCGGATACGGAGTACTGCGCACCCCCGAAGCGCTCGCCTTCCCCCTCCACACCGAGGCGGTCCACTCCTGGTTCGCCGGCCGCTACCGCTGACCGCGCTCACCACCCGGAACTCGGCGCACCCGGTTGCGCTCACATCCCCGCGCTCCCACCACCCGGTCGCACCCGCACCCGCCGCACTCCCAACACCCGGTCGCACTCACAACCCCCGCGCCCCCACCACCCGGTCACTCACAACCCCCGCACCCGGACCGGACAGTCCACCAACCCCTCCTCCCCGTCCCGCTCCACCACGACCCGCCCGCCCACCAGCCGCGTCGTGTACCGCTCGACCACCGCCGGCTCCCATCCGTCACCCGCGTCACGGACCACCGAGCCGCCCCCGCCTGCCCCCGCCGCAGGAGCCCACACCTCCAGCTCCGGCCCACCGTCCGCACCCCGCACCGGAATCACCGCACCGGCTCTCGCCAGCACCGGTACCCGCGACAGCGGCGCCTCGACCATCACCTGACCGGGCCCCTCGTACACCGCACCGCTCACCGTGTCGTACCAGCGCCCCGGCGGCAGCCGCACCGACCGCTCCTCGACCCCCGGCTCCAGCACCGGCGCCACCAGCAGCGCGTCACCCAGCAGGAACGCGTCCTCGCACTCCCGCAGCGCCCGGTCACCGGGCGCCGCCCACCACAGCGGTCGCACATACGGGGCCCCGGTCAGCCGGGCCACGTGCGCCAGCGTCACCCAGTACGGGCGCAGCCGCTCCCGCTCCAACAGCACCTCCCGCGCCCCGTCGAGGACCCGCGGGCCGAACTCCCACGGCTCCCGGCGCCCCGCATCGATCGCCGCATGCGTGCGGAACAGCGGTAGATACGCCCCCAACTGGAACCAGCGCAGATACAGCTCCGGAGACGGCGAGCCGTCGAACCCGCCCACATCCGGACCCGAGTACGGCACCCCGCACAGCCCGAGACCCAGCACCAGCGCCAACGAGGCCCGCAGCCCGGGCCAGCCGGTCGCCACGTCACCCGACCAGGTACCCCCGTACCGCTGCATCCCCGCCCAGCCGGACCGTGAGAACAGGAACGGCCGCTCCTGCGGCCGCAGCCGCAGCAGCCCCTCGTACCCGGCACGCGCCATCGCGAGGCCGTACACGTTGTGGCCCTCCCGGTGATCGCCGCCGCGCCCCTCCATCGAGTGCCGGGAGGAACGGGGCAGCGTCGGCTCACCGAACGCCGCGAACGACACCGGCTCGTTCATGTCGTGCCAGACACCGGAGAACCCCTGAGCCAGCCGCTCCTCGTACAGCCCGCCCCACCACTCACGCACCTGCGGATCGGTGAAGTCCGGATACACGCACTCACCCGGCCACACCTCCCCGCGCACAGCCCGCCCCCGGGCGTCCCGGACGAACGCACCCGAAGTCCCGACCGCCGCACCGGTGTCGAACACCGCGTTCCCCGGAGCCGCGGCCACCGCCGGGTCCACGATCGACACCAGCCGCACCCCGTCCTCGCGCAACTCCGCCGCCAGCCCGGGAAGATCGGGGAACCGCTCCCGGTCCACCGTGAACACCCGGTGTGCGTCGAAGTGGTCGATGTCCAGGTGGAGCACCGACAACGGAAGCCCCCGCTCCCGGTACCCCGCGGCAATCCGGCGCACCTCCCGCTCGCTCCCGAACCCCCACCGCGCATGCTGCGGACCCAGCGCCCACGACGGAGGCAGCGCAGGAGCGCCGGTCAGGGCGGACCACCCCTGGAGGACCCGGGCCGGCGTACCCACCACCACCCAACAACGCAACGGGCCCCCGTCCATCCGGACCTCGCACGTCCCCGGCCGGTCATGACCGGAGCCCGCCCCCTCCGCGCCCTCACGCAGCGCCACCCGCCCCGCCCAGGAGTTGTCATGGAACGCCAGATGCGTCCCCGCGTCCGAGACCACCACCTGCACCGGCATCGTCAGATACAGCGGATCGTCCTGGGGCCCGAACCGCCCGCCCGGATCCGTGTTCCACAGCCCGTACACACCATCCCTGAGCCGGGGGCCCGCAGCCCGTCCGCCCAGCCCGAAGAACCGCGCGTCCGCCGGGACCTCGGACCGCTGCACCCACCGCGCCCGACCACCCGCCACCGGTTCCCACCACCGCGGCGGCAGCTCCCGCCTCAGCACCACCCCGCCCGGCGTCCGCAGCTCCACCGCTCCCAGCCGGGACACCACCACCGTCAGCCGCTCCGACACCACCTGCCAGCCGCCGTCCTTGTCCGGCTCCAGCAGGGCTCGCGGATCGGCGTCCGGCGCAGCCCCCGGCAGCGCGTAGGACGGCAACGGCTCCGCGCCGTCCCATCCCCAGAAGACGGCCCCGCCCACCGCCACCCGGATCCGGAGCTCCGAACGGGCGAACCTCACGACACCGCCGCCCGGTTCGGGTTCCGCACCGGTCAGGGCCCCCGGCACCCGTGCCCGCTCCGGACCGCGCGCAGGCAGGGCCCGCGCATCCGCCCGCGCCCGCTGCCACGCGTAGCGCACCGTACGCAGCCCCTGTTTCGAGCCGACCAATTTCACCGAGCGCACCAGGTCACGACCGTCCATACAGCTCACCCTGCCACCCGGTGATCCGGTAACGGGTTCTGTTCAACTTCCGTTCACCCATGGCCGGCCGGGACGGAGCGTGGCCGGACCACATATCGGGACACGCGGCCATGGGCGGGCAACCCTGGTGCGAAAGACGATCACATGGCATCGTCCGTGAAGCCGCCTCACGCGCACACCCCAGCCCGTGCGCGCGACACACGCACACACCGCGTACCCGTACAGCCAGGGAGCCGCCCCATGACCTCAGCAGCCGACGAAGCCCCCCTGTGGCAGCCCGGCCCGGACCGCATCGCGACCGCGGCCGTCACCCGCTTCCAGCGCTGGGCGGCCGAACGCCACGGAGCACCGGCCGAGGGCGGCTACGCGAGCCTGCACCGCTGGTCCGTCGACGAGCTCGACACCTTCTGGCAGGCCGTCGCCGAATGGTTCGACGTACGGTTCTCCACCCCCTACGAAACCGTCATCGGCGACCGTACGATGCCCGGCGCCCAGTGGTTCCCCGGCGCCACCCTCAACTACGTCGAACACGCGCTGCGCACAGCGGAGGACCCTCTGCGAGCAGACGCCCCCGCGCTGCTCCACGTCGACGAGACCCACACCCAGGTCCCCGTCTCCTGGTCCGCACTGCGCCGTCAGGTCGGCTCGCTCGCAGCCGAACTCCGCGCCCTCGGCGTCACCCCGGGCGACCGCGTCAGCGGCTACCTCCCCAACATCCCGCAGGCGGTCGTCGCCTTTCTCGCCACCGCCGCGGTCGGCGGCGTCTGGACCTCCTGCGCCCCCGACTTCGGCGCCCGCAGCGTCCTCGACCGCTTCCAGCAGGTCGAACCCGTCGTCCTGTTCACCGTCGACGGCTACCGCTACGGCGGCAAGGAGCACCACCGCGCGGACACCGTCGCCGAACTGCGCCGGGAACTGCCCACGCTGCGCGCCGTCGTCCACATCCCGCTGCTGGGCACCGACGCACCCGAAGGCGCCCTCGACTGGTCCGCCCTCACCGCCGCGGACACGGAGCCGGTCTTCGAGCAGGTCCCCTTCGACCACCCGCTGTGGGTGCTCTACTCCTCCGGCACGACCGGCCTCCCCAAGGCCATCGTCCAGTCGCAGGGCGGCATCCTGCTCGAACACTTCAAGCAGATCGGCCTGCACTGCGACCTCGGCCCCGAGGACCGCTTCTTCTGGTACACCTCCACCGGCTGGATGATGTGGAACTTCCTCGTCTCCGGCCTCCTCACCGGCACCACCCTCGTTCTGTACGACGGAAGCCCCGGCTACCCGGACGTCAGCGCCCAGTGGCGCGTCGCCGAACAGACCGGCGCCACCCTGTTCGGCACCTCCGCCGCCTACGTCATGGCCTGCCGCAAGGCCGAGATCCACCCGGGGAGGGACTTCGACCTCTCCCGCATCCAGTGCGTGGCCACCACCGGCTCCCCGCTCCCGCCCGACGGCTTCCGCTGGCTCCACGACGAGGTGGCCGACGACCTGTGGATCGCATCCGTCAGCGGCGGCACCGACGTCTGCAGCTGCTTCGCCGGCGCGGTCCCCACCCTCCCGGTCCACATCGGTGAGCTCCAGGCCGCGTGCCTCGGAACGGACCTCCAGTCCTGGGACCCCGCGGGCCGGCCGCTGACCGGTGAGGTCGGCGAACTCGTCGTCACCCAGCCCATGCCGTCCATGCCGATCCGCTTCTGGAACGACCCCGACGGCAGCCGCTACCGCGACAGCTACTTCGAGATGTACCCGGGCGCCTGGCGGCACGGCGACTGGATCACGATCACCGACCGCGGATCGGTCGTCATCCATGGCCGCTCCGACTCCACTCTCAACCGCCAGGGCGTCCGCATGGGCTCCGCGGACATCTACGAAGCCGTCGAGCGCCTCCCCGAGATCCGCGAGTCCCTCGTCATCGGCCTGGAAGAGCCGGACGGCGGCTACTGGATGCCGCTGTTCGTCCACCTCGCCGAAGGCGCCGCGCTCGACGACGACCTACGCGACAGCATCAAGCGCACGATCCGCGAGAACCTCTCGCCGCGCCACGTTCCGGACGAGGTCATCGAGGTCCCCGGCATCCCGCACACCCTCACCGGCAAGCGCATCGAGGTTCCGGTCAAGCGTCTGCTCCAGGGAACCGCCCTGGCCAAGGCCGTCAACCCCGGATCCATCGACAACCTGGAACTCCTCCACTTCTACGAGGAGCTGGCCCGCAAGCGCCGCTGACCGAGGCCACTGTCAGTGCCCGTGATTACTCTGAGTGAGCAATGTTCGACAGCGCACTGGGGGAATCATGGCGCAGACCAGGAACAAGCGGGCCACCGTCCGTGGCCGGACCGGCACCACGATGCGACGCACGCTGCGCCGCGAAGCACCGAGCACCATCGGCCTCCTGACCGATGAACAGGACTTCGCGGCGATGCGGCGGTACCGCACCTTCACGTTCGACGACCACTCCGTCTATCTGCAGCAGGTGGAGGGCCTGCTCAGGGCTCTCGCCGCGCAGGGCATGCACACGACTGTCGCCCTCTTCGACCCCGAGGAGTACGCGGAGTTCTGCGCCGAATCCGGAATCGCACCCGACGACCCGGCAGGCCGCAGCAGGTTCACCGCGGAGGTCGCGGCCTGCGGCGCCACCGTCGCCTACACCGGACAACCCATCGAGGCTCTGATCCCGCTCCTGGTCGCCCGAGCGGTCCGGCAGGCCACCTGGGAGTACGCCACGATGCTCCTGGCCGGACTCGGGGACTGCGCGGACTGCGGACAGGACATCGGCCGCGCCGCCTTCGACCGCGCCTCCCACCTGCTGCTGCGCACTCTGGAGGCGGCCGGCCCCGGCACCCACCACCTGGTCTGCAGCACTCCCACGGAGAGCGAGCAACTGCTCGCCGCGCTGCACACCGAGCGCGACACCACCGGCCCCGCACACCTCGACTCGGCGGAGGGCGCCGAGTTCGTGACCGTGCTGGCCGTCGCCATCGCGCTCGGAAGCCCTGGGGGAGTCGTTCTGCGGACGAGCGCCCCGGGGACGGCGGACCGGGTCCACGGCTGGCGCCTGAGGAGCGGCAGCCTCACCCCGCTCACCGCGGGCGAGGTCTTCAGCGCCTACTGCACCGACGCCGAAACCGGTGACCCCGTGTCCCCCGAATCCGGTGTGGAGTACTGCGCAGGCTTCGACATCGGTGCCGATGAACCGGAGGAGCACCGCTGACAGCCCGAAGGGGCTTCCCACCGTCACCGGCGGGAAGCCCCTTCTTCACACATCGTCCGGACCCTCCGGTCCTGCGCGGGGTCCTACTCGCCCGACAGCACCGCCTGCGCGGCGACGCGGGCCTCCTCGGCGGAGTCCGCCGCACGCGCGGCCGACGCGGCGCGCTCGCACTGGGCGAGCGTGTACTTCGCCAGCGTGCTGCGTACGTAAGGAATGGACGCGGCGCCCATCGACAGCGACGTCACACCCAGGCCGGTCAGGACACAGGCCAGCAGCGGATCGGAGGCGGCCTCACCACAGACACCACAGCTCTTGCCCTCGGCCTTGGCGGCATCGGCCGACATCGCGACCAGATCCAGCAGCGCGGGCTGCCACGGGTCCTGAAGCCGGGACACCGCACCCACCTGACGGTCCGCAGCGAAGGTGTACTGCGCCAGGTCGTTGGTGCCCAGCGACAGGAACTCCACCTCCTGCAGCACCGAGCGCGCCCGAAGTGCGGCCGACGGGATCTCGACCATCGCGCCGAACTTCGCCTGCAGCCCGGCCGCACGGCATGCGTCGGCGAAGGCCTTGGCATCCGCACGGTCCGCGACCATCGGAGCCATGACCTCGAGGTAGACGGGAAGGCCCTCGGCCGCCTTCGCCAGAGCGGTCAGCTGGGTCCGCAGCACGTCGGGGTGATCCAGGAGACTGCGCAGCCCGCGCACACCCAGTGCCGGGTTCGGCTCGTCGGCCGGAGTGAGGAAGTCCAGAGGCTTGTCCGCCCCGGCATCCAGCACCCGCACCACGACACGGCCTTCGGGGAAGGCCTCCAGCACCGCGCGGTACGCGGCGATCTGCTTCTCCTCGGACGGTGCCTGCTTGCTGTCGTCGAGGAACAGGAACTCGGTGCGGAACAGGCCGACACCCTCCGCGCCGGCCGCAACGGCTGCCGGTACATCGCCGGGCCCGCCGACATTGGCGAGGAGCGGCACCTTGTGCCCGTCGGACGTCGCGCCCGGGCCGGTCGACGCGGACAGCGCCGCCTTGCGCGCGGCGGCGGAGGCCTCCATCTCCGCCCGCTTCTCGGCACTCGGCTCGACGAAGATCTCGCCGGTACTGCCGTCCACCGCGATCACGGTGCCTTCGGCCAGTTCCCCGGCGCCGGGGAGTGCCACGACGGCGGGTACACCGAGCGCCCGCGCGAGGATGGCGCTGTGGCTGGTCGGCCCGCCCTCCTCGGTGACGAAACCGAGGACCAGCGTGGGGTCGAGCAGCGCCGTGTCGGCCGGAGCCAGGTCGCGCGCGATCAGTACATAGGGCTCGTCGCTGTCCGGGACACCCGGCATCGGCACGCCGAGCAGGCGCGCCACGATCCGGTTGCGTACATCGTCGAGGTCGGCGACGCGGCCGGCCAGGTACTCACCGGCACCGGCCAGCAAAGCGCGATAAGAGGCGAACGCGTCGTACACACCGCGCTCTGCGGTGCTGCCGACAGCGATACGGCGGTCCACATCGGCCATGAGCTCGGGGTCCTGCGCCATCATGGCCTGGGCCTCCAGCACGTGCTGGGCCTCGCCCCCGGCCAGGTTGCCGCGCGCGATGAGGTCGGCCGCCACAGCCTCCACGGCCTGACGGGCCCGCCCCTGCTCGCGCTCGGCCTCCTCGGCCGGAATCTGCTTGGCCGGCGGTTCGAGCACTGCCGTGCCCATGTGCCGTACCTCGCCGATGGCCACACCGTGGCTCACGCCTACGCCTCGCAGCGTTGTCTGCATTGCACCCGTCTCCGGTTGTGCGGCGGCCGATGCCCCCGCGGTGGATATCCAGTCGGCTGTCACTGCGCCGAACGCGTTACTGCCAACCGAACAATGCGTCGCCGACCTTCACGTCGCCGTCCTCGATGACGGCGGACAGCGAATCGGCAGTCGCCTCCAGCGCCACGATGGGGCAGACCGGCGACTTGCCGGCCGCCTCGACCGCGACGGGGTCCCACCGGACGACGCCCTGGCCGCGCGTGACGGTGTCACCCTTGTTCACCAGCAGCTCGAAGCCCTCGCCATTGAGCTGAACGGTGTCGATGCCGAGGTGGGTCAGCACCCCGTGGCCCTCGCTGTCCACGACCACGAAGGCGTGCGGGTGAAGGGAGACGACGATTCCGTCGACGGGCGAGACAGCCTCGGACGGCTCACGCACGGGGTCGATAGCGGTGCCGGGACCCACCATCGCCCCGGAGAAGACCGGGTCGGGTACGGCAGCGAGCCCGATGGCACGTCCGGCAATAGGGGACGTCACAGTGGTCATGGGGGAGCCTCCCAGAGTGGAGCTTCGATGGCGCCGCCGCGGCTGGTAGGGGGACGGCGTACTGCTCAGCAGCGTAAGTCATAAGAAGTCCCGGTTCCGCCCGAGTCCTGGTGGTTCGAGGACCTAGGGGTGTACCGGAAACGATTTGCCTCGACTCCCGGCAGCCTGTACTGTCGTACTCCTGCCTGGCCCCAACGCGACTTTGAGTCGGGGGTCGGCGGCGACGATTCAGCCCAAACCCTAACCCGATATCGGGCAGCCGCATGCTTGCGGGGCGCCGGTCAGGGGGAGCGGAAAGGCCTGATAAGGTCGGACTCGCCGGAAAGGGAAACGCGAAAGCGAATTCCCGAAAGGCGAGAAATGCAAAACCCGCTTCGACCGGGAATCGGACACGAAAGAGTCTGATAGAGTCGGAAACGCAAGACCGAAGGGAAGCGCCCGGAGGAAAGCCCCAGAA
>NZ_JBIUUC010000028.1:0-35261 GCF_044742205.1 Streptomyces sp. NPDC087901
CCTGAAGCTCGGAGAGAACTCAATCGCCATGTCTGGTCTTTCTCTACACCGAAAGCGCTGTCGCTACCGTGATCCGAATGATGCACTGCTGGGTATGCGGGTGACGCAATAGACCGCGCCTATAGTTTCCGGGTCTGCGATTCCTGGTCATGAATGTCGCTGAGAGCAAGATCCTGCGGGGTTTTGATCTGAGCCGTCTCCTCGCGGATGGCCTCGATCAGGCTCGCGAATCCCTGGCTGATCGAGTTGACGGTGGAAAGGACCTGTTCATGCTCCATGCGGCAGCCCGGCCCGACCTGGTTGGCGAAGTCGTCGTTGCCCTCGGCACCCCACCAGCCGCTGTACTGGCCATATCCCTCGTCGAACTCAGGACCCAGCCGGTCCGAATACGCCACGGCTTCCCGCAATTCCGAACAGCCCTGCAGTATTTTCTCAATGTCTGCCGAGTACTCACTTCCCATGCCGTCTCACGCCTTTCGCCTCATTAGCGGCCTTTTCCGTCACAGCGGGCGCAGAGAGCGCTTCCTCTCCGTCCTCGTGGATCTCGTCGCGCAGCCGGTCCCTGACGGTCGTCGGCTGCTCCCTCTGCTCCGCTCCGTCGAGCAGGGAGCCAAAGATTTTTTCCCAGTCCGCGCCCACGTGCTCGGACAAGGATTCACCGCCAGCGGCCTTGGTGAGCGGCTCGAAGGTGTCCACCACGCGCCGCGCCATCTCCCCGCGAGCCTTCTCAACGGTTTGCAGGATCGCGGAGGACAGCTGAGCAGCTGCCATGTTCTTGTATTTGCCGTCAAGAAACTCCAGGCCTACGAGCGCGCCCTGGGGGCCCACCGATATCTGGACGGACCTGTCGGCGGACCGTGCGGTGACCGTCGCCTGCCTGAGTTCCGACTCGGCCTTCGCCACGGCTTCTTCTGTGGCCTTGATCCGCGCGAGCGCATCGGCCAGACGCTGTTCCATCGGTGCCTTCATGCCGCTTCTCCTTCATCCTCTTCCAGGTATTCCGGCCAGTCCGGTGGGGGCTCATCGGGCACAGGGGTCGGGGGAACGTTCCCGTCACCGTCCGAGGGCCTGCGGGGCGCCGCCCTCATCGGTGCCCCAGACCTCTTCGTCCTCGGCCAGCCACGTAGTGCGTTCACGGTCGCTGCTCTCTGTGGCCTGGTTCTGCTGCGGTCCCGAACCTCCGGACATCGGAGGCGCGAACGGAGTACCGCTGGCGGTCGGGACGGCACCTCTTGTAGCAACGCTGTTCTCCTGCGCTTCCAAAGTGCCGCCACGCCGGCCGGCACGGCTGACGCCCTGCTCCAGCACGCTGCGGGTGCGCTCTGAGGCAGAGCCGCCCTCCCCGCCGGCCGCGCCGCCTTTGCCGGTCTGAGGGAGCATCCCCGGGCTGCCGGAATACTCACCCGTGCCGGCAGATGGGTTGACTGCCAGTTCCTGACCACGGCCCAGCGCAGACCCCAGATCGTCCAGGTTGTAGAGGTTTCCCCCGAATTCCGAGCCATAGGGCGAGTACGTCGACGACAGAGCGGAAGGCTGGGGAAGGGCGTCGATCCGCTGCCGGATGAGGTCGCCCGTGTCCGTCTGGGAGGCCCTCAGCCGGTCCGACTCGGACTGGACGTCTGCCATGTGTTCGTCATAGTCCGCCTTGGCCTGTTTCCGGGCCTGCTCCGCATCCTGGCTAGCCTGGTCCTGCTCTTGCTGGATGGCGGCCTTCTCCCGCTCGTACTCCTCCTTGGCAGCCGCTTCCTGTTGGTCGGCCTTTTCTATGGTCTCTTGCTCGCGGTCGTTGATGTCAGCGAGCTTCTGGTCGTACTCGGCCTTGGCGGCCTCGGGGCTGATCTGCCCGTCGGAGAGCGCCTTTTCGTATTCGAGCTTCGCCTGTGCCCGTTCACTCTCGGCCTTTTGACGGGCATTGTCCCGCTGCGCCGTCGCGTCGGCCCGAGCCTGGTCGAAGTCCTTCTTTGCCTGTGCGGACTGCTGGTCAGCAGCCTCGTCGGCGGAGTCACGCTCGGCTTTTGCATCGGCGAGATCTTGCTCGTACTGGGCACGGGCGTCAGCCTTGTCGCGCTCCAGGTCGTACTTGGCCTGCGTCTGCTCCTTGAGAGCCTGTTGACGCGCCTCTTCCTGGTCGCGGTTTGCCTGGTCGCGTGTCTCCTGCTGGTCCTGGAGGACTTTTTGACGGTCCGTCTCAGCCTGCTCACGCGCTGCCAGTTCCTGCGCCTGGATGTCCTGCCGTTCCTCGTCCTGCTGCTTTTCCGCTTCCTCGCGGTCCTTCTTCGCCTGCGCGAGGGCCTCGTCCCGGTCCTGCTGCTGCTGATTGCGGATGCGCTCGCGTTCAGCGTCTTCTATGGCCCGCTGCCCAGCGTTCTGACTCAGGACGAGCGACTGCTGCTCGGCAGCGCTCTTCTTGGCTTCCTCGCTGTCCTTCTCCGCCTTTGCGCGGGCCTCGTCCTGCTCAGCTCGGAGCCGCTCGCTGTCCTGCTCGGCCTTGGCGCGGGCCTCGTCTTGCTGCGTCAGCGCAGTCGCCCGGTCCTGCTCGTTTTGCTTGCGGACCGCGTCCTGATCCTGTTTCGCCTGATTACGATCCTGCTCGGCGGTCTTGCGGGCGGCGTCGCTGTCCGCCTCGGCCTGCTTACGACTCTCGTCGTTCTCCGCCAGGGCGTCCGCACGGTCCTTCTCAGCCCGGGCTCGATCCGATTCATTCTGCTTACGGATCTCGTCACGGTCCTCCTCGGCCTGCTTACGGCTCTCGTCGTTCTCCGCCAGGGCGTCGTCGCGGTCCTTCTCGGCCCGGGCTCGGTCCTCTTCGTTCTGCTTACGGATCTCGTCGCGGTCCTTCTCGGCCCGGGCTCGGTCCTCTTCGTTCTGCTTACGGATCTCGTCGCGTTCTTTGTCCGTCTGTTCCTTGTTGGCGATCTCGCTGAGGGACTGTTGGTCACGGTCGCTCAGCTTGTCGTCGAACGCCTTGACCACGTCGCGTAGGGCCTCGTTGATGCGCTCAATAGACTCAGAGCCCGCGGCGCTCAACCATTCCTGGGCGTGGTGGTCCCAGCGGCGGACTGCTTCCTCGCCGATCGCCTTCCAGGTGCCGGTGTCGCCGGGCGCACCGTACTCCTTGCCCTCAATAGTGATCATCTGCCGGAAGCCCGCAGTCGAGATGATCTTCGAGTACGAAAGGCCCGTTCCGGTGCCAGGCTCAATGTCAGTGCGTTCGTACTGGTTGTCGAACAGTTCCAGGCGTGCCTGCTGCAGAAGGTCATATAGCCACCGCTGCGGGGAGCTCGTGTCCCGCCAAGCGAGCCAGGCGTTGTAGAGGTTCTCCGCTTCCTGGCGAATCACGGACTGTGCGTAGGCCAGGGCACGGGCGGGCTTTGATGTGAGCGTGTACCCGTCGAGGGATACCTCGACGGCGTTGCTCGCACCGCCATGGAGCTGCTCAGCGTAACCGTCGTAGTTTCTATTGAGCTTGTGGATGAGGTGTTTGAAGAGGCTGGCACCTGTGCCGCTCCAGGTATCGCTCTCCTCCCCGATCTCCTTGCCGTCCCACTCCTTCATGCGCTGAGCGCCGTCCTCGAAGAAGTTGACGGCCCGATCGAAGGCTCTGCCCACTTCGGTGAAAGAGAGCAGGTCGACGTACGAGCTGTCGTCCACACTCAGTCCGCGGTTGTTGAATCCCCAGGTGTTGTGGGGATAGTAGGCAATCTGAAAGAGGGCGTCCGCCGATCCATGGGAGTACTGCGCAAGTGGACGGGTGTTCCACTTGATGTATTCGCCCTCTTCGTTATAGCGGCCTTTGTCTTTGAGGTACTGGCTAGTGTTGTCGCTGCCGGCCGGGTTGTCGTAGCCGCTCGGAGGCAGGCGATCGTCGCCGCCCATCGTGCCCAGGATGGTGATGTAGGCCCACCATCTGTCCAGGGTGGTGCCCGGTGCAGGATCGGCGTTCCAGCTCTTCGGAGCGTTATAGAAGGGTATTACGTAGTCGGTGCTCTCGTATCGCCATCCACCCCCCGATACGAAGCCGGGTGTGTACTCTGACCCCGCATGCGGCATTCGCACATGCATCAGCGGAATGCCTTCGTTTCCCTTCAGGTCGTCGAACAGTGTCTTCCGATCCGGCAGCATATAGCCGGTGAGCATGTCGACTGCCTTTTTCCAGTAATCGTCGTTGTTCATGCTCGTATCGGGCATCACTGAGCTCCGCTGCGTGAAGTGGCAAGAAGGTGCGTTCCGCGCCGCTACTGCTTGGTCTGGCCGCCGTCAGTGCCGCTGATGTCCTGGTCGACGTCGTCGAAGATGTCCAGGAAGTCGTCGGCAGAGATCTGGTCGAGGCTCTTCGTCTGGCTTTCCTTGAGTTTTGCGATGGTTTCCCAGAGTGCCTCTTCCAGGTCCGTGAAGAGGACGTGGTGGTCCGTGAGGATTTCGCCGATCTGCCCAGCTGCTTCCTGGATCTTTTTGTTCAGGTTGGCGCCGCCGACGACATCACCCTCTCCAGCCATGAGGCCGAGGATGAGCGGACGTTTGGACATGATCGTGGTGTTCGTGATGTCACCGATGGCGATGTTCTCCATCGATTGACCACTTGGGTCGTCTTTGAGAATTTTGTCCAAGGCGGCCCGGAACTCATCGACATGCTCTTTGATGAACGCCCTCAGCCATTGGCTGTCGAGGACTGTGGCCTTGGGAGCCATGGCAGTTGTTTTCTCCTCTTTGGGCGGGTGCAGATAGCCGGCCGTGGGTGCCGGAATCAGTGGTCTGCCAATTTTGCGGGTCGGGATGGCTAAGCATTCCTGCTCGCGACAGATCTGCGCTGCCGGCCTCGCCCGGCACGGCGGGGCCGACAGCGCTCCAGGTTTGTGCGCTACTCGTTGGCGACGGCGGTACGTCGGCGGTGGTCAGCGACTGCCGATCCGGATGTCGCTCCACTTCTGCGCGAGGTTCTGCTCGGTGAAGCGGTAGTTGTCGGAGATGCCGGTAAGCAGGGACGAGTGGTTGGCCAGCAGGGTCTTCAAATTCTCCATGGCCTGGTCCCAGTTGGCCTGAACCTGGCTGTAGACCTCCCTGTCGTCACCGATCCAGGTGTTGCGCAGTTCGGCGAGTTCCATTTCGAGGTTTGCCATGGTGCTCATGATCGCCTGGGTCTGACTGACCATGTCATCCGCCGCGTTTTCGGCGTGACGGTAGTCGACGAATATGTAGCCGTCGCTGAAGTCCATCGATTCGATTCCTCATTTGACCGTGTGTTGCCGGTTGAACGGCAGCTGCCAGTGGGCGGGACAGCGGCCGGTGGATGGGGCGCCTATGACTAGGCGAGAGGGCGATGACCGATTGTGTCCGCCGGACTAGGCTGCTCCGGGGTTGAGCTGATCGAACACAGCGCTGGATCGCGCGAACTCAGCATCGATGGACTCGTTCGCCGAGCCCTGCGCCAGACCGTGTTCGCGCAGCGTCTGGTTGAGTTCGTCGATCATGCGGTCGAGGCTGGACAGGATGGTGTCGACGTTCCGGTCCCACTTGTCCAGCAGATTGCCGAAGGCGCCGCCATCCGCGCCGCCGTAACCGGAAGAGAGGCCCACCCTCGTGCCCTGGACGTCCTGCTGGCACTTCAGCACGCCGTTGTAGGCCTGCTCGAGCGACATGATTCCATTCCGCGTCGCGGCTTCCTCTGATTGCTGTATGGGCATGCGCGTTTGCCTCTCAATGAAGAATCGTGGGTTTCCACCGCCCGATGCCTCCATCGCTGGTCGCATCATGCGTACGCAGCGCACATCGGCACCGTTCATCTACGGCCGGCAGTTCTCAGCGGGGTAGCACGGATACTAGACAAGAAGCAGAGCGTCAGGCAACGCGCCAGCGCGTGGAAATGGGCTACGCAAAGGTCCGAAATTGCTCAGTTGAGCTGAAAGCAATTTCCAGGCCGCTCACTTGAGAATCGACACACGCCATAGGCGGGCGTTTTGGACACACCGCCCACTCCTCGTCACGGTCGACAATGGCGAGGACACCGACAGTGAGGCAACAATCTCCTTCAGTGCACCGGCCCGAAGAAGCGCGCTTCACGCCTTTCACCACGAAGAGACTACTTGCCTGTTTTACACTGAGACGTGATGATGTGTTCCCCCGTGGACGCGGACTCAGGGTCAAGGTCTGGGCCCGTTGGCAGCATCGCCAGCAATGGCGCGGGCAGCGCCTGCGGACGAGCCCCCTCATAGCCCAGAGCCTTGACGCCCTCTTGCGACGTCAGCCGGTACTTCACACCGGAGTCAGTCACCACGTACGTGGTGTCCCCCAGTGCGTTCCCGCCGGCGCCCAACACGTTCACCAACGCCCCCTTGCCGGATGGCACGAAGATGGCGTCAACGTCCAGGCAGGCGGGCTCCACCTCCTCCGAGGGCGGTTGGGCAGGCAGGCCGACGGCCTCAACCGGCAGCACAAACGTGCTGGTCCGCGGGGTATCGGCGCTACCATCTACCCCCGCACAAGGGAGGGAACCAGCGGCGATGTCAACGGTCTTCGGCGGGGCTTCCGGCAGCGCTCCCGCACCTGCCCCCCCCATGGCCGAGGCTGCGGTGGGGGCCAGATGACCGCTCAGAGCGTCGGCACCGAGGCGGGTCACCACAGCTGCACCGCCTCCGTACGCCTTGGCGCGCGTCTGCGGGTCGCCGAGCACGAGCGCCGCGCCCGTGGCCGTCAGCGGGGCCAACCCCTCCCTGGTGAGCAGGTGGTAGCGGGGTGCGGCTCCTGGCACATTTACTTGGAAGACCTGGCCAATCCTGGTCTTGCGCCCATCCATGTGTGGTCCTGCATCTCCCCTACCGGGCACCCCCTGAGGCGTCAGATCGGGGCCCGAGGGGAGCGCGTTCAAGAATGACGCGGAGACCGGGCGCGGTGTGGACGAACCGTAGCCCAGCGCCTTGAGGGCGTCCGCCCTGTCGTCCATGCGCAGCCGCCTGCCCTGCCAGACCAAGTACACGGTTTTGTCGGGGCCCAAAACGAGGACGGACTTCGTGCCTCCGAGTTTCGTTGCGCCGCTGACGCCGGTGAAGTCAGGGCTGCCGACTGCCAGCACGGTCGTGGCGGTGGCCCCTCCCCCGCTGCGGGGCGCGAGGCCGGAGCACACCAGCCAGGGCCCGCTGTTCACATCCCCCGCACCTGGGAGGGTGTCAGGGGCGCCCGGTATGCCGACGGGTGACCCATGGGGTTCACTTCGGAGGGATTCATCCGACACCGTTGTGGTCTCCAAGCTGCCGTTGGCCAGCAGGAGGGCAGATGCGTAGTTTCGCACCGGGCGCAGGCGGCCGTTCAGGTAGAGGAAGCGGCTGCCCGTTTCCTTGCTGACGATGAGGGCTCCGGAGGTGCGCCAGGAGTCGTTGCCGCCAGGCTTGAGGAGCCCGAAGACAAAGGCTCCCGCGCAGAGGATCAGGGCAATGATCAGGCTCATGGCCACACTGCGGTTGGTTCGGCCCGAGGGGCTTTCCGGTGCGTCGGGCTCGGCACGTAGCATGGCCGAGGCCAGTCGGCCCATGACGAACATATGCGCCTGTACCTGGTCGCGTTTTGACTGCATGTCCGGCCTCCGATCAGCCGTTGAGGCCGCGAAGGGCGCCGTACACGCCCATCGACCAAAGCGTGAGCGGCAGCATGCTGAGCGCCGCGATGGAGTGCAAGACTTCAGCCGCGCGTCCCCAGTACGGCACGAGCCGACGTCCGGGCACTGTCCACGAGGCGATGGCAATGGATGCCGTCAGGCCGAGCAGTCCTGCTGTCAGGATCAACCGGTCGCCGGGGCTGAAGTCGACCGCGGAGCCAAACAGCAGTAGGGCGGCGCCCCATGCTCCCGCTACCGTGAGCGCGAGACGCTGCCAGATATTTCCGAGACCGCGGCTGTGCAGAAGCAGCAGGAGCGAGAGCGCGATCATAGTGCAGACCTCGGGGAGTCGAGGGCGGAAGGCCATGGCCGCCAGGCAGGGCACGCAGATCAGTCCGACGCTTGCGTAGAAGGCGGTCATCCAGCCGTCCGCGAGGATGGAGCGCGTCTCGATCTCGTTGGTGGGGTAAGGGTCGATGCCCTCCTGCAGCTGCTGGGCATTGGTGGGCAGCGGAGGCATTCGCATCCCGGCCAGCCGGAACGACAACGACGGAACGAAACCGCCGAAGAGCACCGCCGCCAACGCCACAACGCTCGCCGCCTGCTCGGGCCCCAGGTCCCCGACAATGATCACCACAGCGCCGAGCGCCCCGCCTGCGGCGATCACGGCAACGCCCAGGAACAGAGCTGCGTACAGGCCGACGGCCGCCAGCGCGAGTACCGCCCCACCTGCGGCGGCCGCCGCCGCAGCCAGCAGTCTGGCGCCGAATACGGCGTCCCCATCCGGTCCACTCAGGGCGCCTCCCGGCAGGAGCCAGCCGGCCATCGCAAAATAGGGGGCGACCAGGAAGCCGAGTGCCGCGCCTGCACCGGCGTCCCCGACGGCTCGGCTGGCCGAGGCCGCTCCCGCCACGAGCAGCAGCCCGGCCAGGCCGGCGGCCAGAGCCCCCAACCAAGGTGGGTTGCCAGGGACGGCGAGGACGGCGAGGCCGAGCACGAGCACGGAGACGAACAGGCCGCGCAAGAGTCGGCGGCTGGCCTCGGCGCTCCATCCGTGCGGGCGTTGCTGCATGGTGCTGGAGATGCCGTCGACCAGGTCGTCGAGATGCACTTCGGGCAGCGCGTCGGTACGCGCCCTGAGATAGAGCACCTCACCGTCACGCATCCCGAAGGAGTCCAAGGTACTCTCAGGGTCGAGCGGCGGTCCGCCGAGGCGTTGGAGCACCCACCCTTCGTGCTCCAACCCGGCTTCTTCCAGGTCGACCCCCCCGTAGCTGATTACAGTGGGCAGCAGATCAGCGACGGGCACGTCGGAGGGCACAGCCAGGTCGATCGTCTTCGCGGGGGCGCGGACAGTAAGGCGACACAGGTTTGCCGCCTGTTTGTCAGTCATGAGCTTATTTCTGCTTCCTTACGGGACCGCGTGTGCGGTGGCTGGAATGTGGGAGCGTGAATCTGACGGCTCCTCGAATCGCGAGCCTGGATCGCAAACTAGTACGCAGCAATGAGTTTTACGCTTCTCCGCGGCAGTTGACAACCTGAACCGATAGGGATTCAAGGTACTTTCTCGATAGCCGCCGACATAGCATTGCGGACACGCCTCAGATTCTGCGAATCTGAAATTCTATGCTTTGCGCTGCGTTTCGGACGACGGTCGCAGATTTCGTCCCAGGCCGGCCACGAGGCCATTGTTCACGGGAATTTATTCGGACCTCGTCGAGGAGGATAATTCGTTGAGTGTGACCCTGTTCCGGCGGCCCGCGCGCCGGCATGGCCCGCAGATGCCGTCGGGGGAGGTCAGCCTCCAGGAGCCACCGGCCCTGCCGGAGGTCGTCCCCGACAGCTCCGCAGTGTGGACCTATCTACCCATGGCGCTGATGTCGGTGTCCATGATGATGATGTTCATGCGGCCCGGGATGTCCAAGTCAAGCGGTGGGTTCATATACATCGCCCTCGGCATGATGGTGCTGTCCACCGCGGGCATGATGGTGGGTCAGGTCATGCGCCGCAGTGGCGAGCGCAAGCAGCGGCTCAAGGGTGAGCGCCGTGACTACCTGCGATACCTGGCACAGACCCGGCGCAAGGTGCGCGCTGCCGTCGCTGAGCAGCAAAAGGCGTTGTCCTGGCGGCATCCGGCGCCCGCGGCTCTGGGCACTCTGGTGCGCAGTAGCCGGTTGTGGGAGCGACGCCCATCAGACGAGGACTTCGGCGAGGCCCGGATTGGCATCGGCGACCAGCGGCTCGCCATGACGCTGACCCCGCTGTCCTCGAAGCCTGTGGAGGACCTGGAGCCGATGTCCGCGCATGCGCTGCGCAGCTTCATCCGGGCGTACTCCAGTGTTCCGGAGCAGCCGATCGCGATATACCTCAAGGCCTGGTCGAAGGTTCTCTTCCGCGGCGACGACGAGAAGATCCGCGGTGTGGTCCGCGCGCTGCTCGCCCAGCTCGCCGTCTTCCACTCCCCCGATGACCTGTGGATAGCGCTGTGTGTCTCCGACGAGCGGCGTGCGGAGTGGGAGTGGGCCAAATGGCTGCCGCACAGCCTGCACCGGCACGAGCAGGACGGAGCCGGGCCGACCCGCTTGATTGCCTCGGCATTCGGTGAGGTGGAGAACCTCCTGGGCGCTGAGTTCCAGGAGCGCCCCGCGTGTGACCCGGAGGCCGTCAGCGGCCGCGAGGAGCCGTTTACGGTCGTCGTGGTGGATGGTTGCAGCATCCCTGGCGGTCACCGCTTCGATGGGCTGGGCTTCCGCAACGCGGTCGTCCTCGACCTGACCAGCGCCCTGTCGTGGAAGCCTGGTCGCACCACGCTGCGCCTGGAAGTCGAGGAGAACCGTCTGTCGTTGGTGCGGACCGACCGTGACCGCAAGGAGGAGACGACGCTTCTGGGCTCGCCCGACAGGCTGGGCCCGGTCGGCTCCGAGGCCGTTGCCCGTCTGATCGCCCCGTACCGTATGGGGCTGGGCGGCGAGGTGGGCGAGCCGTTCTCCGCCGACGTACAGCTGACAACGCTGTTGGGCATCCCGGACCTGTTCCGGCACGATCCGTCCTCGCTGTGGCAGCGGTTCACCGGCAGCGGCCGGCTGCGGGTCCCTATTGCTGTCAGCGCCGAGGGCGCTCCGGTCGAGTTGGACATCAAGGAATCAGCCCAGGGAGGCACGGGTCCGCATGGCATGCTCATCGGAGCTACCGGCTCCGGCAAGAGCGAGCTGCTGCGCACCCTCGTCCTGGCGCTGGCGCTGACCCACTCCTCCGAAACGCTCAACTTCGTCCTCGTCGACTTCAAGGGCGGAGCAACGTTTCTGGGGTTGGACGAGCTTCCACACACTTCGGCGGTCATCACCAACCTCGCCCACGAAGTGGCACTGGTCTCCCGTATGCAGGATGCCCTGCACGGCGAGCTGATGCGCCGCCAGGAACTCTTGCGCTCGGCCGGGAACTACACCTCTGCGCTGGAGTACGAGAAGGCTCGGCAGTCGGGCGCCCCGCTCCAGCCCCTGCCCAGCCTGTTTGTGATTGTGGACGAGTTCAGCGAACTGCTCTCAGCACACCGCGACTTCATGGACCTATTCGTGATGATCGGCCGGCTGGGCCGCAGCCTTGGGGTGCATCTGCTACTGGCTTCCCAGCGCCTGGACGAAGGCCGGATCCATCAGCTGGAGAGCCATCTGTCGTACCGGATCGGCCTGCGTACCTTCTCGGCGATGGAAAGCCGCGGCGTGCTCGGGGTGCCGGACGCCTACGAGCTGCCCGCCCAGCCCGGCAGCGGCTTCCTCAAGAGCGGGGTGGACGCGCTCACCCGCTTCCGCGCCGCCTATGTCTCGGGTTCGTACGTGAAGCGACGCCCCGCTGTGGCGCAGGCTCAGGTCGCTAGCCAGATGGTGCCGTGGACGTCCGCCTGGGTCGTGCCGCGGACTTCCGCCGTTCCGGACTCGGACCCTGACGAGAGTCGGGCCGCCCCCGAACCGAAGGGCGAAGACGACGGGAGCGGCGACACGCTGGTGTCGGTGGCCGTGGAACGGCTGCGGGACTCCGGCCCGCCGGCGCACCAGGTTTGGCTCCCACCGCTCGATCTTCCTCCCACCATCGACCAGATGCTGACGCCGCTCGCACCCGATCCGCGTTTCGGGCTGACCACGATCGACTGGCCCTCGCGGGGGCGGCTCACCGTCCCCGTGGGCATCGTGGACCGGCCCTTCGACCAGCGTCGCGACCTGCTGACGGTGGACCTGTCCAGCTCCGGCGGCCACGTGGCTATCGCGGGCGGTCCTCAGAGCGGCAAGAGCACCCTGGTGCGGACGCTGATCACCACACTTGCCCTGACCCACACCCCACGTGAGGTGCAATTCTACTGCCTGGACTTCGGAGGCGGCGCCTTGGCCGGGCTGAGCGGCCTCCCGCACATGGGCGGGGTAGCGGCGCGTGTGGACTCTGAGCGGGTAGGCCGCACCGTCGCTGAAGTGAACGCGGTGCTCAGCGGCCGGGAGCGGTTCTTCCTGGAGCATGGCATCGACTCCATGGCCACCTACCGCAAGCGTCGGGCGGAAGGGGAGTTCCCTGATGAACCGCACGGCGACGTCTTCCTCGTGATCGACGGCTGGTCGACGGTGCGCCAGGACTTCGACACGCACATCCCGACATTTAACGCGCTCGCAGCGAGGGGCCTCAACTACGGCGTGCACCTGATCGTCACCACAGCCCGGTGGGTGGAGCTGTCAGCGTCCGTTCGCGACCAGGCGGGCACCCGCCTCGAGCTGCGCATGGGCGAGGCGATGGACTCGCACATTGACTCGCGGAAGGCTGCCGCCGTACCGCGCAGCCCAGGCCGAGGGCTGACCGGCGAGAAGCTGCACTTCCTCGCGGCACTGCCGCGCGTCGACGGAGTCGAGGACTCCGAGGACCTGGCCGACGGAGTCGCCCGCCTGGTAGCTGCCGTCAGCGAGAGCTGGCCCGGCCCCAGCGCACCGCCGGTGCGGATGCTGCCCAGCCGGGTGGAGGTCGGCGCGCTGCCCGCCCCGGCCGGCGATCTGAGGATCGCGATCGGGCTGGAGGAGAACGAGTTGGCGCCGGTGTGGCACGACTTCACAGAGAACCCGCACATGATCGTGGTGGGCGACACGGAGAGCGGCAAGACCAACCTGCTGAAGGTGATTGCCAAGGGGATCACAGATCGGTACACCCCGGCTGAAGCCCGCATCATCACCGTCGACTACCGCCGGCAGTTGGTGGAGGCGGTGCCCCAGGCCTACCAGCTCGGGAACGCGGTGTCACTGGACGTGCTCAAAGAGTTGGTGGAAGGTGCCGCGCGCGCGGTCAAGGTGCGAGTGCCCGGCCCGGACATCAGCCCTTCGCAGATGAAGCTCTGCGACTGGTGGACCGGACCGAGGCTGTTCATCCTGGTGGACGACTACGACATGGTCGGTTCCGGCCCGATGGCACAGCCGTTCACGCCTCTGCTCGAGCATCTGGCGCTCGGCTACGAGGTAGGTCTGCACATCGTCGTGGCGCGTTCCTCTGCCGGGGCCGGGCGAGGTCTGAACGAGTCGCTGCTGCGGCGGCTCCAGGAAGTCAATACGCCCGCCATGCTGATGTCCTGCCCACCTTCGGAAGGCTACCTGTTCGGCAACGTAAAGGGCCGCACCTTGATCCCGGGGCGGGCGCTACGTATCGCCCGCCGAAAGACCGTCCAAGTGCAGACAGCAATTGCGGAGGACGGGGCCACGTGACGCCCTACAGCGGGCCCGTGTCAGTTGCCGGGAGGGAGCCGCTCGACGCGGTCTCCCTTCCGGCTGTCCGGGTGCCCTCGGACCCGTTCGCCGGGCTAGGGCCCCGGCGGCAGCCAGCCCCTGGATCGGCCGCGCGGAATCACCAAGCCGCAGGCGCCGACGAGCAGCACCACGGCCAGGAACACACCGGCGACACCCAGTCCCCAAGTGCGGGGCCCGGTGTCGGCGGGCGCCGACATACGGGCCGCCGGGGGCTTGGCAGCGTCCAAGGCGCTGTGGGAACGGGCTGGCGGCAGGACGGTCGACACGGCCGCGTACGGATCCAGCCGAGGGATGTCGGACGGATAGGACGTCTCCAGCAACTGACGGCTGGTCTGCTCGGCGGTCATCTCGGGGTGGTGGGCACGCACAAGAGCTGCGGCTCCGGCCGCGCAGGCAGCGGCCAGCGAGGCCCCGGAGCCGATGTAGTGCCCGGAGCCGTGCGGGCCGACACTAACCATGCCGTCGCCGGGGGCCTCGACGTCTGGCCGGTAGGCGGGCGGGGCCTTCTGCTGCCGTTCGCCGTTCGACCCGTAATCCACCACGGAGAGCACTCCTGGCAGGGCCGCGGGCCAGTACGGGCCGCGCGGCGCCTCACCGTTGGGGCCCAACTCCTCGCTCGGCACGGCATCCGGGGCCGCAGGGGCGACCACCAGGGCGTCCTTGCCGGTGGCGTACGTGACGGCCGACGCCAGCTCCGCTCGTCCCAATCGCAGTGTCGCGCCGACGTAAATCACTTCGGCTCCGCGTTCCGCGGCGTCACGGATGCCTTGGGCGACGCGCCCTACGCTGGGCGCGCCCCGGTCGTCGGTGCCGCTGACGGCAAGGATGCGGGCCTGCGGGGCGAGGCCGACCACCCCGTTGCCCATCTCGGGCGCCGCCGCGATGAGTCCGGCCACGAAACTGCCGTGGCCTGGGCAGTCCGTGCCCGCGCTGCCGAGGACGGGCACCCGGCCGGACAGTGCGGGAATTGCGGAGCCGACTCCGGTGTCCACCACCGCGACGGTGACCCCCTCGCCGCGGGAGAGCTCGTGCGCCCTGGTCAGACTGAGAGCCTGCCCGGACCAGGAGGCCGCCGTCGCGGTCTTTGCCGACGCCTCGGTGCAGGGCTGGCCCTCGCCCAGGCGTACAGGCAACGGGGGCAGGGTTATTGGTTCCTGGTCAGCGAGGGCCGGCCCGGACAGGGCAGGGAGCACGGTGGCTACGGCCGTGACGAGGACAAGCAGTCGAAGGGTCAAGCGTCTTGGCATGTCGCGCACTATAGGCGCGCTTCCTCGTCCGTGCGTCAGCGAGCGCCTCGCCGTGGCTGCCTCCCTACGGGTGTCTTACCTGGTGGGATATGGAATGACGAAGCATGAAATAGACGGCGGAGTATCTGATTACCTCTCCGCCTCACCGACCGCTCCGGCACACCCGGGCGGCGGATCGCGGCACAACATCAAGGAGGTTCGAGGCGCGTGACACGGCAGTTGCTCACGGTCGACCCACAACGGTCAGACGGTTTTCACACGATCGGTGAGGCACTGGCCCAGGCGCGCACTGGAGCGGTGATCCGGGTCAAGCCCGGACGCTACCCTGAGAACCTGATAATCAGGAACCGGGTCACCATCGTCGCGGACGGCGAGCGGGGAAGCGTCGAAATCTGCCCGCGCCGGGAAGGCACGATCACCCTCCTGGCGGACGCAGTCATGCTCACCAACCTCGTGCTGCGCGGCCACGACAAGGAGATTCCTGTCGTCGACGTGCCGATGGGGCAGGTGGCACTGGACGGCTGTACCGTCACCGGCTCGGGATGGACGGCCGTAGTGATGCGCGGCTCGGGCTCGTTGGCCGCCCGCGGGTGCCGGATCAGCAACCCGGGCGGCGCGGGATTCGTGGACACCTCGAAGGCCGAAAGCTTCATCGAGGACTGCGAGTTCGAAAATCTCGGCACCTCCGCCATTGTGATCGGCGAGCAGGCGCGGCCTACGGTGCGCGGCTGCCGGGTGCGCGGCGCCCGGGGCAACGGCATTCTGGCCAACGGCGAATCCGGAGGCATGATCGAGGGCTGCGACATATCCGGCACGGACAAGCCGGCCATCGCCCTTGAGGGGCACAGCACCACCCGAGTGCTGCGCACCACCGTCCACGACGCTTCCGTTGGCCTGTTCGTCACCAGCGTCTCTCGCCCGGAGCTGGAGGACTGCGAGTTCACCTCGATAGCCGGCAACGGCATCGTAATCTCCGGCGGCGCAGATCCCCTGCTGCGTCACTGCCGTACACGCAAAACGAAGAGCAGCGGCCTGCTCGTCCTGGACCGCTCCCGCGGCACTCTGGAAGAGTGCGAGTTCACCGGCTCGACAGAGCCCGCGATCCGGGTGATCGAGGGCAGCTCCCCCACCCTCATCGACACAGTGGTGCGCGACTGCCACGACGCGTCCGGGGCGGTGCTGCTCGCCGACGACTCTGTTGCAGAGTTCGACCGACTGCGTGTGGTGGGCGCCGCCGGGGTCGCAATCTCCATTCGCTCCAACGCGAGCCCACTGTTGCGCCGCGCGGTCGTCAGCGGATCCGGCGGGAACGGCGTAGAGGTTACGGCAGACGGCCGGGCCCGTCTGGAGCACTGCGAGATCGAGTCAGCGGGCGGTGCCGCACTGTTCATCGCAGACGACGCAAAACTGGAGGCTTTCGACACGGAGTTGCGCTCCGCCAGCAAGGCGGGCGTCATGGTCGGAGAGCACGGCATGGGCATGCTGCGCGACTGCGTCATCCTAGCCAGTGGCGAATCCGGAGTGACCGTTCAGGCACGTGGCGAGATCACCCTCGAACGCGTCCGGGTGGAAGGGGCCAAAGCCCACGGTGTCCACGTGATGGACGGTGGCCGGGCCGCGCTGTCCGGTTGCGAGATCGTCGCCAGCAGCGGCGATGGGATCCGGGTCGACAGCGGGGACGATATGTCACTGACCGGCTGCGTCGTACGCGGCAACCGGGGCGCCGGGCTCAGGCAGAGCCGGCCTAGCGACCGGCTGTCGGTCACCGCCCTCAACAGCGTGGACAATGGCGCCCAGGACGCCTGGGGCGAGGACGTTACGGGCACGGCGGGCTTCGGTGGCGGTGGCAGCAGCGCCAAGGACGAATCCGAAAGCCCCCTCGCCGAGCTGGAGTCCCTGATCGGCCTGGAGAACGTCAAACACCAGGTCCGCACCCTGGTAAACCTCAACCAACTCGCCCAGCGCAGGACCAGTCTCGGCATGCCCGTCGCGTCGATGAGCCGCCATCTGATCTTTGCGGGACCGCCCGGCACGGGTAAGACGACGGTCGCCCGTCTCTACGGAAGCATCCTCGCCTCACTCGGCGTTCTGCGCACCGGTCACTTGGTCGAGGTTGCGCGAGCCGATCTGGTGGCCCAGTTCATCGGCGGTACGGCGATCAAGACGACGGAGGCGTTCAACAGCGCCCTCGGTGGGGTGCTGTTCATCGACGAGGCGTACACACTGACCCCTGGCGGCGCCGCCTCCAACGACTTCGGCCGCGAGGCTGTGGACACCCTGCTCAAACTGATGGAGGACCACCGCGACGACGTCGTCGTGGTCGCGGCAGGCTACTCGGAACTGATGGAGTCCTTTCTCTCCGCCAACCCCGGCCTGGCATCGCGCTTCACCCGCACCATCGACTTCGTCAACTACTCGGTGGAGGAGCTGGTGACGATCACCCAGAGCATGTGCGCCAACCACAAGTACGAGCTGGAACCACTGACGCTCGACGCGCTCGCCGTGCACTTCGAGGGAATGACGAGAGACGCAGCATTCGGCAACGGCCGCGCTGCACGCGGGGTCTTCGAGGAAATGATCGACCGGCAGTCTTTCCGCCTGGCCGCCATGGCCGACCCCGGCGAGAGCGACCTGGCGCTGCTGCTCCCCGAGGACGTCGGCGACGCGGCGGCCGCGACCGTTCGTGGAACGGAGCAGGAGACGGTGGACACGGACAGCCCGCTGGTCAGGCTGGAGGCGATGGTAGGCCTCGGTGCCGTAAAGCGCGAGGTGACCGGCCTGGTCAACCTGCTGTCCAACGCCCGACAGCGGGCCGCGGCCGGCCTCCCTACCCCCAAGATCAGCAATCACCTGGTGTTCACCGGGCCGCCCGGAACCGGCAAGACCACCGTGGCGCGACTCTACGCCGAGCTATTGCACTCCCTGGGCGTGCTGCGCCGACCTCAGTTGGTCGAGGTCGCCCGCGCCGACCTGGTCGGGCAGTACGTCGGCCAGACCGCGCAACTGACGAAGGACGTCTTCAACAGCGCCATGGGCGGTGTGCTGTTCATCGACGAGGCCTACACCCTCACACCCGAGGGCTCGTCCAACGACTTCGGCCGCGAAGCCGTGGACACCCTGCTCAAACTGATGGAGGACCACCGCGACGACACCGTGGTGATCGTGGCGGGCTATACCAACGAGATGCAGCGCTTCCTCGCCTCCAACCCGGGTCTGGCCTCGCGGTTCTCCCGCTTCGTAGAGTTCGAGAACTACAGCACCGAGGAGCTGGTGACCATCATCGCGGGGCATGCGGTGGCCTCCGGCTACGAGTGCGCCCCGCAGACGCTCACGTCGTTGCATACGTACATTGACGGGCTGCCACGCAACCGATCGTTCGGGAACGCGCGGCTCGCCCGCAAGCTCCTCGAGAACATGATGACCCGCCAAGCTGGCCGTTTGGGCGGACTCGCTGCTCCCACCGTGGAAGATCTCAAGCTGCTGTTGCTCGCGGACCTGCCGTTTGGGGACTCCCCGGTCCCTCGGCAGGAAGTTCACTGAACCCGGGCTCGGCTGTTGCGTCTGACTCCATGAGGCCCTTGCCGGAAAGTCATCTCGTGCGCCACTGAAGGGGTTAGACATGGCTGGATCAGACACGAGCAGCTCACCGCCCCTGCTGCCGCCTACGGAGGTACTGCTTGCCGCCTCCGTCGCCCGACGGTTCTATCTGGACAACCAGTCCAAGGTGGAGATCTCCAAAGAGTTCGACATCAGCCGGTTCAAGGTCGCCCGTTTGTTGGAGGCGGCCGTGGCTCAGGGCATCGTCGAGATCAACATCACTGTCCCGGCCAAGATCGACACCGAGCTGTCCGCGGCGATGCGTCGGCGATTCGGACTCAAGCACGCGATCGTAGTGAAGGTGACAGCCGACGACCCGGAAGGCCCGGAACCGGTCACCGAATGGCTGGCCCCAACCGCGGCCCAGCTCATCGCGAAGATGGTGGAGCCGGGGGACGTACTCGGGCTGGCATCGGGCCGCGCCGTGAGCTCCGTGGCTGAAGGATTCATCAAGCTGCCGCCATGCAACGTCGTCCAGTTGACCGGAGTCCACCCGCTGAAATCCATTGGCGCCGACTCCGTCGAGGCGGTCCGCAGGGCCGCGGCCCTCTCCGGCGGCAAGGCCTACCCCATCTACGCGCCGCTGGTCCTGCCCAACAAGCTCACCGCCGACATACTCCGCTGTCAGCCGGGCATCGCTGAACCCCTCGATCAGTTCGGCCGGGTTACCAAGGCGGTCATGGCCATCGGCGCCTGGGAAAGCACCCTCTCCACTGTCTACGACAGCCTGACCCCGGACGAGCGCGAGCAGTACCGCAGGCTCGGCATCGTCGCCGAGATGGGCGCTCTGCTGTTCGACCGAGACGGCATGGTGGTCCCCAGTGAACTGGACGACCGCGTCATCGCCGTCGGATGCGAGCAACTCAGTCGTATCCCCCAGGTGATCGGCGTCGCAGGGGGGATTCAGAAGGCCGAGGCGATCGGCGCCGTGCTCAGGTCCGGTCTGCTCACGAGTGTCGTCACGGACAGTGCGGCGGCGCTTCACATCCTGGGCGACTCACCCTCCGGGGAGCCATCCGGGGAAGCCGACTCTCGCCCGCGGCCCCGCCGGGATACGACGGACGTCGTCCAGGAGCCCTCTATCTGGCTCGCGGAGCGTGCCTGGCTCGGATGAGGCTTCGCCGGCAGATGCCCACGGAGGCGCCACCAGCCCGCAGGCCGCATCCGCGGTCTCCCCCTCCAGCGCCTCGACGAGCGGGAACGGCATCTCCGACAGTGGCGACTCGGACAAGGGCACTGGCAGCGGCGACTCGCACAAGCGCTCCACCAGCGCCAGCAGCAAGAAACGCCGTACCGAAAGCAACCAGGCGCAAGGCACCGCCGCCGGCACCGGCTCAAACACTCGGTCGACATCTGCCGCAGCGACGAGCTGGAGGTCAGTGCCGCCGACAACACCTTCGACAAGGAGGAGGGCATCATCACCGTTCAGTTCAAGAACGGAGACGAGCACAACTGCACCAGTAGCGGATTCGCCGGCGTCAACCTGAAGACGGGGTCTGGCGTTGCCTATCCGTGGAGCGCAATGGCGACAAGCCCGCGCCCGGTGTCTTCAAGGACGGCGAGTCGGCCGCCTTCAACATCACGTTCCGGGTCAACGAAACCGGAGGCTCCGGTGTTCACGCGTCCCAGGTCTTGGTGACTCTGCCGAACGAGACGAAGACCGTCACCATCGCCTGGCCCGCAGGCTCCCTCCCGTCCGAAACCCGGACTCACGGAGCCTCACCCAGCCGATCTAGATCGGCCCGGTCGGCAAGGTCAGCGACTTCCCCGCGGGCTGAGGCATGCAAGTGCCCCGGACCGATCCGCGCTTCGCCGGGTGGTGGGAGGAGAACTCCACGGAGGCCTACAACACCCGTCTGGCCAACGCCTGGACCGCGTTCGGCGACCATGCGAAGTCCAGGGCGCGACAGCAGGTGTCCCACGCCTCAGGCCGAAGGGAAAGCACGTCTGACGTGACGGGTCACAACCGAAACCATCCATTTGCAGCTGGACGGCGGGCACGTCACGTTGCACAGGATCGGGGGGGCAGTCTTCACGAGGCCGCCTCCGGCCTGCATGCATCCATGCGGGGCACGTGCGGATCCTGTCCACGACGGCCCGTCTGCATCGAGGAGCATGGTTCGTCGCTCTCCAGGTCGACCCCGGCCACCTCGAGCGTGCACAGAAGCACCGAGCCATGCCAGTTGTGTCATTCCACGCCGGCAGGGCCCTGCCCGACGCAGCGGACAAAGACCTCCCGCCGCTGGGAGAGGTCAACCAGGCACGGAACAAGGTGCATCACCGGGTGGCGAACCTTCGCGAGGATGCTCTTCACAAGCTGCCGGCCCGTCGCGCCTCCGAGTGCGGCACCCTCGTCGTCGAGGACCTCAACGTGAGCGGGATGGGCTGCAATCGGCGGTTCTGCCGCCGGGTCGCGGATGCGGCGTTCGGCGAGATCCGGCCCAGCTCACGTACACGACCCGGCGGCACGGCACACGCCTCGTTTCGCCGACCGTTGGATTCGCTCCTCGAAGGCGTGCTGGCGCTACGTGAAAGCCAAGCTGCCCCTGGGCGTGCGTGTCGTCGAGTGTGTCAACTACGGGCTCATCTTGGGCCGGGACGAGAACGCGGGACACAAACCTGGTCGCCCTCGCTACTGCAACACCCTCACAGGTACCGGAGTGACCGGAGGCCTGGACCCCGCCGTCGTGGTGGGGTCGAAGTCGCGTGAAGCCGACCGCAAGACCCGCCTCACCCACTCGCGCTGTGAGGCCGGGATGGGGCGGGCAGGCGGCACAATCCCGCCCCCGGGGCCGGGACCGAAACGGGAGACCGTCAATAGGCCACAAGAACACACCTCGCACTGAGGTGACCCCGTCACGGACCATCCCGGCTGAAACGCCAGGATGGCTGACATCGCTTGATGAACGAAGTAACTCCTTGCATCAGTTCACGTAGATACCTGTGCGCTGGGTCGTCCACTCTCCGTTCCGCACAACGTAGACCGTCAACTGCTTGTCGGTGGCGTCTCCGTATTTGTCGAACGATACCGGGCCAGTCACGCCGGAGAAGGTCACATCCGCCATGGCGGCCGCCACTGCGGCGCGGGGCTGGGCGGGCAGGGTATTGCCGTTGTGGGCGGCGACAGTTTTGACGGCTTCGATGATGGCCCAGGCGCTGTCGTAGGCGTAGCCGCCGTACGTACCCGGTGGCGTCGAGAATCCAGCGATCTTGTAGTTGGTGACAAAGGACCTGGCCGAGTGGACAATTTCCACGGGGGCTCCCACCGAGGTCGCGACGTCCCCCTCGGCCTGATCGCCGGCCACGTCCATGTAGGTGGGCTCGTACATGGCGTCGCCGCCCACGACGGGAATCGCGCCGCTGACTGCCTTCACTTGCCTACTGACGCGTCCGCACTCGGGGTAGGCACCTCCGCAGAAGACAAATTCGGCACCCGAACTTGCAACTTGGCCAGCCAGGGTCGTGAAGTTCCGGTCTCCCACGCTGATGCTGCTCTTTCCTGCCACCGTCCCGCCGAGCCGGGTGAACTCCGACTCGAAGGTCGCGGCCAGGCCCAGACCGTACGCCTCTTCGTCATCTATAATGAATACTCGCTGCTTGTCGAGTTCCTTGTAGACGAACTGAGCGGCGAAGGGGCCTTGGGCCGCGTCAGTGGTGACCGTTCGGAAGTATGACTTGTACGGCCGCGCCGTGTGACCGGTGAGCCAGTCGGAGCCCAGCGTTAGGACCGGATTAGTGCTGCCGGGCGACACAAGAGTGAGGTCGGCCTGGTCCATTACACGTTGCATGGTCAGGGCAACTCGGGAATTGAGTGGCCCGACAACGCCGATCACATCTGGTTGGCGGACAAAGCGACTGGCATTGACCTTTCCTAGCTTCGACATCGCGCGATCGTCAAGGGCTTTGATCTTGAAGGTGACGCCCGGTACCGTTTGGTTCTTGTTGGCCTGTTGGGCTGCGAGGTGCACGGAGTTCACAATTCCCTTGCCTGACTCCGCGAGGGGGCCGGCGAGCGGCGCGTCGACTCCGATCGTGACAGTGCGGAGACGGATATCGCCGACGTCGTCCGCGCCGGTACCGCAAGCGCCGAGGCTGGCCAGCCCCACGGTCAGGGCAGCGCTGACGGCAAGCGCCTTTCGGGTCTTCTTTCGGTAAAGCACGTCATTCCTTCCCGGCAGTCGGTGGATCTGCCGCGACGGCTGCCGCGGGGAACCTGAACCTATAGATACAGCGAGCGACGCGCAGAGAGCCTCGTTGGCCGGGCTCAGGGTCGAGACTCACCTGGGTGCTGCGGCCTGGGCAATGATGAGTGACTGGTCGAGTACGACGAGCAGCGCGTCCCGTACAGACACCTTGTCGCGTGCATCGAACTCCACCACTGGCACTTCCTGATCGACCGCGAGAGCCCACCGCAACTCTTCCTGCTCGATGTGTTCCCGGGCGGGGAAGCTGTTCACCCCGATGGCGAAGGGCACTCCGGCCTTCTCGAAGTAGTCCACTGCGGGAAAACAGTCCTCGATGCGGCGCGTGTCGACGATGACCAGGGCGCCTAGCGCCCCGCGGATCAGATCGCCCCACATGAATCCGAAGCGGTCCTGGCCGGGTGTCCCGAACAAGTAGAGCTTGATGCCCTCATCGATGGCCAGGGAGCCGAAGTCCATGGCCACGGTGGTGGTCCGCTTCTCAGGCGTAAGACTGCTGTCGTCGACCCCGGATCCCGCCGCTGTCATGACAGCTTCCGTGGTGAGGGGCGTGCTGTCGGAGATACTGCCGACCGTGGTCGTCTTACCCACGCCGAATCCACCCGCGACAACGATCTTCACGGGCAGCGGTGGGCGTTTCCGTGAAGCGTGGCGGCGATATTCAGGAGATTGCGCGGAGACCACGGATGACCCTCCGGAGGGTGTCGACGTCCCGGGATGCGTCGAACTCGGCTAGGTGGGCAAGAACGCGGCCTTCCGCGTACAGGTCGGCGACCAGTACGCGGGCCACATTCAGATGGAGACGGAGTCGGGCGGAGATTTCGGCCACCGACATCGGCTCCCGACAAAGCTCAACGATGTCCCGGCGTTCGAAGGTCGTGTGTCGGTAGTCGGCAAGGCCGCTTTCGGTCGCCACCACCTGGGTCTCGATCTGTATGGCCTCGCTCGAGCTCTGAGTGCGTCCCTGAGTGATCAGGAAGGGGCGCGGCACCATGTCCAGCGGAGGTGGACCAGCGGATGGTGCCTCCGCTGGACCGAGGTTCCAATAACCGCTCTCCCCTGGGGTAGGCGGTTCGGATCCGTACGCGGTCATACCTGGATGTGGTTCTTGAGCTCACGGATGAGTTCCGGTGTAAGGGCAGCGCCCGCCCGGTTTGCGAAGAGAGTCATCTCGTAAGCGACCTGCCCGAGATTCGCTTGCTTCGAGGCAATTACCCCCATTACTGACCCGCATCCGATAGCGGAGATGAGTAGGTAGCCGTCGGCCATGTCGACGATGACTTTGTTGAGCGTGCCGAGCCGGTAGGAGCCCGCGACCCCGCCCGCGAGACTCGTCATACCCGCGACGATGGCGGAGAGCCGGTCCACGTCGGCTCTCTCTCCTTCAATGCACTGGGCGATCATGAGCCCGTCTGAGGATACGGCGATGGCGTCGCGCACCCCTGCGGTGTTCCCGGCGAAACGACTCAGCAGCCAGTTGAAGTTCTCGGCATTCTGGCTCAGGTCGCTCGATGGTCCCACGGACGTGTCCGAGCTTGTCATCTCAATCTCCTTCTGTGCTTGGGCGGGTCTGCGAGGCCCGGGCTATGCCGGCCTCGAATTCCTCGATCATGGCGCGCGCCGCGTCGGGATCCATGGTCTCGTTGCCAAGATGTCCGGCGTTCGGAATGAAGGACCCGGCTGGCATCTGGGCGCCCGGCACCCTGCGCACCAGCCGAGCGGGTTTGCTCGTGCGGCCCCCAGGGCGCTCAGCCAGTGCCAACACCGCAGCCGAAGCGGGTTCACCAGTTGGGGTAGGGCGCGGAGTCACCGCTCGGCGCTGCTCTCTCACCAGTAGCCGCTTGGGCGTGGGCTCCGGGGCGGACGAAAGGATTCGTGCGCCCCGCGCCCCTACAGGTTTTGCTGCCGTGAGTCCCTGGTTCAGGACTGGCGTAGTCCCGCTCGGCTGTTCCGCGCTGAACCAATCGAAGGGGCGAGGGAGGGGGCGGGCGAGGTGACTCCCTGCGTCAAGGTGGGTTGTCTCGACAGTGACCGGTTGGGCTTGGGAAGGCACGTCTATGGGGGGTGAGTGTGTCTCGCTGGCAGGCCATTGCGCGTCGGTCTCGGTCGGTTGGCGCGGAGCGGATGGACCGCTTGGTACCGGCGCGAGGGCCAGCGGCTGAGACATGCCCGCTGCCGGCTCTCGGTCGTTGGATGGGCGGGCGGGGCTGTGGAATACCGCAGCGGGCAACAGGATTCGGGCGGTGACACCCCTGTTCGGTGTGTGCTCCAGGCGTATCTGGAAATGGTGGCGTCGACTCAGCCGTCCCACCACGAACAGGCCGAGGAAGTCGGTCGACACAAGGTCCAGCCGCTCCTTGCGGATCAGCCGGGCGTTTTCCTCCGCAAGCCGCGCGTCCGCCATGCCGACGCCCTGGTCGATGATCTGGATCAGGCACAGCCCGCCGGGCAGGACCTCGGCGGTCAACTCCACAGGCGCGGTCGGAGGCGAGAAGGACGTCGCATTATCCAACAGCTCAGCGATCACGAGAGCCAAGTCCGCGGTGATGTGAGAAGAAACCAGGAGCGGGGGTATGTCCCCCAGTCGGACATGGCGGAACCCTTCGATCTTTCCCAGGGCCGAACGCGTCAGTTCCCCCAGTGGAACAGGGGAGCTCTGCAGGATATGTTCTGTCCACCCCGAGAGCACGACCAGGCTGTTCGCGTACCTGCGCAGCCTGGACGAGACGTGGTCCAGGCGATAGAGGCGTTCGAGCACCGCGGGATCGGTTTCGGACCTCTCCATTTTGTCGATCATCGACAGTTGCAGTGCGGCAAGGTTCTGGGTGCGGCGCCCCACGTTGCCCAGCATGGCCGCTGCGTTGTCACGACTGCGTACTTGGCGTTCCATCAGGGCAAGGGCAGCGTCCTGGACACGGTTGAAGGCCACCGCCAGCTGCCCGAGTTCATCCTTGGTCAGAGCCGGCACCCGCCTGATGCGCACCGGTGCCGGCCCGGACAACGACACCGCCCTATCATCCGCCACGCGCGTCAGCTCATCCTCGGCTGCCTGCGCGACTTGCTGAGCAGCGCCATGGAGATGACGCAGAGGTATCGCAATTGAGCGGGCCATCCATACCGCAAGCCAGACCATGGTGATCATGAGACCCAAAACGGCCGCAATGAATGCCAGCACCCATCTCCTTGCTTGTGACGCACTGTCGGAGGCCGCCACAGCGGAGTCACGAGCGATCTTGTTCTGGACCAGCAAGCGAAGCTGATCGAGGGAGTCGCTAGCCGCGAAGATGCGGGCGACCGTCACTCCGTCGGGCAAATCGCTCTGTTGAGCGATGCCGTGCGGACTGGCGTACGCCCAGAGAGTCAGTGCATCAGAGTAGATCTTGATCTTCGCGGCTGCGCCACTGGACTCGGCCTTCTGAAAGAGGTCCACCTCCGCTGACCTCGCGCCCTGGAGGAATCGGCGCCTCTCGGTGTTTGCTATGGCGGCACGGCTTTCCACATCAGCCATCAACTGCCGTGCCTGCCGTGGGTCCGACACCACCGTCAGGAGCAGCGCGCCAAAGCTGCTGCTGCTTTCATGCACACGCAACAGCTCTTCCACCGTGGCTTGTTCGCGGCCGAAGGTCGCCCGATCATTTGTCTGCGCGTTACCGCTGTATGGCAGCGCGTCGAGCAGCGCGGAGATCGCGGCACTGTAACGGGTGTTCACATCGGTCGATGTCAGTCCTCGACTCAGCACCAGGCGTCTGGTCCGGTCCAGGTCGGAGGCCTCCCGGAATGCGGCAGTGAGCGCGGTAGGCGCGCCCGGTCCGATCCAATTCTGTCGGAAGTCGCCGACGTCAGCGTCCGTTTCTGAAGCCTGCCTCACGACCGGGTTGCCTTCGCCATCAGGCGTTGCGAGATATGCGCTGGAGTACAGGCGCTCTCGCTGGAGGTCCGCGATGAGGTCGCCCACGTGCCGGGCTAGTCGCAACTCCTTGGCCGATTGCGTCGAATCCCGAGCCGCCTGAACGCTCTGGGTGACCAAGGGCACGGTGAGCAGTACCGCAGCCGTGAGTGGGAGGGCTGCGAGCACGATGATCCGCTGCCGTACTTGAAGATCAGCGAGCCGCACCGGCCGCCTTCTTTCGCGTGGGACGACCATGCTTCGGTCTAGACGGCAGGGCATCGTTCAGCTGAACACCCATGGGCTCATCACTTTCGGGGTTCTTCTCATGTCGCCCATCGGCTGATTCAGCTGCCCAGTCCGATCGGTATGCGGCTTCTGCCCCCGGCCCTTTCCCTCGGGAGCCCGATACCCTTGCCCTCCAGGCTAGCGCCACTGCGGCAAGAGCCAGGCCGGCAACAAGGACCATGAGTACGACGAGCCGGTTGTGCTCGCTGTCCCGCTCTCGCGTAGCGAGCAACTGGTCCAACTCCTCCAGCGCGGAGATGTCCAGTTCCACCGCTGTCCGGGCGAGTTCGGACCGACGGGCCTCCATGAGGTCAGCGCGCGGGGGGAGGGGCTGATCAACGAGTGGGGAGCTCGGTGCCAGCGGTTCGAGCGCCGCATGAAACGCGTCGATCTCGCCGAGGAGATCCTTGCCGATAGAGCTGCTTGCGCTGTTGTCGAAGCTCTTCGCCAGTCCGGCCTTGACAGCGGATGCCGCCGCGCTCACGCGGTCCCGGGCCACAAGCACGCGGGCTAGGGGGAGATCTTTATTCGTGTCCTGACCGCGCAGCACCTCGAGATCGGTCATCCGGCCGCTGTCGGCGATCGCCGATGGAAGCCGCAGCATCGCTGCGTCCATCAGGTAGTAGCTGTCGATCTGCGGATCGAGAATCAGCTTCGAGGTGTCCCCCACCCGCAGCATCAGGAAGAGAGCGACGTCCATGGTCTCCGAATAGGCCCGGTAAGCGCTCCGGCCGGTGTGGGGTGTGGCGGTCAACTCAGTCAGCCTGGCCCGCAGATCCGCCCAGCTGTCATGGACCCGCAGGATTCCACCCACGGCCGTGTCCGCTTCCGCCACCGCCGCGACGGCCTTTGTGAGATCCTGCGGATCCGGACGGCGTCCCGCGACCGACGTGGACTGACTGTCTGCGATGGTGGCGATCAGCGTGACCATGGGCCGTAGATACACCACGCCCCGACGCTCGGCCTTCACGAACTCGAGGTCACTACTCGAAATTTGCCCGAACCTCACGGTGGTGTAGGTGATGGGCGTCAAAAGACCGACGACCACACACAGCACGGCGAACAGTTGGAAGCCGCGCGAGGGGGCTCGCTTCGCCTGGAACATTCCTGGCATGGTCAGAAAAACCAACTTCCCACGTGACGAGGCCTGAGCTGCCTTCCCATAGCTGGAAACGTGCTGTGGCCTCGTCGAGTTCAGGCCATTTCAGGACGGACCTGATGGCCGCCTGCGCCCGCTCCGACGCGGCCGGCCCTGCATCCGGCCGGAGATCAGGGCGCCATCCGCGAGCACCCACTCCGCACCCCTGTCGGCACTCAAAC
The DNA here is from genome assembly GCF_044742205.1 of Streptomyces sp. NPDC087901. NCBI lineage: Bacteria > Bacillati > Actinomycetota > Actinomycetes > Kitasatosporales > Streptomycetaceae > Streptomyces > Streptomyces sp. NPDC087901. The sequence continues at coordinate 27,894 of NZ_JBIUUC010000028.1, forward strand.
CCCGTACGGTTTGGGCCGCTTGGAGCTCACCCTCTTGCCGCTCCTGTCAGTGCTTGAGGGGTGGTTCAGGGCGATGTCGGCCGTCACGACGTCGGTAACACCGGGTTGGTGTGCAGCGAAGCTTTTGTCGGAGGCGCCAGCCTTCTGGGTGACTATGGCCTGCTCGCCGAGGCACCGGATCTTCGCGTGGGTTGCGTTGTAATGCCCCTCTCCCCTCTGTAAGTGCCCGACCGCGGGAGGGCATCGCTCGAGGTGTTCGGCGCCCTAGATGTATTGACCCGCAGCGTTGTTGACTCGGTTGATTGGGGGCTGGCCTCCGAGTGCGGTGTGGCAGCGATGGTAGTTGTAGCTGTGGAGGAAGGCGTCGAGTGCTGTAGTCCGCTCGGTGTTGCTTGTGTAGGGCCGCAGGTAGGCCCACTCCTCGAGCAGGGTGCGGTTGAAGCGTTCGACCTTGCCGTTGGTCTGCGGCCGGTAGGGCCTGATCTTCTTGCGGGTGATGCCGGCCGCGGCCAGGGTCTGGGTAAACAGCCTGGATTTGTAGCAGGAGCCGTTGTCGGTCAGGACGCGTTCGACAGTGATGCCGTGGGCGGTGAAGAACGCCTGGGCCCGCTGCCAGAAGGCAGCAGCGGTCTCCTGCTTTTCGTCGGTCAGGACCTCGCTGTAGGCGAGGCGGGAGTGGTCGTCGACGGCGGAGTGGATGTAGCTGTAGCCGATTACTGGTTCGCAGCTCTTGCGTAGGTCGGTGGTGGCCTGCCGGTTCTGGTTGCCGGCTGTTCTGCCGACCGTCCGCCAGCCGCCGCCGTCAGGGATGTTGCCGAGCTTCTTGATGTCGACGTGCACCAGCTCGCCGGGGCGGCTGCGTTCGTAGCGGCGTATCGGCTCGCCGGTCGGGCGGTCCAGCCAGGCCAGACGGTTCAGGCCGTGACGGGTCAGGATCCGGTGCACCGTGGAGGCGGGCAGACCGAGGATCGGGCCGATGCGGGCCGGTCCGAGTTTGCGGGCCTGCCTCAGATCGCAGACAGCGGCCTCCGTGTCGGGGGCCGCGCGGTGAGGTGTCGTGCGAGGCCGGCTGGAGCGGTCGTGCAGACCGGCCTCGCCCTCGGCCCGCCAGCGGCGGACCCACTTATGGGCGGTGGGCCGCGATATGCCCATCTCTGCGGCGACGTGGGCGACCGGACGGCCCGCGAGCACTCGTTCGACCAGAATCCGCCTGCCGTGACGGTCAGCCGGGCATTACGGTGGGACACGAAGACCTCCGTGTGGTGCAGTCCTAGACAGCTCCACCACATCGGAGGTCTTCGTCATGTTCAAGACCTGCCGAGTGTCAACAACGCTCGTGATCAATACACCTAGACCGTGTCCTGTGTGGTGAGTCGGAGGAGTCGTTTGTAGCAGCAGAGTGCCGCGGCGAGACCGAGAAGGGCCAGGTAGTTGCGGGGGCGGCGTTCGTATCGAAGGTTGAGTCTGCGGTAGCCGGTGAGCCAGGACATGGTGCGTTCGATGACCCATCGTCGGCGTCCTTAGCGTTCGCTGGACTCGATGCTTTTGTGGGCGATGCGGACGCCGATGTGCTTGCCCCATAGCCATCTCCGCAGGTGAGGGACGTCGTATGCCTTGTCCGCGTGAAGGCGCTGGGGCTTGAAGTAGCGGCCTCGGTGGGGGTCGCGTCTCGTTTGGTGACCCGTGATCATGGGCTTCAGCGCGAGCACCGCTCCGAAGCGATGATCCGCATCGCGATGATCGACCTGATGAGCCGCAGGCTCACACGAGAGTCGACTCCGAACTGGAAGGACTCATAGCCGCCGGGCCACACTGACCCGCGCGCCCTCGCCCCTCATCGCCTGCGGCCAGCGGCCAGCGGCCATCAATGACACCCGCCGCCTCCCGGCAAGCGCCACAAGCGTTCCCTCGCCGCGGCAGCCACCCGTAATCAGACGGCGACATGCCAGCTTGCTGGACTCCGCACAGCGTCCTGTCGAAGATGCCGAAGGCATGGGAAACGTCGAGGGGAAGGCCCTCCGCGACGGCCCTTTCCCAGCGCATCTCCACGGGCAAATACGACGGCCGCGCGACCTCGAACCACTCGCCGGCCACATGGGTGGAGGCGTGGCACCAGGAACAGGACCAGATCTCCTCGTCCCACACAGTCGGCAGCGCCGGCCACCGCCACATCTCCCGTCCACACACATCGCACTCCACAAGCGGATCCTCACACGCCTCCGGGCATGACCCCAATCCGCTGACATTGGGCGCCTTACCAAACACCCCGGACGGGATAAAACGCTCTTTAAGACGTCGTTTTCATCTGTACTGCACGCCTATTAGCGGATTCATGGATGGTCGGGTCGTGGTGCTGGAGGGGCGGCAGGTGTGGCAGCGATCGCTGGTGCCTGAGGGGTGACACATGACGCGTGAAGTTGCTCGTTCCTGTCTCATCCCAGGATATTCGGTCTTCGCGGTCGTGTGCTTCTGTCGCCATCGTTGTGCGCCTGGGCGCATTCGGTTCAGCGCGGTACGCCGGAAGCATGGCTAAGCGACGTCGGTATCCGAGTGATCTGTCCGATGCCCGCTGGGAGTTGATCGAGCCGGTCCCTGCGGCCTGGCGCCTCGAGCACCGGAGCCGGGCTCTGGACTCCGGCCGGCCGCCCGAGCACGACCTGCGCGACATCATGGACGCGATCTTGTATGTGGACCGGACCGGGGTCCAGTGGCGGTACCTCCCGCACGACTTCCCGCATTGGAACACCGTCTACGGGTACTTTGCCAAATGGGCCGACGAGGGCGTGTTCGCCCAGCTCAACGGTCTGCTCAGGCAGCTCCTGCGGGAGAAGGAGGGGCGCGATGCCGAGCCTTCGGCCTGCGTGATCGACGCCCAGAGCGTCAAGACCTCCACCAGCGTTCACGCCTCGGGTCAGGGCATCGACGCCGCCAAGAAGATCGTCGGCCGGAAGCGGAGCATCGTCACCGACACACTCGGTCTCCTGCTGGCGGTGCTGGTCACTGCGGCCAGCGTGCAGGACTCCGTCGCCGCCACCCAGCTCGTCGACCAGATCGCCGCCGACCACCCCGTAATCCGCAAGGCCTGGGTCGACGGCGGATACCGCCAGCACCTCGGCGAGCGTGCAGCCGCCCTCGGCATCGACATGGAGATCACCGCCCGCAAGCCTGGGAGCAGGGGCTTCACCCCGATCCCGAAGCGGTGGGCGGTCGAGCGGACCTACGACTGGCTGATGCTCCACCGCCGCCTGGCCCGCGACTACGAAACCCTGCCCACCCGCTCCGAAGCCATCATCCATATCGCTATGACCGACCTCATGGCCCGTCGCCTCACCAGCGAGAACACCATCTCCTGGCGCGACCCGAAGACAACCACAGAACAGGCCATCTCGGGATGAAACGTCGGACGAAAACGACCTCTAAGGGCTGTCCTGACGTTGTAGCTATCAGCAGAAAACGCCGACTGTATGAAATACAGATAACACGGACGCAAAGCTCGCACTGCCGCAGGACTGGGACTTGTCGGGGCCCTGGCCATGATGGGCGCCCCCGCCCATGCCATTTCGGACCCTGCAATCCAGGCTTACAAGAACCAGGCCACAGGCCTGTGCCTGAGCGGCAGCGGCCGCACGGTCAAGCAGGTCACCTGCGGCCTCCCGGTCAGCGGAAGATATCGTTCCACTGAGCGTTTTCTGCGTTGCCTCTCCAGGGTGAGGACGGCCTTGGCGATTGACGTCATGCGGTTCGGGCTGCATCGCGATCTTCGGAAGATCCGCCAGGACTTGAGTCGCGCCATGCCGCGTTCGACGGGTGCCCGGGATGTTGCCAGTGCCCGGTTGACGGTCCGGTCTGTCGGGGTCAGCCCCCTGCGGGCGGGCGTTTGCGTCCGGTGGTGACCATGGGGCCGGCGCCCGTGTAGGCGCGTTCGGCCAGGATAGGGTGCCCCGGCGTTCGCAGATCCGGATGATGCGGTGGGTGCGGGCGGCGGTCAGGTCGTGGCACCGGCCCGGCAGGGCCGGTGATCCACAGCACTTGACCGAAGGGATCGGTTACGACCTGCACGTTCACGCCGTGGCGGCGGTGCTTGTGGGAGTAGTCGGCTTTCCCGTCGCCCACCCGGTCGCACTCGGCGAGCGTCCCGTCGAGCAGGACGTACTGCGGGTCGGTGTCACGCAGGACCTTCAACAGGCCCGGTGACCGGTCGGCCACAAGGTCGATAACGGCAGTGGTGTAGGCGCGGGCGGTGCCGACCGAGATGCCGAAGCCGGCGGCTATCTGGGTCAGGGTGTCGTGCTTGCGCAGGTACACCAGAGCGACGAGCGCGCGTTGGTGCGGCGGAGCTTGCTGCGGCGGCCACCCTCGCGGGTGACGATGAGCATGGTTGCCCACTCGACCAGCGCGTGAGACAGGTCGAGTGCGGCAGAATATGTAAATAACAAGGCACCTGCGCTGGTGAGTTGAGGCGCCCACACCCCCCTCAACGGCATGGGTGCCTCGTGCGTTGCGGCCTTCCCGCCGTCACCCGATCGGTGGCCGCTCTGAAAACGCTCAATGATCGGATGGAAGACCTTGCTGGCCAAGTCACGGCAGCATTCGCTCGTGCTCCTGTAGTGGCCGGCCCGCCCCAGTTCATTTGCCGGGGCGTGCCGGCGTTCAAGATGCACTTACACGCGCTCGCGGCCCACGCGAGAAAGCGGCTCCTGGTCATCCTCCGCCGCTGGCTGGGCGCCCTGCGGCTGGCGTCGCTTCACAATCGCCCAACCGATGGACAAGCACACCGCCCATCCCATGCCCACATATAGCGAGATTCGACCGTCAGGATCCATCGAGATGAGAACGGTCACCATCAGCAAGAACACGAACGCGACCCAGCTGCATGCCGATCCGCCAGGAGCTGGGAAGGACGATGCCGGTAGCCGGCCCGCGACCACCTCGCGGCGGTACAGGATGTGGCTGGCCAGGATCATCATCCAGGTCCAGATCCCAGCCGCCGTGGCCACGGAGGTGACGTAGGCGAAGGCTCTCTCCGGGACCAGGTAATTGAGAATCACGCCGATCCCCATGAGGGCTGCGGAGACGCTGATAGCGACGGCCGGCGCCTTGGTCGAGCTCAGCCGGCCGAGCATCCTTGGGGCTTCGGCGTTGGACGCCAGGTCACGCAGCATACGACCGGTGGAGTACATACCGGAGTTGCAGGAGGACAGGGCCGCCGTCAGTACGACAAAGTTGACGATTGCCGCGCCTGCAGGAATACCGATCTTGGCGAAGGCGGCCACAAAAGGGCTGACGCCTGCCTCGAACTCGGTCCACTTGACGACCATGAGGATGACGCTGAGCGAACCGACATAGAAGAGGATGATCCGGAACGGCAGGGTGTTGATGGCCTTGGGGAGGGCTTCCTCGGGGTTCTTCGACTCACCCGCAGTAACTCCGATGAGTTCCACGGCGAGATAGGCGAACATGACGCCTTGCAGGGTCATCAGGGAAGAGCCGATGCCGTTAGGGAAGAAGCCGTCATGGGCCCAGAGGTTAGCTGCGGTGGCAGTGTCACCGGCGGCACTAAACCCGAAGGTAACGACTCCGAGTCCGATCACGATCATGCCGATAAGGGCGGTTACCTTGACCATCGAGAACCAGAATTCGATCTCACCGAAGAGCTTCACCGAGATTAGATTGGCTACATAGAGCAGGATCAGAAATGCGAGCGCAGTCGCCCACTGTGGGACGGCCGGGAACCAGTAGTTGACATAGATCGCGGCAGCGGTAAGCTCGGCCATTCCGGTGACGACCCACAGGAGCCAGTACGTCCATCCGGTGACAAAGCCCCAGAACGGACCGAGGAACTCCCGGGCATACTCCGCGAAGGAACCCGATACCGGTCGATACAGGAGCAGTTCACCGAGGGCCCGCATAATAAAATACACGATGATGCCGGCGAGTGCGTACATCAGAATGAGGCTCGGACCCGCCTTCTCAATGTTCGCTCCTGCCCCCAGGAAAAGGCCGACGCCAATCGCGCCGCCAATGGCAATCATCTGTATCTGACGGCTGCCCAGCCCCCGCTCGTAGCCCTCTTCAAGCGTGGCTTCCGCGGCCGCGTCGTCGTCGTGCTTTTTGCTAACTCGTTTTGAGGTCACGTGTGGTGCGCCTTCCTGCTCCATCCCGATCTCGCCCCTGATTGGCGACGGATCGAGGTCCCATTTCCCCGGACATTGATGGATCGCACACCGACGGTCTGTCGGTTTGAAAGCTCTGAGCGGACAGGGATGGCGTCCCCCAGGCAACCGTGAAGAAGTATCACGGTCGCGACGACAGCTAAGCGAGGAGCAATGCGATGAATTGGTCGCGAAATATTGGACAAATATGGTCTCAATGCTTTATATCGCCCCTGTCGGGTGGCCCGATCGTTACGCGGATTTGAGCAACCTCTGAGCAGGACGTGGGCTGTGATGCACCTGACTTCCTCCGAATGGACAGAAGGGTGGCGCTGCCGGCAGACGAGGCCGGTGCGGATCAGGTTGCGCTCAGCTTCAACCCAGCTGGTGCGACTGCAGGTTGGTGCAGGTCTCACACTTCCACTCGAACCAGCAGCGCCTCTCGGCGCAAACAGAACCTGAACCAGGCCCCGAACGACTCTGCCGCTTATCTTGTGATGCTGTGCGGTTCAGCTGACAGCCTCTGGCCGTGCGGTTCCGGAGGTTTGGCGCGGTTGTTTGTCGAAGTCCGGCCCTGGCACCGAGAGGACCGCCGGCACTGGGTCATCGCCCGCCGCAGCGTCAGCCGACCGAAGGAGATCTCCTACTACATCGCCTACTGTCCCGCCGAGACCACACTCGATGAGCTGATCCGCGTCGCCGGCAGCCGGTGGGCCGTCGAAGAATGCTTCCAAACCGCCAAGCAGGAGTGCGGCCTGGACGACTCCCAGGTCCGCCGCTACCCCGGCTGGCACCGCCACATCACCCTCGCCACGGCCGCCCACGCCTGCCTGGCCGTCCTGCGGGCCCGCGCACTCGACACGGAGAAAGCAGAAACGGATCCTCCCAGCTCATTGCCCTGACCCTCCCCGAAATCCGGCGACTGACCACCCGCCTGACCCGGTCCAGCGCCAACCTCATCGACCATGTCCTGCACTGGTCACACTGGCGCCGCCGACGACAGTTCCAAGCCCGGATCAGCCACTACAGACGACGCGGCCACACGCCACCAGAAACTGCCCACACATCAGAACAAAGACCGTTGCAGTACTAGGTCCTGTTTCTCGGATCCCATGACTTGGGCGGGGTGTTGGGGCCAGGCTGGCTGTATGGGCCGTGGGGATCTGACGAATGCGGAGTGGGATCGGCTGGAGTCGTTCTTGCCTCCTGGTGGTGC
>NZ_JBIUUC010000029.1:0-28431 GCF_044742205.1 Streptomyces sp. NPDC087901
GCACCCCACGCTCCACCACCAAATGACGCGCGAACAAACGGCCCAACGTCCCTGTACCACCCGTCAGCAACACCGTCCCAACGGAGCCGAACTCCACGCCGCCGTCCTCATCGGCCGGCTGTGTCACGCGGACCAAGCGGCCCTGGTGCGCACGGCCCTCGCGCAGCACCACCTGCGACTCGTCCAGCGCCACCACCCGTGCCACCTCGGCGAGGTCATCCAGCTCGCCGTCCAGCAGCACCACACGCCCGGGATTCTCCGACTGCGCCGACCGCACCAACCCCCACACAGCCGCACCGGCCACATCACCCACACCCTCACCCGGCAACGCGACCGCACCCACCGTCCGCACCACCAACCGCGCGTCCACGAACCGCTCAGCGCTCAGCCATTCCTGCAACACCCCCAACACCTCACACACGGCACCCCGCACACCACCGGCCGAGTCAACGCCCACCCCACCGTCGCGCACCGAATCGAACACCACCACATCCGGCACGACGACGGTCGGCGAACCCGCCACGTCACCCCAACGCCCCACCGTCAAACCGTCAACGGCACCCGCGTCCGGCAGCGCGACCTCGGGCCACTCCACCCCGAACAACGACCCCGCCACACCCGACTCCGCCACCGCACGCCGCTGACCGTCCACCGAACGCAGCACCAACGAACCCACCGACGCCACCACACCACCACCCGCATCGGCCAACACCACCGACACCCGGCCCTCACCCACCACCGACACCCGAACCCGCACCACCGACGCACCCACCACACCCAACGACACACCCGACCACGCAAACGGCAACGCAGCACCCACACCCACCGCACCCGACAACGCCACCCCATGCAACGCAGCATCGAACAACGCCGGATGGAGCTGGAAGTCGGTCACGGGCGTTCCGGTGGGCAGGGCGACCTCGGCGTAGACGTCGCCGTCGGCGCGCCAGGCCCCGCTCAGTCCGCGGAAGGCGGGACCGTACCGCAGACCCTCCTCGGCCATGCCGTCGTAGAACCCGTCCAGATCGACCGGCTCCGCACCGGCCGGAGGCCACTGGCCCGATGCCCAGGCGGCGTCCTCGGCCCCGCTCGCCCCCGTCGCCGGGGTCTCCGGCGCGAGGACGCCGGTCGCGTGGCGCGTCCACGGCTGGTCGCCGTCCTCGGAGCGGGCGTGCACGGTCACCTGGCGGCGGTTGTCGTCGCCTGCCGTGCCGACCGTGACTCGTACTGCCACACCGCCCCGTTCGGGGACGATCAGCGGTGCCTCCAGGGTCAGTTCGTCGATGACGGGGCAGCCGACCTGGTCGCCTGCGTACATGGCGAGTTCCACGTGCCCGGTGCCGGGGAAGAACGCGGAGTCGCCCACGCGGTGGTCGCCGAGCCAGGGGTGCGTGCCGAGGGACAGCCGACCCGTCAGGCTGAGCGCGTCCGTGTCCGGAGCCGATATCCGTGCGCCGAGCAGCGGGTGGCCGGCCGGTTCGAGTCCGGCGGTCAGCACGTCGCCGGCACCGTTGGGCGCGGTGACCCAGTAGCGCTCGCGCTGGAAGGCGTACGTCGGCAGCTCCACGCGGGCTGTGGGCGCGGCGTCGTCGTAGAAGAGGCTCCAGTCGACCGGGGCACCGTGTACGTAGGCCTCGGCCAGCGAGAGGGCGAACCGGGCCGGGTCGCCGCTGTGACGGCGCAGCGATCCGACGGCGGTGGCGCCTGACGATGTCGCGGCGACCGTCTCACCGATGGCGATGAAGAGGCCCGGGTGGGGGCTGGCCTCCACGAAGAGGGTGAACCCGTCGTCGAGCATGGCCCGGGTGGTGTCCTCGAAGCGCACGGTGCGGCGCAGGTTCTCGTACCAGTAACCGGCGTCGAGTGCGGTGGTGTCGAGCGGGCCGCCGGTCACCGTGGAGTAGAAGGTCGTGGTGGACGGGCGGGGGGTCACCTCGGTGATCTCGGCCAGGAGGCGCTCGCGTATCTCCTCGACGAACACCGAGTGCGAGGCGTAGTCCACCGGGATCCGGCGGGCCTGCACGCCCTGTGCCTCCAGGTGGGTGTACAGCTCGTCGAGGGCCTCCGTCTCGCCGCACACGACGGTGGAGGCGGGGCTGTTGACCACGGCGATCTGGAGCCGGTCGCCCCAGCCGCGCATCGCCGACTCGGCATCGGCCGAGGGCAGCGCGACCGACATCATGCCGCCGCGTCCGGCGAGGTCCTGGCGGATGATCTTGCTGCGGAGCGCGACGACGCGGGCGCCGTCCTCCAGTGAGAGAGCTCCGGCGACGCAGGCGGCCGCGATCTCTCCCTGGGAGTGACCGACGACGGCGGCGGGCTCCACACCGCAGGCGCGCCAGAGGGCCGCGAGGGAGACCATGACTGCCCACAGGACGGGCTGGACGACGTCGACCTCGTCGAAGGTGGGCGCTCCCGGGCGCTGGTGGACGACGTCGAGGAGGTCCCAGTCGGTGAAGGGGGCCAGCGCGTCGGCGCACTCGCGCATCCGGTCGGCGAACACCGTTGAGGATGCCAGGAGTTCGATGGCCATGCCGACCCACTGGGAGCCCTGGCCGGGGAAGACGAAGGCGACCTGGGCGGGCCCGGCGGCGGTGCCGCGGATCACGTGTGATGCCTTGCCGCCCTCCGCGAGGGCGTCCAGGCCGGTGAGCAGGGGGCTGGGCTCGGTGCTGTCCGCGCCCGCAGCGGTCCCGGTGTCGAGGACGACGGCGCGGTGCTCGAACGCGGTGCGGTTGGCGACCAGCGCGCGGCCGATGTCCTGGGGGCGGGCGGTGGCGCCGGCTCCGTCCCGTACGAAGGAGGCCAGCCGTCCCGCCTGGGCACGCAGACCCGCGGCGCTGCGTCCGGAGACGAGGAACGGGGCGGGCGACGAGGTGAAGGGGGCGGGGCGGAGCTCCGTCGCCGGCTCGGTCGCACCGGGGGTCGCGGCGGGTACCGCCGTGGGTTCCGGCGTGGGTTCCGGCGCCGGTGCTTCCTGGAGGATCACGTGGGCGTTGGTTCCGCTGAGCCCGAACGCCGAGATACCGGCGGTACGCGGGTGGCCGTGCTGCGCCCAGGGTTCGGCCTCGGTGAGCAGACTGACGTTGCCGGAGGTCCAGTCGACGTGGGTGGAGGGCTGCTCGACGTGCAGGGTCCGGGGCAGCAGGCCGTTGCGCAGGGCCATCACCATCTTGATGACGCCGCCGACGCCCGCCGCCGCCTGGGCGTGGCCGATGTTGGCCTTGAGCGAGCCCAGCCGCAGGGGCTGTTCGGCGGTGCGGTCCTGGCCGTACGTGGCGAGCAGGGCCTGCGCCTCGATGGGGTCGCCGAGCGTGGTGCCGGTGCCGTGGGCCTCGACGACGTCGACGTGGGCGCCGGGTACGCGTGCGTTGGCGAGGGCCTGGCGGATGACGCGCTGCTGGGACGGGCCGCTGGGAGCGGTGAGGCCGTTGGAGGCCCCGTCGGAGTTGATGGCCGATCCGCGGATGACGGCGAGCACGGGGTGCCCGTTGCGGCGGGCGTCGGAGAGGCGCTCCAGCAGGACGATGCCCGCGCCCTCCGACCAGCCGGTGCCGTCGGCGCTGTCGGAGAACGCCTTGCACCGTCCGTCGGGCGCGAGGCCGCGCTGCTTGCTGAAGGCGACGAAGGGTGCGGGCGTCGACATGACCATGACGCCGCCGGCCAGGGCGAGGCTGCATTCGTCCTGGCGCAGGGCCTGTGCGGCGAGGTGGAGGGCGACGAGCGACGACGAGCAGGCGGTGTCGACGGTGAAGGAGGGGCCTTCGAGGCCGAGGGTGTAGGAGATGCGCCCGGAGATGACGGAAGCGGCCCGCGCGGTGGCCATGTAGGCCTCGACGACCTCCGGTACGCCCTCCGGGAAGTCACCGTAGTCCTGGATCCCGGATCCCATGTAGACGCCGACGCGGCCGCCGCGCAGGGTCTCCGGGTCGATTCCGGCCCGTTCGAAGGTCTCCCAGGCCACTTCGAGGGTGAGGCGCTGCTGCGGGTCGGTGGCCTCCGCCTCCATGGGGCCGATGCCGAAGAACCCGGCGTCGAAGTCGCCCGCACCCTGCAGGAACCCGCCCTGGTGGACGTAGCTGGTGCCCGCCTGCGAGGCGTCCTCGCCCATGAGCTGGTCGAGGTCCCAGCCCCGGTCGTCCGGCATGCCCGATACGGCGTCACGGCCCTCGGCGACCAGGTGCCACAGGTCCTCGGGGGTGGTCACTCCGCCGGGGTAACGGCAGCCCATGGCCACGATGGCGATGGGTTCCTGCGCAGCGGCCTCGGCGTCCTGAAGGCGGCGCCGGGTGCGGTGCAGGTCGGCGGTCACCTTTTTGAGGTAGTCGAGGATCTTCTCGTCGTTGGCCATATCGGTCTCACCGAGTCCTTTGGGTCAGATGCCGGCAGCGTGCCCGTGTCAGGCGAGGCCGAGTTCCTGGTCGATGAAGGCGAGGACGTCGTCGGCGGAGGCCTCGTCGAGCGAGTCCCGCACGGCGGCCACCCCCGTTTCGCCGCTCTGGAGGGTGGTCAGGGTGTCGAGGAGGGTCTGCAGCCGTGAAGTGATGCGGCTGCTGCGGATCTCCTCCATGTCCAGGGCCCCGACCAGTTCCTCGAACCGGTCGACCTCCGCGAGGATCGGCGTCGCCGTGTCGTCGCTGTCGGGGAAGAGCCGGGTGTGCAGGTGGTCCGCGAGCGCGGTGGGGGTGGCGTAGTCGAAGACCAGCGTCGCGGGCAGCTGGGTCCCGGTGGCGGCGGTCAGTGCCTGGCGGAGTTCCACGGCGGCGACGGAGTCGAAGCCGAGGTCCTCGAAGGCGCGTTGCGGGTCGAGCTGAGAGGGTGCGTCGTAGCCGAGCAGGGTCGCGACGCGGGTGCGTACGAGGTCGAGCAGCGCACGGCCGCGCTCGGCGACGGAGAGGCCGGCGAGCCGTGCCATCAGACCGTCCGCGCCGGAGGCCGCGGAGTCCGGCTCGGCGGAGAGGATCTCCGTCACGTCGTCGAGTGCGTCGAGCAGCGGGCGGGGGCGGGCGAGTGTGTACGTGGGGGCGAAGCGGGACCAGTCGAACTCGGCGACGACGAGATGGCTCTCGTCGTGCTCCAGGGCCTGCTTCAGTGCGCCGATGGCGAGGTCGGGGTCCATAGCGGGTGCGCCGATGCGTTCCATAACGGCGCTGAGTTCGGCGTCGACCATGCCGCCCTGCCAGGAACTCCAGGCCACGGAGGTGGCGGTGAGTCCGCGGGCGCGGCGGCTGTGCGCGAGGGCGTCGAGGTGGGCGTTGGCGGCGGCGTAGGCGGCCTGTCCTGCGCTGCCCCAGACGGCGGCGCCTGAGGAGAAGAGCACGAAGGCGTCGAGGGGACGGTCGCCGAGGAGGTCGTCGAGGTGCTGGGCGCCGGTGACCTTCGCGTGGCCGACGGCCGCGAACTCGTCGTCGGTCAGTTCGGTGAGTGGTGCCATGCGCTGCATGGCACCGGCGGCGTGCACGACGGTGGTCAGGGGCAGGTCCTCGGGTACGGCGTCGAGGACCCGGGCCAGTGCGGCGCGGTCGGTGACATCGCAGGCGGCGAGGGTCACCCGGGTGCCGGCCTTCTCCAGTTCGGCCGCCAGTTCGCGGGCGCCGGCGGCCGCGTCGCCGTTCCGGCTGAGGAGCAGCAGGTGCGGGATGCCGTCGGCGGCGAGCATGCGGGCGACGTGGGCGCCGAGGCCGCCGGTGCCGCCGGTGATCAGTGCGGTGCCGTGCGACGGGCGGGCCCGGACCGGGGTGCGGTCGCCCAGAGGGGCGCGGACCAGGCGCCGGGCGAGGACGCCGTCGGCGCGCAGGGCCACCGCGTCCTCGCCGGTGGCGCCCGAGAGCACGTCGCAGAGGCGGTGCAGGTCGGCGGAGCCCGGTTCGGCGGGGAGGTCGACGGTGCCGCCCCACGTGTCGGGGTGGTCGAGGGCGAGGCCGCCGCCGAGTCCCCAGAGCTGGCTCTGTGCCGGGGCGGTCAGCTCGGAGGAGCGGGACGTGGCGACGGCCGACTGCGTGGCGCACCAGAGCCTGGGGGCGTCCGCGGTGTCGGCGAGGGCCTGCACGAGGGTGACGGTGGCGGTGAGTCCCCGGGTGAGATGGGGGTGTGCGGGTTCGGGGCGGTCGTCGAGGGCGAGCAGGGAAAGGACGCCCGCGGCGGGTTGCGCGGAGAGCCGGGCGGCGAGGTCGGCACGGCTCTGTCCGGGGACCGCTTCGATGACGTGCGGGGAGGCGCCGCGTTCGATGAGTGCGGCCAGGACCGCGGTGACCGTGGGGGTGTCGGCCTGTCCTTCGGCGACGGCGACGAGCCAGGGGGCGTCGAGCGCGGTGGCGGGGGCGGCGGGCGTGGTGACGGGCTGCCAGACGACGCGGTAGCGGAGGTTGTCGAGAGCCGCCCTCTCCTGGTGGAGCCGGCGCCAGCGCGCCATCGCGGGCAGCACCTCGCCGAGTGCCGTCTCGGTGACCGAGAGCCGGCCGGCCAGTGCGGCGACGTCCTGCCGGTCGACGGCCTCCCAGAAGGCGGCTCCGGCCGGGTCGGCGGCCCTGTCCGTGGTGTCCTGGGCGGCTGGGCGCTCCAGCCAGTGGCTGCGGCGCTGGAAGGGGTAGGTGGGGAGGGGGACGTGACGGGCGCCCCGGCCCGCGAAGAGACCGTTCCAGTCGACGGCACTGCCGTGCGCGTGGGCCTGGGCCACGGCGGTGATCAGGGTGCGTTCCTCGTCGCGGGCGCGGCGCAGGACGGGGACGCACAGGGTTTCGTCGGCGGGCGTCAGACAGTCGGCCGCCATGGGGGTGAGCGCCGCGTCCGGGCCGATCTCGATGAGTACACGGACCCCTTCGGCGTGCAGGGTGCGTACGCCGTCGCGGAAGCGGACCGCTTCGCGGACGTGGCGGACCCAGTAGCCGGCCGAGGTCAGTTCGTCGGGTCCGGCGAGCCGGCCCGTCACGTTGGAGACGACGGGCAGTCGGGGTGCGTGGTACGTCATCCGGCCGGCGACGTCCCGGAACGCGTCGAGCATGGGTTCCATGAGCGGTGAGTGGAAGGCGTGCGACACCGTCAGCCGCTTCGTCCGGCGCCCCAGCGCGGCGAAGTGCTCCGCGACCGCGAGCGTCTCCTTCTCCGCCCCCGACACCACCACGGCCGACGGACCGTTCACCGCCGCCAGCGCCACCCCTTCGCCCAGCAGCGGCGCCACCTCGTCCTCCGAAGCGGCCACCGCCACCATCACCCCACCGGCAGGAAGCGCCTGCATCAACCGACCCCGCGCCACCACCAGTTCAGCCGCATCCGTGAGCGACAGCACGCCCGACACATGCGCGGCGGTGATCTCACCGACCGAATGGCCCACCAGGAAGTCCGGACGCATGCCCCAGGACTCCACCAGCCGGAACAGCGAGGTCTCCACCGCGAACAACCCCGCCTGCGCGAACATCGTCCCGTTCAGCAGACCGGCGTCCTCACCCCACACCACCTCACGCAGACTCACACCCAACCGGGCATCCAACTCCGCGAGCACCGCATCGAACGCCTCCGCGAACACCGGAAACGCCCCGTACAACTCCCGGCCCATACCCAGCCGCTGCGCGCCCTGACCCGTGAACAGGAAAGCCGTCAGACCCTCCACCGAAGAACCCGCCGAAGTGACAACATCCGCACACTCCCGGCCCGCCACCAGATCCGACAACGCACGCACCACCGCCCCACGATCCGCGGACAGCACCACCGCACGGTGATCCAACACCGCACGCGTCGTCGCCAACGAATACCCCAAGTCCACCAGCGACTCGTCGGGGTGAGCCTCCACATGGGCGAGAAGGCGCTCCGCCTGCGCCGTGAGGGCTTCGGGTGTCTTGGCGGAGAGCGGCAGCGGGATCAGCGAGGACGTCACGGTGGGCGGGGCTTCCGGTTCGCCCACCTCGGCCGCGGGCGCCTCCTCGATGATGACGTGGGCGTTGGTACCGCTGAGCCCGAAGGCGGAGACGGCGGCGCGGCGGGGGCGTCCGCGGTCGGGCCAGGCGATGGCCTCGGTGAGCAGGGAGATGTTGCCCGTGGTCCAGTCGACGTTCGGCGTCGGGCCGTCCACGTGGAGGGTGCGGGGCAGGATGCCGTGACGCATGGCCTGCACCATCTTGATGATTCCGCCGACGCCTGCGGCGGCCTGGGCGTGCCCGATGTTCGACTTGACCGAGCCGAGCCACAGCGGGTGGTCGGCGGGGCGGCCCTGGCCGTACGTGGCGAGCAGTGCCTGCGCCTCGATCGGGTCGCCGAGTGTGGTGCCGGTGCCGTGTGCCTCGACCGCGTCGACCTGGTCGGCGGTGAGCTGGGCGGCTGCGAGGGCCTGGTGGATGAGCCGTTGCTGTGCGGGACCGTTGGGTGCGGTGAGGCCGTTGCTGGCTCCGTCGGAGTTGACGGCGCTGCCCCGCACCACCGCGAGCACGCGGTGTCCGTTGCGCTGGGCTTCGCTGAGCCGTTCGACGACGAGCATGCCGACGCCTTCGCCCCAGCCGGTGCCGTCGGCGGCCGCTGCGAAGGATTTGCAGCGGCCGTCGGGGGCGAGGCCGCGTTCCTGGCTGAAGCCGACGAACGAGGTGGGTGTGGCCATCACGGTGACGCCGCCGACGAGGGCCAGGTCGCACTCGCCCGTACGCAGCGACTTGACCGCCCAGTCGAGTGCGACGAGGGAGGAGGAGCAGGCGGTGTCGACGGTGACGGCCGGGCCCTGGAGTCCGAGGGTGTAGGAGACACGTCCGGAGGCGACGCTGGCCAGGCCGCCGGTGCCGCCGTCGGTGGCGTAGTCGTGGTAGACGACACCGGCGAACACGCCGGTGAGGGAGCCCTTGAGGGAGAGCGGGTCCACTCCGGCGTGCTCCAGCGCCTCCCATGACGTCTCCAGCAGCAGCCGCTGCTGGGGGTCGGTCTCGCGGGCGTCCTTGGGGCTCATCCTGAAGAAGTCGGCGTCGAACCGGTCGGCCTCGTGGAGGAAACCGCCCTCGCGGGCGTACGTGTGTCCGGGCGTGGCGGGTTCGGGGTCGTACAGCCCGTCAACGTCCCAGCCCCGGTTGACCGGAAAGGGCGTGATGCCGTCCCGGCCCTCGGCCACGAGGTCCCACAGCTGGTCGGGTGAGGTCACGCCGCCGGGGTAGCGGCAGCTCATGCCGATGATGGCCATCGGCTCGTGTTCCCTGGCCTCGGCCTCCCTCAGACGGCGCTTCACCTGCCGCAGGTCGGCCGTGGCCCGCTGGAGGTAGTCGCGAAGCTTGTCCTGGGTTGCCATCTGTACCTCAACCAATCTCGGTGCGGGTGTCAGCCGTGCCGGCGGAACCGGTGCCGTGACCGGCGATGGTGTGCGCGACGGGGCAGAGCGTGTCGGTGGTGGGCGCGGTGTCGGGGCGGGGCGCCGACGGATCCGACGGTTCTGTCGGGACGAGCTCCGACGGGTGCGACGGGTGCGACGGCCCTGTCGGGCGGGGCTCCGGTCGGTCCGACGGGCCTGTGGATGGGGGCACTAGAGGAGTCCGATCTCCTGGTCGAGCACGTCGAACAGCTCGTCGTCGGTGACCGAGTCGAGTGCGTCGTCCTCGTCCCCGGCGCGGGCGGCACCGTCGCCGTGGGTGTCGTGCCAGCGGCGCAGCAGCGCCTCCAGGCGGGAGGTGATGCGCGGGTGGTCCCCGGCATCGGGCCGTGCGGCGGTGAGGCTCGCGTCGAGCTGGTCGAGCATCTCCAACAGTGCTCCGGAGGCGTCCTGTTCGTCGGATCCGTCGCCGATCAGTCCGGTGAGGTGGGCCGCGACGGCGCGGGAGTCCGGGTGGTCGAAGACGAGGCTGGCGGGAAGGCTCAGACCGGTGGCGCTGCCGAGCCGGCGGCGCAGTTCGACGGCGGCCAGTGAATCGAAGCCGAGGTCCTGGAACGCCCGGTCGGCGCCGACCGCTTCGGGCGTGGGGTGGCCGAGCAGCGTGGCCACGTGCGAGCGGACCAGCTCCAGCAGGATGCGGCCCCGTTCGTCCTCGCCCCGCCCGGCGAGGCGTCGGCGCAGGTCTGCCGCGGCGGAGAGGCCGGTGCCCGGCAGGGTTCCGGCGCGGCCGGGGGTGCGGACCAGGGTGTCGAGCACGGGTGGCAGATGGCCGGCCCGGGAGCGCAGGACGCCCTGGTCGGGGTGGAGGGCGAGCAGGGAGGCAGTTCGGGTGCGCAGCGCCTCGTCGAGGAGAGCCGTGGTGCGCTCGGTGGTCAGCGGCAGGAGCCCGGTGCCGGCCGCGTGTGAGCCGGGCTCGTCCGCGGGGTCGGTGGTGGCGTGCCCCGGGACGAGTGCGACGGCCGTGGCGGGGAGGCCGAGGGTGTGCCGGTGCCGGGCGAGGGCGTCCAGGAAGGTGTGCGCGGCGGCGTGGTGGGCCGCTCCGGCTCCGTGGACGAGGCCGTGGGTCGAGGTGAGCAGGACGAAGGCCGGCAGGTCGAGGCCGGTGGTGAGTTCGTGCAGGTTCCAGGCGACGTCGGCATGGTGGCGCAGGGCTTCGCCCAGGAGGTGCGGGGTGCCTTCGCCGATCGGGGTGTTCTCCCCTGCGGGTCCCGTGTGGACGACGGCGGTGAGCGGCCGGCCTTCGGGGATCCCGGCCAGCAGTGCGGCGAGCGCGGCGCGGTCGGCGGGGTCGCAGTCGCTGACGACCAGTTCGGCATCGGTGCCGTCGGTGAGCGCGTCCGTCGCTCCGGGTGCGGCGCCTCCGCCGGCGACGAGGACGCGGCCGGCGCCGTGTGCGGTGACGAGGTGGCGGGCCAGCGCGGCGCCCGTTGCGGAAAGTCCGCCGGTGACGAGCACCGTGCCCCCGGGCCGGAGAGCCGTCGCGTCGGCGCCCGGCTCCGCCGGGACCAGCCTCGGGACGAGTACGGTGCCGCCCCGGACGGCGAGTTCGTCGGCGCCGGTGGCGAGCGCGTCCGGCAGCACGGTCGCCGAGGTGTCCAGCCCGTCCACGTCGGCGAGGACGAACCGGCCGGGGTGCTCGCTCTGCGCGGCCCGGACGAGGCCCCATACGGCCGAGTGCCGGACGTCCGGCGCCTCGTCCCCCGCCGCGACTGCGTGCCGGGTGACGACGACCAGCCTGGTCGGTCCGCCGTCCGGCGCGTGGCGGAGGAACTCCCGCAGGTGCGCCAGGACTTCGGCGGTGTGAGTACGTACGGCTTCCGGTGCGTCGCCGGCCGGGGCGGGCAGGGGCAGCAGGACGAAGTCCGGGGCGTCCCCGTCCTGGGGGTCGCGCGGGTCGAAGGCCGGGAAGGGGAGGCCGGTGCGCGGGTCGTCGAGGGGTCCGGCGGCGGCGAGCACGGCGGTCCTGGATCCGAGGTCGGCGATGTCGACGGGCGCGGGTGCCCACTCCAGCCGGTACAGCGCCCCCAGGGGACCGCCGTTGGTCAGGTCGGCGGGGGTGACGGGCTTCCACGCGACGTCCTCGGCGGTCAGTACGGGCCGCCCCTGAACGTCCGCGATGTCGAACGACGCGCGGCCCCGGCCGGTCGGCCGGACCCGTATCCGCAGTTCGGTGGCGCCGGTGCGGTGCACCTGTACGCCGGTCCAGGCCGCGGGGCTCAGTGGCGCGTCGCCGTCGGGCTCCGCACCGGCGGGCAGGGCTCCGAAGCGGGCCAGCTGGACAGCGCCATCGAGCAGGGCGGGGTGCAGCGCGCACTGCTCGCCGGCCGTGCTCTCGTCGAGTACGGCGTCGGCGAAGAGTTCGTCCCCGCGCCGCCAGGCGGCGCCGAGGGTACGGAAGGCCGGGCCGTGCCCGTGGCCGACGGCGAACAGCCGGTCGTACAGGCTGTCCGGGTCCACCGGGGTGGCGCCGGGCGGCGGCCAGGCTGCCGTTTCCCCGGTCGGCTCGGCGGTGGGCGGGGCGAGGACGCCCCGGGCGTGCCCGATCCAGGCCGCGTCGTCGTCTCCCGCCTGTGCACCGGGTGTCCTGGAGTGGATGTCGACCGTACGACGGCCATCGTCCGCGGGCGCTCCGACGGTGACGCGCAATGCTGCGCCGGGGCCGGCCGTGAGCGGCAGTTGCGCCGTCACGGTCAGCTCGTCCAGGCGGGGGCAGCCCGTCTCCGTTCCGGCACTAAGGGCGAGGTCGGCGAAAGCCGCGGCGGGCAGGACGGGGGTCCCCAGCAGGTCGTGGTCGTCGAGCCAGGGCAGTTCGGACCGGTTCAGCCGGCCGGTCAGCAGGGCGCCCCCGTCGGGGAGCGCCACGACCGCGCCGAGCAGCGGGTGTTCCGTCGTGCCGAGGCCGGCGGCGGTGAGATCGGCCCCGGCCCGCTCGGGCAGCGCCCAGAAGGGCTCGCGACGGAACGCGTACGTCGGCAGGTCGATGCGGCGCGCCCCGCTTCCGGCGAAGAACTCCGCCCAGTCGACCGGGACATGGCGTACGTGGGCGAGCGCGAGGGCTCCCACCAGTTCCGCCGCCTCGTCGCGGTCGCGGCGGGAGAGCGGCAGGAACGCGGCAGTGGTCGTCTCGGGCAGGCAGGCGGGGCCGAGGGCGGCCAGTGCCGCGTCCGGACCGATCTCCAGGTACGTGGTGACACCCGCCTCGTCCAGGGTGCGTACGGCGTCGGCGAACCGGACGGCTTCCCGTACGTGACTGACCCAGTGCGCGGGGTCGGCGAGGTCGGCGGCCGTGACCGCACGCCCGGTCAGGGTGGAGATGAGCGGGACGGACGGCTCGGTCACCGTCATCCCCGCGGCGGCACGCGCGAAGTCGGCCAGCATGGGTTCCATCAGCGGAGAGTGGAAGGCGTGTGACACCCGGAGCGGCTTGGCCGAGCGGCCCAGCGCCACGAAGTGGTCCGTCACGGCCCGTACGGCGGCCGCCGTGCCCGACACGACGACGGACTCGGGGCCGTTGACGGCGGCGACGGCGACCTCACCGGTGAGAAGCGGTGCCACCTCGTCCTCGCTCGCCCGCAGCGCGGCCATGGCCCCGCCCTCCGGCAGCGCCTGCATCAGCAGGCCGCGCGCGGCGACCAGCCGTGCGGCGTCCGGCAGCGACAGGGCTCCGGAGACGTGGGCGGCGACCAGTTCGCCGATGGAGTGACCGGCGAGGAGGTCGGGGCGGACGCCCCATGACTCCATGAGCCGGAACTGGGCCACCTCGAAGGCGAACAGTGCGGCCTGCGTGTACCCGGTGCGGTTCAGCGCGGCTTCGTCCTCGCGGACGACGGCGGCGAGCGGCCGGTCCAGGTGGAGGTCGAGCGCGGCGACGGCCTCGTCGAAGGCCCGCGCGAAGACGGGGTGGGTGCGGTGCAGCCGCTCACCCATGCCGAGACGTTGGGAGCCCTGGCCCGAGAAAAGGAATGCGGTCGGTCCACCGCCGGTGCGTCCGGTGTCCTGCGCCGCCAGGAGCGAGGCGGTGGAGCCGCCCTCCGCGAGGACCGCCAGGTCGCGCAGGGCCTGTGCGCGGTCGGTGACCAGGAGCGCGGCGCGCTGTTCCAGGGGGGTGCGGGTGGTGGCCAGGGAGTGCGCGACATCGAGTGCGGTCGCGTCGGGCCGGGTCTCCAGGTGGGCCAGCAGCCGTCCGGCCTGGCGGGCGATGCCCTCGGGGTCGCGGGCCGACAGGAGCCACGGCACGGGGGTGGCGTGCTCAGCGGCGGCAGCGTCGGGGGCGGGGATGGGCTCGGGTGTGGCGTCGGGGGCGGCCTCTGCCCCGGTTTCCGCTGCGGCACGGCGATCGGCCGTCGGCGCCTCGATGATCACGTGGGCGTTGGTGCCGCTGATACCGAACGACGAGATTCCCGCCCGGCGCGGACGGTCCAGTTCGGGCCAGGGGCGCGGCTCCGTCAGCAGGGTGACGTCACCCGTCTCCCAGTCGACCTGGGACGAGGGCTCGTCCAGGTGGAGGGAGGTCGGCAGGACACCGTGCCGCATCGCTTCGACCATCTTGATCACCCCGGCGATGCCGGCGGCGGCCTGGGCGTGCCCGATGTTCGACTTGATCGAGCCGAGGTACAGCGGCCTGCCCTCGACGCGGTCCTGGCCGTAGGTGGCGAGCAGTGCCTGTGCCTCGATGGGGTCGCCCAGGGTGGTCCCGGTGCCGTGCGCTTCGACGGCGTCCACGTCGGCGGCGCCGAGCCCCGCGTTGGCGAGTGCCTGTCGGATGACGCGCTGCTGGGACGGGCCGTTGGGGGCCATGAGCCCGTTACTGGCACCGTCCTGGTTGACGGCGCTGCCGCGCAGGACGGCCAGGACCGGATGTCCGTTGCGGCGGGCGTCGGAGAGCCGCTCGATCACGAGCACGCCCGCGCCCTCGGACCAGGCGGCGCCGTCGGCGGCCGAGGAGAACGAGCGGCACCGGCCGTCGCGGGACAGCCCGCGCTGCCGGGCGAACTCGATGAACGTCTCGGGGGTCGACATGACGGTCACACCGCCGACCAGGGCCAGCCCGCACTCGCCCGACCGCACGGCCTGGGCGGCCAGGTGCAGCGCGACCAGGGACGACGAGCACGCGGTGTCGACGGCCAACGAGGGCCCTTCGAGACCGAAGGTGTACGAGACGCGGCCGGGGCCCAGCGATCCGGCGGCGCTGTTGCCCGCGTAGTCGTGGTACATCGTGCCGGTGAAGACACCGGTCGCGGTGCCCTTGAGCGACAGCGGGTCGATCGTCGCCCGCTCCATCGCCTCCCACGCGACCTCCAGCATCAGCCGGTGCTGCGGGTCACTGGTCAGCGCGTCGTTCGGGCTGATCCCGAAGAAGCCGGGGTCGAAGTCGGCGGCGTCGTGCAGGAATCCACCGTGGCGCACGTAGCAGGTGCCGGGCCGGGCGGACTCGGGGTCGTAGAGCCGTTCCAGGTCCCAGCCCCGGTTGCTGGGGAACTCGG
This sequence comes from Streptomyces sp. NPDC087901, assembly GCF_044742205.1. Taxonomy (NCBI): domain Bacteria; kingdom Bacillati; phylum Actinomycetota; class Actinomycetes; order Kitasatosporales; family Streptomycetaceae; genus Streptomyces; species Streptomyces sp. NPDC087901. The sequence goes on from NZ_JBIUUC010000029.1 coordinate 14,818, forward strand.
TGATGGCGTCGACACCGTCGTCGACGAGCCGCCACAGGTCTTCGGGTGAGCGCACCCCGCCGGGATAGCGGCAGGCCATGGAGACGATGACCACGGGGTCGTCGTCGGCGGACGGCGCGGCGACCGCGGCGGCGGCGGTGGTGCGGTCGCCCGCGAGCAGGGTGTCCAGATGCCCTGCGACGGCGCGGGCGTTGGGGTGGTCGAAGACCAGAGTGGCGGGCAGCCTCAGCCCGGTCGCGGAGGCGAGCTGGTTACGCAGCTCCATCGCGGTCAGGGAGTCGAACCCGATCTCGGTGAAGGCCCGGCCGGGCTCCACGTCGGCCGCCGATCCGTGACCGAGTACGGAGGCCACCTGCGCCCGTACGAGGTCGAGCAGAGCGCGCAGCCGCTCCTTGGGCGCCAGGGCGGCCAGGCCGGACCGGGGCTGCCGGGCGGGTACGGCGGAGGTGGCCCGCGCCTTGCGGTGTACCAGGCCGGACAGGATGGGCGAAGGCGGCTCCGCCGCGCGCAGGGTCCTGAGGTCGAGGCGGACCGGGAGGAGCAGTGCTTCGTCCGACTGCCCGGCCTCGTCCAGCAGTGCCAGTGCGTGGGCCGGCACGAGGGGTTCCACGCCGGAGCGGCTCATGCGTCGCAGATCGGTGCCGTCCAGCCCGCTCGCCATGCCGTCGCCGTCGGCCCACAGCCCCCACGCGAGCGACTGCCCCGGCAGGCCGAGCCCCTGGCGCAGGACGGCGAGGGCATCAAGGAAGGCGTTACCGGCGGCGTAGTTGGCCTGCCCCGGATTGCCGAGGACACCGGCGACGGACGAGAAGAGAACGAACGCGGAGAGGTCCAGACGTTCCGTCAGTTCGTGGAGGTGCCACGCCGCGTCGATCTTCGGCCGCAGTACGCGGGCCAGCCGGCCGGCGGTGAGCGAGCCGAGGGTCGCGTCTTCCAGCACCCCCGCGCAGTGGACGACCGCTGTCGGCGGGTGCGAGGTCAGCAGGGTGCGGACTGCCTCCCGGTCGGCGAGGTCGCACGCGGCGACGGTGACCTCGGCGCCCAGACCCGCCAGTTCGGCACCCAGTTCGGCGGCTCCCGGTGCGTCGAGTCCGCGGCGGCCGGTGAGCACCAGGCGTCGGACGCCGTGCACGGTGACGAGGTGACGGGCCACGAGGGCGCCGAGCGTGCCCGTACCGCCGGTGACCAGCACGGTCGCGTCGTCGCCGCCGAACGGGGCACGGTCCGTCGTCTCCTGTACCGTCGGGACGCGCACCAGCCGGGGCACCCACACGCCGCTTTCCCGGAACGCCGACTCGGGCTCGCCGGAGGCGACCACCGCGGCCACGTCCAGCGTGACGATGCTGTCGGTGTCGGTGTCGGTGAGCAGGATCCGCCCGGGATTCTCGGTCTGCGCAGACCGCACCAGACCGGCGACGGCCGCAGCCGCCGGATGCGTGAGCGTCTCGCCCGGAAGGGCGACCGCTCCCCGGGTGACCACGAGCAGCCTGCTGGATGCGAACCGCTCGTCCGTCAGCCACTCCTGTACGACACCGAGGGCGAGGGCGGTCAGATCATGGGCCCCGGGCACCATGTCGCCGACGGGCGGCGGGCAGTCCCAGACGAGCACGGCGGCCTCGGGCACGGAGCCGCTGTTCCGGTCGTCCCAGGGCACGGCCACGACGTCGGGAGCAGCCGCCGGCGTGAGCGGCGTCCATCGCAGGGAGTACAGGGAACCGCGTTGTGCCGTTCCTGTCGTGGCCGCGACGGACACCGGCCGGGTGACGAGGGCGCCCACGGAGAACACGGGGCGTCCTTCGGTGTCCGCGCCGTCCACGGTGATGCTGTCGGCACCCGATGGTGCGATCCTCACCCGGAGCCGGGCCGCGCCCGTGGCGTGGAGGCGAACGCCCTTCCACGCGAAGGGAAGCTGCGCCGTTCCCTCGTCGCCGGGCATGGCGTCAGCCCCGTCGAGGAGTGAGGCGTGGAGCGCGGCGTCGAGCAGGGCGGGGTGCAGGCCGTAGTGCTCGGCGTCCTGGGCCGCCGCCTCGGGGAGGGCCACCTCCGCGAAGATCTCGCCGTCGCGCCGCCAGACCGCTTCCAACCCCTGGAACACCGGTCCGTAGTCGTACCCCTGCACGGCCAACCGGGCGTATACATCGTCAAGTTCCACCGGAGAGGCGCCCTCAGGGGGCCAGACGGCGGCGTCGAAGCCGGATGCCGGCGCGTCCGGGAGCAGCACACCGTCGGCGTGCAGGGTCCACGGTGTGTCGCCCGCTTCTTCGTCCTCGTCCCGCGCGTGCACGGTGACGCTCCTGGCGCCGGTACCGTCGTCGGCCCCCACCAGGACCCGGACCTGGACGCCACCGCGGGGCGGCAGCACCAGGGGTGCCTGGAGGGTCAGCTCGTCGAGCACATCGCATCCGACCTGCGCGCCGGCGCAGAGCGCCAGCTCCACCAGGCCCGTACCGGGGAACAGGACGGACGTGCCCATCCGGTGGTCGGCAAGCCACGGCTGACTGTCGAGGGACAGCCGGCCCGTCAGCACGGGCCCGTCCGTTCCGGGAAGAGTGACGGCGGCACCGAGCAACGGGTGGCCGGGCCGGTCCAGCCCCAACGAACCCGCGTCGAGCCCGCCGAGTTCCGCTTCCATCCAGTACCGCTCGCGCTGGAAGGCGTAGGTCGGCAGATCGACGCGGCGGGCACCCGAGCCCTCGTAGAACCGGGCCCAGTCCACCGGAACACCCGCCACATGCAGCTGACCCAGCGCAGCAACGGCCGAGGCCACCTCGGGGCGGCCCTTACGAACCAGCGGGACGAAGACCACCGCCGACTCCGCATCCACCGACTGCTGCGCCATCCCGCTCAGCACACCATCAGGACCGACCTCGACGAACGACGTCACACCCCGCGACACCACGAACGACACCGCATCCGCGAACCGCACCGCCTCGCGGACATGCCGCACCCAGTACTCCGGCGAACCCCAGCCCTCCGACAGATCCCCGGACACACCCGACACCACCGGAATCGACGGCACACCGAACGACAGCCCGGCCACCACCGCCCCGAACTCCGCCAACATCGGCTCCATCAACGGCGAATGGAACGCATGCGACACCCGCAACACACTCGTCCTGCGCCCCTGACCGGCAAACTTCTCCACCAGATCAGCAACCGCCACCTCAGCACCCGAAACGACCACGGAACGCGGACCGTTGACCGCCGCGATCCCCACCTCACCGTTCAACAACGGAAGCACCTCAGCCTCCGCCGCCTCCACCGCCACCATCGACCCACCGGAAGGAAGCGCCTGCATCAACCGACCACGCGCCACCACCAATTCCGCCGCATCCGCCAGCGACAGAGCGCCCGAGACGTGCGCGGCCGCGATCTCACCGACGGAATGACCGACCAGGAAGTCCGGACGCACGCCCCATGACTCCACCAGCCGGAACAACGCCGTCTCCACCGCGAACAACCCCGCCTGAGCGAACATCGTCCCGTTCAGCAGACCGACATCCTCACCCCACACCACCTCACGCAGACTCACACCCAGCCGAGCATCCAACTCAGCCACCACCGCATCGAACGCCTCCGCGAACACCGGAAACGCCCCATACAAATCCCGCCCCATACCAAGCCGTTGTGCGCCCTGGCCCGTGAACAGGAAAGCAACCTTGCCCGCCGGCCGCACCGACCCCCGCACCACCGACGAGGACGGCTCACCCGTGACCAGTGCGGTCAGACCCCGCACCAGCTCCTCACGATCCGACGCCGCCACCACCGCACGCTGCTCCAGCACCGCACGCGACACCACCGACGAAAAACCCACATCCAACAGAGAAGAGGAGGCCTCCAGCTGCTTCAGCAGCTTCCCGGCCTGCGCCGACAGACCCGCCTCACTCCGCGCCGACAGCACGACCGGAACCACCGGCAGTTCAGCGGTAGCAACCGCCTCCGGCTCCTCGACCACCGGAGCCTGCTCCACAATCACGTGCGCGTTCGTCCCACTCAGACCGAACGACGACACACCCACCCGACGCGGACGATCCCGCTCCGGCCACACACGCGACTCCGTCAACAACTCCACCGCACCCGCAGCCCAGTCCACCTGCGGCGTCGGCACATCCACATGCAACGTCTTCGGCAACACACCATGCCGAATCGCCTGCACCGCCTTAATGACACCACCAACACCGGCGGCGGCCTGGGTGTGGCCCAGGTTCGACTTCAGCGAGCCCAGCCACAGCGGGTCGCCCTCCGGACGCCCCTGCCCGTACGTCGCCAGCAACGCCTGAGCCTCGATCGGGTCGCCCAACCGGGTCCCGGTCCCGTGGGCCTCCACCAGATCCACGTCCGTGGCGGTCAGTCCCGCGCCCTCCAGTGCCGCGCGGATCACCCGCTGCTGCGACGGACCGTTCGGCGCCGTCATGCTGCTGGAGGCGCCGTCCTGGTTGATCGCGCTACCCCGGACGACGGCAAGCACCGGGTGCCCGTTCCGCTGGGCGTCCGAAAGGCGCTCCAGCATGAGGACGCCGACGCCCTCCGAGCAGCCGGTTCCGTCGGCATCGGCGGCGAAGGACTTGCAGCGGCCGTCCTTCGCCATACCGCGCTGGTGGCTGAAGTAGAGGAACATGTCCGGCGTCGGCATCACCGTGACGCCACCGACCAGCACCATCGAGCATTCGTCGGACCGCAGCGCCTGGGCGCCCAGGTGCAGGGCGACCAGCGACGACGAGCACGCCGTGTCCACCGTGACCGACGGTCCTTCGAGACCAAGGGTGTAGGAGACGCGGCCCGATACGAGGCTGCCACCGGTCGTGGCGGCGGCCTCGGTTCCCAGGGCGTAGTCGTGGTACATGACGCCGGCGAAGACACCGGTCCTGCTGCCCTTCAGAGAGAGAGGATCGATCCCCGCACTCTCCACAGCCTCCCAGGACGCCTCCAGCAACAACCGCTGCTGCGGATCCATCCCCAACGCCTCACGCGGCGAAATCCCGAACACCCCGGCATCGAAATCAGCCGCGTCATACAGGAAACCACCCTCACGCGTCACCGTACGATTCGGCTTCCCCGGCTCCGGATCGTAAAGCCCCTCCACATCCCACCCACGATCCACCGGAAACCCCGACACACCGTCCCGGCCCTCCGCCACCAGATCCCACAACTCATCCGGAGAACCCACACCACCCGGATAACGACACGCCATCCCCACGATCGCCATCGGCTCGCCGCTGGACTTGCGTTCGGCGGCAGCGAGCCTTTTACGCATGTCGCGCAAGTCGGCTGTCGCCCGGCGCAGATACTCGAGAAGTTTTTCCTCGTTACTCACCGAGCATGCCCTCCTGTGTCATGACGTTCAGCGGACCGCGGACCCGAGCGAATGGCGGAATCAAGAATGAAGAGTGGGGCCACTCGGAAAATTACGGTGCCGATGGACCTGTTGCCCACCCCTTAGTCGTGCCCGGGGTCCCCACAATCGGGCCCCTGCCCGACCCCGGTCACCCCAGAGCCAGGGTGGGGTCAGGGGACGGTCCCGGCGGGCGGCGAACGGCTGACCGGGGCGCCGCCCGGCCGGTCTCACCTGCGAGGGAGGGCGCGGCCGCGAGCGGATTGCGCCAGGCGCGCAGCCGAGGGCGGCTTCGTTGCGGCGCCTTCATAGGGGCGGATAGGGGTACTGGTCCGGGCCCGCCGGGACTACCGTCGGGGCCCGGTACCCCATTCCTGCCGGGCATGTGGGCGGCCGGCTGTTTCCCGTCTCCGTTCCGGCCCGTCCATTCTTTTCCGCACTGCCACCCATCGGGCGGTCTCCTCGGTACTTCCGTCGCTGCCCGCAGGCAGTTCTGTGCCGGGGGCCGGTGCGGTCCGGCGATCCCGGAACGACCATCCACCCCTTCGCGCCTGAACCGGAGTCATCATGTGGGATGAGCAGTTCGATATTCTCCTTCGGAAGCAGATGTCCTTCCTTCCCCCGGACGAGCCGATCACCGGGGACATGGAAATGCGTGATTTCGGTCTCGACTCGCTGGGCATGATCGAGCTGCTCGCGGGCCTCGAATCCGCGTACGACGTGCACTTCCGCGACGAGGCGCTCTCCCTGGAGATATTCAAGACCCCGGACGTTCTCTGGGACTCGCTGCAACGTCTGCGCTGAGGGCCGCGATCATGCATAGCGCCCCGGCCTTGCGACTACAGGTGGGCGACCGGGCCCGGCTGGAGGCACTGACCCGTATGTCGAGCGCACCTGCCGGGCTCGTACGGCGGGCGCGGATCGTGCTGCTCGCGGCGGGGGGCGCCTCGAACACGGAGGTCGCCGCTCTGCTGCGTGTGTCCCGTCCAACCGTCCTCAAGTGGCGTGCGCGGTACGAGGATTCGGGCATCGCGGCATTGGGCGATCTGCCCCGGCCGGGCCGCCCCGCGACGGTGGACGAGGTGGCGGTGCTCGTCGCCACGCTCAGCGACCGCGGCACGCCTCCCGCCCGGCTGCGGGCGCCGTACTGGTCGTCACGGCTGCTCGCCGGCGAGTTGGGGATCGCCCACTCCACGGTTGCGCGTGTGTGGCGCAAGTGGGGGGTGCATCCGGAACGCCCCGAGACCTTCCAGCTGCCCGCCGTGCCACCTCTGCCGCCCGGCGCCCATCGCGGTGTCGTCGGTGTCTGCCGCGCGGCGCCGTGGAACGCCGTGGTCCTGCGGGCGGACGACCGGACGGGGCACCGGCCCGAGGAACGGCTCCGCCCCCTGCTGCTCGACCGGACCGGCCCTGGGGCCGACAGGGCCTCCGCGCCGGCCACCTTCCTGAACCTCCTGGACGCGGTCGCCCAGGCCCATCCCTACCCGAGGCTGCACGTGCTTCTGGACGGGAAAGGAGCGGTGCGGTCCAGGGACGTACGCGAGTGGCTCGCGAGGAATCCCCGGGTCTCCCTGCACCACGCACCGGCCACCCGCTCCTGGGCCGACCTCACCGAGTTCCTCCTGCGGGTCGCGGGCCCGATGCCGCGCCCCAGTGCGACCGAGTCCGCCCCGGCATCCGGCCGGCCGCCGCACGCCCCCGCCGACGCCCCGTCGGCGCGCCCCCTCGCCGAGATCCGTCGCGGAACCCCGTACGAACCGCTCGGCGGTCCGGTGTCCGGCGGGGGCCTCGCGGGCATCGAGCACCGTTCCACCTCATCCATCCACCGCCATCCGGGGAACACTCATGGACCAGACGTCGGCCCACGCCCTCTATGACCGTTTCCTGCGCGGGCTCGCGCGGTCCCCGCAGGGGGTAGCCATCCGTGTCGGCGACGCCTCGCTGACGTACCAGGAGCTGTATGACCGGGCGCTGACCTGGGCGGGCTCGCTGCTGGCCGCGCTCCCGGAGCGTCCGGCCGCGGTGGGCGTGCTCGCGGGCAAGGGCCTCGACGCCTACACGGGCATCCTGGCCTGCCTGTTCACCGGGGTGCCGATGGTTCCCCTGCAGTCATCCTTCCCGGTGCTCCGCACCCTCCGGATGCTCGAAGCGGCCGGGGTGGAGGCGCTGGTCGTGGACGCCGAGGCGGTCACGGCGCTGGAGAAGCTGCGTGCGGAGGGCGTCACGGTTCCCGCCCTGCTGGACGGGACCGCGGACGGCGCCGACGGGGTGATCGCCCCCGATCCAACGGCACGCCTGGCGCGGCCCCAGCAGGTCGCACCCGACGACATCGCCTATGTGCTCTTCACCTCCGGTTCCACGGGCCGGCCCAAGGGCGTGCCGGTCACGCACGCCAACGGCGCCCACTACTTCGGTCTGCTCGACGCGCGGTACGACTTCGGTCCGCACGATGTGTTCTCCCAGAACTTCGATCTGAACTTCGACTGCGCGATGTTCGACCTGTTCTGCGCGTGGGGTGCCGGCGCCACGCTGGTGGCCGTTCCGGCGGGCGCGTACCGGGACCTCCCCGCCTTCGTCGCCGAACAGGGCATCACGGTCTGGTTCTCCACCCCCAGCGTGATCAGCCTGATCCGTCGCACCGACCAGCTCGCGGACGGCGCCCTGCCCTCGCTGCGCTGGAGCTTCTTCGCGGGCGAGGCGGTGACCTGTCAGGACGTGACGGACTGGCAGCGCGCGGCGACGGGTTCGGCCATCGAGAACCTGTACGGCCCCACCGAACTGACGATCACCATCACCCGGCACCGCTGGTCGCGTGAGACGTCGCCCGGGATCTCGGTCGCGGGTGTGGTCCCGATCGGTCCGGTACACGCGGGACACGAGTGGATGCTGCTCGGCACGGATGGTGAACCGGACGCACGGGAAGGCGAGTTGTGTGTCGCCGGTCCGCAGCTCACGGCCGGGTATCTGGACCCGGCCGATGACGCGGGCCGGTTCCTCGACCGGGACGGAGTCCGCTACTACCGGACGGGCGACCGGATCCGGCTGGGCGAGGACGGGCAGTTGCTCTACCTCGGCCGGCTGGACCAGCAGGTTCAGGTCCGCGGTGTACGGATCGAACTGGCCGAGATCGACGAGGCGTTGCGCAGGTGCCCGGGGGTGGAGGACGCCGTCGCGGTACCGGTGCCCTCCGAGCAGGGGATCACGCTGGCCGCGTTCCACACCGGGGAGCCCGTGCCGCCCGTCGCCCTGGCACGCGAGCTGAGCCGCACACTCCCGCGAGCCGTACTCCCCCAGCACTTCTTCCACATCGCGGAATTCCCGCTCAACACCAATCGGAAGATCGACCGCCGGGCACTGCTGCACCGCGCACAGGAACTGCTCGACCGAACGCGCTGAAGCCTTGGCACGACAGGCTCCGGGGCCCTGCCCGGCCCTGCATGAGTACGCGACACGCCAACGCGTACCTGATACGCTCAGCGTGTTACGTACTCAGGGTCATGACGGTAGGAAGGCATGGACGTTTGCCATGACAGAAATCAAGCCCCGGGCGGGGCTCAAGGAATGGCTCGGCCTCGTGGTGATCGTCCTGGTCACCCTGCTGATCGCCATTGACATCTCGGTACTCGGCTTCGCGATCACGCCCATCAGCGAGTCGCTGAAGCCGAGCGCCACCCAGCTGCTGTGGATCATGGACATCTACAGCTTCGTGCTGGCCGGTGCGCTGATCACGATGGGCTGGGTGGGCGACCGCTTCGGGCGGCGGAAGCTCCTGATCATCGGCGCCCTGGTCTTCGGCGTCGCGTCCGCGCTCGCCGCGACGGCGGACACCCCCGAGATGCTCATCGGCTCCCGCGCCCTGCTGGGGCTCGGCGCCGCGACGCTGACGCCGACTTCCCTGGCCCTGATCCGCAACATGTTCCACGACTCCAAGCAGCGCAAGTCGGCCATCGCCGCCTGGAGCGGCACCCTCGCCACCGGGGCGGCCCTGGGCCCGGTCGTGGGCGGTCTGCTGCTGAACAACTTCTGGTGGGGCTCGGTCTTCATGATCAACACCCCGGTGATGGTGCTGGTGCTGATCCTGGCCCCGATCCTGCTGCCGGAGCGGCGCGACCCGTCGCGCGGCAAGCTGGACGTGCTCGGCGCCTTCCTGTCGATCGCGGGCATCATGCCGTTCATCTACGGCCTCAAGGAGCTGGCCGTCGACGGCTGGTCCCGCGAGTCCGCGATCTGGGCCGGCGTCGGCGCCGTCCTGCTCATCGCCTTCGTGCAGCGCCAGCGCATGACGGCCCACCCGCTCATCGACATCTCGCTGTTCCGCTACGGCGGCTTCACCGGGGCGATCCTGACCAACCTGATGGTGATGTTCTCGTTCATGGGCGTCAGCATCCTCACCAACCAGTACCTCCAGATGGTGCTGGGCATGACGCCCTTCCGGGCGGCCCTGTGGTCCATGGCGGTGATGCCGGCGATCGGGATCGCGGTCGGCCTCGTCTCGGCCCTGTCCCGCAAGGTCAAGCCGGTCTATCTGGTCGCCAGCGGCATGCTCGTGATGGCCATCGGTTTCGGCGTGCTCAGCCGCCTCACGGTGGAGTCGAACGTCGCCGTCCTGCTGGTGGGCGTGGGCCTGATGGCGGCCGGCATGACGGCCTCGAAGACACTCACGGCGGAGATCGTCGTCACCTCCGCGCCGAAGGAGCACGCCGGATCGTCCACAGCCACCTCGGAGACGTTCACCGAGTTCGGCAGCGCGTTCGGCTTCGCGGTGATCGGCAGTATCGGCTCCGCGATCTACCGGCACGACATGAACGCGGTGAACCCGGCCGGTCTCGGCGGCGAGGCGCTGGACGCGGTACGCAACACCATCGGCGGTGCCGCCACCGTCGCCGCCCAGCAGCCGGCCGCCATCGGTGCCGAGCTGCTCGCCACCAGCCGCGAGGCTTTCACCCACGGCCTCCAGGTGGCAGCGCTCTCCGGTGCCGCCGCCATGGTCGTGGTGGCCGCGATCGTCGCCGTACTGCTGCGCAAGGTACCGATCGAGACGGGCGAGCCGATCGACCCGTACGACATCGACGCACCGGCGACGGTGCCCTCCCCCAAGCGCATGCAGCCCACCGCGGGCTGAGGCGCCGGACGCGAAAGAAGGGGGCTGGTTCCCCACCCGGCCGGGTGGGGAACCAGCCCCCTTCCGCATGCGATCCGCATGCCGTCCGTACTGCTGTACCCCCGTTGGCCCCCGCCGGTCCCAGCCTTGCCGGCCCGCCCCACACGCCCACCGGCCGGGCCCTCGTGGTCCCGGCCGGTGACTCTGTCAGGTGAGCGGCTTCTCGCCGTTGCGGATGCGGACCAGCACGTCGATACCGTCCAGGACCCGCTGGAGCCCGAAGGTGAAGTCGTCCTCGGGCTCGTCGAACGCCCCGGCCTCCAGCAGCTCGGCGAGAGCGGGGAACGACGCGGAGTCTGCGTACTTGGCCAGCGCGCGGCCGTAGTTGGCCATCAGGTCGGCATCGCTGATGTCCTGGGTGACGACACCGAGGGACATCTGCGCGTTGTTGCGCACGTACCCGATCATCAGCATCATCACGGAAAGCTTCTCGTCCGGCCTCAGCGCGGTGCCGCCCAGGGTGCGCAGGCCGCACTCCAGCCAGCTGAGCTGGCCCGGCTCCAGGGGCGGTCCGCTGACCGAGATCTGAAGCATCCAGGGGTGCCGGTGGAAGACCTCCTGGAAGGCGCGGGCCCACTGCTCGAGCCCGTCCCGCCAGTCCCCGTCGGCCGTGTCGATACGGGGCGGGGTGCCGTAGGCCATGTCCAGCATCAGCTGTCGCAGCTCGTCCTTGCTCGACACGTGGCGGTACAGCGACATGGTGCCGAAGTCGAGGCTCTTGGCGACACGGGACATGGACAGCCCGGCAAGACCGTCGGCGTCCGCCGACTCGATCGCGGCCGTCACGATGCGTTCGACACTCAGACCGGTACGCGCGGTGCGCTGTTCCCGGTTCCGCAGTTCCCAGAGCACCGCGATGCTGTTCGGCAGGCCGATGCCTTCCGAGCTCGTTCCTTCACCAGTAGTCATCTCGTGCCTGCCTTCATCGGAAGCCTTCCCATGCGTATCACGCACGCATAGAGCATCGTATACGCCTCGGGTCCGCCGTACGCGGAGCCGGTGTCAGACCGGGGTGGGGAGACGGTACGACACCGCACGCGGTGAGGCACCGGGCGGTTCCCGCCCGCCTCCCGGTGGGGGCGTCAGACGCCCGCCGCCGTGGCGGCCAGCTCCGTCGACGGCCGGCCGAGCAGCAGCCGGCACTGCCGCAGGCCCCGAGCGCTGTTCCAGCCCAGCCCGCCGACGAGGATCCCGTCGCGGTGGTACGCGGCGACGAACTCCCGGTCCTCGGTGGACCCGCTGATGATCTCCGTCCGCGCGTCCGGAGGGCACCAGCCGACGGTCTGGATCTTCTCCCCGAACTGATGGGTCCAGCCGAAGGGCACGGGGGTGTACGGCTGCGCGCCCGCGTCGCCTGCCAGCAGGTTGGCGACGACCGCCATGGCCTGCTGGGCGGCGTTGGTCCGCTGCTCGAGCCTGACCCGGGCCCCGGCCACCATCGGGTGCGGCCAGTTGGCGACGTCGCCCGCCGCCCACACCCCGGGGGCGGCCCGGCAGTAGGTGTCGCACAGGACCCCGTCCCCCAGGGGCAGTCCGGAATCGGCGAGCCAGTCAACGGCGGGCACGGAGCCGATCGCGACGACGACCAGATCGGCGTCGACGACGGTGCCGTCCGACAGCAGGACCCCGCGGACAGCGGTGCCGTCCCGGGCCATTCCCACGACATCCGCGCCGAGAACGAGCCGCACTCCGTGGTCGCGGTGCAGGCCGGCCACGAGCCCGCCGATCTCGGCACCGACCTGGCGCGCGAGCGGCTGGTCGTTCGTGTCGATCAGGGTCACGTCGAGCCCGGCGCCGCGCGCCGTGGCGGCGATCTCCGCACCGAGGAAGCCTGCCCCGATCACCGCCACCTTGGGCCCTGCCAGGAGCGCCTCGCGCAGGCGGACCGCGTCGTCCAGTGAACGCAGGACATGGACGCCCCGCAGACCGTCCCCGTACGGCAGCCTTCGAGGCCGAAGTCCGGTCGCGATGATCGCCGCGTCGTAGGGCAGCCTCTCACCGGTGGAGAGGGTGACGGTGCGTGCGGCCTGGTCCAGGCCGGTGGCCCGGCAGCCGAGGCGCAGATCGGCATCGACGGCCGCCAGCACGTCCTCCTTGCGCAGCCAGGTGCTGGGGGGTGCCCAGCCCTCGCTCAGCAGCTCCTTGGAGAGGGGCGGCCGGTCGTACGGCGGATGGCGCTCATCACCGACGAGCGTCAGCCCGCCCTCGTAACCCTTGGCCCGCAGCGTCTCCACCGCGGTCAGTCCTGCGGCCGCCGCGCCCACGACGACTATCTGGTTCAGCACACTCGCTCCTCGTCTCCGGTCGATGCTCACGTGAACGCCTGGTGCCACTCCCGGCAGGGCCTGCCGGGAGGGCCCTACGCTTCGCCGTCGAGAATGTCGAACAGCTCGTCCGCGGTGGCCCCGCTCAGGTCGTCCGCGGGGGCGTCCTCGCCGAAGAGCGTCCGGCGCAGGTGCGTGGCGAGCTCGGCGGCCGAGGGGTAGTCGAAGATCAGCGTCGGCGCGAGCCGGCAGCCGGTCACCTCGCCCAGGCGGCTCCTGAGTTCCAGAGCCGTCAGCGAGTCGAATCCGATGTCGAGGAATCCGCGCTCGGCCGGGACCGCTTCAGCGCCCGAGTGCCCCAGAACGGCGGCGGCGTGACCGCGCACCAGGTCCAGCAGGGCCCTTTCGCGGTCCTCGGTGCTCAGCCCGGCGAGACGGGCGACGAGCGCGGCGGGATCGGCGCTCTTCGTGCGGCTCCTGACCACGGGGCCGGCCTCGGCGGGGACCATGTCCCGCAGAAGGGAGTGCAGCGCGCCGGGCTTCGCCTTCAGGGTCGCTACGTCGACGGCGAGCGGCACCAGCGCCGGCCGCCCGGAGCGCAGACCGGCGTCGAAGAGCCGGAGCCCGTCGGCCGGGGCGAGAGCGGGCAGGCCGCGGGCCGCCATGAGACGGGCGTCATCGTCGATGGCCTCGGTCAGGCCGGTGGCGACGTCCCACAACCCGTACGCGAGTGAGGTGGCCGGCAGTCCCTCGGAGTGGCGGTGCACCGCCAGCGCGTCCAGGAACACGTTCGCCGCCGCATAGTTCGCCTGACCCGCCGCCAGAACCGAACCACCCGCCGACGAGAACAACACGAA
>NZ_JBIUUC010000030.1:0-28096 GCF_044742205.1 Streptomyces sp. NPDC087901
GCATTTCAAGGACAATCACTGGCTGAAGGAAGGCTCGGAAGTTCCGTTCGCTTTTGTGAACGAGGGTCAGGCCGAGATGTTTGCCTCGGGCCTGGTCAAGCTGACGTTCGAGGGGAGGTTCGCGCTCAGCTGGCAGGAATTCTGGATGTCGGGTGTGAGCGGCGCGTTGACCGGCGGTGCGGAGATCGTAGTGGGTGCGGCCGGCCTTGGGCTGTACGAGCAGTTCTCCCAGAAGACTTCAGCGCAGGACAAGGTCGGCCGCGAGAAGCTGGGTGTCCTTCAAGCGCCAGGTGCGGTCCGGGACAACAACAACCACCCTCTGGCAACCGGAAGTATGGCTGGTCCGCCCGTCATGGACCGCCCCGTTACAGTGTCGCCCGGGCTGGCCGGCGTTCAACTCCTTGTACCGCAGGGACCGCATCAGGACGTCTCCGTTCCTGACGCGCCGGATGTGCCGGACGATCCGACGGTCTTCAGCGGTGTCGGCGACACAACATCGATTCGCAGCGACGTGGGCGTCACGGGGTCGATCTTCGACGTTGCTGGGGACATCCCGCTGGACTTCGCCGACGCTGTCAGCGACGTCACCGGCTTGGACGACAACATATCGCTCTACAGCGATGTCAGTGGCTTCAGCTTCGGCAGCGTCTTCAACGAGGTCCACAGCGACGGTGATGCCTCGTCGGTCTTCAGTGGAGATAGTGACTCAAGTGACTCCGCGTCGGTCTTCAGCTACATCAGCAACTACAGCGACGGCACCAACACCGACACCGATGACGTTCCCCATAGACTTGAGGACACCGGTCTGGAGAGCCGACCGGGTTCGCTGCGTGGCGACGGGCATGTGCCGACGGGCAATGTGGAGTTGCCGCTCGGTACAACCAGTGGGTTCACCGGTTCGATCCTGCCCACAGGGACGAACGCCCTGGGCGGGAACTACGACCGCTACAGCCAGATCCCTGACCAGATGCCCATCGAGCGGGCCGAAATGTCGCCCGATGAGACCGGTTTCGTGCCGAAGGGAACGGAGACACTCGATGAGAGGGCGCTCACGGCCCCTGACGACTTGATGACGCCGACGCGGTCTGAAGCCGTCGACCCCTCGCTGGACACGGGCAGGACGCAGTCCCGTACGGATCACGCCACGTCCGGGAGCACCCTGCGGGACGGTCGGCCGACGGCCGGTCGGGAGCTGTCCGGCGAAGTGCGGACCGGCCCCCGGGTCAGCCAGCGCGTGGACACGGCCACGAGGTCGGACACGGTCACGCAGTCCCAGGATCAGCCGCACGGCCACGCACCCGAGACGACGTCCTCCGCGCCGCCCTTTAACGGCCCGTTGTTCACCTCGGTCGATCTCGGCACATCCACGACGCGCGAGCAGGGCGATTTCTCGACCAGACAGCCCCAGGTGTTGCCGCCCACGCAGCCTGGCGCCACTGCTCCGGGCCCGTCCCAGCTCCCGTCCGTGGTGGCGGAGGCCGGCAGGATCGATACTCCGGCCACGAAAACCACCTCCACGCCGACGTCTACCCGGACCCAGCCAGCCCCGACTTCGGGGGCAGCGCCCGCGACTTCGACCCCAACCCCTACCTCGACCTCGGCCCCTCAGTCGTCGGACGGCCGTCTTTTCGGCCGGACGCCCACGACCAGCGGCGAGGCCAGCATCGATGGTCGGCCGACCGCGCGGACCGTCCCCGGCAATGCCAGGCCCTCTGTGCAGAGCGCGGCGCCCCGCGTCGTCGTGGAGCCGGTCGCAAGCCCGGCAGAGCGCAGCACGCAGAGCGGCGTCCCGTCCACCGAGGCGAGAAGCGGCGCTGCTGGTCGGGGGGCATCGCGCCGGCCGAGCGCGACGGGCCTCCTGAAGCCCGGAACCGGGGTGCCGTCCGCTGCGACGCCGAACCCGTCCGGTGCCCGGCGGACGAAGTACCGGTGGGACGCTTCCGAGCTTGTCGTGCAGGAGATCAGAGACTGCGGCGGCAAACGCATCGGTGAGTTCTCCTTCAACGCCAAGGACGTGCAAAGGCGCAAGGTTTACAGGGAGCTCGCTTCCGAAACTCGATTTGCGGGGTGGTATCGGGTGGGAAGGGAACTGGCCTGGGCTTGGCAGCATCTTCCGGAAGGGTTCGGAAAGTCCTTCTTCGTAGCGCTTCACCATGATCACAGGGGGTTCCGCGTCGTCCGGCCGGACGGGCGCAGTGTGGTCTGGAGCGCTGAGGAACTGGGCCAGTATCTGCGGTTCCGCAAGGATGACTTGTCTGGTTTCCGGCAAATCACTCTTATGTCCTGCAAGGCTGGAGCGGAGTTCGACCGCGAGGGCCGCCGCGAGATCGACGCCCAGATCGTGGCGGACGTTTCTGGCTTTGCGGTCAACGCGCCCACCGGCGATGTGTCGTTCACACAGCACGAGGGCGAAGCGGCCCCGCAGCTCACCCTGAACCACGGCGCCGACGGCAACGCCACCACCTGGCACACTTTCCGCCCCCGCAAGCTGCCCTCGGCTGCGCACCGCACCCGGGACAACAAGCCGGCGACAAAGAAGACCAACGGTCCCACCAGCGGCTCGAACACAGCACCTGACAGGGCCCGAGGACTGGAACGAGGGCTCTTCCCCGACGCGGTGCCCGAACACCCCACCATGGACTGGAACTCGCCGAGTGGCGATGATGCTGGCGATCCTCATGAGGTCGATGGTTTCGAGCCTCACCGCGCTGAGGGCCCGGCCGCCCCTGATGCCGAGAACGACCGCGAGTTCTCCCGGATGGACAGTAACTCTGGTGCCACGGACTCCTCCGCGGATACTCCGGAGTCCCCGGATGCTGAGGGGCCGCCGCGCCCGGAGATCGACCGGGCAGCCCACATGACCAGGCTCGCTGCTGGTCAGCAGCTCTCCGAGACACTCACCGCCAAAGTTGGCGGTGAGGTATTCGGCTCGGCGGGACCAAAAGCCTTCGACTTTGTCCAGGTGAAGACCGGCAGCGCCAACGTAGTGGCGCTGATCAGCTTTCCTTCCGACGAACAAGCGATGTGGAAAAAGTGGATCAAGGAACTCGATCTTAGTGAGAACGGCGTTTTCCACCACTATGAGCAGTCCGCCGACGGCCGGTACAACCTCTACGGCAGCAACACATTCCCGCTACCTGAAGGGCTGGCTGGGAAGCCCACCCTCGTCATCGGTGGGCATGGTGCACCGGACCACGCAACCTTCGGCCTGAAGAACCACTCCCGTCAAAGCAATGAGTCGCCAGAGACGACAAATATCGTCACACTCACCCCTGCCCACATGGTCGAAACAGTCATGAAGACCGATGCTTATGCCAAGGCGCTGAAGATGGCCGAGGGCAGGGGAGAAAAGCTGAACGTCCTGTTCTGTTCATGCAATGTCGGCAACGAAGACCTGACCGATGCCTCGTTCGCCGAGGAAGCCGCCGCGAAGCTTCCCGCCGACCAGGTGAACGTGTGGGCCAGCCCCTACAAGATCGTGGGCGCCTCGCAGGGGAAATTTGGCGTGTTGGCACCGCGGAACGGCGCTTCCTATGCCCTGAAACAGTTCTCCCCCCCTGTCGTAGACAATTCGGATCTCAGTGGCCGGGAGACAGTGACGATCAGAGATCCTTCCCAGTTCGCCGGCGGAGTCTCACTGCGGAAGGCAGGTGAAAGTCTACAACTGCGGCACGGATACGCCCTAACAATGTCCGAAGCCAGTACCAAGAAAATGGTTGCCCAACTCGGCGGAAAGCCTTATGTCGTCCTCGGGCGGCGCGTCGGAAACAAGGTAGAGCTCTACGCCAAGAAGGACGGAGAAGAGACCAGGACCCTTTTGAGTCCGAAGGACCTGGCCAACTGGCTGGAAGACCGGGTGCCGAAGAAGGCTCCGCTGTTCCTCGCGGTAGACGGCTCCGGCGTCAAAAAACTGATCAGGTCTGGTCACGACGAGAGCCCCGACGTGTGGGGGGACTCGTTCGCCGATGAGCTGGCCGACTTCTGGGAAGCCCCGGTCATCGGCATCGGCGGGTCCTTGAGCCAAGTGAAGAACCTGCAGACTGGAAGGTGGGAGCTCAACGTCGACTACTTGCCGGGAATCGGAGCGAATGGCGCACTGACCCTGGCCTGGCCCCGTAAGGCAGTCGCCATCGCGAGCAGTACGGAAGCTTCCGCGATATCGTTCCATCAAGAAATCGGTCAGGTCACGGGCCCTGTGCGTGACTCCTACCAAACGGCCAAGAACATCATTAGGGCTAAGGGAGTCCACGCCTTCGACGCTCTAGTTGCCCAGGTCTCCGGCATCGTGCGGGATGAGATCCTCTTCCCCGTGAACGGCTTGCCGCAGGAGTTTCAAGCGATCGTGGCAGGTGTCAGCGTCCTGACAAATTTCCCGGCGCCGGAATCCGTCGAGGCCGTCGAGGCCGTCAAGACCTACTTCAGTACCCTCCGCGCTTGGTGGAACCTTCCCAGGCCGACTGGCCCGGACGCGACCTCGACAACCGAGCGAAGCGAGAGGGCCACCACGGACTCGCCGCGCAACGGCCAGTCGGAATTGCTGTCAAAGTTCAGCCACCTAACACCCGCGCTCGTCGTGCAGAATCCGGTCACGTCGCAGAGCCCCACGGCTTTTGCGTCCGAGTCCGCATCGAGTCGTCCATGGCAGCAAGTCATCAGCTTCGGCGAGGGGAAGAAGACCCTCACCACCGAAGCCCAGGACGAAATACGGAAGGCCGCCAGAGAAATCGCCGAAGAGGCGGTGCGCAACCACCGAATTGGTTCCCCCATGCCCGAGGTCTACATCACCGGATTCGGAAATTCAAAGCTCACCGGCATGAAAGCCGGTGAGCAGCGGGCCCGCAGCGTCAAGGCGATGTTCAGAGAAGAGCTAGAGCGACAACTCGATGACCTGAACGAGGGATTGGAATCTGGAAGCCTGCGTCCGACCATTCCGCTTCTAGAAAGCATCAAAATCGTATCCATCAAGCTCGGCTACACAGGGGCCGCACCGCAGCACGGTGCCACACCGTTGGACAACCGTCGGACCGCGGTCATCGACGTCGTGCGCAGGCCGTACCTCTACGGGGCCTTCTTCGAGGGCGCCGTCTCCCTTCGGCCGACTGCCGAGTTCCAGAAAGCGCGGGGCCTTCCGGACCTGTCAGGCCTTGAGAAAGTGGTCCGGAGCCTTGGGGACACCAAGGCGTTCATGGTGGACGTGCCGGAGGGGCTTCGGCAGACCACCCCCGTCGAAATCAAGCTCCTGACGCAGACGCTGAGACATGCAGGGCTGCCCGGGACAGGACCGGCAATCCTCAACCTGCCGGGCACCGAAAGCAACGCCGGCTTGGGCATCGTCCCCACGGCGGTCCTGCTGGCCAAGGAGCTGGGACGCCCAGTCATCGCACTGACGCAGCACTTGGACCCAGGCTCGGGCACCACCAGCGAGACCTGGCGGGTTCACCACCCCCACGACTCCGCCCCCCCGCCGCAGAGCACGTCGACAGCCGACTTCAACCAGACAAGCCCCTTCCTCACACCGACCCAGTCGATTACCTCGAACAGCAATCCGCACCGCTCCACCGACGACCCTTCGAGGGCCCCCGCTCCCCTCAGCGACGGGCCCGACAGGACCCGAGGACTAGAACGCGAAAACCTCACTGCCGCGGTGCCCGAGCACGTCTATCGCCCCCTTGATGGCAGCTCTGCCGCCGTGCCGGAACTCGCGCCCGAGTTGGTCTCAGGTCCTGGGCGCGCCGCGAACTACCCAGCGCCGCAGAATTGGAATGTGTCGAGTCCTGCGCAGCCGCCGGGGTTCAGCGGTTACTCACACAGTGTTCAAAGCCCGGAATGGGTTGCCAGCTTTTCGGACCCGCCGAACCCACCCGTCGAGGAAAAAGCCGGAACAGACTCTGACCTGATCGTGGATGACGTCGTCACGGACGATGAGGTGCAGAATTCCCCCGTTGCCTGGGCGGCGCAACGGACGCAGGGGAAAGCGAATGTGCAGAGCATTCTAACCACCCAGTACTGGAACGGGGAGAACAAGAACTCCGCCAAGAAGGCGAAGGCGGAGAAGAACAAAAAGAAGAGGCAGGGTCAGTCTGGCAGACGTGCACCCAAGAGCAGTCCCAGGATCCTCGACCAAGTATTGGGGGAGGTGATCCCTGACCTGTTGACAGCCTTGCAAAGTTCTTCGGGCGATCAGTTGGCCCTCTTCAGAACTATGCCGAGGGACGAGGCTGACCAGATACTTCAATGGTATGCCGCAAAGAAACCAGCCTCCGATGAATGGATGAAGAACGTCCCTGCTGCACAATTGGGCCTGGAGTTCAACAAGAACACGATGGTCGAGGCAATCCCCGTGAAGGGGCACTTGGGCGATGAGAAGCAGGCCCTGTACTATTACCGCAAGGGAACCGACCAGGACAGGAAAGAAAAGGCGGTCCTAAAGTTCCTGCTAAAGCCCGGTGCCCATAAGCTGCTGTTTACCCCGCAGTACTTGGCGCTGGCCTCGCAAGGAGAAAGTCTCGACGCCATTCGAAACAACAGGAGCTTCAGGGGTCAGCAGTTTCCCACGGCATCTGACGGCGAGGGAAACCTTCCCGGCTATATCGGTGCCAAGTCCGAGGACCACGGCGATTTCAGCCTGCTCGCAAAGAGCAAACCATCGCAGGTACTTCTCCAGACATTCATCGCCGAAGTGGCCGAAGTATCGCCCCAGCGGGAGTCGGCCCTCTCCCAGGACATTGCGCTGCTCCGCACAGAGGTGGTCCGAGAATTGCTGGCGTTGGCCCCGACCCATGGCCCCGTGGATCCCGAGACGCTGGAGCGGCTGCACGACGAGCTGCCCTCTCACCTGCAGAGAGGCACGCTTCGGCAACGTGGGGAGGCTATCGCGCAGACACTCCTCTCCGGTCGGCCAGCCGGCCTGCGAGGCGGGGCCCCACAGACGACCTCCTTCTGGGAAGGGTCGCGGCTAGAAGATGCGGAAGGCCGGCTCCGCGGACGGCGGTGGTCGGGTGGACCGTCGCGCAGCCTGGACCTGAGCCAAGTCTCAGTGGTCAGGCCTGACAGCGACGGCCGACCTGAGGCTGTGGAGGGCAGCACGACCGATGCGCCGTGGCCCGGCGATGCCTGGGCATACCACGTCGTGGGGGGCAGGAACCACCTCGAGGTGCAAGGCCGCCACGTGAGTTTCGCGACGTTCGTGGAGTTGGTACGTCGTGACCCTGGCCGCCCCGCTGGTGCCTCTGTGCTCCTGGCCGTCGTGGGGCCCGGCGCGGCGCACCTCAACCTAGAGCTGGTGCTCGCGCGGTCCCTGGCCGACGCGCTGGGCGTGCCAGTATGGACCGCCACTGGTCACCTGTCGGAGACATCCGGCTACCCCGGGCACTTGGCCCGGGTCGCAGTGCCCCCGGAGTACGTGCCTTTGGGGCAGTGGTCAGTCAGCCCTCCAGGCCTCTTGCCGCCGGCAGACGCCGTCGCGGAGAACAGAGGCCAGTGGCTCTACGACGACGAGGGCAACGCGTACTGGGTGCCCGACCGGAGTCTTCTAACGTTCCCGATCATCAGCCCAGAAACGCACGAGTCGATCGGCCGAGCCTCGTACACCGAGAAAGAATGGACACATCGGCAGGAGAGGTACCGTTGGCTGCCGTCCGCACGGTTCGTCTACCACCACGACCCGGCTCCCGGGAGGGACGGGGCCCTGGTCGGCTTGGATCCTGCGCCGTGGGCGAGCCTTCCCAGCGGCGTAGAGCTGTACGTCTTCGCGGGACACGGGGACGAGTACGGTCGTGTGTGGTGGTGGGCCCAGGTAGACGGCAAGCCAAGAAGGCTCTGGGGAACCCCCAGCTCGGCAGGCGGCTACCTTAGGCGACGTCCCAGTCTGACACGGATGCGGCAGCGGGCGTCGGAAGGCAAGGAACCGAGAGTGCTGGTCCAGCGCTGCCGCTTGGGCGCCGTGCCGAAGGAAGCGGTGGACGCACTCGGCGCCGGTGCGGGAGGGCAGGTAATTGCCGACAATCTCGCCGGTCCGGCGTACGCTACGGCCCATAGCACCGGGGTTGTAAACACCGTCACGGAATCGTACTCGTTCCTCAAGGTCGGCGAGCGCGGCGAGTTCGGGCAGTGGCAGGAGTTCCGGCCGATACCTGGGGGTGAGGCGCTAGGTGCGCTGGCACGCACCATGGGCCTCACTGCCGGCCCCGGCCCGCTCCCGCAGCACATTGTCAGTCAGGCAGCGCGATTGGTACGGGCTCTGCGGCACGTTTTCGGCCCCGCTGCCGAACTCGACCTGCACCTCGTGGCCGGTATCGGAGCCCTGGAACGACTCCGTCAGGCAGACCCCGCCTTCGACGGAACGGGCCCTTTCACCCTTGCCTTCTTCCAATACGCCGCACAACGCCTGCGCCAATCCACCGGCCAGCCGACACCTGCGGCCGACGCCGATGCCGACGACCACCGCTTGTTGCTTGCAGGCGCCTGGCAGTGGGCTCAGGACACCTCACGAGTTTTCCAGCTCACCGCGCACCTGCCCCTCCCAGCGGTCCAGGGCCTCCGTCAGGTATGGGCCCACTCCAGCGCAGCCGCGACGAGTGCCGTCCTGCGCAATTTGAGCTCCGCCAAACAGGTCAGCGGGCCCGCGATCGAACCGGCCACTGACGATGACCGGCGCGCCCTGGCTTTTTGGTCACTGGTACGCGCCCAGGTTGCCATTGACGCCTGGGGCGGGCCCACGGACGACCTCGTAAGATACGTGCTCCACCTGGACGGCACACAACCAGTGACCCCAGCCCGGCGAGACACCGCCCGGATTCTGGTGGCACACGCTATGGCCGTGGGTCGTACCGGAACCGGACCCGCTGCCTGGGCCGCCCACGATCTAGAAACCACCACCCAACTGCTTGCCGACGCAACCTTCGTCCAAAGCACTGCTAGCAACGCCTGGGGCCGCAACTTCACCGGTCGGCCGATTAACAAACTGCACCTGTCTGCAGGCGCGGGGATGAAAGCCCGCTATTTCGTGATTGCCGAGGTCGGCCCCGACTATGTCGACATGGTAGAACCGGGCGGGGTGCGGCACCGGGTGCCGATTGACGACGTTGCTGAGCTTCTCACCACAGACCCCAAGCTCCCGCCCCTGTCGGCTCTCGTAGTGCTCCTGGTCTCAGGGGACCCCGCTGGGCGGGAGGCTCTGGCCCACGCCATTGCGGACCGAACCGGCCGCCGCACGGTCATTCACGGTAGCCTCGAGGGTCTGACTGTGACCGACGCCGACGCAGAAGGCGTCTCTTATCTCCACGCGCCCGCTGCCCCCGGACGGGCCCTGATCGAGGTGTGGAAGGAAGTGCGTCCGCTCCGCCCGCGCTTCCTCTCCCCCCCATCCGTCTCTGGCGATACGGGCTCCTTGGCCCTCGGAGGCACGGCCCCCACACAAGCTCTCAGCATGGCTTTGCCTGCCGGGCAGTACGCCCAACTCGACGAGGAATCGACTGGGCGGCATTCCACCACCACGGCGCCGACACTAGGCTCCGACCGGCGTCCATCTGCAGGTGAACTGGGCGGCGCGGTGCTGACGCTCAGCCAGAACGAACCCGCGCAGACAGGCAGGGAGTTCGCCGGCTCGTTGCTATCCGCCCTCCGTCAAGTGTCGCCCAAGGCTCTCGAAATCCTCGCGCCGACTCGCGCCGACCCAGCTCAAGCCCTGTTGGCTTGGCTTTCCCTGCGCGTCACCGACACCGATGTCCTCTGCTATGCGCCTCCGCCCCTGGACGGCAAGGCCGTGGTGCCGATGCACTTGCTACTCGAGGCAGGTGCGCCGCTCTCGCCCGGGCAGCAGGTGCAGGCCGCCCTGGCAGGCAACGAGTTGTCATTGGCGGACGTTGACCTGGATGTGGTCCACTGCTTCCGGCTTCTCCTGATTGACCCGACGTACGCAGACGAAGTGGCGATCGCCAGAGAGCTGATGGCACGCGTCCTGTCCGCCGTGGCAGCCCGTGAACTGGGCGTCCCGATTTCGCTGGTGAGACCAAATGGAGAAATCGAATTCTTCGGCGGCGATGACGCTGCATCGTCCAGTGAATCGGCTGGTACAACACCGAACGCCTTCACTCGGCCCTCGACTACCTCCCACCCGAAGAATTCGAGGCCCAGCACCACCGATCCCAGGCCAGGGTCACTGCATGATCAAGATCTGTCTGGGTTCGTCACGTGATGCCGAGGGCTCGTAGGGGCCGGTGGTGGTCGCGGCCGGTGTGGCGGAGGGCGGCGGCGATGTTGGTCTGGCCGTCCTGGCGGAAGACGCTGATGGCGAGGTTGCGCAGGGAGGCCATGGCGCGGGGCAGGGTGCCGGTGGGGACCTTGGAGTCGTCCTCGCGGAACGTGCGGTCCCGGACGTGATGGAGGAGGTTCTCGATACCCCAGTGTCCTCTGATCCAGGTGGCGAGCTCGGTGCAGGTGGCGTCGAAGACGCTCAGGCTGGTGATCAGGTATACGCGCTCGATGGTCAGCTTCCGGGTGCTCAAGTCGCTTCGCCACCGCACGACTTGGATGGCCTGACGGGCAGCCGGGTAGTCGAGGTGGCTGAACGCGGCGGCCTTGAGCCGGCGCACCTCGTCGCGGTGGTGGGCGTGGTCGCGCGTGCGGTGCCCGAGCGGGACGTCGTTCCAGGGCAGCCCTGTCACCTGGGCATACAGGCCCGGATGGTTCTTCTTCACAACGGCCACGTAGTACGCGCCGCGACGGGTCAGATAGGCGCCGTGGTCGTGCTGGGTGTGCAGGGCGTCGGCGGTCACCACCGTGTTCTCCAGCTCGAGACCGTCCAGCAACGGTGCGAAGGAGGGAATTTCGTTGCTCTTGGAAGCGACCTGCCGCTGGGCCAGGACCACGCCGTGGTGGTCCATCGCCGCCAGCAGGTGGATCGCCGCGGCCGTCTGGGTTCGCGATCCGCGGACCACCTTGCCGTCGACCGCGATCACCCGTCGCACCGGCCGCTCCTGCGCGTCCGGCTCGACCGGGGCCGGCGTTCTGGCCTGCAGATACGCGCTGATCGCCGCGTCCAGTGCGTCACCGTCCACACGTTGCAGCAGTCGGCGCACGGTTGCGGCATGCGGCACCGGCCGCAGACCGGTGAGCGGATCGGCAGCGAAGCCGAGGACACCCAGCACATGCTGCGGGGCATCCGTGATCCACTCGCTGATCGCGAGCAGTGACCGGGCACCGGTCAGCACCGCCGAGACGGCCGCGCACAGCAACGCGAGGGCCGGATACCGCAGACCTCGCGCATCGCGGGGATCGGCGACCAGGATCAGGAAACGCCGCAGGTCAGCAACATCCCTTGAGGTGAGGGGATTAGACGGGGAGCCCAGTTGCTCCAGCGCGGAAGGGATGGGCGATGATGTTCGGGCCGGCACGGTCTCGCTCGGTTCTCATGGGTCTCGACAACCACATGATCACCAGCACCGTGCCTGCTCTGCTCTCCGGGGTCCCCTGCCACACAACGGACATGCCACCACGTCACTCACAGGACCGGCGAACCGGACCAATCCCAAACGCGCAATGACCCTGGATCCCAGGCGACCACGAACACCACCTGAAACCATGGCAACCGGCCGCTACGAAACTCAGGGCAGCTCAGGGTACTTCAGTGCGCTGGCCAATCCCCATGGACACCGCGTTGACTGAGGGTCTGCGACTTCCACCCCAAGTGCTGGATTTGGAGCTGGCGGAATTCCGGGCACTTCCAGCCTCGGACGCGTGGTCGGCCCACGAACAAGATGAGCTGGCCTACGCCTTCGAACCGGCTACCCCCGACCGTTCGGCAGACACGGGGCATCCGCCCGCAGTTTCGAGCCAGCATTCGGCGCCATCTGACGCGGCACCGCCCGACGAACCTTCGCCGGACATCGAGATGGATGTCGAGATGGATGTCGACATCATCGATGTGAGATATGAGGATGCTGGTACAGACGGTGCCAGCATGGCGGACGTCTCGACAGGCGACGCAACGCCGGCATACGGCGAGGCCGGTGGACCGGACGGGCAGAGCCTCACAAGTGTGCAACTACTCGATATCGGAGAGGAGATTCTCGGCGAGACGAGCGGAGAATTCGCTACGGAGCACCGAACCAGATCCAGGCGCTCGCAGCGCATGGCGGTGGATCGGCGGATCTACTGGTCACGGTTCGTGATGGGGGTCTTCGTCAACCGGTGGACATTCCGGCTCTGGCGCTGGGTCAGGCACCCGTGGCAGCTGAGCTGTTGGGCGTCGGTAACTGCGGCGAGCACGCGGCCATGGCATTCTGCCTGGCCAACACGCTGCCGTTCCCGCCTGGCGCCAAGATCTGGTACGTAGATCTCAACATGCATCCGTCGGAAGATCCCGCAGCTCCGATCGTTCCCTTCACCGACCACGCGTTCATCGCCATCGGATACCCGGACGACCCAGAACGGATCGTCGTGGTGGACGCGTGGCAAATGGGAGCCCAGGCGTGCTACGCGAAGGACTGCAATTTCCCATTTCTGCTCATGTGGCCCGTCCTATACGGGATTACTCCCAGAGCGGTGGAAATCACACCGAACGGCATCGACTACCTGGCCGCGGCACGGGGGTTCGTCGACACCGATTTCCTGGCCAACCGGATGGATACCACCGGACCAGCGGTGCCATCCGAGTACTTCGCCGACATACCGCGCATGTACGACCATTGGTGGCTGCGACCTAGCTGAGGACGTGGAGACGTGGATGAGGTCCGATCGGAGGGGCAGACCTTGGCTGGGACGCGCGCGAGCCGGAGCGATGCGCGAGTCCGACGAGAGTCGACGACCGGCATTACCAGAGGGCGGTTCGGGTCGCTAGAATGCGATAGCAGAGCGGATCAACGTGGGCTGATCCATGTGGGCAGATGCTGTTCGGCGGCTTGCCGTCGGCGCAGTCGCTGGGTCCTCCTCAGCAGGTACGGCTACGGACGGCACTCCGGAGCTGACGTGCTGAGCCATCTTGGCCCGGAACAGCAGCGGTTGTCGGGTTCCCTTCTTGGGGGCACGTGTTCCTATTGAGGCACGTGCGTGGGCGCACGTGATCACAGAGCACAACGCAGGAGTACGTCCGTGTTGTGCCTTCGAGCCAGGCCGATATCACGTAGCCCTGGCTCGTAGTACTGGCCGAAGGCCTGCCCACTCTCTGCAATTGCGATACCCGTTCATTACCCCCCGGTCAGCTTTTGCACGCTGCCTGTCTGATATGCGGACGGCAAATCAGCTGTGCGCCAGAGCGCCGAAGTCCGGGGCGCAGTCTCTTCCATCTGTCGAACGAGGAAAACGATGAGCAAGAAAAGCCCTGCCAAATCTGGTGCGTCGGACGGCGACAACTCTGCTGCCCCGACTTCCGCCGAGACCGAGGCCGAGACACGGAGCGGGAGCGGCATCGGGAGCGAGGCCGAGGCTGACACCGGGAGCAAGATCGAAGCAGGTGAATGGACTCTCCTCTCCGAGGAGCCGGTCGCCGTCGGGCCACTGGCTCAGGACAACGGGGGAGCCGACGTCGATGAGCTCATCGTAGGGGCGGACGACACCATGCCACCGGTCCCCGACGAGATCCGAGAAGCCGGCCGTCTCGCCCCTGATCACTGGCTGGGCATGGTCGACCCCACCTGGAACGGAGAGGGCACTCCTCCTGAGTGGGCCATGGTGGGCCGATGGCGCTCCGGTCTCGACGGCGAGATCGCCGAGTGGCAGGACAACGAGGAATACCAGCCCTCCCCTCGGGCGCTCGGCTGGCCGGAGCCCGCCGATGACGTGGACGCTGCGGTACAGCTCGCCGCGACCGGATACGGTCCGGGCGATGACGTGGTCAAGGCTCTTGTAGACCACGAGGTCGCCGTGCACGTCCAGCCCGGCGGCGGCCCCCTATCGGCGACCACCCCTGACGGCACCTCGGTCGTCCCGGTGTTCACCTCCCCCGTCTATCTGCATGCCGCTGGGCGTCTGGCATACGAGTTGCACGCTGTTCCCGACCTTCTAGGGAAGATCCCCGAGGGGCACCTTCTCTACCTGAACCCCTCCGGTCCGGTGAGTATGACGGTGGAACTTGACGCGATACGCGAGGAGATTGAGGGCGGATCGGAGTCCGGGAGCGATCAGACGTCGGCGGAGACTGACGGCGAGCCGGAGCTCCGCGTCCCGCCTCTGGCCCGCCCGGTGACCACCGTCAGCGTCGACGGCTCCGAAAGCAGCGATGCCCACCAGGACGATGTTTCCCAGGACGACGCACCCCCAATTGATGCCTCCCAGGGTAACGAGCGGGAGGGGGCGACGAGCGCCGGTGAGGCGCCGGGTGACCAGCCGGGATGACGGGTCGGCTGGGCTGAACCGACGCGGATGTCTCCGCGGCCGAAGGGGTTCCGAAAGGTGGTTGGCTGGTGTCGGATCCCCTCTGCGCCCCTGCCCGAGTGGGAGGGGCCCGTGGCATCGCCGGCTGCACTGATCTTGACGATCTGGAGGAAAAACTGATGACCACCCACGGTGAGAACACCGGCGGCGATGGGTCGCAGGCGCGGCCGGAGGCGGGTGATTCCGTGCGACGGTCCGGGGCACTCGGGCGGGCGGCTACTTTGCGCGGCATGACCGTGGACCCCGGAACGGCGCTAGTGCCGGCCGCACCAGCTGCTGCTGCCGCTGCCTCTGACGTATCCGGTGACGAGGGCAACGGTGAAACCCGGACCGGGCCGACTGCGATCCCGGATCGTTCCGACTCAGGTGTGGGAAGCCGTGCGGCGGCTGGGCAGGACAGTGAGTCGGGCACCGGTTCGTCCACGAGGGGATCGGCGGTTCGCGAAGGTTCGGCACCCCGTAACGCCACGATCACTTCTGAAGCGCCGTCGGGGGCCGATACCCTGGCTCCCGTGGCGGTCGCTGCAGGTAGCGCAGCGCCCGCAGGCGCTGATGTCGAGGACGGTGACGGGGACTCCGGTAAGCCGAAGAAGCCCTTCCTGGCCGCCGCCGCCATGGCAGGAGTGGTGCTTGCGGCGGTCCCACTGCTCATCTTCGCCACCGGTGCGTCGGATGATGAGCACAAGAAGCAGAAGGTCGTGTCGGTCGCTGACGCGGACATTCCGCTCGACGACACCCGTGTCGAGGAACCCCCCGCACTTTACGCGCCTGACAAACCCAAGGACGAGAGTCCCACCCCGAAAGGCGGAACCAAGAAGCCCGTAGAGGAGAAGGCCCTTGGGGAGAAGCTGGTCGGGACGCCGACTGGTGAGGCCAAGCCGGTGCCCACGGCCACACAGAAGCCCAAGCCGGTCGTCAAGAAGAGTGCCCCGGTGGTCGCCAGTCCAGTGACGTACCGCATCGTGGGCGGCGACTCCGGAAAGTGCCTGAGCGTCGACGTCGTAGCGGACGGCACTCCGCTGTACATATGGGACTGTAATAGCTCTCGCCAGCAGATCTGGACGTTCCAGAAGGACGGAACCGTGCGCCTAGGGGGCATGTGCATGAACACCGCCTCTCCCGAAGCGAGAGCGGTCGTACAACTTGCGCGCTGCAACGGCAACGTGGCTCAGCAGTTCCGGCTCAATGCCGACCACGAACTGGTGGCCAAGATCTCGGATTACTGTGTTGACGCCTGGTACGCCAAGGATGCTAACGGCACCGCGGTGAAGGTCTGGGGCTGCAGCGGTGACGCGAACCAGAACTGGTCACGAAGTAAGGTCCCGAGCGCCGAATAAGACCGTCTGGGCACCCACCGTAGGAACGAGCATCCGGTGCGGTGCCCAGACAGGGCACAACACCCGATGTGGTGTGACGCCGTCGTGCCCATGCGGCACGGCGAGTCGAAGAGCCAGAGTGGACCTTCTACGCGCACGACGCGCACCAGAGACAAGGTGAAGCGGCTGCAGAGGCGCCGAAGGAAATCGACCACTAGTCGACACCAAAGTCATTAGCACGCTGCACCGCAGGTACCGGGAAACGAGTTCAATAAGTGCCTCGCCAAGGCCCCCTTACAAGTACCGTCCGACGACCTCAAGGTTCAGTGATCCTCGAGAACCTTGCCCAAGACGCCCGCAGTCAGAAGATGATCCTGACGCACCCGCGCTTCCCCCCGTCTCGAAACGCTGCATCCACGGCTCGGCCCAATCTCGTCGGAACGCCCGGATGTCACCGTCCGGAGACTCGACTGCGCGCGTCGCATTGGGACGGGCGCTTTTGGCGAAGGCAATCCACGCGCAGGGGCAAACTGGATGACGCTTGAACGCGACGTCCACGAAATCTCAAGGGTCTGCCCTCACCCTCTTGCCTCCGACCAGTTGACCGCGTCTCGTCCACTGCCGGCTGCGTGACAGGCCATACCAGGATGCCCTGCTGAAGTAAAGCCTCGTCTCCCCGCGTCTTGCCGTGGCGGGTGAGCAGAAAAGTGAGCACAAAGTTAGCACTGATCAGACTGTTGGTTGAGCACCTCCCTGCGCCATCGTGTTGCCGGTGGGAAGGAGGTGCTCCTATGGAATTCCGATTGCTGGGCCCCCTGGACGTCAGGCGGGACGCTGAGACCCTGAACCTAGGACCTCGCAAGAGGCGAGCCCTGTCGTTGCTGCGTCTGCGGCGCGAGAATGGCCGTGTTGTCGTAAATGCGCTCCTGCGTGAAAGCCTGCGGATAAACAGCCGGCCACCGAGAGCCGTCACCCCGTTGCGCACGCAGGTCAACAGGTTGCGTACGCTCCTCGATCCCGGCCGTGCACGCAGGGAACGAGCCAACGTGCTGCGCCGGGTGCCCACCGGCTGCTCTTTGCGGGTCCCGCTGCCCGAGGCTCCTCACTTCGTGCTCCTGCAAGGGGCCGTGAAGGGGACGCACCGACTGATTGCACGCCGTCGCATCGAAGAAACCCTTCGGGAGACAGAGCGTGCCATGAAACGGCGGCGAGGCACCCCACTCGTCGGCCCGCGGATTGACCGCAGTTCGGGGCTCTGGGCACCACTGACGTCGTCTAGCCCACCCATGCGCCGGACGACCGTGACGCCTCCGACCCCTGGCCCGGCCGCACCCATCGGGCCGTTGTATGCGCCGGCCTCCTCGCCGCGATGCCTTCAGGAGCTCTGCTTCTCCGACGCCCAAGTGGCGCCGCTGGACCCTGGGCTTATGACCGCCTCGGCCGTCACCGGTACTCGCGACACCTGCCCGTGGCATCCGTACTCACCGCGTTCTGCAGAGAACGGCACACTCGGTTCGGTGAACAGTCGGATCGAGGCTTCGTACACAGCGAACCACCGAGCGGGGACCCTCGAGACCCAAACGGGATGCACCTGCACGCGACCATAGTTGCTCGCGCCTGGACGCACCTTACGGACTGAATTCGCGCAGGGCAGTCAGCCTCACTGTGCACGATCCGCTCGTCGACTCCCGGCACCCTGCTCTCCAATGCTGGTAGGCGCTCAGGCTCACCTGCCCGCCGTGCAGCGGACTGACAGCCCTTTAGACGTCAGTCTTTGCTGTTGAGGAGGTGTCGGACACGGCCACTCGTTGACATCTGCCGTCAGCATGCTCACCCAGTAGCAGACGGCAAATCCTGCGTACCTCGTGGCGTCAACCAGTGTTGCTTGAGCCCAGTCTGCGTTTTCGGCTGTTGGTCCCACGACGAGTCGATTGGTTCACTTCAGCATCACCTCAGCACTTGGCGCCTGCATCAGCCGTGTGTCAGGAGCCGTGCAGCGGCAACGGACGAGATGCGGTCGCAGCGCCTCTCCCGCCTCCTAGCCGCGTTAGGGAATCCGGCGCCACCACCTACGAAAGCGAGAACCCCATGCTTGCACCCACCACGGCAGCGCACGCAGTACCGCTTGCACCGAACGTGTGCACCGTTGATCGCCACCGGTACGCATCATCAGTTTCTGTACGCCTGGCGTCGTTGCCCCCTCAGCACAACTACGACGTCCCGGCCTCGCCGCCGTACGGTACGACTACGGCCCCACCTCACAACACAAGCCCCTCAGCTGAAGCCCCTGAGGCGCTGGACGAGGCCAAAGGGGAGGCTGAGGCTCCCCCCCTCACCCCGCAACAACGTACTGCCTTCATCGAGCAGCTGTACGCGGACAACGCCCGATACCTCACCTCACTGCTCTTGTCGCGCGTCGACGGCGACCGGCAAACGGCGGAGGACATCGTGCAGGAGACGATGCTGCGTGCCTGGTCCAATGCCGACAAGCTGTCGGCCGAACCCGCATTCGCCCGGCCATGGCTTATCACCGTCACCAAGAACATTCTCATCGACCTCCACCGACGCCGGCAGTGCCGACCACAGGAAGTCGCCTACGACCCCTCCTGGCCCAGCCACGTATCCATCAGCACGGACTTCTCCGGACACATCGTCAGTGCACTGACCGTCCAGCAGATCCTCCCCAAACTCACGCCCCAGCAGAGCGACGTCGTCCGACGGGTATACCTCATGGAACACTCACTGGAAGAAGTCGCCACCACACTCGGAATACCCCAAGGCACCGTCAAATCCCGGCTCTTCTACGCCCTGCGGGCCATGGGACAGATCCTGGCCCGCGCCGAAGCCCGCGCCGACCTCACCACATAAGCATCCACAACCACCAACCACACTCAGCGACACCTGGCAAGACCACGCGTCAGAGAGCCACGCATGCTTTCGTAGGCCCAGGCCGTAAAGGCTAACGGACCACGCAAACAACGCGACTTGTAACCGTTCCCAGCAGCCTCGACAGCCAATCGCGTCGCAGTTCACGCCGTCCTGCTCGAACGCTGCTGTCCACGCGGGTGGCGGGACCTTGAGGACCACTGATGACACTGAGGTTTGACTGAGGACCTGCGGGACCGTAGTCCAGTAGCGGTGGAAATGACGGCTCCTGCTGAAGGTCAGCCTGCCACTGCCTCCTGATGAAGGTTGGTCGCAGCGGGCTCTGAGGCGACCGCTGCGCTGTAGAAGACGGACGAGCCCTGCTTATTTCGCTGAGCCTGGCTCTTGGCGACCAACCCTTCAAGGGTGGTACGCACAACGGTGGCCTTGACGACACGGTCAGGATAGGCCTGCATGAGCGCGGCGAAGATTTCAGCAGCAGAACGCGGCTCATCCTGCTGCTCCAGGTGGCTGCGGATCAGGTTGACAAGGGTGGTCCTAGCGGCCGTTTCGGGTGACTTCGTTGAAGAGGCCTTCGCGGCGCGCTTCTTAAATGTCGTCGCCTCTGTACTAGTGTCGATCTCAATCTTCGGCGGATTGCTTTGCTGGGGCAGGGTGGATGCCATGGTCGGTACGACTGTGATGTCTTTCGCGGTACTCGCGCCGCCGAGTGCGTCCTGCACGCTCACCAGCACAGTGTGGTCGTGCTGCAGGGCAAGCAACTGCTCCTGCAGCAGATCGATCTCAGCACTGACACGTTCCTGCTCCTTGACGTTGCGTGCAAGGTCACCCGACACCTGGGCGATGTATTGCGACGTAAGTGCTGTGGCGTGGACCTGCAGTTCAGGCATGAAACGGGCCTTTCCAAAGCTCGCGGGTACGGTGGGCGAGAGGCCTCCACCCCGGTCCCCGAGCGGGTGAGGCAGGCGCCCCCTCTGCGCTGCCTGGGACACCCGCAAGACATAAACTGCCGCGGCATGGCAGTGTCTGGAGATACTACCCATGAGTAGAGCCGGATATGCCTCTCTCGTGATGTCTCGTTCACTTCCTCAGCGTGCGCAGCCAGCAGATGCGGGGCGCTTAACGAAGAGGATGAGCCTTTCCCCGAGGCCGGGTAGTTAACGTTTCCACAGGTCACGCAAGTGGTGCTGGGTGCCATGGTGTTGCGGCGTAGAGACCGGGGCCGAGCCTTTGGATGAGGCCACTGGCGGCCCAGCGGTTCAGTTGTCTATACATGGTCTCCAGGGTGATACCGCTGAACGGCGCGGCGATTTCGCAGGGTTGCCAGAGACGGGTGGGGTCCTGCTGGAGGAGTCCAGGATGCGGTGTCGGCGCCGCGCGGCAGGGGTAACATGCTGGTCGTCCCGGGATGCCGTGGGAGGTGTGGGTGACTGATCTACGGGTTCGAGGACGGTGACGTCGAGGCGGGTTAAGGTGCGGCTGGTATCGGGCCGACCGTCGGCGTGGCGCACACTGTAGCGGGGCATCGGTGATTTGACCTTGCGGGTGCTGGCCCGTTGGCGCAGGGGCGGGAGCAGGCCGTTCAGGATCCGGCGGCCGATCGTCCCGAGGAGAGTGTCCCGATCGCTGTCCGCGGTGACGACGCCGGTGGCCTGGATCACCCGGTCGCGGGTGGTTTGGAGCGCGATGCTGAAACAGCGGCGGTCCGGGTCGGTGCCCTGGGAGGAACTCGGCGGCGTCGACATAGGGCCTGGCAGGGCGTGAGCAGGGACCACATGCTCGATGCCTGCCGGGTCACCCGAGCGCAGGTTGTGCCCGTTCATGATCGTGTGCGGAGCGCGTAGTACGCCGATTCGTGTTCCCATCGCTGGTGATAGTGGCCCACCAGCGCGGTGGCGGGGTAGCGGCGGGCACCGGTCAGAGTGGTGGCCAGTCGATAGGACCCAGTGAAGGACGTACTGTTCGTGTAGGTCGCGGCGATTTGTGCGTCGATGATCCGCACTTTCACGATGCCGATCATCGACAGGTAGGACCCGTTGGCTAGGCGAGTGAGGACCGGGGTGTGGCGGTTGCTGGCGAGCCGGCCCAGGATCTGGGCGCTGGTGTCGGTGGCCGCCGCGCGGAAGGCGATGCTGTCGAATCCCTTGTCCCACAGCACCAGCATGTCCGGCCGCAGCAGATGCAGCCGCGACTAGGGTACTTGTCTCGCCCTCGGCGGTGGGGCCGAACACTGCGCCGACCAGGGCCCGCGGTCCCGGTCTGGATCAGCGTCGTAAACTCCAGCGTCGGATAGCCATGATGTGAAGTCCTGCCCAGCCAGGTCCGGTTCCGTTCGGAATCAGGGGCTCACAGCGAACTGTAGCCGTTGAGCGACGCCGTCCGGTACGGGGGCCGAAACGCACTCCTGGCGTCGTCGGCCGGGCCAGCACCTCGAGCAACGCTCGAACTGGCGCGCTGCCGATCCGCCTCTGCAGGTCACGCAACGCCTTCGCCGACAGACAATCACTGGCATTTCGGACAGTCCGGCAGTCAGCTTGTCCCAGCCGAGGCGATAGCCGACCCGAGGGAACGGGCACATCGCCAGCAGGAAGTAGACCCCCTTCCGAGACGGAAGATCACGCAGCCGCCGCTGCACCGACCTTGTCTCTGCCAGGGCCGCGTCCAAGAGCTCGGATGGCACGACGGAGGTCAGCCCCCCCCAGATGCCCGGGAGTGAACCGGCCCGCGGCCACGGTGACCGGGCCGAGGTCCGTGCGGTGATGCCGGTGCCCGGCTGGCTGGAGGGCCGTGGCGGGCAGCCGGAAGGCTACTGCCACCGGCAGATGGTCGACGCAATGCGGTTCCTCGTCGACAACGGGATCAAGTGGCGGGCGATGCCGGTGGATTTCCCCGCGTGCGACCGCGTTTATGCGTTCTTCCGCCGCTGGCGGGACAAGGGCCTGGTCAAAGAGTTCCACGAGCGACTGCGTGGGAAGGTCCGCGAGGCGGCCGGCCGGGATCCGGAGCCGTCTGCGGGGATCATCGACTCCCAGTCGGTCAAGGCCGCCGCGTCCGTGCCCGCTTCCTCGCGCGGCTTTGACGGCGGGAAGAAGATCAACGGTCGCAAGCGGCACATCGTGGTCGACACGACGGGCTGCTGCTGACGGTCAGGGTCACCGCGGCGAGCGTGACCGACCGGGAAGCCGCCCAGGGGCGGTTGCTCCAACTGGGGACGCGGTTCTCCCTGCTGCGACGGGTCTGGGCCGACGGCGGTTATACAGGGCTCTTGGTCGACTTCGCCGCTCAGGTGTTGCGTCTGACGCTTACGGTCGTCAAACGCACCGCGGATGTTTCGGGCTTTGTGGTGCTGCCCCGCAGGTGGGTGGTGGAGCGGACATTCGGGTGGCTGATGCGTTCACGGCGACTGGTCCGCGACTACGAGAGGCGGACCGAGACGGCCGAGGCGATGGTGCTGTGGTCGATGACCATGGTCATGAGCCGCCGCCTGGCGAAGCGGCGACGCTGAAGGAGCCCGGAGTGTTCTCGAGGAGCCAGCCCCGCGCGGCCAGACGCTTCGCCTTGGACCGCACCCCTTCGATCTTCGCCGGGACCAGTTCGAGGCCCAGCGTGTCGGCGAGTTGCCGGCAGATCGCCGGCCCTTCGCCTGACCGCTCACGATCGGCCAGGACCTGCATGATCCGCTGGCAGTCCGGCGACAGCACCGTCACATCGAGCCCCTCCCGCCGCACCGGCACCACTGAATGCGACACCGCCCCTGGCAACACCGGGTTCGGAACAAATCGGCCGGGCATGCCCGGAAACCTCCACGTCCTTGGTCTCGCGGGACTCGGACAGCACCTGGCTCACCGTCTCCTTCGCGATCACCAGGCGATGTCGCACGGCTTCGGCCTCCTCCAGCTCGGCAACGAGCCGGTCCAGCTCTTCCCGCAGCGACTCCACCCGCTGCCGGGCAGTGACCTCCCGATCCTCGAGCAACCCCAGCACAGACGGCATCCGGCACCTCCACCAAAGAGAGAACGCGACGCGTCATCTCTACAGCGGAAAACGCGACATCACGCCTGACCAGCGGAAACCCGGCTACCACAGTCGGAAAGACAACAGCTTCTAAGCTTGACGTTTATCCAGCCCTGCTGCTTGTGAGGGTGGCCGTGACGTCCGGTTGGCCCTGTTTTCCGACTGTTCGTTCGCGTGCACGTTGCTTGTTCTTCATGCCGATTGGCCGGCCTGGGCCTGCGGTGCTGGCTTTCGGTGCACCGGCCGGTTGAGGGGCCTTGCCGTGGAGGCGGCGAAATCCTCGGCGGACCCGTGCAGGGGTGAGACGTCCTTGGCGTGCGGCCGCTCCCAGGGTCTGCGAAGGTCCTCGGCAAGGGGTCGGGCTAGGCGGAGCTGGGTGTGGGCGGCGATGACCAGCCAGGTTCAACGGTCAGCGGCGGCTGGCTCGCGGAGTTTGGGAGCCGTCCAGCCCAGCGTCTGCTTCAACATCCTGAAGGTGTGTTCCAGGTCGAATCTGCGCAGGAAGGCTTGCCAGAGCCTGTCCACGTCCCCGGCGGTGGCAGCGGTGGCCGACCACCACAGCCAGATCGGCCGGGGATCGCGGTCGCCGCGAAGGTGGTCGACCTGCAGACGGATGACGGTGCCTTCGAGGATCGGCAACTCTCCGGGATGGTCGGCCCAGGCCGAGCGCCGGGTCAGCAGTGGATGCAGGTGGTCCCACGCCGTGGCGACGGCCTGCCCGTAGTGAGCGGTGTCGGTCACCGTGGTGATGGACGGGACCGGCTGGGTCGTCGGGTCCTCGAAGGCGAAATCTGCCCCGTGCTTGGGTTTACGCCCGCGCTTGCCCGCCGGCTGGGCAGGAGGCGGAAAGTACAAGACTCGGTCCGAACGCATCCGGCCCAGTAACTCCACGGGCAGGTCCGCGAGCAGGAAGGCCAGGCGGGTCACGTCGTAGCCGGCATCAAGGACGACCAGGACGAGCGGGTCGCCGATCTGCCACTGGCCTGCCACATACAACCGCTGGAACACCTCTCGGATCTGGTCGGCGGTGACGGCGATCGCGTCGTCCCAGGGCCGCAGCCGGAGCACGTCCAGCACGGCCGTCCACGATGTTCGGCCCGGCTCGACAGCGGCAACGAAGGAGTAGGGCCAACCGGGGATCATCTGGGACGAGTTTCTGCCTCGCCCGTATGTGTGGCAGAACATCCGGTCCCGGCTGGTATTCGCGTCCGGCCGCAGCCAGTTGCTCACATCGACCGCCAGGACCAGCCGCCCCGACGCCGTGCGGGGAAGTGGCAGCCCTGCCAGCGTTCTGCGCAGCCGTGCCACCTCCAGATCCCCGCAGTTCAAGCCGCCGCACAAGGCGCCATGCCCACGCCGGTGCTCAGGCTCCAACGACAGCTCGACCAACGTGCTCACCGGACCATCCGCGCACAACAGGGCATCACTCAGCTCGAACAGCGCATCGCGCCGCCCGGTCAGCCAGGCATAGAGCTCCGTCCGGAAGCGTGACAGTTTGGCAAACGCATCCCGCGGGATGCCGTGCTGCAGCAGACTCATAGCTACGGCCTTCGTGTTGATCCCATGCCTCTGTGACGGAGCACAGGATCAGGCGAAGGCCGCTCTCACGTCCCGAACTTAGGCAAACCCATCAATAAATTCGAGGCCATGTTCGACGGCAGACCATAAACGTCAAGCTAAGGGCTTGCCGGTAATCAACACGTCGGTTTGATCTTGTTTTTGTCAGGGTCGAGGAACCTCGCAATGTCAGTTGGTGTGCGGAAGCGTGCGGTCGAGGCAGAGATGTGAATGCCGTGGGTTTCCAGGAGCGGGCGGACGTCTTTCGCTGCGCGGCTGATGGTCATGGCGGTGGTATCGAAGAGCTGGCCCAGTAGGCCCATGGTCGCGAGTTTTCGCAGGTGGAGCACGGTGATCAGGACCCGGTCGGCTGAGGTGAGCTTGGCTTTGGCACCTGCGCCAGGGGCCACCAGGCGCTCATGGCCTCGACGTGTGCGGAGCACTTGCTCGCGTTGAACCTCCATCGCTGGAGTCAACACGTCGATGAGCTCGTTGAGGTGCCGACGGGTCATCCCGGTCAGTTCCGGGTCCTGGAGCGAACGCCGCGTGAGGCGAGCCGGTCTCTCCGTCTGAGTCTCGTCCGGTGTGCCGGCGGTGGTCGCCGCGTCCGTCGGACGCTGGGGGTGGAGGGTGTAGTTCCAGTCGCCGTGGAAGCGGTGGCGGGTGATGGGCAGGGCGGCGATCTCGTCGTCGCTGACGTGGATGCCGGTGGGGTACTCACCGCTGTCGAGTTCGGCGTGGACCGTCAGGCTGGTGCGGCTGGTGGTCGCGGCGATGGTTTGGAGCATGGTTTCGTGGCTGGTCAGGGGTCTGCCTCGCCAGTTCATGGTGATGTGGGAGAACAGCCGGTGCTCGATCTTGTTCCACTTCGAGGTGCCGGGCGGAAGGTGACACACCGTGATCTCAAGGCCGATCTCTGCAGCGAGATCGGCGAGTTGGGTCTTCCAGCCACGGGTGCGGTAGCCATTGGAGCCGCCGTCGGCGGTGATCAGCAGCCGGCGGGCACGGGGGTAGTCGTGCCCGCCGCGGGCCTGCCACCAGCGTCGGATCGAGACGACGGCGAACGCCGCCGTGTCGTGATCAGTGCCGATGCTGACCCAGCCGGTGTTCGCCGTCATGTCGTAGATTCCGTACGGAATCGCCTTCTCGGCTTGGCCGGGGAAGTCGTGCGTCTTGACCCTCACGGGCTGCCCTGCGGGCTGCCATTCGTGCCCGGCGTTCTTGTAGTCCCCGATCAGTTCCTTCTTCTTGCTGTCCACGCTGATCACCGGGTCGCCGGCGTCCCTGTGGTCTCGTGCCTGCTCGTTGAGTTAGTGGAACTGGGCGTCCCTGGCGGGGTGCTGAGTGCCTTCAACGGTCTTGGCGTTGGCCTGCAGGCTGAAGCCTTCCTCCCACAGCAGGCCGGCGACCGTGTCGCCGGAGACCCGGTGACCCTGCCGGGTCAGCTCCGCCGCGAGCTTCCGGGGCGACTTCGTCGTCCAGCGCAGCGGTGACATCGGATCGCCCCGCTCGTCGGGCTCGACCAGCGCCAGCAGTGCCGGCCGCAGCTCCGGGTCCAAGTCGGTTGCCTTCTTCCGCCCTCCGCCTGGATGACGTACCCGCCCCAACGGGGCTTGGCCGGAATCCAGTTCAACCACACCACGTGAGACCGTGCCCTCCCGGACTCCGGCTGCAGCGGCGACGAGCCTGATCCCGCCATGCCCCAGCGACAGCGCTTCCGCCCCTATGGCCAGCCGACGCTGACGTTCGTCCAGATGCGGCAACAGCACCTGGAACTTTGCCGCCAGAACGGCCTCAATCCCCTCCGGTCTCCCCATACCAGAAGAACGAGTCCCACAGTCGGAAGCTACGACTTGATTTCCGGCAGGCCCTTAAGACTCACCGCGCCGGGTCGTTGACCAGTGCTAATGAAGAATACTACTGGTAGAACCACCTGAACTTGGTGCCCATGTCCACGTCCGAGGTTTTGGCCACGGAGACGCCCCCCGAGTTCCATCCTGTCAGTGAATGGCCTATGATCTGCGACGGCCAAACGCCGACAATTCCGCCATAATTTGCAACTGTCCAGAGTTGGCCGGTGTCGCTGGCGGTGCATCCTGAAAGGTAGACATCGGCGCCATTGGTGTCCAGGCAGAGGCCGGTGGGCAGATTTTTGATAAGGGTGCCCGAGGCCGTCTTACCAAGAGTCCAGTCGGTGGAACGAGTGCCTCCACTGACCGGGAGACCGCAGGTGACCTGATTGACCGTGCGGTCGCTCCCGCTCAGGCACAGACCTGTGTACACGTTCTTGAATGAGTGGTATGCGGGATCCCACTCAGCCGCATGGGCTCGACTGCCCATCATGGTCAGGCTTGCTGCCAATCCCAGCCCCGCCATAATTCGTGCTTTAAGCATCTGCTCTCCGTCTTTTGTGCTGTCGGCGTCTATATGTCAATCGTTA
This sequence comes from Streptomyces sp. NPDC087901, assembly GCF_044742205.1. Classification (NCBI taxonomy): domain Bacteria; kingdom Bacillati; phylum Actinomycetota; class Actinomycetes; order Kitasatosporales; family Streptomycetaceae; genus Streptomyces; species Streptomyces sp. NPDC087901. The sequence goes on from NZ_JBIUUC010000030.1 coordinate 26,584, forward strand.
CAACGTTGGGACGGATCGGCAGGTTCAACTGCGATTTCTCGGTTCTGGGAGAGTGGTGTGAGAGACAGTCGGGCGTGGGGCGGTAAAACGTTCGGTGTAGCTGCCGATCATGGATGATGGGCCTTGACCCCGGATGTTGGACACACGAGACACTGGATCCTGAGGATCTGAGAACGGACATCTCGTGGTCATGAACAACTACCCGCCGGAGTTCAAGGCGGACGCAGCGCGCTGTACGAGTCGCGGCCGGAGGCGACGATCAGGTCGGTCGCCGCCGATCTGGGGATCAACCCGGAGACGCTGCGGAACTGGGTAAGGGCAGCCGGCGTGAGTCGGCCCCGGGGACGCAGAACGCAGGAACCGGCCAGCCGCCGACCCCGCTCGAGGCGGAAAACGCTGCCCTTCGGAAGAAGGTCCGTGAGCTGGAGGAGGAACGCGAGTTCCTGCGCGAAGCGGCGAAGTATTTCGCCGGGGAGACGCGCTGGTGAACCGCTTTCAGTGTGTCGCCGACCTCCAGCGCCGATACGGCGTGAAGCGGCTCTGCAGCATCCTCGGCGTCGCCCGCTCGAGCTTCTACTACGGTGCCGGACCGCTGTGGACCGGGCCGCCCGGCAGGCGGCCGACGCGAAGCTGGCCGTCCGGATACGGGCCGTCCATCAGGAATCGGACGGCACCTACGGAGCCCCGAGGATCACCGCCGAGCTCCGCGAGACGAGCGGAGAGGCGCTCAACCACAAGCGCGTCGCCCGGATCATGCGGGCATCCGGGATCGAGGGGGTCCGGTTGCGCCGCCGGCACCGCACCACCGTCCCCGACCCGGCCGCGGCCAAAGCGCCCGACCTCATCGGCCGCGACTTCATCGCGGACAAGCCGAACACGAAGTACGTCGGTGACATCACCTACCTGCCCATCGAGGGCGGGAAGTTCTGCTATCTGGCGACCGTCATCGACCTCGCATCACGACGTCTGGCCGGCTGGGCGATCGCCGACCACATGCGCGCGGCTGTCCGGACCCGCGGCAGCCTCGCCGGATCGATCATGCACACCGACCACGGAGCTCAGTACACGAGCAGGTTATTCCCCGAAGCCTGCAGGTCAGCAGGGGTTCGGCGGAGCATGAGCGCGGTCGGGTCCAGCGCGGACAACGCACTCGCCGAGTCCTTCAACGCGAGCTTCAAACGCGAGACCCTGCAAAGGCGAAAGAGCTGGCCAACCGAGCGCGAGGCCCGACTCGACGCCTTCCGATGGCTCCACCGCTACAACACCCGACGTCGACACTCTCGCCTCGGACAACAATCACCGATCGCCTTCGAGAACGCCCTCCAGCTCACACCCACTACGCTGGCTCAAGCCGCATAACCCGTGTCCAGGATCCGGGGTCAAGGCCCGTTGGAAAAGGCTCACTGATGGAATCCGCCCCGCGTCCAGGGGCCGGTTCTGCCATTAGGCCATGCCCTCGATGACCTTGTCGGTGATCGTGGAGATCGTCTGACGGGATACGTCGACGCCGTAG
>NZ_JBIUUC010000031.1:0-26414 GCF_044742205.1 Streptomyces sp. NPDC087901
AGTGCCGATATGACGGTGCCGTCGGCGATGTTGAAGGCAGCGAACAGGCTGGTGATGCCGTGCCTCAGATAGTCGTGAGTGCGGCGTTCGGGCATCATCGGCAGCACCGGCTGGGACCGGTCCAGCGCCTGGATCTGGCTCTTCTCATCCACGCAGAGCACGACCGCCTTCTCGGGCGGGTGGTGGTACAGGCCGACAACGTCGACGACCTTGGCTACGAACTGCGGATCGGTGGACAGCTTGAAGGAGTCCTGCAGATGGGGCTTGAGGTCGAACCGTTTCCAGATTCGCCCGATCGTCGACTTCGACAGGCCGGTGTGCTGGGCCATCGAGGCCCGCGACCAGTGCGTGTCCTGGCCCGGGACCGACTCTAGAGTGGCCACGACGACCTCCTCCACCTGGTCGAGGAGGATCGAAGGCGGCCGGCCCGAGCGCGGCTCGTCATGCAGGCCATCGAGGCGCTTTGCGATGAACCGGGCCCGCCAGCGGTCCACGGTGGACCTGTCGATGCCAAGGTCGGCCGCAGCCTGCTGATTGGTCCCGCCCTCCGCGCAGCGCAGCACGATCCTGGATCGCAACGCGAGGAACTGGGCGGTCTTGGCCCGCCGCGCCCACTCCTGCAGCTGCCTGCGCTCAGTCTCGTCGAGGATCAGGTCGGCCTTCGGCCGGCCAATCCAGCCGGCGTCCTCAAGCCCGGCCATCCGCTCCGCCGCGAAAGCCCGACGCCACTTGCCGACCGTCTTGGCCTGGACACCCACGAGCCGTGCGACACCTGCGTTTGACATGCCGTCAGCACACGCCAGGATGATGCGTGCCTTCTCAGCCAAGCGCCGGTGCGGCACCTCCGTCCGGCGCAACAACTCGGCACGCTCGGCCTCGGACAACGTGATCGCCACAGCAGAAGGCCCCGAATTCGACATGACGACACGGTACTTACTAACCCACAGGATTTCCGGCGCATCACACTAGCCGGGAAAGAACCTCCTTGGGGTAGCCGACCAGGCGTGGCCCACTCCAGTTGATTCCGATCACGAGTCCATCCTGGGCGGCATCGGGCATTACGCGATCGCACCCGATACCCAAGGGCATGGACTTGTCCGGGTGTCGCCAACATCCCGGTGACGTCGAAATACGCGAGCCATTCGGTCACCGTCCAGGCAGGATGCTCTCTGTGAACCATGTCCTGTGCGGGCTGGCTTCCAATGCCGCCCTGCCGTCCGAGCTGGTCGACCGGCTGATCGAGGTCGCGGACGCTGACGTCGCCGCGGACCTCGCTCGTCGCGAGGACCTCAGCCGTGCGCAGGCGGTTGCCCTGGCATCGCGCGTCGAGGAGAGTGCCGCATGGCTTGCGTACGAGGGCCGGCTGACCACCGCCGACATCGATCCCACTGCGCAGCCGCACGCCGCCCTCGCCTTGCTCTGCGAGCATGTTGACAGCCCGGAATGGGCGCGCCTCCTCGCGAAGGATCCAGTCTGCGAGCACCGGGAGAGGCTGGCTGCCTGTTCCGGTCTCCCATCCGATGTGGTGGAGACGCTTGCCGCTGACGCGGACGTACGGGTCGTCGCGGAGCTCGCGTTGTGGACTACATCTTCAGTTGCCGGCAGGCTCGCGGGGCATCCACATGCCGAGGTCCGCCGCGCAGCGGCGGCCAACGAGGCGACGCCCCCACCCATCCTGGCGGCGCTGCTCACCAGCGAAGGCCTGCCCCCGGCGCAGCAGTGCCTGGTCTGTGACCGCGAAGAGACGCCGTTCGTACGCGACCCGCGATGCCCGCGAAACGAATGCGACCTGCTGCCGGGTGACTCATGCGACGGCGCCCACCAGTCCGCCGTGCACGAGACGCAGCAGATGGCACTGCAGAACCCTGCCACACCCACCGACGCCGTCATCCCCTTCGTCAATCACCCGTCACCGCTGCTTCGCTGGGCACTCGCCGCTCGCCACGACCTGCCGTCGGAGGTATACGGACGGCTCGCCAAGGACCCCCACGCTGGTGTCCGAGCCGACCTCGCCGAGAATCCCGCGATCGAGGACGCCCTGATCCGAACGCTAGCCAGCGACCGTGGCCACGACGTGCAGCGCAGGCTCGCCCACAATCCGCGCGTGCCGCTCGACGTACTGATCCGCCTGGCGGGCACCACCAAGATCGGCGCAACCTTGCTGCCACGAATCGCCGCCGCCTCTCCCGCCGAGGTAGAGGAGCTCGCCCAGTCGCCGGAGGCGGCCGCGCGGATGCTCGTGGCTCAACGACGAGATCTGCCGGCAAGAATCCGCGGCGCGCTGGCCACCGACCCCGACGCGAAAGTGGTTAAGTCCATTGCTTCGCACCCAGGCCTTTCCGAAGCGCAGTTGCGTGCCATGGTCGACAGGCACGGAGTCCGTGTCATCGCCAAGGTGGCAGCCAACCCGGACGCGACTCCGGCGCTGCTGGAGGACCTGACCCGGCACGAACCCCCGGTACAGAATGCGTTCCGCGAGATCGCCCGGCACCGCAACGCGACAGGCCCGGCGCTGCACAACTGTTTGGCAGACAGGAGGGCACGGCCCCTAGCCGCCAGCCATCCGGCCCTTCCACCGCAAGTCATCATGGAGTTACTCGCCAATCCCGACTGGCGGGTGGTGGAAGCCGCAGCGGCCAACCCGTCGCTACCGCTCGCCGCGATGTCGGCTCTGGTGCCTCAGCTGTGATCGCTCTGCTCGCCAGATGAAACGCTCAGCCCCGCCACCTCACTGCTCACCCCCGGCGGTCGCTGCACGCCGCGGCCACGAACTACCTCACGGGCCCGGGCGCCGAAGATGGAGGTGTCCTCCAGGGCCTCGCCAACGCGTTTGACCATGCGGACTTGCGGGCCATGTGGTCCTCCACGAAGCATGGCGGCCGCCCCGGGGCGGATTGCCTGGTGCCTGTATCCAGAGCGGACAGCCTGGCTCCCCCGCTGACCGTTCGGCTCCTGATCGAATCACAGCGACTGGAAGTTTGCGGAGTTGCGTGTCAGCGCGTCAGTGCACACCTGTACGGAGTCAGTCCCAGTCGGACGGCGGCTGCTTGACCCTGCCGCCTGTGTGCGGCAGTTGCACGTGCTCCTCGGCGCCGGAGGGAAGGGCGGAAACGCAAGTTGTCGAGCAGGCGTTGACGAGGAGAGGCAGGACATCGGTGGCCACTCTCAGGGAGATCCACACTTGGTGGAGCCCGCCCTGCTTGATCGGTCGATCGCAGACACTGCATCCACGGATGGCTGTAGTACCCCAGCGCCGGGCATCAAGCGCTCTCAGGTCGAGATCAGCAACGGAGACTTGCGGCGGCTGCAGTCGAGGGAAAGGAGGACGGACCTTGTAGTTCCCGAACAGTGCGCGGGTGCTCACCGTGCTCCGAGCAAGCTTTGAGCACCTGATGATCTCGTAGGGGAACCAGTGCAGCCGGTACGAGGTGTAGGGGGTGAGCTCCTCCAGGCTTGTCATTGCACCGATCTCGGGCGGTACCCGGACCAGGTTGCTGCCGTAGAGCACGAAGTGCTTGACCGCCGTCAGTTTGGCGATGCTCGCCGGCAGGGTGATGACCTGCCGCCGTTCCTCAGCACTGAGTTCGACCAGAGGACGGAACTCCTCCCGCCCGTCGTCCGCAGCCTCGTCGATCAAGTCCAGCAAGTGTCGCCACCCACCGGTCGAGGTGTCCTGGCGTTCGGCGTGGAAACCGACACGGGCTCGCGGATGCGGCCTGGCCTGGTCGAAGCACACACACTCATCCCGGTAGGACGCGCGTCCTACAGAAGCCGGGTCCGATGTGTCGCCCCACCGGTTCACAAGGAGTCTCGGTTCTCCCTCATCCATCATGTCGCCAAGATACGGATCTTCATCTGGCCGGCCCAGCGCTTAGTGGCCAGTCGAACTCGCTCCCAACGCCGCCTCCACGGTGGGCAAGCGACTGGGCTCGTCGTCTTGCCGCTCCCGGAATCCGCGAACTCGCGCGTTTCTGACGCCGACAGGTTCAAGGACATCGATAGCGGCCTCGGGCACGCGGCGGGCGACACCGTCCTCGCGTCGATCGGGGCCCGGCTCGCCGCCTGGGCGGGCCCGCGCGCCCCGACCGGCCGCCTCGGAGGCGATGAGTTCGCTGTCGTCCTGGAGCTGACCGCCGGCCGCCGCGCGCAGTGCCTGGAGCAGCTGGTCCGGATGCTGCACGCCCCGGTCGTCCTGGACGACGGCCGCACGGTCGACGCCGCCGCGTCGGTCGGCACCGCGACGCCGGACGTGCACGGCACCCGCGACCCGACCGCATTACAGAGGGCGGCCGACGCTGCGCTCTACGACGAGAAGCACACCGGCCGCGCCATCCTCGGACGCAGGGCCGGCCATCCGGGCACATCCGCGTGGGGGCGGGCAGCATGAGCGCCCTGATCCTGCCCGATGGCGACCGGCTCCGCGGCATCACGGTCCGCCAACCCTGGGCGACCTGCATCCTCGCAGGGAAGGGCCCGGAGAACAGGCCCAAGTCCTGGAGCTGGCGAGGCAGGGTCCTACTCCATGCCGGGAAGTCGAAACCGGAGACCGCCATGCTGCGCGAACCGCTGGTCGCCCGCACGATCCGCCACCAGGAGCTGACCACCGGGGCCGTGATCGGCGTCGCCCGCCTGGTCGACTGCCACCACGACCCCGCCGGCTCCCCGCCCTGCACACCGTAGGCGCAGGCCGGCGCCTGGCACCTGGTCCTCCAGGAGCTGCCGCTGCCCGTCCCCGTCGACGGGGTGCGGTGGTACTGATGCTCTCCTTCCATGATCGACGGCAATTCCCAGTCAGGGCAGAAAAATGCAAGGAGCTCGTCGAGCAAGGGTTCAAAGGCGACGTCCCGCCCGGCTCTGTCGGGAAGTATCTCCAGCGCCCTTCCCCAGCCCTCCATGGTTCAGATCGTCTCTCACGGCCGACGACGCGGTCACGAGTCGGATGTAAGCGGCGAGGGCGCTCGTGCCGGGACGGTTCCACGCGGCGTCTGCCACGGCTGCCACCACGGCGTCCGCGCCGCCGGCAGCACCGTCGATGACGACGGCCACCCGTTCGGGTTCGATCAGTTCCGTGGCGGCTCGCAGGAAGTCGTCGGGGGTGACTTCCGTGAACCGGCGGCCCGCGAGCGGGCCTCCCCCGGCCGGTCGCTCCGCGGCAGGCGTCGCCCGTGAGGCTCCGGCCGCCGCCGCGGCCGCGGGACTGCCCCATCCGGCCCCGTCCCAGCGGTGCGCCTGGACCGCTTCGCGGAGGTCCTCTTCGCACGGTGCGCGGGTGGCCAGGCCGAAGACGACGTCCAGCGCCTCGATGGCTGCCTGGGGCGCCTGCTCGGCGGGGACCTCGAACCGGAAGCGCAGCGCGGACAGCGGGCCTTCGTGAACGATGTCGCCGTGTACCGCGTAGGCCAGTCCGGACGATTCGCGCAGGGTCCGGGTGAGCCGGGACGAGGGGGTTGCGGTGAGGAGGAGCCGGGCGAGTTCGAGACAGGCGAGGTCGCCGGTGCCGTCCGGTGCCCTGATGCCGATCATGACCACGCAGGGAGAGCCGGCGGCTCCGCGACGCACTGTGAGCGCCTTGGGTGGCCCGATCGGTTCCGGGGTGTACGCCGGGCGGTCCGAGGGGGCGGGCGCGGAGTGCGGGGCGCGGGCCGGCGCTGGTGCGGATCGGACGAGGGCCCGCAGGTCGACGCGAGCGAGGTCGGCGGCGATCACGAGGTCGCGGGGGGCGTTTTGTACGCGCCGGTGGAGGGCGCGTACGGTCTCGGCGTCGATCGTCTCGGGCGCGTCGGTCGCCTGCGCCGTGCTGTCGCGTGTGAGCCGGTCCTCGCCCGGAGGGAAGAGCGCGGCGTTCAGCAGGGAGCCGGACGGGTCGCCGTGGGTGCGGCGGACCGCGGTGCGGGCCCGGTGCCAGCGGCTCACGAACGCGTCGATCTCGTCAGCCGTGGGGGCGAACGCCTCGACGGTCCGGGCCAGTAGGGCAAGTGCGTCAGCGAGCAGCTCCGGTGTCGAGCGGAACACGCAGCGGATCGCGTGCCGGTCCACGTCGACGGTGAGGGTCGTGCCGAGGTCCTCCAGCCCGTCCTCGATGCTCGCTCCCCCGTACCAGCCGCCGCCGCGCCGGAGCAGCATCGCCCAGACGCGGGCGGTGGCCTCCGGGAGCGGCGGGCCGCCCGTCTTCCCGATGTGCAGCACGAGGTGGGCGACGGCGGTCAGCCTGCCCGGCAGGTGAACGGGAACCAGTTGTGTCCGGAGCCGCGCCGGTGCGGCAGGCGGCGTGGCGGGGGACGCGGCCGGCGGTACGGCCCGGGACGGTCTCGGCGGTACGGTCGGGGGCGCGGTCACGCGGCTGCCTCCGGAGTGTTCCGGGCGGGGTGGTCGTAGACGAGGTATGTCGCCGAGGGTAGGCACTCCCGGGCGGAGCGCACCACTTCTTCCTCGGTGACGTCGGCTATCGCCTCGGCGGTCGCGTAGGCCTTCCACGCATCGCCGTGGAGGCTTGCGTGCGTGGCGAACGTCTCCGCTCGCGCGGCGGGGTCGTCGAGCCGTTCGAGCTGCTCCCGGCGGACCAGCCGCACGGCACGCTCCAGTTCGCCCGGGATGAGCCCGTGGGCGACCGAGGTGAGGATCTCCTGAACGCCCGCGAGGAGCTGCGCCCCGGAGGTCCCCGGAGTGGCGGTAGCCGATCCGAAGATCACGGAGCTGTCGCGTTCGAGGTGCCAGGCAGCCGTGAGCTCCGTGGCTGGGCGGGCGACGCGCGCGTCGCGCACGGCCCGGCGGAAGAGCCGGCTGCCCTTGCCCCTGCCGAGCACTGCCGCGAGCACGGTCGTGGCGGCATGTTCCCTCGTCCCGTACGGAGCGGTGTGGGCGAGTACGTACACCTGAGGAGGGATCCCGGGCGGGCAGACCGCCCACCGGGTGCCACCACCGTCGGCGTCGGCGCGGCTACGTGCGTCATCGGACCGCGCCGGGTGGCCGGGTGGGGACGGGGACGACGGCGGGTGCAGGGGCGGGGCGGGTCCTCGGTCCACGGTGCCGAGGGACGCGGCGGCCGCGTCGACGGCCGTCTCGGCCGGCAGGTCGCCGACGACGACGAGGGTGGCCCGCTCGGGCCGGTAGTGCTCGCAGTGGAAGGCGGCCACGCGCTCGGGCGTCAACCGGGCGAGTGCTTTCGTGTCGCCCATCGAGACGTGCCGGTAGGGGTGAGAGGGCGGAAACGCGTCCGCGAAGAGGTGGCCGGGCGCCTCGGCGAGGGGCCCCCTGGTGCGCTCCTCCTCCTCACGCCGGATGAGCGCCAAGTGCCGTGCGAGGGCCGCCTCATCGAGCGCGCGTGGCAGGTGCGCCATCCGGTCCGCCTCCATCGCCAGGGCCCGGGGCAGCAGGGCGGTCGGCACCGTCATGAAGAAGGCCGTGCGGTCCTGGCTGGTCGAGGCGTTGACGTCCCATGCGCCGCCGCGCTGGAGTTCGCCGAAGAAGTCCGGGTGGCCGGGCGTTCCCTCGAACATGAGGTGCTCGATGAAGTGCGCGACCCCGTGCAGCCCCAGCGGTTCGTGCCGGGACCCGACGTCGTAGCGCAGGTGGACGTGGAGTCCGTGCAGGACCCGGTCCTCCTGCGCGACGACGGTCAGGCCGTTCGCCAGCCGGGTGGAGACCAGCCGGCCGTGGGCAGCGGTGTCGTGTACCCGCACGGTCAGGGCCTCGCGTAGGCGAAACGCAGCGGCAGGGTGAGGCAGAGCTCCTCGCCAGCTCCGCCGAGCCTGAGGACGAGGTCCCGTGCCTCCAACTCGGCCAGGCCGCGGCGGTCGGAGGGGCGCGGGGCGGTGGGGGCGGCGTACCGGCGCAGGAGTTCCCCGTAGGGCAGGTCGGGGAGGACGAAACGGCGGGGCGCGCCGGGGTCGCGCGCGTCCTCGACCGTGACGAAATCCGGGCCGCGCCGCACCGTCAGGAGCGGGCCCGGTGGGACTGCCCAGAGGGATGCGCCGTTCTCCCGCGGCGGGTCGAGGTGGCGGAGTGGGCCGGCAGGCACGCCGTCGAGGCTGCCCTCCCAGTAGACGCGGAGGCCGACGCCCGCCGCTTCCACGAGCAGGTGCAGGAAGCGGGCGGTGGCCGCCGGTTCGGCCGCGTCGAGTCGCACGGGACGTTCGATCAGCAGGCCGCGCATGCCGTGGCGGGCGTGGGCCGCCAGCGCGTCCCGGGTGTGTCCTTCGTCGGGGTCGTGACGTGCCAGGAGGGTGGAGCGGCGGGTTGTGGAGGTGCGTTCACTCATGGTCGAGTCCCGTCGGCAGGGCCACGTACCGGCCTCCTTCGCGGAACAGCCAGCGTCTCTCCCGCCATTCCTCCAGTACTTCCGTCACCTGGTCCTCGGTCGTTCGGTGGCCGCGGGCGGTCACCTCCCGCAGCACGCCGGCGGGCGAGCGGCCCTTCCAGGTGGCCAGGAGGGTCGCGACGAGCAGGGGGTCCGTGATCCGTTCCTCCGTGGGCGCGGTGGTCCGCTCGTCCACGACGCGCAGCGCGTCGCCCTCGGTGACCGCTACAAGGCGTCGGCCCTGGTGGTTGTCGCGCCAGGTGTCGACGGCGGCCCGCAGGCGCTGCGCGGCAGGCTCGCCGAGGCCGGCGGGTTCGCTCTCGAAGATGTAGCTGATGTCGGCGACCTCCTCCGCCGGGAGGCGGTAGACCTTTTTGAGCAGTCCGGAGGGGCCCAGGTTCTCCAGGCCGAGCGAAGCGTCGTCGTAGAAGGGGCTGAAGCGGGTGAGGACCGCCCGGTAGACGCCCTCGGGCGGGGTGAGGTGCCAGAGTCCCGGCATCTGCTCGATGATCTCGTCGTAGTCGGACTCGGTTTCTCCGGGGAAGCCGTAGAGGAGGTTCCAGCCGGGGAAGACGGCCACGGTGCGGCAGTCGCGGAGCAGACGGACGTTCTGCCAGCCGGTCACGCCCTTGCGCATGAGGTCGAGGACGTGGGTGCTGAGGCTCTCGATGCCCGGCTGGACCTGTGCCACGCCGGCGTCGGCGAGGACCTTCAGTTGCCGCATTCCTAGGTTGGACTTGATTTCGAAGAACAGGCGCAGGTCCCAGGGTTGCTCCGCGAGCCGGGGCAGCAGCTCGCGGAGGTATCCCATGTCCATGATGTTGTCGGCGAAGACGACGTCGAGCATCTGGTGCCGGCGGACGGCGTTCTCCATCTCTTTCAGGACGCGGTCGGAGGACTTCGCCCGAAACGCCATGAGGGATCCGTTCAGACCGCAGAAGGTGCAGTGGTGCTTCGCTCCCCACCAGCAGCCGCGCCCGCCCTCGATCTGGATCTTGGGTTCCACGTCGGCGACGGACCGGGCGGCCGTGAAGGTGTCGAAGTAGCCGCTGAGGTCGGCCTCGGGGATGGCGTCCACCGGGACGACGGAGCGGGGCTGCGGGTTGGCTGTCGTCGCACCGTCGGCGTCGCGCCAGCACACGCCGGGGATGGCGGAGAGCTCCGGCGCGGGCGGGTGTTGGCCGGGTACGGTGGCCGCCAGCACACGCAGCAGGGTGGGGAGGACGAGCTCGCCCTCCCCGCGGACCACGTAGTCCAGGCAGCCGAAGTTGCGGTGCAGCGCGGTCCCCTGCACGTCGTCGCAGTTGGCTCCGCCCATCACGGTGATCACGTCGGGGGCGCGTTCCTTGAGGGCGCGTGCCAGCGCGAGGCTCGGCATGTTCTGGTCGAAGGTGCTGGTCATGCCGACGATGTCGTAGCCGCCGGCGACCAGTTCGTCGGCGAGCCGGTCGACGAATCCGGCGCTGAGACGGTACATCTCCGCGGCGGCGGCGAGGTCGGCGCCGCCGGAGGTCGCGGCCGTGTGGAACGGGGAGCCGACGGGTTCTTCGAAGCCGTACAGAGCGGGCGAGAACACCCATTCGCCGGTGGCGACGTAGTACCCGTCGACGATGCGCCGGTAGTCGGCGCTGCCGATCCGGCCTCCCGTGCGTTCGTGAACGTGGTCGGCCCAGCGGATGTTGGCGTAGACGGTGTCGACGGCCTCGACGAAGTCCAGGCTCCGGGCGACGGGGGCGAGCGTGCTGATCGCCATCGACGGCATGTCCAGGGAGGCCCACGGCATGCACACCAGGGCGACCCGGAGGGTGCGGAGCGGTGCTCGTGAGGGGATGGGGGGAAGGCCAAGGAACTCAGCCGTGGTCATGGTCGTCCGCCCTTTCAGACGCGCGCGTTCTCGGGCTTGGGCAGGTGCGTTCCCCGGTAGTCCGCGCGCTCGATGTCCGCGCCCTCGGTGAACGCCTCGTCGAAGGGGACGTCCCACACGTACGCGGACCAGAAGTCCGCTCCGCGGAAGGCGGTGCGGGCGCAGGTGCACTGGCGGAGGTCGGAGTGGCGCAGATCGGTGCGCCGCAGGTCGGCCTCGGTCAGGTCCGCGCCGAAGAGGCTGGCCCTGCGCAGGGAGGCACCCGAAAGATCGGCCGAACGGAGCACCGTGCGCGCGAGGTCGGCGCTTTCCAGGCGGCTTCCCGAGAGGTCGGCCCCGGTCAGGTCGGCGCCGGTGAGGCGGGCTCCGGTGAGGTCGGATCCCCGGAGGTCGGCGCCCCGGAGGTCCATGCCGGCCCCATGGCCCCGCAGGAGGAGCCATCCGTCGATCAGGGCCACGGCCCGCAGGGTCGCGTTCTCCTCGGCGATCAGGGCGAGGGTCCGCATCCCCAGGCCGAGGGCGGCCACCTCGGCGGCGGTTCGCGCCAGGGGCACACCGGCGGCGGGCAGCGGGCCGCAGAGCACGGGATCGGCGCCGCGAGGTCCCCGCATGCGGCCGTCCAGCGGCAGAAGGGCGCGGGTGCCGGGCTCCGTCGTGCCGTCGCCGGCTTCGGTCAGCACCACGTCGAGCAGGCTACGCATGGGCCCGGGTCCTTTCGGCGTCGTCCCGGAGGCCCTGATCGGGCGTCTCGGTCATGAAGAAGAAGTTCTGGGTCAGCCTTCCTTCCGCGGCTTCCTCGCCGAACAGTTCGGTGATGCCGTGGAAGAGCCGTCCGCCTCTGAAGACGACGCAGCGGTTGTACGCGAGGTCCACCTGATGGAGGGCTTCCCACCGGTCCTCGCGGGCAGTGTCGCGGAGCACGTACCGCTGGTCGAACTCCTCCTTGCTGCGGCAGCCGAGGCGTACCAGCTCCTCGGGGCCGGGCGCCCTGTCCAAGCCGGTGGGGAGGTGGCGGTAGAAGCCGAGTCCGCCCTGGGCCCGGTCAGGCGGGGTGAGGTAGACCACCGCAGTCCAGTCGACGAAGTCGAGGTGCACGCGGGTTCGTCCGGCGTCCGCACACGTCGCCACCCGGAACTTGCCGAAGACCCACCGGCTCGGGTCGTGGTGGACCGGCGTGCCGACGATCTCGGCGAGTCTGCGGGCGTGCCCGTCGCCGGCGAAGGCCTTGGCACTCTCCTTGCCGGGGAAGTTCGCCGCTTCCCCGAAGTCGCGGTATTCGGCGGCGAGGGCCATCTCCCGTACGCGGTCGGGGTCCTGGTAGAAGTTCTCGACAATCAGGAGGTCGCCGTCGAGTGCGCGCTCGACGCGCGGCGCGGTCACCGGGCCACAGCTTCCGCGGCGGCGGGCATCGTCCTGACGGCGGACGGGACAGGGCTGATCTCGTTGAAGAAGAAGTTGTGGGTGATACGGGCGTTGGCGGGGCGGTCGCCGAGGCCGCCGAGCGGGGCGTGGTAGAACTCGCAGCCGCGGAAGAGCACCAGCCGGTTGTAGAGGGGCGCGACCCAGTCGACCAGTTCCCACTTGGACAGGTCCGCCATGTCGCGCCGGGCGACGCCCTCCTCGAACGCGTCGGCGTCGGCGTAGCCGAGCGAGCGGGCCACCCGGTCGGAGGGCGGCCGGGTGAAGCCGGTCTCGCGGTGCCGGAAGAATCCGGTGCCTGCGGACGGAGGCGCACCGGGCGTCAGATACACCATGCCGGCCCAGTCGACGGCGGTGTCGGCGTGCACCTTGCTGCCGCGCCCCGTCTCCTCGGTGATCACCCGGAAGCCGCCCCAGGTGAGCCGGTCGCCGTCGACATGCACCGGCGATCCCACGGTGTTCTCGATGGCCCGCTGCAGGGCGTCCGTGCTGAGCGCCTTGCTGCTCTGCCAGCCGGGGTAGTTGTAGCGACTGGCGCTGCGGAAGTCGGAGCGGAGCGCAGCGGCACGCACGCCGTCGGGGTCGGCGTAGAAGTCGTCGACGACGATCAGTCTGCTGCGCATCACTGGGACCTCGCTTCGTCGAAGAAGAATCGCTGGGCGAGCCGCCCGTCGGAGGGGCAGGTGCCGTAGCCGGAACTTGCGCGGTGGAAGAGGACGCTGCCCTTGAGGAGGACCAGGCGGTTGTAGACCATGGAGACTCGGGAGATCTCCTCCCACGCGTCGGGCCGCACCTTGTCCGGGTAGTAGACGTCTTCGATCCAGTGGTCCCGGTCGCGGTATCCGAGCTCCGCCGCACGGCCGTCATCGGGTGGTCCGGTCAGTCCGCTGGTGCGGTGACGGAAGAAGGAGAGGCCACCCCGGCACCGGTCGGGAGGTGTCAGATAGACGATGCCCGCCCAGTCGGTGTCGTCGAAGTGAGTGGTCAGCGGCGCGTTAGCGTCGTCGCCGGTGAAGGCGAAGACCCCGAAGCCCATGCGTGCCGGGTCGTGCCGCACCTGTATGCCCAGCAGTTCCGCGAAGGTGTCGGCGGTCCCGCGGCCGGCGAAGGAGTTGTACGTCTCCGCGTCGTAGGTGCGGCCGTTGTCGGTCTTCTGCGGCGACCAGTCACCCCTCTCCAGGGCCAGGGCTCGCACCCGGTCGGGGTCGGCGTAGAAGTCGTCGACGACCTGCAGCGTTCTGTTCATCGCAGGTCTCCTTCCTCTCGTACGTCGGCGCTGCCGTGCCGGAGGCGCGGCCTGAGGAATGCAAGGAGCAGCAAGTAGGCGGCGCCTGCCACCCAGTACGGGACCCGCAGGGCCTGCTCCTGGCCGAGGGGTCCGGAGGTGGCCTCCACCAGGAGGCCGCCGAGGAGCATGCCCGCAACGCTCATCCCGAAGGTGACCATGCGGAAGGTGGCGTTGACCCGGCCGAGAGTGCCGTCGGGCACGGACAGCTGGCGGAGGGTGAGGGTGCTGACGCTCCAGAAGGCGACGGCTGCCGACGCGACCGCGTAGAGGACGACAACGACCGGGACGGTCGGCACGAGGCCCACGCCCAGAAAGCAGAGGGCCATGGTGAGCAGCGCGGTGAGAAGCGACTTCTCCGTGCCGAGGCGTTCGAGGAGCCGGCGCGCGTACTGACTTCCGGCGACTCCGCCGACGGCGGCCGCCGAGAGCAGCAGTGCGTACCCGAGGGAGCCCAGGCCGAGCGTGTCCCGGACGAAGAGGACCTGGCCGGCGAGCATGGCCGCGTACAGCGTGTTCAGCACCACCGCGCTGAGCGCGAGCATCTGCAGGATCGGTTCGGCCCGGACCAGTTTCAGGCCCGCGCCGATCTCGGCAGTGAACCGGCCGCGCCCGGCGGACGTCACCACAGGATCGTCCCCGCGACGACGGATCACCAGCAGGGCCGCCGCGGAGACACCGTTGACCAGCGCGTTGCCGAGGAACGGTACGGCCAGGCCCGCCTTCAGCAGCAGTCCGCCCAGAGGGCGGCCGACGAAGTCGTTCGAGAGGATCTGGCTGGCGCGAATGTGGCCGTTGGCCCGGGACAGCGCCTTCTCCGGGGCGAGCAGGGGGACGGCCGTGTCGGCGGCGATGCCGTAGGCGACCTCGGTCGTCCCGAAGAAGACGGCGAAGGCCATCAGCGCCGCCATGGACACATCGGTGGTCAGCAGCAGGAGGCCCAGGAAGAGCATGGCGGCCGCGCGCAGCGCTCCGGCGGCGGCCATCAGCGCGATGCGGGGCATCCGGTCGACGACGGCGCCCATGGGGAGGGCGAACAACAGCCAGGGAAGCCGCTCCGCCATCGCGACCAGCGATATCTGCAGTGCGCTGTCGGTCACGGTGGAGGCGGACCAGGTCAGGGCGATGAGGGTCATGCCGTCGGCGACACCGCCTGCGGTCAGGCAGGACCAGAAGAGCCAGAACCTCGACGGCAGTCGAGTCGTCCGGGCCACGGGCGTCTCGGTCATCGCGCGGCTGCCAGCGCGGTCGTCCGCTCGAGGAGCGTCGCAGTCCACGGCCAGGCCGGCACGAGCGGGTTCGCCGCCATGGCGAGCGCCTGCGGGAGGGCGGTGCGCACCAGCCAGTCCGGCAGTTCCGCCGCCAGCTTCTCCGCCTCGTCCGCCATCCATTCCCCGTACCAGCCGAGCGACGTGTCGCCTGCGAAGGTCAGGGAGGCGGCGACGTTGGGCAGCAGGGCGGCGGCCGGATGGCCGCGGCGGGCGAGTTCGAGGGTGGCCGGGACCGCGATGTCGGGACGGTCGTAGAAGGCACGGGTTCCGACGACCGAGGCGTCGACGCCGGCGGCGTCGGCGTGCGCGCGGACGGCGTCCAGCATCGCCGGCCACCGCCGGGCCATCTCGGCGTCCAGCTGGTCCGGGGTCGTAGGTACGTCCACGGAGTCGGCCGGGTCCGCGAGGCCGCCGTCCGGAACGCGGAAGGGCTCTGCCCGGTGCAGGCGCAGCCTCTGCATACGCAGGATGGCTGCGTCGGCGGGCGTCAGCCGCTCGTCGAGGTCGGCGGCGAGCGGGGGGAATCCGGTCTCCGGGTCGGGCCAGGTGTCGCGGAGGACAACGGTCATGTTGCGGCGGCACGGCAGGTACCGGGCCTGGGGCCACAGGGGGGCGAGGAGCGCGGCAAGGGTGTGCTGCGGCGAGGGCGGGGAGAAGGGGTCCAGGTGGCTGGGGAGGCCCCAGGCGTTGAGGAGGACGGTACCGCCCGCCGTAACGGCGCCGCGTACGCACCTCCAGAAGGCCGCGTCGAGGACGAAGGAGGGGTACGACTCGCCGGCGTAGACGTCGATGAGCAGGAGGTCGTAGCGCCGCCCCCCGTCGAGGAACGTCGCGGCGTCAGCCACTTCGGTACGGAACTCCGCCTGCGGGAAGTGCTGCTGGAACAGGGCACGGGTGACCGTCACCATGTCGGGGTCGAGGTCCACAGCGGTGACTCGGCTCGTGGGAGACGCCGTCAGCAGGGGGCGCAGGGACCCTCCGTAGCCGAGGCCCAGCACGCAGACCTCGTCGGCCGGCCCGGACAGCGGCCCTACGGCGAAGTCGTCGGGCTGGTTCCCCACAAAGACCCGGTCGCCGGCGAGCAGCGTCGCGGAGGTGCTCAGCAGCAGAGGTGTGGCGCCGTACATTGCTCTCCTCGAAGGTCGTGCTGCCGCGTCCAGGCTCCGCTGGTGCGGGCGGACGCCCGCACCAGCGGAGCCTGGCCCATACGGGCGAGGCGGTCAGGACAGCGCCAGCGCCTCGTCCACCACGGCCTGCTCGTCCTCGTTCAACGGAACGAAGGTTGCGAACATGGGCATGTTGTTGTTCGAACAACGCGCGTAGACCGCGTGGTCGAACTCCTCGAACAGGGGCTCCTCGTGTTCCGCATGCTCAGCCATGTGATCTCCAATCGGAAACGGGACTCATATCCCTCACCGGCCCCGATACGGACAAGGTCACAACAACCCGCACAGATCAGGGTGTTGGATCTGCCGCGGCGGGCTTGGCGCAATTATTAATTCATCACGACCGCCTTATCAAGGGTGCAGGAATACTGCGTAATCCAGGGCCGTCCGGTTCGCCGGGTTCATGAGCGACGTGGCGTCATGCCCGGTGTGCGACAAAGGGGACCGGACGGCAGAGCAGGCACGGTTCCGGTGATCATGTGGCTGCCGAAACCCATGAAATGAGAGCGATACCGCGCCTGCCCCGACATCGTCACCCATTTCCCCACCGCGCTGGAGAAAGTGGGCTCCCGGACTGCCATCGAGCGTGTCTGCCTGATCACCAGCCTGAGCCTCTTCGACCCGAGCTGCACCGAACTCGCGACCTGGATCAGGGGCGTTCGGGCATCGAGAACCTCCTGCACCACGTCCGGGGCCGCACGTTCCGCGAGGACGACTCCAAGATCCGCACCGGCACCCTGTCCCGCACCATGGCGGCCTTGCGCAATCTCGACACCAGCGTCTTCCGCCAAGACGGCCGGCCCAACGTCGCCGGCGCCGTATGCCACACCGGCCGCGACTACCACCAGTCCCCACAAGCCCTCGGCCTCACGTGCCGAACCCCAGACAGATCTCGATCTTGCAATGCCCCTGGGTACAGAGAAGCGCGGGAGGAAGAGAGTGAGGGCTCCCCATGGCACCGGGGCCCACTGCCGGCTTCAGTACCTCGATGCCGCGAGCGTGGGCGGCAGGGGGCTGGGCCCCGCGCTCAGAATGAATGCGGGACCGCAAAGGCGGGGCCGATGCCCCCCCGCCCCGGCGGAAGTGGACACACTTGTATACCAGGTGAATCCGAGCAGTGTGACGATGAAGGCGGACCGGACTATGTCGACCGTGGTTCCAGAAATCACGGTCCACATGAGGACGAAATCATGGAGAAGAGCATTGAGCCGGACTGCTATATGGCCTTCGGAGTCAGAGTGAATCCCCACGGGGAAGGGCATTGAGACTGATACGTGAAACTACCTTGGACGGCAGCTACTGGCGCCATCCGTGAATCCCCTCGCTCGTTTGCTTGTTTCCTCGCCAATCCGTTTGGACCTCGGAGGTCGTGACTGCATATCACTTCCCGGGCGGGCCCTCAGTCGGACTCAAAAGGAAAACGCAGCGCAGAACGGGGCAGATTGTCCCTCAACCCCTCCATGAAGGGTCATTTTTCCGCACATGGGCTTGCGGTCGACAGGGGTCTTGTTCCGCCGTGATTTAACCGCGACCGCCGGAGAGGGATCGACTTCGGGACTTATTCGATCTCGTCGATCAGTGAGCCGCCGGGTACTCGGCCTCGCCCCTCCCAGCGTGCCGAGTTCCGCCCCCTGCTCTGCCCATCCCAGCCCGGCGTCTACCTCGCCAGAAGGCCGTCCTCGGAGTGGGTGTTCAGCATTCGATGGCACACGGTCTCAACGCCTCAGCCGGATCAAGGTACAGACGCCGGATGTTCGGCCACGCAGGATGCGAACTCCTGCGCAAGCGCGTCCTGCTCCGCTCCTGCAAAGGCCAATCAGGATGCATCCTCAAGACGCCCGAAACCGTCCGGGAACCCTGCGAGAACACGCGCCGGGCCGGGTCGTGCTCGGCCTCGGCCGTCTCCCCGAGCAGATCGATCAACTCCTCAGACTGATCGCTCGACGGCGCGCCGAGGCAGACAGGCAGGCGACGCCCTCCATCACCTCACGGCGTCACCTTGATCCATCTGATCCCCTCACTGTCCTCCACGAACCACGCGAGAACCGGTCCGGTACAAGACAATCGACGACCACCAGCCTCACGGCCGGCGGCGCATGGCCCCGGGGCACGCCAGGCGCGGCCGCACACGAGGGCGGGGACAGCCGATCGCACGGTGCAGGCAGAAGGCTCCGTCGAGGGCCGGCCGACCGGCCGCCGGGTGGCGCACGCGCGGCACCGTCCCACGGGTGGCTCCGCTCACGGCGCATCGGATTCAGTCGGTGATGTACCAATCGTTCTTGAGGTACTCCAGGGTGTAGCTGCCGAGGTCGCTCTCGGAGAAGGCTGCTGAAGCCCTGACCGCTTCGACCGGCATATCGATCTTGTCGGGCGTGCGCACGACAATGCGCTGCGGGTCGACCGTCGCGGTTCGCAGGGCCTTCTTCTGCGTGGACGACATCATCTGGAACACGACGGCGTACGTCGACGCGCACGGGCCGAATCCCTGGTCCTGCGCCTTCCGCGCGGCGGGCCCGGCCACCTCGCAGACCTTGTCGATGTCCTCACGGCCCAAGGCATGGAGGTACTGCTCGTACCGCTGGATCGCGCCCTCCTTCGTCCTGGGCGCGGGCTGGTCACCGGTCGGCTCGGCCGACGGCTTCTCTGGCCGAGCGGACCCGGACGGTGTGGCCGACGGCTCTTCAGACCGCGTAGCCACGGACGACCGCGAAGGTTTCGCGTCCGTGTCCTCCTTCGCATTCTCCGGACCGCACGCGCACGCCACCAGCGCCACACAGGCCGATACCGCCATGCTCATCATCGCCCGAGCCCTCATTCGGTCCCCTCACCAACAGCCGGCAACACACGTGGTCACGCAGGATCCGGGAGAACGGTTCCCGAGCCGGCCCGGGCGGAACGCCTGCCCGTTCGTGGAGGGACACGAGTCCGGGTTCGCCGCTGCGCGAGGCCGCGTGCCACCCCAGCCCTCCCCCGGCGCCGGCGCCGGCGCCGGCACGGATGATGAGCCTCGGCAGTGACCCCGGCCATGAAGATGCGGGCGCATCCCTCGTATCCGACCTCCCGCCCGATCGAGAGCAACCCGAACGCGCAGCGCCGGTACGGAGGTGAGTGGGTGGCGACCGAGTTCCGCTGGCAGTTCACCGCCGCCCCCGCGAAGCTGGACACGTCGAAGGTGTTCGCCGCATGCCCTGGCGAAGGCAGCGTCGAACGGTGCAGCCCGGTCGTCGCCTGCTCGCCGGCGTCGGTGCTGGGGGCGGCCCCTTCGCACGCCCGGCTGTTTCAGCAGTTCTCTCCGCCGTTTGATCGTGAAAGGTGCTCGCCATGAGCAGAGGCTTGATCGTCGTGGATGTACAGAAGGACTTCTGCGAGGGCGGCAGCGTTCCTGTCGCAGGAGGTGCCCGGATCGCCGCCGCCATCGCCGACCTGGTGGAGCAGAGCGCGGGCGGTGACTACCAGTACGTCGTGGCCACCCGCGACCACCACATCGACCCGGGAAGCCATTTCTCGGAGAATCCGGACTTCAAGGACAGCTTCCCGGTGCACTGCGTAGCCGGGGGCGAAGGCGGCGAGTTCCACCCGGACTTCGCCCCCACCGTGACCGGCGGCAAGGTCCACGCCGTCTTCTTCAAGGGCGCCCACAGCGCCTCCAAGAGCGGCTTCGAAGGTGCGGACGCCGAAGGGACCTCCCTCGCCGACTGGCTGCGGGCCCGCGAGGTGAGGGACGTCGACGTGGTGGGCATCGCAACCGACCACTGCGTGCGCGCCACCGCGCTGGACGCCGCCGCGGCGGGCTTCAGTACCCGGGTACGCCTGGACTACTCCGTCGGCGTCGCCCCCGACACCATCGCCTCCACCCTGGAGGACTTCCGTGAGGCCGGCATCGAGACGTCCGGCCAAGCGCCGCTGCGGAGTTAGTCCGGCGCAGCACACACTTCTCCCTGGTTACGGCCGGTGCGCGCGGTTGCCGCCGTGCGCACCGCTGACACCGCCGCCGCCCAGCGGGGACGCGCCGTCTCCAGGGCGTGCTGGACGGCAAGGTCGTCAGTCCGTGAGGAAGGCGCCCTCGGAGCAGGGGCGGCACACGAAGACGTAGCCCAACTGGCCACCGAGGTTCATCGCGGTCTGCCGGTCGATCCCCTCTTCCAGGTGTGCCGCGAACTCCGTCGTGCCGGAGCAGGAGGGGCACCCTGGCAACCGGTCGTCCTCCAGGTAGGAGGGGCTGCCGCCGAGCGATCCGAGCACCTCACGCTGCTTCCCGAACCATTCGCCGGGCTCCCGTTCCCACCCTGAACGGGCGAGGTCGTACGCATCGGGCGGGAGCTCGTCGTCGTCGCCCGTCTCGGGTTCGAGCGTCACGACCTGGGTCTTGATCGCCGAGACTGCCGGCAGAAGTGTCACGCCACTCTCCGGTACGGCCACCGCCACCAGTCCCGCAGGCGGGAACAGAAAGACCCGATTGGCCCCAGCCGTCGCGTCCCACGACTCGCAGGAGCCCGGATTGTTCTGGCACAGGAACACCGACAGGACGCCGTACTCGACCGGCAGATGAGCGAAGAACTGCATCGGCCCTCCACAACAGTCGCCGCACAACGGCCAGATGAACCCCTCTGGGGCCAGCGGCACGCCACCGGTACGCGGTATCTCCGAATCGGGTGCGGCTGTGCCGTCGTAGATCATCAAAGTTGCCTGCATGGAGGAAGGCTACGGGCCGCCATCGGCAGCCCGGGAGACGGCTTGCGCAGGAAGTCCACGATCGACAAAGCTGTGAAAAGCCTCGGTCAGCCGCCGGCGTGCTGAACTTGAAGCACGCCCGGCCTCTTTTCACGATCGCCAGGACCAGCGCGAGCGTGGCGAGGCAGTGGTTGATGAAGCTGCCGGTGTATCCGCCGTCGGCCCAGATCAGTTCCAGCCGGTGGTACACGCCGGTGACCTGTTCGAGAAGTACCTGGGCGGCAGCGCGGTCGCCGGTGTCCGCGGCGGTGACCATCACACCCAGCAGGAGACCGAGTGCGTCGACCACGGCGTGCCGTTTTCGGCCGTTGATCAGCTTGCCGCCGTCGAATCCGCGGCTGTCCGCGCCGACGACGGCGTCCGCCTTCACCGTACTGGGAGTCGATCACACCGGCGCTCGGCTCCGGGTCGCGGCCCGCCTTCTCGCGGATCTTCCCCCGCAGCCGGTCGTGGAATTCGACGATCAGACCGTGCGAGCGCCAGAGCCGGAAGAAGGCATAAACCCGCTCCCACGGCGGGAAGTCGGCCGGCATCGCCCGCCATTTGGTTCCGTTCTCGACCAGGTAGTGGACCGCGTCCAGCGTGGCCGCAGCGGCGATGGACACGGCCGGCAGGATCCATGAGGCGGTCAACGTTTACCACTTCACCGGCGGAGCGTGTGCCGAGCTGGTCGTACTCGGTGCCGCGGCAGCAGCGGGAGCTGGCCCTCTCGTCACAATCGCCGCCGCGGGAGATCAGGGTCGCGGCCTCATCCCGCCGTGCGGTCGTTGCGGCCAGGCGCTTCTCGACCTCCATCCCGACGTCTTCGTCGCGGTACCGACCGGCGCCGGGCCGACACTGCGCCCGATTCGGAAGCTTCTACCGGACACCTACTTCTTCCCCGATGCCGCAGCGCACCGAATTGTTCGGTTCCACAAGCGCTACTACGAGGCCATCGCCACCGCGCGGAAGACCTCCACCGTCCGCTACGACGATCCGATCGCACCATGTCCCGCAACTTTCCTCTTCGAGGACGACGACGCCCACCGCACGTTGAACGGCACCGTCACCAGCGTCGAACACCACCGGCTCGATGGCCTCACCGCCGCACAGACTCGGCTCGATGGCGGCACAAGCAGCGACGAGCTGAAGACGGGCCTCCAGAGCCACTATCCCGGTTTGTCCTCCGATGCCGGAGTCGAAATTGTGACGTTTACAGTCGAAGGAGGGGACCCCCAGAGTTGCCGCGAGGGAGCCGGAAGACAGCTGAGCGGGAACTGACGTTCGGCGATCAGACGGCCCAGCCGGCATGACAACGGCTACTTAGCCGATCTCGCTTCCGGCGGTGCGTGTGGTGAGGTCCTCGTCCGTGATGTGGCGGACCACCCGGCAAGGTGTTCCGAGTGCAACGGTCATCGGCGGAATGCTGCGGCTGACGACGCTGCCGGCACCGATGACGGATCCGTATCCGATGCGAACGCCGGGCAGGACCACGACGTTGCTGCCGATCCAGACCTTGTCCTCGATCACGATCGGCTCGGAGTAGCGACCGAAGTCAGCTCGGCGCGCGGGATGCACCGGATGCCCCGTCGTGGTCAGCGTCACGCTGGGAGCGATCATGACCCCGTCGCCTATACGGATGTCCACGTCATCGACGAACGTCAGATTCACGTTCCCGAAGAAGTCGTCGCCGATGTGGACGTTGCTGCCGAACCCGGCGTGGAACGGTGGCAACAGCACGGTGCGTTCACCGACCGAGCCGAGGATCTCGGTGAGCAGCGACCGGCGCCTCTCCGGATTGGTCGGTGGCGTCAGGTTGTACTCGAAGATCTGCTCCGTGCGGCGCAGAGGGGCCTGAAAGGCTGCTTCCGACTCGGTGTAGACGAGCCCCTGGGCGATCCGGGCGAGCACTTCTTCGTTGTGAAGATCCGTCACAGTGAACACTCCGCTATCCGATTCCCTGGGCGCCGATTGACGTGCCCCTGACCGACCGCGCTGCAAACCCTATGTGCCGTCCGCAGCCCGCAACCGCCAAAAGCTCGGATCCTACGGCGGCCGGCCACCGCGCTTCGACCCGATTGACTACCGCGAGCGTCACGCGGTCGAGTGCGGGATCAACCGCCTCAAGAGAAGCCGCGCTGTCGCCACGCGCTACGACAAACTCGCGGTCCGGTACGAGGCGACCGTCCTCGTCGCTGCCATCAACGAGTGGCTATGACCCTCCTTCGTCGCGTGGTGGGCTGGCTGCTGCCGCGGTTGTCAGTGGCTACTGCAACCATGCGCCCATGAACTCAAATGGCACGGAAAGGAAGACTCTGTTGGCCTTCCTCGCGGCACAGCGAGCCAGCGTGCTGGCCATCGTCGACGGGCTTGACACACAGGCACTGACCACGGCAGTTCTGCCCTCCGGCTGGACACCCCTCGGACTCATAGAACACTTGGGATACGCCGAGAGGCACTGGTTCCAGGAGATCGTCACCGGAGCGGCCGAGCCGTTGCCATGGCCCGATGGCCATGCCCCCCTGACGACACCGCGAGAGCCGCAGGTGGTTTTCGCCTTCTACGACGACCAGTGCCGCCGTTCCGATGCCGTGATAGCCCGCACGCCGTTGTGTGCACCCCCACAGGGACGCCATCCCGAACCGCTGGGAGACGAACTCGCCGACCTGCGCGGGATCATCATGCATGTCATCGAAGAGACCGCGCGTCACGCCGGACATTTGGACATTGCCCGCGAACTACTCGACGGACGGACAGGACTTGGACCTCGCTGAGCACCGGCCCGTAGCCCGGACCGGAACCCAGCCCTCACAGGGTGGAGGGGACATCGACCACGTTCTCGCATACGGCTACCAGCTGCTGGGCGAGCGAGCGGCCGAACCCGCTGGCTCCTTCGATGGCGAAGCGGCGTTCGGGCCACTGCTCGCACCAGCGCATGTGCCGGCGGAAGGTGCCGGCGTTGACGACGAACCGGCGCCGGGCCACCTGGTGGCCTGCCGCATCAACGGCGACGGCGGTGTGGGACGACTTGTGGGGATCGACACCGATCAGGATCACGAGCAGTCAACCTTGCACTCGATGAGACAGGGAAGGGAGTGCGGTGGGCACCCCGACTTGAAGTCACTGCGTCACCTTCACGCCACTGTCGAGCCACACCGCGTGGGTGTCGGCCGGCGGCGGCACGCTGTCAATGAGCCAGCCCGAGGGCGGCAAGGAGCACTGCGGGCCCATGCCGACCGGCACCCTGAACGCTACGGCTGCAGACCGAGCATCTGGGCTCAATTGAACAAGTCAGGAGCTTGGCCAAAGGGAGAAATAGTCAAGACCTGTGGATCAGGTCAGTCGCTGTGGTGTCGCTGACGCAGTCGGCGGCTGGCGTCAGCGCGGATGCGTCGGGTTCTCCCGGTCTCGGCGAGCAGGGTGAGGACGACGGGTGAGGGCAGGGTCTCGACGGCCTTGCGCTGGAACCAGTCGGATCCGGTGGTGACTTCATCCGAGGCCCACGGCTCGCCCACGGTGATTGACCGCAGCAGGGTCCATTCGCGCAGACGGTGGGCGAGGAACTCCCGCTCCGCGCTGATCTCGGACATCGCGCGGGCCCAGCCGGTGAACCCCTCGTCGGTCAGCAGGAGCGCCGCTCGACGGTCGAGGTGGCGGACGATGGCCGACTGCGCCATCGTCGTGTCCGGGTCGCGCAGGATTCTGGTCACCAGATCGGCTTCGTCCTCGTTACTGACGACGGCCAGTTCGTGCAGGTAGCGGGCGAATCGCTGGTGCTCGTCCTCGGCGAAAGGGTCATCGGCACCGTTGAGGCCATTCACGCGGCGGCCTCCTCGGGGCGCTCGACGAGATGGCCGCGTTCAAAACGGGCGCCGGCCCGCACCAGCGCCACGAGATGGGGTGCGTTGACCGCGCGCCAGCGGGCCTGAGCGGATTCGATCAGCTTGAAGACCATGGCGAGGGCGGCTCCCCGGCTGCCGGCGCCCTTGGTGACCTTCGTCCGCAACCGGACCGTGGCGAAGGTCGACTCGATCGGATTTGTGGTGCGCAGATGGATCCAGTGCTCGGCGGGGAAGTCGAAGAACGCCAGCAGCGCGTCCTCGTCGTCCGTGATCCGCTTGACGAATTTGGGGCATTTCGCCTGGTAGGCGCGCTCGAAAGCGCGGACGGCCTTGGCCGCGTGCTCCTTGTCCTCGGCGTTGCAGATCTCCTGGATCGCGCGCTTGGCGGCGGGCTGGGCCGACTTCGGCAGGGCGTCCAGAACGTTGGCGGTTTTGTGCACCCCGCACCTTTGATGGCGGGTTTCGGGGAACACCTCGTTCAGTGCGTTCCAGAAGCCGAGTGCGCCGTCGCCGACGGCCAGGGCCGGGGCTCGCATGCCCCGGCGGGCGCAGTCCCGCAGCAGCCCGGACCATGCCTCGGACGACTCGCGGTATCCGTCCGTCATCGCAATCAGTTCCTTCGTGCCGTCGGCCCGCACGCCCATCAGCACCAGGACCGCGGCCTTCGCCTCCTCCAGGCGGATGCGCAGATGGACGCCGTCCGCCCAGACGTACACGTAGTCGGTGGCGGACAGGTCGCGGTCCTGGCGGACAGGTCGCGGTCCATGAACGCCCTGTGGTCGGCCTGCCACTGGACGGTCAGCCGTGTCACGGTGGCGGGCGAGAGGCCGGCCGATGAGCCGAGGAACTGTTCGAGTGCGGGCACGAAGTCGCCGGAGGACAGGCCGTGCAGGTAGAGCAGCGGCAGCACCTCGCTGATCTTCGGGGACTTCCGCGCCCAGGGCGGCAGGATCGCCGAGGAGAACCGCTTGCGTTCGCCCGTGGACTCGTCGATGCGCTTGTCGTTCACGCGCGGGCCCTGACCTCCACGACTCCGGCTGAGCTGGTGACCCTCCGCGACTGGTGATGGCCGTTGCGCACGACCAGACGGTGACCGCTCTCGCCCCGCTCACCAGCCAACTCCGCTATATAAGCGTTGACTTCCGCTTTCAGAGCGGCGACCAACATCCGCCTCGCGCCCTCGCGGACGATCTCGTCGATCAGGGATCCGTTCGGCGTGATGCCGTCGTTGTTGACTACGCTGAGCACGGGCGGGCCTTCCCGACCGCCGCTGCGAACGCCGGCCTACTCGGTGACCTTCAATCGATCACTCGGGAAGGTACGCCCTTCGCATGCCACCCGAGCCCCGATCCACAGGTCTTGAGCATTGCTCGGCCAAAGGCCCCCTCAATGTCCTGTCTGATCCACCCGGCCAGCGTCACCGCCAGCCGGGAAGGCAGCAGACAGGATGAATGTGACGATCACGCCCGCCACCGAGTCGGATGGGGTGTTCGGAGCAGTGGACTCTCACGCGGACACAATTCACGCCGCTGTCATCACCGACCGGGGCTGTAGCTTCGGGAGAACAGGGCCTCGACGCGCGCCCCTCAAGTCCGGAACGACAACCGCTACTTATAGCACGCGCAAAGACTGGTCGGCGTCACGTTCGCGCCTGGCGAGCGCATGTAGCACGGCCTGATCGCCGTGCCGGTCACGGGCGGCTGCGACAAGGACATCGACTGCAACAGCGAGCGTGGTTTCGGGTGTCTGGCTCTGAGCGCCCACGCTCAGAACCAGGTCATCAAGGTGCACTGCCAACTCGACGCATCGGGTTTGGAGGTAGCCATCGAGCAGCATTTCCTCTCCAGGCCGGTGAAGGACGGCCACTCGCCGATCGGCTGGCTCCTGGCCCAGCCGTTGCGCCAGCCTTTGCCATGCGGCGTGCGCCTGCCCAGCCACGGCGGCGGGGCCGGCGGCTGCCGTCTCCTCGCTCCGCGCACGCACGCCGACGTTGAGTGCGGAGTCCGGCAACGACGTGCCGACGAGCCGCGCGTAGTAGCGCACTGGCGATACTGGATCCGCTCCGACTGTCTCGCCGTCGAGAAACCATTCGACCTGCAGGACGCTGCGCGCAAGGTGGCCGGCCAGTCCACCCACCGTCATCCCCGGCAGCACTGACTCCTTGTCCCAGCAACGTGCTACCTCTGCCGTGGCCAGCAGGTGCACAGCCCGCTCGGCGCCCAGCAGGTATGCCTTGCGTATCTCCTTAGTCATGCGGGGCATCTTGCCCGCACCAAGATCGTCACGCCCAAGCCGCCCACATGATGGAACCATTGACCAAAATATGAACGAGCGGTGGGGCCAAGTCCCATCGTTGTCTGCGAGGTACCGGATCTCATCGACCATGCGCGCCCGACCAAAGATCACCCGACGGGGCAGTCGCACTCGAACCGATGCTCACCCTGATCGATAGAGCAACGACTTCTTAGCTTGACGTTTAACCTCGCACGTCACCCGACCTGCTGATCTGCGGTTCTTTCCGGGACAGCCGAGACGGCCGTTCTTCACGCTTCGAGATGTCG
>NZ_JBIUUC010000032.1:0-23258 GCF_044742205.1 Streptomyces sp. NPDC087901
GGCGCGGTCTTCCTGTTGCCCGTCCAGGTCAGTGTGCTGAGCGTGCCCAGTCCGGCTGTGACACCTACGAACCTGCTCTACAACGTGGTGGCTGGCCCCGGCGCCCTCCTGCGCTACCGGCGGGCCGGACAGTTGGGCGGGCCGCTGACCCGCCTCCTGATCGCGGGCACCGTTCCTGGCGTCCTCATCGGAGCCGTGATCCGCGTCTTCGCCCTTCCCGGCCCGCGCATCTTTCGCCTCCTCATAGTGGCACTGCTCCTGTCCCTCGGACTGTGGTTGTTGCTCCGGACCGTACGCCCGGCCTCGCCCCGGGCCCAGGGCCAGCCTTCGCCCCGCGCGACGACGTCGCTGGCCCTGGCCGTCGGCGTGGTCGGCGGCATCTACGGAATTGGGGGCGGCTCGCTGCTCGGCCCCATCCTCGTCGGCCGCGGAGCGCCGGTTGCCACGGTCGCACCCGCCGCCCTGGCCTCCACGTTCGTGACCTCCATCGTCGGCGCTGCCACCTACGCACTGCTCTCTCTCGCCACGACCGGCGACGTCGCTCCCGACTGGCTCCTGGGCCTGTCCTGTGGCGCCGGTGGCCTCCTCGGTGGTTACCTCGGGGCACGCCTGCAGCCGCACCTGCCCGAGACAGCCCTCCAACTCCTGCTCGGTACCCTCGCCACCGGGATCGGTGCCCTCTACGCAGTCCAGGTCCTTCGCTGACCCTGCAATGCTCAGCCGTTCCCGAGCGCCGAAGTGCTGTCGGAAACTCGTGAACATTCCGGCCGGACGTAGCACCTCAGCGCCTCCCAAACTGACGCCGAAGTGCTGTCCGTTCTCGCGTACAGAGCCAGTTGTCCGACGACATCGAACTTGGACCGTTTGCCATCGGTGTTGGACCGCAGCTGGACCAGCCAGGCAAAGCATCGGCGGCAGACCCGTGGGCTTCCCGTTAGGCGTCGTTCACGCCCACGAGTTCTTGACGCTGGCACTCATACTCGACGGCCACCTTCTCTGACGCTCGCACTGCACGGAACACCCGAACCTGGTCCCACTCGGTCAGCAAGCGATCGCTCTTGCTGGCGTTGCACGTTCGGCACGCTGGGACCAGGTTCGACGCGTGCTCCCACCCACCGTGCGTGGCCAGAGGCCGTATGTGATCGACCTCAGTCGCGGCGGCACCGCAGTACACACAGGGAGCCTCGGCACGGATCCGCTCGTATTCGGCGGCGGGTACTGGCCCAGCCACCTGGGCGGCCAGCTTGCGAGCCCGATACGCATTCCCGCTCGCCCGACTGATTGCCGCTCGCACGTCTGCCGGGATCTGCGCCCACCAGCACGGTCCGCACCTCGTCGTCCGACCCCGAAACTCTTTCTCGCAGTCGGGGCAGATTCGGTCAGACATCCGGCAGTCGTTGCACAGGGCACGGTCGCTCCAGTGCACCGTTATGCAGTCCTCGTTGGAGCACTCCCGCTCAACCGTCCGGCACGATAGACACAGCAGCGTCGTGCCGCGATAGGTGTTCTCGCACTCGTCAGCCCCGCAGGTCCGGTCAACGGCCCGGTGCTCCCAGCAGAGCCGCGTCGTTCCTCTGAACACGGTTAGACACTCGGGGTCGACGCAGGTGCGCTCGGGGGTCAAGCAGGCCCGGCAGTGCCGAGCATTCCCTTTGTAGAAGGTGTCGCAGCCATCAGAGGCGCACTCCCGGAAGATCTCCCTGCACGCCGAGCAGATTCGGTTCGATGCGCGGAAACGGTGGGTGCACCCGTCGACCAGGCACTCCCGTTCTGGGTACCGATGGCCCGAGCAGTACCGGCCGCCGGCTGATGTGAACTGCCGGCCACAGCCCGACTCTTTGCAGGTGGCGGTCCGCATTCGATGTCGGGTGCAGAACTTGTTGGTTGCGGTGTAGACGTGATTGCAGGACGGGTCAGCGCAGACCCTCAACCTCGGTGGCAACGGCTTCTCCTTCGGCCAAGTTGCCGATCCTAGGAGTACGGTCTGACAATCCGATCGATACCTGATAGGCCCCACGGCCCTCCGCGTCTCGATCCAACTTCGATGGCAATCGATCCAAGTTCCATGTCAGAGGACACCGGACAGGGCGCGGCGGTCACCGGACAGGGCGTAGCGGCGAGGCCGTTGTCGAGGTCCTCTCCGATCTGCTCGCACAGCGGAGCGAGGACGTCCGACGTGGCTGGGTCGGACAGGTACGCCGGGGCGACTTCGAGCATCAGCTCCCCGTGCTGGTGGGTGGCGGCGGCGAGGTCGTCGACGACGCGGTGCAGCTCGGTGAGCGCGGGATCCGCCTGTTGCATGCCCTCAGCGGCGTCTTCGACCGTGGCCGGGCAGGCCGGCCGGGATTGCGTACACGCTGGAGCCGCTCCCGGTGGTGACCGGCTTCGCCCAGCCGTGCGTCGGGGCCGCCGGCACCGGGCGCAGCAGCCCCTTCACGACGGGGCGGGTGACGGGGGCCTGTATCGGTTCTCCGGACAGTGGGCACCGCTCACCCTCGGGCATGGGGTGCTGGGCGAGGGTCTTCTTATGGGTGACGCGGGCCCAGGTGCCGCAGGCGCACTCGTAGCTGTCCTTCAGCTCCTTGCCGGACAGGACGACGTGCCAGGACCTCGCGCACGGGCCGGATCCGTCGGGCGCCGGATGCTCGTAGAGGTGGCCGTTGCGCAGGCTCGCCTTGGTCTTGGTGCTGCACTCGGGGCAGATGTACGGCTTCGTCGGTGCATGAGTGTGCCTGGGCATATCCCCACCTTTCACGTCGCCGTGGCCCCCGCCCTGTTCGTCAACGCGCCGCAGAGGTGGAGCGGTGAGGTTCTCCCCCGCCCGGCCGCAGTCCACACTCGATAGCCACGTCACCCACGTGCAGGCGAGGAGGAGCGCGATGCTTAGGGCCTGTCCGGCGGATCTTGTGACTATCTCGGTCTTGGTTCGTTGGCATGCTCATGGGGCGGGGAGATCTCACAAGCGAAGAATGGGCCCGGCTGAAGCCGCATCTGCCGAATTCCAGGCAGCGTGGGGGACGTTGGAGCAGCCACCGCAGGATCATCAACGGGATCCTGTACCGGAACCGGACCGGGGTCCCATGGCGAGATCTGCCTGCGCGTTTCGGGAAGTGGAAGACTGTGTACGAGCGGCATCGACGCTGGTCAGCGGATGGCACATGGGACAGGCTCTTCGCGGCTGTCCTGGCCGATGCTGACGCGGAAGGCCGCATCGACTGGTCGATGGTGAGCGTGGACTCCACCTCCTGCCGGGCCCACCAGCAGGCCGCCGGAGCACGCAGCAAGCCTCCGAGGCTGCCGGGAAAAGACGCACGCCCCAACAGCACCGTCCCGACGAGGGACTCGGACGCTCTCGGGGCGGCCTGACCTGCAAAATCCACCTTGCCGGTGATGGCGGACGCCGCCCACTGGCCCTGCTGATCACCCCGGGCCAGTGGGGCGACGCCCCGCAGCTCATCCCGGTCATGGAGCGTGTCCGTGTCGCCCGGCTGGACGGTGGGCGACCCCGGACTCGGCCTGACCATCTCGGCGGAGACAAGGCGTATTCCTCCCTCCGCAATCGTCGCTACCTGCGGCGACGCCAGATCAAGCACACGATCCCCGAACCGAAGAACCAGCGGGCCAACCGTCAGCGCAGAGGCAGCAGGGGTGGTCGGCCCGCAGGCTTCGACAAGACGATCTACAAGCGCAGGAAACGAAGTTGAGCGAACGATCAACGCACTGAAGAACTCCCGGGCCGTGGCTACGAGGTTCGACAAGCGCGCCTACATCTTCCACGGCACCGTTACCCTCGCCTCGATCAGACTCTGGCTCCGGCCATGATCCTTCGTTCGGACGCGTTCTAAAACGTCGCCAGCTTCCGCACCACGCCAGCTGCCCTTACATAGCGTTCCGGCTCGTACAACTGGGCCCGCCCCAGTGGTCCTGCGCTCTCGCTATGCGCGACGAGTCTGAAGATCAGTGCACGGACCAGCATCTGCGGCCAGTCAGGGTGGCCGCTGCCAGCCGTGAGCAGGTCAGACGGGAGGTCGAACCACAACAGGCCGTCTGCAACCACGATGGCCTCGGCAAATACCGGGGGCCGCCAATATGGGGAAAAGTCGATCACAACCGGCACTTGATCCGTAGCGAACAGCACATTGCCCGTGAGATCGCCGTGGATGAGTTGAGCTGCGTCCTGCTTCACCGGGCGCCACAGCTCCAGCAGGGTCGAGAACGGTGTGGCGAGGTCGTCAATTACGTCGATGGCCTGCTCGCCCCACGCGACTCGGTCGGCCACTGCCCAGGGATGTACCTGCCGGTCAAGGAAGTCGGGCCGCGGCAACTCTCGCAAGGCGGTGTGGAAGGCGCGGCCGGCGCTGAGCACGCCGGTCCAGTGCCCCTGCGGACCAGGTTGACCGGTCAGGAACTCGCTGGCAGTCCAGCCGTCCACGACACTTCGGCCGTCGGCGGCCCGCAGCGGCAGCGGAACGCGGAAGCCACTGCATGACGCCAGCTCCTCGAACAAAGAAGCTGCCCACTCGACCTCGTTGGCAGGGCCCTCAGCAGGCTTGAAGACAAACCCACCGATAAGAACGCTTCGGCCCTGCCCACCAACCAGCGGGACAGCCGCCCCCTTCACACCGAAAGCATCAAGGACGGCAGGGGCTGGGATGGCATTGCTCGGCAGCTCAGTCACGCCGGGCATCCTGCCGACATCACCTTGTCCAGCGCACCTTGTTTTCGCTCAGCGCCGTCCTGCACACACAGGCGGCCGACAAGATCCGCCGGACAGGCCCTAGGAAGACCGACCCCGACAACCCATACGGCTACGACCCCGAGACCAACACCGTCCGAGTCGGACAGCACGACCTGGCGCAGCTGCTGCTGATGTTCCGTTCGCTGGTTCGCGAGCAGAAGCCAGGCAGCTGGGAGCACATGAGGGATTACGACGTGTCCTTCGAGCACCTGGCCGACCGCTGTCGACGCCGCTGCCAAGGCCCGGCAGGGCACCCGCTGGAATGGCCCCGACCTCCGGATGCGCTGCACCACCACCGAGGACGTCTACGACTGGCCGGAGGGCGCCCCGTACGACGGTGGGACGACGGTCACGTGGAACGTGCCGGGCTACGGCTCCCATGCCACCGATGACGACTCCACGGACCTGCCCACATCGCTGTGCGGCTTCAGCTGGTCGAAGGAGGAAGGGCGACGGGTGAAGGGTCTGCCGGAGTGTCACGAGTGTCTGCGCGAGGTCCAGCTCGGCGCCGAACGGCCCCGCCGCAACTGGGAGTGACCGTGGATATGCGTTGCCGCCCGGATGGCTGCTGGTTGATACGGCGGTGGCTACGATCGACAACGCCCTTAGCCGGTAATTGCGATGCCGGGGACGGGGCGTTGGTGTTGTAGTGGGTGGCTCTGGGCGGTCCACCGCCCGATAGGCCGGTCGGCAGTTCGTCGTCGCTAGTCTCTGTGCGTGGCGCGGCCTGCGGTGAGCTCTGGGCGGAGGGGCACATGGACTTTGAAGCACGTGTTGCAGCGATTCGGGCCGACGTGGCGGAGGTTCTCGTGGCGGAATTGGATCGCACGCACGACGAAGTGAATCTGTTTGAGCTGGGTCTCACCTCGCTGGACTCGATCGAGATCGCCGCGAGGCTGCGAGACCTCCATGGTCTAGAGGTCACAGCCAGCACCTTGTTCAGATTTCCCACGATCAAGGAGCTTGCAGGCCTGCCGATAGCGGCGGATCGAGGTCGGCGGTGACCATCCTGGTGGCCTTGCTCACCCTGGTACTAGGTGCGGGGCTCGGATTCCTATCCAGTCTTCTTCTGGAGCGCCACCGCCAGGCAAACATGGTCGCGGCCAAGGTCATCGACGTGTACTTGGAGCTTCGGAAGCAGCTTTGCGAACGGGTGAGCGAGCTCGCGGGCCTGCAGCTGGATGCCCTGCCCACCGAAGCGGAACTGCATGCCAAACGCGAGGCGATCTCTAGCCTGTACTACCGCTTCTACGATTTCACACCGAAACGGGTGCTTCAGGAGCTGAATTGCCTCTACGCCTGCCTCGGTGACCGCGAGAACCGGCTCTACGTGATTCGGAACGATGAACTGCGGCTCGCTAGGGAGGAGGACATGGCTGCGTTGATCGAGGACACCTCGTTGCTGGGAAACTTCAGGTTCTACGCGTTGGTCCCGCTCAAGGGCGGCAATCGTGATGCGCGCCGAGCGGCATCGATCAACTACCAGGCGCGGCGGGTGTTGCACGTGATCAACCAGGACCTGACGATCCGTTCCCTGCTTGAGTGGTCGCGCAGCCCGCGCAAGTAGGAATCCGCGACAGGGGTTGAACCGTTCTGCTCTTGCTCGAACGACTCGTCGTACGGACCCTCAGTCGCTGGTGGCTATCCGAGCCAGACGATGTTCAGGACGGTCAGACGGTGCAGGGGCCTGTTCACCCAGTAGGTGAGGGAGACCTGGCCGACGGACGCGTAGCGCACATCCCCGCACTCCACGTCGTCGGCGTTCCACTGGCGAAAACCCCACGGGTCGGCCGCGGCGGCACCCACGGCGTGATCTGCTGCTGCAGTTCACCGAGCTCCACCGCGACACCCGCACCCGCCCCAGCACCGGACAGCTCCCCCTCGACGGCACCCTCATTGCACCCGAGGCATCCGGACTGCGGGAGATGTCCAGCCGCGACGTCATGGACGCCGAACTCGGCGTCCTGAAGATCGACGTTTCCCAGCACCTGATGACCCACCACCACCGTCTACTCCGCGAGATCGGCGCCACCGACGCCACCCACCTCAAGAACATGCACCCCGGCCAGCAGATCCTCGTCGCCGGCGTCCGGGCCTCCACCCAGACACCCCCCCATCCCCTCAGGCAAGCGCGTCATCTTCGTCACCCTCGAAGACGGGTACGGACTCGTCGACATCGCCTTCTTCGAAGACAGTCACGACGACTGCGCCCACACGATCTTCCACCACGGCCTGCTCCTGGTCCGCGGCACCGTAGAGGCCCGCGGCCCGCGCCGCACCGTCGTCGGCACCATGGTCTGGGACCTCGAAGAGCTTGCCGCCGCCCGCCGCGACCACGGCCCCCAGCGCGTCCTCGACCTCCTCGGCCACACCACCCCGGCCCCCACCCCCGCCCAGAACACCCACGCACCGGCCAAGGGCGAGTCGGCCCGGACGCTGCCCAATGGCACCGCCGGCGCACGGCTTCACCCCTACGCCGACCGAATCCAGCGGGTTCCGGGATTCTCGTAGGAGATGCACGCGGAACCTGCGGGGATATGGATGGGGAAGGGACCAGAGGCCGACAGGTTGGCGAGGCTGGTGGTTTTGGATGAGGAGCCCGGGACCTCGTGGTGTATCTGCAACGGCCCGGGAACCAGGCACAGATGAGCCTGTTCACCGCAACCCCGGCGGCCCCTGACGACGCGGTCCGCGCACTCGTCGAGCACATCGCGATCCACCCGGACGACCAGGGCCCCGGGGAGAGTCGCGTTCGCCCGGTTTGATCATGGAATCCCGTGGAGGGTGAGGGTGGCTGCGGGGTGGGTGTGGGCTCGTCGGCCGCTGGCGATATTGGTCCATCCGGAGCGGTGGAGGGTGGCGCGGGCGAGGTCGCGCAGAGCGCTCATGACGGCAGGGGTGCGGTGGCGGCGAATCTGGCTGGAGTCCTCGGCGAAGGTGACGTCTTTGGTCCAGTGGACGGTGTTCTCGATGATCCACTGGCCACGTGCCCAGGCGGCGATTTCAGCAGGAGATGCCTGGTGTGCGGCGAGATCGGTGACGGCGTAGACGGTTTCGGTCTGCCACTTTGATGTGCCGATCCGGCGGCGTTTGTGGTGGATGCGAACAACCTGGCGGGCGTGAGGGAACAGCAGAACGTCCACGCTCACCACCTTCACCTCGCGGACCTCTTCGCGGCCGTGGCCGCGGTCGCGGGAACGGTTGAGAACCGGCACGTGCCGCCAAGGCAGACTCGTCAACTGGCGAGCCAGGGTGGGCTGGTTGCTCTTCACCGACAGCAGGTAGTGGGCCTTGCGTTCCTCGACGAGGCAGCAGGCGTGGCTCGTCTGGGCGTGCAGAACGTCGACGGTGATGACGGAGCCGGTCAGGTCCTGATCATCGATGCTGTCCAGCAGCGGGATGAACTCGGGTATTTCATTGGTCTTCGCGCCGATCTCACGCAGAGCGGCGGTCAACCCATCGTGGTGACGCACGGCGGTCAGAACGAAGACGCGACTGCCGTCCGCGCGGACCGCGCCACGCAGGCATTTGCCGTCCACGGCGAAGGCCGAACGACGCGGTCGCGGCCGGTCCGTCTCGCGCCGGACGGTGCGGTGGGAGCGGCGCTGTTCGCGCTCAACGCTCCCGTCCGGGCCGGTTGCGCGCACTGGGTGGGGCTGGAGTGTGGTGAGCCTAGTGAAACCGGCGGCGGTGAGTGCCGCAGGGTCGACGCGGGCGAACACGTCGCGCAGGGTGCGCTCGCCTGGCGCCCTAAAGCGTCCGGTGAAGGGATCGAAGGGGCAGGCAGCCCAGCCGAGCGAGTACGTCCTGGTCGCAGCGGCGTACCCACTCTGCGATAGCGGTCAGAGAGTTGTGACCGGCGCTGGTGAGAGCGCACACGCCGACCGCGAGCAACGTCGCCAGCCGGAACCGCACCCCGCGTGGACTGCGTGGATCGGGCACCCGGGCCAGTGCGTCGAGCAGCCCGGACGGGACCACTGCCTGGGACCGTCACGCCCCGCACGCGGTCTGTGGCAGAGCGAACGGGCAGGACGGTGGTGCATCGAGCACGACGGCGTTACCGCGAGCGAACTGGTTCGCCGGCCGGAACGGCGAGTTCTTTGGTCATGAAGACGCGGCTGGTGCCCGGCGGATCGCAGGGCACCTCTC
This sequence comes from Streptomyces sp. NPDC087901, assembly GCF_044742205.1. Lineage (NCBI taxonomy): Bacteria > Bacillati > Actinomycetota > Actinomycetes > Kitasatosporales > Streptomycetaceae > Streptomyces > Streptomyces sp. NPDC087901. Next base: position 8,888 of record NZ_JBIUUC010000032.1, read on the forward strand.
CCAGCCGCTTCCACCCGTGTTTCTCGTAGAAGCCGGGGGCCTGGAAGGTGATCGTGTAGAGCACGGCCGTACGGCAGCCGCGGGCGTGCGCCTCGTTCTCGGCCCGCGCAAGGATCTCGGTGCCCAGCCCGGTGCCGCGTAGCTGCGCAGGTAGGTAGAAGAGGTCGAGGAAGAACAGCCCGAGCGAGGTCCGCCCGGTCAGTCCGCCGACCACCTGCCGCGTTGCGGGATCACGGACCAGGACGGCGAGCGGTCTGCGGTCCGCGACTGCGGTGTGCTCGGTGTTGAAGCGGTCCAGCGCGTCCGAGATCACCGCGACGTCCGCCGGGGTGGGAGCGTCGATGACCGCAAGGTCGCTGTGGGGCCAGGGGCGGTGGGAGGCGGTGGCGGTCGTGTCGGGGTCGGTCATGGTTACTCCAGTACGTGAGCGGAGGCTCGGCCTCGCGGGCGGATTGCAGGTGCAGGGCCGGCGGGCTCTGCGTACGTACCGACGCTAGGACGGGAACGCTTCGACGGACGTCGAAGGGTCATCGGCGACAATGGGCACCGTGGACATTCACCGCGCTGGTCAGGACGTGGGCGTGGACCTGGCAGGCGTGGCCAGGCTGCTGGCCGACGGCACCCGGGCCGCCTTCTGCCTCGCACTGCTCGACGGCCGGGCATGGACGGCGAACGAGCTCGCGCGCTATGCCGGCATCGCCCCGTCCACCGCCACCTCACACCTGAACCAGCTCGTGAACGGCGGACTCCTCGTCGAGGAGCGGCACGGACGCCACCGCTACGTACGGGTGGCCGACCGCAGGGTGATCGAGCTGATCGAGAGCCTTGCCGCGCTGGCTCCCCAGCGCAGCACCCCGCCACGTTCCCTGTCGGCCTCCGGCCGGCAGCAGGCACTGGCCCGCGCGCGGCTGTGCTACGACCACCTGGCCGGAACCGTCGCACTGGCGATCACCGACGCCATGGTCGAGCGCGGACTGCTGGAATGGGGCCCCGAGCCGGCCCTGACCGACAAGGGCGCCCTCTGGCTCGCCGAGACCGGCATCACGGTGCCCACCGGCTCACGCCGACCCCCGGTACGCGCCTGCCTCGACTGGACCGAGCGCCGCCCCCACCTGGCCGGCGCCGTGGGCGCCGCCCTGTGCGCCCACGCACTCGCCACCGGATGGATGACCCGCAGCGGCACCACCCGCGCCCTCCTCGTCACGCCCACCGGCCGCCGAGCATGGCACGACCACCTCGGCCTGCCACCCGACGAACTCTGACCCCGAGCCGGATCAGGCCACGCCGACACTCGATCAAGTCGGGCGAACAGGACTCTCCCCGGGGCCCTGGGCCTGAGTAACCCGCCAGATGCGTCCATCGTTCGTCGTTCCGGGGCTGCATTGCAGCCGAAGGGCGCGGGCCTCGACGCTAATGCCGGTCGACGTGGCAGCCCGGCGGCGGGCGCGGACTCGGGGTTGCCCGTGGTGACGGGCTTCGCCGGCGAGGCGGGCGGCAAGGCCGGCGCGGGGCGGGCCGGCGGGTTTCGGGGGTGCAGGAACATCGGCGTCAGATCGTGCGCTAGGAACTCCTAACGAAATGATCTTCCAGGTGATTGGATCGCTCCAGAACTGATGATCCGGGGGTGCGGGGTGGCTCGGCCGAAGCCGTGGGAAGTCGATGACGAGTTGTGGGCGGTGATCGAGCCGCTGTTGCCCAAGGTTGAGCGCCGGACCCGGCACCCCGGGCGCAAGCGGCATCCGGACCGGCACGTGTTCCAAGGCATCCTGTTCGTCCTGCACACGGGGATCGCCTGGGAACACCTGCCGCACGAACTCGGCTTCGGCTCCGGCATGACCTGCTGGCGCAGGCTGGCCGAGTGGACCGAGACCGAGGTGTGGCCGCGACTGCACAAGGCACTCCTCGCCAAGCTCCGCAGCGCGAACGCCCTGGACTTCTCCCGGGCGGCCGTCGACGGCTCGCATATCCGCGCGTTAAAGGGGGCTCCAAGACGGGACGAAGCCCTGTTGACCGGGGCAGGACGGGCAGCAAGCACCACCTGATCACCGACGCCACCGGCATCCCGCTCGCTGCCACCCTGACCGGCTGCCACCGCAACGATGTCACCCAGCTGATCCCACTGCTCCAGGCTGTGCCGTCCGAGCGGGGCAAGCGTGGCCGGCCCCGGCGCCGCCCGGACGTGGTGCTGGGTGACCGCGGCTAAGACCACGACAAGTACCGCCGCCTGGTCTGGGACCTCGACGTGAAGCCGGTGATCGCCCGGCGGGGCACCGAGCACGGCTCGGGACTGGGCACCCAACGCTGGTAGTGGAGCGCGCATTCGCCCACCTGCACTGGTTCCGCCGGCTGCGGATCCGCTGGGAGATCCGCGACGACATCCACGATGCCTTCCTCACCCTCGGATGCGCACTCATCTGCTGACGGCGACTGCGCGCTCTGGTGACCGCTGCCGTGGGCTAGCTGTCTGCCGCTAGCCGGTTAAGGACTTCCCTGGGGGTGAAGCTCCAGCCGACCAGACGCGGCCCACTCCAGTTGATGCCGATCACGAGTCCATCTTTGGCGGCATCGGGCAGTACAAGATCGCACCAGGCGTCCAAGGGTATGGAATCGACGCGAAGCCCACACCCCCATATCTTCGCCGCCCTCTGAGCCCGGGGCGAGGTCGACCAGAAGGGAAAGCTTCGCGTGCCGTCCGTGGAGAGGTGAGTCGGACTTCCGTCATCATCCCGGACAAACCAGACCACTCTGTTTTCACGGACGTCTCGGAAGAATGCCGCCGCTTGCGAACCGCTCTGACTCATGGCCACCGAGCCTAGCGTTCCGCAAAACCCATTTCGTTAGGAGTTCTAAGCCTCCGTCCTGGGCGGCTGGCGGCTCAGCGGCGGGACCGGTCTGAAGTCGTCCCACAGATAACACCCCAATATCTGCGGTAGCTTGATCCGCCACCTGCGGTGACGTTCTCCGGCGGCTGCATGAAGCGGCCCCATTATCTGCGGCAAAGGGGAATCGGTGTCCATCGTCGTGCAGCTGTCAACGGGGAAGGCTGTCCTTTGACAGCGAAGTTAGTCGGGCCGAAGTTGCTGACCTGCGCGGACTAACTTCGCTGTCAACGCAGTCGCGTGACGCTTCTTTCGGCCCGGACCCCCTGGCAGCCTGCGCCGACTGAGTTGGATGGCAAGGAGCGCCATATGGAAGGCCAATCTCTTGCAGTGAACCCGCGTCGGCCGCCCGCGGGCCGGTGTGGGCCTTCCTCTTTTGCCGGGGCATGTACCTCCCGGCAGCGGTGGTTCCGCGCGATAGCGGGCTCACGCGGCGCTACGAGGTTCACGGCGCCGGTACGGCACCGATCTGCTGCATCACCCCGAGGAGATCGGGCTGGCCCCGTTCGCCGACGATCCGGCCGTCGGCCAGGTAGTAGAAGTTCATGGCCTGTACCGAGATCTTGTTGCCGCTCGCCGGGATCCCGAAGAATTCACCGTCGTGGGTTCCCCGCATGGTGAACCGCGCGGCCACGGTGCCGCCTTCGGTGACCGTCTCCTCCAGCGTCCACTGGACGTCGGGGAAGGCGCTGCGCATCATCCCGATGACTTCCATGTACCCATCGGGCCCTCGCAGTGGTTCCGGGTGGCTGGGCGCGTGGAACACCGCGTCCGGAGAAATGACCTCGCGGGCGAGATCCTCGTTGCCCGTGTTGATGAACTCGACGAAACGGTTCATCACTGACTCGGTGGACTGCGATGGCATCTTGCTGTGCCTCTCCAAAGACGTTTGGGCGGGTACCTGCGAGCGTAACATCGAATCGATGTTCACATCGATTCGATGTTCGCGCAAAGATGGACTCATGCTGGAACTCGCGATACTCGGCTTCCTCGCCGAGGGACCCCTGCCCGGACATGAGCTGCGCCGCCGCATCTCGCAGCTGACCGGCTATACGCGGCCGGTCAGTGACGGCAGCCTGTATCCGGCGATCAATCGCCTGACCAGGGCGGGCTTGATCGAGCGGCGCGCCGACCCGGCCGCGGGGGCGGCCCGATACGTGCTCAGCCTGACCGTGGCCGGACGAGCCGACATGCTTCAGCGCCTGCGCAAGCCCGCCGACCACGAGATCACCGACTTCACCCGGTTCTACGTCGTCCTGGCCTTCCTCTCCCACCTGCCCGACGTGGCCGAACAGCACGCGGTGCTGCGCAGACGGCTGGAGTTCCTGGAAGAACCGGCGAGCTTCTTCTACGACAACGAGCGGCCCATGCGTGCCGAGGAGATCGCCGACCCCTACCGGCGGGGCATGCTGCTCACCGCCCGCGCCACCAGCCGCGCCGAACGGACCTGGCTGCGCGAGACCCTCGGGCAGGAACCGCCCGCATTCGACACCGCATGCACCGACAGCGATCCGCATGCGCCCGCCGCTCCCGCGAGCTGACTGTCCACGGAGGTACACCCATGCTTGCTTCCTGGCACGACGACCAGGGACCCGCCGCCGACGTCCTGCACGTCGGTGAACTCCCTGATCCCGTCCCCGGCCCCGGCGAGGTCCGCGTCCGCGTCACCGTCTCGGGCGTCAACCCCGGCGACACCAAGAAACGGCGCGGCTGGCTCGGCTCGTCCATGCCCTTCCCGCGGGTGATCCCGCACAGCGACGCCGCCGGAGTCATCGACGCCGTGGGCGACGGAGTCGACGCCCGCCGCGTCGGACAACGGGTCTGGGTATATGGCGCCCAGTCCTACCGCCCCTTCGGCACCGCCGCCCAGTACACCGTCGTACCCGACCACCAGGCCCCACCCCTGCCCGACCACCTCAGTGACGAGCTGGGGGCGAGCCTCGGCATCCCCGGCATCACCGCCCACCGCACCGTGTTCGCCGACGGCCCGGTCGACGGCCAACTGGTCCTGGTCCACGGAGTCCTTGGCGGCGTCGGCTCCCTGGCCGCCCAGCTCGCCCACTGGGCCGGCGCCACCGTGATCGCCACCGTCCGCCGCACCGCGGACCTCGACCGCGTCGACCCGGCCGTCGCCCACGCCATCGCCCTGGATACCGGCGATCCCGCCGCTGCCATCCGCTCGTACGCCCCGCGGGGCGTCGACCGGATCATCGAGGTCGCGCTGTCCGACAACGCCGATCTCGACAGCGCCGTCGCCGCCCAGGGGGCGGTCATCGCCGCCTACGCCACCCGCTCAGACCGCACCGAGATCCCTTTCTGGCCGCTGCTGTTCAACAACGTCACCCTGCGGCTGCTCGGCAGCGACGACTTCCCCGCCGAGGCCAAGCGCCAGGCCGCCCGCGACCTCACCTCCGCCGCCGCCGTCGGCGCCCTCACCGTCGCCGTCGGCGACCGTTACCCGCTGGACGACATCGCCAAGGCCCACGACCACGTCGATGCCGGCGGTGTCCACGGCCGCATCCTGCTCACCATCCCTCAATAGCGCAGACTCGGAATAGCGGCCCGTCACCAGCAACCCCCGTGTCATCAGGTCCCGCCACACCGGCCGCCCCGACGCCGTAACGAAGGAAGTGCGGCCGACCGACTCCATCAGGCCGACCGACCGCAGGTCCTTGCACGCGTTACGGACTATCTGCACATCCGCCGTCCCCGTTTGCGTGACCGGCGTCGGGGGGCGCGGCGGGCGCTCATCGGCTGCCCCGGTCCCACGGAATCGGATACGTCACCGTGGATCGCGGCTGCGGCCGTGGCGGAGCCTTCCGCGCCTGGGGGAATTTGATCGGGTACGAGGCAGTGGGCTGTGGCCTCGGCCTGGCCGGCGGCCTCTGTGTCCCGGAGGACTTGACTGGATACACAGCAGTCGAGCCCGGCAGGGGCGCTTCAGCCGGGCCGTCGGCCGTGCTCGACGGATTACCGAACGCGACTACCGCCAGCCCGACCATGACCATGATGGACATCTCCCGGCGCCCACCCGCAGCCCACCGGGAATGAGCTTTTACTTTCGTTCCGTCCCTGCGTACGTACTCACGCACCCACGGCACAACGAACCCCCTCCGCACCAAGCCGCGCTCCCTTACGCGGCCGGACCATCAAAGCAGCCGCCACTGACAACACGTCACCCGAAGATCACTTCCAGTCACGCGGCCGGAACTCGCAGCGTGCATGACGCACCGCTCCCGTCAAAAGCCGTCGGGGGTTGCTGAAGGACAGCGGCGGGCGGCGGCCAGGAGTGTGCTGACGGCCGCGGGTCGGGTTCGCTGACAACGGTGGTCCAGTTGCTGGCGACGAGGTCGAATAGGTGGGCGACCGCTATCTGCGCTTCCTCCGGGGCCAGGCGGGCGGCGGCGTAGGCGGGGCGGTGCAGGTCGTAGAACGCGTAGAAGGCGTTGATGAGGACGGTGGGCGGGGCTGGCTTCATGGTCTTTCTCTGGTCGGTCGTGGTCAGCCGAAGGCGCCGGCGGGGATGGTGGAGGTGGAGGTGCTGTCGGCGGTCTTCTCGACGGTGGAGTGGGCTTTGCGCCACAGCGGCCGGGTGATCTCAGGCAGGCTCTGGAGAGCGACGGTGAGCTGGCGGACGACCTGCCATTGCGGAACACCGGGGCCTTCGAATGCCTGGCGCAGTTCGGCCTTGATGATGGTGCGCTGCACGGAAGCGAGGATCCGTGTATCGCTGGGGGATCCGGCTGCGTAGCGCAGAGCGAGCAGGTAGGAGCGCAGGGCGCGGACGGGTTCGGTGGCGGGGGTCTGTACGCCGGCGACGACTGCCCGAGCGGGACATCTCCCGGCAACACATGAACATGATCGTGAGCTCGTCCGGGCGACCGTTCACGCGCGTTGGTTCAGGGCTCGTGTCAGCTCGCGGTGGGCGGCGCGGGCGGCCTCCAGCTCTTCGGTCCGTTCGTCGAGTTGGCCGCGTGTGGTCACGAGTTCCTGGTCGAGCATCGTGATGCGTTGCTGGAGCTGGCCGATGTCGGCCGCGGCCCCGAGGCCGGATTCGGTCCAGGCCGTCTCGCCAAGCATGGCGGACAGACGCTTCTCCAGTTGCCGCACTCTGGACGACAAACGGCTGTTGCGTTCCAGCGCGTTGGCCAGGTCGGTTTGCATCGAGACCCGGCTGACCGCCGCGAACCGCCCCTCTTGCGGTGGGGTGACGGCGGCGGCGTGGACGCGTTCGAGCAGGTCACGGTGGCGGTAGAGGAAGGTGCGGTCGACGCGTGCCGCGCGGGCGAGGCTGGAGACGGTGATGTCCTGGTTGTCTCGCAGGAGGGTGTCAAGGGCGGTGAGGACGCGTTCGCGACGGCGGGCTGAGTCGGCCCGTCGGCCGTTGGTCAAGGGGTTGGTCATGGGGTCCTTCCGGGACGCAGGTCGGGCAGGGGCTGGCGGATGCGGGGCATGCCGAGGGAGACGGTGCGGGTGCGGCGGACCACGGTGACCGCTTCCTGGATCTGGGCGCGGTCCTCGTCGGTGAGGTCTTCGAGGTCCTGGCGGACGCGTTGCACCAGTCGGCGGACGCGGGTGATGTCGTCGTCCGACGGCATCGCTTCGCTTTTCGCCCAGTTGTCGGCGTCGGCGAAGGCTGTCAGGCGTTCGCGGTTGCGCAGCAGGTCCGCGAGGTATGCCTCCAGGTCGGGAAGGTAGGAGACGTCGGTGCGGAAGTGTCCGCAGCCCACGCAGCGGAACCGCACGGGCAGTCGTGGCCGGCGGCGGCCACGTTCGAGGGTTCGGTACAGGTGCCGTAGGGGACTTGGACCGAGCCGATGGCGCGACGTGCGTGTTCGGAGTCGAGCAGGGTTTTGGCCTCGCGCCAGATGCGTGTGCCGTGCCGGTCGAATTGCATGGTGGTGACCCGGTCGACGGCTTCGCGACGGCGTTGCTCACCGACTAGTGCTGACGTCGGGTATTGGAACTGTCCGAATGCCTGGCTGTTGGGTGTGGTCTGGGGCGTCGAGTCCCCGCGGACGGACCCCGATGTGTTAGCTGTTCGTCGGGGATCGCATGGCCTTTAACCTTGCCGAGATAGGGCAGGCGGTGTGGCGGCTGATCCTGGCGGTGTGCCGAACCGTGCCAGACAGTGCCACACCTTCTTGAGCGACTGCTGGTCGTAGTGTCCGGTGCGTGCAGCGTCTCCGATGACCCGGGGGTTGAGGACCCCCTCAACGGCGATCTCGGCTCCCAGGTCGACGCACTCCTGCCCGCGGTACTCCGGGTGGCGTCGCAGCTCTTCGACGGTGAGCTCGAGTCCTGGATGCCATTCGATCGGGCATGGCAGGCGGCGGGCTGCCGCTTCCACCGCCGTCTCCTTGTAACAGGGATCCAGGACAACCGCCTCCGCATGATGCCCCAGCACGAGTGGCCCGTGGATTTGTGCCTCGATGTAGTCGTCAAGTGCGTCCTGGTTGTCGGCCTCGGCCAGGTCGATGAGAGACATGCTGGTGGCGACGCCGAAGGCTGACGGCTGGAGGAAACTGTCCGGGTAGCAAAACGTAGCTCGTGGGAGAGTCTCGGCAGTCAGCCGAAAGTGTGCGGGGCCGAATCGTGGTGCGGCGCCGAGGGACTTGCGCCGGAAGTTCAGCGCGCCGTAGACAGGCCGCTCATGTGCAGGTGCGTGGTCATACGCACCGTTGAAGATCCGGTTTTCCCAGCGCCATCGGTCGCCGCCGGGGTGGGCTGTCAGACCGCCGTTGCTTGTTCCGGTGACGAACTGCGAGTGGTAAACGCCGTCGCCTGCGAGCGCGAGCAGGATCGGCCGATCGTGCACCATGCGGTCTGGGTGAAAGTTCAGGGTCACTCGCAGCGCGGGGTCGACGGGGGCCCGGATGACAGCGACGTGACGTGACGTCGGGCCTGTTCCTGCGGTGAACGGGCTGTGTCTGGCTTCATCGGCGCAGTGTGCCCGACCTCGCTCAACTGGTGCATCCGGATTGACCAGGCAGAGCGGCGTCCCGACAGGATGGGAAGCTGCTTGACGCAGGAGACGTCATGGCCGTCTGCGTCCACTGACTTCGGCAGCATATGTGGCCCAGTCGCCAGCCATGGAGACGGAGCCAGGGCGCCGATGGCCGCGTGCCCCTTGCGGTTCGCGGCGAGAGTGCGGGCCAGCTGGGCGACGGGCTCGGGCAGCTGAACGGGTGCATTGCCGAGGTGGAGACGTACCTCCTGAGCGCCGACCTCGACGTCCTCGATGGTCAGTCGGTGGACCGCCGATGGCCCTTGTGCGTAGAGGAGGAGAAGCAGTCCTGCGAGGCGGTCTTCGGGCTTGAGGGTGTCGTCGTGCAGGAGCAGCAGATCTTCGGCGGGCTCATCTCACGGCTGGACGAGCAGGCCAGTTAGTCAGCCTTCCGCCAGACGCTTTTGAAACTGATCCCATTTCTGTGACTCAATGACGAACCAGCCGAGCAGCGCATCAGCCACGTCGGTGAGCGATCGACCCTCGGCTACCGGCAGGACCAGGGTGAAACCGTCGAGCTCACCGGCGGCACCGGGGCAGTGGGAACTCAGTGATCCGCAGCGGAGCCCTGCCCGATCAACTTGGGCACCCACCGTCGCTCCGACGGAATTGCCCGCCCTGCAGACAAGGTCGGTCCAGATCAGCAGGCCGCCGGTCTCCTGGCTCTCTGGGCACTCAATAGGGTTCCAGACCCAGAAGTCTTCTGGAGTCGGAGTGATCATTGGCCATTCGTGAGCACGCTCGGCCAGGTGCTCGACAACAGGACGCCACCGCTCGGCGAACTCCCAGTCGGTCAGACACTCCTCGAAGACGTTCACGGGCTCAATCAAACAGGAGTGCCGGCGGCCCCGCATCAAGGATCCACCAGACCCGGTCGCTTGACTTCGAGACCCGCATATTAAAGGGGTGCCGATGATGATCGTCTACGACCGTACCAAGACAGTCGTGCGCCGTCACGTTGCCCCGGGTGAGGCGGTTCCACTGCGTCCGGAGGCGGTCGGGTTCGCCGGCCACTACGCCTTCGACATCGATGTGTGGCCGCCCACCGGCCCCAGGGCAAGGGCCGCGTCGAACGCCAGGTCCTGATCGTCCGCGACCACGTTCTGTCGGGCCGGGCCTTCTCCTGCGTCGAGGAGATGGACGCCGCCTTCACCGCATGGGTGCCGAAACGGCGAACCCAGACCCACCGGACTCACCAGCAGGTCATCGGTGAGCGGGCAGCTCGTGACCACGCGGCTCTCAAGCCGTTGCCGCCGACTCCGTATCTGGTGGCGGAACGCCATCTGCAGCCGGTCGGTAAGGATTGTCTGGTCGCTTTCGGCGGGAACCTCTACTCGGTCCCGGCCCGCAAGGTCCGACCGCGTCAGCTGGTGGAGATCAGGGCCACGAAGTCGCAGGTCATGCTGCATTCCACCGTTGCCGACTCCACCGGCGAGACGCTGCTGGCCATGCATCCACGGGCCGTCGGAGGCGGGGTCCGTGTCGTCGAGGAACAGCGCTGGGACGGCCTGCCCACCGGCAAAGGACGTCGGACCACCACCGGTGATGACTTGCCCCGGCCGCGTCACGAACGCCCCCTGGGCGAGGAGGCCGGACCGCTGCAAGCCCTCCTCAACCGGGCTGCGGCCACCCGCGTCGAGGTCGGCCGCCGGCCGTTGTCGGTCTATGACGAACTGACCGGGACCCGCCCCTTCACCAGTAACCGAGCGACGAAGGAATCGTCTTGAGCGAGCTGACCGGCAACCGCATCCGCACCACGGCGACCAAGCTCGGCCTGCCCCACCTGGCGGAAACCATCAACGAGTACACCCGGCGGGCGGACGAGGAAAAGATGGGCTACCTCGACTTCCTCGACCTGGCCCTCTCCGAAGAACTCGCCGTTCGCGATGACCGCCGCTTCCGCCAGGGCCTGCGGCTCTCCCGGCTGCCGCACCACAAAACGCTGGACGAGTACGACTTCTCGTTCCAGCCCGAGCTCGACCCGCGCAAGATCAAAGACCTGGCCACCCTGTCCTTCGTCGAAGCGAAGGCCAATACCGCCCTGCTGGGGCCGCCCGGCGTCGGCAAGACCCACATCGCGATCGCGCTGGCGGTCGCGGCCTGCCGGGCCGGCTACTCGATCTACTTCACCAGCCTCGACGACACGGTCCGCAACCTCAAGGCAGCCGAGGCGGCCGGACGTCTGACAAGCAAACTGGGCTCCTACCTGCGGCCGAGCGTTCTCGTGGTCAATGAGGTCGGCTACCAGCCCCTCGAACGCGCCGAGGCGAACCTGGTCTTCCAGGTCATCTCCAAGCGCTACGAAAAGGGCTCCATCATCCTGACCTCGAACAAGACCTTCAGAGAATGGGGCCGGGTGTTCGGCGACGAAGTCCTCGCCACCGCCATCCTCGACCGCCTCCTGCACCACTGCGAAGTCGTCGCCATCAACAGCCCCAGCTACCGGCTGAAGAACCGCCTCAAAGCCATCGAGCGCGAGACGGAAGTCACCTGATCCGAAGCCTCAGACCTGCCTCAGTTCTTCGCCCGGCGGGATGAAGGCGTCGGCGCTGTCGGCATCGTCAACATGCCCGTGAGCGTCCATCGTGATGGCCGTCGCCCGGCCCTGCGACGTGATCAGCCACGCAAGAACCTGTTCCGTGAGCGGGGTATTCCCCGGGCCCTCATCTTTCCAGTGGGCCCGCCACCCGCCACCAGGAACTGCGGCTACGACCTGGTCGGCCTTTTCAAGGTGGGAGAAGTCCTCGTAGTCCGTTACGGGACGCATAGCTCCTCGCTTCGGGTCGACTACAAGCGCCGTTCCAGTTGCCGGGTCCCATGCCTCTACCCGCACCATGCGGCCGACATCGGTCCCGGTGCCATTGAAGATCGCGGTCCAGCCGGTCTGATTGAAGTAACGAAGGTCCACCGCCCCATCATCTCGCACGGCAATGAGGGCCAGTCGGCGGCTACTTGCTCTGCACGTTCATCCGTACGCACCTCTGCACATACGCGAGTACGCCGACAACTGCCCCGCCGCACGATCTGCTGCAGCTTCTGCCCCTCCTGCTCGGTCAGCCGGCGGACCCTGACCAATGGAGCCATCCCGCCCCCGCATGCTGGCTGTCGTCAATTCCAAGGGCTTCGCGGCCTGACCTTGCGCATTCTCAACTACTCTGCAGCGGGGCCAAACGGCAAGATCTCCGCCGGGCAACGAGATGAAACGCCATCCTCGTGGTTCTGTGACCTGCCAGGCTTCGAACGATGCGTCGGCCGGACACGTCAGATGCATGCCGCTGTCGAACACCATCCGCAGACCGCCGGACTTGAACAGAACCGCGGACAGGACCTTCGCTCCGAGCAGTGAAAGAGCCGCGCCCTCGTCCTGAGACTCCGGCACCAGAGGCAGGCCAGGACTGGCGTGGAGCGACCCTGTCGAGAGCCGAGCTGGCGCTTCCAGCACAACTTCCCACCCTGCGTCCAGGACGAGAGTCAGCCGAAAGTCGATGCTGATCCTGACGACACTCAGGCCTCGAAGGTCCAGGACCCACCGGTCCTCGTGCTCGACCGGTTTCACTTCTGCGCTCATCACCACACCATGGTCCACTCCGTCGCAGGCACAAAGGGATTTTGCTCCTCCTCGGCACCACCCTCTACTCCGCCGTCGATGGGCACTGCCTCTGGACGCTCAGCAGAAGCCAACTTCGCTGAGAGTGCGAGGAGAGGCGTTCGCCGCCACTCTGGCAAACCAGCAGTTCAGGGAAAGATCAACGGACAACTGGAGTGCGACGGGACAAGAGCGGCTTCGAAGGCGCCGACGAAAAAGAACCCCCTCGCCGACTGGCTGCGCGCCCGCGAAGTGGAGGACGTCGACGTGGTGGGCATCGCCACGGACCACTGCGTTCGCGCCACGGCACTGGACGCCGTAGGGCCGGCTTCCGCACCAGGCCGGAATTTGCCGTCTCCGGGGAGACCCCGGTATCGCAGTAGAACCCAGCGGACTGAGCCCCGGGGTGGCCAAGCTTTTTGACGGGAAGCCGGACAACGCTGAACTTCCGCCCGGCGCCCTGAAGAATGCCGTCGGCCGCGGCGCACCGCCCCCTCCACCTGGCCCCGGAAGGAAGTCGTCGTCGATGTGATCCCCAAGGGTGTGTACGCCTTCGCCACCGGCGTCGTGTCCGACGCGCTCGCTGCCCGTGGCGGCGGGCAGCGCCACGCCCACCGTCCGCCCCGGCCGCCACGCCGTGGCGGGTCCCCTCCCCCGCAAGGGCCCCTGCGGCCGGTAGACCGGGCGGACCCGAGGAGAAGGCAGGCGGATGGACGACGACACGACGGACTCTCGTGTGCGGCTGCTGCTCGTCTCGGACACCCATGTGCCCCTGCGCGCAAGGCGGCTCCCCGACGAACTGCTGCGCGAGACGGACCGGGCGGACGTCGTCGTCCATGCCGGGGACTGGGTCGACGTGGCCACCCTGGACCTGCTGGAACGACGCGCGCGACGCCTGGTCGGGGTATACGGCAACAACGACGGCCCGGAACTACGGGCCCGTCTGCCGGAAATTGCCCACGTCCAGTTGGGGGGCCTGCGGTTCGGAGTCGTCCACGAGGCGGGGGCGGCCCGCGGGCGGGAGGCACGCTGCGCCGCGCTCCATCCGGGCCTGGACGTCCTGGTCTTCGGCCACAGCCACATCCCGTGGGACACCAAGGCGCCGTGCGGGCTGCGCCTGCTGAACCCGGGGTCGCCGACGGACCGCAGACGGCAGCCGTACTGCACGTACATGACATGCACGGTCACCGAGGGAGTCCTCGGCGACGTCGCCCTGCACCGCCTGCCGAAGCGCTGACCCTCCCCGCCGGGGCCAGGCGGCGAGGGTCAGCGGCATAGCGCTCCTCTCACTTCCGGGTGCCGTCCCACCCGCCCCCAGGACTCCCTCGTGCTACATACCCTGGCTGCGCAAGTGGCGCAACCAGGGCGCAGAGCGGGGTGTTGCTTGGATTAGGTCCTGTTTCTCGGATCATGTGCGGAGCCAGATCGCGAGGGCTGCGAGTGTGACGGTGCCGAGGTAGATGTAGGTCCGCTTCTCGTAGCGGGTGGCGACGGCGCGGAACCCTTTGAGGCGGTTGATGGTGCGTTCGACGGTGTTGCGTTTTTTTGTAGCGCTCGCTGCCGAAACCGGTGGGTCGACCGCCTCGGGAACCCCGGTTCTTGCGGTGTCTCTGCTGGTCGAGACGTTCGGGGATGGTGTGCCGGATTCCGCGTCGTCGCAGGTAGCGGCGGTTCTTCCGGGAGGTGTAGGCCTTGTCGGCCAGGACGTGGTCGGGCCGCGTGCGAGGTCGTCCGACTCCGGTGCGGGGCACAGGAACCAGCTCCAGCACACGCTCGAGCTGAGGGCCGTCCCCGTAGTGTCCGGGCGTCAGGGTGAGGGCGAGAGGCCGGCATCGCCCTTCGGCTGCGAGATGGATCTTGGTGGTGAAGCCGCCTCGGGACCGGCCCAGGCATTCGCCG
>NZ_JBIUUC010000033.1:0-23254 GCF_044742205.1 Streptomyces sp. NPDC087901
GGCCGGCTGACCCCCGTCGAATTCGAGATAGTCATGACCACACCGGCTCTCCAGGCCGCGTGACTGAACCTGTCACCCAAAACTGCATCAGACCCAGTCAGCTTGTTTTGGTAAGGGCCAGTGACGGTGGTTTCCGTCGCATGAGCCTGGGCAGGCACGAGGCCCAAAGCCAGTCCGGTTTCGCTGGCTGCCACGACTGACAGCTTGGCCCGCCGCCTGATGCCATTCGGCCTGTAGACCCGTCCGAACACCCCGCACACTCCAGAGTCCGGGCGGGTCGAGCCCGACAATCACGTTTTACTCAAGCATTGACGGGCGGTACGGAGCACGGGTTCACCTCGGCTAGTGGGGGTCTAGCGTGACCTCAGGCACTCGATGCTGACGCTGCGGAGGTTGTGGTCTTGGTAGAAATTTCCCCCGGCAGCTCCAGAATCTCTGGCTGGCCGCCTGCTGCGCCCGGCCCCGTACCTCCTGCCGGCATACCCCGCGCAGCAAGCCGCCTTCTGCTTCCTGACTAGGCATCTCGCGAAGCGTGAGGCCCGCCCCTCTGCCGTCCGAGGAAAGGCAACCCGCCCACGAAGCCACCTCATCGGAGGTTGCCACCATGCGCAATAGCACAGTCACGCCGCACACCGCGGATTAGAGGGTCAATTCGAAGAGCGTGAACCACCCCTGGTCCCGGCGCGTATTGACAATAGCCAACCGTTTCCCGACATCGCCTCTGGTTGGTGTCCGGATCCACAGGGGCCGTATGAACCACTTGTTGGGTTTTTTTTGACCGTGTCGGATGTCCGACTTCCGCTCCAGCACGATGAGGTGACTCAATGGAACAGGACCGCATGAAGTCTGTCCAAACCAGCAACGCACGTGACCGAGTATCTACACGTACCGCGCCTGGAGAATCGACCGAGCCCCTCTGTGTCGGATCGGACCCGTCCAAATTCTTCCCTGACGGCTTGGGTCCTGCTCTCGACTCGCAAGTGGCGGCAGCAAAGCAAGTGTGCTCCGTTTGCCCCTTTCGACTCAACTGCCTGGCGAACGCGATCAGATTTAATGCCGAGGAGGGGATTTGGGCGGGATTCACTCCGCGAGAGCGGAGGCGCCTGAGCTCTCGAGCGAAGAGCCTTGCAAGGTTCGACCGCCACTTGATCGAGAGAGTTGCGGCGGGTCATATAGTCGACGTCGACAGGCAAGACCGGTCGACGGTAGTCATGGGCCTGCACCGTCAGGGCTGGGACATTCCTCGCATAGCGAGGGCTATGGAACTCACTCCCATCGCGGTGCAGTTGAACCTGCAGACCGAACTCGAACTCGAGTTCTTTCTCCATGCACATGAACGGTCGAAACTGATGACTGCAGAGTGTCCAATATAGATAAGATGATCGGCCTTCCGTTAGGATCCCTGCCGCGGTCGCCCGCATCCACTCCCCGGACTTCGCGTCGCAGGCAACCGCGCCACGCGGGGCAACGTGAACCAGATGCGCGGTAGCCGCTGTAGCACAGTGATTCCTAATGCGGTCTGTCAAGCCGCGAGTGGGGTGGGTGGCAGAGGTTGGTAGGTCCGTCCGTCGCGGAGGAGTGCCCAGAGGACGTTCACGCGGCGGCGGGCGAGTGCGAGGACGGCCTGGATGTGACGCTTGCCTTCAGCGCGCTTGCGTTCGTAAAACCGGCGGGAGTCCTCGCAGTGGCGATGCTGAACAAGGCGGAGATGTAGAAGACGCGTTGGAGTCTGCGGTTGTAGCGCCGCGGCCGTCGAAGGTTGCCGCTGATCTTGCCGGAGTCACGGGGAACAGGTGCGACGCCGGCGAGGCGGTCAGCGGTACCGAAGGCGGTCATGTCGCCGCCGGTCGCGGCCAGGAACTCGGCGCCGAGGATGATGCCCAGACCGGGCATGCTGGTGATCACCTCGAAGTCGCGGTGTTCGCGAAACCGGGCCTCGATCGCCTTGTCGATCTCGGCGACCTGCCGGTTGAGAGCCATCACCTCCGCTGCCAGGATGTGCACCATCTGGGTGGTGAGCTTCTCTCCGGGCAAGCTGGTGTGCTGGCGGCCGGCAGCGTCCAGAGCTGTCTCGGCGAGCCGGTCGGCTCGCAGGACCTTGCGGTTGCGGAGCCAGGACTCGAGCCGCTTCTTGCCGGCCCGGCGCAGGGCGGCCGGGGTCTGGTAGCCGCTCAGCAGCATGAGCGGGCCGGTATTGGTGAGGTCCAGGGCCCGCTCCAAAACGGGGAAGATGCCGGTGAGCTGAGCGCGAAGACGGTTGACCGTGCGGGTGCGGTCGGCGACCAGGTCCGCGCGACGCCCTGTGAGGATCTTGAGGTCCGTGACGGTTTCGTCGCCGGTGCGTAAGGGGTGCAGGTCCCGTCGGATGCGCACCTGGTCGGCGATGACAGCGGCGTCCTTGGCGTCGGTCTTGCCCTCGCCGCGGTAGCTCTCGGAGGCGCGGTGGATAGCCCGGCCGGAGATGTAGTGCACCGGCTGGTCGTGGTTGACGAGGATGGCGATGGCCAGGGCGGCGCCGCCGTCGGCCAGATCGATACCCCACGTCACCCTCTCGCCCAGGGCCAGGACGTCGCCGAGGAGCTCGAGGAGATCGGGCTCGTCGTTGGCGGCGCGCCGGGACAACAGCCGGCGGCCTTCCTCGTTGATCGCAACACAGTGATGATGGGTCTTCCCTGCGTCGATGCCAGCCCAGATCAATGTCATGTGATGCCTCCGTGCGGTGTGGTGCTGGTGCCTGCCACGGACGACCTCGCTGTCGATTCCCTACTCAGCGATCATTCGCAATTCCTAATTGGCAGCCGAGTCGTCGTGGGGCACCGGGCGGCCAATCACTGAGCTGTTTCAGAGGGCGGTTTGAGAGGTTTTGACCGCGACTTGCCCTGAAGGGTACTCCGCAGGGGTTGCTTCAAGGTGCTGTCCGTTGCTGTTCGCTGGGGCAACGGGCGATAATCGGCCTGTGGACTGGTTGGAGCGAGCTCGAGCTGCGGAGCAACTTCAGGATTGGGACGCAGCGATCGCGCTGGTAAGCGCCCATGCCGAGTGCTTCTCCGATGATCCGGACAGGCACGACAATCATCTGTGGCACATGGATCTGTTGGTCCGAGCGGAACGGATTCCAGAACTTACGGAGCTCGCCCTCAGGGATCGCCACGCACTTCGGAGACTCAACAGGTCGCTTCGGGAGCGAGGTATGGAGTCCGCGCTGCGCGAGCGCGCCGAAGACGGTGACCGTGACGCCCTGTACGTCCTTGTCCGGCTGATGTGCGAGACGGAGCGAATGCATGAAGCCCTGAAGGTGATCCAAGACATCGACCCGGAGAACAAGTACGCACACCAGATTGTGGCCAGTGATTGCTGGCCATAGGTGTCCGGCTATGGCCTTCTCGCGAAGATGCCGGTGTCGACCTCGGTGAGGATGTCGAGCTTGACCAGGCGTTTCAGCTTGGCGCGGGTGCCTTCGACGTTCTTCGGCAGCAGCTCGTGGCCGAGGGCTTGGCAGACGTCCCTCGCCCGTTGTGGTCCGGTCGCGTGGTTGAAGGCGTCGAGGATGCGGGGGTAGTCCGGGTTCGGGCAGGTCCGGTGGGGCAGCGGGAAGCCGGTCGGCGAGGCTGGTGACGGTGGTGCGGGTGATCGAGAGATGCTCCAGATGGGTCTCGGCCTCCCGCAGCCGGTTCTGCAGGCCGTCGATCTGTTCACGGAGGTCGCCGGCCAGAACCCGGGCAGCTTGTTCCTGCAGTTCCAGGGCTTCGAGCAAGGGCTGGATGTTCATGCTGCGACCGCCTGTGCCTCGCGCCAGGTGGGGGTGTTCGTGCCGGTGAGCCGGCGGGTCATGACGTGGGTCATGGCCCAGTAGACGCGTGAGGCGGAGGAGGAGGGATGGTGCTCGTAGTCGCGGACCAGGCGCCGGTGCAGTATCAAGGTTCCGTAGGTCTGCTCGACCCTCCAACGCTTCGGCTGCGGCACGAATCCCTTGATCTGCGGGTCGCGGGCGACGATCTCGACGTCGATGCCCAGGCCGGCGCCGTGCGCGACGACCTGATTCTTGAAGCCCTGGTCGACGAGAGCTTTGCGGACTGTTCCGCCGGTCTGTTCGGCGACCTGGTCCAGCAGGGCGATGCCCGCCGCGTTGTCGTGGGTGTTCGCGGCCAGGACGACGACCGCGATGACCAGTCCGAGGACATCCACCGGCAATCCCCGCTTGCGGCCGGGCACCCGCTTGGCCGGGTCATGGCCGCTCGTGTCGGCGGGGACCCCGGCGGCCACATGGACACTCTGCGTGTCCAGAACCACCAGGGCCGGGTCCTCTAATCGCCGGGCGCGTTCGCGGACCTGGCAGCGCAGGAGTTCGTGGATGACATGGTCGGTCCCGTCGTCCCGCCATGCGGCGAAGTAGTAGTAGGTCGCGCTCTTCTGCGGCAGGTCATGCGGTAGGTAGGCCCACTGGCAGCCGGTTCGTCCCTGGTACACGATCGCGTTCACGATCTCTCGCATGTCGTAGGCACCCTGATGCCCGCTGACCGACCGATGCCGGCCCTTCCACGCGGTGATCACCGGCTCGATCAACGACCACTGCTCGTCCGATAAGTCACTCGGATACAGCTTGCGTTCACTCACCTGGTCACATCACCAGATCAACGACCGTGGGTCGGCAGGTTCCGCCCCACCACCACACCATCAGGCGACAGCAAAACCCCTCAAAGACTAACGAACCGCCCACTTACAACTCCGGGGTCAACGAGGGCCGCATCACCGACGTCAAGCTGCAGAAGCGACTCATGGCCGGACGTGCTGGCGTCTTCCTTCTCCGCCACCGCGTCGTCATGATCGCCCACCTCCGCCGACGTTATGCAAGCCAGCCGACTGTGTCACCGAGATGATCTCCGCCTACAAAAATCTTGCCAGAGCCACATACGCGAGTACGCCGACAGCGTATGTAGCGGAAGGCGGTCGCGATCCCGATACCGAACCCAGTGGCGAGCTGGGCGTAGGTGTCACCACACCGCAGGTGGGCGAGGCCGAGCAGGGCCTGGCGCCCTGGTGCCAATCGTCGCCACCGCGCGCCGATCTCCTGCCGTCGGGAAGAGAGATGTCCGGCCAGATATCGCAAGGTGCGACTGGACAGGTCGATCGACGACGGGTAGACAAGCACGCGAGGCTCCTGGCAGCACGGTGGATCTTGGTCGTGACACCGTCCACCAGGAGCTTCTTCGTTGTGCAGGAGCGTCCAACTCGTGACCACTACCAACAGGTTGGAAAAGGCTCACTACATGGGGCTCACGCACTGGGTGTTCCGGCGGTGGCAGACCGACGAAACGTGGTCCACGCATCCACGAGAAGTTGCAGGTCAAGGCAGATGCTGGCGGGATCAACGAGTGGGAAATCGCGGTCATTCCCCGTTTGCCGGGCCCACCCGCACGCCGCCGGGCCCGCAAAGAGACTGACGATCCAGGCCCGGACAAACGGCCTTGCGGCCGGACGACTACGGCCTGGAAACCCATGCTTACGCTCGAGGTGTTTGCCGTTGCATCTGCGGGATGGGACGCCAACCAGGCCCTAGGTTCGCGCCGGCTACCTACTGCTCAGGCCGTGCTCACGGTGGTCGTTGGGACCACCGTGAGAGCCCCCAACCAGTCAGAAGGAAGCGCGGTGCTTCCTTTCATGGGCCGTCGGCCGTGCCTGCGTGTGCTGCCCAAGCCCTCAGAACTCGCTATCCGCCGACGTTCGCCCCACCTGCGCTCACATGTCACTGCTCGCGGATTTCGGTCGCAGCGCCGTCGACGATCTCCACTTCAGCCATCGTCTTACCGGTCTTCGCGGCCTGCTCCAGCTCCTCGACCGTGCACTTGCCGGCAACCTGACCTGCCGGATCACCGCAGATCTCGCCGGCACCCCAGATCTCAGTGTCCTCAGCGATCCAGAAGGGACGGCTGCCCACAACAAGCTTGCCGGGCGCCATGTAGGTCAGAACACCTGTGACCGTGCCATCCTCACGGCTGCCCGGCTGCTCCGAGGCAGCGCCGACGACAGCCTCCTGGGTGGGCTTGACCGAGGCCGGACCGGGCTCCTGGGCAGAGGGGTTACACGCCGTGAGCAGCGTTCCGCCAGCGATGAGCACGGCGATTCCGGCGAATTTGCGGGCATGGTTCATCAGCATGTTCGGGTGCCCTTCGGGGGTTGTTCGGTGATGTCACTTAGGCAAACGGCCTTTTTGGAACACCGGTTCACTGAGGAGGTCACTGTTGCAGGCCCATGGCGGACCGAACCGCTACGGAACATAGGCGGGCTGCTACATCCCGAAGCGGTGTTGCGGTGGAACAGCCCTTCTTGGCCCCGTGGTGGCCGCAGGCTTCCACCGATCAGGTTCTCGAGACCACCCGCGTATTGGCCCTAGTCCCGTGACTCCGGCAAGATCAGCGGCAACCTTCGACGGCCGCGGCGCTACAACCGCAGACTCCAACGCGTCTTCTACATCTCCGCCTTGTTCAGCATCGCCACTGCGAGGACTCCCGCCGGTTTTACGAACGCAAGCGCGCTGAAGGCAAGCGTCACATCCAGGCCGTCCTCGCACTCGCCCGCCGCCGCGTGAACGTCCTCTGGGCACTCCTCCGCGACGGACGGACCTACCAACCTGTGCCACCCACCCCACTCGCGGCTTGACAGACCGCATAGGAATCACTGTTTTCCACATCGATGTGCGGTTGGCGGGTGCGGCTTGACCTCGCAGAGTCTGGTCGTGGTTGCAGTGGCGTGCGGCCCAGTACGGACATGTCCCGACTGAGCCGCGCCCGTGCCCACCGCGTGCACTCCGTATGAACAGTGAACCTGCGTGTCTGCGCCACCGTTAAAGTAGGTGTCGGACCGTCAATCCCCGGACACCGGCAGCCATCAGCCCGGCGGCGCGACACAATCGCCCGTCGGGCTGAATCGCATCCTGTAGCGAACTTCCCTGGGCAGGAACAAGGGTTCGCCACTTGTTCCTGAGCAGTGAGCGGAACTGAGACCCTGTCCAACATGGTCACCTGGCTGTTGTGTTCGCCATGGGGAGTGGACAGGTGGGGATGGGGCCTTGACCCCGAATCCTGAACACGGGTTATGCGGCTTGTGCCAGCGTAGTTGGTGTGTAGTGGAAGGTGTTTTCGAAGGCGATCGGTGATCGTTGTCCGAGGCGGGAGTGTCGGCGTCGGGTGTTGTAGCGGTTCAGCCATCGGAAGGCGTCGAGTCGGGCCTCGCGCTCGGTTGGCCAGCTCTTTCGTCCTTGCAGGGTCTCGCGTTTGAAAGTCGCATTGAAGGACTCGGCGAGAGCGTTGTCCGCACTGGACCCGACCGCGCTCATGCTCCGTCGGACCCCTGCTGACCTGCAGGCTTCGGCGAAGGCCCTGCTCGTGTACTGGGCTCCGTGGTCGGTGTGCATGGTCGATCCGGCGAGGCTGCCGCGGGTGCGGATCGCCGCCGCCAGCGCGTCGGTCACCAGGTCCGCGCGCATGTGGCCGGCGATCGCCCAGCCGGCCAGACGCCGCGAGGCGAGGTCGATGACGGTCGCCAGGTAGCAGAACTTCCCGCCCTCGATGGGCAGGTAGGTGATGTCGCCGACGTACTTCGTGTTCGGCTTGTCCGCGGTGAAGTCGCGGCCGATCAGGTCCGGCGCCTTGGCCGCGGCCGGGTCGGGAACGGTGGTGCGGTGCCGGCGGCGCAACCGGAGCCCCTCGAGCCCCGACGCCCGCATGATCCTGGCGACTCGCTTGTGGTTGACCGCCTGACCGTTCTCCTCGCGGAGCTCGGCGGTGATCCTCGGGGCTCCGTAAGTGCCGTCCGATTCCTGGTGCACGGCCCGTATCCGGGCGGCCAGGCGGGCGTCGGCCGCCTGTCTGGCGGCCCGGTCCGTGGCCGTTCGGCGCCAGTAGTAGAAGCTTGAGCGGCTGATGCCGAGGATGCTGCAGAGCCGCTTCACGCCGTAACGGCGCTGGAGGTCAGCGACGCACTGGAAGCGGTTGGGCCTTGACCCCGCATCCTGAACACGGGTTATGCGGCTGGTGCCAGCGTAGTTGGTGTGAGGCGGAAGGTGTTTTCGAAGGTGATCGGTGATCGTTGTCCGAGGAGGGAGTGTCGGCGTCGGGTGTTGTAGCGATTGAGCCATCGGAAGGCCTCGAGTCGGGCCTGGTGCTTGTCCGGCCAGCTGTTTCGTCCTTGGAGGGTCTCGCGTTTGAAGGTCGCGTTGAAGGACTCGGCGAGTGCGTTGTCAGCGCTTGACCCGACCGCGCTCATGCTCCGCCGCGCCCCTGCTGCCCCGCAGGCTTCGGCGAAAGCTCTGCTCGTGTACTGGGCTCCGGTGTGCATGATCGATCCGGCGAGGCTTCCGCGGGTGCGGATCGCCGCAGCCAGGGCATCGGTGACGAGGTCCGCGCGCATGTGGCCGGCGATCGCCCATCCGTCCAGGCGGCGCGATGCGAGGTCGATGACGGTCGCCAGGTAGCAGAACTTCCCGCCGTCGGTGGGCAGGTAGGTGATGTCGCCGACGAACTTCATGTTCGGCTCGCCCGCAGTGAAGTCGCGGCCAATCAGGTCCGGCGCCTTGGCCGCGGCCGGGTCGGCGACGGTGGTGCGGTGCCGACGGCGCAACCGGACTCCTTCGATCCCGGACGCCCGCATGAGTCTGGCAACCCGCTTGTGGTTGACCGCCTCACCACCCGTCTCGCGAAGCTCGGCGGTGATTTTCGGGGCTCCGTAGGTGCCGTCCGAGTCCTGGTGCGCGGCCCGTATCCGGACGGTGAGCCTCGTGTCGGCTGCCTGCCGGGCGGCCCGATCCGTGGCTGTCCGGCGCCAGTAGTAGAAACAGCGGGGTCGGAGGCTGGGCCGGTTCCTGCGCCCGGCGACCGCGGGGGCGACTCGCTCCGGCTGCCCTCACCCAGTTCCGCAGGGTCTCCGGATTGTTCCCCAGATCGGCGGCGACCGACCTGATCGTCGCCTCGGGCCGCGACTCGTACAGCGCGACCGCGTCCGCCTTGAACTCCGGCGGGTAGTTCTTCATGACCACGAGATGTCCGTCCTCAGATCCTCAGGATCCAGTGTCTCGCGTGTCCAACATCAGAGGTCAAGGCCCGACGTTCTCTGCCGGGGCGACGAGGTAACCGTTGCCGACGTCCGCCCAAGTTTCATTGCCGATGCTGTGATAGAAGGTGACCAGGTCAGCAGGAGCGAGGCTCACTTCGGTAAGCATGCGAGCTGCGGCCTGGTCGTCGTGGGCGGCCGGCCGAACCTCGTTGGCGCCCGGGGGAAAGCCGTGTCGGCGCTCGAGATCGTCAATCATTGTCTTCAGCGGCTCTGAGACCCTGGTGATCCACAAGGCTATCCAGGCGGGCGGAAGCGAACGGTCACTCATGAGAGCGGAACATGACATGAGTCGCCGGCATCCACGGGGTGACTAGCAATCTGGCTGTTCGAGGTCAGCGCTACGCCCTGAGTTGACGGTGGGTGATGACGCAGCAGGCGAGTTTGAGTATGGCTATGTGGATGTCTGCTCGTCGTTCCCGGCGGATGCGGAGGCGTTTGAAGCTGCGGACCCAGGCGAAGCTGCGTTCGACGGCCCAGCGGTAGGTGCCCAGCCCTGTGCTGTGGAGGGTGCCGCGGCGCGCGATGGCCGGCAAGATGCGGAATTGTCGCACCTGGTCACGCTGGATGGCGTGGTCGTACCCGCAGTCAGCGAATAGTGAACCCGGCTTGCGTCGTGGGGGTCCGATCCGGCCCTTGATGGGCGGGATGGCGTCGATCACCGGGAGTGACGTCGTTGCCGTTGCCGCAGGTGAGGACCACGCGGCGAGCAGGGTGCCGTGTCTGTCGGTGTTCAGGTGGTGTTTCGATCCGGTTCGGTCACGACCGACCGGGTTCGGTCCCGTCTTGCTCCCCCCATTTGCTGCCGCGTTGAGCTCGGCCAGCAGCACTTCATGCAGCTGCTGCCAGACGCCGACGCGGAGGCATTAGAAGGGTCGAGCATGCCAACGCGAGCCTCCTCCGGACGATGCGATTGCTGTCGTCACGTCATTGTTCGACACGTGTCGGTTCGCTGTGAATACGACTGAACCGGCAACGTTTCCTCCTCGTATGACTCAACAGAGCAGGGCAGAACTACGGACCTCGAGAGGCACACGGATGAGCCATATACAGAGAGTGACACTTCATGGCCTGCGCGCTGACAGGGCTGACAGGGCTGACAGTTTTGCCCTCGTATTCGTCAGGCCGATCACTCCACTGCCAGAAGGCTGACCCATGCCCAACAGAAACCAGATGTCTATCCCTCCGTTCCTGACCAGGCTGAACTCACGGGTGCCTTGCACCGAGCAGCCCAACCTCTTTCATCCGCCCGACGACGGTTACAACGATCTGGGACCTCGTGGACGCGAACGGACCGACAGGGCGATCGCCTTGTGCGGCAGATGTGAGGCCATGCCCATCTGCCGCGAATGGGCCCGGAAGCAGGGCGAGTTCGGTATATGGGGGGCCGAGACGGACGCGGAGCGGACCGCCGCAGGACATCCGTCAAGAGTTCACGGCATTCCTATGGGCAGCCGGGCGACCGTGACCGCGGACAAGACAGCGAGGACGGACCAGCACGCAAGGGAGCAGCGGCCGGATTCGGCTCTCGCTGCCCCGGCCCCGCTGGTGCCGCCACGCCTCACCCCGACGGAACGGTCGGTGCTGCTCGCGCTGTGCGAGGGCGTCGACGCTGCAGATCTCCGTGCCGAGTTGGCGCGCAGCCAGACAGTAGTGATGCGGGCCCTCGTCGGATTGCAACGAAAACTGGGAAGCGACTTGGCTGGCCTCCCGGGCGTTGCGCGCAAGACCGGGCTCCTTTCACCGCGCAGGCCGGCGGCGTAGGTCACCAACCCGAGCCGGGTAGCCCGCTGCTATGCGCAGCTGCCTGAGGTACCGCCTACTCCTTTCCCTGGCTCAAGCATTTGCTGGGTGACACTGCCAACAATGCAAATTGGCTGACGACGCGATGCGGGTGGTTGCGGCTGCGGACGGACACCACTTCGACGCCTTCATTGGCGAAATCTCTGGGTGGGCCCGAAGACTGGGTCTACTTCGTGGACCTACTGCGGGTCGCACGGCGGGAGACGTATCGCGAGCTGTGGTTCCTTCGGCATGGCGAGGACTCTGCCGGCGACACGCTCGACTCGGCGGCCTCGCTTCCTCCTCCGCAGCAGGTCGAGCAACGCGATCGCCAGCTCCTGCGCCGCGGTGACGTTGTCAAGGCGCGTCACCCGTACAGCTCTGAGCGCAGGTCCACGCACGTCCTCCTCCTCGGGCGAGGCATTCGAGTGGAACAGGCAACATGTGGGCACAACTGGGCCTCGCTCGGGCAGCGACTCTCACCGCGCAACGCGGCATTCGTTGCCTGACCAGCAAACTTACCTGTTTGGGAACGGACTACATCGGGCGCGATCGCCTTCAAAACGTACCTGTTCTGGCGACTCCCCACCTTGTACAAACGATCCATGGGCTGAATCGGGCAAAGTTTCCGGGCGATAGAGGGGGTGTGAAGTGGATCTCAACCAGCGTCGACGACAGCTCCTCGAGCTCGCCCGGAGCGCGAGTGGCATCGAAGTCATGGCGGTTGCTGCAGACTTGAAGGTTACCCAGGAGACAATCCGTCGCGATCTTCGCGCGATGGAGGAACAGGGACTGGTCCGCCGGACACACGGTGGGGCTCACGCCGTGGAGAGCTCCAACTTCGAGACGACCCTGGCCAGCCGCACCACCCGCAACGTTGCGCAGAAGAACCGAATTGCCACCGCGGCCGCCGGCCTGCTAGGTGGGGCGGAGACCGTGTTCATCGACGAGGGGTATACCCCTCTGCTGATTGCCGCGGCGCTGCCCCGCAATCGGAGCCTGACCGTGGTGACCAATTCCCTGAGCGTGGCTCACACCTTGGCCGACGCGGAGAAGATGACTGTCCTGCTGCTCGGCGGCCGCGTGCGTACCGCCACCCTGGCCACCGTCGACAACTGGGCCTCGCGGATGCTGGCCGGGTTGGTCATCGACCTCGCCTATATCGGTGCCAACGGCATCTCCCGTGAGCACGGCCTCACCACCCCCGATCCTGCGGTGAGCGAGGTCAAGGCCCAGGCGGTACGCGGGTCCAGACGGCGGGTTTTCGCGGGAGTGCACACCAAATTTGGCGCCGTCACCTTCTGCCGCTTCGCCGACGTCCGGGACGTGGAGTCCATCGTGACCGACACCGGACTGCCGGCAGCCGAGGCCCAGCGGTACTCCCTGTTGGGCCCAACCGTCATCCGGGCGTGAATTCATCCTCCTCGAGCCCGAAGCAACATGCAACTCACGGTTTCATCCACTAGGAGATGTCATGTCCGAGAAGTCGAGCGCCACGCGTGTACTCCGTTGCACAACAGTGGCAAGGCGTCTCAGTGCAGCAGCCGTCGCGGGCGCATTGCTGGCCGCGTGCAGCGGGGCAGGCGGCAGCACCGCCTCGGGCGGGGACGACACTCTGCGCGTCCTGATGGTGAACAATCCTCAGATGGTCGAGCTGCAGAAGCTGACTGCGGCCAACTTCACCAAGAGCACCGGGATCAGGGTGGACTTCACGGTCCTCCCCGAAAACGACGCGCGCGACAAGATTAGTCAGGATTTCTCTAACCAGGCCGGGCAGTACGACGTCGCCACCATCAGCAACTACGAGGTTCCTATCTTCGCGAAGAACCAGTGGTTGCACCCGCTTGACGCGTACATCGCGAAGGATTCTTCCTTTGACCAGAGCGACATTCTCAAACCGCTGAGAAAGTCACTCACGGCTACAGACGGCAAGATCTACGGCGAACCCTTCTACGGTGAGTCCTCGTTCTTGATGTACCGCAAAGACGTCTTCGCCGAGAAGAAATTGACGATGCCTGAACGCCCGACCTGGCAGCAGGTCGCTGACCTAGCTGCCAAAGCGGATGGAGCGAAAGCGGGCATGAAGGGCATCTGTCTGCGCGGGCTGCCCGGCTGGGGAGAGGTCATCGCTCCGCTCACCACCGTTGTCAACACGATGGGCGGCACCTGGTTCACCGAGGGCTGGCGGGCAAAGCTCACCTCGCCCGAGTTCACCAAGGCGACCAAGTTCTACGTGGACCTGGTCCGCAAACACGGGCAGGCGGGCGCGGCGCAGTCCGGCTACGCAGAGTGCCTCAACAACCTCACGCAGGGCAAGTCGGCCATGTGGTACGACGCCACGGCAGCGGCTGGCTCCCTGGAGGCCAAGGACTCCCCGGTGAAGGGAAAGATCGGCTACGTGCAAGCGCCGGTCGACAAGACCAGCAACTCCGGCTGGCTCTACACCTGGGCCTGGGGTGTGCAGAAGGCGTCCACTCACTCCGACATGGCCTGGAAGTTCATCTCCTGGGCATCGAGCAAGAAGTACGAGGAGCTTGTTGGTGAGAGCGTCGGCTGGTCCAACGTACCTGCAGGAAAGCGAACGTCCACGTATGACAACCCCGATTACGTGCGGGCGTCGAAGGCATTCTCAGCCGTCACCCTGAGCGCGATCGGTGGGTCTGACCCAGAGAACCCGGGCACACAGCCCCGTCCCACACTCGGTATTCAGTTCGTCGGTATTCCCGAGTTCACTGACCTAGGCACCAAGGTCTCCCAGGAGATCAGCGCCGCCATCGCCGGGCGCCAGTCCGTCGACGAGGCCCTGAAGAAGTCCCAGGTTCTGGCGGAGAAGGTCGCGAAGGACTATCGGAAGTGACCGCTACCCTGAGCGCACGACCCGACGCGAGCAGAACCGCACGCCGTAGCACATCCGACGGGGGGAAGAGCGGACAGCGCGCTTGGGCGACTCGCGCACCCCTGCTGCCCGCCCTGATCTTCCTGGTCACTGTCACGCAACTTCCGTTCGTGGCAACGCTGGTCATCTCTCTCCTGGATTGGAACTCGCTGGCTCCAGACGCTCGCCGCTTCACGTGGTTCGGTAACTACACATCTGTCGCCGCCGATCCCGCGCTGCGCGAGTCGGTCCTGACAACAGTTGTGCTCACCGCCTCGGTGGTCCTCACCAGCGTCGTGCTGGGGCTGATGCTGGCACTGCTCCTGGAGAGGACTTTCACGGGCAGGGGTTTCGTACGCACCCTGCTGATCACGCCGTTCCTGATCGTGCCGGTCTCGGCCGCGCTGCTGTGGAAGCACGTGCTCTACAACCCGGAGTATGGCCTGCTTAATGGGGCCTGGGCGTGGATAGCAGGACTGTTCGGCGACGACAGTCCCGCCCAGCCCGACTGGATTTCCGGTATGCCACTGATCGCAGTGGAGGCCTCACTGGTGTGGCAGTGGACGCCGTTCATGATGCTGATCTTGCTCGCCGGACTGCAGAGCCAGCCGGCCAACATGCTGGAGGCGGCCCGGCTTGACGGTGCGAGCACCTGGCAGATGTTCCGCTACCTGACCCTTCCTCATCTGCGGCGCTATCTCGAGCTCGGGGTTCTGCTCGGTTCGATCTATATCGTGCAAAACTTCGACGCCGTTTTCACGATCACTGCGGGGGGTCTGGGCAGCGCCAATCTTCCGTACACGATCTACCAGACCTTCTACCAGGCCCATGAGTACGGACTGGCCTCTGCTGCCGGGGTGCTCGTCGTGATCGGCACCATAGTGATAGCGACGTTCGCTCTGCGAGTGGTTTCTTCCCTCTTTAACGGGGAGGCGAAGCAGCAATGACGACCCGTACCGACGGAACGAATCCCGTCGCCGTTTGCATAGAGCAGGTACCCGCCACCAGCAGCATCGTCATCTTCCCTTTCGCCGCCCGCAAAATCAGACGGCGCGGCACGATGCTCGGCGTGCTGGCCTGGCTGGTCGGTATCGCATTCTGTGTTCCGGCGGTGTGGATGATGCTGACCTCGCTGCACTCCGAGCCGGACGCGGCGACGAACCCACCGTCGCTGGCCGCACCGCTCACACTGGCAAACTACCGGGAGTTCTTCGGTGCCGCGGGCGGCGCGAGCCCCTGGCCGTCGCTACTCAACTCGATGACGGCGAGCCTGGTCTCGACGCTCCTGGTGCTGGTCCTGGCGCTCCCGGCGGCGTACGCGCTGTCGGTACGTCCGGTGCGCAAGTGGACGAACGTGATGTTCTTCTTCCTGTCCACCAAGATGCTGCCGGTCGTAGCCAGCCTGCTGCCGGTGTATCTGTTCGCGAAAAACGCCGGGATGCTGGACAACATCTGGCTGCTGGTCATCCTCTACACCTCGATGAATCTGCCGATAGCGGTGTGGATGATGCAGTCCTTCCTCGCCGATGTACCTGTCTCAATCGTTGAGGCCGCCCAAGTCGACGGCGCCCGGCTACCGACCATCCTTGCGCGCATTGTCGCCCCGGTGGCCGGCCCCGGCATCGCCGCCACTGCGCTGATCTGCTTCATCTTCAGCTGGAACGAGATGCTCTTTGCCCGGGTGCTGACCAGCGTCACCGCCCAGACGGCGCCTGTCTTCCTGACCGGTTTCGTTACCAGCCAGGGCCTTTTTCTCGCCCAGCTGTGTGCTGCCTCGGTCGTCGTATCCCTGCCGGTGCTCGCCGCCGGTTTCGCTGCCCAGGACAAGCTGGTCCAGGGCCTTTCTCTTGGAGCCGTCAAATGAGGGCTGCACAGATCGAAGCTCCAGGCAAAGTCTCCGTCGTCACGGTCCCCGACCCGACACCCGGACCACGCGACGTCGTCGTCGACGTCCACGCCTGTGGACTGTGCGGAACCGACCTGCATATTCTCCAGGGCGAGTTCGCACCCACGCTGCCAGTCGTGCCGGGTCATGAGTTCGCGGGCGAGATCGTCGGCATCGGCTCCCAGGTCACCGAACTCGCCGTTGGTGACCGGGTCGCCGTCGACCCCTCCCTCTACTGCCATGAGTGCCGCTACTGCCGTGCGGGCCGCAACAACCTCTGCGAGCGCTGGGCCGCGATCGGTGTCACAGTTGCGGGCGGTGCCGCCGAGTTCGCCGTCGCGCCCGTGGCGAACTGCGTCAAACTGCCTGATCATGTCGACGTGCGCGATGCCGCGCTGATCGAACCGCTGTCATGCGCGGTCCGCGGCTACGACGTCCTGCGCAGCAGGACTCTGGGTGCCGAGGTGCTGATCTACGGCTCGGGAACCATGGGTCTAATGATGCTGGAGCTGGCCAAGCGGGTCGGCGTGGCAAGCGTCGACATCCTGGACGTGAACCCCGAACGACTTGCCACAGCAGAGAAGCTGGGCGCCTCACGGTCGGCACCTGACGCAGACGAACTGGATCGGCCGCAGGGCTGGGATTTCGTGATCGATGCCACGGGCAACGCAGCGGCAATCCAGGACGGTCTCGGCCGGGTCGCGAAGGGGGGCACATTCCTGCAGTTCGGGGTCTCCGACTACTCGACGCGGGCGGTCATCGAGCCGTACCGAATCTACAACCATGAGATTACGATCACTGGGTCGATGGCCGTCCTGCACAGTTTTGAGCGTGCTACTGCACTCTTCGCGACAGGCATCCTCGACCCGGCGGTCTTCATCAGCGACCGCCTGCGGCTGGAGCAGTACCCGCAGGCCATCGAACGGTTCAAGGCTGGCCAGGGCCGCAAGATCGTGGTACAGCCATGAGCGACGCGAGGGCATCGGGCCCGGTACTGGTCATGGGGGAGGCGATCACCGACCTTGTCCCCGATCGTAATGGCCATTTGCACCCGCACCCCGGGGGCGCACCCGCCAACGTCGCGGCAGGACTCGCACGCCTGGGGGTACATACTGCGTTCGCGGGGGCGCTGGGCAACGACGAATTCTCCCTGGCCCACGAAGATCGACTCGCCGCCGTCGGCGTAAACCTCGAACTCTCCAGACGCTCCACCCGCCCCACAGCACTGGCCGTGGCGAGCCAAACACCGAACGGGACGCGGTACGACTTCCACCTCCACGACACCGCGACGTTCCGGCTGGCACCTCTGGTCGAGGGGTTGGAACGCTTTCAGGCCGTGTATGTCGGCGGTCTGGCAGCCATCGTGCCCCCGGCCGCCGACGCGGTGGCCGAGACCGCCTGCGCGGCGGCCGATACCACGCTGCTGGTCGTGGACCCCCATGTGCGCGAGGACCGCACTGTGGACCCGGCGACGGGACGGTCCCGTCTACGGGACTTGTGCATGCTGGCCCACGTGGTGAAGGCCAGCGACGAGGACGTGCAGAAGCTGTGGCCGGAGAGTATGCCGGATGACAGGTGTCGGCGGCTGGCAGACGATGGGCGCCTTGTCGTTCTGACCCGAGGTATGCATGGCAGCACGGCCTTCCTGCCATCGGGCGTCCAGATCTCCGTGCCCGCGGCTCCGGTGACGTTGGTCAACACCATAGGCGGGGGAGATGCGTTCATGGCGGGGCTGCTCGCCGGGCTCGTAGCACGCACAGCTGTGGCAAGTCGGCAGTCAGTCGACATCACAGCCGCCCAGGCTCGTAGCCTGCTGGAAGGGGGAGCGCGAGCGGCTGCGTTGGTGTGCGCGCAGATGGGGCCTGGCACTTCGCCCCGCGCCCTCGGCGCGAACCCCAGTAAGAACGGTCCTGGCGATTCATGGTTCGCCGCCCGCACAACGCAGGGCGAGGACTCGTTAGTCGAATATCTCTAGCCCGGACACCTCAACCATTGCGGAGAGTTTGGACACCTCATTCGGATGGAGGTGTCAAAGCTGGAGGTCGGCTCCGACCCCAGCAGGCGGATCTGCGCCCGCCAGGGAGACGTGATCGCCTTCACTGCGGTCGCCTATGCCTCTCTGGACCCTCGGCCACGCTCCCCCACCGCAGCGCACCTGGTGCCTTGTCGGCGCGCCGCCCTGGCGACCCCGGCGCCCCTTCGAAGAAGTTCGCCGTTCATCTTTGCTCAACACCGATGTTGAGTCGCTTCGGTCGCTGAAAGGAATCACAATGCCTCTTGACCTGGGGATATTCAGCAGCGACTCAGCAAACCACCCAGCGGCTGCCGCAGATGCAGTCCAGCTCGTGAGGCAGCCGGGCACCCCACTGTGGTGCGCAGAACAAGTCTGGCCGGGGGTCTGACCCCGTGGTTCAGGACGCCGGCCGCCAACTACACCAACTGCCTGGGGACCCACAGCCACCGGAACGGCCCGTGCGTCACAGCCGGCCGCTGGCGCCAGGCTTCCGCAGGGCCACAGTGGTCAGTTTGCAACGCGGCCTCGCCTCCCAGGCGGCCCCGCAGATCGCCTGGTCTGGGATGAACGCGCTTACCCGGCAGCTGCTCGACCTGGGAGACCGTAAGTGAGTGACGCATTTGTTCCCCAAGAGGGGCTGTTCGACCTGAGCGACGTGGTTCGACAAATCACGCTGCCAGACTCCTCCGGCAGCGTAACGACCCAGAGGCGGGGCGCCTCAACTGCGATGTCCGGACGCCCCGTCGAGAACGGGTTGCTCCCGAACAGCTTGAGCGACCGCGGCATCGCAAAGTTGTTCGTGAACCTGTATGGGCGTAACTTCCGGTATGTCCCGGGCCTGGGCTGGTATCAGTGGTCGGGTTACCGGTGGAAAATCGACGAAAACGACAGCGTCATCTGGGCGGCTGGCGAGATGGTCGAGGCTTTCGCCGGAACACACGGTGACACGTCGTTGCGCCGACACCGCTGGCGGGCCCTGTCCACGCAGGGTATGAGGGCCATGCTGATGCAGGCGAGAGCGGCGCCGGGCATGGCCCTGAACGCCTCACTGCTCGACGCCGATCCGTTCGCCCTGTGTACCCCGGAGGGCATAGTCGATCTCACCACCGGAATGCTGACGGCACCGGATCCGGAGAAGCACTACCATTCGCGGGCAACCAGCGTCGCCGCCCGGCCGATGGCCACCCCTCGTTGGCAGCAATTCCTCACGGACACCTTCGGTGACGACACCGCCGGCTACGAGATGATCGACTTCCTGCAAGAGCTGCTGGGATACTCCATCACCGGCGATGTCGGCGCGCAGATTATGCCGTTTCTCCATGGACACGGCAAGAACGGCAAGTCCGTCCTCCTTGATGTGCTGATGAAGTTGTTGGGCGACTACGCTGACGCGGCCCCTCCCGGCTTCCTCACGGCCCGCCCCTACGAGGGTCATCCCACCGACCTCGCCGAGCTGCACGGCCGACGCGTCATCGTGTGCTCCGAGGTGAAACCGGGTGACAAGTTCGACGAGGCTCGGGTCAAACTCCTGACCGGTGGGGACCGCATCAAAGCCCGCCGAATGCGGCAGGACTTCTTCAGCTTCGCCCCCACCCACAAACTCTGGCTACTGGGCAACCACCTACCCGAAGTCGGCACCGGAGGCTACGCGTTCTGGCGCCGCATGAAACTCATACCCTTCGAGCGGATCGTGGCCGACGACCGCACGATCGACAACCTCGCCGATGCGCTGGTCACGGAGGAGGGCCCCGGCATCCTGCACTGGCTGATCACCGGCGCCCGCCGATACCTGGCCGGCCCTCGTGATCTCACCGGCCCCCAACAGGTCCGCGCCGCCACGACCGCGTACGCCGAGACCGAGGACCACACAGGACGCTTCCTGAGCGAATACTGCACTCTGGAGCCGAAAGTGCGCTCTGCCCAGAGGCAGCTGTACAACAACTACACAGTTTGGTGTCAACAGGAGGGCTCCGATCCCGTCTCCTCCAGGGCATTCACCTCTCGAGTACGGGAGACTGTGGGGATCGCTACGTCGAGGGACATGTCTCTTACCAACCAGCGAAAGTTCTACCCCGGTATCGCACTCAACGCTGAAGCGAGAGAAACCCTATGAGCGCTCTCATCGGGCCAGACCAGATCGCCCACGAGGGCATTCTGGTCTGGATGGAGGACACCAGCACCCTGGACTACGTGCGTGCGTCAGAGCCTGGACCGTCTCCCCACCCGCCGTGGAAAGCCCGCCTACCACCGCAACGGCCGCGTGATCGGCTATGCCCTTCTGCACACCAGCGCACGTTCCTCCCGCGCCTCGGGGACGTTTCTGCGCCGCGTGTTCTGGCTACTCCCCCACGATCGCGACGGCCAGCCAGACGGTCTCTACGCGTCCGGCTCCCCCTCCGAGGCTGTCGACCCGCGCACCATTGCCCCCCGCGTCAAGGGTTACAAGACCCAGCGGTCAGAGTGGGGCCAGGGATCCGAGTCAATGCGCGAGCTCGGCATCATCCATCCCAAGGCCTGACTGCATGAGCAGTGCCTCAGAGGATGCACGTCCAAGCGACTCGTGCGGCTCCCCCCACGGGATCTACCTCGGCACCGCCACCCTCGCAGGCTCCTGCTCTACGCGGGGGTGCGAGGGCCCACGTATGGCAACGCCCAACTCAGGCGAACACCCAGCCCGCAGGCAAGCGAGGTCTCCATGCCAGTGCCGCCTACTGCTCCCGCACGGAAACTCCGCGGTGCGCTGGGCGTAGGAGCTGACCAGCCGGCTCGGGCCCAGATTCGGGCACGCCGACTTCAGCGATCCACCGTAAGCCCTTGAACTCGTCCGGGGCGACCGCCACCTGCGGACTGGTCGACTCAACAGACCAGGCAAATAGGGCGTCTTGTTTGGCTGCCGTTCCCGCGACCATTCGAGGCCCCGACACGGTCACCTACGGGACCAGATCAAAATGGCAGCGAGGTGCAGGGCGGCCTGATAGGCGACTGCGAGTTTGTCCGTCCGCATTGCGAGGCCGCGCCACTGCTTGAGTCGGGCGATGCACCGCTCAACAGCATTGCGCTCCTTGTATGTCTCAGTGTCGAAGCCGGGTGGGCGACCTCCGGCGCGGCCTCGGCGCAGTCGGTGGCCGATCTGGTCCGCAGGCTGCGGGATGACGGCACGGACGCCGCGTCGACGGAGGTGGCCACGGATTGCACGGGAGGAGTAGGCGCGATCTGCAAGGACGATCGCTGGACGGGTTCTTGGCCTGCCGAGTCCCCTTCGCGGAACCCGAATTCCGGCCATGACGGCCTCGAATGCTGGCGCATCACCGACCTGGCCAGCCGTGACATGGATGGAGAGAGGCCGCGCCTGGCTGTCACTGGCCAGGTGGATCTTCGTGCTCAAGCCACCGCGGGAGCGTCCGAGCGCGTGATCCTCCGGCTCAGACCGGCCGGGAGCCCTCTTTTTCTCGCTCCGGCCGAGTGCTGGTGAGCCCGGCAGACGGTGGAGTCCACGGAGACTTTCCAGCCCACATCATCGTCAGCATCCGCCACGGCAAGGACCGCCGCGAGGATCCGTTCCCATGTGCCATCCACGGCCCACCTGATCAGGCGTTTGTGCGTGGTTTGAAAGGGCCCGAGCTCGTCAGGCAAGTCGCGCCACGGCGAGCAGGTGCGGTACTTCCACGCAATGGCCTCAAGGGTGCGGCGGTGGTCAGCCCACCGTCGTCCACGGCCACATCGCATCAGTGATTACTAATCGGGCAGACACATCCGATCAACTGATCAGTCCGTCAAAGAGACACGCTCTAGGCGCGCCGCCCTCGCAGGCCGAGGTCGACCGGCAGCGGCTGCGGCAGCAGGTGTTGTCCACATCACGTGAACTCGATCGTGAAGGTGTGCGTTGGACAGGCAGGCGCACACACCCACTTCGGCTTCCGAGCAGTCGCCACGTCGGCCAGCAACGTATGAGAGCCCGCATCAAGGAGACGGTATGAACGTTAAGCGAATCGCAACAACAGCAGGCGCAGTCCTACTGGCCGCTGCTAGCTGCATGACAGTCGGCTCCTCAACCGCCTCAGCTGCCGCAGGGGACTGCCCAACTGCCAAGTTCTGTCTGTGGGAGAACGCCAACTACAGCGGATTTCTGGGCTATTCGGAGTACAGCCAGAGCAGTCTGGGCTATCTCCAGTCGAAGGTCTCTTCCGTGAAGAACAACACCGCATACACCGTCCTGATCTGCGTGCCGGATCCAGGCGCTGAGTGCCTTGCCATCCAGGCTGGCAAGTCCGAAGGCGACCTCAGAAGCGTAGTTCGCAATGGCGTCTCCCTAGGTGACTTCGACAACAAGGTGACGACCTTCACCGTCCGTCGGTAGATCGCCTCATCCGTCCATCCAGTGATCGCGTTCGCGCAGGATCCGCCTGGCGCGCTTGCGGTTGACCCGCCATCTGATCGTTTCAAAATGACGTACGGAGTCGTCTCGAACATCCGCACGACTCCAGGTAGGGCATGACTCGATAGGTCGCCGAGGACACTTTCCGCCTGGCTACATCAGGTCAAACGGCTCCGCAGCCGATGTGAGACGCGCGCCGAACTGCACCTCGCCCCCTGTTCAAATCGGTTGCGGCCTGTCGTAGCCACGATCGGCGCACAGCCGCCGAGGCCGGTGGCACGGTCGGCCGCAGAGGCCGCGGATCACGGAGGGTATGGCCTGCAAGCAGAGGCATGGCCTGAGTGACGTTGTGGCGGTTTCGCTGTCCAGGGAGACGGCGGGCGGATTGCCATGCCGGAAGCTAATGGGCTTTCTGCCGGGACGGGATCGGTCGACCGGCAAAGGTCCGGTCCCAGCCCGCTTGAATGCCCTGGTGTGTGAGCCGTCAAGCAACGGCCGCGCCGGCGGACGGCCAGGGTGCTGGCGCCGCCGAGACGGACGAACCGGAAACAACGGGCGATACTTCCGGTCATCCCTGGTGGGTCTTCAACCACGTCCTCCTAATTCCGTCCGCCCGTCCAACGACGAGGCCGCCGGGGGCTGCCGGAACATCCTGGAGAAGAGGATGACCTGCGAGAAGGCGGGGCTCACGAAAGCGGTCGAGGCGCGGCGCGGAGCTCTGCCATCCGCTCCCTCAACCGGCTCGCCACGCCGGTGACCGCCCGGCAACTTGTGGTCGTCGAAAAGAAAGGACGACGGGTATCAGTGCTACGCGTTCGAGCACCCGGTGCTCAGGAGACAGATCAGCGTTCAGAAGGGGTGAATCAGCCATCCTGGCCGGTCACGCCCATGGCCACGGATGGTCACCAGATCATGCGCAGTGAAGCTCACAAGGTCCCGCGGGGGTGTTGGGACGCCCGCCATCGGGGCGCGGGCTTCGCGAGGTCCTGTTTCTCGGATCCCCTGACTTGGGCGGGGTGTTGGGGCCAGGCTGGCTGTGTGGGCCGTGGGGATCTGACGAATGCGGAGTGGGATCGACTGGAGTCGTTCTTGCCTCCTGGTGGTGCGCGCGGAGGTAGGTGGGGTGATCACCGGCGGGTGATCAACGGGGTTCTCTACCGGGTGCGGACCGGTGTGCAGTGGCGGGATCTGCCGGAGCGGTTCGGGCCGTGGGAGACG
>NZ_JBIUUC010000034.1:0-21727 GCF_044742205.1 Streptomyces sp. NPDC087901
CGTCTTCGTAGTAGGTGCGGAACCAGGTCGTCATGCCCACATCCTCACCCACCAGCAACCCGCACCCTTGACCAAAGAGATAGGGGCACCCCCCCCGCACCTGGGGCCGGCGCGGGCACACCCCCGCCATCCGCGTGCGCGGCAGGTTTCGAGGCCGTCTGGTCACTCGTGCGCAGAGCAATGGCCAACACCGCTTTCACCACACCCGACGATCTCGACCGCAAGCTCCGCAGCAAAAGTACGCAGAATTCCGCTCCGCCCCCATCTCATCGACGGCTGCCTCACCGCCACAAAACTGACCATCAACCCACCCACCCCACCCTGAAACGCTAGGTAAGTGCAGCCGGCTTCATCGGCGCTACGACCGAACACTTCATGGGCTTCGCTGCGATCGCAGTGAAGCCCGTTTGCCTCCAATGAGTGTCCGCGCCAGCAGGGGCTGCCGGATGACCGATAACGTCGTTACGTGGGAACCGGACCCGCCGCTTGCTGAAGGCCTAGGCCCAAGATGGGCGCCAGGCCCGTCTCAGGGATGACGCCGTGGCGAACAGGCCGGTCCATGTTGCTCTTGCAGTTTCCATGTTGGACGACTGGCATATTCTCGGACTGCGGGGCGGCGATCACAGCGAGAGCGCCAAGCCACTGCTGTCGATCCTGACCGCGATCAAGAACCGCGGCGTGGGCAACGTCGGCATGCTGATCTGCGACGGTCTGGAGGGCCTGCATGACGCGTGTCGGGACGGTCTGGGCCGCCGCGACGGTCCAGAGTTCCGGTGGGCATCATTTTGGTCAGACAGCCGATACGGCATACGTCCAGCACAAGTTGGGCTCCACCAGGAACTCCGGTACCGGCTCGTTCGGTCGCCGACGCCGGTCAAGAGCATCGGCGACCTTCAGCAACTCCTGGGCCTCCGCCTCCGCTGCGGGCCCAGCGTCCCATGCCGCGACGGAACGGGCCCAGCGAGACCAGTGGAGGCACTCAGGCGAGCAATGTGGCCGTAGACGGTCGGTCTTCCCGATTGTCCGCCCGCGAGGGAAGCGGCAGCCGGAACGTCTGCACTTTCGATCGATCATGAGCCCCCCATGGTCAATAAGCAGAAAGGTCGCGGTTACGGCTTGGTGGGGGTCGCGCCAAGCCTCCAGCGTCGAAACACCCCCTGCCGGGTAGACGCACCCTAGTCACCTTGGGTTCACGGCATTCGCGATTCTTGCACCGGCAAGTGTGTTCCCTCGGACGGGCCTCGGTGATCGAGAGTCGGCGTCATGAGGTAAGTGGTCCGGGGTGGGTGTCACGTGCTGCTACATCGCACACCGCCCCCAGAGGAGCCAAACAGCGACTGTCGGTACAGCGACGCAAGCGACTGGACTTCATGAAAAAGAGCCTGTCCCTGCACTGCCAGCGGGGGTCTTCGGTCGCTGCGCCAGTCGGGGGCCTGCCTTAGCGACTCAAGCCAAGCAGCCGGGGCCACGCTCAGTCGCTACCTTGCGATACATCAAACCTGCAGCTCAGAGACGTCTTCCATAGAGAACAGCGACTGAAGCGACTGACGATGCCTATATATGACGGCATCCCTGAGTGTGCGTGTGCATCATATATAGAAGACTTCAGTCGCTTCAGTCGCTTTCCTTCTTCGGGAAGCCTTCTGACCTGCAGTGTTCGGTGCGTTGAAGGGCAGCGACTGAAGCTCGTTGGGTCGCTGCCCGTCGGTTCGGTCGCTGGCTGGCCTGCCCTGCCTCGACACGGCGGCCCTCAGTTTCCAGGGGCGCCCGCGCATTGGCCGCGCACTTCGCTAGTGTGTGTTCATCGTTGAGTCGCTTCAGTCGCTGAGAGGGGAACCGTATGCCTGCTGAGCTGCGCATTCTTCACAGCGACTCAAGACAGTCAGGCCCTCAAGGGGCAGTCGCTGACTCCGTGATGCTGGCTACGGCCAGGTGGTGCGCCAGCCGAGGGTGGCCTGTGCATCCGTTGACACCTGGACGTAAGACCCCAGCCGGAAACTGCGTCCGCTGCCGTGAGGCAGGGCATTCCCACCACGGGTGCGACTGTCGGGCAGCTGGTCGTTGGTGCCATGGCTTTCACGCAGCCACACTCGACCGCGCACGAATCGACCAGTGGTGGAGTCACACTCCCGACTTCGGTGTGGGCATCGCGTGCGGCCCCGCGGGACTGGTAGTAATTGATGTCGACGCCCATCAGCAGTCGCTTCCGGACCGGGACCGGGTTCTGCCGGGCATCTCGATGCCGGAGGGCGTTGACCTCCGAGGGCTGGCCAACGGCTACCACACTCTTGCCGTCCTGGCCGCTCTGCATGGCGTAGCAAGTCCCGCTGACGACGTGTCCACCTTGCGGGTGAGGACCCCGTCAGGAGGTGTTCACGTCTGGTATCGAGCCCCGGACACACGACGCTGGCAGTGCTCGGCCGGATCAAGTGGTGGCCGAGCCTTGGCCTGGCAGGTAGATGTCCGTGCCCACGGCGGCTACATCATTGCCCCCGGCACCACAACGAGTGCTGGAACGTATACCCCGCTCGGAACAATGCGGGAACCCGCGCCGCTGCCGGCGTGGCTGGCCCAGGAACTGGAGCGCACAGGCCACTTGCCGACGCCAAGTGTTGCTGCTGCAAGGCCTGTTCCTCCACGCGCCCGTCAGGCTGTCATTGCGGCGGGGGGCGACGCTGGCCGCGCCAGCCGCACTCTGGCCACTGTTCTCGGCGAGATCGCCGCCTGTTCAGCCGTGGCTGAAGGCGCAGGATTCTCGGACAAACTCAACCGTGCCGCCTTCACCGCAGGGGGGCTGGTTGCAGCAGGGCACCTTGTGGAAAGAGCCGCTGTCCAGGCGCTGCAGGACGTAGCGGATTCAGCCCGTCCCAACCAGACGCGTCGAATCGAGCAGATCATCCGCAGCGGTATGAATGCCGGCATGCAACATCCCTTGGACCCGGGGAAGCGCTCGTGACATCCACCGCTGGCGACGACGGCTTGCTGTTCAACTTCGATCCGCAGGCCGTAGCGGCGCAGATCCTTGCTCACGCACCAACGCTTCCTACTCAGGCCGCCGGAATGCGTTTGGTAACGGAGCAGGGCAATCCGGCCACGGCCGCTGGCCTGCTGCCAGACACACTTTCGGACCGGGGCAACGCTAAACTGTTCGTGAGGCTGTACGCCAACGATTACCGCCACGTTCCTGGACTGGGCTGGTTCCGGTGGGACGCAACCCGATGGCAGATGGACGAGGACGACGCAGTGGTCTGGGCTGCCGGCGACCTCGCAGAAAACCTGGCCGTCAGCGACCCGCAGGGCGTCTTCAGTCCAGCAGCGCTGCAACAGCATCGACGCCGGGCCCTCAGCACATCGGGTATGAATGCCATGCTCACACAAGCCAGATCCGCCCCAGGCATGGTCCTCAACGCCTCGCTCCTGGACGCTGACGCCTACGTCCTGTGCACCCCTGCTGGCGTGGTCGATCTCCGCACCGGCCTGCTAAGAAGGCCGGACCCGAACAAGGACTTTCACTCCCGCTCGACTTCGACAGGACCGACGCAAAGCCCTACCCCGCGTTGGGACCGCTTCCTTTCCGATACCTTCGGCGACGACGCGGAAGGCAAGGAGATGATCGGCTTCCTGCACCTGCTGTTGGGATATTCGATCACTGGCGATGTAGGCGCACAGGTGATGCCGTTCCTGTTCGGATCCGGCAAGAACGGTAAGTCCGTCCTCCTTGATGTGCTGATGAAGTTGTTGGGCGACTACGCTGACGCGGCCCCTCCCGGCTTCCTCATGGCCCGCCCCTACGAGGGTCATCCCACCGACCTTGCCGAGCTGCACGGCCGACGCGTCATCGTGTGCTCCGAGGTGAAACCGGGTGACAAGTTCGACGAGGCTCGGGTCAAACTCCTGACCGGTGGGGACCGCATCAAAGCCCGCCGAATGCGGCAGGACTTCTTCAGCTTCGCTCCCACCCACAAACTCTGGCTACTGGGCAACCACCGTCCCGAAGTCGGCACCGGCGGTTTCGCCTTCTGGCGCCGTATGAGGATGATCCCGTTCGAACGCGTTGTTTCCGACGACCGAAAGATCGACAACCTTGCCGACATCCTTGTTGCTGAGGAAGGCCCCGGTATCCTCAACTGGCTCATCGAGGGGGCACGCCGCTACCTCTCCGGCGACAAAGACCTCACAGGCCCTCAACGAGTCCGCATCGCCACCACTGCCTACGCAGAAACTGAAGACCACACCGGACGTTTCCTCGAGGAGTGCTGTGCTCTCAACTCAGAGCACCGAGCCGAACAGACCAGGCTCTACGCCACGTATAAGGATTGGTGCCAGAATGAAGGAGCACCTGCCATCTCATCCCGAGCCTTCGCCACCCGGGTGCGTGAGCTGGTCGGACTCTCATCGCCGAAGGAAATGAAAGTGTCCAACCAGCGCAAGTACTACCCGGGCATCGGACTGCTTGCCGACGAGGAGACAACGTGAGCTCCCTCATCACAGAGGACGAGATCTGCCACGAGACCGAACTCGTCTGGCTCGAGGACACAACCGACCTCGACTACGTACGCCAGAGCCTCGACCGGCTGCCAACTCGCAGAGCTAGGCCCGCTTACCACCGAGATGGGCGCATGATCGGCTACGCACTCCTTGGCCCCAATGCCAGACCGTCACGCTCCTCAGGGACCTTTCGCAGACGCGTCTTCTGGCTCCTACCGCATGACAGGGATACCGATGCCGACGGCGTTTATGCCACCGGCGCGCCCGCTGAGGCCATCGACCCGCGGACTCTCGCCCCGGCAAGCAAGGGACGTAAGACCGAGCGCTCCGAGGGAGGCCCCCCCTCCACCGCGATGCAAGAACTAGGCATAACGCTCCCTCTCTGAGATAGAGGACCATTCCTCGATCTGTCGCAAGGGTGATCTTGAAGCCCACTGCTTGCGCGCGAGGACTGAGTTGGTGGCGATTTGCCCGGTTGAGTGGTCACTATGCCGTCACAGCTCGACGATGGCGCCACCCGCCTCGGCCCACAGTTCCATCAGCTCGGACGGCTCGGTCATTACCCGGTCGAGGGCCTGAAGTGCCAGATGGCACAGGCCGGTGAGATCAGGAAGGATCTCTTTCGGCCCGTAGACGGGATCAGCAGGTTCACCCCCGGGACAATGCGCCGCGACGAGGGCGGCCGCGGTCACGGCCACCTCTGATTCAGGCGCTTCGAGGTAGTCCATGGTGTCGATCACCCGCGTGAGAGCGCTGCGAACAATGCCCTCGCGTTCGCCTGCGGCCGCCTCGTCGAGGTCGTCGCAGAAATCCGCTGCTGTGTCGTTGTCAAGGGGCCGACGTCCCAAGTGCCCAAGGTCGCTGCCGATCATGGTGCTGACAGAGGAATGCTGACAGAGGCCACTGACAGCGGCCGCGCGATCCGGACCTGTGCGAAGCACGTGTGACTGGTCGCGTTAGATGAACCTGGTCGCGACGACCGACACCCAAAGCGCGACCGAACCGCCGTTAGACTCCGGCACCATGACGGCCGCCCCTTCCATATCGCCCATCCCGGGCGCGCCTGCCGGCCTGACCGATCGGGCCAGAAGGTTCGTCGAGGTGGACGGCGTTCGTGTTCCTCGGCAGGCTCTCGGGCA
Organism: Streptomyces sp. NPDC087901; assembly: GCF_044742205.1. NCBI lineage: Bacteria > Bacillati > Actinomycetota > Actinomycetes > Kitasatosporales > Streptomycetaceae > Streptomyces > Streptomyces sp. NPDC087901. The sequence continues at coordinate 5,628 of NZ_JBIUUC010000034.1, forward strand.
GCACCGGGCGAAGTGGATCGAGCACGGGGTCCCGGCCGTGGAAATTGACAGTGCCGCAGCCTTCCAGGGCCGTTGGGGCGGTCTTGCGCTGCCGCCCTGCCCCGTTCTACGAGGGCGGTCCGCGCATCCTGGATGCCGACTGCCCCGAGGACTCGGCCGCTGAGGGCTGGTCGTTTCCGGTGGGAAGCTGTCGGGTGTCCATGGCCTACGGATTCATGATCGGCTCCGACGGCGCATTCGGGATCGATGCCTACCGCTGGACACCACTGCATACCAGCACAGACGGATGGGTGGAGTCCTTGGCGCTCGCCGCCCATGCCGGTCGCTGGGCCACGACCGTGACAAGAATCAAGGGCAAGGCCGTCGAGTCGTTGGACCTCGTCGGCTTCGAGCCGGTGCCTGAAGTGCAGGGCGTAACGGACACGTGGTGGCGGGGCAAGGACTCGCTCATCGCCCTCTACCGAGGCGAGGCCCTCGGCATGGACGCTCCCCAATGCCTTGAAGCCCACGTGTACGGCGGCCTCGACAAGTGGGGGCTCCACGGCGGCTGATCGCCGACACCACCGAATCTCAGCACCCACTTGGCCGGGTGGCTCGCGCCATCGCGGTCAGGCGCATCGAGCTGAGCAAGGTCCCTGGCTGGAGGAAATAGCTTAACGCCGGCGACAGGCCAGCCGACCAACCCGAGCAGGTGCCAACAACGATGACCAAACGGTGCCACCAGTCGAGGCGGCGGGGATCATCGCGCCCGCTCGGCGGGCTCCGCTGGTGTCATCTACCGCGACCAGTCACAGTACGCCAGAGCTCGGGAGCGGCTGCCGGACATCGCAGTGCTTGGACGAGATATGGATGATGGTGCGGTGACGGGCGTCGAGCGAGAACCACGGAAGGTCCATTTCCGCGCTGGCGATGGACGAGGGGGCTGGCCGCCGGCGAGCGTAGAGAGTCTGTGGGCGGTGGACATTGGTGACGGCACGGTGCGGTTGGACAACACTCCGTGGTTCGTACGCGGGGTTGCCAGCCACGACATCATCCGAGTGGAGGTCGACGATGAAGGCGTTCGCTGGGCCGGGGATTCGGTTCAGGCTTCGCAGAACTGCACGATCCGGCTGATCGTGCTGAAGGACGGTGGTTCGGCCGCTGCCCGGGAGAGCGTGCTGGAGATCTTCCACGGCCTCGGTACGACCGGTGAGGGCATCGAGCAGTACCGGATGGTGGCTCTGGATGTCCCGCCGGAGGTGCATCTGCCGCAGTTCCACAAGCTCTTGGGGCACGTTGAGGCCAAGGGATGGTGCACTGGGAGGAAGAGTGTGTCACTGCCGCCTGGAAGTCCATCGCCAGAGGATGAAAGCCCCGCAGCGGTTAGACGTGCCCTGATGCACCCCCGCGTTCTCACCGACGGTTGGCGTCAGCCCATTCGTCTCTGTTCCACATGACGGGCATGGCTCCGACCGGCTCGAACCGGATGTCCGGGCCGTTGCTGTGGAGCAGGCTGAAGAAGCGGCGCTGAAGTACCGACGCATGGCGGGCCTGGTCGGCGACGATGTCCAGAACGGTCTGGGCCGCTCGCGGGCAAGCGGCGGTGAAGCGGTCGTAATCGGTGATGGACAGGACGAGCCCAGTACCTTCTGGTGAGTCGTCGTACGGGCCGTAGCAGGCCACATCGCCGATGCAGTCGTTGAGCGCCACGATCACCGTCCGCCCGGGTGAGCTCGGCAAGCTCGACAAATTCCGCCAGGACCGGTACTACCTTCACCCCACTTGGCAGGACGCCTACCGGCCCGAGCGAGCGAACATCGAAGGACTCAACGGAAGGGCCAAGAGCCACGGCATCGACATCTCCGACCCCACGAAGCGGCTCGCTCACGGGCGGGTCGCGCAGACCATCCTCCTCGCGCTGATGATCTGCAGCATCAACCTGCACATCCTCTTCAGCTGGGACCAGACCACCCGAACACAAACGACAGGCACCTCCCACGGAGGCACCGCGTTCGCTGGACCGGCATCCACGCCCCCGCCGCGGCCGGGCTGCCGCCGCCCACAGGGCCGGAGATCCGCGAGATCATCTGAGACCCCAGCACCACGCGCCGGGATCACGCACGCCCGCCCACAGTCCAGAAACGCCTCACGCACCCGAACCACCCCGAAACATCAGGTCGACGACCGCCCTGCACCCGCCTCCGGCATCGATCGCGTTCGGACCACTCCTCGAACAACTTCCGGAAACGCCAACAGGCCGGGCCGGGGGGATCCGAGTGCCCCGGCGTGGGCCAAACAGACCGCGAAGTTCCGGGCTGCCAACCACGCCGCACCGACGTCCGCCCCACCCACTGCGGACCGCCTCCATCTCTGGAGGCGGTCCGCACGCGGTCGCACCCTCGTCGGGCAGCGGCCCCCTGCCGCGATGGCGCGACCGTCTGTACCCTCGGTGCCGAGTTTGATCAGCTGTATCGAGGCCGGAAGCGCGTCGCGGCGCAGACTCCGCATTCGTCAGATCCCCACGGCCCATGCTGCCATCCTGACCCCAACGCCTCGCTCACCAGGAGTGGACTGAGGCGCTTGAGGCATCATCCGGGTGGTGGCGTAGCGCCCGCAGTGCGGGAAGGCAGGCACATGCGAGTGAGCCAAGAACTGCTGTCGCGGAAAAGAGCAGCAGGAGCGCTGTCGACGGACCCTGCGCTATCCCGGCTCCGATCCCGCTGGAACGGCCCTGCATATCAATGAGCCACCGCGCAAAAGGCAGGCCTAGTGCTATACCGACAAGAACCGCGAGGACAGCGTTGAATCCTGTGGCTGCGACTGTGATTGCGGCAACCTGATGAGGGGTCAGGCCAATGGCCTTGAAAGCGAGCACGTCTCGTTGCCCCTCAGCCAGATGGCCGCCGATTACAGTCAGCAGCTCGATGAGTCCGACGCATGCGAGGACGACGAGGAGCGCGACGACGACTGCGCGCAGCGGCATGAGGCCGTTTGAGAGGTTCGTCATGATGTACACGTCGAGTTGTCCGCCGGCAGCCTTGGACAGATCTGCTGCGACCGTCCCGGGGGTCGCGCCGGCGCGAAGGCTCAATCGGTAGAGACTGGCACTCAAGCGCGGATCGTTGTCCATCAGAGTGTCGAGGGACGCGGAGATGACTCGGCCCCGGTTGTCCGGCTCGATGCTGCGGCCCACGATGTGCAGGATCTGTGGCTGGCCGCCGACGGTCACGCGCACCCAGTCGCCGATGCGTATGTGCAGCAGATCCAGGAGTCCCTGGCCCGCGACTGCCTCGTCCATACCGCGCGCCGGGCGGCCCGCCGCGACGGTGTACGGGTATGGATCTTTGCGACTGCCCATCCCTCGGAGTACGACGGTGGAGGTTTGCCCCGGCACCAGAGCCGCGAGGTCTGTGCCGGGGTATACAGCGGCGATGCGTGCGTCATGCTTCAGCAAGGAGCGCATCGCCGCCTCGTCGTAACTGCCGCTGGCACGCACCGTGAGCGCGGGGGCCAGGCCTGCCGCCTCGTTCGTTTGGAAGCGATCGAGGGTGGTCCAAGCGCTCAGCGCGACCATCATGAGCAGCACCGGCAGAGCGAGTCGGGCGATGGGGGCCAGTGAGCGGATGTGACGGGCGAATGCCCTGTGCCAGCCGAGGATGAGTGCCGGAGGCACGCCTAGACCGATTGTCCGGCGTCCAATGGCAGACAGCCGTCCGTTGTGCGGAGCGATGGGGCGCAGCACCGGAACCGAGGGCACTCGTCCGGTCCGCCAGGCTGCCAGCGTGGTGGTCGCGCCGATGAACACCACCACGCTCACCGGTACCGCGAACAGGGCTGTGGTGTGGGCGGGAAGCCCTTGGGACATCCGGATGGCGTCCCCGAGCTGTCCGGGGATCCGACTGCCCAGCTCTTGCGTCAGCGCCACTCCGGATATAGCACCCAACACCGCGTAGGTGCCGTGCTGGAAAAGAAAAATTCGGATGACCTGGCCGGGTGTGAATCCGATTGCTTTGAGTACCGAGATGTCTCTCAGATGACCGCGGATGCGGATGCTGATCGTCCCGTGCACGGAAAACCCGGCCGCAGCCAGCGCGCCGAGGCCGAACAGGGCCAGCACTTGACCGAGCAGCCTGCTGTCGCCCTGCGCCTGCGCCCGGGCCTGCTGCCACGTGGAAACCTTGCTGATCGTCCCTGCCCCCAGTGCGGTGACGGCACGTTGGATGACGTAGTCGGTGTCGGCCGGGTCGGTCAGTCGCAAACCGATCACACGGCTGTCCGGAGCGCGCACGACCGACGGGAGTGCCCAGACGGTACCTGCCAGCTCACCGGGGGAGTAGCGGGGTTCGGTGCTGTCGGCGATGCCCACGACCACTACCGTGCGATCTGTTCCGGCCAGGGCTAGGGCATTTCCCGGTTCGGCCAGCAGGGCGCGGGCCAGGGTGCTCTCCAGAACAACACCGTCGGGGTCGGACTCTTCGAGCCAGCGTCCCGCAGTGAGTAGGGGCGGGCTGACGGGCAGCGCTTGGGGGGTGCCGCGCAGCTCGACAGAAGCGCGTCTTCCATGCGCGGTGACGGTGGCCGACTCGGTCGGATAGGGACCGGCGACGGACTCGATGCCGTCCAGGGCCGTCAGCTTCCGCGCATCAGCGGAAAAGCTGGTGTGAATCCACACGTGTGCACCATGGGTCTGTGTGAATACGCGCTGCCAAGGGCTGGTCGCATAGGCGAAAAGTGCGGTGGCCAGCAGTAGGGAGGAGACGATGCCGAGGGTGGCGAGCGTGATGAACAGAGCCTCGCCGCGATGCCTCCGCAGATCGGCAAGCGTCCAGCGCAACGTGGCTCGCATGTGTCAGTCCCTCAGTTCCAGCACGCCCGATATGCCCGCGCGGCGCGAAGGCGTGCCTTCCAGTTTTGCGTCGTCAACGATGCGGCCGTCGAAGAAACTGATGACGCGGTCTGTGGTGCTTGCGAGCCGGGCATTGTGGGTGACGAGCAGGATCGTCTGTCCACGCTGATGGAAGCGCGACAGTAGCCGCATTACTTCGCGCGTGCCCTTGCTGTCGAGACTGCCGGAGGGTTCGTCGGCCAGCAGGAGGCCTGGTTGGTTGACCAAGGCCCGGGCGAGGGCGACACGTTGCTGCTCGCCACCGGACAACTCGGCGGGCATGCTGCGTTCCTTGCCGGCGAGGCTCAGTTCATCGAGAAGGTGTTTCCGCTCGGCCCGTGCCCGCCGTGGCGTGGCTCCAGCGAGCAGTGCAGGCAGCTCCACGTTGTCGGCGACCGACAGGCCTGACACCAGGTTGAAGAACTGGAAAACGATGCCTATGCGCTTACGGCGCTGCACGGCCCAGCGTGCCTCCGAGTACGTGTCGGTCCGTTCGCCGTCAAGCCAGATGCTGCCGCTGTCCGGTCGCTGCAGGCCACCGAGAAGGTGCAGGAGCGTCGACTTCCCGGCTCCGGACGGCCCGGATATGGAGACGAACTCGCCCCGCTGTACGGACAAGGTGACGTCGCGGACGGCGTGGACCGGAGCTCCCTCCCCGTGGTGTGTCTTCATCAGCCCTTCGGCCCGCAGCAGGGGAGCAGGGGCGTCACCGTCGCTCATTCCAACTCCTCTAGCTCTTCCTGGCAGCGTTCCAGCCAGTCGAGGTCGGCCTGCAGATGCAGCATCGCGCCCTCGATCAACAGATATGAGATTCGGTTGTCGCGGTTCTCCGTTGAGGCGAGCTTCGAGAGGCTGCGCATCGTGTTGAGGTAGTGACGTCGTTGCCTATTGATGAGGGCGATCTGATCGGCGAGGCCGGTACGAGGGGCCAGCGCGAGTTTCATGAAGAACTCGTCCCTGACCCGTGGTTCGTCCGTAGACTCTTCGTACCAGACGGCCAGCGCTTCCCGCCCGGCATCGGTGAGGTGATAAATCTTCTTGTTGGGCCGACTGGATTGCTCAACTTCCTCACCCTCGATCAGGCCCGTCTTCTCCAGACGGCCAAGGGTGACGTAGATCTGGCCGACGTTCGGCTGAGGGTATGCAGCCCCCAAGAGTTGCTCAAGGTCCTGTTTGAGTTCGTAGCCGTGGGCTGGTCTGCGTGCCAGCAGGGCAAGGAGGGGCAGCCGCACTACTGCTCTCCACCTCGCTCCGTGTGGGCTGCCGCGGACTCGGTGACCGCGACGGCCGGCTGGGATCTTTCTTCCGAAGGCCCTAGTATCGCCTATCGCTAACCGGTATACATGGCCATTGGCTCGAGCGACGGCGCTCGACGGTCGTGGCGGTGCGCAGGGAGGAACCTATGCGGTGGATGCATGCCGCGCGTAGGAGCCTCTTCATCCTTGCGGTTCTCGCCGCTGGTTGTGTGGCCTCCCAGTCCGGGTACGATGAGCAGCTGGCCGACCGGGGCCCGCTCACCATGGCTACGGCGAAAGACCTCACGGGTTATCTGCGACCCCTGCTGGAGGGCTGGAACCGCACTCACCCAGGTGAACACGTCACTCTCGTTGAACTTCCTGACTCTGCGGATGAGACGCACGCGCAGATGATTACCGATCTGCGTGACGGCGTACGCGGCCGATTCGACATCCTCAATATCGACGTCAACTGGACATCGGAGTTTGCCGCCGCCGGCTGGATCCGTCCGCTGCCGCGTGACCGCTTCCCGCTGAAAAGTTTCCTGGCGCCAGTCGTTGCAACTGCCACCTACGACGGACGGTTGTACGCCGTCCCTTACGTGACGAATGCTGGGCTCCTGCTGTACCGCAAGGACATTCTCGCCAAGGAGAGTGTCTCTCCGCCGCGGACGTGGGCCGACCTGGAGCGGGCTGCCGAATTCATTGCCCCGAAGTACGGGATGGACGGTTACGCGGGCCAGTTCCTGCCGTATGAGGGACTGACGGTGAATGCTGCTGAGGCGATCTACTCCGCGGGCGGCACGATCCTGGACGACGAGGGCGAGCTCGTAACCGTCGGCTCTCCAGCGGCACAGGAGGGTATCGGCTTCCTGGTGCGGGGTGTACAAGAGGGCTGGATTCCGAAGAAGGCGCTCACGTACAAGGAGGAGGAGTCCAGGCAGGCCTTCCAGGACGGCAGTCTGCTCTTCCTGCGCAACTGGCCCTATGCGTACGTGGCAGCCTCGGCCCGGACGTCAGCGCTCGCTGACAAGGTCGGCGTGGTGCCCTTGCCCGGGCCGCACGGGGCGGGCACCAGCGTGCTCGGAGGCTCCAACCTGGCTGTCAGCGCGCATGCCCGGCACGCCGGTTCCGCCGCACGCCTGATCACCTACCTCACCAGCGAACCGGTCCAGCGCCAAGTCCTTGAACGGGGAGCCCTGCCACCCGTGCGCGCTGCTCTCTACGAAGATCCCGAGCTGGCGCAGCAGTTCCCTTACCTGTCGACGTTGCGTGCCAGTCTCATGACGGCGGTCCCGCGGCCGAAGAGTTCCCGTTATGACCAGGTCAGCCTGGTGGTCCAGGCCGTTGTGCACGACGCGATGAGCGGGCACGAGTCACCCTCCGCGGCGGTGCGTCGGTTGGCGTACGAGCTCTCAGCAATCCCTCCCCGCTAACGTTTCAAGGGACCCTATACCTTCATGTTAGGTAGTGGGGTTGCTATCTGTCGACTCGTTTGCCCGCTTCGCCCCCTTTTGAGTCTACAAATTCGCGCGATTTTGTGTCACGTCATTGACACCTCTGCGACACTCCTACCTAACATGCATGCATAACCGTAACGACGCAGAGACAGGCAACGGGGTGAGTCCCAAGCGCATTGACGCCCACCGCTGGTGGCGCGACGCAGTGATATACCAGGTGTACGTCCGCAGTTTTTTGGACAGCACCGGTGACGGCATAGGAGACCTGGCAGGCGTTCAAGCCGGCCTTCCCTACCTGAAGAAGCTCGGCATCGATGGCATCTGGTTGAGCCCCTTCTACCCCTCACCGCAACACGACCACGGATACGATGTGGCCGACTACTGCGACGTCGACCCGACCTTCGGCGACCTCGCGGAATTCGACCGGCTGGCGGCTTCCGCGAGGCGGCTCGGCATCAAGGTGCTTCTCGACATCGTCCCCAACCACTGCTCAAGCGAGCACCCGTGGTTCCGCGACGCGCTCGCCGACAGCCCCGGTAGCCCAGCTCGAGCCCGCTTCCACTTTGCCGAGGGCCGAGGAACAGACGGCTCACTGCCTCCCAACAACTGGCACGCCATGTTCGGAGGACCGGCCTGGACCCGTGTCACTGAGACCGACGGCACCCCCGGTCAGTGGTACCTGCACATGTTCACGCCGGAACAACCCGACTGGAACTGGCACCATTCCGAGGTCGTCAACCACTTCGACCAGACTCTGCGCTTCTGGCTCGACCGGGGCGTCGACGGCTTCCGCATCGACGTAGCCGCCGGCCTCTTCAAACACCCCGACCTGCCCGATTCACCGGACCCCGAGGCTGACGCCCGCACCCGCGATTCGGTCAACCCTCTCGCCTGGAACCAGCCCGAAGTGCACGACGTCTGGCGTAACTGGCGGGCCGTGTGCGAGGAATACACCGCCCGCGACGGGCACGAACGCCTCCTTGTCGGCGAAGTCTCCGTACCCACAGCCCGTGAACACGCGAAATACGTGCGTTCGGATGAACTCCACCAGGCATTCTTCTTCGACCTCCTCAGCGCCCCCTGGGACTCCGACGCCTTCCGCAAGGTCATCTCCGAGGCCATGCAGGACATCGCCGACACAGGCTCCACCGTCACGTGGGTGCTCAACAACCACGACCAGGTCCGCACCGTCACACGCTACGGAGAACCGGCTCCCGAGGGCAGCGGACTCGGTGCCGCCCGCGCCCGAGCAGCTGCCCTTCTCCTACTGGCCCTGCCTGGCGCCGCATACATCTACCAAGGTGAAGAGCTCGGCCTACCCGAAGTCGTCGACCTGCCCGACAGCGTTCTGACCGACCCGATCTTCCACCGCACAGGAAGCCGCGACCGCATCCGCGACGGGTGCCGCGTACCGCTGCCCTGGTCGGGTCAGGCATCCCCCTTCGGATTCACCTCCGGTGTCGAGAGCGCCAAACCATGGCTGCCGCAGCCAGAGTGGTTCGCCGAGCACGCCACCGACCGAGCCCTTGCAGACACCCAATCCTTCTGGCACCTCTACCGAGACGGCCTGCAACTGCGCTCCTCACTACCCCAACTCGGCGAGGGAACGCTGCGATGGCTCGACAGCCCACCCGGCGTGCTGGCCTTCGAACGCGGTGACGGCCTCGTCTGCGCGGTCAACTTCGGCACTGCGCCCGCGTCCGCGCCGGCTTCCGGAGCCCCCCTGCTGTCTAGCGGCCCCTGCCCCGCCGGAATCCTGCCTGGCTCAACCGCCGCCTGGTGGATCAGCGGCGACACAAATCTGTGAGTAGTCACACCTCAAACGTCACACTCCCACCCCCTCCCACCCCTCCAAGGACATCAACGATGATGCAACGACACACCCTCCTGACCACCGGCTGCATATCGCTCACTCTCATGTTGGGAGCGACCGCCTGCGGCGGAGGCACGGTCAATACCGGCGACGAGGGCAAGGCCCTCAACGGCCAGACCGTCACCGTGGCCGGCGTCTGGTCAGGCAGCGAACAGAAGAACTTCCAGAAGGTCCTGGACGCCTTTACCCAGACAACCGGAGCCAAGACCCGCTTCGTATCCACCGGAGACAACGTCTCCACCGTCGTCGGCAGCAAGATCGAAGGCGGGGACGCCCCCGACGTGGTTCTCGTCCCCCAGGTCGGCGTACTGCAGCAGTTCGCGAAGAGAGGCTGGCTCGAACCGCTCTCCAAGACCGCTGCAAAGTCCGTGGACTCCGACTACGCCACCGTGTGGAAGACATATGGCAGTGTCGACAACACCCTCTACGGCCTCTACTTCAAGGCAGCCCACAAGTCCACCGTCTGGTACAGCCCCGATGCCCTCACCCAGGCCGGCGTCAAGCCCCCCAAGACGTATGACCAGATGCTGAAGACGGGACAAACTGTATCCGACTCCGGACTGGCCCCCTTCTCCGTGGCAGGTCAGGACGGTTGGACCCTCACCGACTGGTTCGAAAACATCTACCTCTCCCAGGCGGGAGCCGAGAACTACGACGCCCTCGCCACGCACCGCATCAAGTGGACCGACGAGACCGTCGTGAGGGCCCTAACCACCCTAAGCAAGCTTTTCAAGAACGAACAGCTCATAGCCGGAGGCCAGAAGGGAGCACTCAACACTGACTTCCCCAGTTCTGTCGAGCAGGTCTTCGGACCCAAGCCCGCAGCCGCCATGGTTTACGAAGGCGACTTCGTAGCAGGCGTCGCCAAGGACCAGTTCGACAGGACCATCGGCAAGGACGCCAACTTCTTCCCGTTCCCCGCTGTCGACGGCGGGCCGGCCCCGGTGGTCAGCGGCGGTGACGCGGCTGTCGTCCTCAAGGACAGCAAGCACCAGAAGGCCGCCATGAGCCTCGTGGAGTACCTCGCGACGCCTGAGGCAGCAGCCGTGTGGGCGAAGGAGGGTGGCTTCCTGTCCCCGAATGAAAAGCTCGACCTCTCCACCTACGGCGACGACGTAACCCGGGCCACCGCCAAGTCCCTCGTCGATGCAGGCGAATCCGTTCGCTTCGACATGTCGGACCAGGCCCCCGCAGCATTCGGCGGTACCAAGGGCGTGGGCGAATGGAAGCTCCTGCAGGACTTCCTGCGCAACCCGACTGACCCGAAGGCCACCGCTGCACGCATCGAGGCTGCGGCAGCCAAGGCGTACCAGGACTGACCGGCCATGACCGCCACACTGCCAGAGGACAAGCGAACAGTGAACTCATCGCACACCTCTGCCGTCCGACAGTCGGCGCGGCGGAAGGGACGCATCATTGCCCTGATATTCGCCCTGCCCGCGCTGCTCCTTCTCGGCGCGCTCGTCGTCTACCCCGTTCTCTTCTCGATCGGCCGCAGCTTCTTCGATGCCCCTGGCACGGGCTTCGTGGGCGTGGACAACTACACCGAGATGTTCCGCGACCCGGCAACACTCAAAGCCGTGCGCAACACGGTGATCTGGGTGATCGTGGCTCCCACCCTGCTGACGGGGCTCGGTCTGATCCTCGCCGTACTGGTGGAGAAGGTCCGCTGGGCTACCGCCTTCAAGCTGCTCCTGTTCATGCCCATGGCCGTGTCCTTTCTCGCCGCAGGCATCATCTTCCGCTTGGCATATGACGAAGACCCCGACAAGGGCGTCCTGAACGCGGCTGCCGTCTCCCTGCACGATGCCTTCACCGACACCTCGCCCTATCCGGAGGCCCGGGCTCGCGATGGCTATGGCCTAACCGGTCAAAAGGACGGCTCATACAAGACGACCGCGAAGGTGTCGCCGGGAGACTTCGCCGCGCTAGGCATGGTCGGTGTTCTCCCGAAGGACCTGCCCTCCGAGGCGGCGCCCGCAGGAGCGGCAGCGCTGAGGAAGGCCGCCCCCGATGAGCTGTATGGAGTGGTCTACCTGGACTTCGCCCCCGGCGGAGGAGGCGCGCAGGGAAAAGTCGACCGGACCGAAAGCGGACTGCCGCACATGGCCATCGAAGCCGTGCGTGACGGCCGAACGGTCGCCACAACGGCCACCGCGCCCGATGGCTCATTTCACCTGACGGGAATAGCCTCCGGTGAATACACGCTGCGTCTGCCGGCATCGAACTTCGCAGCGCCCTACGACGGAGTCTCCTGGCTGGGCCCGACCCTCGTCACGCCCGCCATCATCGGCGCCTACCTATGGATCTGGACCGGCTTCTCCATGGTGCTCATCGGCGCCGGACTGTCGACACTGCCCCGGGACGCTCTCGAAGCGGCGCGCATGGACGGCGCAAGCGAATGGCAGATCTTCCGCCGGATCACCGTCCCCCTGCTGGCACCAGTACTGACCGTCGTCTTCATCACGCTCGTCATCAACGTGATGAAAGTCTTCGACCTCGTCTACATCATCGCGCCTGGCCCAGTGCAGGAAGATGCCACCGTGCTTGCCACACAGATGTGGCTGGTGTCCTTCGGCGGAGGCAACAACCAAGGCCTCGGCAGCGCCCTCGGCGTACTGCTGCTGCTACTAGTGGTCCCCGCAATGATCTTCAACCTCCGGCGCTTCCGAAGGAGTCAGCGATGAACGCCTTTCGACGCTATCTAGGCAGCGGACTCGTCCAGGCGTTCCTCGTCTTCATCGGCTTGATCTGGCTCACACCGCTCGCGGGGCTCATGATCTCCTCCCTGCGCTCGACCCAGGACACCGCCAAGGGCGGCTGGTGGACCGCGCTCGCAGGCCCAGGGCAACTGTCGCTCGACAACTACACCGCGCTGCTGAAGAACGCCGGCATGACCCAGGCGTTCTGGAACACCGTGCTCATCTCGGTGCCAACCACCGTTCTCGTCGTGATTCTTGCCGCGCTCGCCGGCTACGCATTCGCCTGGCTGGACTTCCCATGGCGGGAGCCTGTGTTCCTGCTTGTCGTCGCGCTCCTCGTAGTACCTGTACAAATCGGACTGCTGCCAGTTGCCAAACTCTTCGGACAGCTAGGACTTTTCGGAACGATTCCTGGAGTAGTGCTCTTCCACGTGGCATACGGGCTGCCCTTCGCCGTGTACCTGCTGCGCAACTACTTCGCCGAGATACCCAAGGAGATGCTTGAGGCTGCCAGAATGGACGGTGGGACCGAGTGGCGCATCTTCATACAGCTGGTACTTCCGGTCAGCCGGCCCGCCATCGCGAGCCTCGCGATCTTCCAATTCCTCTGGGTCTGGAACGACATGCTCGTGGCTCTCCTCTTCGCTGACAGCTCATCACAGCCACTGACCGTTGAACTTCAGTCACAAATACGACAGTTCGGGAGCAACATCGATGTATTGGCGCCGGGCGCATTTCTGTCGCTGATCGTTCCTCTCGCCGTATTCTTCGCCTTCCAGCGCCACTTCGTGCAGGGAGTGATGGCCGGTTCGGTCAAGTAGTGCCCGACCCGGAACACACCAGGACGTCGGCAACGCAACCAGGGATCAGGCAACTGTCGACTTCGCGCGCAGCGAATGACTGCGACTCTCCCGCAGCCAGTACCTAGTAGGGCTTGGTCATGTGCTGTCGTTGATCGGCTGTGCTGAGTGGGGAGTTGGCTTCGGGGCGGTGTGACCTGGAGGACTTCGCGGCGGAGATGTTCGAGCCGTTCGCGCGGGCCGATCAGAGTCGGTGGGGTGGGGTGTATCTGCGGGGTCTGCTGCTGGACGGCGGGCGTAAGTCGGTGAGCCGATGGCTGCCCGTCTGGGCGAGGACGGGAACCGGCAGGCCCTGGACCATTTCGTGACCTCCAGCTCGTGGGATGCGGCGCATGTGCGGGCCCGGCTGACCTGGCGCATGCAGCCGGTCATCAAGCCCACCGCGCTGGTCATCGATGACACCGGGTTCCTCGAGGACGGAGACGCGTCGGCTTGCGTGACCCGGCAGTACACCGGCACCGCGGGCAAGGTCACCAACTGGCAGGCCGGGGTGGCGCTGCACCTGGCTTCCGACGGTGCCTCGGCGGCGGTGAACTGGCGTCTGTTCCTGCCCGAGAGCTGGGATCCCGCCTTGCTCAAGGCTGATCCGGTAAAGGTGGCCCGCCGTGACGCGTGCGCCATCCCCGCCGAGGTAGGCCATGTCGAGAAGTGGCAGCTGGCCCTCGACATGATCGACGAGACGCGGTCCTGGGGCATTGAGGTGCCCCAGGTCATCGCCGACGGCGCCTACGGGGACACCGCCGCCTTCAGGCTCCTGGAAGAACGCGGTCTCGACTACGTGGTGGGCATCTCGACCACGACCACCGCGCAGCCCGAGGACGCACAGCCATGCACCCGGGCCTACACAGGCCGATGGCGACGGCCGGTCTCTGCCCAACCCGAGCTGGCCCAGCGGGTGAAGAGCCTGGTCATCGCGGCCGGCAAATCCTCCGCGCGGCCGGTGCAGTGGAGGAAGGATCACGGACGGGCAGCGGCCTCAGCGGATTCAAGCGCATGTACTCGCGGTTCGTGGCCCTGCGGATCCGGCCCGCCGGACGTGAGATCAGCAAGGCACAGCAGGCACCGAGCTTCCGGTCCGCTGGCTGCTGGCCGAATGGCCAGCCGACCAGGACGAGCCCGTGCAGTTCTGGCTCTCCAACCTGCCCGCATCCACCCCGCTGCCCGTCCTCGTGCCCCCGCGAAACGCCGCTGGCGCATCGAGAACGACTACCGCGAGATGAAACAGGCCCTCGGCCTGGCCCACTTCGAAGGCCGAACCTGGCCAGCTGGCACCACCACGTCACCCTCGCCTCAGTCGCCCACGCCTTCTGCACCCTGCAGCGACTGAACCGATCCCCCAGAGACAGCGCCGGTCTGAGCCTCTACCGAGTCGTCCGCGAACTGCAGACACTCCTCGCGACCTGGACCGGCGCCTGCCCCACCTCTCACCGCGATATGCCAGACCCCGCACCAACATGACCAAGCACTACTAGCAAAGCGGGTGTACTCCCTCGCCCATAGACGGCGCAAGGGCTGCCTCTGCCACTCAGCCATGCCGCCCATGACCTTGTCGGTGATCTGGAGATTTTCTGGCGGGAGGCGTCAGCAGGACATCGAATGGGTCCTTGAGATCTTGAAAGGCTCACTCGATCTATCACAGCACCGAGGGCGCACGGCCGGCGTCGTTGTCGATCGCGTCATGCAGCGAACGACCACGTTGGAAAGCCCGTGCTGCGTTCACTGACCACGTACGATTCCTCACCTCGTTGTCAAGCAGATGCCGTGACGGGTGTTGTTATCGGCTAGTAGCACCGTCCGTCACGCAGCAGGGCCCACAGAACGTTGACGCGCCTTCGAATGGGGGCGAGGACAGCCTGGGTGTGCCGCTGCCGCTTGCCCTCGGCGCGCTTGCGGTCGTAAAAGCGGCGGGACTCGTCGCAGCAGCGAATGCTGATCAACGCCGAGGTATAGAAGACCGCGGCTGTATCTCTCGGGCCGGTGCAGATTCCTGCTGATCTTGCCAGAATCCCGGGGTGCCGGCGCGACGCCAGCGAAGCCAGCAAGGCGGTCCGGAGTGCCGAAGGCCGTCATGTTCCCGCTGGTGGCAGCAAGGAATTCGGCGCCCAGCAGGGAGCCGCTCCCGGGCATGCTGGCGATCAATTCTGTGTGATTGTGCTCGCGAAACCGGGCCTCGATGAGCTTGTCTATCTCGGCGAGCTGTTCGTTGAGACGCATCACCTCCCTGGCCAGAATGTGAACGAGCTGGGCCGTCGGCTTCTCTCCGCTCACGCTGGTGTCCTGGCGCTCGGCGGCCGCCAGGGCCGTCTCGGCCAGCTGGGCAGCGCTGCGGACCTTGCGGTTACGCCGCCAGGTCTCCAGCCGTTTGGCTCCGGTCCGGCGAATGGCCGCCGGGGTCTGAGAGGGCGGTTCGTGACTCTTTGAGTGGTCTGTGGTCGCCTGAGATGGTGTGAGCGAGGAGGGAATCTGCTGGTCTGCTGTCGGTGTTCTGTTGGGGTGGCGGGGTGAGTGAACGCATGAAGTTTCCCCGTGATCCTGGACACTCGTTCGCTATGCCGCGAGGGCGTGCTGATGCCGTTGCCTGGTCTCGGCCGGGGTGAGGTAGCCGAACGTCCGGTGCTTGCGCAGGCGGCGGCTGTAGAAGGTCTCGATGAAGTTGAAGACTTCGGCGCGGGTGGTGGCCCGGTCGGGCCAGGTCCGGGTTCCGATCTCTTCCTTGAGTAGGGCCCAGAAACTCTCTGCTGCGGCGTTGTCGAAACACGAGCCGGTGCGTCCGCAGCTCTGCCGTAGCCCCAACTCCATTATTTGATCGCGGAATTGAGTCGACGTGTACTCGCTTCCGCGATCACTGTGGACCACGCATCCGGGCTCCAGGCCGCCTCGGCCGTGGGCCATGTCGAGGGCGTCCACGATGAGCTCGGCGCGGTGGTGGGCGGCCATCGCGTAGCCGACGACCTCGCGGGTGGCCAGGTCCAGCCAGCAGGCGAGGTAGAGCCAGCCCTCGGCCGTCGGAAGGTAGGTGATGTCGCCGACCAGCTTGGTGCCGGGGTGCTCGGCGTGGAAGTCGCGGCCGATCAGGTCCGGGGCGGGCCGGCTTCGCCTTCGCGTC
>NZ_JBIUUC010000035.1:0-21297 GCF_044742205.1 Streptomyces sp. NPDC087901
CGGTGAAGAATCCCGTCGATCACTTGTCGATGATCACGCCACCGCCCACACCGACCGTTGCTCACCGGCAGGAACGGCCGCAGCCGCTCCCACTCCGCGTCCGACAGATCGCCACGTTCTCCCCGCCCCATAACGGGAACAACGAACAGATCAGGCGACAGTCACATGATCGGCCGGACAGCTCCTAGGCGACCGGACACCGCCTCCCATGTCTCCTGCGGCGGCCGCGCCCGCACCGTGCCCGGCAGCGCCACCAGTTCGTCAGCTCCGGCCATCAGCCGCCACCTCCCTCAGTCTTTCGTTCTCCTCCAGGAACCCCGGCATGAGCCGCTTCGCGGCCTGGACGGCATGCGCCCCGCTCACCAGCCCGCGCGCGGACGCCTGCGCACTGAACTCCTTCTCGGGGCACCTCCACACCCGCAGCAGGACGTCGCGGGTGACGTCCTCGCGCACCGCCGCAGTCGAGAAGCCTGGCCGGCTGCGGCGGGCCCGGGCCAGGGCATCGGCGTACCGGGCGACCGACCGCCGGTCCTGCGCACTCTCACCGGCCAGCAGCAGCGCCGCACTCCGCTCGTCGCCCAGGTCGGCCGTGCGGTGGAACACCTGGTCGGCACGCAGGTGCCCGCCGGACACCCGGGCCAGCCGTTGCGCCAGCACCATCCCTGGCCCGCCGCCGGCGGGGTGCAGGGACAGGTACTGCAGGAAGGCGTGCCACCGCTCGTGAAAGACGGGGTCGAACACCTGCTGGTAGATGAGGCGGTCCTCGGTGGCCAGGTCCAGGCCGTCCACGCGTTCGCGCACGGCGGTGTTGGACCAGCGGCGGAAATAGGCCGTCTCCCACAGCAGCGGCCCGGCGACGCTCCGGTCGGGAGCTGCCGTTCCCTCCAGCGCGGCACGTACGGCGGCGAGCGCGTCGGCCCGCTTGAGGTCGCCGAAGTGCCGGTCCGCCGCGCGCTGTTCGGTCAGCCACCGCGCGAACCCTGCCTCGTCGGCACGGTCGCACACGGCCCGCACCGCGGCCCACGTGCGGTGCGGGTAGTACACGGCGCGCAGCGCCTCCAACAGGCGGGTGGCCTGAGCGCCGTCAGTGAACCGCCCAGCCAGTTGGGCGAGGTCCAGGACGTGACGGACGTTGACCATTGGCCAGGTCAGCGCATCCCATGCACCGTCCGGGGCCTGCCCGACCGCGACCTCGTCGTCGCCGTCGATGTCCCCGCACGCGTAGGCGGCGTAGACGCTGCCGACACCGAGCATCCCGAAGGTGTCCAGTTCGGCGGCCCGCAGGGCGCCGATGCTCGCAGCCCCGATCACCGTCACGCCCCGGCCCATCGCGGCCAGGATCTCCTTGTGCCGCAGCGCCGGCGCCTGGTGGTAGACGCCGTCGATGAGCACCACGGTGTCACCGCGGCTATCTCGGGATTGAACAGGTCACCGTGGCGTGCCAGCGGGCGCACCCGCACATCCGGGTCGGCGAGCTGAGGTTCCGACATCGACAGCGTCGGCCCTACGAACACGTGAATCACATCGGCCTCCAGGACCACCAGTCGGAGGGTGCCCCTCCCCCCTGGTCCGACTGGACCGACGAGAAGAGGGGGGAGGGGCACCCGGGGCAGGACGCGCGGAGCAGTTACTCCTCGTCCTCCACGTCGACTGCGATCACAACGGGCCCGGTGAGCTCGTCGGCCTCCGCCGACGTCGAGGCGGCGGCCATCTGCGACTTGGACTTCTCCATGAGCCTGATTCCTTCCGTGACGATGGTGCGGACCGGATGCCCGTACCGGTGGTGCAACGGGCCCAGGGGCCCGTCTGCCCGCCCCTGGCCGGGGCGGGAAGCCTGTGGATTTGAGCGCTTGTTGGATTTGAGCGCTTGTCCAGCGGTGTGATCACGCGGTGTGTCACCACCCGCCCGCCCTGCAGATCAGAGCGACAGCGGTCAGGAAGACCAGGATTTGGAACACGCGTCGCGCCATGAAGGACCTCGGTTCGTGCCCGCCCGGTGGCCGGCCGGTCTCATCCGGGTCAGCGGGCGGGGGTCTATTGAGGGCCTTAGGGAACCAGTGCGCGTTCCTCGGCACGGGCACCAGCAGGCGGGGCCCGTGCCCGCCAACGTCCGGGGGTGGGTTCCGTCCGGGGGTGAGTTCCGTCCGGGGGTGGACGGCGTTGGCAGGCACGGAGTCAGTGGGTGAATCCGAGTTGTGCCGCGAGCGCGGTGTGAGGGGCCGGCTCGGGCCGGAACCGGGCAATCGCTCGCCGCAGTGGCTCGGGCGGAACGAGGCGGTCGCTGGCCGAGGGGCGCAGCCAGTACGGGCCCGGGGGAGCGGAGCGGCTCAGCGAGGGCAGGGTGATGGTGTGGGGAGCGCCGAGGCAGACCGCGTGCTCATGCGGGTCCCACCGCCCGCACGTCCCGGGCGGGACCAGCCAGTAGAGCCAGCCGGTTTCGGGGTCCTCGATGACCGGGCCGCAGCCGTTCTGCTGCTCGTCCATCTGAGCAACGACGGCACGGGCTTCCTCGCCGCAGGAGGTGATGACGACGTCGAAGAGGTTGCCTCCGAGGCGTACGCGCGTGTCACGCCGGGCCTCAACCGCCAGGAGCGTTCGGATGACATCGGTGAGATCCGTCATGTCGGCAGCCGGTTCACGGGCCAGTCCTGCTGACTGGACCAGGTGGTTCATCATCGCGGCACTGGTCGGCGCCGGTGCGGCAAGGGCGCTCACGGCTGCACCCGCCCGGGACGCATCGTGGCCCGGACCGTCCATTGCGGAGGGTCCTTCGCTCAGTGGCAGGGAGCACCAGGTAGTGGTGCCGTCGGGGCTGACGCCCCACTGTTCGGCCAGGGAATCGACGAGAAGGAGGCCCCGCCCGTCTTCGTCATCGAGGCCGGCGCAGCGCAGGGTGGGGTGGGCGGATGTCCCGTCCGCCACGGCGATGACGCACAGCCCTTCGTGGAGGTGCACCCGCACTCCGACGTCCGTCCGGCCGTGGCGGAGCTCGTTCGTGACGCGCTCCGCCAGCAGCAGCTCGGCGGTCTCGATGAGTTCCGGGTGATGCCAGCGCCTCAGGGCGGCCCGCAACGTGCGGCGAAGGCTGCGCGGCCAGGCAGCATCCTGGGCAGAAAGCCTCGCAGGGCACTCTCGCTCCGAGGAACAAGCGCCAGCCGCAGTTGAATGGAACCAGGTCTTCAGCGACGAGGTCCTCGTCACCGCCGTCCTCGACCGTCTCCTCCACCGCTGCGCAGGTTCGAGGCTCGCCGACCGCCAGCCACTGCAGTATCTGTCGGCGCGAGGCCGACCGGCCAGGCGCAACCGACCAGCCAGATACCCTGCCACCGCCGACGGCCGGATCCACCACCCTCACCTCTCGCACCGTCAGAATCGAGTGCCGAGGTCACGCTGACCTGGGCTAGCCGAGGTGAACCCGGCCGCCGGGCCGGCCGTCAATGCTTGAGTAGACGTGAGCGTCGGGCTCAACCCGACCTAGACTCGGAGTGTGCGGGATGTTCGGACTCGTCAATAGGCCGACGCATGTACGGCGGAGGGCCCAACTGCTGTCAGTTATGGCGGTCAGCGCAACCGGACTGACTTTGGGCCTTGCGCCTGTACAGGCACAGGCAAGTGAAACCACTGTCACTGGCACCTACCAAAACAAGCAGACCGGACTGTGCCTGGACGGCAACGCCGATGGCGATGTCTACACGTCTGTCTGCGACCCGCAGAAGAAAAACCCATTCCAGCAATGGGTTTTTGTCTACTCCGGCCCGCAGGTGAACACGATTCGTCAGGTCGCCACGGGCCGATGCTTGTATATGCCAATCGGTGGCGACTATGTCTTCACGGCACCGGACTTGATGTGTACGAATTTGACGTCACTCAACCAATGGACAAAAGACGGCGACTCCCGCCGTAACGCCGCGTACACCGACCAATGCCTGGACAGCAATTGGCAAAAGGAGGCATACCCGCTGACTTGTAATGGTGGCAACTATCAGAAGTGGCAGCTGAATGTAATCTCGAAGACCTGATCACTTTCTGAGCAAAAGAATCCCGGATAGCGCCCCTGGCTCTTCCGGCAAGCATAGGGGTATGTCCAGTAAACGGCTGATCCTTCTCCTGTGGGCTCAGTTGGCGGCCGGGGGAGCCGGCCTTCGAAGGCGATCTGGAAGGCGTTCAGCGGGGCCTTCCAGCGCATGGTCCACTTCTTGCGGCCCTTGCCGGTCGGCTCCAGCGACATAAACACCATGAGCCTTTTCCATCTTGATCAGGTGGCGAGTTCGAGGGCGACGACGGCACGGACGACGGCTGTGATCCGGGTGGTGCTACAGCGGAGCTTCCGCAGGAGCCGCCAGGACTTGAGGATCGCCATGGCACGTTCGCCGAGGCTGCGGATCTTGGCGTGATCGCGGTTCTGACGCCGGCGCCAGCCGCTCAGGTTCTTGCCCCGGAACGGGACACGGATCGCAGGGTCGGCACCCTGATACGCCTTGTCGGCCCAGCACTTGATGTCGTCTGCCGCGAGGGCGGCTGGAATGCCGTGGACCCGCGCTGCGGTCACGTCGTGCATGGCTCCCGGCAGTGCGTCCGAGGCCCAGATCAGGCGACCGGCGGGATCGGCCAGGACCTGCACGTTCATCCCGTGGTGCTTCTTCTTCCCCGAGTAGTACGGCCGGTCGGCGCCGATACGATCGATCGGCAGCACGGTGCCGTCGAGGATCACGTAAGCCTTCTTGCGGACGGTCGTCATGGCCTGGTCCAGCGTGGGCGCGAAGGCGGCCAAGAGGTCGACGGCCTCACGTATGTAGCGGTAGGCCGTGGCGATCCCGATGCAAAAGCCCGCGGCGAGACGGGCGTAGGTGTCACCGCAGCGCAGGTGGGCCAGGACAAGCATGGCCTGCCGGCCGCAGGTCAGGCGCCGCCAGCGCGAACTGATCCGACGGCGGTGACCTGCGAGAAGACCGGAGAGATGCCGCAGAGTACGGCTGGACAGATCGATGCCGGACGGGTGGACAAGCACGCGAAAGCTCCTGGCGGACTGGTGATCTTGGTCGTGAACCCGTCTACCAGGAGCTTTCTTCATGCCCACCGCCGGGGCCGACCCAACAACCCGTCAGGTTGGAAGAGGCTCCATGTAGACGCACTTCTTGGCCGCGGCCTCGTTCGGGAAGTGCCCCCGGCCGCAACAGCTTGCGGATCCGGGCGTTCACCGACTCGATCGCGTTCGTCGAGCAGATGACCTTCCGGATCTCGACGTCGAAGGAGAGGAGGGGTACGAACTCCGCCCAGGCGTTCTCCCAAAGCCGGATGATCGCCGGACACTTCCGGCCCCAGCCGTCCTGGAACTCACCGAACCGCACGGCCGCGGCGGCCTCGTTCGGAGCGGTGTAGCACGATCGTCTTCGGCCAGACTGTCTCCACCGCGTCGGGCAGCCCCTTCAGCCCGTCGCAGACGGCCATGAGCACGTCGTTCACGCCGCGGTTCTTGATCTCGGTGAGGATGTGCATCCAGTGCTTGGCGCCCTCGCCGCCGTCGCCGGCCCACAGCCCGAGGATGTCCCGGCGGCCCTCGGCCGTGACCGCCAGGCGACGTAGATAGGCCGGCTGGCGACCGCGCCGTCGCGGATCTTGGTTCTGTCGATGATCTTGTGATCCGGACGGGCTGGACTCATCGCGCGAGCAGGACGCGTTTGCGAAGAAGATCGAGGCTGGCCCGCCCGAACATCTGCCGTTTCAGCATCTTCAGCCGGTTGATGTTGCCTTCGACGGCGCCGGAACTGTGGGGAAGGGACAGTCCGTTGGGGACGGCGTCGAAGTCGCGGCGGAGGTTGCGGGCGAAGCCCGCGAGAGGGGCGGGGGAGTCTCGTTCGACCTCGGTGATCCAGTCCTCGAGGCGGTCGCCGTGGCGTGCGGTCATCATGAGGCGAACTTCCTGACGTGCCCGGTGAGCCGGTCCACCTCGGGATCGCGTTCACGCAGCCGACGGAGCTTGCCGGCGTTCTCGTCCCGCAGGTGTTCGGGGTGAGTCATGATCCATGAGGTGACCTCGCGGACCGACGGAGGCTTCGGTCCCGGATCGGGTGCGTGTCCGCGCCCGGTGCGGTAGCGCCGCAGATGACGCTGGACGGCCAACTCGCCTCCGGGATAGCCCTGCTCCTGAATCTCGCGGTAGAGCTGGGCGGCGTTTCTGACGCCTTCGTTCCAGCGCCGGTGCAGGTAGCCGACATACGGGTCGACGACGTGCGCCCGCTGCTGGCTCTTGGCAACGACATCGTCCGCGGAAGGGGCGTTAACCAGTTTGCGGACGGTGGCCTGGTGCAGTCCGAGTTTCCGGCCGATCCACGCCTTCGACATCCCCTGCTGCCACAACTCGTGGGCAGCAGCATGTTGTTCACGGAGTCGAGTCACGATCTTCAGCTCCGTCTGCGGCTGGACTACCTGCGGTTCGTCGGGGGTGTCAGCGGGTTGTGAAGGCGGTTCGGCCAGACGGGAGCGATGACCGTTCACTGTCTTCTCGACCGCCTGGCCGAGATTGGCCCACAGATGATAGCGATCAGCGACCTGCTCGGCCTGCGGCGCTCCGATGCGTGCGCCCTCCGCGTAACCGCTGGACCGGTCCCGGCAGATCACCTTCACCTCGGGGTGGTCGCGGAGCCATGCGGCGAGGTCTTCGCCTTCGCGCCCGTCGTAGAGATGCAGTGGACGGTGGGTGGCCATGTCGATCAGCACCGTGCCGTAGTGACGGCCCTTGCGGAAAGCGAAGTCGTCGACGCCGAGTACCTCCACCTCGCCGACCTCCGGTTCAGGCAGGGCTCTGACCAGCCGCAGCAGCGTGTCCTTGCCCACGGTGATGCCGACCGCGGAGGCCAGGCGGGCTCCTGCCCGGCCGGCCAGCGCCAGTCCGATCCGCGTCAGCACCCCGCGCAATAGCAGGGTCTGCCGACTGTGCGGGGTCGTCAGTCCCACGATCTGCTCGGCGAACGTCACCGCCGTGCAGGCAGTGTTCTCGCAGCGGAACCGGCGTATGTGTAACTCGATCACCACGCCGAGCCCGCCCACGGCGACGTCACGCAGCTTGCGTACGTACCGGCCGTGCACCCGAGCAGCGCTCTGACCGCACCGGCAGGTTCCGCTCTTCGCCCGCACCCGCGTCCTCAACACCACCTTGTCCGGCCGTCGCTCGACCTCCTCGATGAGCAACGCGGACAGGTACGGAAACAGCTCCAAAAGCACGTCACGAGAGCACGTGATGCATGATTGCGAACGGTCGGCACGAACCGCTCAACTGTCCGGATCACAAGATCGTCGACAGAACCCGGATCTTCACGTGGATCGCGTCGATGACGACCACCGATAGACGGCGTCCCGGAGCCGGTTCTGCCATTCGGCCATGCCCTCGAGGACCTTGTCGGTGATCGTGGAGATCCCCTGGCGGGACACGTCGGCGCCGTAGACCTCGGCGAGGTGGGCCTGGACCTCACCGGTGGTCAGGCCCTTCGCCGCGAGTGAGATGACCATCTCATCGACGCCGGACAGGCGCTTCTGGCGCTTCTTGACGATCTTCGGTTCGAAGGAGCCCTCGCGGTCGCGGGGCACGGATATCTCCACCGGGCCGACATCGGTCAGTACGGTCTCGGCGCGGGTGCCGTTGCGTGAGTTGCCGCCGTTCTTTCCCGCCGGATCGTGCTCGTCATAGCCGAGGTGGTCGGTGATCGCGCCCTCGAGGGCCGACTCCAGGAGCCGCTTCGTCAGCTGCTGGAGTAGCCCGCCCTCACCGGTCAGCTGCAGGCCCTCGGCCTGAGCCCAGCCCACCAGTTCGTCAATCAGCCGGGTGTCCACAGACTTCGCTGGCGCCGCCTCAGACGGCTCTCCAGGTTCGGCCTCGGTCACGTTGTCGCTGGTCATCGATGCATCTTCCATGATCGGGAGTTACACCGAAAACGTTTTACAGTCTCGTCCCGCAGGCTGCCGGGGGAAAAGCAGTTCTTGGGCCAGAGCTGCTGAGAGCGTCGGCGATCCATTGAGCGCTGGTGCGAACGGAGGCGAGGGGGGAGGCCATGGCCGGCTCACCGGATCTCCGCGCTGCCGCAGATGAAAGGGGTGTTCTTAAGGAGTTCGGGTGTGATGCGGACACCGGTCAGGTGCTCGGCAAGGGCGAACGTTGCTTCTGCGGCCAGGTGTTCCGCGGTGTCGGAGGTCTCGTTCCAGAACTGGAAGCCGCAGTGATGCATGGCCTCTAGGAGTTCGTCAGGGGTTGTTCCCCAGCGGCGGTCGGGCACAGCGGGCTCGAACATCAGGCGACCGGCCGTGTCCTGGGCCCAGAGGAACGAGGCGAGGCCGTTGGTGTTGACGAAGTGCGAGACCCAGCGGGTGCCCGCAGACGCGGGCAGGGCTCTCTCTTCGGTGACGCCGATGTAGCCGACGGGCTCAATCAGCAGGGTCCAGTCCCCGACAGTGGTCATGGCGAAGAACTGCCGGGTGTTGTCCGAACGGTCCAGGAGCTCAAAGGCCGCGTCCACTATCGCCTCCACCCCGGTCTGGGAAGGCTCCCTCTGTCCTTGGAGGCGGGCAAGGACGTCCACAGGCGCCAGGTCGTGCACCAGCGTGAAGCAATACGCCTCCGCGGGCTCGGGGAAGCGCTCGTTGAACCATTCGTAGTCGGCAGCAGTTGCAGTCATGGCCAAGATCCTTGCGCATGCCTCGGACATTGGCCGAGAGAAATAGCGCGGTCGGCGCTGACAGAGCAACTCGCAACTTCCTACGGAGGACTGGGACGGCCGCTTGTTTGCCCACAGAAGAGCGGGACTGCTTACACATCACGGGGGCCGGACCCCCATCATCTCGCACGGCAATGAGAGCCAGTCGACCGTGTCACCGAGATGATCTCCGCCTACGAAAATCTTGCCAGAGCCACATACGCGAGTACGCCGACACAGCGAAGGGTTCGGCGGAGCGCAAGGCCAAGAACGGAGTGGAACGAGCAATGTGGGCCATCAGATCATCGTGCCGCACACGACGGTAGCTGCGACCAGCACATTCAACACGCTCTAGGTGACCTGGAGTGTAGCCATCATGGCCATGTCCTCGTGCTCCAGGTTGTGGCAGTGCGCTAGATAGCGGCCGCGGTAGGCGTCGAAGCGGACGGCGAGGTGGATCTCAGCGCCGGGTGAGAGTTCCACGGTGTCCTTCCAGCCGCTGTCGTAGGGGCCCGGCCCGGACGAGCCGCGGCCAAGCACCTGGAAGAAGGATCCGTGCAGGTGGAAGGGGTGTCGCTCAACGCTGAGGACAGACCAGTGCTCGGTGGTGCCAAAGGCTGGTCGCAGGTGCGGGACGGCTGGGTCGAAAGGTTTGCCGTTGATCTGCCACTGGGAGCCGTTGCGTGAGAAGACCAGCCGGCGGCGGGCGCCCTCAGGTGCGAGCCGGGGGAGATCCGACAGTTGCTTGGGGACCGCGGAGTTGTCGGCCGCTCTGTGGGTGATGTGGAACCTCATAACACGGCCGGCCTGACCGGTATCGGCGAGGTTGACGAGGGTGACCGTGGAGCCGACGGCGTAGCTGGAAAAGTCGACGATGACGTCGAAGCGTTCGGCCGGGGAGATGCGGAGAGTCGTGTGGCGGATCGGTGCCTCCAGAAGGCCGCCGTCCCCGCCGATCTGAATGAACTGGCTCTCTGCGGGGCCGTCAAGCCGCAGTTCGTAGCGGCGGGCGTTGGACGCGTTGACCAGTCGAAGCCGGTAGCGGACAGCTGCGACTTCCAGGTAGGGCCACGGAGAGCCGTTGACGAGGATCACGTCGCCCTGGGCGCCGCCCATGATGGGCTCGTCCATGCCCGGGGCACCGAGCAGGGTCGGGTCGGTGGCGGGGTAGGCGAGTTGCCCGTCGACGTCGAAGGCGCGGTCGCATAGGAACAGGGGGACCTCGCGGTCGTCGCGCGGGAGGGGGAGCTTTTCTTCCTCCTCGTCGCGGACGACGCACATCCCGGCCAGTCCTTTCCACACTTGGGCTCCGGTGAAGTCCATGCGGTGGTCGTGGTACCAAAGCATCGCGGCGCGCTGTTGCATGGGGAAGGTGTAAGTGCGTT
The DNA here is from genome assembly GCF_044742205.1 of Streptomyces sp. NPDC087901. Classification (NCBI taxonomy): domain Bacteria; kingdom Bacillati; phylum Actinomycetota; class Actinomycetes; order Kitasatosporales; family Streptomycetaceae; genus Streptomyces; species Streptomyces sp. NPDC087901. Next base: position 10,070 of record NZ_JBIUUC010000035.1, read on the forward strand.
GGTGGGTGCTCACCTGTGCGAGTGGGTCGTGCATCGTGGCGTGCTCGCCGTGGTGGCCATGGCTGGTGTGACCGGCGGCGACATGGGCGAGGCTTCGGGGGTAGAGCAAGTCAGTGGGAAACCCGTCCTGTGCGGGTGGGGTGATCCCACCGTGCAGGTGGGTGGCTATGGGAACGGGCAGCAGGTTGGTCTGGCGCAGGACCATTGGAGTGCCGGACCGAGCCGTCAGGTAGGGGCCGGGGAAGGTTCCGTCGTAGCCCCAGATGGTGGTGGAGTAGCCCGGGAGGATCTCGGCAGTGGATTCCTTGAGGGCCATCTCGTAATGGTCGCCGGCGGCAGAGGAGCGGACAGGCTTCGCAGGGGTGAGGATCGGCAGGGGCAGCGTGTAGGGCTCAGGGAGTCGGGCTTTGCTAGTGAGGGTGCCGGGTCCGGTCGAGCCGGCGTTGCCCGCGCAGGCGGTGAGGACCGCAGGGGCGAGCGCGAGGCCCGCGCCCTTGAGCAGATTACGGCGGGTGAGGCTGATCATTATGTGTGGGCCTCTCGGGTGGGTGCGGGCGCGACAACGACCGGCAGCGTGGCGATCACGGCGGCGAACAGGCCGACGCCGAGAGGGATGTGCAGCCACATGATGTGGTCCATGCCGACAGTGAGCTGGACGATCTCCAGGACGAAGATCGTCGCTGTGATGGGCAGGACGCGCGGTCCGACAAGGCCTTTGCGTCGGGCGACGGCGGCCATGACGGCCAGTGTGAGGGCGATCGAGCTGACGATGGCGGCGTTGTCGCCATGGCTGCCGATGGCGTTGTCGCGGCCGGACAGGAACAGGCCGGCGAGGATCGGCTGAAGTGCAAAAGCGACCGCGTGGACGATGGCTGTGACGCGCAGGGCGATAAGCATCAGTGCGTACCCCTAGTGCTCAGGGGGCTGTGGACCGTGAGCTTGGCTGCGAGAAGTCCGGCCAGGTATCCGCCGACCAGCAGCGCGAGCCCGGTGATCATGCTCGGCTTGCCGAACATGCAGGCCAGAATGGCGGCCAGAATGCCGGTCCGCGTCAGAACGGAGGTCCACAGGCGCGGGTCGTGGATGCGGGTGGCAAGTTCGGCGGGCAGTTCGACCTCGTCTGTACGGGCGTCCTTGACCATGCGGCGCAGGTCCTTGCCGGTGAGCGGTTCACCGAGGAGGACGAGCACGACCCAGCCTGTGATCCCGGTGATGATCCAGCCCTCCCACGACCATGCGGTGATGGCCAGGGTGAGGCCAGCAAACAGCGAGCCGAGTCTGCCCCAGACGCCGAAGGCTGCCGACGCTCCTAGGGCTTTCAGCCCCTCTCTGGCTTGCTGCGTGGTGCGGGCGTCCCGCAGCGCGAGCACTCCGACCCAGTCGGTGATGAGACTGGCGAGGATGGTGAGAGCGGCTATCACGTGGACGACGAGGAGGCTTGCGTCCAGGGACATGTGGAGTCCTTTCTCGAGGAGGGGGCGGCCCGGAGGAGCCGCCCCCGTGGTGGCCTACAGATCGGCGTCGGGGATCCAGGAGCCGTGGATGCCGCCGGTGACGCGGCGGGGCAGGTGGACCGCGGCGACCTGGTCGAGCCCGGAGGCGTCCAGGACGAGAAGGCGGGAGGAGTTCTGCTTGAGATCGGAGACGACGGTCAGGAGGTACCCGTCGTCCTCGTTGGTGGCGCCGGCGGCAGGAACGAACACCGCCTCGCTGGGCAGGCGGGCGTCGCCGACCTGGTGGATCCGGCGGGCGCCGGTGGAGCGGTCGTACTTGACGATGCCGTAGCCGCCGTTACCTTCCTGATCGGGGAAGGAGACGGCGTACTGATAACGGTGCTCCATGCCGAGATAGTCCTCGTTGAGAGTCGGGAACTCTACGGCGAGGTCATCGATGATCTGCTCGTCGACGCAGCTGCGCTCCAGGTCGACCACCCAACGGCGGGTGTAGGAACGGGCGTTGGGCTCAGTTCCGCGGCCGGGCGCGCCGACCCACCAGTTCCAGGACAGCTGGAAGCCTTCCCGGTCGACGGTGGGGCCTTCCAGGACGATGCGGCCGCGGGCGTCCTCGTAGGCATTGGAGGCATGGAGCATGTTGCCGGGCTCGATGGAAAACCATCGGATCTTGCTGGCGCCGTCGGCGGTGCGGGGCATGACGCCAATGCGGGAGGGCTGCTCGTCGCTCCATCCGTAGGGGATGCCGGAGTGCTCGCTCGGGTCGAAGGTGACCGACCCTTCGACGAACACGATGTGGTGGCGGGTGATGGCGAAGTCATGCTTGAGCGAGGCGGTGGCGCCGGGAATCTCGGCGCTGTGGGTGATCTGGCCCTTAGCGTCCGCGATGTAGTAGATGAGATACGGCGGGAAGGGCGAGGAGCCGAAGAAGTGAAGTTCGCCCGTGACGGGGTCCGTCTTGGGGTGGGCGGTCATGGCGCTGCGCAGCTTGCCATCGAAGTCGTGGGGACCGATGGTCTCCAGGTCGGCGTTGAGCTCGAACGGAAAGTTCGCCTCGCACAATGCCAGGAGGCGTCCAGCGTGCTCGATGACGTGGGTGCCGGCCGGGCTGGCGGTCAGGTCTGGGCCGTGCTCGGTCATGTAGGGGGCGCCGTCGAGGGCGGGAGTGCGGATCCAGCGATTGCGGTACCACTCGGCCCGACCGTCGCGCAGTCTGACGCCGTGCACCATGCCGCTGCCCTTGAACCAGTGGGTCGGGGTGACTCCGGGCTTGGGGTTGTGGCTGTTGCGAATCAGCCGACCGTTCAGCTCCGCCGGGAGGTGGCCCTCGACGGTCAGGCCGGTGGCGGTGATCTCGTCCACGGCTGGGGTGTAATGACCGGTCAGGTAGGGCTTGTTGCTCGTGTTCATGACGGATTCCTCTTTCATGTCCGCAGTACCGTGCGGTCGGGGGGTCGGGAGGCGAGTCATGGTCAGGCGGACTGCTCGGCGTGGCCCTTCAGGGCGGCGAGCCAGGACTCAAGGGAGGCGCGCAGGGCTTGGCCTAGCTCCTCTGTGGCGGCGTCGACGGGCGCGCCGCTCCAGGACTCCTCGGTGCTGACGGTGACGCGGTCTCCGTCGGCAGTGAACGACCAGACGTGGATGCCATCGATGCCGCTAGACGGACCGCCCCACACGATGCGCTTGCCAGGGACTACCTCATACACGGTGGAGTCGATGTCCAGGCCGTGGGTCTTCCAGCTGAAGGAGCTGCCGGGCGCGACAGGGCCGGCGAGGGAGGCCTGGTCAATGTCGGTGTTCCAGTCCGGCCACGAGTCGATGTCGGTGTGCAGTGCCCAAACCCTCTCCAGTGAGGCGTCGATGGTGGTGGACAGGCGGACGATCACGGGGGCGGATTCGTCGATGGTGTACATGGCGGACTTCCTTTCAAGGGAACGGGTGGGGCGGGTCAGGTAAACGGCCAGCAAGGCCGTGGCGAGGAGGATGGCGGCCGAGGCGGCAAAGGCGGCGCGGTAGCCGTCGGTGAGGGCGTGCGGGTACGGAAGGGAGGAATGGGCGGTGAGCGAGCCGGCGAGGGTGGCCAGGACCGCGAGGCCGACGGCACCGCCGACCTGCCGGGTGGTATTCACTAGTCCGCCGGCGAGTCCCGAGTCGGCCTTGGCGACGCCGTCGACGGACACGTTGGTGAGCTGGATGAACGCGACGCTCAGGCCGAGACCGATCAGAATGCTCGGGCCGAGCACGTCGGCGAAGTAGGAGCCGTCGGCGCTGATCCGCGACAGCCACAGCATTCCGGCGGCTTCGACGAGCAGGGCGGCCGGCAGGGCACGTGCGGTTCTGATCCGAGGGGCCAGGGCGGAACCGAGCATGACGGCGCCAGCGAGCGGGAGCTGACCGACGCCGGTGAGCAGCGGTCCTATGCCCAGGACTTCCTGTTGGTAGAGCGGCAGGAAGAAGAACAGTGCGATCCACACCGACCCGAACAGGGCCATCAGTACGTTGGCCGCGGCCACCCGGCCGCCCTTGAACAGCCGCGCGGGAACCAGGGGGTCGGGGTGGCGACGTTCGACGGCCACAAACGCTGTACCGAAGACCGCGGCCAGGGCGAAAGCGCTCAGTACGCGTCCGTCGGTCCAGCCCTGCTCCCGCGCCCTGGCCAGCCCCCACACCAGACTCGTCAGGGTCAGGGTGATCGTGAAGGTGCCGAGCAGGTCGAGCCGGCCGCTGCCGCGGCCCTGGGACCGCGGAGTCCGGACCACGACGGCGAGCAGAACAGCGAAGGTCCCGGCAGCGACAGCGAAGAAGAGGGCGCGCCAGCCCCACGCCTGAGCGAGGAATCCGCCCAAGAGCACCCCGGCAGCGCCTCCGGCCCCCGACACCGCGCCCCACACCCCGAACGCCTTGCCGCGCCCCGGCCCCGGCGGGAAGAGTCCCAGCATCACGGCCAGTGCCGCCGGCGCGACGGCCGCCGCGCCCACGCCCTGCACAGCCCGTGCAGCGATCAGCACACCCGCCGATGAGGCTGTCCCCGCCACCGCCGAGGCCGCTCCGAAGACGGACAGACCGGCCAGCAACACCCTGCGATGCCCGAGGATGTCGGCGGTGCGTCCCCCGGCCAGCAGCAGCGCGCCGAATGCCAGGCCGTAGGCGTTGACGACCCAGGTCGTCGCCCCGTCCGACAGATCGGCGCCCGCACGGATCTGCGGGAGCGCCACGTTCACGATCGAGTTGCCGAGCACGACGAGGAACTGCGCCGCGGCCAAGGCAGCGAGTGCCGGACCCGTGGCTGATTTGCGCATAACCGAACTCCAAAGATGTCTGGTGGAACACTCGCTGTGGCGAGAGAAGGAAGGCGGCGCGTGCGCCCGGCCACTGCTCCTCACCGGACCACCGGGATGGGCTCTGCGCGGCTGCCGCCAAGTCGGCCCCGTGGTCCGCACCCCTCGGGCGGCCACTACGAGAAGGGACTCGGCGCCGGGAAACCGTCGGAACGCGTGCCCGCAGGATCAGTGCGGCACTGGCCGCCCCGACGTGGCGGCGCCTCAGCAGCCGGGCACCGCGAAGACGCCGAAGGGGGCGATAAAGCAGCGTCTTCCGGCGCCCGTCGATGGCGGACAGCCGACGTGTTGTTCGGCTGTCCGGAAAGTGATACGACACCGTCTCGGGGCCGAGTGCTGGGCTGCGCCGGGGGGCGTGTGGGTGCCGGGCCGGTGCGGCGGTGATCTCTGCATGACCCGTACAGTGCCGCCGATCGGTGTCCGGTTCCCAGCCCCCTCCAGCCCGGAAACTGTCCACCGGTGTCCGCGACTGTCCACGGCTTCCTAGTGCTGCCCGTCGAGGTGCGGCCGATTCAGTGCGGGCCGTACATCTCCCGCTGCCACAGCACCTCGCACAGTAGGTCCAGGCCCTGCCGAAGGTGGCGCCGGTAGGTGCCGAAAGGCAGACTCAACCGCCGAGCGGCGGCCTCCTGGGTGGGCGCGCCCGAGAAGTAGGTGACGGTCAGGGCATCCCTGGCTCGTGCCCCGTGCGGGTTCGCCGCGACCGCGTTGACGGCCTCGCGAAGAAGCGCGCGCAGGTCCTCGACCGGCTCGGCAGAGTCGGCGACGAGCCGGGCGCGCAGCAGCGCGCAGGAGCCGAAGGCCGACGCGGAACGCCAGTGCCTGAGTGCCTCGCGGACTCCATGCTCGAAGACCGTGCGGGAGATGCTCGAAGGCCCCGACAGAGGCGGCATCTCCGTGGCATTGATGATGTGCCGCAGCCATGACTCGACCGGGATCTTGCGCCAGTCGATCGTAAACAGCCCATAGGTCCGGCCACCGACGACAGGCCGCTCACCGCCGTCGGCCAGCACGCCGCGCAACTGCTCGGCCCATGCCTCGCAATCGTGGTAGACGAGAAATCCGTGTGCCCTGCCGCGGGCACGGGCCGCCTCCGCCTGAACCCGGGAATTGGCCAGGTCGACGACGCGTGAGCGTACCTGGTACAGCTCCGGGTAAATCGAGAAGCGGGTGATCGCGATGTGCTCGCCGTCCCGTACGGGTGCGGTCTTGTCAGCATAGTGCCAGGCCGCCGCGATGACCGGATCGCAGACGACCTCGGTCTCGTCCGGCGGGAACGGCAGTACTAGCTGGGCAGTGAACGCAACGATCCGGCCGGTCGAGATGAGCCGGTAGACGCTGAACCGCTTTGGTTGCCGCGCCAGCCAGAACCGCACGAGGTCGGCGGACTCCGGCCCCTCGGTCTCCTCGGCCATACGCAGAATGAGCGCGTGGTCCGCCGGCTCCAGGATGCTCTCGTGCACCTCGTTGTCGAGGGTCGGCCGCACCCGCAGCCGGGCCAACACCTCGACGTCCTGGAACAGATAGAACAACTCGTCGGTGACGGCACGCACCCGCTCCTCCGGTGCCTCGCGCAGCAAGCGCAGGTATTCCTCGGCCAACCGGTGCCTCATCGCGCTGAAGGCGTTGGGCGCCCGCCACCGCAGGTCGGCCATCAGGGTTTCACGGGCCGCGTCGTGCGGGTACAGGCCCGTGGCCGCCGACTCCATAAACGGCAGGTCGCGCAGCCAGGTGAACAGATCGTCGACCTTCTCGTCGCCGAGCACAGCGGCCAGCAATTCCTCGGTGATCGAGGGAGCCTGGGCCGCCACCTCCAGCGCCCGCCGGTGCGCCGCAGTGGGGACCTCTCCGATCAACGAGGCAAGCAGGGTCCGCAGTACCTCTGCCGACGGAGTGCCGTCAGCAGAAGCACTCCCAGCCAGCTCACCGGCAGCCCCCAAAGTGAGCGCCAGCGGGTTCCCCCCAGCGAACCGCAGCACCTGGCTCAGCCGCTCCGGTCGGACGGCCGCCACGGTCAGCAGATCGAGAGCCTCCCGCTCCGACAGAACCTCCAGCTCCCGGACAGTGAGCAACCCTGCCCAGGCGGGATCGGCCATCCACTGCGGCCGCGGCGCGAACCTGCCCGCAAGCACAGCCAGCGCACCGTCGGCCGCACGTGGCAAGAACCTCTGCCACAACCATTCCTCCAACCACTGGCAGTGCTCGAACGAGTCGAGCAAGAGCACTGTGCCAGGCTCGGCCACGAAATCGGCAGCTGCTCGCTCGAAGTGGGCGGGGTCCCGCTCGACGAAGCGCCCGTCAAGCTGCACGACCCGCCGGCCCGCGCCTGCGGCCAGATCCCCCATGCGCCGCACCAACGCCGACTTGCCCATGCCCCCGGCGCCGTAGAGGTAGAACGCCAACGGCCCCGCCTCGTCCCCGCCGAGCGCAGTCGCGAAGTCGTTGAGCTCGGACGCACGCCCAACAAACGCGCGCTCTCTCGCAAGGCTGAGCCGCTCCCTCCACGACCGGCCCGAGAGCGTCGCCTCACTCGCCGCCATCGTGCCCGCCACCGCTGCCGAAGCCGGTGCGATCCATCTCCACGCCCGCACCCGGCTCCATGACGGTTCCGGTATCAGCGTCCGTCGGAGCGGCGCGGGCAGAAGAGGAGCCGTAAACCGTTCGCACAGCAGCCAGTACCTCTGCGCGCGCCGGGCCCTGCCGGGGCCAGCTCCCGCTGCTCTCGGCCAAAGCCTTCCCCCGCACTGCAGGGGCTGAGAACGCGGAATCAGGGTCGGCCAGTCCGCAGGCCACATCGGTCATCGCGCGCAACACATCAGGGTCGGACAGCTTAAGCGCATCCAGAGCGTTGCCGATGTTCCAGCCCGGGTCGTTGGTCTCATACCGGCGGTCCGCAAGCAGCGCGTCGATCTCCGCCAGTCGGTGCGTGTCCCAGTCCCGAAGCCGACGGTAGACCGGCATGATCGTCCGCTCTGTGGCTTCATCGAAGCGCAGCGCGAGCTCTACCGAGTCGTGTGTGCCGGTGGCGCCGATCACCTGGCTCAGCACGCGCGCGTGAGTCAGCCCCAGGGACAGGCCCAGCCCGAACTGCGGATCCGTGGTCGCCCGCGCGTCTCCCACACTCAGCAGACCGGTGACCACCGGAGCGCCCTCGACGACTGTACGCAGGCTCCTGCTGTCCAATCCCGACGTCGCCTGAACCCCGGTAAGCGGCTCGCCGTACATCCGCCCAGTCAGCATCGGAAACAGTGCCACGGCCTGCTGCCATGCCTGTGGATCCTGCAGAACCCGCAACGCACGGTCGCGGCTGGAGGCGACCAGGCTCAGCGACCAAGTTCCGCCATCGCCCGGAAGCACAATGCTGGACACCCCGTCGTGGTGGATCAACTGCCAGAGGGCCGGTCCCGGCGGCGTGCCGGCGACGCTGCGGAAGGAGCGCGAGTAGTAGATGAACCCGGCCTCGGCCTGCTCGCTGGCGGGCGGCGGTCCGCCGAGCCGTGCCAGCAACGCGCCCACCGGCGAGTCCCTTCCGCCTGCGTCCACTACCAGCGGTGCGTGTATCTCCTCACCGTCCTGCGTGGTGACGCCGATGACATGCGGGCTTCCGGGGAGCCGCTCCGCGCCGGCCAGGAGACTGCTCACCACGGTGGTGCGGCGGACAGTGACTCCGGGCGTCCGCGCGGCCGTGGCGGCGAATGCGGCCTCCAGCACCGGTCGGCGGGCGGTAAGTGTGTCGTAGCGCTCGTCGCCAGGGCGCCGCCCGCCGATCGCGGGTGCCCGCCAGGCCTCCTCGAGGATGTTGAGCGGCAGCGCGCCGGACTCCTGCAGTTCGGCGACCACCCGGGGCAGCGCTGAGCACAGCACGGCGAAGCCTGAGGGCAGCAGGATGTGGGGCTGACGGAACTGGTTCACCCCCGGCCTGCGCCATTCCCGCCACGCCCGGCGGGCTGCATCCGCGCCGCTGGGGCCGGCATCGTCCCTCTCCAGCACGGTGACGCTCACCCCGTCCTCGGCCAGCAGCATCGCCGTCGTCAAACCGACCGGGCCCGCCCCGATGACGATTACATCTGCTTGCGGCATTTGCCCTCCTAAGACTGTAGATCCGTCGGAGATCACAGTCAGGGGAGGGGGTGCTCACTTACGAGACCGGTGCTCGCTCACCTGGTACTCAGTGTCCGCCCAACTCGCTACAAAGTTGGGGGGCGGGCAGGGGGCGCTCGGCCGTTTCCCGCTTCCACAGCAGTTCGCACACCCGGTCAAGTCCGCGTTGCCGGTGCCTGCGGTAGGTGCTGTAGGGCAAGCTCAGCCGCTCTGCCGCAATCATCTGATTGGGTACCCGGTGGAAATAGGTCGTCGCCAGGACGCGGTGCAGCTTGGCCTCGCGCGGGTCGGCACTCAGGGAGTCCACAACGTCGGTGAGCAGCTCACGCAGCATCTGCACGGCGTGTTCTGGGGCGTAGCCGGGCTGAATGGTGATCATCCGCGCTTGACACAGCGGGCTGGCCGCGATGCCGTCCTCGCGGTGCCAGTCGCGCAGCACATCGCGCACGGCGGCATCGAACTCGGACCGCGTCAGTGTGACAGGGGCGCCGGCAACCGGGGGAAGGGACACCTCGTCAGTGAGGGCACCCGGCTGGGTACGGTCGAACCAGATCGACAGCGGCGTGATACGCCAGTCGCACGCGAACAGCGTGTAGGTGTGACCGTTGGGCCAGTCCAGCGCGGTGGCCGCTTCGTGCCCCAGGTGCTCCATCAGCTCTTCCCAGAGCCGCGGATAGGGACTGATGATGAACGACCAGGCCAACCCAGCCGAGCGGATCCAGTCGGCACAGACGCGCAACTGCATCAGGTGCAGCACCGGGGAGATTTCGTAGTACGCGGGCGGGTAGATAAAGAACCGGGCCAGCATCACGTGCTCACCCGCCCGCAGGGGGCTGGTGCGCGCCACGTGCTCCCACATCTGGGCGAGCACTGGGTCGACAGCGGTCTCGTCCGGGCGTGGTTCCGACAGGCGCAGCCACGTCATGAACGCGACCGGCTCGCCCGACACCGTCTCCCGGTAGATCCAGAACGCCTCCGGCTGACGCTCCAGCCAGAAGTCGACGATCGCAACCGCCTCCTGCCCCTCGGCCTCCGCAATGAGCCGCCGTACGGCGTCGTGGTCCTCCGGACGCATCGAGTCCTCGTGGAAGTCGCCCTCACGGCGCATCTGGAAATACGCGCCCATCGATCCGTATCTCTTGATGTAGCTCAGTTCACGGATCGCCACCAGCCCTGCCCCCGGGGACGAGGTACGGGCCTGTTCGAGCAGGTGGTGACCGACACCCCGATGCATCTCCTCATACCCCTGCGGGTCACGCCAGCGCAGGTCGGCGTCGATCGCGTCACTCACCAGGTCATGCAGAAACATCCCCTGCCGCCCCCAGTCGGCTATCGGCAGGCGGCGCAGCCAGGTAAACATCTCGGCACCCCGGTCCTGCCCCACCACCGCGCGCAGGAGCCCCTCGGTGGTGGTCATCGAGTGCGCGGCGACCTCCAGGGCGAGCCGGTGGACACGCGTGGGCACCTCTCCCACCAGTTGGGAGAGCAGAAAGGCCAACACATCGGGGGTCGGCGCCCAGTGTGTGCCGTGCCCACCAGCCGCGACACTTGCTGCCAGGCTGAGAGCCAGCGGGTGACCACCGGCGAAGTCGAGTATCTGTACTCGCGCAGTCGGTGTCACCTCCCGCAACGCCAGTAGCCGCTCGGCCTCCGACCGGTCGAGGTCGCCCAGCGGCACGACGGCCAGCAGCTCACCCCAGGCCAGGTGGGAAGTCCAGGCCGGGCTAGGCCCCTCCCGGCCGGCCACCACCACCAGGGTCTGCTGCGGCAGCGAGGGCAAGAATCGCTCACGCAGCCACACCTCCAGCCCCTGGCAGTGCTCGAATGCGTCGATCAGCAAAACCGCGTTCGCAGGCGCCCCTGCGGCCTCGGACTCGAAGCCCGAAGGAGAGGGATCGATGAGCCGCCCGTTCACCTCGATGATGGGCCTTCCCGCGTCGAGACTCTCGTCCGCGAAGCGCCGCAGCAGAGTCGACTTGCCCACCCCGCCTGGACCGTGCACGAAGATGACCGCAGCGGCATCCGCCGCACCGGACAAGGCTCGGCGGAAAATCGCGATCTCTTCAGACCGGCCGACGAAGGCGCGTTCTTGCGCCCATCTCAGACGGTCTGCCAAACTTCCTGCATCGTTGCTCACTGCAGCAATATAGAACTCATCAAGGCACTGTCAAGGGGCAGCGGGTCTGCCGCACGATCGGGTGACATCTGAACTGGCTTGCCCTGTGGGGCGGGTGGGAAGGATGTCGTTGTGCCCAAGCCTTATCCGGAAGAGTTCCGCCAGGACGTTGTACGGGTCGCGAGGAACCGCGACCCGGGTGTGACGGTCGAGCAGGTGGCC
>NZ_JBIUUC010000036.1:0-20039 GCF_044742205.1 Streptomyces sp. NPDC087901
AGCCCGGCCCACCAGCTCATCAATCAGCTGGTCATCCACAGACTCCGCCGACACCGCCTCAGACGGCTCCACGGGCTCGGCCTCAGTCACGTTGTCGCTCGTCATCGATGCATCATCCATGATCGGGAGTTACACCGAACGTTTTACAGTCCCTCGCTGGAGGGTATTCCAGGGGGCGAGCCCGGCCCGGACGGCGCGGATCGTCTTGGGACAGCTGGCCGGTGGAGCTGGAGGGGTGAGCGCAGAGCAAAGCCGGCCGGCATGAACCGGCTGTTGCGTTTTCACGTTGAACCAACGGGACGGAGCAGTGCGTCGGCCGGGAGAGGGGCAACACGCGTGCCGTATACGGACGCTTCTCGGCCGGGCACGTCACGGATGAAGCAGGGGTGCCATGCGTCCGGTAATCGCCGACTACACGACCAGGGGCCGACCGATCGGTCCGGCAGTGCGACATCGGGGATGTGCCCGGGCCGCGAACCACATGTCGGTGAGCCCGGGAGGGTGGGTCAGCCTGGATTTCGAGGCTGGGGAGCATCCTCCTCCCGTCCTGAGCCTCCTGGTGACCGCCGAGGTAGCGAGCCAGGACCCTCACCCGAGTATGGTCATGTTGACGATACTCGCCAACGGATCGACCGTGACCCGGTGCGTTGTTGAGTCAACGCCTCTCGGTGCCCCACGTGACATCCCTTTCACGGTGACCGGGCGGCTGCTGCTGCCCGGCACCAACACCGTGCAACTGGCCAGTTCGAACGGTGAGTACCCCGTACTTCGGTTGCAACGGATCACACTGCGCCCTGAAAGCGGGACACCGTGATTTGCTGTCCCTTGCCGGCCGGCACACGCTGGCCGTCAGGGCACTCCACGACGGCGGCATGGGTGCGTCAGAGACCTCAGCTCTTCAGCCGAACGCACAACGATGGTGGGGATTCCCACGCGATCGGTGCCCGAGTCCCGATCGAGCACCATGCCGCGCCAGACAAAAGGGGCGCGGCGGACAACCAAAGGCGCCGCCCGACGATCGCACCACACTGGCCCGGTCGGACCATGCCGACCGAGCAGCCGGAGAGTACCGGGCAGAGTCGTCGGACAGAACGGGCGGAAGAGGCGGAACAGGTCGGCCAGACCCATCATCCCGAATCGGCGGAGCCAGCGGGGCGGGACCACGAGGCCGAGCCAGTCGAGCAGCAGGCGTCGGCGGAAACCGACGTCGAACCGAACCCGGCGACGTTCGTGACGGACCGCCCCGTGCCCCGGAACGGCGACGGGCACCGGCTTCTCACGGCCTACCAGTGGGCTCAGTTCGACTCGCTGCGGCTCGCCCCACGGGACGTCTACGGCGACGGCAACTGCTTCTTAAAGAGCGTTTTGTCCTGGCAGGAGTGTTTGGCAACGCAGTGCTGCCGTGAATGGTTGCGGGGTGTTGGTCCAAGTGGAAGCGGTGGGGCAGGTCGCCGACGGGCGCGCGACGGTTCGGGTGCGCTCGGAGGTGGGTGCCGCTGCGGCGTTCTGGTGCGGCGATCCGACGGGAGTGGGCCGCCAGCATCATGTGGAGTGGACCGTTGAAGAGGACGTGGCCTGGGGCGGCAATACTCGACCGGCCACTTCATTTTCACCCGGGGTGGATGAGGAGGAAGGCGGTCGGATCGTCTTTCGGGGGCGGCTGGGCCTGACGGGCGATGGCGGAGCCATGCTGGAAGTAGCTGGAACCCACATCCTGTTCGACCTCGCCGACCCGCCGCCATCGACTGCTGTCGATGGAACGTGGGTCGAGATCAGTGTGGAGCGGAACAGCGTCAGCCTGTGGCCCTACCTGCTGTGATTCGCAGGAGCCCGACGCTGCCGCCGTTCAGCTGTCGCGCCAGTTGTGGGTCGATTCGCGGGTGAGTCTGCGGCTCATGAGGTCGATCATCGCTATGTTGATCATGGCTTCGGAGCGGTGTGGGTGGGTTTCGTAGTCGTGGGCGAGGCGGCGGTGGTGCATGAGCCAGCCGAAGGTCCGCTCGACGACCCAGCGCCGCGGAATCACCTTGAAGCCCTTCTGGGCGGGGTCGCGGCGGGTGACTTCGACGTCGATGCCCAGGCGGGCGCCGTGGTCGATGGCCTTGGTGCGGTAGCCGCTGTCGGCCCACGCCTTCGTGACGCGAGGGTGGCCTTCAGCAATGTTCGAGAGCAGGCGGATTCCGCCAGCGTTGTCGGAGACGCTGGCGGCGGTGACCAGCACGGCCAGCAGGAGGCCGACGGTGTCGACGCCGATGTGCCGTTTGCGGCCCGCGATCTTCTTGCCCGCGTCGATGCCCTGGCCGGCCGCAGGCACGTTGGCCGAGGTCTTGATGCTCTGGGCGTCGAGGATGCAGGCGCTGGGCTCGGCGTCTCGGCCCTCGGCCTTCCGGACCAGCCGTCGCAGGAGTCCGTTGAGCTGGTCGAAGACGTCGTCCTTCTGCCAGGCGGCGAAGTATCCGTAGACGGTTTCCCACGGGGCGAAGTCGCGTGGCAGGTACCGCCATGGGATCCAGGTCCGGTCGACGTAGAGAATTGCGTCCATGATCCGGCGCAGGTCGTGTTCGGGCGGCCGCCCGATGTCCAGGCCCTTCCCTCTGCGTTCCACTCGCCAGGCTGTCAGGGTTGGTTCGAGCAGTTCCCAACGGGCATCGGACAGGTCACTGGGGTACGGCCGCTGTCGGCGAGGCATGTTTCCGTGGTACCGATGGCAGCCGTCCCGCCACAGGGCGCAAACAGGCGCGACCGGGGGCGTGTTGGGATCAGACAGGAGCGAAGGGACCGAAACGTCGAAGGCCGTCACCCGCCCCATCTGCCACAACAAGCGTCTACCGCCTCAGCCGGCCCGAAGCGGTCCGCCATCTGAACTGCAATGAAGCACCCCTGTCGGGACAAAACGCTCTTTTAGAGGTCGTTTTCATCTGTACTGCATGCCTATTAGCGGATTCATGGATGGTCGGGTCGTGGTGCTGGAGGGGCGGCAGGTGTGGCAGCGATCGCTGGTGCCTGAGGGGTGACACATGAGGCGAGAAGTTGCTCGTTCCTGTCTCATCCCAGGATATTCGGTCTTCGCGGTCGTGTGCTTCTGTCGCCATCGTTGTGCGCCTGGGCGCATTCGGTTCAGCGCGGTACGCCGGAAGCATGGCTAAGCGACGTCGGTATCCGAGTGATCTGTCCGATGCCCGCTGGGAGTTGATCGAGCCGGTCCTTGCGGCCTGGCGCCTCGAGCGCCGGAGCCGGGCTCTGGACTTCCGCCGGCCGCCCGAGCACGACCTGCGCGACATCATGGACGCGATCTTGTATGTGGACCGGACCGGGGTCCAGTGGGCTATGACCGACCTCATGGCCCGTCGCCTCACCAGCGAGAACACCATCTCCTGGCGCGACCCGAAGACAACCACAGAACAGGCTATCTCGGGATGAAACGTCGGACGAAAACGACCTCTTACGGGCGCTCCTGGAGGTCGCCGGAAACGAGGTGCGACAGCGTACCGGTGCGACTGACCCGACCGGCGTCGATGATCTGATCGGGACGATGCGCGCGCAGACGGCGCAGGAGCTGACCACCCACTACGACAGTACGCCGACCGCATTGGCGCAGAGGCAACGGACACGTCCGTAAAGCGGCTCATCGCCGACATCGGCATTCCCAAGAACTTCGCCAATCTGGCCAGCGCTGTCCCGCTGTGGCTCTCGGCCGAGCTCTTCGAGCTGCGCCTGACCCTCGTCGAACCCCACGGGTGGGTCAGTGTGATGGGACCCGAGGAGGGCACACGCGTCACGCTAGTCCACATCACGGACGGCCCGCTGCACTTCCTGGCTGCCGTACCCCCGCACCCGTACCCGCACCGCCCTTGCCCACGCCTGAAGCCACGTCGGCGTCCGAGGCCCAGCCGGTAGCAGCATCACCCGCGCCAGTGCCCTCCCTTCGATGTCCTGTCCGGCAGGACGGCGCCCGGGAGCACGGACGCGGATGGCGCGCGGTCCAGGCCGCACTCGGCGGAAGGCGGTTCTTCCGACAGGTGACGGCCGTATCCGGCCGCCACGGGACCAACCAACGTGGGGCCGTCGGCTGCCACCCATCGATCGTCAGTCGTCGAAACCGCATGGCCCGCCCGGCACCTTGGAACTATCCGGCCCGCTCGCCCTTCCGGCCCGCCCGGTTAGTCCGGATCATCCGAGCCCTGCGGTCCGCCCACAGTACGCAGGACGTGAGCCGCGCGACGCACCTCGTGCAGCACCGTGGCAACGGCCGTGACCTGCACCATGTCCGGCCACAGCAGTGCGTAGGTGCGGCGCAGCGGCCAGTCACGCAGTGGCCGGTACACCAGTTCCGGGTCCGCGTTGTCGCGCAGAGCCAGTTCACTCATCAGGCTGATGCCAAGGCCGGCGGAGACCAGCGCCTGGATGGTGCGGGTGTCGTCGACGGTCGCGCTGATCCGGGGCTCGAAGCCGAGGCTGGTGCAGGCGGCCGTGAAGCGGTCCCGGAAACTCTCCATTACCCAGTCATGGTCGCTGAGTTCACCTAGGTGGATGGTCTCGTGGTCGGCCATCGGATGGTCGCGCCGCATAACCACGCATCGGCGGTCGGACATCAGCGGCACCCGCAGCATCGCGGACTCACCTTCCGGCAGAGTCTCGTTGGCCCAGTTGCACAGCAGACCAAGGTCACCCTCGCCAGCCCTGATCATCCGGCGTGCCTGGACCGGCTCGGCCTGCACCACCGTGACGCGCACGTCGGGGTGGTGGGCCTGCAGCCTCCCAACGACTTGGGGCAGCAGGGCCGCGCAGCCGCTCTGGAAGGCAGCAATGCGCACCAGGCCGCCGCCTCGGGCGACACGGGCCGCGATGTCCTGGTCGGCGGCGCGCAGCACAGAGAAGATCGTGTCCGCATGCCGTACGAGGGCCTGTCCCGTGGGAGTGAGCCGCAGTCCGCGGCCCGCACGGGCCACCAGCTGTGCGCCCACGGCCTGTTGCAGCCGACGCATCTGATAGCTGACGGCTGGCTGCGTATAACCGAGTGACGCCGCGGCGGCCGTGTACGAACCGGTGCGCGCGATCGCCGCCAGAACCTCCAACTGGCGTATGTCCAACACCCAACGACTATAAGGGATTCTGATGGGACCGCGAAAAGATCCTCGTTGGACGTGGTGCACTCGGGTTCGATGGAATGAAGTCACGGCATAACAGCGCGACGCGCTGCTCAATGCCTCGGATTCTCGCCGGATCCCTCGCCGCGCCGCAACTCACTCCCAGTACTTCCTCCTTTCCCGCCCCCAGCATCCGCAGGAGTTTCCCGTGAGCGCAGTCACCAACTCCGGCGCGGACCCCCGGCCACCGCTGGTGCGGATTACCGGAGTCGACAAGCACTTCGGCGACGTTCAGGTGCTGCACGGTGTTGACCTGGACATCGCCGCCGGCGAGGTCGTCGTCATCATCGGCCCGTCCGGCTCCGGCAAGTCCACATTGTGCCGGTGCATCAACGGGCTGGAGACCATCACCTCTGGCACGGTCACCATCGACGGCGTGCCCCTGCCGGCCGAAGGCAGCGAGCTCGCCAAAGTGCGCGCCGACGCGGGGATGGTGTTCCAGTCGTTCAACCTCTTCGCCCATCTGACCGCGCTCCAGAACGTGACTCTGGCACCGGTGAAGGTGCGAGGTCTGGCCCGGCGGGACGCTGAGGCCCGCGGGCGTGAACTGCTGTCCCGGGTGGGCCTCGCCGAGAAGGGGGACGCCTACCCGGCGCAGCTCTCCGGTGGCCAGCAACAGCGCGTGGCGATCGCGCGGGCCCTAGCGATGGACCCAAAGGCACTGCTGTTCGACGAGCCGACCTCGGCGCTGGACCCGGAGATGATCCAGGAGGTGCTGGACGTCCTGGTCGAACTGGCGGCCGAGGGCATGACGATGATCGTCGTCACCCACGAGATGGGCTTCGCCCGTCAGGCAGCGGACCGCATCGTCTTCATGGACTCCGGCCGCATCCTGGAGACGGCGGCCCCCGCCGACTTCTTCGCCTGCGCCAGTAGCGAGCGGGCCGCCGAGTTCCTCTCCAAAGTGCTACAGCACTGAACCGAGCCACTGGACACATCGTTCCAGTGAATGGAGAACACGGCCCGTCCGCCCTCCGTCTCGCTCCCCTCGCTCTTCTCGCTCCCACTCACTGTTCGACGACCCATCCGTTGCCGTGCCCACGGAACCCGTCCCTGCTAGGAGACACCATGTTGACCCGCCCCTGCGGCAGAACGCCGCTGCCCAGTACCGGTGCCACCCAGCGTCGCGCCCGTGTCGCCGCGGTCGTGGCCCTCGCTGCCCTCACCGCGACCTCCTGCTCAGGCAACTCCTCCACCGGGGCACCCGGCAGCAATGTGTCCTCCACCTCGCCCGGCACAGGAGCGAACGCCATCGACCAGCTAGTGAAGGCCGCGGAGCCCGCCGCCAACTCGCTGCTGCCGAGCGGTTCCACCGCCGCAGCAATCCGGAAGAAGGGCACTCTGGTCGTTGGCGGAAGCCAGACCGCAGCCCTGTTCTCGCTGCTCAACCCGACCACCGGCGAAGTGGATGGATTCGACGCGGCGCTGTCCCGGCTGCTGGCGAAGTACACCATCGGCAAGGACTCCACCAAGCGGGTCAACGTCACCACCGCCACCCGTGAAGCCCTGCTGAAGAACCACTCAGTGGACACGGTGTTCGCCACCTACACCATCACGCCCCAACGGGAGAAGCAGGTCGCCTTCGCCGGCCCGTATTACGAGGACGGCCTGGCGATACAGGTGAAGAAGTCCACCTCCGGCATCAACGGACTGTCCGATCTTGCGGACAAGACCGTGGTGACGCAGTCAGCCTCGACCGCCGCCACGGCGGTGCAGAAGGGGGCGCCTACGGCCAAGGTGCAACTCTTCGAGACCAACACCGAGTGCCTCCAGGCGCTGCGCCAGGGTCGCGCCGACGCCTACGTCCTCGACCAGGGCGTCCTAGCGGGCAACGCCTCGACCAACTCCGATGTGAAGGTCCTCGCTGACACATTCAGCCAGGAGCCGTACGGCATCGGACTACCTCTGGACAAGCCGGACTTCAAGAAGTTCGTCAACGACTGGCTGAAGAAGATCACAGCGGACGGCACCTGGGCCAAGGTGTGGGAGGCCACCGTGGGCACTGAGGTGCCGGGTCCCGCCCCGACGCCACCGACGATCGGCTGAGCAATGATGGGCCTGATTCTCTCCAATCTCGATGTGTTCGAACACGGTCTGCTGGTCTCCCTGGAACTGAGCGGCTTCACGTTCGCCCTCGCGAGCCTGCTCGGCGTTGTGCTTGCCGTCTGCCGCATCAGCCCGGTAATCCCGCTGCGGATGCTCAGCCGGACGTACGTCGGGACGCTGCGCAGTGTTCCGCTGCTGGTGCTGCTGATCTTGTTTGTCTTCGGACTGCCGGAGGTCGGGCTCGTCTACTCACTGTTCTGGACTGCCGTGACGGCAATGAGCCTGTACTGGGCGGCGTTCTTCTGCGAAGTCGTCAGGTCGGGTGTGCGGGCGGTACCGAAGGGCCAGATCGAGGCGGGCCGGGCAATCGGCCTGACCTTCGGCCAGGTCCTGCGGTTCGTCGTCTTCCCGCAGTCCCTGCGGTCCGTGGTGCAGCCGCTGGCCTCGCTGCTCATCGCCGTGACGCTCAACTCCTCGCTCGCCGCAGCCGTCGGTGTAACACAGGAGCTGACCGGGCAGACACAGCTGCTGGATCAGCAGTATGCGCAGCCCCTCGTCACATTCGGCGCGGCCGCCGCCTGCTACGTCGCCCTCACGCTATTGATCGGGCAGACGGCGGCGCGCCTGGAACGCAGGCTGGTGGTACAGCGGTGAAGCAGACCGTCTCCGGACCGACCACGCTGTCCGCGGACCCGACCCCCGCGCCCATCACCTCCGCCGGGCCGGTGTCGGCATCCCGACGTCCGTCCTGGTGGTCCAGTTTGTCGTTGGGCGCGGGCGAGGACGACGACCTGTTCGATCCCCCTGGCCCGCGCGGCCGCAGACGGATCGCTGTCGCCACCACCATGTCACTGGCTGTTCTGGCCCTGCTGCTGGCTGGGGTGGTGTACCAGTTCGCGATGCACGGGCAGCTCAACGCGGACAAGTGGAGTCTGTTCGTGCAGCCCCCGGTGCTCCGCTATCTGCTCGGCGGACTGTGGGCGACAGTCCAGGTCACCTTGATCAGCGCCGCGCTGGCGCTGCCACTCGGCGCCCTGCTGGCGCTCGGCCGGCGATGCCGCCAGCGCGTGTTGCGCTGGCCCTCAGCGGCTTACGTTGAAGTGCTTCGCGCCATACCACTGTTGCTGCTCATTTACACTTTCCTTCTCGGCCTGCCCAGCATCGGTGTGCGGATGCCACTGTTCTGGCAGTTGGTGTGTCCCATCGTGCTCACCAACGCCGCCGTGCTTGCGGAAATCTTCCGTGCCGGGGTGCGGGCGCTGCCCCACGGCCAGACGGAGGCAGCGTACGCGCTGGGCTTGGGGTATTGGCCGACCATGCGCCTGGTCGTCCTCCCTCAGGCAATCCGCCAGACCGCCCCCTCGCTGGTCAGTCAGCTCGTCCGGCTACTGAAGGACAGCACGCTCGGGTACGTCGTCAGTTTCCTGGAACTACTCAACTCCGCGAAGGTGCTCGGCGAGTACAACCACAGCATCGTACAGAGCTTCCTGGTGGTGGCACTGGTGTACATGCTGGTCAACTCCGCGCTGGCCGCGGCAGCGGGACGGCTGGAACGGCGGACCGGCCGGCCCCGCGGAGCGGCGCCCGAGATCCGTGCGTCCCGCGTCACCGCCACGGGCACCCCGTGACCGTGGCCGGGCACGAGCGGGTGCGCTGGGCCGACGCCCGGCCTACCTGCCCCTGAGCCCCTCCTCTCTGCGGCACCCTCTCCATGCCCAAACCTCGCACTCCACCGGCCGTTCAGCCCTCTCCGCGGTCCGTCCATCCGCGCCGTGACGCACCCGCGCCATGGTGTACCAAGCCAAGCCACACGCTGGCAGCCTGCGCGTCCCACCGTGTCACGCATGACGCTCGCGACAGCGCATGGGCAGCCTTCTCCCTTCGCTCCTCCCCCTCGTCGGGAACCCTCAAGAAACGAGGCGCATCACCATGTGTCGACTGCTCGGCGTCGTCTCCCGGCAAACCGCCCCCCTTAGCGATCTGCTCGCAGAGGACATCACCCAGTTCCTCTCCCTGGCCTACGAGCATGGCGACGGCTGGGGCATCGCCTCACTCGCCCCGGACGGAACCGTCACATCCGTCAAGGAGCCCGTCCCAGCAGGCACAAGCGACCGCATCCAGGACGCCATGCGCACGACGACCACCGACGCGGCCATACTCCACCTGCGCATGGCGAGTCCGGGACTGACACTGCGGCCCGGCAACACCCACCCTTTCGGGGATACGCATGTCGCCTTCGCACACAACGGCGACTTCTCTCCGGCCTCCTGCTTGGACGACGTGATCGGCGATGACCTGCTGGCCGGCGCCGAGGGCGGCACCGACAGTGAGCGCTTCTACCTCGCCGTCCGGCGCCGCATCGGTGAGGGCCTGGAGCCGCCGAAGGCCATTCTCGCCACTGCGGCCGACATAGGAGCTCTGGCCACCCGCTTCGCCAGCCTCAACTGCCTGCTCCTTACCCCGGCCGCGCTCTACGCCTACACCGCGCACGATCCGTACTCCGACGTGATCCGGCGGCGTGGCAAGGACTTTTTCGCACTCAACTACCGCCGCAGTTCCGACTCCATAATCATCGCGTCCACCGGTTGGCCGCAGCCCGCGCCACTCTGGTCCAGATTGCCCGAGGGACAGGTCCTGGAGATCCGCCGTGACGACCTGTCGACCGTGATGCACCGCGGCTGAGAGGTTTTCAGAGGCCGGCGGGCGGATCCCGCCGGAGCGCAGCGGGCAATCCCTGCCACCGAGGGCATCGAGCCCCTTCATGTCCCCTGTTACGTTTTTTTGCGGTCCTGCAATGAGACCGCTGGCCTCCGGGCCCGTTATATCTGCGCTGCCCCCTAACGAAGGTATGAACTGCCGTTACCTTTACTGATGGTTTCAGAATGAGGTTCGGAGTCGTCTCAAGCAGATGATGCTGCAGGCAAGTTGGAGTAGTCCGAGGTGGAGGTCGGCTCGTATCTCGTAGCGGATGCGCAGTCGTTTGAACTGGTGGAGCCAGGCGAAGGTCCGCTCGACGACCCAGCGCGTCTTGCCCAGTCCCGAGCCGTGCGGGGTTCCGCGGCGGGCGATCTTGGGTGTGATCCCACGTGCGCGGACGAGACGCCGGTACTTGTCGTAGTCGTACCCACGGTCGGCGAACAGCCGCCGGGGCCGGTGGCGCGGCCGGCCCCGCAGCCCACGGATGCGGGGTATGGCGTCCAGCAAAGGCATGAGCTGGGTGACGTCGTGACGGTTTCCACTGGTCAGGGAGACGACGAGCGGAGTTCCGTGCCGGTCGACGATCAGGTGGTGCTTGCTGCCGGGCCGGGCCCGGTCGACCGGCGAAGGTCCGGTGTGAGCCCCCCTTTGAGGGCCCTGACGTGCGAGCCGTCAATCGAGGCGCCGTCCATCTCCGGCAGGCCCTCTTTACGCAGTTCCGCCAGGAGAACCTCGTGCAGGCGGGGCCACACTCCGGCCTCGGTCCAGTCCCGCAGACGCCGCCAGGCCGTCACCCCGCTGCAGCCCACCAGCTCCGCGGGAACGTCCCGCCAGCTCACACTCTTGCGCAGCACGTAGACGATGCCCGGCAGAGCGGCACGGTCATCGGCCGGCAGCCGTCCGGGATACCGGTGCCGCCGAGGCGGACGAACCGGCAGCAGCGGGGCTACGCGTTCCCACAAGTCATCAGGCACCAGATCAGCAGACCCCCCCAGATCCTGCCGACCCAACACCCAACTGCCAAGACACCACAGCAATCTCATTCTGAAACGATCAGTTAGTGGTCGTGCCACCGGTCATTCAAGGCGACGACGCTCGCTGGCGGATCTATTGGGGGCTTTAATAGCGTAGCCGGTGCGCTAGTCACGGGATCTTCTGCGGGGCAGCAGGCTGCGGCCGAGCGGAAGGACTCGCACACACAGGTCCTTCTCCTTCTCGCCCGCCAAGGCGTCCGCGCTCTGTTCGCCATGCTCAGCGTCAGCCCCTTCTGCAAGCTTCGAACCCCACCGCATAACTAAGACAAAACTTCTAAAAGCGGCGGTGTAGCCGTAGCCAGGAACGGCGGAGGGGGAGCTGTACTTGCTCCTGTGATCCCGAGACCTTCGCTGAGGCCCCTGGACCGGGATGGCGTCACCTGTCAATATGGATACGTGGATGAGTTCGTCTTTGTGAGTGGTCGGTTGTGCCTCGATCTGGCAGGCACAATGCTGTGGCGGCGCAGCACCCGCACCGAATCGCTGGGTTCCCCCGCTGACCTGCGGCGCTGGATAGTTTCGGCGGGTGTCGT
The DNA here is from genome assembly GCF_044742205.1 of Streptomyces sp. NPDC087901. Lineage (NCBI taxonomy): Bacteria > Bacillati > Actinomycetota > Actinomycetes > Kitasatosporales > Streptomycetaceae > Streptomyces > Streptomyces sp. NPDC087901. The sequence continues at coordinate 11,458 of NZ_JBIUUC010000036.1, forward strand.
CGACGATCCTGGTCTTGTGAACTCCCGAGGGCTGGCGCGAGTCCGCCGTCTGCGCGAGGCGGTCTATCTGCTGGTCGGCCACTGGCCCCTGGGCGACGATGCGGATATGGCCGTCAAGGAGGCCCTTGCGGAGGTGAACGAAGCGGCCCGACTTCCGCTGCCCAAACGTCAGCTCGACAAGTCGGGTCGGGCGACGCGGACCGGCAGTGTCGACGAGGTCCTCAGTGCGGTTGGCTGCGATGCCGTGGACTTGTTGAGTTCTCCCCAGGTCTCACAGATGCGAGAGTGCGCCAGGGACGACTGCACGCGCCTGTTCGTGGACTTGTCCCGCTCCGGCGCCCGGCGATGGTGCGGGATGGCGGAGTGCGGGAACAGGCAAAAGGCCGCCACTTTCCGGAGGCGGCAAAAGCAGTCTGAGGTATGACGGCGGCTGCGCGCTGCCCTGCTGCTCTCTCGTCTCGCGTGACGGCCGGAGGCGACGGGACTCACGCCGCGTAGGCGTCTTTGGGTGTCACGGTCCCGCGGTCAGCATCCCTTCAGCAGGGCTGACAGCGAGACCGTGAGGGTGCCGTTCGATCAGTAGTCGCCGCGGACCCCGCGCGCGTCGATCTCTACCAGCAGCCCTGCCGGCCGACGTAGACGGTGGTGCGGGCCGGCAGCGTCTCGCACCCCTGCGCGCTGAAGTACTCGCGGTAGGTGTCGTTGAACTTTTCGAAGTCGCTGGTATCGGTGAGGTAGACGCAGAACATGAGGACGTCTTCCCATCGGGTTCGCCCCTCGGCGAAAAATTCTCGCACGTTGTCGAGCGTACGAAGGGTTGGGGCGCGTACCGACGCTGCGGGAGCGGGTGCTAAGGCGTCGAGTGCGGTTGGTGCAACACCGACCTGGCCGGCCACCTGCAGCAGCGATCCGATCGAGACACCCGGCGAGAAGGGGCCGACGGTCTTGGCCCGGGAGTCGAAGACGATGGCTGTTGGCGTCGCCGTGTGGTTCATGGAGTGTGTCTCCTTCGGAGTTGGTGGGTGGGCGCGAGGTCGCCGGGCGGTCGCTCGGGTCGCGGGGTTACACGTGGGCCCCGAGCGGCCCGGTTGAGACTGGTCAGGATGTCTTCCAGAACAGTGTGGGACGTGGCGAAGTTCAGACGCAGGAACCCGTCGGCACCGGGGCCGAAGGGGCTGCCGCCGTCCAGCAGAACGCCACCGACCCTGCGCACCCGCTCCACGGGCGGTTCTTCCAGTCCCAGCGGACGGGCGTCGATCCAGGCAAGGTAGGTGGCCTCCGGCGTGTGATGACGCAGGTGCGGCAACTGTGTGCGCAGCACCTGCTCGACCCGGCGACGGTTGCGGTCCAGGACGGCAAGCAGCTCTCGCTGCCAGGCGTCACTGTGCTGCCACGCCGCCTTGGTTGCGACCACGCCGAGCGGGGAGACGGTGCCATACAGATCCGGCGGCTGCGCGTCACGCAGGGCGAGCAACCGGTCCGGGCCGTAGTGGGTGACGGCGCAACGGATCGCGGCGAGGTTGAACGCCTTGGTGGCGGACGTAAGTGTCACGGTCCTGCGGGCTGCGTCGGGGGACAGGCTCGCGAAGGGGGTGTGCTGGTGCGGGGCATAGACCAGTTCGGCGTGGATCTCGTCGCTGATGACGAGCAGGTCATGGCGCCTGGCGAGAGCGGCGAGCTCTTCAAGCTCCGCTCGGGTCAGGACGCGGCCCGTCGGGTTGTGCGGGTTGACCAGCACCAGGGCCTTGCACTGCGTCCTTGTAAACGAGGCGTCCAGTGCGGCGAAGTCCATGCGCCAGCCCTCGTCCGTGTCCTGCATCGGGATCGGCACGGCGAGCCGTCCCATGGTCGACAACGTTGCAAGGAACGGCGGGTAGTTGGGTGTCTGCACGGCGACCGCATCGCCCGGGCTCGTCGCGAGGTGCAGGATGAGCTGAAGGCACTGGATCAGGTCGGTCTGCTCGCGTACCCGGTCCGCCCTTGCGGACCAACCGTATCGGTCTGCCATCCGCTGGGCGAAGGCTTCGCGCAGCGGGCTGCCGTCCGGCCAGTCCGGATAGCCGAGGTCGCGTCGCTCGACGGCGTCACGCAGTGCGTCGGTGACGGCCGGGGGTACGGGGAAGTCCATGTCGGCCACCCAGGCGGGCAGCAAGTCGGGTCCCGGGCGGTGCCACTTCACACTGGTGCGGGCGCGCAGCCAGTCACGGTCCAGGTCATCGAAGCCGGATAGTCGCAGCGAGTCGATGGACTCGGCATTCTCAAGGGCGTTCACGAGGAAGCTCCCGGCTTGAGGAGATCGCGGGTGATCTGAATCTGGCCGTGGTGCTGGGCGAGTTCTTCAAGAACGTGGAGTTGGACGCCCTGCACACTCAGCGGGCGCTCCGGGCCTTCGAAGTCGGCGGGCGGCGTGTTGCGCGGCAACGAGGACGGGATCACCTGAGCGAGGTCGACTTTGAGCTGTTCGAACAGCTCGTCAACCTGCTGGCAAAAGTCCTTTACGTGCCCGGTGGCCGTGAACTCCGAAGCGCGGTCTCGGTCGATCTCGCGTCCCGCGATGATGTGGCCGGTCCAGTAGTTGGCGACGGCTGCGCAGTGGTAGGCGATCGCGTAAACGGAGTTCGCGCCGGGAAGCGGCGGGCGGGTGTTCGCCAGGTCGTCGCCCAGGTCCTCCAGGACGTTGAGCATGCCGTCGAAGGCGCGACGCAGGAAGAACAGGTACTCGTTCTGATCTTGCACGGGCGGGTTCCTCATCGGTGGGAGGCGGTGCTGACCAGCTCCGCTGTAGGTCGCCGTGGATCAGGCGACGCAGTAACTGGTTCGTGCGGTTACTAATCAGAGTGAAGTGCCGACGCGTCGCCTGTCAATAGGTCAACCGCTCCCAGAGCAGCGCAGACCGCGCCCCTATGTCCTCGCTATTTGCTAGCGGATGCGGCACGGACGAGTCGTCTACATGCATGAGCATTGGATATACGAACCCTATTGACAGGTTATTTCTTGAGTGCCACGGTGGGGGCCATCACCTGGAGCGGTAGGGCTCACCTGTTCATTCGCCGACGGCGACACGCCCGCCCGTCGCCACAAGAGACCGCTGTCACCGCGCGCCGCGCAACGATTCCCACAACGCCTCAAAGCGGCGAACCACCGCACCAGGGACATTGCCGAGCGGCACCATGTGCCCCCGCCCCAAACCCACCACGGGCCCTCGGTGTGGTGGCTTGGCAGTTGGGTGTTGAGTCGGCAGGATCTGACGGCTGTCTGTTGATCTTGTGCCTGATGGCCTGTGGGAACGGATAGCTCCCTGCTGCCGGTTCGTCCGCCTCGACGGCGCCGGTATCCCGGGCGGCTGCCGGCCGATGACCGTGCCGCGCTGCGCGGCATCGTTTACGTGCTGCGCAAGAGTGTGAGCTGGCGAGACGTCGCTGTTGAACTGGTGGGCTGTAGCGGGGTGACGGCCTGGCGGCGTCTGCGGGACTGGACCGAGGCCGGAGTGTGGCCCCGCCTGCACGAGGCCCTCCTGGCGGAACTAGGCCGATCGCCGAGCTCGAGCTCCGTCACCGTCTGCGGGCCCGGGCCGAGGACGGCATCCGCGCCGCCCGGGCCACCGGCCTGCGCAACCTGCCCTTGCACCGCACGGCCCAGAACCGGATCTGGCTGGAGATCGTGCAGATCGCTCTGGACCTGCTGGCCTGGATGCCGATGCTCGCCCTGACCGGCAAGGCCAGGCTCTGGTAGCCCCGACGCCTGCGGCTCCGTCTGTTCGCTGCCTCCGGACAGCTCGTGACCACCGGCCGTCGGCGGATCCTTTACCTGGCCCTGCACTGGCCCTGGGCCGGCCACATCACCGCGGCCCTCGACCGGCTCACCCAACTGCCCGACCCTGGCTGACCAGCGGACCCCGTCCCTTCGACAGCACCTCAACACCCGGAGCAGTGGAACCCGGCGCCATCCCGAAACGACACTCGGGCCCTCGGCCTGCACAGCCTCAGCCGACGGAACGAAAACGGTCCACCGACTCCGTCGGCGGACCGTCACGAAACATCGAGGCTAGGGGGCCTCTGCCCCGGTGTCGACTCACTGCCCGCGCCTTGGGTACGGCCCCTCACCAGCCAGCCATCGCCGGACGCCGACGGTAGGCAGAAAAGGGCAGGATGCGAGTCACGCGCACGGCCCAACGCGCTCCTGACCCTGGACAGCACCCCGCTACTGGGCGACCGGATCGCCGCCGAACCCGTACTACACGGAGCCGCGCCGTTGACTCCGGCATGTAGCGCTTCGCGTGCACAACATGCCCTTGTCCCAAGTTTTCAAGAGCCACGTCTCGACTGTTCAAGATCCGCAGTCAAGGCCCCCCGAGGGCAGCGCGGACGGATCCCATCACAGAGCGGTCAGCTGCCTGTTGCCCGGTTTGATTCCGCTCTGGTAAAACGCCTGGTGGACCGCTTGGTAGTCCTAGACTGGCGTCGTGGAAACTACCTCAAGAAGTCTCGCGAACCGGCTGCACTCCGCTCGCGACAGAACCTTCGTCGGCCGTACCCGGGAACTAGCACGATTCCGTGCCGCACTGAGGGGCGGCCACGGTGCCAGCCCAGTTCTATACGTGCATGGTCCTGGAGGAGTCGGGAAATCGACGCTGCTGAGACGCTTTGAGGACGAGGCCCGCGATGCCGGCCGCAGGGTGTTCTGGGTCGATGGTCGGCGTATCGACCCCTCTCCCGATGGCTTTGAGGCCGAGGCATCCGAGGCTGTCCGCGGCGCGAACATTGTGCTGCTGGTTGATGCTTTCGAAGCGTGTCAGGGGCTTGAAGGATGGTTGCGCGACCGGTTCCTGCCCTCACTGCCCGAAACCGCGGTGGTCGTCCTAGCCTGCCGGCTTCCACCGGGCCCAGACTGGTCGTGCGACCTCGCGTGGAGCGACCTCATGGAGGTTCTATCCCTGGATCTCCTGGACGCGAATAGCGCGGGCGCGTTGCTAGAGCGCCGGGGGGTGGCGCCCTCACTGCACGACTCGGTGCTCGCCTTCGCTGGCGGACACCCTCTGGCACTGAGTCTCGCCGCTTCGGTCGCGCTGGGTGACTCCACGAAGAGCGCAACCTGGAAACCTGGGCCTGATGTGATCGCCACTTTGCTCTCTGTGCTCGTTGGGGAAGTACCCTCCCGAGAACACAGGCTCGCTCTGGAGACCGCTGCCCATGCGCTGACAACGACCGAAACTTTGTTGGGCGCAGTGGTTGGTGAGGTGAACGCTGCCGCTATGTTCGCGTGGCTGCGCAATCTGCCTTTCAGCGAATACGGGCGCCAAGGGCTTTTCCTACACGAGCTGGTCGCCGAGGTTCTGGACCAGGACTTCCGGTGGCGCGATCCGGACAGCTACGAGCAGATGCACGTCCGTACTGGCCACCACCTCCTCAATAGGGTCAGGACGGCGCCCGAGGCAGAGGCCATGAGCGCGGTTCGTGCGCTGACCTATCTGAAGCGGTATGGACCGATGGCCCCGTACTTCGAGCGAATCGAACGAGAAGGGGATGCCTACGAAGATATCCTCCGGCCCGACGACTACGACAAGGTCGTCAGCATGGCTCTGGAAACTGAGGGGGAGGTGTCCGCCGACATCGTTCGCTTCTGGTTGCAGGAGCAGCCCAGTGCGTTCCGCACATACCGCAGCGCGCAGACAGGGGAGCTCGTCGCCTACATGCTCTGGCTGCGGCTAACTGATGCCCAGGTAGGTGTGAGCATCGATCCTGTTGTTGCCGCTGCCTGGGATCACGTTGAGCAGAACAGTCCGCTGCGTGTCGATCAGCACATGCTGATTTCTCGCTTCATGATCTATCCGGAAGCGTACGGGGAGGTGTCCACCGTCGGGCACCTCATGCAACTGCGTATATGCGGTGACTGGATCAGGTCCCGAGGGCTGGCCTGGTCGTTCATTACCTCACCTGATGCGGAGCTTTGGACCCCGTTGATGGACCACCTCGGGCACCGACAGATCTACCAGACACCTTGGGGCCGTAACCGCGTATTCACGGTGTTTGCCTGCGACTGGAGGGTCACCCCTATGGAAATCTGGTTCGATCGCACCCAGCCTGGGGCGCTCTCCGAGGTTCCGACTGCCCCAGTTCCGGATCATCAAGGGCCCAAGCCCATGTCACGCGCTGACTTCGAAAAGGCCGTTCGCGACGCCTTGCGCAACCTTCATCGTCCCGATGTTCTGCGGGCCAGCCCGTTGCTCACCAGCCGTCTAGCAGCAGGCTTCGCCTGGGCTGCGGGGGAAGACATGGTGGAGTCGCTGCAGCGAACCTTGACCGCAGCCGTGAATGAGATGGTTGCTGATCCGAAGTCAGGCAAACTCCATCGCGCCGTGGCCACTGCCTATCTGAGCCGCATTCCTACTCAGGAGGCGGCTGCTGAGCGGCTGGGATTGCCTTACAGCACTTATCGGCGGCATTTGAGCAGGGGGCTTGAGCGAGTCTGCGAGCTACTGTGGCAGCGGGAGCTGGGAGGCGCCACACTCCCAGATCGAACCGCTCGGTGAAAGAAGGCCTGGCAAGATTTTCGTAGCTGGAGATCATCTAGTCGGCTGGTCCGCGTAGCGGCAACGTAGCGGGCGCCCAATACGACTCGGTAGCGGAGGAGTGGGACGCCAGCGGCCCGCCCTGAGAGCCGCGTATCACCACGTGCCAAGTGCGGGAGCTGGCGTATTTGCGGACAGTGCGGCGGTCCAGCCTGAGTTCGCTGGCCGCGGCGCTGCGGGGCGGCCAGCGTCATTCACCGCGTGCACGGCCTCGAAAGCCGCCAGGCATGCTGGCCGGCAGGAGCGGGTGGAAACGGTCGTTGGCCCGGACGGCGCCGGGGGCACTATCGGCGATCCGTTGCCGGTAGGTGAGGGATGCGTCGCGACAGACGATCTCGACTCCAGAATGCACGTGGGGCCATCACCTGAGCTGTTCGGCGTCCCGGCCCTCCCGGAGCGTGAGGTGGAGACGAGTGGTGGCTTCGACCAGGAGGGCGCCGTAGGCGTTGTCGTATAGCGCGAAGTCGTCCATACCTCCGGGGTGTGACCAAAGGGCTGCAGCGGTACCCGCATTAGCTGGGCGAGTACCGGGCGCTACTGACAATCTGTTTCCACACCCATGACCTGGTCCGCCGGTTCGCCACGTGCTCGACAACCTCGACGCGACACCCCTCCAGGGTTGGCTGGCGACCTCGCAGACAACGGACTGCCTCCTCTCGTCGATTTCGCCAGAGTGGCTTTGTCGACGTCACACGGTTCTGGCTCGCTTTCCGTGAAGGAGACACGCTGAGTGACGACTGACGCTCGGATCAGCCTGCTGGAAGTTGCCTGAAAATGACCAGTGTCGATCTCGCTGTGGTCGACAGTTCAGCGTCGTGGAAGAGACATTGCTCCGGCTGCAGGAGCTGTTGTTCCCGCCGACGGCGAACGTTGCGGTGCTGTCGGTGGACGTGAACGACGAGGCGTTACGCGTAGAGGCCCGGTGTACGGCGGTCGGGGCCGGTTGTCCGGACTGTGGCAGCCGGGCGAGCCAGATTTATAGCTCGTTTCCAGCGGGGGAAGGCGGGTGGTCCTCTGTTTGCGAGTCCGCCGGTTCTTCTGCCGGGACGCCTCGTGCGGACGGCGGACGTTCGTCGAGCAAGTAACTGGGCTGACCCGGCGGCACGGCCGGTGGACTGAGCGCCTGCGTTCGACGCTGGCCGCGGTCGGTCTTGCCCTCGCCGGCCGGGCCGGTGCCCGGATGGCACGGGTCTTTGGGGTGTCGGTCAGCCGCAGCACGATCTTGCGCCTGCTCGACACGTTGCCCGACCCGGTGGCACCGGCTCCGCGGGTGGTCGGTGTCGATGAGTACGCGACGCGCAAGGGTCGCTTCTACGGCACGGTCCTGGTCGATGTCGAGACCCGTCGACCGGTGGACCTGCTGCCCGACTGAGAGGCATCCAGCCTGGCCAAGTGGCTGGCGAAGCGGCCAGGGATTGGAGTGGTCTGCCGAGACCGAGCTCCGTTTTTCGCGGAAGGCGCCAAAGCCGGAGCACCCCAAGCTACCCAGGTCGCTGACCGCTGGCACCTGTGGCAGACCCTACGTCGACACGGTGGGCCGCGATATGCCCATCTCTGCGGCGACGTGGGCGACCGGACGGCCCGCGAGGACTCGTTCGACCAGAATCCGCCTGCCGTGAACGGTCAGCCGGGCATTACGGTGGGACCCGAAGACCTCCGTGTGGTGCAGCAGCTTCACCACATCGGAGGTCTTCGTCATGTTCAAGACCTGCCGAGTGTCAACAACGCTCGTTGATCAATACACCTAGCCACGGTGCCGCTGCCGCGGGCGGCCGGCTGGCCCTGGCTGCGGCCCAGCGCGCAGACCTCACCGCAGCGGATCCTGTGGCTTGACGTCGTCATTGACGCTTCTCGCGACCACAGCTGACCTTGGTCGAGAGCCCGTCTACACGGAGCTTCGCCGATGTGTAGGACGGTCTAGGTCCTGTTTCTCGGATCCCCTGACTTGGGCGGGGTGTTGGGGCCAGGCTGGCTGTGTGGGCCGTGGGGATCTGACGAATGCGGAGTGGGATCG
>NZ_JBIUUC010000037.1:0-15397 GCF_044742205.1 Streptomyces sp. NPDC087901
ACTCATCCGCCGCGGCGTCCACAGGTCCGTGAAAGCCCTGGAGGGCGACATCACTGCGTGGATCGACACCTGGAACGAGAACCCGCGGCCCTTCACCTGGACCAAGACAGCCGACGAGATCCTCAACTCTCTCGCCGACTACCTCACCAAGGTCGGAACCACCGGCCAGAAAACAGAGCAGAACTAACCCACAGGATTTCCGGCGCATCACACTAGTGCTCTGACCGGGAAGGTTCGCCGGGTTGGTGATGGCGGCGGTTGGATGTGCGGTGACGTCCGATCCAACTGCTGGAGGTGCGGTGGCTGAGCCTGTGCGGGTGCGCAGACTGACCGATCAGGAGGGGCAGAAGCTGCAGCAGATCGTGCGCCGGGGCAGCACCAATTCGGTGCGCTACCGGCGCGCGATGATGCTGCTGGCTTCGGCGGGCGGGAACCGGGTGCCGGTGATCGCGCAACTGGTGCAGGCCGACGAGGACACCGTCCGGGAGGTGATCCACCGGTTCAACGAGATCGGCCTGGCCTGTCTGGACCCTCGCTGGGCGGTAGGCCGTCCCCGCCTGCTCAGTCCTGACGACGAGGACTTCGTCGTCCAGACGGCCATCACTCGCCCGACCAAGCTCGGCCAGCCCTTCACCCGCTGGTCCATCCGCAAGCTCGCCGCCTACCTGCGGAATGTGCACGGCCGCGTCATCTGCATCGGCCGCGAGGCGTTACGTTGCCTGCTCGCTCGCCGCGGCATCACCTTCCAGCGCACCAAGACGTGGAAGGAGTCCCCGGACCCCGAGCGCGGCACCAAGCTCGACCGCATCGAACACGTCCTGGACCGCTTCCCCGACCGGGTCTTCGCGTTCGATGAGTTCGGCCCGCTCGGCATCCGACCCACCGCCGGCTTGTCCTGGGCCCCTGCCGGTCATCCCGAACGGCACCCTGCCACCTACCACCGCACCCACGGCGTCCGATACTTCCACGGCTGCTACTCCGTCGGCGACGACACCCTCTGGGGCGTCAACCGCCGCAGGAAGGGAGCTGGCAACACACTGGCCGCGCTCAGGTCGATCCGCGCTGCCCGCCCGGACGGCGCCCCGATCTATGTCATCTTGGACAACCTCTCCGCCCACAAAGGCGACAAGATCCGGCGCTGGGCGAAGAAGAACCGGGTCGAGCTGTGCTTCACCCCGACCTACGCGTCCTGGGCCAACCCGATCGAGGCCCACTTCGGGCCGCTGCGACAGTTCACCGTCGCCCACTCCCACCACCGCAACCACACCGTCCAGACCCGGGCCCTGCACGCCTACCTGCGCTGGCGCAACAAAAATGCCCGCCACCCCGACGTCCTCGCCGCCCAGCGGAAGGAGCGTGCTCGCATCCGCAGCGAGAAGGGCCTGCGCTGGGGCGGACGACCAGCGAAAGTCGCGTGACCTCGCTCATGGCACCAGTAACACTGGCGCCATGACCGATGATCGCAAGGCTCTGCAGGCCAGCTGGAATCAGACCCGTGACCACCTCGGCGCCGCCCGAGCCCACCTCACACGCCTGCCGGACATCGATCTCTCAGCGACGCTGGAGTTCCTGGAGCACAACGAACTGGCACTCGCCTTCGACTGCCTGGTCGATCTCGGTGACGACCTCGACCTTCCCCTCAGTTTCTGGCAGCACCTGGACCGAGCGGCTCGTGAAATGCGGCTCTACAGCGATGCGCTGCAGGTGCCTCACCTCACGGCTGCCGACTTCTGCCGCCGTCACCTCGCCGCTGCCTCCGAGCAGGAATGATCCGCCAACCCGGCGAACCTTCCCGGTCAGAGCACTAGCAGGTGTTGGAGGAGGGCCAGGGCCTGGTAGAGAGTCAGGCCCTGGCAGGGAATTTTGGGTAGGACCGCTGTTCGGTCAGGAAGAGGTGGGCGGCGGTGACGAGGGTGGCGTGGCGGTGCCAGTCGGTGAATGAGCGGCCCTTGAAGTGGTCGAGTCCGAGAGTGGTTCTCAGCTCGCGGTAGTCGTGCTCGATGCGCCACCGCAGCTTCGCGAGTCAGACGAGATCGCGGGCGGGCAGGTTGGAGATCCAGTACTCGACCGGCTCGTTCTCGCCTTCGGGTCACTGGGCGGTCAGCCATCGAGGACCGATGACTCCGTCCAGTACGGATTTCGGGCGGCGGCCTGCGAGGCAGACCCGCAGGAAGACGAAGCGGGCGGGCATGGCAGCCTTCGAGCCCTTGCGCCTGACCGCGACCGCGCTGCCGCGTCCTGCGGCCAGGACGTGTTCGCGCAGGCTGACCGGGCGGGTGCGGTAGCGGGGCAGTGGACGCAGCCCGAGCCCGCCGTAAGGCGGCTGATACGGCAGGGCGACTCGGCTGAGTGCCAGCGGCGGCACTATTACGGCGTAATACTGCGCGGACGACGTTGGATGACTCGCAGTTACACGAACGAGCTAACGTGTCGAAGCTTTGAACGATCTTTCGTGTTAGTAAGGTGTCTTCTATGACTTCGCCCTCCCCCGGCGACCGCGAAAAGGTCGTCTCCAAGCTCCCCACAGTGCTTCAGCAAGACCTGAAGATCCGGGCAGCCCAGCATCACATAGACATCCAGCGCGCGGTCGAAGCTGGGATTGAAGCCTGGCGGCGGCTGGGGTCCAATCTCGCGCCTATCGATACAGCTGGCGCCAAGTCCTTCGCAACCTTCCTACCCGAAGGCCAGTGGGACAGCTTCCGGGCCGATTGCTCGACCCGGGGCGTCTCGATCATTCAAGGGCTTGCTCAGTCTGTAGTCATGTGGCTTGAGACGAACCCTGCGCCTGCTGTCGTACGACCCGAGCATCCCAAGCGCATCATCACCTGCAACCAGAAGGGCGGCGTTGGCAAGACAGCTATTGCAGCCGGTACAGGCGAAGCACTGGCCGAGGACTCTGGGGCACTTCACCCGGTCCGCATCTCCAAGCACTTCGCAGCAGCATTGTCCGAAGTCGAGGAGACAACCCCCCTCGACTACGAAGACCTTCCCGGCCTTGGACTGCGAGTGCTCCTGGTCGACTTCGACCCCCAATGCCACCTCACCAAACAGCTCGGCCACCAACCCTTGCCAATCGAAGGTGACAGCCTCACCAAGCACATGGCTGGCGAAGCCAAGGGGCAACTCGAGGACCTCATCGTTCCTGTCAAAGACCCTCGCTTCGGTGACCGCCTTCACCTTCTGCCCGCCTGCACTGACGCGTTCCTTCTGGACGTCAAACTGTCCGGTGTCCGGGCACGCGAAGCCGCCCTGGAGCGGGCCCTGTCCGCCGTCGAGGCCGACTATGACGCGGTGATCATCGACTGCCCGCCCAGCCTCGGCCTGAGCATGGACGCGGCTGCGTACTACGGGCGTCGACGCCAGGGCGAAGCACCAGGCAACTCAGGCGTACTCGTGGTCGTGCAGGCCGAGGACAGCTCGGCCGACGCATACGGGCTTCTCACTTCTCAGGTCGAGGACCTTTGCAACGACATGCATCTCGACCTCGACTACCTCGGCATCGTTGTGAACCACTATGACGCCCGCCGCGGCTACATCGCCACCTCGTCCCTGGAGTCCTGGATGGACATAAAGGATCCGCGAGTTGTCGGCGTCATTGGTGACCTGAAGGAACAGAAGGAAGCCGTACGCGTAAAGCAACCGCTGCTCGCCTACTCCCCGCGCTGTGACCAGTCCGTCGCAATGCGGGCTCTCGCCCGGGAGATTTCATGAGCAAGAGGGACCAGCTCGGGGCCGGGTCTTCGTTCGGCCAGACGCATGCCATCAGCGCTCGTCGCACCGCGATCAACGCGGTTACGGCCGCCCCGACGGAGGGGGCTCCTCCTCCAATCAAACTGCCTGTCAACGTCATCAGCCTCAACCCGGACAACCCGAGGTCCAAGCTCGGTGACCTCAGCCAGCTCGGCGCCAGCCTCCGCGACCACGGCCAAAAGACTGCCATCAGCATCATGGGCCGATTCGCCTATCTCGAAGGTAACCCCGGGCGCCAAGACGACCTCGAAGCAGACACGAAGTACGTTGTCATCGACGGCAACTCACGCCTCGCAGCAGCACGGGAGGTCGGCCTGTCCGAGATCAAGGTGATGGTCGACGACGGGCTCGGCAGCAACCCTGACGAGATACTGGAATCGGCCCTGGTCGCCAACATCCACCGGCAGGAACTCGACCACCTCGACGAAGCGAAAGCCCTTGAGCAACTGCTCAAGGTCCACGGGACTCAGGAAGCACTCGCCGGTCGCCTTCACCGCTCTCAGGGGTGGGTCTCGCAGCGGCTTGCGCTGCTGGGCCTGACGCCTGAGCTGAAGACGAAGCTGAATTCGGGCGAGGAATCGGCGGCCATGCTCCGACTGGTCGGGAAAAAGAAGCCCGACGAGCAGGCAGCTCACCTACAGCGGCTGAAGGCCCAGCGTAGGCAGGAACAGGCCGAGAAGAAGGCGCGCGCTGGGGAGCGGAAGGCCCACGGCAAGCGGGCTTCGGCGTCGCCCAAGCCTCATGCGCCCGATGGGATTGAACCGGCACCCGGCCTCGGATATTACGGCGTAATGAAGAAGGACGCCGAACCGGCGGTGGGGCGCGGGGGCGGGACGGAGAGTGTTCCTTCACCGCGCGGTGAAGGCAGCAGTGACCAGCTTCCGACGCTGGAGCCGCAAGTTCTGTTCACCCTCATCATTGAACAGCTCGACGTACCAGCACGACGGCACCTGACTGAATTGCTCGTCGACTACAAGATTGAGGAAACGAAGCAGATGCGGGCCGCGGAACGGGCCGCCGAAGCGAAGTAGCCATAGCTGTCGACGAATAGTCCCGTTCTGCTCTCCCGCCGAGGTAGCAGAACGGGACAGCACCATATGGAAGGAGTAGACCTTCGGGATGCCCATCTGGGCGAGGATCCTGCCCTCATCGCCCCAGTCCACCTGAGCCTGAGCACCCGGGATCACCTCGAACCGGCGATGCATCCCCGCCAGCTCCCGCGGAGCGATCCCCAGTTCCTCCGCGACCCTCGGGCGGGCCTCCTGCACATAAAGCTTGACCCGCTGGTAGTTCCCGGTGAACCCGTACTCCGTGACCAGCCGCTCGTGAATCACCGCCGCCTTCATCAGGATCTCCGCCCGCAGCATCGCGTCGATCAGCGGAGCGACCTCGTCGACCACCCGCTTGCGCGGCTGACCACTCGCCGTCCGGCGCGGAGGCGCAGACGAGTACTTGCTGACCGTCCGCCAGTTCAGCCCGGTCTCCTTGGCGACCTCCGACAGGCTCATCGCCCCGGACTCCACCAAACCGCGAAAACGCCGGAGCTCGAGCCAGCGCTGCGGGTCCAAGACCATAGCCCACCCCTTTCTGCGACCTTCGACAACAGGCAGCAGCGTGCCGGGGGCCGGCACTCAGCACATCAAGAACTCTGCACGTTCATCCGTACGCGGCCATGTGCGTTCACGGCTCTGGCAAGATTTTCGTAGGCGGAGGTCATCTCGGTGCGGGCAGTTGCCTGGTTTGCGGGGTGGGTAGCCTTTGAGTGTGTTCTGTTGAACTATCGTAGCTGTTACCGCACTTGGCCGGGTTGCTGGTGTTCTCGATCGATACTTCTGGTTCTGTCGTGGTGATCGAGGCTTGTACGCGCTCCCGTGTTCCAGCGGGATGTAGCGGCTGCGGCGTCGTGAGTGACTGGACCCACAGCCGCTATGTCCGGCATCTCGCCGATGCGGCGTTCGGCGGCCGGCCGGTCCGGATCGACTTGTCCGTGCGCCGTCTGTACTGCGAGAACGGGTCCTGCCCGAAGGTGACCTTCGCCGAACAGGTTTCAGGGTTGACCGTGCGCTACCAGCGGCGAACGCCGCTGCTGCAGCACCTGGTCGAGTCGGTCGGTGTTGTGCTGGCTGGTCGGGGCGGGGCCCGGATGCTACGGGTTCTGAACGTCAGACTCTCGCGGTGCACGGTGCTTGCCCAGCTGATGCGGGTGCCACTTCCACCAGTGGAGACACCCCGGGTGCTGGGAGTGGACGACTTTGCGCTCTACGGCGGCACCTACGGCACCCTCCTGGTCGACGCCACCGCCCGGCTCCCGCTCACCCTCTGGGAGGGACGCGACGCGGAACAGCTCAGCCACTGGCTCCGCGAGCACCCAGGTGTCGAGGTCGCCTGTCGCGACGGATCCCTCACCTACCGGCAGGGCATCACCGCTGGTGCCACCGACGCCACGCAGGTCAGCGACCGCTTTCACCTCTGGCAGGGCCTCTCTCGCCGAGTTCAGGACATCGCCTCCGCACACCGCAGCTGTCTGGCCGCAGCCCTGCCACCAGACAGTGGGACCGGCCCCGCACGGGTCGAGGAGACCGTCGAGAACACCACGGCGGACACCCGGGCTGGGAGCCATGCCCGAAGGCTTTTCGGGGCTGTGCAGGCCCTGACCCGCACCGGCCGGAGCCACAGCTCCGTGGCCCGGGAGCTCGGCCTGAACCGCCGAACCGTCAGCAAGTACGCCCGGGCCCACACCTGGCAGGAGGTGGTGCGTCGCCCGCCCCGCAAGCCCTCCAGCCTGGATCCCTACCTCGACTACCTGCAACAACGCTGGGACGAGGGGCAACACAGCGCGAAGATTCTGCACGAGGAACTGCAATCCAAGGGCTATCTCGGCCACTACCACGCGTGAAAATGGCCGTTGCACCTCTGCGGCGCGGCCTGCCCCTGGACGAGCCACGCGAGCGACCGCCCTCCCCGCGTGAAGCACCGCTGGATCACCGCCCACCCGCACCGCCGCAGCCCAAACATCAACGACCGCCTGCCCCGGCTCCTCGACCACTGCCCTGAACTCAGGACCGCCCACGACCGGGTCCGCCGATTCGCCGCCATGCTCGACAACCGCGACGCGACATCCTTGCCGCAGTGGCTGGACGACCTCGCGAGCACCAGGCTCGCTCCGTTGACCGGCCTCGCCCGAGCCTTGCGCGAAGACCGACATGCCGTCGCCCAGGGGATCACCACCCCTTACAACTCCGGGGTCAACGAGGGCCGCATCACCGACGTCAAGCTGCAGAAGCGACTCATGGCCGGACGTGCTGGCGTCTTCCTTCTCCGCCACCGCGTCGTCCTGATCGCCCACCTCCGCCGACGTTATGCAAGCCAGCCGACTGTGTCACCGAGATGATCTCCGCCTACGAAAATCTTGCCAGAGCCGCGTTCACGTGTACGCCGACACCTCCTACACTCTGACCGCAGGGCGATCTGTTGAATTCCCGCTTGAACCCTCCTGCTGGGTTTGGTCGGACACCTTGGTCAACTTTGACGGGGTGTGGCTGAGTAGCCGGATGACGTTGCCGTGACCGGGCTACCCGACCCTACGAGCTCAGATTCACCCATTCGGCGGGCTCGACGCCCCTTCGGGTCGGACTGGGCCGCTTGTATGGCCCTGTGGCGGCCTGTCGCGAGCTCCAAGGTCTCGCCATATCAACCTGTTCGAGTTCGGCGGTCTGTGCCACCTTCTCGTGAGTCGCTTTTGGGGCCAAAGTCGCTTTCTTGGGTTTTTGGGTCTGCTGGCAGCTGATCTGTCGCAGCGAAGCTGAGGGCCGATTCATGCCCGTGCCCATTGTCGACCCCCGGAGCCGGGGTCGTGGGTCAGGCAACCAACAACGTCGTCAAATATTTCGTAGATCCGGTGGTCGCGGTTGAAGGCTCTCTTCCAGGCCATGGCGGAAGTCGGCGTTCGCCCCGTAGCCGGTGTCCGCGACCAGCACCGCGGGCCGCAGTCCGACCGTAGCCAGTTCATCCAGCATGTCCAGCGCGAGCTGCCACTTCGGCCGGTGATGCTCTTCCTCGGGGATCCGGCAGCGGGCCCGCCGGTCAGCGCCCTCCGGTTGGTCCCAGCTGCCGGGCAGGAACAGCCGCCAGGACAACGGGCATGACGCGGTGTCGGACGCGGCGTGGACGCTGACCCCTATCTGGCAGTTCCCGACCTTGCCCAGGGCCTGTATTTCAATTACTGCTCGGTGAACGGGTGTTGGCGGGACACTGAGGTGTGACTGCGTGTGCGGCTGCTCAGGCTTCGGTTTTGGCTCTGAGGGTGAAGTTCGACTAATTCCTTCCTCATCTCGATGAGCGACGCCGACGGATTTACCTGGCCAGCGAAGCTGCCGCGCTTGGCCACGGCGGGATCACGTTGGTGGCGGCCGCTTCTGGCGCCAGTGCGGCCACCGTCGCACGCGGGATCGCCGAGTTGTCCGGGCGCCCTATGCCGACCGGGCGGATCCGGGCTCCAGGAGCCGGCCGCAAGCCGCTGATGGTCACCGACCCCGGTCTGCTGCCCGCGCTTGAAGCTCTGATCGAGCCGCACACCCGGGGTGATCCGGTATCGCCGTTGCGCTGGACCACGCTCTCACTCCGTTCGCTGGCCTCTGCGCTGACCATGCAAGACCACCCGGTCAGCGCGGCGACCGTCGGACGCCTGCTGCACTCCCTCGGATACAGCTTGCAAGGCACCACCAAGACCACGGAAGGCGCCAGCCATCCGGACCGTGATGCCCAGTTCACGCACATCAACGCCACCGCCGCGGCGTTCCTCGAAAGCGACCAGCCGGTGATCAGCGTCGACACCAAGGCCAAGGAGTGGCTCGGTAGCCGCGACCGACCCGGCCGAACCTGGCGGCCGGGCAAGAACCCCATCCGTGTCGACTGCCACACCTTCATCACCAGTGACCAGCCCGTGGTCATCCCATACGGGATCTACGACATCGCCCGCAACACCGGCTGGGTCAACGTCGGGACCGACCACGACACGGGCGAATTCGCAGTGGAGTCCATCCGCCGCTGGTGGCAGCACCGGGGACGGGACGACCATCCCGACGCCGGTCGGCTGCTGATCACCGCCGACTGCGGTGGTTCCAACGACCCCCGACGCTGGACATGGAAGAAGCACCTCGCCGCCTTCGCTTTGGAAAGTGGGCTCGAGATCACGGTCTGCCACTTCCCACCCGGAACATCGAAGTGGAACAAGATCGAACACAGAATGTTCTGCCACATCACCGCGAACTGGCGTGGCAGGCCCCTGACCAGCTACGAGACCGTCATCGAGACGATCGCCGCCACGACCACCCGCGCCGGGCTCAGGATCGGAGCCGAACTCGACACCGGCCGATACGACCTGGGCACCGAAGTGCCACCCACCGAGTTCCATGCCCTGCCGATCACACCCCACGCCTTCCACGGCAGCTGGAACTACACCCTGGCACCGGTCGCACCCCGGCTCCCCGAGCCGGCGCCGAGCCGACAGCGGATCGATCCCGCCCTGACGGCAATGCTCAGCGACCCGGCCCTGACCGGGATGTCACGCTCCGCGTTCGACCGCCTGGTCGCCGTCTCGGAACCGTACTGGGACGCCCTGGCCGAGGCGGCATTCCAACGACGCTTCCACCGCCCACGCAGCTACCTCCACCCACAGATCAGCAGCCTCGACCATTACCACCGTCCACTGACTGCCCTGTTACGGCGCCGCCGAGCCGTCACCAGCACACTTCTGGCCCAGCTCCTGAACGTCACCCGCACCAACCTGTCCAACCAGTTCCAAGACGGCCACCGCCTCCTGGACCTGCACCGCGTCGCGGTCACACCGCTACCCGGAACCCCCGCCCGCACCCTCGCACAACTACAAACCCACCTACCATCACGCGACGACACCTGCACAGATCAACCCTGACAGTTATTCAGACGCGAGCCCCCAGGGTGCCGGAGTACTGCCTGGCCACCCCGGGCGAGGACATTTCGTCTTTCGGGAACCCGGTGTCGTCCCCCACCCACACCTGAGGCCGCACCACCGCCACCGCCCGGCGGGCCAACCCGGCACGAACACTGTCCACCGGCCACGTCGACGAGGTCATGAACTGTTGCAACTGCTGGTGGTCCACACCGAGGCGTCCGGCCATCGACTGCATCGACTTGCGACGCCCGTCCAGCAGCAGGCCCCGCAGATACAGGCTCCCCTTCACCCGCTGGTCAGCACGCGACAAAGGCGCGAAAACCTCCCCAGCAAACTCCTCCAACCGCCCCCTGCACGACGCGAGTTCATTCGCCCTCATACCAGCAGGAAAACCACCAACGCGACCACTTGCCCAGAGACGTAACAAAGCCCTACTAGCTGACCCGATACGACAGCCGAGGCCGGCACTCCCGCTCGCAGCTATGCCCGGTCGGCCACGAAGATGAGTTCCAACAGTAACTACCCATGCCCGAGCCGCATAGACGTGTTCAAGAACAGGGGTCAAGGCCCACTCCCAGTTGGCCCCGTCTTCGAGAATCGACGGAAGCTGATCACGAGGCACCAGCTCGCCGCTGGAAGCCGTTCTGCCCGGATGGGGAGATCCACGGCACGAATCGGCGGACCTCGATCCACCCACGATCGATGAGAGCGGGCAAGGTTCCCGCCAGCTCGTTGACTGGTCGAGCTTCGTCGAGATCGCCCCAGACACCAGGCAGAATGTCGATCTCATAGGAATTGACTACGAAGGCTTCTTCGGACTTGGTCAATGTGTCCCACCCTTGCTTGCTCACTCAGCAATCGTCGCAGAGCCGGGGGCACGACGGGCTCCCCACACCGCTGACCAGACCATCCCGGCCCGGAGCTCACCCTGGTCGCCCGGACCCGGTGAACATTCGCGGTCACAGCACGAGAGTCAGCCCATCGGCAGTCACATGATCTTGGTACGGGCTCGTAGTTACTGCTTCGAACCGATCGGCCAATCCTGCCGTTGTGCTGATCGAGAGTAAGTGTGCCGGGTCTGTCCATAGCGTCAGCCGACCGAGAGAAGCCGCCATGAACCGCAGTCTGCGGCTACCTCGGCTGCTACCGCTGGCAGCTACATGATTGAGCTGCCTCGAGCCAAGCGTGCCGCAACGGAGCGTGACACGCGGCCGGGCGCTTTTTGAACCGCCGTCAACCCTGTATTTGCCTGCGGGTTCCGGCCATGGATGGAAGCTTCTTGTTCTTCGTAAAGTCCGGCCACTGTGCGCCACCACAACCTTCGAGGGGCCTTAAGTGAGAAGTCACGGTTGGTCAATTCGCCGTAAGTTCACGGCACTGCTTTCCCTCCCGCTGGTGTCTCTGGCTGCCCTGTGCGCCTACGCTGCCTACCTGTCCTTGGGAAGCGCCCTCACTCTGATGCATGTGGACACCATCGGTAACCACCTTGCTGCGCCATTGGGTCGCGCTGTAATCGCGCTCGAAGTCGAGCGCCGCAACGCGGTGGTCGAGACTGTCGCCCCGGGCAGCGACAAGGCTACCCTCCGCCGTAGTCGCGAAACCACCGACCAGGCCGTCGCCGTATTCCTCAAGGAGGCGCGGGACGACGCCGTACGTGACGCGAGTAATTCCACGGTGCGCGCCGGCGTCGACAAAGCCGTGAAGTCTTTGGGCACCTTGACCGCGATCCGGTCGGGTGTGGCTACGCACAAGATGACGAAGAGTGACGTCCTCACCTCGTACACGGCCATCACTAGCAGCATCGCCGAGGCACTGCGGCCCATGACGATCCTGCCTGACCAGGACGCCCAAGACTTTGGTCAGGCGCTCTACACCCTGGTACCCGCGGGCGACATCCTTTCCCAAGAAGACGCGCTGATTTCGGCCGCAGGAGCGAGCCCTACTCGGCGGCTGAGCACGGCCGACTACAAGGCCGTCGTCCAGGCCATCGGAGCGCATCGACTGCTCAACGCCCAGGCGATCGCCCAACTACCCCCTACAGAACGGGCCCCGTTCCTGAAGTTCGCGGCGCCCGGCGGTGCGATGGCCCGTCTCGCCACCATGGAGGAGCAAATCCTCAGTGCCGGGCCAGATGCCCGCGAACTACCGTTCCCCATTGAGCAGTGGCGCTCGGCCTTCGACACTTGGGAGGAAGCGTCGGGCACCACCGCTCTGAACGACATTGCCCTCGTCTTCACCCACACCGGCCCGCCGGCGCGTCAAGCACTCGTCGAGTTGATCTCCGCAGGCCTGCTGGGTCTGACAGCACTGGTTGTCTCCGTCGTCATGTCAGTACGCATGACCCGCTCCCTGCTCGGTGACATTGAGCGGCTTCGCAGCTCTTCACGAAACCTCACCGAGGACCAACTGCGCGACGTGGTAGGGCGGCTGCGCAGGGGAGAGAGTGTTGATGTGCGTGCTGGCATGACTCGGCGCCGCTTCGTGAACCGTGAAATGGCCGAACTTGGGGCCGCATTCGATGCGCTCCAACTCACCGCCGTGGATCTTGCCCGCGAGGATGTGCGACTGCACGAGGGCATGACCCAGCTCTTCGTGAACCTCGCCCGTCGCAGCCAGGTTCTGGTCAACCGCCAGCTGAGCATGCTCGATGAGATGGAACGGCACGAGGAGGACGCCAGAACCCTTAACCGACTGTTCGAACTCGACCAGCTTGCAACCCGGATGCGGCGCTATGCCGAAGGTTTGCTCATTGTGTCCGGCACGTCTCCTGGACGCTTCTGGCGCCGCCCGGTGCCGGCAGTGGACGTGGTGCGCGGAGGGATCGCGGAAACCGAGCAGTATGCCCGTGTCGTGGTCATGCCGGTCCCGCCTGTCGGAATTCAGGGCCGTGCCGCTGCCGACGTAATTCATCTACTCGCCGAGCTCATCGAAAACGCCGAGGCGTTCTCATCCGCGGACAGTGAGGTCCGGATCTGTGTAGGTACCGCGGACAGTGGTCTGATCATCGAGATTGACGACCGAGGTCTGGGAATGCCCCCCGAGGAGCTGGCGGCGGCGAACGAGCGTCTCAACGTCCCGCTGGAAGTAAGCACTTTGGACAGCACCCGGCTCGGCCTGGTTACGGTCGGCCGGCTCGCGCAGCGACACCACATAGAGGTAACCCTGCGACGGTCGCCCTTCGGCGGGGTCAGTGCGATCGTGCTGATTCCCGCGGAACTGCTGGAGACCGATGCAGCAGTTGTAGAATCTGCCAGCGCACTGCCAAGAGCGGGAGTTCCCAAGTGGGCCGGGCAGGGGCCAGCCGCTATACATGGTGCGCCACGGGCCGAGCTCGCCTCCGTTGGCCAGTCACGGATCGCAGCTTCGCATGCTGGGCGGTCGCCCGAAGCGCCCCCCGGCGAAATCTCCGCCGCATCCGAACCGGCGGGCAGAAGCCGTGCTCACCTCGCCCCGCAGCCCAATCCATCCACCGTGCCGCCGGTGCTAAACCCCCACGGTGTTCCTGGGAAGGGCGAGACGATCGATGGCCTGCCACGCCGAGTGCCTCAGGCAAGCCTGGCGGGCGAACTCACTGC
Organism: Streptomyces sp. NPDC087901; assembly: GCF_044742205.1. NCBI lineage: Bacteria > Bacillati > Actinomycetota > Actinomycetes > Kitasatosporales > Streptomycetaceae > Streptomyces > Streptomyces sp. NPDC087901. Next base: position 13,258 of record NZ_JBIUUC010000037.1, read on the forward strand.
TGACGCGGCCAGGGGCCAGCTCATGGACTGGGGAAACGTGGGCCAAGAGCACCACTACGTCGGCGGGATCGGTTGGGGCGGTACGCCCCCGCAGCCCGATGGTGTGGCAATTTCACAGGAGGCAGCACCGTACTGGCAGGCCGCCGCAGCTCAGCAGCCCGATAGCCCCGAGCGGGCCTCGTCACCGGGCGCTGCGGAGGTGGCGGACGGACGCGTCTCTCCGGGCGCCGCCCCGTATGCGGGCACCTCCACCTACGCAGGGGGGCGACCGTACTCGGACATGGTGCGGGCTCCTGCGCACGAGAGCCTGGCGGATCGCCCAGAGCAGGTCCGCTCCATGATGTCGGCCTTGCAAGCAGGTGCCGCCCGAGCCCGGGTGGGGCAGTACACCGAGCCCGGGGAAGGCGGCGAGCATCCCCGGCCGGTCCACCTCTCACAAATATCCACCTTTCCCCCCAGAAAGAACGGTTGACGATGACGCAGGCCAGCACACCCGAGGTAGGCTCCAGCTTCGACTGGCTGCTGAGCGACATGGTCCGGAACGTGCCGGAGATCGGTCACGCGGTACTCCTGTCGACGGACGGACTGCTGCTCGGCGCCTCCGCAGATCTGCATCGCGATGAAGCAGATCGGTTGTCCGCTGTGGCTTCCGGCTTCCATAGCCTGGCCAAGGGCGCCGGTCGCCACTTCGGCGGCGGAGCCGTCCTGCAGACGATGGTAGAGATGGAAGCCGGGTTCCTCTTTGTCTGCTCGGCCGGCGAGAACTCCTGTCTGACGGCACTAACCCGGCAGGGCGCCGACATCGGCGTTGTGGCCTATGAGATGGCCATGCTCGTCAAGCGACTGGGCAGCCATCTGACCGTGGATTCCCGTGACGAGCCGGTGCCGGGTGCCGCTGGGAGGACTACGTGACCTCGGCCCAGTGGGTGGACGACGCGGCCGGCCCGGTTGTCCGCCCTTATGCCATGGTCCGCGGGAGGACCCGCAACGACGGATACTGGCTCGATCTCGTGGCCTTCGTGGTCGCGTCCGTCGGCACCCTGCAACAGGGCGCGGCGATGCAGCCCGAACACCAGGCCATTCTCACGCTGTGCCGCAGACCACTACCCGTGGGAGAGGTCGCCGCCCGAATGAATCTGCCAGTGGGAGTCGTGCGAGTGCTGCTGGGGGACCTTCTGGAAACGCATGCCATCCGCGTTCGCCAGCCGGCAAACCCATCCGGACGACCGAGCGTGCGGCTCATAAATGAAGTACTGGCGGGCCTCCGCGAGCTGTGAGTTCCCGTGGAACCTCCTGCGCAGCTGATCCGGCTCGCCATCCCGTGCCATCGTACGGAACGAAGAGTGAAAGGGCATGACCGCAATGTCAAAGGTGATCCAGAACGTTGCTGCCGCTCCGGGCGACGACATCCCAGAGGCTGCGAAGATACTCGTAGCCGGGGGTTTCGGAGCGGGAAAGACCACACTGGTCTCCACGGTCAGTGAGATCACTCCGTTCCACACGGAAGAGACGCTCACTCAGTCTGGCGTCGGGGTGGACGACCTGTCGGGGATCGAGCGCAAGACGGTTACCACGGTTGCCATGGACTTCGGCAGGATCACCATTCACAATCGTCTCGCCTTGTTTCTTTTCGGCACCCCCGGGCAGGACCGCTTCTGGTTCATGTGGGACGAACTTGCCGCTGGGGCGCTCTGCGCGATCGTGCTGGTGGACACCCGCAGGCTGGACGCTGCGTTCCCGGCCGTGGACTACTTCGAGCGGCGTGGACTGCCGTTCATCGTGGCCGTTAACTGCTTCGACGAGGCTCGCGCCTACCCCGCTGAGGTGGTGCGGCAGGCTCTGACCCTAGGGGGTGACGTGCCTGTCATTCTGTGCGACGTGCGGGACCACGCCTCCGCTAAGGACGTACTGATCCAGGCGGTGGAGAGAGTCCTGGAGCTGGAGAACCGGCACGCGACCCCCGCGTGAGACCGTGTCCTATGTGGTGAGTCGTGCGAGAAGCTCCTATAGGTCGTCAAGTTGCCTGTGGGGGCGTTTGGGTGGTGGGGTCTGATGCAGTTTTGGGTGACAGGTTCAGTCACGCGGCCTGGAGAGCCGGTGTGGTCATGACTATCTCGAATTCGACGGGGGTCAGCCGGCC
>NZ_JBIUUC010000038.1:0-13436 GCF_044742205.1 Streptomyces sp. NPDC087901
AAGGGGGGCCGGGCGGGGGACGAACCGGGTCGATCCGGTGCTGCGGAAACTGGTCGTCCGCCTGGAGGAGGTGGTCAGATCGGCGAATGCCTGGGACGGTCCCGAGGCGGCTTTACCACCAAGATCGATCTCGCAGCCGAAGGGCGATGCCGGCCTCTCGCCCTCGCCCTGACGCCCGGACACTACGGGGACGGCCCTCAGCTCGAGCGTGTGCTGGAGCTGATTTCTGTGCCCCGCACCGGAGTCGGACGACCTCGCACGCGGCCCGACCATGTCCTGGCCGACAAGGCCTACACATCCCGGAGGAACCGCCACTACCTGCGACGACGCGGAATCCGGCACACCATCCCCGAACGTCTCGACCAGCAGAGACACCGCAAGAATCGAGGTTCCCGAGGCGGTCGCCCCACCGGTTTCGACGGCGAGCGCTACAAGAAACGCAACACCGTCGAACGCACCATCAACCGCCTCAAAGGCTTCCGCGCCGTCGCCACCCGCTACGAGAAACGGGCCTACATCTACCTCGGCACCGTCACACTCGCAGCCCTCGCGATCTGGCTCCGCACATGATCCGAGAAACAGGACCTAGGCAGACATCACAGCGCAAGACCAATGAATGGGTTTGCCCTCCGACTGTTGCGCTCGGATGGCGGCCGCCAAAGCGGCATTGGCCCCGGCCCGAGCGACAACTCCAAAGGCACGGCATGCTGGCTACGAACAGACCAGTTTGGCTGAGGAGTTGGCCTGGTCAACGGAAGAAGAGTCGTTCGGCCGGATGCTTGCCGGCGCGGCCGAACGACTCCGCTTCGGAACCGTTTCCCTGCTCAGAGGATGGAGGCTCCTGTGTCGGAGTCTAGGAGTGAAAGCTCTGGGTCTCACCCGGAGGCTGGGGAGAAACCCGTCATGTCATCGGGCGGTTGTCCGCATCGGCTGTGCACTGGGTTCGCCTGCCGCGTCCAAACCGTTGTTGACGGCGCACTTCGTGGGGTCGGATACGCGGCTGGCACGACAGGATTCGCCGTGCTGTGGGTCTGGTGGCAGAGCCGAAACTGACACCTCACTGATCCAGGGCCGGCCCTGAAACGTGAAGCGAGGGCCGGCCGGACGTCAGGGCCACACCGTTGGTCGACCTGGCGATATGGCGGAGCTTCTGAAGTCTCCAGAGCCTTCACATCCGGTCCGCGACGCGCGGCCTGCGCCGGACCGACAGGCGCAACCCGCGTGCGGCCCCTGGGCCCCGGATCGTCCGTACCGGGGCCCGGCCGCCCGGCCCGGCGCTACCGTGGTAACACACGCCAGATGACAGCCAGGAGCCCCAGGATGAGCGAGCAGCCAGCCCTCGTGCCCGACCGCCAGCCCCTCGATGAGCACGCCGCCGCTTCCGCCCGTGCGTACGCGGCCGACCAGCGCGCGCGGGTCGACGTCCTCGCCTCGGTGTTGGAGGACATCGCCGCGCACGGCTACCCGTCCGCGGAGACGGGCGTGCTGTGGGAGGAAGCCCGCGACGCCCACCTGGAGCGCCTCGCCGGTGGGCAGCCCCGTGTCGCCTGAGCACGCGCGGCGCAGGTCCCAGGTCGTCCTGGTGGAACCCGCGCTGAGTCAGCTGCCGAAGCTGACGGCGACCGAGACGCACCGCCTGGACCGCGCGATCGTTGCGATCAGCGTCAACCCCGAGCTGGGCGCCCCGGTGCCCGACACCCTGTTGCGCGACTACGTCGACGACGTCGACGGGGTCCGCGTCATCTACTACGTCACGGCCCTTCGACAGATCACGATCGTCGCGTACGTTGAGGCGTAGGAGCCTCCAGAGCACCCATTGCAATGCCCCGGACCACTTGGTGGTCCGGCTGTGTAACAGCGTGACCTTCAGGCTCAGTGCTGGGCGGCGTTCCGCAGGTCAACGAATCCGGCTTCGCCGTTGTCGCGGAAGGTGACGGCGTCTCTGCCGATGCCGAGAGCATCGAGCAGGATGTCGAGCGCAGCCTCGACGTCAGAATGAGCGCGGCTGACCCAGACGAAAACATCGGGGCAAGGGTTGCCCTCCAGCCGGCTGAGCGCGAAGTCGATCTTCTGGATGCGGAACATCGCCACGTCCACCGGGCCCAAGTCTTCCCAGCCCCGTTCGATGGTCAACCGCAGCCGCGCGGCCAGGATGCCTAAAGACGGTGCCAGGCCGGCAACCAGTCGGAAGGAGCTGGTCGCGTACTCCCACATGCTGGCCTGGAATGCTGGGTTTCGCTTGCCGCCCTGGTGCTCCGGCGCGCCTTCCCAGTGCGACTCCGGCCCGGAAACCTCGACCGTCGCCATGCATCCTCCCCACCCCGCTGCTGAACTGTGACGCCTCACTGTAGAAGCTCGGCTCCTGGCGTCACGGATCACCAACCCGATGAACGTATGCGGTCACGGCACCCCGGCTACAGCGGTCGCGGTCCCGTTCCCAGGCCACGGGGGACGGGTCAGCACCGGGCCATCGATGGCCCGGTGAGGCGATCAGGGCACGTCGCCCTCCCATACCCACGGGCCGCCAGGGCGACTGAAGGACGGCGCGTACGAGGCCCGGCCGCCCGGCCCGTACGTGCTGTGAGGGGTGATCAAGTGCGCGCCGGTGGTGATCTCGTCATCCGTCCAGCCGGTCACCTCGATCAGCTGCCCGTCCAGCGGCCCACCGGTCAGCTCGCGGTAGTCGCGGCCGGGCTGCGGCCCGGGCGCCGGGTCATCATGCTCGCTGCCGTACACCCTCGGTCCCTGTGTCATGCGACCAGTCTGGTGCGACGCTGCGCCCACCAGAGCGGAATCGGCGCGACTTCACCGGGAAGAGCCCACGCAGCTTTGCCGGCGTGGGTCAGCATCTGGGTCAGCGCACGGGCACTGACGCCACCGGGCGCCTGCCCCGCAAGCTCGGCGGCCGGCCCCTGAACCCGTTCCGCATCGATGCCGCTGCGCCGTCCACGTACGACGCTCCTGCCGCATGAATTCGGCGAGCGTCTGGGCGGACTCTCCCTGCAGGGCAGGGCTACAGCCCTGCGAGCTTGCGAAGGGTGTCCGTGCCGCGGGCGCCCAGCTGTTTCCGGGTGTCAGGGTTGGACCCGGAAGCCTGGGTACGTCACCCGGGCTGTAGCCGGTCGTCGCGGACCTGCGCCCACCGCAGGGAGTCGCGGATGCCTTCAGCGACTGAATGGCGTGGTTGCCAGTCAAGGTCGCGTGCCGCGAGTTCGCTGCGTGTGTAGGCGCCGGCCACGTCACCGGGCCGGGATCCGATGTCCTCGGTCTTCACCGGGGTGTCCACGACCAAGTTGAAGGCGTCGACGAGTTCGCGGACCGTTGTCCCGGTGCCGGTTCCCAAGTTGATTGCCCTGGACGTGGCGCCCTCGGTGAAGAGCCTGTCGAAGCGCTGCAGGGCGGATACGTGGGCGGCGGCGAGGTCCCAGACGTGCACGTAGTCGCGGATTCCGGACCCGTCGCGTGTGGGCCAGTCGGTGCCTGTGATCCTGAATGGGATTCCGGCTTCGTGTGCGGAGATCAGCATGCCGAGAGCGTGACTCGGACGGCGTAGTTGCAGGCCGGTGCGGAGCTTGGGGTCGGCGCCGATGGGGTTGAAGTAGCGGAGGGAAAGTACCCGCAGCGGCTGGGCGGCGGCGATATCGGCGAGCATCGCCTCACACATGGACTTGGTGCGGGCGTAAGGGCTCTGCGGGGCGTGTGCGGAGCCCTCGTCGACGGTGAAGTCGGCCCCGGCCCGGTAGATAGATGCGGAAGAGCTGAACAGCATGCGACGGCAGCCGTTGCGCAGGAGGTGACCGACGAGTTCCAGGCTCGCGGTCACGTTGTTCCGGTAGTAGCCGACGGGGTCGGCGACCGAGTCCGGGACCACGATCAGCGCGGCGCAGTGGACGACGGCCGCGATGTCCCGGTGTTCGGCGAAGATCCGGTCGACGAGCGGGCCGTCGGCGATGTCTCCCTCGTAGAAGACGCGCCCCTCGGTGAACTCGCGCCGTCCGGTGGCGAGGTTGTCGAGGATGACGGGGTCGATCCCGGCGTCGATGCATGCGGAGGCAATCGTGCTGCCGATGTATCCGGCTCCGCCCGTGATGAGTACCTTCATGGGCCGAGCGTAGCTGTGGGCAGGGCGGCCCCTGTACGCGATCGGCGCTCAGCCAGTCGCGTACAGGGGCCTTTTGCTCAGCGGCCGGTCGCAGCGTCGGGGTTGGCGGCGCAGCGGAAGCCGAGGGCGTGGTTGGAGTAGTCGGGTGCGGCGGCGAACCGCTCGGTGGTGCGGACCTGGTGGCGCAGGTGCATCCAGCCGCCGCCGCGGACCGCGCAGTAGCGTTCTGCTGCGGCGTGGTAGATCGGCTCGTAGCTGCGGGTTTCGTCATAGAGCCGGTAGGGGTCGGCCGTCCACTGCGACACGTTGCCGGCCATGTCGCTGATCCCGAAGGGTGAGTCACCCGCGGGTGAGTGGTCGCCGACGGTGGCAGTCGCGGGGACGGTGCCGTTGCGTGAGAAGTGGTCGTCCCACCAGGCCCGCCACAGCTTCTGGTCCGATCCCGGGCCTGTGCGGGCACAGGCCGCCCGTGCCGGGTCCCAACTGTCTCCCCAGGGCCAGGGCTGCCAGCTGGGTCCGTGTGCTGCGTACTCCCACTCCGCCTCGGTCGGCAGGCGTTTACCGGCCCAACGGGCGTAGGCGGTGGCATCAGCGTGGTCGACGTGGACGACGGGATGGTCGAGCCGGTCCGAGATGCTGTCTTCGGGGCCGCCCGGGTGACTCCAACTGGCCCCGGCCATCTCCTGCCAGTACGCGGAGTCGTAGACCGATCCGAATCCACGTAGCTCGGCGGCCGTGCGGTACCCGGTGGCGGTGACGAACCGGGAGAAGGCGGCGTTGGTGACGGGGTACTGGTCCAGAAGGAACGGGCTAATCGCCAATCGGTGCTGGGGCGACTCGTCCTCGAACCAGGCGCGTCCGTAGTGCTGCTCGCCGGCCAGGGCATCCAGGTGTTCATCCGGGGCGCCAATGGTGACGGTGGCGGCAGGGATCATGATCATGGGGTGCTTGGCGAGGATGGTGGCCATGTCAGCCGCCCGCCATGGCCGGAAGCATGGTGAGCGTCACTTCGCCCCTCAGTCCGGTGTGCAGGCCGTCAAGGTCGCGGACGTTGTCCTGGGCGATGTAGACGTTCGTCCAGGGCACCAGCTGGCCCTGCGGGCTGAGCAGCCGCGGCGCCAGAACCGGATAGGTCTCGGTCAGCCACCTCAAAGCGCTTCCGATGGAGTCGGCGCGGCATTGCAGCACCTGGCCCTGAGGGATCAGGGTCCGCCAGGCGGTGGGGACATCGAACGTCACGGTCGCCTGCGCTTCGATCATGGTGCGCATTCCCGCGACGGTTGCCGAGACCCCTTGTTGGAGTGAAGTGGTGGGCACCCACCCCAGGAGCTGACTGGCCTGGGTGATGTCGGGACACCGGGCGGCTCCGCCCACCGCGGCGCTCTTGCCGATTCTGACGGTGCCGGAGCCGACCGTGGCCACCACCAGGTTCGCGAGCTCGCCGATCGACGTGCCGTCCGGGGCCCCGATGTTGAGCGGGCCGGGGATGTCGGAATCCATCATGGCGATCAGACCGGCCACGAAGTCGTCGACGTAGCAGAGGCTGCGCACCGCATCCGGCCCGTTCACCACCAGCTCCTGTCCTGCCAGGGCGGTGACGACGAACGCCGCGACGACTCGTTTGTCGGACGTGAGCATGCCGGGGCCGTAAACGTTGAATGGCCGAACGATGCCCGTGTTGACTCCATGCTCACGCCGGTACGCCGTCGTCATCGCCTCCAGGAACCGCTTCGCTTCCTGGTAGCCGGACATCGGGCCGGCGGGGTCGACGTTTCCGGTGTAGGTCTCGGGCTGCGGCTGTACCTCCGGGTCGCCGTAGACCTCGGCCGAGGATACGACCACGATCCGGGCTTTGTGGCGACGTGCGATCTCCAGGGCGTTCACGGTTCCGGCCGAACCGGCCAGGAGCGTCTGGACGGGGTGGTCTCGCACCAGTGCCGGCCCGATGGGGCTGGCGAGGTGCATGACCGCGGTCACCGGTGTGTCCCAGACGAGGGGGATGGTGATGTCGTGCTCAAGGAAGGCGAACCGCTCGTGCTGCGTGAGCCGGGCCAGCGCCGGTAAGCGCTCTCCCGCGAGGCTGTCGACCGCAGTCACACGGGCGCCCCTGTCCAGCAATGCCTTGCACAGGTGGGTACCGATGAATCCGGCTCCACCGGTCACCAGTACGTGTTCGCTTATCGTCACAGATCCTCCAGTTGTTTGTTGAACGGTCAGCCCCAGCAGGTAGTCAGGGGACGTCATGGCGACTCCGTCGCGTGATGCAGCTCGCGGGCTGCGCGAGGTGCGGGTGGCGAGAGCCGGGTGGGCCGCCCGTTGTGCAATGCGGCAGCCCGCTGCTCCTGCCAGATCCGCCACAAGGAGCAGAACTGCCGGTACATACGGGGCGGCATCTCGTCTTTCGCGGTGTCGGCCTTCACCCACTGGTGCGACCCGGATCCGTTCTCGGCGAGCGTGTCGCTGCTGATGCGGGCACAGAGCAGGATCGTGTGCCGCGCGTCGAGCAGCCGGTCTGTTGCGAGCAACCCGATCGGGTGGACCGACAGGCCGACCTGCTCCTGGACATGAGCGGTCAGCGCGCCATGGTCGCTCTCCGCGATATCAGCGGGTCCTCCGGGAAGTGCCATGCCCACGGCACCGTGGGGCACCAGAAGCACTTCGGCGTGCTCGTTGACGATCCAGGCCCGGACCTGGACACCGAACTGCGCCGGACCCCCGTGGGCGGCGTGGGGCGGGAATGGGATCACGGACTGGCTCCTTTGACAAGGATGGATGCGGGAGCCGCGCCCCGCTCATCCGACGGGGCGAAGCGGGCGAGGCACGGCGGTCAAGGGCGCTGCGCGAGCAGGAGGGAAGGGCCACGGCCGCTGTCCACCGGGCTGACGGAGGCGGCGGAAATGAATCGAGGCAATGGCCACGAGGAACGTGGCCGCCTGCCGGAAACGGCGGTTGAGGCCTTCTTCGATCGAAACGGATGGTGGCAGAGCCCATCGCCAGCCGCGTTCCAGCCGCTCTCCGGGAGGGATTCACCGAGTGGGGAAGGGCTGCCGTCGCGGCGGTATCCCATCGGAACTGCACATCCGGAAGAGACAGCAGGACTGGGGTTCTCCGGAGGAGGGACGACCGGATCGCCAGGTAGTTCCACGAGCTTCAGCAGCCCACCCGTGCTCAGGGCGTCGAGCAGATCGGAGACGGCGTTGGCCAGCCGCACGAGGACGACCTTGGGCTGAAGGCCCCGACTGGTAGGGATCCTTACCTGGTTCAGACGTTCGCGTGCCACTACGATCGCGTCGCTCACCTGCGTGTCCGATCGCTGTACGTCTGCGGCGGCGATCAGTCGCATGAGTGCGCCGCGCAATCGCAGGGTGAGTTCGTCCACCTGATCCTCATCAGGAAAGGACTGCTCGTCGAAGACCCGGTTGAGGTCGTCGCACATACCGTCGACCGTCGAGTCCGGGAACCGCGTCCGCAGCAGTCCCAGGCGGACCCGCTCCAGGATGCTGGTGGACGCATCCGCATCCCTCAACGCCTCCGAGCCGACGCCAACGGGCCGCCCATCACTGTGCCCTTTTGGCGCCGGAGAGGAGAGTGCACCAGACACGGCCGTCGCGAACGCCCCACGCTTCCGCGACCGCTCGCACCAGGATGAGGCCACGGCCGAATTCGTCGTCGTCTCCAGCGAGACGCACGGCCAGATCTGGCACAGGCCCGTCGGATCCCACGGACACCTCAAGGATCGACTGACGGTCAACCATCCGCAGACTCACCGGGCCGTGCCCATGGAGGATGGCATTGGTGACGAGCTCTGAGATCACCAGAGCAGCATCCTCTCGACACCGATGCAGGCCCCACGAACTAAGGACGGCACAGCCAACGCGCCGTAACCGCATCGGCTGGCGACGGTCGAGATCAGTCAGCTGTCCGCCCACTCGCGCGACGCACATTTCGAACGACCGGGAGTGAACGGCACCAGGCCTTCCGTCGGTGTGGCGCTTGCCGCGGAAGGTTCGCCTGCCGATTGCAGCGAGTGTCATAGCCCAGTTCTCCACACGTCGGAGGGAGGAGGTACCGCTAGCGGGCACCCGGAGAAGACGGAGCCGCGCCTCCTGAGAGCACGCGAACTTCGCGTAACTAGGCTGCTCCACCGGGCAATTAGGATTCAAGAGAATCCCCACGGAATCCTCCCTGGGGACTAAGATGGCATGTGCCAGAGCTCGCACATGGCCTGTTGCGCCGAGCACATGGAATGCGACACTCAGCGCATGCCCGCAGATGGCGTGCGCGTTCGCCGGGGAGGTAAGCACGTTGGCCGCTCGACCACGACCGACCGCACGCAGAATCGCACTCGGCCAGGACCTGCGACAGCTCCGCATCGCAGCCGGCCTACGGATCGAGGACGCCGCCGCCGGCATGGACTTCTCCGAAGCGGCCCTCCAACGCATCGAAACCGGCCTGTCCTCGCTACGCCAGGCAAAGCACCTCATCGCTCTCCTGAAGCGCTACGGCATCACGGACGACCGCGTCGAGGAGCTGCTCGCCATCCAGCGCGAGGCGTCGAGCGAGGAGTGGATTTCCGAGTTCAAAGACGGCATGACGCCCGCCCAGATGCCCAAATTCGTCGGCATCGAGGAGGTAGCGAGGACAATCCGCGCCTACCACCCATTGCTGCCCTGGGGCAGCCTGCAGACGGAGGCCTTCGCGCGCGCCATCTTCGCCATGCAGCAGCCTGTCCTGGAGGTTCCGACCGAGTCTGTCGAGAAGGCCGTCCAGCTCAGGGTCCGGCGCCGGCAGTTCATCACCCGAGAGGACGACCCCGTCACCCTGGTGGCGATCATCGGCGAGCCAGCGCTCCGGCACATCGTCGGAGGCGTAGAGGTGATGCAGGAACAGTGCGAGGAGTTGATCAAGCTCTCGGAGCTCGACAACGTCACCATCCAGATCCTGCCCTCGGACGGAAAGCGATACCGCTTCACGACCGACTTCAGCATCCTGGACATGGGGGGCGAACTGCCCCCACAGGTTCAGGCCGATAACGCGTGGGGTGCCCTGGCCATGTCAGGCAAGCCTCGCGATGTAGGGGTCTTCTCCAGGCGATTCGAGAGGCTTACCGCCTCCGCGCTGCCCCCCGAGGAGACCGCAGACTATGTTCGCAACCTAGCGCGAGAGATCAAATGACCCACATCAACGCCAAGGCCCTCCGCAACCGCCACTGGTTCAAATCCTCCTACAGCGAAGGCAGCGGAAACGCGTGCGTGGAGGTCGCGATCGACTTTCACGAAGTTCTCGTCCGCGACTCGAAGGACGTGAGCATCCCTCACTTCCAGGTCTCGCCCGCAGCATGGTCAGCCTTCCTGAACCACACCACACTCTGAGCAGACGACCGTACGACGACGCTGGGCCCCCTCACGGCAGTTGAGGGTGCCCAGCGCGCTCAAGCTCTCCCGTCCTAACGAGCTCGTGCACGGTTAGCGGTGGGACGTCGGCCTCTGGATCGTCGATCATGGTCGTGTGTTGGGGAACGTGACGCGCACAGCGGTCATCAGCGACCGGAGGATCACGGGCCTGTCGGCCGTTGTGATCGCTGAACTCGTCGCCGAGGTGGGCCCGTTGTGGCATGAGAGACACCAGTCCAGGCTTGCGTCCCGACCGCGGAAGCGTGCGGTGGGCGCCGGTGCGAAGCACCGCATGGTCTTCGTCGACCGGCTCCTGGCCACGCTCGTGCACCTTCGCCACGGGGTTACTCACGACGTGCTGGCCTGCTGGTTCGGAGTGGACCGATCGACGTCACCCGGGCAATCGGCGAGGTACGGCCCCTGCTTGCCGAGCGAGGATGCGCCATCAGCCCAGACGTGCGGCTGCGAACCCTGGCCGAGGTCGTCGACCACCTCGGCGAGACCGGAAAGACCGGAATCATCGACGGCACCGAAATCCGAGTCCGCCGGCCGGCCGTCGGCCACCAGGACCGGGACAAGTTCATCTCCGGCAAGAACAAGCAGAACGCCGTGAAGGCCATGGTCTTCACCGACGGGGACGGGCGGTTGCTGTTCTGCAGCCCGACCAAGCCCGGCAGCTGCGCGGACATCACCCATGCCCGCGAGTTGGGCCTGGTCAGGCTCCTGGCTGACGGTCCGGCGGTCGAGATCCTTGCCGACGCCGGCTATCAAGGCCTCGGAGCCCAGACCGGCGGACGCGTCGTGACGCCTCCGCACCGCAAATTCAAGAAGAATGCCCCGGACTGGTACGAGGAGATGCACGAGCGCCAGCGCAAGGCCCACTCCTCACGCCGCATCCGGGTCGAACACGGCATCGCACACCTGAAGAACTGGCGGGCACTGGCTCGTCACCTCGGCCGCCGCGACCACATGGACGACATCGTCCAAGCCATCGCCGGGCTGCTGTCCCAGCAGCAAACCGCAGACCGGCTGACTTGCCGAACGTGAGCACCGAGGCCCCACCGACCTCTTCGACGTCCCACCGCTAACCGTGCACGAGCTCGTCTTCTTCCCAGCGGCTGGGCCTCAGTCGATATCCCCGGGCTTGTGACCGCGTGCTGTGGCAGCCTGCCGTCATGCCAGCAGAGCTGAGAGAACATGCAGGTCGTCACTACGCCACCCAGTTCCACTACGCCTTGCCCGACGACTCCTGGGCTGTGGAGCTGAGCGAGGCTGTGCTTGCGCCAGCCGCGTGGGCTGAGACGCCCAACGCGGCGACCTGTCTGCCCGGGCCGGCCCTCCTGGTGGCGCTCATCCCCGACGAGGACTCTGATCTGGAGCCGACTGTCCGCATCTATAGCCCTGACGAGCACGTCATCCCCTACGAGATCATGCAATGGTTCATGGAGCAGGTGGCTGACCAGGTGGAACGCTGCCGCAATGCGTTCGAGCAGGGTGAACGCGAAGCAGTGGAATGATCATGCAGTGGCTGGTGTGATCACGGCGTCGGAGCCGTCCTGGATAGGTCCGTTTGCCGGGCTGAGCCCGCGACAGTTCGGGAAGCTCGTGACAGCGCTGCGGCGGGAGGGCGCCGACCCGGTGGGCAAGGGCCGGCCGTGGAGCCTTCCGCTGGAGGACCGGGCCCTGCTGGTTGCGGCGTACTGGCGTACGAACCTGACGATGCGGCAGATCGCCCCGCTTCCAGCCCACATCGTGCAGTTCGACGACGCAGGGCGTACAGCCCTGATCGAACTACGCTCTTCTATCGGAATGTGCGACTTCCTTAAGAAGAGGCATCCAGACGTCGATGCCAGAATCAGGAACCGGGTCCAACGGATCCTTACCCGGCATGAGAACTGGTCGCGTGTTGCATGAGACGGTCCGGCCGCCCCCTTTCTGCTTGCCGGACGGATGGGACGCGCAGAAGCGGGGAGCGCCCACTTCTCGCATACCTGCGCAGACGCCGGGCGGTGGCCTTTCCTACGGGATGTCCGTCAGAAAGCAGTGGTTACGGCGAGCGCTGCAACCCTCCGAGCGGACTCCCGGGGCAAAGCCTCTGGGATCGCAGCGGATTCAGAAGAAGTCGGCCGAGGCGATAGCCAATGATCCGGCCGGGACATCAAACCGGAGGCTGCGTCCGGAACTTCGTCAGGAACGATCCTAAGCGCGGACCCGTTTCGCGGCCGACGACATACTTCTGTGACTGAGCGCTGTACTTGGCCCCTGAGCGTTCTACGTGGCCCGCTGAGCGTTCTAGGTGGTCCGCAGGGTAGCGGCCGCCTCTTACCTGCGGTGTTTGCGAGCAGCGGCCCGGTGCCTCCACTTGTCATTGGCTCCGCGTACGGTCTGCGCATGCTTGATCAGAGACCCCCCTTGTCATCGGTGTCCGACTTCGCGACCTGGGAGCTCGTTCTGCGGCTCATGCTGGCCGGCGACACGGATCGGCGTGCCGCCCGGTCGGCGCGTGTCGCAGGGCGCATCAGCCAATACGGTACGAGCCTTGCGTATCGGGGATCCATGTCGTCGACAGCGCGGACCGCGGTGGAGGACATACAGCGGGCGCTCGCGCGCGGCGGAGTCCAGGAGATCGCGTTTAGGGCGGAGGCCCAGCCGGACGGTAGGACCACGCTCGGCCTGGTCTGGCCGAGCTCGGTCGTGGAACCGGCTCTCGGCTACCCGGACCTGGGGGTGCTCGTGCTGGCCGACGGCTCCCTTGCCCAGCCCTGGCTCCGCCGTCCCGATCCGGTGCCCAGGGCAGTGCCGGCACCATCGGCGGATCCGGAGTTGCTGGAGCGGACGCTGCGCGAGCGGTTGCCTGACGCCGTCGGAGCGACAGAGGAGGAGATCGCTGCCGCCGAAGCGCGTCTTGGTGTCACGCTGTCCGATGAGCTCAAGGTGCTGTACCGGGTGACACGGGTGCACTCGGGCGACGGCTTCGATTTCGAGGAGGCGGACCGCGCTGGCGAGGCGGTCGGCTGCGAGCTCTCCGGCCTGGAGCACCTGTACAGCGTCGACGCGGCAGTGCGTCACCCCGGCTGGGATCACGGCGCGACGCATGCGGTCAGCACCGCGTCCGATGCCGCGGTGCAGGGCCTGGCCGGCTCCCCTGGCTGGATCGGCTTTGGGAGCAACGGCGGCGACGAGTTCGCTGTCGACCTGACCCCCGGCCCCGCCGGATACTTCGGGCAGGTCATCCTGGTCGACCACGAGCAGAGCATCGGTGCCGAGCTCGTGGCCGATTCCCTCACTGATTTCGTCCTGGGCCGGATGCGGGAAGAACGCTGTGACCACCGCGGAGACAAGCTTCCCGCCGTGGCCAGAGTCGGTACCGGATGCCTTGAGACCATCCAGGCCGCCGCCCATCCCGCCCTGGAAGTCCTGACCATCGGCGCCTGGGACGGCACACCCTTCAGCCTCGCCCCTGTCACGGGACTGCCCTGTCTGCGCACTCTGACCGCCATGCCTGGCACACTGGCCGACCCCCTGGAGGTCGCTGGGCTCACCGAACTGGAGTTCCTGGAACTCGGCGCGCACGAATGGCGCGTCCTCTTGGACGCCGGAGCTGTCCCGCGCACCCTGAAAGCCGCAGCCATCAAGGTGCGGGACCAGGACCACCTGCCCGTCGTGGCCCTCGCCAACGAGATCCTGGCCCTCTGGGACCGGCCCAAGATCGTACAAACGCTCCTCGCGGGAGACCTCGGCCCCGCGGCCTAGCCGGCGGGGCCGCACAAGGCGGTGTAAGTGCACGCCCCACGGGAGCTGAGCGCTGTAGTTGGCTGGACGGGCCAACTACAGCGCTCAGTCACAACTTCGGTGAGAAGTCGACGCAGCGCCGGATTCAAAACGGCACGGCCAGTCCGTTGGCGATCCGCGATGAGCAACATCGAGCACGCAGCGCTGAT
>NZ_JBIUUC010000039.1:0-12027 GCF_044742205.1 Streptomyces sp. NPDC087901
CGGTGAAGAATCCCGTCGATCACTTGTCGATGATCACGCCACCGCCCACACCGACCGTTGCTCACCGGCAGGAACGGCCGCAGCCGCTCCCACTCGGCGTCCGACAGATCGCCACGTTCTCCCCGCCCCATAACGGGAACAACGAACAGATCAGGCGACAGTCACATGATCGGCCGGACAGCTCCCAGGCTTTTCGTCATCGGACCTGGGCCAATGATGCGCCACAGGTGGCGGGGGCGGGCGAGCACGCCCGGCCCACAGAGCATGTTCACCACCCGTGCGAAATCTTGGAACATGTCTGGGTGGTGTGGAATGAGTGCGTACCACCTGCCGAGGTACCACTGTGCGGCGCGCAACAGTAGAGAGGTGGAGGCGTCGGCTGTCCAGCCCAGGTCCGACAACGTGGCCATCAGCCACGGCCAGCGGGTGATATGGGCCGAGCGTCGCTGAAATGCTGACGCGATACCGTGCAGTTCATGGCACTCGAGCAGATCGCGAAGGGCCAGGGTCTGCAACGCAGCAACTGTCATGCCCTGGGCGTAGACAGGGTTGAAGACACATGCCGCATCACCGAGTGCAATCAGCCCATCCGGCCAGGGCCTGACGCTCTTGAGGTGCCGACGGCGGTTGGCGGTGTGAGCATAGCGGTAGGGCGCCGACAGGGGGACCATCTGAGCGATGGTGTTCACCGTTGCATGGGCGAGTGACTCAAGAAAGGTTTGGAAGCCCTGTTCATCCTTGGGCGGGTGGTCACCGGCTGCACCTTGCAAGGTCACGATCAGCTGGTTGCCTTCTGTGCGCAGGGCAAAACATCCCCGGGGGAAATCGGGAGCCCGCGGCGTCTCGAAGAGGGCAAGCCAGTCGCCAGGGTGGTCCGGGTCCGCTGCGAAGTGGCGGGTGACGTAAGCGACGTTGGCGTCGACAATCGTCTCCGCCGGGCGAGGGAGGCCGAGGGCGGCGAGCCAGTCTGGAAGGTGGGAGCCGCGACCGCTGGCGTCGATGACCAGGTCGGCCCTGAGGTACTCGTCGGGACGGTGCTGCGGCGAACGGTGTTTGAGGCGAACCCCCGTGACACGGCGGTCTGCCGGGTCCTGCAGCAGTCCCATCACCGCGATTTGGTCACGGATGCGTACACCGGGAATGCGGGCCACCCGGTCCCGCACTGCCTTCTCAAGAAAGGGGCGACTCACCGGCTGGATGAAGATTCCGGAGGTTGCGGGTGGGGGCGCGCCGCCGGGCAGCTGCAGCCGTGCGTGCGCACAGAAGTCCACCAGTGGTGCTCCCGCTTTCGACAGTTCATCTTGAAGCCCGGGGAAGAACTCTTCGAAGAGCTGCAGCCCGCGTGCTTGGAGGGCATGGGCGTGCCGACCCTGAGGGACGCCCGGGCGTGGTTTGCAAGTTGACGGCAGTCGATCTCGTTCCAGGATGTCGACCTGTTGGAAAGTCTCGCTCAGGGCGCGGGCGGCCAGCAAGCCAGCGATGCCTGCGCCAATGACGATTGCGTGACCGTGCCGCCGGTGAGCGCCGTGTCCGTGGTGCGTCATGCAGAACCCTTCGTTTTGCCCTGCCGTTCACTCAGCGGGGCCAGAGCCAGCTGGGCATATCGGCTGGCATGGGGTCGGTTCCGAGCATGGTGGTGTTTTGGGAGATCATCATCCAGCCGAACATCACGAGGTTGGTGAAGCCCACGGCTGCGAGGATTCGAAGCCAGTTCTGGGTACGCGGTGCGAAGCACGCAGTGCCGCGGAAGATGTGCACCTCCTGCTTTCGGCGCCGAGCGTGATGCCACAGCATTGCCGTTGGGGTGGAGAGAAGAATGCCCGCGATCACGTGCCCCAGGGGAACCTGATACCAGTGGCCGCCGAACAGAGCAAGCTGCTGATTCGCCGCCGGGTAGCCGTACATGCCGAGACCGGCGACGAGGATGACCTCGAAAAGGGCGTCTAGCAGGGCTCCCGAGAGCAGGAAGACCGGCAACAGTCGGAGCATTCCCCAACTGGGCCACCGGCGTGAGACTCGGGTCATGAACCACATTTGAGCCCAGACCCAGGTTATGACGGGGATATACATCAGCACACTTGCTGCGACCACCGTCTCGACCTGGAGCTCCGGATGGGGGCCGTCCCAGCCGGGGATATAGGGGCCCCAGGTCGAGACATTGAGCGCGTACCGGTTGCCGATGGCGACGAGATCACGCGCGTTCGACAGCGGAGCGAGCCAGAATGAGAGACCGAATCCTATGACGATCGCAGTGTCAAAGGTGATCTGGCCCGCCTTCCTGCTGCGGTACCACGTCGCTGCCAGGCAGGACACGATGATCGCCAACATCGCACCCTGCCCCACCCAGGTGAGTGCGGCCCGCCCTGCCGAGATCTCATAGTTGCCGTCCGGTACGGCGTGCAGACCGCCGGCCGCAATCCACCGACCGAGGACGATAGTTTGGAAAATCAGGGCGCAGGAGCCCACTGCGGCCCAGGCCATGACGGGCGTGCTCCAGTGGGTGGATGCACCTGTTACCTCGCGCCTATGGACGTCGGAGTCGGCGGGCGAGTGCGTTGTCACCTTTTGAAGTTCCCTTCTGGAGTTACGCGCCGATTTCAGGGGATTCAGTTGCTGAGTCGGGTAGCAGCCCGAGAGCGTCCAGTAGCCAGTCGGTGAGGCTGGCGGCGGTGGGTTTGACCCAGATCACTCCAGGCTTCATTTCAATCTGTAGAGCGTGCTGGAGGCGTTGCTGAAGTTGGACGGCGCCCAGGGAATCGAGGCCGAGTATGACCATGCTGGTGTGGGGTCCAATGTGACGGGTGGTGTCGCCCAGGAGGACGCGTACGGTTGCGATGATGAACGCCTGGAGGGTGTCCCGGCGTGCCGAGTGCCCTTCCGCCCCCACAAGTTGGTCCCGCACGGCGGACCTGCTGTCCTCAGTGGTGCTGTCCCCTGTGAGCAGCTCGGCGAAAAGTGTGGATTCGCGCAGTGCCGGATAGGGGCCGATCCACTGGGCGATGTCCAGCGGGGAGTAGGCGATCTGCTGGTGGCCGGCGGCCAGGATGTATTCCAGGGCGCCGATGCCGTCCGTAGGAGTGATGGTGAGAAAGCCACGCTGGGCGAGGTGCTGGCCCCGGCCGACTTCACTCCAGGCGCCCCAGTGAATTGTGTTTGCGGGCAGGTGCTGGTTATGGCGCCAGGCGGCAAGGCCGTCGAGGAAACCGTTAGCTGCCGCATAGGCGGCTTGCCCTGGGGAACCGGTCAGGGAGGCGACCGACGAGTAGAGGGTAAAGAAGTCAAGGTCGGCTTCGGCCGTGGCATGGTGCAGTATCCAGGCCCCGTCGGCCTTGCCGCGCCAGACCCGTTCGAGCAGGCGCTCATCGAGGTTGGTCAAGGTTGCGTCTTCGACAACGCCAGCCAGGTGCAGCACTCCACGGAGTGCGAGCCCGCCGTTGCTGGCCGCGGTGACAGCGTCCTCGGCAAGCTGCGAGTCGGCAATGTCGCCGCGGATCAGGATGATCTCGGTGCCGGCCGCGCGGAGGTCACTCAGCCGTGCCGCACTTTCGGACGTGGGTGTGGAGCGGTTGACGATGACGACGCGTCCGGCGCCGTTGTGGGCGAGCCACTCGACGGTGAGTAGGCCCAGTCCGCCGAGGCCTCCGGTGACCAGGTAGGCCGCGCCGGGGCGTACGGTCCTCTCAGGCGGGCCACTGTGCACTTCGGTGGTGTCGGGGCCAGGGGTGACACAGGCAATAAAGCGGCCGTTGGGGCGCAGTGCGACTTCCGTAATTGGTTGCGCGGTGTCGAGCAGCTCCGCCACGAGCGCCTCGTAGGGTGTACCAGGTGTGAACTGCAGAATGCTGGAGCCGAGTTCAGGATGTTCGTATGCCGCGGTGCGGAGCATGCCGCGCAGCGCAGCTGTGGCCAAAGTGCTCTTCGAGCCGGAGATCACCCACAGCCGTGGGGGCTGTTCCATCAGGGCCATGTGCTGGATAAGAGTGACCGTACGGGCGACCAGTCTGCGGGCAAGCTCGGCAGATTCCGCGGCATCGTCCGCGGCTTCGAGGGCGAGCACGATGCCGCTGGAACCCTGCAGGGCTGCCGGGTCCGCGGCGATGGTATCCAGCGGTGTGAGGCGGCAGTCGACGGTATGCTTCTTCAGCTCCAGAGCCAATTCCGCCGGCCAGGTGCAGTCCGGGTCGGCGAGCACCTGCCACCGGCCGTCCGTGGTGCGGGGACGTTCGTCTGGTGCATCCTGCCGTGCCCAGCGGAGGTGGGAGAGACGGGCGGCGAACCGCTGAGCGGGTGGCGTGATGTTACTGACCCGCAGTCCATGGATCTCCGCGACGACAGTGCCATCTGCGGTAGCCAGGCGGGCCGATGCGGTGCACCCGAGGTCGTCAGCATGGTGCACGCGGATGGCAGCAAGCCGGGTGTGTGCGGTGTTGCCGTATACCCGTACCTCCTCAAATCCGGCGACCACCACCGGGCCCGGGGTGAGGACGTAATGGGCCAGCCACGCCGAGACGGCGCTTTGCACCACTTGGTCGGCGAGCGCGGGGTGCAGCGACATCGTCCAGGCCGAGACCCTTGCGGCGTCGTGTGTGCGGAGTGTGGCCAGGGCCAGGTCCTCGGTCGGGTGTACCTGGATGCGGTCGATCGCGGTGAAGGCCGGGCCGTGGAAGACATCGTGTCGTTCGCGGAAGGTGCGATGCAGAGCGGAGGGCTCACTGTCCTGCCAACCCTGAGGGTGACGCTCGGCCGCGGTCAGCGAGGTAGGTGGCTCCCCCGTCGGCAGCGGATACACGGTGCCGTGAGCATGGACGGTAACCTCACCGTCCGTCACCGAGACGATCTCGACACGGGCGCTGTCAGTGGCGTTGTCCCGGACGAGGCGGGTGGTAACTACTGGTTCCGGATCCAGAACAAGGGGGCTTGCGATGCTCACGTCCCGGACCGCAACTGTGTTGGTGCCGTATACCCGTGTGGCGGCTGCCAGCATCATCTCCACTGTCCCAGTACCGGGCAGCACCGCTACGTCGGCCACCTTGTGGTCGGCGAGCCAAGGAAGACGATTCGGGCCGACGGGGGTCTGCCACAGGTGGCGCTCGGTGTGGTCAGGATCGTGGACGTGCCCGCCAAGGAGCGGGTGCTGGTCGGCACCGGGCAGTTGCGGTGCGATGAGCCGGTACGGCTGTTCGTCCCCGCCATGGCGGGTGCGGTGCCAGGCGGTGCCGGGGACGTCGGCAAGCTCACCGCTGCCGTAACGCGATTCGAAATCGATGCCGCCGTATCCGGCTGCGTGTACCGCTGCGAGATGCGCCAGGAACGCGTCCTGATCGGGAAGCTGCTGCCGAAGGCTGCCGACCACGACGACATCCGTTGCCCCGTCATTCCGAGCGATGTCGAGAATTGGGCGCACGGCCAGCGGGTGCGGGGTGCATTCGATGAACAGCCGGTGGCCGGTCGCCAGCGCGGTGGACACCGCCGCGTGAAACCGCACCGGGTCACGCTGGTTACGTACCCAATACTGCCCGTCTACTGCGCAGGGCTCCTGCGGATCGGGGGCGACGGTCGAGTAGAAGGGGATGCGGGGATAGGCCTGGGGCACTTCGGCCAGCGCAGTGCGCAGCCGTTCGAGGATCGGGTCGACCTGCGGCGAATGCGAAGCCACATCGACGTCGATCAGTTTGGCCACCACGCCATCTGCTTCCCACTGGCGCACCAGGCCGGCTACCTGGGCGGCGTCACCGGACACCACTGTGATGGAGGGCGAGGTGAGCACGCCCAGCGACACCCCGTCCGCCCCGGCTGCGTCGATCGCTTGCTGCGCCTGGGCGGCGCTAAGCAGCACCGAGGCCATCGCGCCGCCGGAGATCGTGGCGAGCAGCGCCGAGCGGCGGCAAATCACCTTCACGCCATCTGCCAAGCTCAGGCCCCCCGCGACCACTATCGCGGCGACCTCGCCAAGGGATTGGCCGATGACGGCCGCGGGCTCGATCCCCCAGGATCTCCACAATCCGGCCAGCGCCACCTGGACACCGAACAGCGCAGGCTGTACCCGCTCCACGCCAACCAACCGCTGCGGGTGCTCAATCACCTCACGGAGAGAGAAGTTGGCCTCAGCCTGTATCAGGGGATCCATCTCGTCGATCGCCGCAGCGAACACCGGCTCAGTGCGCAGCAGATCCTGGCACATACCGGGCCGCTGAGAGCCCTGTCCAGTGAAGACGAACACCGGCCCGGCATGGTCAGGCGGCAGTACCGGCGTACCTGAGACGGCCCCCTCGGCTTCTTCCTCACGCGCGAAAGCGCGGGCGCGGGATGCGAGTTCAAGGTGATCGCGGGCGACGATGCCGAGACGGTGGTCCCCGTGTGATCGACGCATAGTCAACGTGTGCGCGACATCCCCAAGACTCGTATCTGTTCCAGGGCTTTCCGCCCATGCTGCCAGGCGCAGCGCGGCCAAGCGCAAGGATTGCGGGGAGGCGCCCGACAGGGGGAACAGTTGCGCGGTTGTCTGCTTTGGGAGCGTCGCTCGGCCTCGGCTGTGGCGACTGGTGGTGGGCGCAGACTCCAGTATGACGTGGGCGTTGGTTCCGGTTACTCCGTAAGAGCAGACGGCTGCCAGTCGGACTGCCCCGTCCACAGGCCAGTCGGTCAGCTCAGTCGGGACGAACAGGCGAGAAGCCTCGTCACGAGGGATGGTGGGGTTCCACTCTTGGAAGCCGGCATTCGGGGGGATAATTCCGCGTCGTAGGCTCTCCACGGCTTTGATAGCTCCGGCGATGCCAGATACCGGTTCTGAGTGCCCGATGTTCGTTTTGATCGAGCCCAGTGCACAACGCCCTTGGCCCCGCCCGTAGACGGCATTTATGGAGGTGTATTCGACCGGGTCACCTACTGCAGTGCCCGGCCCGTGCGCTTCCACCAGCCCAACTTCGCCCGGGTCAATGCCTGCTTTGACAGCGGCCTCGCGGAACAGTTGCTCTTGCAGCTCGGCAGAAGGTGCGGTCAGCCGGGTAGCCTGCCCGTCGTTATTGACCGCGCTGCCTCGGATAACGGCCAACACCCGATCCCCGTCACGTCGCGCATCGGCCAACCGCTTCAAAACCAGCATCCCGGCGCCCTCCCCACGCACGTATCCATCGGCCCGTGCGTCGAAGGCGGAGCAGGCGCCTCTCGGCGAAAGCAGCAAGGGTGCCTCGTAGTAGTGCGTCTCGGGCGCGAGCATCAGCAGCACCGCACCAGCGAGGGCCATGTCGCATTCGCCCAAGGTCAGTGCTCCGCACGCCACATCCAGCGCCACCAGGCCTGACGAGCAATGGGTGCTGATGACCATCGCGGGTCCACGCAGGTCCATGGAAAACGCCACCCGGCCTGCTGCTCCGGCTGTGAAGTTCCCGAAGAGATACGCGCTGTTGGGGGCGTCCTCCACGGGCCTGTACTCACGGAAGAGGTTGTCCGGCGCATACGTACCCGCATACACCCCGGTGCGCGACCCCCGTATGCGGTCCACCGGAATGCCTGCATGCTCTACGGCCTCCCAGGCCACTTCTGTCAGTACTCGGAACTGCGGATCGACCCACCGCTGTTCCATCGGCCCAACTGAGAATGCTGCTGGATCCCAGGCCCACACATCCCCTTGCAGGAAGCTGCCGTGCCCTGCCCGCTCAGCTAGCTCCGGGTCGTGCATACGAGCAAGACGCGCAGCATCCCATCGCCCTGCCGGGACGGGCCCCGCTGTCCTTCGTCCTTGCGCTGCCAGATCCCACAACCCGCCGGGCGTCTCTACTCCGCCGGGGAACCGGCAGCCGATTCCGATAATCGCGACCGGTTCCGCCTCTGAAGCCGACATGGCCCACCCCACCTATTCTCTGGTCCGCGTGCTGTAACTGACTTGGACGCCGCACTACTTCGCCCCAACAGCGGCCCTGTTCAACCGGGGTCCTCGAAGTGTTAGTGCCGCTTGCGAGAGGGACGACCGCTAGTTGGGACGCATCGCCAGGGGCGTCCGGGGACTGCTGCTGCAGGGCGTTTTCTCTGCGGGACCGCCCTCCAGGGCGAGCAGCCTTCCCAACACCGTCATCACGGCGGTTCCGTCCGCTGGCGCATCTTTGCGCCCCGACGGCGGGCGTGATCGGCACGTCTCGACCGTGCAGGCCCCGCCGTGCTCGATCACTTACTCGTGTAAGGCATTTCTACCTCAGAAACATACCTGCCGATAGGGCTATCGGCCGAAACTTTGAGCGACTCTGAGCCGCGTTGCTAGGGAGAGTAAATCATGCCTAATGGCCATTAAATCCTGCATCTGATCCTGTGATCTGTCTGCGCGAGACCCGAGTCGCGACTGTCGACTGCTTCCCGGAAGTGGCCCTAGTCGGCCAAACCTGCCGCCCCAGGGCGCGACGAGGTGAGCGAGGCGCAGGAGTCGGCCCACCTGCGGCGGTGGCGAGACTTTCAGGCACGATCCCGTCTAAGCTGCCGGCCATCGCTTGCGGCCCATGCGCAATGTCCAAGTGACGAAGATGCCCTGGGGTGATTTCACAGCGGCACCGAGCAGTGACAGCCCTGGCGCGCTTCATGTACGGTGCACCTGCATTCTTGCCGACTCCAGTTGGCTGGAGCGCAGATATTTCGATGTGCCCGTCGGTGTCGACTGCGTAGCCTGTTCGCTCCCCTACCGACGGAGGAAACAATTTGGATCTCGAGCATTTCCTGAGATGCCGAGGAAACCGTCGCGAAGGGAGCCGTATCAGATATGTCGCTCACAGAAAAGGTGCCGAAGGCCCCGCAGGCTCTCCCGCTGGTGGGACACGCATGGAAGCTCCTCAGGGACCCCCTCGGATTCCTCCAATCCTTGCCCTCCTACGGCAATTTGGTCCGAATTCAACTCGGTCCCGAACCCGCCATTGTGGTCTGCGACTCTGAACTCACGCGTCAGCTGCTTGTTGATGACCGCACATTCGACAAGGGCGGTCTCTTCATCGAGCGCGGACGCGAAATCGTGGGCGATGGACTCGCGTCGTGTCCTCATAGCCGACATCGGCGGCAGCGGAGGCTGGTTCAACCCGCCTTTCACCACGACCGGATGCCTGCATACGCAGATGTGATGACCACCTTCATCACGGACATGATCGAGACCTGGCGCGATGGGCAGATTCTCGACGTGCCCTCGGTCATGCATCAACTAACCATGAATGTGACCTGCGCGACGATGTTTGGCACACAGCTTGACGCGTCGAGCCAAGCGGAGATGCTCGAGGATCTACATATACTCTTGACGGGAATGTTCACCCGGACACTCCTGCCGGCATTTTTGGAGAAGGCGCCTACCCGTGGCAACCTCCGGCATGAACGGGCGCGCGCACGCCTGTACGAGACGATTGGCCGGATAATCGAAGAGCGCCGACGTGATGGAATAGACGGGGGCGATGTTCTGTCGACGCTACTGGCCAGGCCTGACGACGTCGACAGTCCGGACGGGCTGTCAGACGTGGAGATCGCCAACGAAGTCGTGACGTTCTTCCTCGCGGGCACCGAGACCACAGCGAACACCCTGGCGTGGGCGCTACATCATCTGGCCGAAAATCCTGACATTGAGAGTCGACTTCAGGCCGAGACTAGCGCCGTACTGGCTGGTCGTTGGCCAGACTTGGGGGATCTCCCCGCTCTGCAGCTGACCGGACGTATCATCACCGAGACACTGCGGATTCGCCCCCCACTGTGGCTTCTGACTCGCATTGCCACCGGTGACACTGAACTGGGCGGACTTCGAATCCCAGCCGGCACCACTCTTATCTATAGTCCATACCTGATTCATCACCGTTCGGACGTGTACCCCAATCCGGACCAATTTGACCCCGACCGTTGGACAGACGACGAAACTGCCAACAAATTCCGTGGAAGTCTCATTCCTTTCGGCGGTGGCGCCCGCAAATGCATTGGCGACACCTTCGCCATCACCCAGGCCACCCTGGCATTGGCATCCATCACAGCGCGATGGCACCTGGAAGCGGTCGAAAATTCTCGTGTCCGCCCGGTAATCCGCGCCACTCTGGGTCCCGGGGGGCTCCGCATGCGGTGCGTGGCCCGCCGAGTTTGACCCCATGTCAGGCGGCGCCGCCTAGCATTTGACCGCACAGGAAGACACCACCCGGCGCCCTGAAAGCGCGCCATTGAGGTCAAGAGCGAGAAGATCGCTACGGCGGCTGGTGTGTGAAAGCGGGCAGCAGAAAGCGTTCGTGCGGTGGCCGTCGGCAGGATTTGGTGAGTGAGCTGATTCCAACCTGCCTAAGGTGTCCGCCAGTTGGGCGGCTCTGCAACACGATGAAGCTCCTGGTAGGAGGTGTCACGACCAAGATTCACCGTGCCCACCAGGAGCTTCGTGTGCTTGTCTACCCGTCGTCGATTGATCTGTCCAGCCGCACCTTGCGGTACCTGAGTGCTCGGCTGCATGCCCAGCGAGGGGAGATCGGGACGCGCTGGCGGCGTCTGCCCGCAGGACGACAGGCCCTGCTCGCCCTGGCTCACCTGCGGTGCGGCGATACGTATGCCCAGCTCGCCGCCGGGTTCCGCATCGGCATCGCGACGGTCTATCGCTACATACGCGAGGTAATCGACGTCCTGGCCGCCCTCGCTCCGACCCTGACCGAGGCGATGAAGACCATCCGGAGCAAGGCGTTCGTGATCCTGGACGGCACCCTCCTGCCGATCGACCGGATCGCCGCCCCGTACTACTCCGGGAAACACAAGCGTCACGGCATGAACGTTCAGGTCCTCACCGATCCGTTCGGCTGGCTGTTGTGGGCGTCCCGCGCCCTGCCCGGGTCCGTCCACGACCTGACCGCGTCACGGACCCACGGGATCATCGACGCGCTCGCCGCAGCAGAGCTGAAGTGCTGGGCAGACAAGGCGTACCAGGGAGCCGGCCACCCCGTCCGAGTCCCGTTCTGAGGCCGTCGGCTCAAGCGGTGGAAGCGCCGACACAACATCAGTCACGCCAAAATCCGCTGCCTGGTCGAGCAGGCCATGGCGGTCCTGAAGAACTGGCGGCTCCTTCGGAAGCTCCGTTGCAGCACCAATCGCATCACCGCGATCCTCCAGGCCGTACTCGTCCTCCATCACGCGTCAGCGTGAGGTTGGAAAAGGCTCAGTGTCTCGTGTGTCCAACATCCGGGGTCAAGGCCCCGGAAATCGTTCTCTCCCCACAAACCCACTCCCGCACGCTACAACTCACGTCAGCTCAGTAAACGGACAGCAGTTCACAATCCCCGCTGGGGAGCCGCTGAAGGCGGCGAGTCAGGGCGCATAGGCGGTGTTCGATCTGCGCTCTCTGACGACGGCTCATGAGCCCAATAGTCCGGGGCGGCGGGGGCGTCCGATCCCACGCGTCCAAAAGGACATAGCCGAGCTGTCTGGCGTCTTCCGAGTCCGGCATGAGTAGCCAGGCCGCCGCGGAACGGACCAGATCGGCCGTGGCTTGCGTGCAGTCACCCTTGAGCGCCCAGATGCGGGCAAGTTCGAGGGATTCACGCGCCGCGCGTCCATAGTGGCCAGCCAGGAAGCGAGCGTAGGCACCCACCTGTCGTAGGCACAGTGTGTATTCGTGATGGGCACCGCGCTCAGCTATGACGTGCCAGACGAGCCGATCGGCCTCTCTGGCCGCGAGCATGTGCTGGCCCACGTCAATCGCTGTATTGATCACCTGCACGCGTTTGTGCAGGGATTCGGGTGGGGGATGCGACGAAGTGAAGGGTGCGCTTAGCAGTGACACGTGGCCTCCTCTGAGGTGGTTCCAAGGCGGACAGCGCTGGTTTGGTGCGTCTGCCATGGTGTGGAAAGAGCCGCAGTGACCGGCTATGC
The DNA here is from genome assembly GCF_044742205.1 of Streptomyces sp. NPDC087901. Classification (NCBI taxonomy): domain Bacteria; kingdom Bacillati; phylum Actinomycetota; class Actinomycetes; order Kitasatosporales; family Streptomycetaceae; genus Streptomyces; species Streptomyces sp. NPDC087901. The sequence goes on from NZ_JBIUUC010000039.1 coordinate 11,848, forward strand.
GCCTGCGGCCCAGTAAATGCACTTACGTGGTCGGACCTACAGTGGTTCATCAAGCCTTCTCCAACCTGTCGGCGCTAACCGCCATCTAGGTCCTGTTTCTCGGATCATGTGCGGAGCCAGATCGCGAGGGCTGCGAGTGTGACGGTGCCGAGGTAGATGTAGGCCCGTTTCTCGTAGCGG
>NZ_JBIUUC010000040.1:0-10879 GCF_044742205.1 Streptomyces sp. NPDC087901
CACCCCCCGGATCATCAACAACAAGGGGGGGAAGTCATGCCGGACCCGAAGGCCGGAGGCCCCATTGCGGAGCCACGAAAACGGTAACGGGGGGGGCATCGAGAAGCTGGCCTGTCCTCGAAGAGGATCCAGGCGCCAGAGGCAGCCGCCGCAAGCCTAATACCCGGGGCCACACTTCCTTCTTCCACAGCTCCACCGCGTGCTCGTCACGCTCCAGTGCTGTCCAGGCGGGTGCCTGCCAGGACCAGCCGTGCACTCTCAGCAGCCGCCACACCGTCGCGACCGACAGGCTCACCCGCAGCCGACGCGGATTTGACGCCTGAACCCGGACCAGGGTCCAGGGTTCGTCTTCGAAGCCGTGCGGCACCGGGCCTTTGCCGAGTTCCTCCTCCAGCACGGCGAGCTGGGCATCGGTGATGGTTGGTGAGTCGCCGGACCTGCGGAACGTAGGCCCTCCGTGCCACCCTCGCGCCAGGCACGACGCCAGAGTTCCCCCGACCGCACGTTCACTCGCAAGTCCTTCGCGATCAACGAGGTCTTCTCACCCGCCGTGAACCGTTGCCCGACCTGAAGCCGGATCTCCTCACGAAACGCCCGACGCTCAGCGGTCAGGCCCCCACCCTCCGAATACCTCACCCCACCGGCATGCCGCAGGGATCATGAACCGTCACCACCCGACGCCAACAGGAGAACCTCAATAGATAGCTACGATCCGTTTGCTGGACCCCCATTGGCGGCGGCGGCCGAGGCGCGCACTGAGCTCTGGACTCTCCGCCGGGTGATGCGCGGAACTATGCCGCGTGCCCACAGAGTGCATTCAATGACGTGGTCAGGGGGTGGCTGTTATAGCTGCAGCGGGGCCGCGTTGGGAGCGTGGGGTTTTGTCACCGACGCGTTTGGGCTGGATGGTGCTGGGGTCGACGGCTTCGCCGGGGGCGCCTTCGTGGTAGGGGCCGTCGGGGTCGGCGTCGCGGTCGTGCGGGAGCAGGAAGAAGACTCGGCGGAGATGGAGTCCGCTGTCGGGGTCGGCTTCGGCGTCAGCTTGGAGCTCGGTGTACCCGACCATGCGTCCGTCGCGTTCGTAGCGAGGTTTCCCGCGGCGCCGGGCTGTTTTGTCGAGGGCCTGGCGTACGTAGTCGAGGTTGTCGGGGTTCTCCAGCCAGACCACGCAGCTTTCGTGGTGGAGGTCGCTCTCGTTCAGCAGCGAGCTCATGGCCGCAGCCCCTTTGTGTTTGTGCCGGCTGGGAGGCCGGCGTGGGTGTGGTGAGTAGGTTCCCGGGTGGGGGCACCGTGTTTATGGTAGGCCGGGTCGGCAGGTGTGTGCCGGGTGCGCGCATCAGACATGGTTGGCCTGGGCTTCGTCGTCGGTGAGGAGTCCCAGGCCGGGGTAGTACTTCTTGCCGCTCGACTTCATCATGTCGGCGGGTGAGGCGAGGGACAGTTCCTGGCGTACGCGGGTAGCGAAGGCGCGGGCAGTAGCTGGACGAATGCCTTCCCCCGCGCTGCACCAACTGCTGTAAGTGGCATACAGGAGGCCTTGTTCGACGCGAAGGTCTCCCGGCCCGCGTTCGGTGGTGCGATCGTGTGGGCTGGTGGTGCAGCATTCGGTGAGGAAGCGGCCGATGTGGTCTTCGGTGGTCGCGTAGGCCTCGGTGGCGGTGCGAACGATGGCAGGTCCTGCCAGAGGGTCACGGGTGGCGAGGTAGAGCTTGGCCCCCTCGATGAGCCACTGCAGGATGCCGGGGCCTTCGCTCTGGACAAGCTCCTTGGCAAGGTTGTCGATCTTGCGGGTGGCCGGGACGACACGTTCGAAGGGGATCAATCGGATCCGTCGCCAGAAGGCGTGGCCCCCAGTGCCGACTTCTGGGCGATGGTTGCCGAGCAGCCAGAGCTTGTGGGTGGGGTTGAAGCTGAAGAAGTCCTGTCGCATGCGGCGGGCCATGATGCGATCGCCGCCGGTCAGGAGCTTGACTCGGGATTCGTCGAACTTATCGTTCGGTTTGAGTTCTGAGCACACGACGATGCGGCGGCCGTGGAGTTCGGTGAGTTCGGTGGAGTGCTCGGAGAACTTGCCCTTTTCCATGAGGAAGCCGGGCGGTGCTGCCTGGGCGTAGTCACCGAGGATCTGCGTCATGACGTCCAGCAAAACGGACTTCCCATTGGCGCCGGTTCCGTAGAGGAAGGGCAGGACCTGGGCACCGACGTCACCGGTGACGGAGTAGCCGAGGAGCAGGTGGAGGAAGTGGATGGTTTCCTCACCTTTGGCGTCGTCGCCGAAGGTGTCGTGAAGGAAGCGGTGCCAGCGGGGGGTGGGCAGCGCTTCGGGAGCGACGCTGGTGGCCCGGGAATGCATGTCTGCTTCGGGGTCGGGCTTGTGAAGGTGGCCGGTGTGGAGGTCGACGACCCCTGCGGGGGTGCACAGGGCGTAGGGGTCGCCGTCCAGGACGTCGGGGTCCAGAGCGAGTGCTGGGGATGCTTTGGCCTGGGTAAGCAGGGCCTTGATCCCGGGGGTCGACATGGAGCGTCGGCGGTGGGAGGCAAGGTCGCGATCGGTGTATTGGCCGGTGGGGTCGGTGGCGGGCATTTGTTCGGCCAGGTCTCCAGCTGCCCAGACTGCTGCCTTTTCACCGCCGGTGCGCTTCCAGCGGTACTGGTCCCAGTGGTACCAGCCCAGGCCCTCGACATGTCGGAACTGGTCGCCGAACATCACCGCGAACAGCTTGGCGTTGCCGCGGTCTGTAAGTAGTCCGGGAAGTTGACCTGCCTGAGAAGGCGGCTCACGGACCGCGGAAGTGTTCTGTTGGGCAGGCAGGCTCGGCTGGCCTGCCGGGACTTCGAGATCGAGCATCTGCTGCGCTGCGGCAGTGGCGTCGAAGCGTGGGCTGTCGGCGCTGCTCATGGGCGTCCTTTGAAATGGAGCGGCCGGCTTGCACCAGCAGACAGGGCAGAGGCGATGACTGAGAGGCTGTGCCGGCTGCGGTGGGGTCGTGCGGCGTCGGCCGCTGTGCTCAACAGGGCGCGTGCCTGCATTTCGGTGAGGTAACCGGTGGCGATCAGGCCGCCGGCGGTGTAGGAAGCGCGGTTCAGTTTTTCAGTGAAGGCGGTTCCCTCGGTCGCTGCCGCGCAGGCTGCCACCTGAGCCAGGAGTGGCGTTAGAAGCTGGTGGGCACGCCGACCGGTCGGCCGTCCGGAAACGAGACCTAGTGGTGGTGGCGGGTCCGGTTCATGGGTTACCGCGTGGCCGGTGCGCACGAGTTCCGCAGCAAGCCAGTCTGGAAGGTCTCCAGGAAGTCGCGCTGGTCCGACGGCGGTGTACGTCCCGGCGGACGTGCGGGTGGCCGGGGCCACGATGTAGCCGCCGACGGACCGGACATCGACTTGCCAGGCGAGGGAGACCTTTGGGCTGGAGCCCACTGAGGACCGGTAGTGCGGGCCTTCGAGAGGTGTGCGGTACCAGACGTGCAGTCCGCCTGATGGTGTACGGACGCGAAGGGTGCTGTCGTCGTCTGCTGGACTTTGTTGGCCACGGAGAGCGGCCAACAAAGCGACGGTGTCGAACCCGGAGGCGAGGCCTGCAAGGTTGACGCTCTCGTGGATTGAGATGCCGGGGAGGAGCTTGCTGCGGTCAGGCACTTCGACACTATGGGCGTCGATGTCGAAAACGACGAGGCCTGCCGGGCCGCAGGACACTCCGACTCCCTGGCGCGGGTGTTTTCCCCACCAGGCTTCCAGAAGAGCAGGGTTTGTGGTCGCTGCATGGAAGCCGTGACACCACCTGCCTGCGGAATGGCAAGGGCACTTCGCAGGCAGGTGGGGCTCCTCGCGGCACATCGGGCAGTTTCCGACGGGGGTTTTTCGTCCGGCTGCCAGTGGGTGGACAGGCCAGCCGTTTCCGGCGCACCAGCGCGCAACAGCGTAGGGACTCGTGGTTCCCGCCTTGGGGGAGCCACTGGTCTCACTATGACTTGGCACGTTGATCGTCCTTGCTGAGGGCCAACAACTTAATTCAGTCCCTGGGGTAAAAGGCCAGGTCACAGCGCCCCTATTTCCAGGCAAGGGACCGAAGGGACTGAGTTTTCCAATCGCGGCAGAGCTTACAGGAGCTGTTTGAGCGGAGATGGCCTTGTTTTTTGACTTAAGTCCCTTCAGTCCCTTTGCTGCCTGGGAAGACGGAGTGGGCTGGCAGGGCTGACCGGGCTGGGGCGGTCGGGCGTGTCGGGACGTGGGTCTTGGGTAGAGGGACTGAAGGTTTCGACGTGGTTGGGTCCCTCCTCAGTCCCTCAGGGAAAGGTGCAGGTCAGACGGCATATTGTGTCAGCTCGAGGGACTGAAGGGACTGAGAAATCGTAGTTATGAACGGCCCGCAAGGTATGGCTTCAGCTTCGTGTGTGCGCATACACACGCACACCCATGAAGAACGAAACAAGGAAGTTTGGTCCCTTCAGTCCCTTCGGACCCTGACATCGTCAGGCCTTGAGCTTCTGACCTGCATCTTTCCACGAGGGACTGAAGAGGGACCCAAGATTGACGAGCCCTCCCCGTACCGGATCTGACACCCGCTCGGCGCCCGCCAGGCCTTCTCTTTTTGCTCTGGAAGACCAAAGAACCGGGTCGATGCCGCGGCAAGCGCAGAGCACCGCCGTGCCCTACGGTGCCGGTCGGCGGCCGATTCCAAGCCAGCCGGTACAGCCGTCCATCAGCCACGGACGAGCCGCGCTTCATCGTGAGGGGCGGTGTGGCTCAGGGCAAAGATTGGCCTGCTGGATCGGCCGTGAAGGCCTCGGCCCGCCAGAGTCCATCCATAATGCGCCGCTGCCCGGGAGATGCTGCTCTCCGCAGCGATGTGCGCCGCCCTCGTGCCCGCTGTCCTGGCGGCTGTTCCTGCACGGCAGCTGGGACAATAACGAAGCCGCTGATCGTCGGGCCCGCTGGCGGATCCGCGAACAAGAGCGGCATCGGCTGAAGTGGCAGCTCGCGCTGGACATGGTGGCTGAACTCGCCGCGGTCGGACTGCGGCCCGCGGTGCAGGTCGCGGACACCGGTTACGAACACCGACTTCCGCCATGGCTTGGAAGACCCCATGCCGAGTCGGCCTTACGGCACCAGCCGCCCTACGGCGGGCTCGGACCACGTCCGCCCCGCTACCGGGCCCGCCCCGTCAGGCTGCGTGAACACGTCATGGCCGCCGGACGTGCACGAACGGTCACGGTCACCTGGCACAAAGGCTCCAAGGCAGCTATGTCCGCCCGCTTCGACTTCCTGCGTGTCCGCCTCGCCAGCCGCCGCCCCAAAACCGCCTCGAACGGTGTCATCGCACTGCGATGGCTGATCACTCAGTGGCCGGAAGGGGGAAACCGAGCCGGTCAAGCACTGGATTTCAAACCTGCCGGCCGACATCCCGGACCGTGATCCGGTCCGGCTCGCGAAGCTACACTGGCGCGCATCGAGCACGACTACCGTGAGCTGAGAACGACGCTCGGACTCGATCACTTTGAGGCCTGTTCATTCGCTGGCTGGCACCGCCACGTCACGCTCGTGACCGCCGCTCACCTCTTCCTGAACGAGCAGAGGTCCTGCCTAATAGTCCCTGCCAGGGCTGACACGCCAAGTACTGCCTGCAGGTCCTCACCGACATCAAGAAAGTAGAGGCGTGCGGGAAGTCCTGATGCTCGTCTGCGACGGGCTGACCGGTCTGCCTGATGCGGTGAATGATTTCTGGCCTGCGACGATCGCGCAGATCTATGTGGTTCACCTCCTGCGCGGCAGTTTCCGCTACGCGGGCAGGCAGGATTGGGAGAAGCTCGCCAAGGATCTCCGTCCGGTCTACACCGTGCCGACCGAGGAGGCCGCGACCGCACTGTTCGGCGACTTCCAGTGATGCCTGGGCGCGAAGTACCCCGCGATCGTGCGGTGTGGGAGAGAGAACACCTGGGAGAGATCGTGCCCTTCCTCCAGTTCGACGTCGAGATCCGCAAGATCGTATGCACGACCAACGCGATCGAGTCGTCAACGCCCGCATCCGCAAAGCCATCCCCGCCCGCGGGCACATCCCCACGGAGAAGGCCGCCCTCAAGTGCTTCTACCTCGCGGTCATGAGCTTGGACCCGACCGGCACCGGCGCGTAACCCTTGGACAAAGCGACGGAAGCCTGCCCCCAGGCACCGGCGTCGGCGACACCACCACCTACAAGGCCAGGTTCACCGACGCCACCGGCCTGATCGTCGGCCATCGATATAGCCTTCGAAGCCCGGCTCACCGCAGCACAGGAGTAACAACCAACCCACGGGTATACCACTCGCTGTACAGACCCCCGTAGGCCCCGCACTTCCGAAGGGTGCGGGGCCGGCTGGAGAGGGTTTGGTGCGACGTCGGCAGCCCATTCCTGTGACGTGTAGGAGGCCGCTTGGAGTTCTCAGTTCTTGGGGGTGCCGGTCTTACTCTCGAAGATGTAGGTCACGGGCGACTTCGTGCATGTGCCCCCGACCTCGAAGGAGGACACGCTGTCGTTGTACAGGGGGTTCACTGTGTTCATGTTGGAGTACCACGCGCCGGGTCGGACGACAACGCAGTAGGGGGAAGTCTTTCCCCCGGTTCCCGCTTTGGTCGAGCTGACGTAGTTTGCATAGTTGTAGACGGTGACTGTCTTCCCGGTGCGATTCCAGAACGAGGTGGTTTTGTTGTCCATGTTCGTCAGGTTTCCCTGACTGGTCTGGGACTGGCCGAGGGTGCCGGTGTAGTTCAGGTCTGCCCAGATGCAGAACTTGCCAGTGTTGCACTGCTGGGGACTTGCGCTGGCCTGTGGGCCGTTGATGAACGTCAAGGCCAAAAGGCCCACGAACGCAGCCGAACCGGTAAGGACCTTACGCAGTTTCATTTTTACTCCAAAGAGGGACGAGTCCAGTTGGGAAAGCAGGGCAATGGAGTCCGCACACTTCCGGGAAGTGCGGGGCTGCCCGGATGGGTTGTGGCGTGATGCCGGCGGCCCATCCCTGTGGTACGTAGAAGGCCGCGCCGAGATCTCAGCCGTTGGCGGCGACGTTTGTCACTGGAAAGTTCTGATCGAGGGGGAGTCCACGCACGTACCCCCAATGTAGAAAGAGGACACGGTGTCGTTGAACAGAGGGTCCACTGACTTCAGGTCGTAGTGCGCCGCGCCGGGCAGGACCGTAACGCAGTAGGGGTAGTTGTTGCCCCAGTTTCCCGCTCCGGTGACGCTGCTGAAGTAGTTTGCGTAGTTGAAGAGGACGACCGTCTTCCCGGTGCGATTCCAGAACGAGGTGGTTTTGTTGTCCATGTTCGTCAGGTTTCCCTGACTGTTCTGGGACTGGCCGAAGTCGCCGTTGTAGTTCGGGTCCGCCCAGATGCAGAACTTGCCATCCTGGCACTGATCGGCACTTGCGCTGGCCTGTGGGCCGTTGATGAACGTCAAGGCCAAAATGCCTACGAACGCAGCCGAACCGGTAAGGATCTTACGCAGCTTCATCTTGATTCCAAGGGGGTGAGTGCGGTCGGGAAGCACAACAACGGAGGTGCCGAGTGACGGGGGAATCACTTGGCGGTCTCATTGGTGACACGTGACACTGCCGTTGACGGTTCAGCCGACGACGCGTACGTGCGCTAGGCGAACCATCTGTGGTTTGAGATCTCAACGCAGAACACGCCGGAGCTTAGGTTCAGTCTTCGGCGCCCCAGGGGCAGGCGCCTTCACTCTTTACAACGGTAGCTGTCCAAGCTGGGTTCACCCGGGCTCTATCCAGCCCGCTCAGGCCCGCTGCGCAGGCAACGACAAGGACGAGAAGATCCGCAGAAGCGAGCCCTTGCGCACCCTCGTGCGCGAGTAGCTCACCGAGAAGTGGTCACCTCAGCAGAGCTCAGCTGCGAAATACCCTCACCTGGGGTCAAGGGCGCGAACTGACACTGCATGAGAACATCGAGGCGCTTACAGAATTTCGGATCTACTTCTGCGATCCACACTCACCATGGCAGCGTGGTACGAACGAAAACACAAAGGGACTGCTGCGACAGGCCTGTCCCAAGGGAACAGACCTGTCCGTTCACACCGAGCATGACCTGGGTGAGCTTGTTCCGGTTTGACGGACACCTTTGGTGTGGTGGTCAGGCTGCGAGTGGGTTCTCGTACTCGGCGGGGCTGCGGTAGCCGAGGCTGCTGTGCAGTCGGTGCAAGTTGTACCAGCCTTCGATGAAGTCGAAGATCGCGGTACGGGCGGTGGCCCGGCTGGGCCAGGCGGAGGTGCCGAGCGGTTCGCGTTTGATGGTCGAGAAGAACGACTCGGCGAGCGCGTTGTCTCAGCACTGCCCGGTGCGGCCGATCGATAGCCGAACCCCGAACCGGGCTGCCAGGGCGGCGAATTGCTGGCTGGTGTATTGACAGCCGCGGTGCGGGCGGTGGCCCGGCGGGGGCGGGGCGGCGTTGCCGGCAGGCGGCTGTCAGTGCGTCGGCTACCAGCTTGGTCCGTAGGTGATCGGCGGTTGCGCAGCCGATCACGCGCTGGGAGGCGATGTCGATGACCGTGGCCGGATAGAGTCAGCCCTCGCCATGGCGACGGCTTCGAGGTCCGTGGACGACCAGCGGGAGAGATCGGTGCCCTTCGGGAAGTACTGACGCAGCAGCCCGTTCGTGTTCTCGTTTGTCGGTCGTTGCCAGGACAAGTGCGGATCGGCTAAGAACACCTTCGTCCCAGTATCGAGAGCGAACTGGGCATGACTGGAGGGTTCCTTCCCGCGGTCCCAGGTGAGGGTCTTGCGTAGCTGCTCGGGCAACTGCGTCATCGACGCCGTCAGTGCGCCCCTCATCGCGACGGCGCCGTAGCCGCCGAGCGACGGACTGTTCTTCAGGGGCGGACTCTCGCCCCAGCCGTCCAGCCGAAGTAGATGTACCGGGAGCGTGGAGCGGCCGCTGCGCTCGACGAGCGTGCCGATCGCGGAGCGGCCCGTCCCGATGATCAAATCGCCTTCCCAGTGTCCGGGGACCGCGCGGTCCCCGGCCTCGGCGGGGCGTTCAATGAGGATGACGTCTGCGGTGGCATGCCCCTGCGGTTTGTTCTGCGACCGTGCACGGGGAGACCGCAGCGCCCGGCCAGTGCGCAGACACGTGACCAGTTCCCGCTTGAGCGCGCCACGGCCTTCGATGAACAGCGCCTGGTAGATCGCGTCGTCGCTGATGCGCATTGACTCATCATCGGGGAAGTCAACATGGTTCTGGTGCGAGATCTGCTCCGGGCTCCTTGCCGTCGCCCAGCGTCTGTCTGCCGATGCGGCTTGTTCAGCCCTTTCCACCCAGGCGTTTGGGGACCGGTGATGATCATGCCATCGGGGCGACGGACGCTGCCAGCGAGCCACTCCTGGACGTACTCGCGCAACCTGTCGTCGCCTGCGAGCCTCGCGGTCTTCGGGCCTTTCGCAGCCCGCTGCGCTTTCCACTGCGCCACCACAGCCCGGCAGACCGGTTTGCAGTTCCGGGTCGCGGCGTTGCGGCGCAGCTCGCGTGAGATCGTGCCCGCGTGGTGGCCGATCCTGCGAGCGATCTCCCGCACGCTGAGCTTCTGGGCGCGCAGTGGCGCGATCTTTTCACGCTCAGCGAAGGACAGATAGCGGCCGGTGGGCTCGTCCAGGCTGAGCGGCGGCATCCCGCCAGCGTGACGGAACCACCGGGTTCCGACCGGCCATGAATCGCCAACAGCCTCCGCCGTCGTCACTCCCGACGCGACCCGCCGCCAGAAGTGGCGCTGCACTGCACGAGATGGCTCCGGCCGACCCGGTGAACGCATGGGCGCTCGCATCGCCCGATCCGCCGCCCACTGCCGGCGCGCTCCCGCAGCCGCCCAGGCACCTTCTGTTTCTCACCTCGTCCCATCGCATACCTCCGTGATCAAGGTGCTGCGACGACCAGTTGTATCCGCCCTGCGACCCGCGATCGGTATGAACAGCGCATTGGGCGACCTGACCGCGACGGGCGACGGCGGATTCTAGGGCTCTCACCGCGAGGCTGGACTTCATCCGGGCGTCGATGAAATAGCCCACGACGCGGCTGGAGTACACGTCCGTGACGGTACACAGGTACAGCTTGCCCTCGCCGGTTGCGTGCTCGGTGATGTCGGTGAGCCACAACCGGTTTGGCCCGGCTGCGGTGAAGTCCCGCCGCACCAGATCCTTGGACAGGCAGCCCGGCCTTGGCGTTCTTCCCGCAGCCACTGCGCTTGCCGGAGGCACTCCACCAGCCGTTGTCCCTGCAGATCCGCCAGGCGGTTCGCTCGGCCATCGACTCGCCGGCCGCGCGGGCCTCGTCGAGGAGGAAGCGGTGGCCGAACTCCGGGTCGTCGCGGTGAGCGTCGATCAGGGCGGTGGCCGGGTATGCCTCGGCGAGCTCGGTATCGGTCACCGGCCGGGCCAGCACCGGTAGTAGGGCTGGCGAGCCAGCCCGAGCACCCGGCATGTCACCGCCACGGCACCCGGTGAGGGGCAACGGCGGCGGCCAGCTCGCGGACGAGCGGGTACATCATTTTGACGGCAGGTTCGCCTGCGCAGCCTTTTCGACAGCGTGATCGGATGGACGCCGAAGTCAGCGGCGATCTGTTCCAGCGTGACGCCGGGCTCGCGATTGCGCGCGACCCGCACGACATCCTCGCGGAGCTCCTCGGGATACGGCTTGGGCACTGCAACATCCTTCCAGGCCGCCTCTCAGCGAGCCAGGTCAGGTGTCACCCGATTATGCAGCAGTCCCATGGGGTGGGTTGTCGGCAGGTGGGGCAGGTGCCGGTCCAGGTGGCTAGTGTGATGCGCCGGAAATCCTGTGGGTTAGTAAGTACCGTGTCGTCATGTCGAATTCGGGGCCTTCTGCTGTGGCGATCACGTTGTCCGA
>NZ_JBIUUC010000041.1:0-10011 GCF_044742205.1 Streptomyces sp. NPDC087901
CGGCATCGAGCCCGCCCTGCTGCCCCCGGCCCCCGCCCAAGCCGCCGCCCCGGCAGCCGCCGTCGCCGTGGAGACGGCCCCGCAGCCCGAACTCGTGGGTGCCCGTCAGCATGTTCTGGCCGAAGAGGAGTCACACGAAGCTGCCCCACCGCTCGCGGAGCCGGTGCGGACGGAGTACAGGGAAGACGCCGGAAGCGCTGTCGAAGGGGAGAAGCCGGCGCTGCCTGAGATCGACTACGACGAGGCGATCCTGGGCTATGCCAGCCAGTTCGGGGAGTTGCCGAACGCCCGGCAGTTCGGCCTGTTCCTCGCGAAGTACGGAGTCGTTGACCCTGCCACAGGCGGTGTGCTTCCGGAGGTGCTGCTCCGGCCCGTCCTGCACGAGTTCAAGGTGACGCAGCACCAGGTGAGCGCCCCGAAGGCAGGTGTAGCTCCAGCCGGCGCCGATCAGGCGGCATCCGTTTCGGCCGCCGATGCTGATGCCCTCGGCACGGAACCCGACCCTGCGGCAGGCAGTACGGCCGAGGCTGGCCGATCCGTGGCCGTGTCGTCTTCGCCTGAACCGAAGGCTGCCTCCCAGCAGGAAGACCAGCCGACTATGGAGCCAGTCTCGCTGATGAACCAGGCCGACCACGGTGGAGGACGACCGCAGCAGATGCTCGATCTTCCGGCACCGAGAGCGCCTGAAGCACCCCCTGGCAAGCCAGGTACCTGGGAGGCCACCGTCACCAGCACGGGTGCTGCTGCTGCGCTGGTACCCGCCCAGCAGAGCGTCGAGCCCGAACTGGACCCGGTTGAGCAGCAGATCGACACCGTGGTCGGGTGGCTGGTCGAGGCGGAGGAGTCCGGTGGTCGGCTCACCGGTGCCGAGGTCGCCCGTCGGCTGGGTCTGTCCCCGAAGACGGGACAGCGGCGTGTGAACGCCGCGGCCGAGCGCCTCGAAGGGCAACGGCGGCAGCAGGGCCGCGCACATCTGCGGTCGGTCAACCGCTGACCGAACCACCGCTCGCACGTGGCCGGTGACTGTTCTTGGTCGTCGGCCACAGCCATGTCGGGCCCCGAACTGACCGGTCTCCACCATGACCGATGCCAGCAAGTCGGTCACCCTCTCATCGCACTTTTCGCACTTCTGCGTGATCCATCTGAGCCAGCCCTCCCCGCCCTTCGGCCGCCACTTCGCAGTCTCTCCGTGGGTAGCCAGGACTGGCACTCCCTGCTCGACTGAGCCCTCGTTGACTCCACAAAGACCAATAGGGGCGCGACCGGCGGCCGTGACCGGTGACCGACGAGACGGTGACCGACCGGCGACCGGCGGCCGTGACCGGTGACCGGTGACCGGCGAGCACGGTGACCGACCGGCGGCCGTGACCGGTGACCGGTGACCGACGAGCACGGTGACCGACCGGCGGCCGTGACCGGTGACCGGTGACCGACCCGACCTGCATCGGTCGCCGGTCATGACCGGTCCTGTGTTTCGGTCATGGCCAATGACCGGCCGCTTTGACCTCGCGCCGACAGGCCCATCAGGACTGCAGCGCGGACGCACTCACCAAGCCGTGGTGAGTTCTCGTGGTGAGTTTGCATGGTGAGTTCCGCGCGAGCTCACCCGTGGCAGGTGCCGTGGTGACTTCTCATGGTGAGTGGTCAATCCTCCTTTCGGCAGGCCGACAGCGGCCCGCTCACAAGCAGCTGAGGCGAGCCAGAATGTCGCGGCATAGGCGCTGTACTTCCGCGTCGTTGTCGACGCTCCGGAATCGTCCCCCGCGTTGGGGCAGTGTGAGCTCGGCCTGGATGCGGGGGAGGGCTGGTGCTGCGGCCGGGCCCATCCGGTCGAGGCAGGCCAGGACGTGGTTGCCTGTCGCGTCGTTCTCTTCCCAGGCGGCCAGCAGCGTCTGCACAACAACGAGGACCAGCGGCCGCCGGCGGGGGGCTGCCTCCGCGCCTCTGCAGGGCATCGCGGGTGAGCTGTTCTCGACGGGCGGTCAGGCTGAGTTGGTCGTACGGTCGGTGGGGGTGCCCTGACAGGACGGCATTCTCTGGGTTGGCCCCGCGGTCACTTCGCACGTACGCGGGGTCAACTGCTTTACAGACATTTGAGTGCCAGCGTGACACGAACTCAGGCGTGGGCGACCGACATGCTCAGAAGCCTGCCTCGCTCTCCGGGTAGCTCCCCGCAGCGAGCAGCCGGTACATGGCGGTTGTTGAGCCGAATTCTGTGTCCAGTTTGAGGCGGCGTAGACCGGTGTCCTACGTGAGGGTGCTCTCCGGTGATCCAGCTGCGCAACATCCGTCAGGCCAGCTAGCGTGCCGTCTCCGACCCGAAGGCCATGGGGGAGTGCACTTGAGTCCGATCACGTACACCGTCGACATCACGTGGCACGACGTAGAGGCCATTGAGCGGTTCGTAGGAGAACGCATCCGTCAGCAGGCCGCGCAGGTCTCGCAGGAGAGCCCGGAGGGCAGGATCGCGAGGGCGCTGGGCGCATTGGTGACCGACTCGGTGTGGGATGCGCGAATTGCACTGGAGGTCGACGAACCGGCGCTCACGGACGACAAGCTGCAGCTGCACCACCAGTTGAAGGAGGCCTGGCGCCGTCTCGTAACAGTGGCACTGTGCTGGCAGGACGATCCGGGCTATCAGAAGGACCGCTGGCGGTACGTCACTCACACGGACGCAACCTACAAGCGGACTTTCCGCTCAACCGTCCTAGCTGCCGTCCAGCGGTCTGCCCAGTGAATGCGAGGCGCGGTTGACACTTTCAGGCAGCCGACTCCCCACGAACGACGTGGAGTCAGCCGCGCGCGCACGGTCCCTCCCCAGAGCGGCGGCGATCCGGGAGTCCGCTCGGGAACCCCCGTGCGCATGATCGGTCGATCAGCCACATCACGGGCTGATCGGCCGGGTGCTGGATGGGCCGTCTGAGCTCGGCCTGCCGGCTGTGATTCAGGGGCCGGTTCCAGCGGCCGCTTTGCAGGTGGGTGCGCATGCCCAGAGTTCTGTCGGGTCGGTGAGGATCCCGTGGCCGGTGGAGAAGGTGCCGAGCGGGCGGTCGGCGTGCAGCCGGGCGTTGCACAGGGCGCAGCTCCATCCCCTGATCTGGTCGAGGGTCAGGCGGGCCAGGTTGAGAGGTGGGGTGGTGCGCGGGCCCAGTGCCGCCTGCAGTGCCTCGCGTAGTTGCGGGGTGCTGGTGAGGGTGCGACGTGAGCTGACCAGCCAGTAGGGGCCTGGTGGTGACTGACGGGTTGTGGGGGGAATGACGACGTGGTTCGTCTCTCCCAGGGCCTGGGACTGGAGAACGTCCCAGTCATGGGTGCTGCCGGCCGGGACGAGGAAGTACATCGTCCGGGCAGCGGGATCCACGAGAACGGGGCCTGCTGCAGAGCCGAGCCGTTCGAGAGCCTCGAGGCCGAGGAACCGTCCCACCCGGACCGCGTCCCATGCCGTCCCTGCGGCCACGATGCGGGTTCCGTCCGGGCCTGCGGCCTCGTTCTCAGCGGTGCTGGCAGTGTTCATGACGGTCCTCTGGTCGACGGCGTGAGAGGCGACCGTACGAACCGACCCGCGCGACGTCTCGTACGCGCTGTACGGGCGTACTGGCCGTACGAGTACGTGCCGTCGTCACATCAGCTGCAGCCGCTCGGCCAGCGCGACGGCCTGGCGCCGGTAGGTCGGGCGCGACTGGCGGACCAGGGAGGTAACCAGCTTCTGGGCGAGCGGGCTGCGGTTGAGGTCCTCGGGGGCCAGCTGCTCCAGCTCCAGGAGGTGGACCAGCACGGCGGCGTAGTCGCGGCGCAGGGCGTAGCAGGCGGCGACTTCCATGCCGAAGGTGAAGGTGCGTTCGTTGGACGCGATCTGGCTGATGTCGACCTGGTCGGCCAGGCGCAGTCCTTCGAGGGCGTCGCCGTCCGTCATCTCGACCGACAGGGCGTGGAGCTGCACGTTGGTGGGCCCGAACACGGTCCACAGCACGTTGCCCTCACCGGCCCGCTGCGCGAGCGGCATCACCTTGTTCAGCCGGTCGCGGGCAGCCCAGGGACGCCTGGCCTTGGCCTCGGCCACCGTGACAACGAGTTCGAGCGCCCCGCGCACCGCCACCGTCTCATCCGACATGGCATGTGCGTGGTCGAGCTGCGCCGCGGCGGTCATTGCGATGTCGACGGCGTCGGCTTCGCTGCCGGGCTGGGAGAGCAGCACGTGCCCCAGAT
Source organism: Streptomyces sp. NPDC087901 (assembly GCF_044742205.1). Taxonomy (NCBI): domain Bacteria; kingdom Bacillati; phylum Actinomycetota; class Actinomycetes; order Kitasatosporales; family Streptomycetaceae; genus Streptomyces; species Streptomyces sp. NPDC087901. The sequence goes on from NZ_JBIUUC010000041.1 coordinate 4,207, forward strand.
TCCAGTGGGCCACGGCGATCCGCAGGGCGTCGTCCGCGTCCTCGGCTGCTCGCAGTGCCCGGTCGGCCGACATCATCGCCAGGTCCATGCGGCCGGCCCGCCGGCAGTAGGAGCGAAGCATGCCGTAGAGGTCGGCCGCCGTGCGCAAGACCTCGCGCCGCTCGCCGGCATCGGGGCTGGTGCGCAGGGCACGGACGGTTCCCTCGACGTCGCGGATCAGGTCCGGTAAGAGGCGCTCCGCAGTGGTGAACCGGGTGGGGGAGGACTGCCATGTCCGCCAGAGCCCCTCGACCCGCTCCCGAAGGCCGGCGGCAGTAAAGGGGACTGCGGGAGGCCGATGGTGTCCCAGCAGGGCCTGCGCCACCCGCGATCCCACAGGAGGTGACGCGTCGGCCGTTGCCTCGGGAACGTCGCCCATCAAGGATCCGACAGCCAGTTGGAGTTCCGCGGCAAGCCGGGCCATGACGTCACGGGCCGGGGTCTTCAGTCCGCGCTCGATCTGGGACAGGTACTCCGTACTGATCCCGCACAGCCCCGCCACCACCGCCTGGGTGCGCCCCTGCTCGATCCGCCGCTGGCGGATGCGGTCACTGAAAGGCAGCATGGGCCGGTCCTTCATGGCCCTCCCTCCGTGCGGTGTCCGGCCCAGCGTAGAACCGAACTCAACACCGGAGACCGGGATTCACCCAACGTGTGACACCGTGGAGCTCCGCTACTGCCCACCCAGGCCCGGAGGCCGATGATGAAGCTCGTTCTCTGGGACATCGACCACACCCTGATCGCCACCCGCGGCGTCGGGCGCGAGCTGTTCGGCCAGTGCTTCGAGCACGTCACCGGACAGCCCATGAAGCAACAGGCACTGGTCGACGGCATGACCGAACCCGTCATCTTCCGCGAGACCGCACGCCTCCACGGCATCGACACCGACCGCGCCCAGTTCGAAGCATTCGCCCGCTGCTCAGCCCAGCGCCATCAGGCACACGCCCATGATCTGCGCGAGCGCGGCCACGCCCTGCCCGGCGCGGCCGCCGCACTCGCGGCCGTGGCCGCCATGGACGACGTCGTGCAGAGTGTCGTGACCGGCAACATCCGCCCCGTCGCCGAGATCAAGCTCGCCGTCTTCGGACTCGACACCCACATCCGGTTCCCCTGCGGCGGCTACGGCGAGGACCACGACGACCGGGCCGAACTCGTCCGCACAGCGATCACCCGCACCGCACAAGCATCGGGAGCACCTCTGCGCCCGGCGGATGTCCTGCTGATCGGCGACACCCCAGCCGACGTTGCAGCCGGCCGGGAAGCCGGTGTTGCCGTCCTGGCCGTTGCCACCGGACGCACCAGCCTCACCGAGCTCCAAAAGGCCGGGCCCACACTGGCCGTCTCCGATCTCCAGGACGTCACCCCCCTGCGCACACTCCTGACCTGACCAGACCCCTACGAGGGACAGCGACGCCCGAGAGGTTCAACCCCGTGGCGCTGCGCCGGTTCGTAGTCGGTGGCGCAAGCCCACGGTCACCTCCCTCAGCCGCCGAAGGCGAGGTACGTGCTGACGGTGAGGCCGGAGAAGGTGATGAGCTGGCGGGGCTTGAGGCAGGTGAAGGCGGCGTGCATGGCGATGCCGGCAGCGGCGGCGTACGGGGTGGTCTGGGGGATGAGCAGGGCGGGGGGCAGTGCGAGTTCCGTTGTGATCGCGGCGGCTGCGGTCAGTTGCCAGATGCGGATGTCGCGATCGGTGAGGTTGCCGAGGTGGCGTCGGACGATGCCTGGGACGGCGTACTGGCCCCGTCGGTGGGGGAGCTGGTCCCTGACCTGGGTGTAGACGTGGACCCACTGGGCGAGGTAGAGGCCGGTGCGGAATTGCGGTGAGCGGAGTTTCTGCCAGGCGCTGTTGAAGTAGATGTCGGTGGTGATCAGCACGAGGAGGCATTGCGCCCAGGTGTTGGCGGTGCTCGGGTCGTGCTCGATGTGCAGGCCGTGGCCGAGATTTCCGGCGGCCAGGAGGCAGGTCCCGGTCAGCAGGGTGTACCGGACGGCGTTGGGGCTGCGGAGGTAGAGGAGTTCCATCGCGGCGCCGGCCAGGACGATCAGTAGTGACAGGCGGGGCAGGACCCCGCAGGCCAGGGTGAGGGCGGCGGCCGTGCGAATGATCAGCGCGGGCCGGTACAGGCTCGCCAGGTACCGGGTCCGGCTGGGGCCGTAGCGCTGTTCGGCGAGGTGGAGGCTGAGCGAGCCGGGAATGAAGCGGCTCCAGCCGCCCTGGCCGATGGAGAGGGCGAACCGGGCGGTGAGGACGGTGCCGTAGAGGATCCGGAAGTACTGGAGCCGGCCGGGGTCGGTGGGGGTGCGGAATCCGGAGGCGAGGGCGTCAAAGAACCACACGGCCATGCCTCACTTCGACCGGCTGCTCGCCGCGGTGGGAGAGGATGCGGCCGTTTCCGTCGATCCGTTCGTAGTGGCCGCTGCGGATGAGGTGGTCGAGGATCGTCTGGAGCTGGGGCGGGCCGAGGATGAAGCTGCCGGGGGAGAGGTAGTCGTAGACGTTGACCAGCTCGATTCGGCCGTCCTTCGTCGTGCCGCTGAGCGAGACGACTGTGAAGGTGGCGCGGCAGAACATTTTCCAGCGCAGCCAGCGGCCGGGCCGGGTGGTGAAGGCGCTGATCATCCAGAGGGTGAGAGCGAGGGTGGCGGCGATCTGGCAGGTGGGCAGCACTAATTCGGGCATGGGTGAGACCTCCGTGTCGGGAGGGTGCAGGTGGCGGCGGGCCTCGGCCCGCCGCGAGGTCAGCGCTCGGCTTTGGGAGGCCGTTGCATCAGTGCGGCGGCGGCCTGCTCCAGGGTGAGCGTTTCGTGCAGCAGCGCGGAGATGACGTCGGTGATGGGCATCTCGACGTCGTGGGCGTGGGCCAGGGCGAGGATCGCCTGCGCGGACTTGACGCCCTCGGTGGTCTGCCGGGTGGCGGCGGTGGCTTCAGCGATGCTGAGGCCCTGGCCGAGGTGCGTCCCGTAGGTCCGGTTCCGGGAGAGGGGCGAGGAGCACGTTGCCACCAGGTCTCCCAGTCCGGCGAGCCCGGCGAGGGTGGCGGGGTTGGCGCCCATGGCCACGGCCAGGCGGGTGGTCTCCGCCAGGCCCCGGGTGATGAGCATGGCCTGCGCGTTGTGGCCCAGCCCCATCCCGGAGGCGATACCTACGGCCAGCGCGATCACGTTCTTCACCGCCCCTCCCAGCTCGCACCCCGTCACATCCGTGCTGGTGTACGGGCGGAAATAGGGCGTGTGGCAGGCCCGCTGAACAGCGTGGGCGGCACCTTCGTCGGGACAGGCGATGGTCGCGGCGGCAGGCTGCCCGGCCATGATCTCGCGAGCCAGGTTCGGCCCGGAGAGCACGGCGACCCGCTCCGCGGGGAGACCGGTCACCTCGGTGATGACCTGGCTGGCCCGCAGCCCGGACCCGACCTCGATGCCCTTCATCGTCGACACGATCACCGTGTCCGGGCCGATGTGTGGGACCCAGGCGGCCAGGCTGGTTCGCAGGGACTGCGCGGGAATGGACAGCACCAGGAAGTCAGCACCGTCCAGCGCCTCAACCGGATCGGTGGTGGCCGTCAGGTTGCGCGGCAGTTCGACGTCCGGGAAGTACGCGGGGTTGCGGTGCTGTGCGTTGATGGCGTCGGCGATCTCACCGCGCCGGGCGTGCATGGTCACACTGGTGCCGGCGTCGCCCAAAATCTTGCCGACGGCGGTGCCCCAGGACCCGGCCGAGAAGACCGCCGCACGGGCGCTGCGCTGCTGAGTCACTGCGGGTTCCTTCCGGTCGGCCGGTCGCCGGGGTGGCTGTTTGGCCTGGTCATCGTATCGGCCGACCCCATGCCGGCCTGTCCGTGCGGGAGACGCCGCAAGGTCAGCAGGATGGCCCGGCGGCCGCGCAGGGTGGGCAGCGTCTGCTTCGCTTCGCGGAGCATGTGCCGGGCCGGGATCTCGCCCAGTTCGTGCCGCAGCTGGACGGCGTGCTCGATCCACAGCCGGTACAGGCGCTCCCACATCGCAGGCTCGCCGGGCCGTTCGTCCACGTGCTCCTGGACCAGCCCGGCCGCGGCGAGCTGGTCGTGCCACTGCGGGTTCGTTCCTCGTCGCAGCGCCCGGGTCACGGCCAGGCGACCGCCCGGCGCCAGGATCCGGGCGAGTTCGCTCAGCGCCGCCCCGCGGTCGGTGGCGCGCCCGAGCGCGTCCACGCACACGATGCCCTGGGCGTGGCCGGTGGGCAGACCGGTGTTCTCAAACCCGGCGGTGCGGAAGACGGCGCGGTCGCGGTGGGTGCCGAGGAAGGCGGTTCGGCGCGCGGCGGCCTGGGCGGTGGCGACGGGGGAGAGGTCGAAGCCCTCCAGGCGGACAGCCAGTGCACGGGCCAGCCACAGGCCGATTCCGCCGGTGCCGCACCCGGCATCCACCAGGAGCCGTCCCGGGCGCAGGCGCAGGCGCGCGGTCAGCAGCCCCAGCAGATGCCAGTCGCAGGAGCTGGAAGCGCCGACCTCTGCCGGGTAGTCCTCGCCCATGGCCGTCGCGTAGAGATGGCCGACCAGGCCGGTGCCGGCCCGGGCGGCATAGAAGGCGTCGTACTGGGACGCCCGTTGGCCCGGCTGCACGGTGGTGGGGTTCATCGGGGCATCGACCTCCTGATCCGGGAGCGGGTGCCGGGGCACACGACCTGCACGGCGTGGACGGGGCTGTGCGGTGCGGACAGGTCCAGGGCAACCGGCTCGTGCCCGGTGACGTGCTCGACGCGCCGGGCCACCGCCGAAGCCTGGGCGGCGAACGAGCCACCCACCAGTGGGAGGCGGCCCGTTGCCTGCGGCCACGGCGTCAGCCCGGCCGTCCGTGCCGGGCTGAAAGCGGTGGTGTCGAAGTTGCCGGGATCGGTGGGCAGATCGTCGCGCATCCCGGAGATGGCGGTGAGCCGGGACTGCGCCGCCTCGGTCAGTGCCCGCGTCAGCGCGATGTCAGGGAGGCTGTGGCAGCCGCCGCCGGCGAACACGACGGGGTGGTCCTGGGACCACAGGTAGGCCACGCACACCGGCAGCCCGTAGGGGCTCTCCACCAGTGCGATCTCCAGTGCCATGCCCGCCACGGTCAGCCGGGCGATCACCTCCTGGCCGTGCGGGTCCTCAACCGTGGCGGGGTCGATCAGCGTGCGCCGCCGCCCGCCAAGCTGCCCGTCCCGGTACAGCACGTCGCGTTCCACCACCTCGAACAGGCCGTGGAGCACGGCCTCGGCACGGGTGTTGCCGCACGCCAGTCCGGTGCTGGTCGCCCGCCACACATCCGGGGTCCACTCGGGCCGCTGCGAGCGGCGCCGGACCAGGTCGACCGGCATCAGCACCCTCTCGCCGCGCACCAGCGCGGTGGCACTGGTCCAGTCCCACACCAGAGGCGCCAGGGCCTGTTCGGAGTACGGGGATTGCAGCGGCAGCGCGCTCAACGGGCAGCCGGGCGCGACGTCGGCGGCCGGGCCGCGGGCCGCGATGGGCAGCGGCTGCTCGACATGCCACAGCTCGATCGCCTCCATGACCGCCGACAGCTTCGCCAGCAGCGGAGTAGCACCCTTCCCCTGCGACGTGCTCAGGGTCCGCGATGCGGGCCGGACGGCGGTGAAGACCGGCAGGCCTATGCAGTCCAGATGGGTCAGGTCCGCGACCCGGGTGATGCCGTACTCGCCTAGGAGCTGTCCGGCCGATCATTGATGGCGTGCGTATGGCTGCTGCTTGGGCGCCTGTAGCGACGGTCTGAAGTCGATTGCTGGATGCCTGATGC
>NZ_JBIUUC010000042.1:0-9878 GCF_044742205.1 Streptomyces sp. NPDC087901
CCACCCCTGAACCGCCTCCAACACCCCACCCAACACCGACCGCACACCCACCACCGGATCCACACCCACACCCACCGACGGCACCTCAAACACCGCCGACACCGGCACACCACCACCAACCGACGCCACCAACGGCCGCCACACCACCTCATGCAACCCACCACCCACACCACCCGACCCAGCCAACTGCTCCACCGACACCGGACGGAGCGTCAGCCCATCGACCGACAGGACCGGTGCTCCAGTGGCGTCAGCCATGGCCAGGGACACGGTGTCGTCGCTGGACCCCGTGAGTCGTACGCGCAGCGCGGTCGGACCTGACGCGAACAGGCGGATCCCCTCCCAGAAGAAGGGGAGTGCGGGACGGTCGTCCCCCTCCGGTCCGGATTCGGCACCGGCTGCTCGGAGCCCGAGGGCATGCATGGTCGAGTCGAGAAGCGCGGGATGCAGCCCGAACCGCTTGGCGTCCGCGTGTCCGGAGTCGTCGAGTTCCACCTCGGCGTAGATGTCCTCTCCGGCAGTCCAGGCCGCCTTGAGCCCTTGGAACACCGGCCCGTAGCCGTAGCCACGCTCCGAAAGGAGGTCGTACATGTCGACGACCTCCACCCGGACTGCGCCGGGCGGGGGCCATGCGCTGAGGTCGAACGCCGGCACCGACTCCCCCGCACCACCCACGACACCATCCGCATGCAACACCCACGCCCCACCCGCACCCGCATCCTCACGCCGCGAATGCACCCGCACCGAACGACACCCCACCTCGTCCGGACCACCCACCACCACCTGCAACGCCACCCCACCACGCTCCGGAACAACCAACGGCGCCCGCAACGTCAACTCCTCCACCACCCCACAACCCACCTCATCCCCAGCACGCACCACCAACTCCACAAACGCAGCACCCGGCAACAACACCGAACCCAACACCACATGATCCGCCAACCACCCCATCCCCTCCAACGACAACCGACCCGTCAACACCACACCACCCGAATCCGGCAACTCCACCACAGCACCCAACACCGGATGATCAACCACCACCTGCCCCAAACCACCCGCATCCCCACCACCCACACACTCCAACCAAAACCGCTCACGCTGAAACGCATACGTCGGCAAACCAACACGCCGAGCACCCGAACCCTCAAAGAACCGAGCCCAGTCCACCGGAACACCCACCACATGCAATCGACCCAGCGCAGCAACCGCCGAGGCCACCTCAGGACGCCCCTTACGCACCAACGGAACGAAGAGAGCTGACTCCGAGCGTGCGGACTGCTGCGCCATTCCGCTCAGGACGCCATCAGGGCCCAGCTCGATGTAGGAGGTGACGCCCTGGTCCTCCAAGAAGCGGACAGCATCCGCGAACCGCACCGCCTCGCGGACATGCCGCACCCAGTACGACGGCGTCGCGACCTCCTGTGAAACCTCACCCGTCACGTTCGAGACCACCGGAATCGACGGGGCAGCGAACGACAGCCCGGCGACCACCGCCCCGAACTCCGCCAACATCGGCTCCATCAAAGGCGAATGGAACGCATGCGACACCCGCAACACACTCGTCCTGCGGTCCTGCGCCTCGAACGTCGCCACCAGCTCGCGAACCGCCGCCTCCGTACCCGAAACGACCACCGCACGCGGACCGTTCACGGCAGCCAACGCGACCCCGTCAGTCAGCAGCGGAAGCACCTCGGCCTCCGTCGCCTCCACCGCCACCATCGACCCGCCGGCGGGCAACGCCTGCATCAACCGACCACGCGCCACCACCAGTTCAGCCGCATCCGCCAGCGACAGCACGCCCGAGACGTGCGCGGCAGCGATCTCACCAACCGAGTGACCGACCAGGAAGTCCGGACGCACACCCCACGACTCCACCAGCCGGAACAACGCCGTCTCCACCGCGAACAGACCGGCCTGAGCGAACATCGTCCCGTTCAACAGGCCGACATCCTCACCCCACACCACGTCACGCAGACTCACACCCAGCCGAGCATCCAACTCAGCCACCACCGCATCGAACGCCTCCGCGAACACCGGAAACGCCCCGTACAACTCCCGGCCCATACCGAGACGTTGTGCGCCCTGACCCGTGAACAGGAATGCCGTGGTTCCTACCGGCCGCGCAACCCCCCGCACCACCGAAGCCGTGACCCCGCCCTCGGCCAGTGCGGTCAGACCCCGCACCAGCTCCTCACGGTCCGCAGCCGCAACCACCGCACGATGCTCCAGCACCGCACGCGACACCACCGACGAGAAACCCACATCCAACAGAGAAGAGGAGGCCTCCAGCTGCTCCAGCAGCTTCCCGGCCTGCCCGGACAGACCAGCCTCACTCCGCGCCGACAGCACGACCGGAACCACCGGCAGATCAGCGGTAGCAACCGCCTCCGGCTCCTCGACCACCGGAGCCTGCTCCACAATCACGTGGGCGTTCGTCCCACTCAGACCGAACGACGACACACCCACCCGACGCGGACGATCCCGCTCCGGCCACACACGCGACTCCGTCAACAACTCCACCGCACCAGCAGCCCAGTCCACCTGCGGCGTCGGCACATCCACATGCAACGTCTTCGGCAACACACCATGCCGAATCGCCTGCACCGCCTTGATCACACCACCCACACCCGCAGCAGCCTGCGCATGCCCCAAGTTCGACTTCAACGACCCCAGCCACAACGGGTCACCCTCAGCACGCCCCTGCCCATACGTCGCCAACAACGCCTGAGCCTCGATCGGATCACCCAACCGCGTCCCCGTCCCATGCGCCTCCACCAGATCCACATCGGAGTAGGACAGTCCTGCGTTCTCCAGCGCCGCGCGGATCACCCGCTGCTGCGACGGACCGTTCGGCGCCGTCATGCCATTACTGGCCCCGTCCTGGTTGACGGCACTGCCCCGCACCACGGCCAGGACTTCGTGCCCGAGCCGCCGGGCGTCCGACAGCCGCTCGACAAGCAGAACACCGACACCCTCGGACCACGCGGCACCGTCCGCGGCACCCGCGAACGACTTGCACCGCCCGTCCTTCGCCAGCCCGCGCTGACGGCTGAACTCCACGAACATGTCCGGGGTGGACATCACGGCCACACCGCCGGCCAGCGCCATCGAGCACTCGCCCGAACGCAGAGCCTGAGCCGCCAGATGCAAGGCCACCAGCGACGACGAGCACGCCGTATCGACCGTCAGAGAGGGCCCTTCAAGGCCCAGCGTGTAGGAGATGCGACCGGACACCAGGCTGCCGCCCGTGGTCGCGGCGGCCTCCGTTCCCTGGCCGTAGTCGTGGTACATCAGGCCGGCGAAGACTCCCGTCCTGGTCCCCTTCAGGGAGCGGGGATCGATCGCCGCCCGTTCGAGGACTTCCCACGACGCCTCCAGCAGCAGCCGCTGCTGCGGGTCCATGATCAGGGCCTCGTTCGGGCTGATACCGAAGAACGCCGGGTCGAAGTCGCCGGCCTCGTAGAGGAAGCCGCCCTCGTTCGCGTAGGTCTTGCCCGGCACACCCGGCTCGGGGTCGTACACGCCCTCGATGTCCCAGCCCCGGTCACGCGGGAAGCCCGATACCGCGTCGCGGCCGTCGGCCACCAGGTCCCACAGGTCGTCGGGCGAGGTCACTCCGCCCGGGTAGCGACAGGCCATGCCCACGATGACGATCGGCTCGTCGTCCAGGTCGCGCACGGCGGGACTGCTGCTCGACTGCTCGGCCTCCCGGGCCCCGCTTCCGTCGAGCTCGCCGTCGATGTACCCCGCCACTGCCCGCGAGGTCGGGTAGTCGAAGACCAGCGTCGCGGGGAGCCGGAGTGCGGTCGTCAGGTTCAGTTCGTTTCGGAGTTCCACCGCGCTGAGCGAGTCGAAGCCGAGCTCCTGGAAGGGCCGGTCCGCCTCGATGGCCTGGGCCGAAGCATGGCCCAGCACCTTGGCCACGCGGCCACGGACCATCTCGAGCAGCTTGCGGGACCGCTCGTCGTCTGCGAGCCCCGCCAGGCTGCGCAGCAGCTCCTGCCCGTCTCCGGCCCCGGCCGCGGCCACCGCACGTGCAGCGGGTCGCCTGGTGGTGGGGACGAGGTCGCGGAGGAGCGCGGGAATGGTGTCGGTACGCGTACGGAGCGCGGTGACATCGATCGGCAACGGAACCAGAGCAGCCCGGCCGGACGCCAGACCCGCATCGAACAACGCCAGACCCTGCTCCGCCTCCAACGCCGGCAACCCCTGCCGCCTCATCCGCTCCAGATCCGCCTCACCCAACCACTCACCCATCCCCGCACCCGCCCACAACCCATACGCCAGGGAAGTAGCCGGCAGACCCTCCGCGCGGCGATGCACCGCCAGCGCGTCCAGGAACACGTTCGCCGCCGCATAGTTCGCCTGACCCGCCGCCAGAACCGAACCACCCGCCGACGAGAACAACACGAAGAACGCCAACTCACGCCCACGCGTCAACTCATGCAAATACCAAGCACCATCCGCCTTCGCACCCAACACCCGATCCAGCCGAGCCCCGTCCATCGACCCCACCAGACCGTTATCACCCGCCCCCGCCGCATGAACGACACCAACCAAATCCGCACCCACACCCTCCACCAGACCAGCCACCGCATCACGGTCCGACATGTCACACGCCACCACCGACACCTCAGCACCCAACCCGCGAAGCACACCACACAGGTCATCCACACCAGGAGCCTCCGGACCCCGACGCCCCGCCAACACCAACCGCCGCACCCCATACACCTCCACCAGGTGCCGGGCCACCAAACCACCCAAACCACCCGTCCCACCCGTCACCAACACCACACCATCCGCCACCACCAATGGCACCGATGGCACGGCAGTAGCGCCGGCAGCCACCTCCACCAGACGGGGCACCACGATGCCACCGCCACGCACCGCAACCTCCGGCTCCCCCGACCCCAACACCGCACCCGCGACATCGGCAAACGACCCACCCGCCGGATCCACATCCACCAACACGAACCGGCCCGGATTCTCCGCCTGCGCCGCCCGCACCAACCCCCACACCGGCGCCACACACACATCCACACCAACGTCTGCTCCGACGGAGACCGCACCACGCGTCACGATCACCAGCGGACCATCTGCGCCCCCCTCATCAGACAGCCACCCCTGAACCGCCTCCAACACCCCACCCAACACCGACCGCACACCCACCACCGGATCCACACCCACACCCACCGACGGCACCTCGAACACCGTCGACACCGACACACCACCACCAACAGACGCCACCAACGGCCGCCACACCACCTCGTGCAACCCACCACCCACACCACCCGGCCCGGCCAACTGCTCCACCGACACCGGACGGGAGACCAATGCACCGACGCTGAGAACGGGCTGGCCCGCCCCGTCAGCCACCAGGACCGACACGCTGTCCTGCCCGGCCGGCGCGATCCGTACGCGAAGAGCCGATGCCCCTGCCGCGTGAAGAGCAACGTTGGTCCAGGCAAAGGGCAGCACGGTCGACTCGTCGGTCCGCGAACCGTCATCGATGAGCGCCACGTGCATGGCCGCGTCGAGCAGGGCGGGGTGCAGGCCGAAGCGCTGGGCGTCGTCGTGCGCCGAGTCCGGCAGTGCGACCTCCGCGTACAGCTCCTCCCCGGAGGTCCAGGCGGCCTTGAGCCCCTGGAACACCGGCCCGTAACCGTAGCCACGCTCCGAAAGAAGGTCGTAGGCTCCCTCGACGCTGACGGCCGTAGCGCCCTTCGGCGGCCATGCAGTCAGGTCCGCGACCGGCGTCCCCGCGCCCGTGGCAAGGGTGCCCTCCGCGTGACGCGTCCAAGGCTCGTAGCCGGCGCCGTCGCCCCGCGAGTACACGCTGACCGAACGCCGCCCCGCCGGATCGGCTGCGCCGATCGCCACCTGAATCGCGACACCACCCTGCTCGGGGATGACGAGTGGCGCCTGCAACGTCAGCTCTTCCAGGAGGTCGCATCCGACCTCGTCACCTGCTCTGACGGCCAGCTCGACGAAGGCTGTGCCGGGCAGGAGCACACTGCCCAGCACGCCGTGATCGGCGATCCAGGCCTGGGTGGCCAGAGAGAGCCTTCCGGTGAGCACCATCTCATCGGCTTCCGCCAGAGCGACAGACGCACCGAGGAGCGGGTGATCGGTGGTGCCCAAGCCGAGCGAGCCGGGGTCGTTGCCGTCGAGTTCCGCTTCCATCCAGTACCGCTCGCGCTGGAAGGCGTAGGTCGGCAGATCGACGCGGCGGGCACCCGAGCCCTCGTAGAACCGGGCCCAGTCCACCGGAACACCCGCCACATGCAGCTGACCCAGCGCAGCAACGGCCGAGGCCACCTCGGGGCGGCCCTTACGAACCAGCGGGACGAAGACCACCGCCGACTCCGCATCCACCGACTGCTGCGCCATCCCGCTCAGCACACCATCAGGACCCACCTCGACGAACGACGTCACACCCCGCGACACCACGAACGACACCGCATCCGCGAACCGCACCGCCTCGCGGACATGCCGCACCCAGTACTCCGGCGAACCCCAGCCCTCCGACAGATCCCCGGACACACCCGACACCACCGGAATCGACGGCACACCGAACGACAGCCCGGCCACCACCGCCCCGAACTCCGCCAACATCGGCTCCATCAACGGCGAATGGAAAGCGTGAGACACCCGCAACACACTCGTCCTGCGGTCCTGCGCCTCGAACGTCGCGACCAGCTCGCGAACCGCCGCCTCCGTACCCGAAACGACCACCGCACGCGGCCCGTTCACGGCAGCCAACGCGACCCCGTCAGTCAGCAGCGGAAGCACCTCGGCCTCCGTCGCCTCCACCGCCACCATCGACCCACCGGCGGGCAACGCCTGCATCAACCGACCACGCGCCACCACCAATTCCGCCGCATCCGCCAGCGACAGAGCACCCGACACATGCGCAGCCGCGATCTCACCGACGGAATGACCGACCAGGAAGTCCGGACGCACGCCCCATGACTCCACCAGCCGGAACAGCGAGGTCTCCACCGCGAACAACCCCGCCTGAGCGAACATCGTCCCGTTCAACAGACCGACATCCTCACCCCACACCACCTCACGCAGACTCACACCCAGCCGAGCATCCAGCTCAGCCACCACCGCATCGAACGCCTCCGCGAACACGGGAAACGCCCCGTACAACTCTTGCCCCATACCGAGTCGTTGTGCGCCCTGGCCCGTGAACAGGAACGCAATCTTGCCCGCCGGCCGCACCGACCCCCGCACCACCGACGAGGACGGCTCGCCCTCGGCCAGTGCGGTCAGACCCCGCACCAACTCCTCACGGTCCGCAGCCGCAACCACCGCACGATGCTCCAGCACCGCACGCGAGACCACCGACGAGAAACCCACATCCAGCAGCGAAGAGGAAGCGTCTATCTGCTCCAGCAGCTTCCCGGCCTGCCCGGACAGACCAGCCTCACTCCGCGCCGACAGCACGACCGGAACCACCGGCAGATCAGCGGTAGCAACCGCCTCCGGCTCCTCCACCACCGGAGCCTGCTCCACGATCACATGCGCGTTCGTCCCACTCAGACCGAACGACGACACACCCACCCGACGCGGACGATCCCGCTCCGGCCACACACGCGACTCCGTCAACAACTCCACCGCACCCGCAGCCCAGTCCACCTGCGGCGTCGGCACATCCACATGCAACGTCTTCGGCAACACACCATGCCGAATCGCCTGCACCGCCTTGATCACACCACCCACACCCGCAGCAGCCTGCGCATGCCCCAAGTTCGACTTCAACGACCCCAGCCACAACGGGTCACCCTCAGCACGCCCCTGCCCATACGTCGCCAACAACGCCTGAGCCTCGATCGGATCACCCAACCGCGTCCCCGTCCCGTGCGCCTCCACCAGATCCACCTGATCCGACGAAATCTGCGCATCAGCCAACGCCGCACGAATCACCCGCTGCTGCGACGGACCATTCGGCGCCGTCAGCCCATTACTCGCACCATCCTGATTAACAGCACTGCCCCGCAGCACAGCCAGGACCGGATGTCCGTTGCTGCGAGCGTCGGAGAGCTTCTCCAGGAGCAGGACGCCGGCCCCCTCCGACCAGCTGGTGCCGTCGGTGGACCCTGCGAACGACTTGCAGCGGCCATCCTTGGACAGGCCGCCCTGTCGGCTGAACTCGACGAAGACCTCAGGCGTCGACATGACCGCCACGCCTCCGGCCAGCGCCATCGAGCACTCGCCGGAACGCAGAGCCTGGGCCGCGAGGTGCAACGCCACCAGCGACGACGAGCACGCGGTGTCCAGCGTCATCGACGGCCCCTCGAAGCCGAAGACGTACGAGACACGGCCCGACGCGATGGAACCCGTAGCGCTGTTGTGGACGTAGTCGTGGTACATCATTCCGGCGAATACGCCGGTCTTGCTGCCCTTCAACGTGGCGGGGTCGATGCCGGCCCGCTCGAACACCTCCCACGAGCATTCCAGCAGCAGCCGCTGCTGCGGGTCCATGATCAGGGCCTCGTTCGGGCTGATGCCGAAGGGAACCGGGTCGAACGTGTCCGCGGAGTGAAGGAATCCGCCCTTGTTGACGTAGCTGGTGTTCTGTCGCTCGCCGTCCGGATCGTACAGAGCGCCGAGGTTCCAGCCCCGGTTCTCCGGGAACTCGGATATCGCGTCCACACCATCGTTCACCAACTGCCAAAGGGCCTCCGGTGATTCGACGCCGCCCGGAAATCGGCAGCTCATCGCGACGATGGCAATGGGTTCGCGGGCCGCGGACGACAGTTTCCTGTTGTGGGCCCGCAGACGGTCGTTCTCCTTGAGCGAAGCCCGCAGCGCGGCGACCAGTTTCTCGTCAGAATTACTCATCGGGGCACTCACATTCCCTGCGTCGCGTCGTCAAGGCCGGAACCGTCGAGCGCCATGCTGATCAGGCTCTCGGTGTCCATCGAGTCGATGGAGTCGGGCGAAGGTTCGTCCATGCCCTCAGCCGGATTCACCGGCTCGTCATGAGCACCGGCGAGTTCGAAGAGGACTTCCATCAGTCCCGCGTCCCTGAGCCGGCTCAGGGGAATTCCCTGCAGAATGCGCCGGACCCGCTCCTCCCCCACGGCCTCGTCGTCCGTCGGAGAGTCGGGACGCAGTTCCTCCGCGAGGTACTGGGCGAGTGCGCGGGAGTTCGGGTAGTCGAAGACCAGCGTGGCCGGTGGGCGCAGTCCGGTGGCCTGGGCCAGTCCGTTACGGAACTCCACCGCGGCCAGCGAGTCGAACCCGAGCTCCTTGAAGGCCCGGTCCGGCTCGATGGCCGAGGGGCCCGCGTACCCGAGGATCGCGGCCGCGTGGGCGCGTACGAGGTCGAGCACCTGTTCCGCGCGCTCGTTGTCGGTCAGGGAGTTCATCCGCCGGCGGAACGCTGAGGCTCCGGATGCCGACGCGTCGGTGGTTCGGTGGCCACTGGGCCGCACCAGTCCGCGGAAGAGGTCGGGCAGGTCGTCCGGCTCCGGGGCCCCCGGTCCTGTGAGATCGACGCGCATGGTGACCAGTGCGGCCCCACCGGAGGTTTCGGCCGCGTCGAAGAGGGCCGTCCCCTCCTCACCCGAAAGGGGTTCGATGCCGGTCCGGCGCATCCGCTGGGAGTCGGCGCTCTGCAGGCTGTCCGCCATGCCGCCGTCCGCCCAGGGGCCCCAGGCGAGGGACTGGGCGGGAAGCCCTTCGGCCCTGCGGTACGTGGCCAACGCGTCCAGGAACGCGTTCGCCGCAGCGTAATTGCCCTGCCCCGGGTTACCGAGAACGCCGGCGGCCGAGGAGAAGAGGACGAAGGCGGCGAGGTCCATGCCACGCGTCAGCTCGTGCAGGTTCAGCGCCGCATCCACCTTCGGACGCAGCACCGCCCCCAC
>NZ_JBIUUC010000043.1:0-9341 GCF_044742205.1 Streptomyces sp. NPDC087901
CGACATCTCGAAGCGTGAAGAACGGCCGTCTCGGCTGTCCCGGAAAGAACCGCAGATCAGCAGGTCGGGTGACGTGCGAGGTTAAACGTCAAGCTCAGAAGCCGTATCTCAACCGAACGTGATCGTTTGATTCCTGCTGGTCAGGCATGGTTTCGGTGGATGAGGGAGAGTTTCGACGTTCTGTCCCGCCTGGTTCGGTGAGGGGTGTGCGGTGGCGTCGATGCTGGGATTGTTGGAGGCATGTGAAGCGGCTGCTCGCGTGCGAGTCGAGGATCTGCGGGAGGCGGCGGCCCGGGCGGCTGCCGTGCTGGAGGCGGCGGAGATCGATCTGGACCGGCGGGTGATCGCGCGGGAGGAACTCGTCGAAGCTCTGGCCGTGTCCGCTGCAGAGACCACCGCAGTGACCGATCCGGAGGCGAAGGCAGAATTGCCCGTGCCCGTGCCGTTGCCGGGGAGGACGGTGCCGTTCTGGCGTGAAGGGCTGCCTGCGACTGTTCTCGCGCCGGATTACCAGCGGATCCTGGGCATGGTGGCGGACCGGTCGTGCCAGGGGCCGGTGCGGGCGAAGGAGAGTTCGGTGGTGCTGGGGCTGGGGTCGACGCCGGCGAAGGTGGAGGGGGTGCGGTCGAAGGCGAGGCGTTTGGCGGAGCGCGGGTGGCTGGTACAGGAGGCGTCGGGGATGTTCAGTGCCGGCCGTGGGCCCGTGGCCGGGCCAGGCGGCGGCTCATCCGCGTGATCATCGACCACTGGATCATCGCCTCGCTGGTGGCGGTCAGGGTTTCGTAGTCGCGGGCCAGACGGCGCGAATGCATCAACCATGCGAACGTGCGCTCGACCACCCACCTGCGGGGCAGCACCACGAACCCGCTCATGTCAGTGCGTTTGACGACCTCCAAGGTCAGTTCGAGTTTCTCATTCGCCCAGCCGACAAGGCTGCCGGTGTAGCCGCCGTCGGCACAGACCAGGGTGATCTCCCGGTGCAGTGAGCGCAGTTGTCGCAGCAGGGGCACGGCCGCATCCCGGTCTCCCACGTTCGCGGCGGTCACCGCGACGGCCAGCAGCAGGCCGAGCGTGTCGGTCACGATGTGTCGTTCCGGCCCGGGACCTTCTTCCCGCCGTCGTACCCGCTCGAGGCAGTCAGCACGGACGCTGCAGCCCTCACCGACTGCGCGTCGATGATCCCCGCCGAAGGCTCCACCTCACGGCCTTCGTGCTCACGGACCTTGCCTCGCAGCCGGTCCTGGAACTCCGCGATCAGCCCGTGCTCACGCCACCGGCGGAAGAAGGCATAGACCCGGCCCCAGCAGGGGAAGTCCGCGGGCATCGCCCGCCAGGAGATCCCGCCCGCGACCAGGTACCGGATCGCATCAAGCATCGCGCGGTGGCAATAGCCCTCGGGCTGCCCGCCCCGGCCCTCCAGCCAGGCCGGCACCGGCAGCAACGGCCGCACCACCACCCACTCCGCATCCGTCATATCCGACGGATACCGGCGTACCCGGTCCGGGTGATCAGCCGCGTTCCCGTACACGTGCGCGAGACAATTACACGTTCGGGCGGCCGGTTGAACGATGCGGGCGCGGACGCGTAGAACTGCGACAACAGGGCCTCCTGGAACTGCTCGGTTCGGTTCGCACCTCCGAGCTACCAAGGGGCCCTGCCTTCATGTGCCTACCGCCGGAAGATCACTCCGGCGGGAAACCGTTCGACTCACACGTTCCATCATCGGTTGAGATACGGCTTCTAACCCTCAACAACCCCAGTTACACCGCTCGTTTGACAGACCCGATACATCGCAGGAGGCCAGGTCCCGAATCGGGACCTGGCCACCTGCGTCTAGCCGGTATGGCACCGGTCGAGCCGCGAATAGCAGCTCCGCCCAGAGCCATACCACGACATGCGGTTTTGGTTCAGCGGACTCGTAATCCGCGGGTTCGCGGTTCAGGTCCCTGACAGCGCGCCCGCAAAAGCTCCGGTTCGCCATGCGTGAACTGGGGTGCTGTATCAGCTCTCTTCCGACAGATCCAGTGCGGTGTCCGGGATCCAGGAGCCGTGGATGCCGCCGGTGACTCTGCGCGGCAGGTGGACCGCGGCCAGCTGTTCCAGGCCGGAGGCGTCCAGGACCAGCAGCTTGGATGCATCCTGTTTCAGGTCGGAGATGACGGTCAGCAGGTAGCCGTCGTCCTCGTTGGTCGCGCCGGCTGCCGGGACGAACACCGCTTCGCTGGGTAGCCGGGCGTCGCCGACCTGGTGGATGCGGCGTGCGCCGGTGGTGCGGTCGTACTTGACGATGCCGTAGCCGCCAAAGCCCTTCTGGTCCGGGAAAGACACGGCGTAGCTGTAGCGGTTCTCGGCACCCAGAAAGTCGTCGTTCAGGGTGGGGAACTCCACGGCCAGGTCGTCGATGATCTGCTCGTCGACCTGGCCGGTGGCGGTGTCGACGATCCAGCGGCGGGTGTAGGAGCGGGTGTTGGGCTCGGTGCCGCGATCTGGGGCGCCGGTCCACCAGTTCCACGACAACCGGAAGCCTTCGCGGTCGACGGTCGGGCCCTCCAGGACGATGCGGCCCTGGGCGTCCTCATAGGCATTGGTGGCGTGCAGCATGTTGCCGGGCTCGATGGAGTACCAGCGGATGTGCGCTGCGCCGTGGCGTCCGCGCGGCATGATGCCGATGCGCGAGAGCTGCTCGTCGCTCCAGGCGTAGGGGATGCCGGAGTGCTCGGACGGGTCAAAGGTGACGTTGCCCTCGACGAAGACGACGTGGTTGCGGGTGATGGCGAAGTCGTGCTTCAAGGAGGGCGTGGCATCTGGGATGTCGACGCTGTACTCGATCTCGCCCTTGGGATTGGCGACGTGATAGGTCAGGAACGGCGGGAACGGCGAAGAGCCGAAGAAGTGCAGCTCGCCGGTGGCCGGGTCCGTCTTCGGGTGCGCCGTCATGACGGTGCGGAGCTTGCCGGTGAAGTCGTACGCGCCGACGGTGTCCAGGTCCGGGGTGAGCTCGAATGGGAAGTTCGACTCGCACAGCGCCAGAAGCTTGCCGGCGTGTTCGATGACGTGGGTGCCGGCGGAGCTGGCTGTCAGGTCCGGGCCGCGCTCGGTCATGTAGGGCGCGCCTTCCAGAGCCGGGGTGCGGACCCACCGGTTGCGGTACCACTCGGCACGGCCGTCACGCAGCCGGATGCCGTGAACCATGCCGGAGCCCTTGAACCAGTGGGACGGGGTGACTCCGGCCTTCGGGTTGTGGCTGTTGCGTATCAGCCGGCCGGTCAGCTCGGGCGGCAGGAGACCCTCCACGGTCAGATCCGTTGCGCTGGTCTCGTCGACGGCCGGGGTGTAATGACCGCTCAGGTACGGCTTGCTGGACATGACAGGAACCTCTCTCGTGGTTGTGCCGTGTTGCGTGGACAGGAATTTCGGTCAGCCGGTCTGTCTGGCTGATCCGCGCGTCAGGACGACGGCCAGGACGGCGGTGGCAGCCATGAGTGCCGCCGAGATCGCGAAGGCTGTGCGGTAGCCGGATGTGAGGGCTTCCAGATGGGAGTGGTGTGTCGCCGCCCGAGCGGTCGCCGAGCCGGCCAGGGTGGTCAGGACGGCCAGGCCCACAGCTCCGCCGACCTGCCGGGTGGTGTTCACCAGTCCGCCGGCAAGGCCCGCGTCCGGTCCGGGCACGTCCACCGAGAAGACGGTGAGCTGCACAAAGGCGGTGCTCAGGCCCAGGCCGATCAGGATGCTGGGCCCCAGGACGTTCCCCAGGTAGCCGCCGTCCGTACTGATGTTGGCCAGCCACAGCATCCCGGCGCCCGCGACCAGCAGCGCGACGGCCGCGGTCACCGCCGGCCCGATCCGGGTGGCGAGGCGGGGCGCCAGGGCCGAGCCCAGCATCATGCACCCGGCCAGCGGAAGCTGCCCCAGACCGGTGGTCAGCGGGCTCTGCCCCAGGACCTGCTGCTGGTAGAGGGGCAGGAAGAAGAACAGTGCAATCCACACCGAGCCCAGCAGGAACATCAGGACGTTGCCGGCCGCGACCCGGCCGGTGCCGAACAGACGCGGCGGCACGAGCGGATCGGGATGCCGACGCTCGCCGAGGACGAAGACCACCATCAGGACCGCGGCGCCCGCGAACGCGGCCAGGACCTGCTGGTCGCCCCAGCCGGCGCGGCGAGCCGTGGTCAGGCCCCAGACCAGCCCGGTCAGCGCGAAGGTGACGGTGACCGCGCCGGGGTAGTCGAACCTCCCCGGCGCGGTACGCCCGGCCTCCGGCCGGGGAGCCAGCACCAGCACCGCCGCCAGAACTCCCACCGTCCCGAGCGCGACGGCGAAGAAGATCCAGCGCCAGCCCAGCGCATCGGTCAACACGCCGCCGAGCAGAACGCCGGCGGCACCCCCGGCCCCGGACACCGCTCCCCACACGCCCAGCGCTCGCCCCCGGCCGGGGCCGGGCGGGAACAGCCCCATCACCAGGGCCAGTGCCGCCGGGGCGATTGCGGCGGCGCCCGCGCCCTGTACCGCGCGCGCCACGATGAGGACCGACGAGGACGCCGCCAGACCGGTGGCGAGGGCGGACGCCGCGAAAACCGCCAGGCCGGCCAGCAGCACCAGGCGCCGGCCGAGCAGGTCCGAGGCCCGCCCGCCGGCCAGCAACAACGCCCCGAACGCCAGGCCGTAGGCGTTGACCGCCCACGTGGTCCCGGCGTCGGAAAGGCCGATGCCGGACCGGATCTGAGGCAGGGCCACGTTCACGATCGACGTGGCCAGCATGACCATGAACTGGGCGCCGGCCAGGGCGGCGAGCGCCGCGCCGGATCGGGGCGCGCTCGCCGGGGGCGCCGCAGCTTCGGTCGGCGCCCGGGATCCTTCGGGCGGCGCGTCACGGCCCGCGGGCCGTATGGGGTTGAGGTTCATATCGGGTTCCTCGATGAAGTCGATTGGAACGGACAGCGGGGCGTGGTGCGCGGCTTTTGTCAGGCCACGAGGATGGCGGCCATCATGGCCATGTCCTCGTGTTCGAGGTTGTGGCAGTGGGCGATGTATCGGCCGCGGTAGGCGTCGAAGCGGACGGCGAGGCGGATCTCCGAGCCCGGGGCCAGCTCGACGGTGTCCTTCCAGCCGCCGTCGTAGGCGCCCGGCCCGCCTCTGCCCCGGCCCAGCACCTGGAACTGGGTGCCGTGCAGGTGCACGGGGTGGCGCTCGACGGACAGGACGCGCCACTCCTCCACGGCCCCGAACTGGGGGCGTAGCAGCGGTGTGGCCGGGTCGAAGGCCCTGCCGTTGATCCGCCACTGGTCGCCGTTCCGGGAGAACACCAGGCGGCGTACCGTGCCGGCTGGAACGAGGTCCTCGATCGTGGAGAGCTTGGCGGGGACGGTGCTGTCGTCGGTCGTCTTCGACGTCACCTTGAACTGCATCACCTGGCCCGGCCGGCCGGTGGCGGCGGTGTTCTTGAGAGTGACCAGCGATCCGACCGGGTACTTGCCGAAGTCGACGACCACATCGAAGCGTTCGGCTGGGGAGATGCGCAGGGTGGAGTGGGTGACCGGGGCGTCGAGCAGCCCGCCGTCGCTGCCTATCTGCACGAAGGCGCTTTCGCCGGGGCCGTCGAGCCTGAGCTCATAGCGTCGGGCGTTGGAGGCGTTGACGAACCGCAGCCGATACCGCACCGCCGCGACCTCGGCGAACGGCCGCGGCGCGCCGTTGACAAGGATCGTCACCGGTCGCGCCGCCCATGATGGACTTCGCCATCCCGGCCTTGCCTAGCAGCGTCGGGTCGTGGGACGGGTAGGCCAGCTGGCCGTCGGCATCGAACGCCCGGTCGGTGATGAGCAGCGGGAGCTCCCGCTCGCCGTGCGGCAACGGGAGCTTCGCCTCCTCGTCGTCGCGCACGACGCAGAGCCCGAACAAGCCTTTCCAGACCTGCGCGCCGGTGAAGTCCATACGGTAGTCGTGGTACCAGAGCGTCGCAGCTCGCTGGCGCATCGGGAAGGTGTAAGTGCGCTCGACGGCGCTGGTGTGCGCGAGCGGGTCGTTCATCGCCGGCATTCCCGGCATGCCGGGCATCGCGGCGGCCTTCGCCGGGTCGGCCATGTCTGCCAGCGATGCCGGGTAGACCAGGTCGGTCGGGAAGCCGTCGTCGCTCGGCGGGGTGAGACCGCCGTGCAGGTGCGTTACCACCGGCACGGTCAGCTGGTTGGTCTGGGATACGACCATCGGGACGCCCGACCGCGCTTCCAAGCACGGTCCGGGGAAAGTGCCCTCGTAGCCCCAGATCCGGGTGCGGTAGCCAGGCAGGATCTCTACTTCGGCTGCCTTGAGCGCCATCGTGTACCGGTCCCGGCCAGCGTCGGTCGCGACCGGCTTCGTCGGCGTGGGGAATGGCAGGGGCACCGTGAACGGAGCCGGGAGCTTGGCTTTGCTGACCAGCTCGCCCGGGTTCAGCTCCGAGGTCGCGGAGCATCCGGTGAGGGCCGGAACGGCCGCCAGGGCGAGGCCGGCGCCACCGGCCAACTTCAGCACCGATCTGCGGGAGACGCTCACGAGGCGACCTCCTCGCCGAAGGCCGGCTCCTCGGTCAGCGCCGGTTCTGCGGCGACCGGGGCGGCCTTCATGACCATGGGAAGCGTGGCCACGACCGTCGCGAACAGCGCCACCCCGAGCGGAATGTGCACCAGCAGAATATGGCTTCCGCCCACCGACATCTCGATGTACTCCAGAAGCAGGATGGTCGCGAGCATTGTGAACAGCTGCCGCCGGATCAGCCGTCAACGCCAGGCCAGGAAGGCCAGGACCGTCAGGCCCAGACAGATGGTGGTCAGGACCGTGGCGTTCGCCCCGTGCGTGGATATCGCAGAATCCTGCCCGGACGGAAACATGCCGGCCAGAACAGGCTGCAGGAAGAATGCCAGAGCGTGGATGACGGCCGCGACGCGCAGTACGAGCAGCATGGTGTCGGCCTTTCAGGAGAAGGAATCGGTGCGCTCGCGCAGTGGCGGACTCGCACTTCTACGGGCCGGGACGTCGGCCGTGGATGCCGGCCTCAGCCGCCGGGGCGGGCCGACCGCGGCGGTGCGGGCTGGGGTGTCAACTTCACCGCGACGAACCCGAGCAGGTATCCGCCGAGCAGGACGCCCAGGCCGACGGCCAGCCCGGGTTTGCCGATCATGCAGGTGAAGATGCCGGTGACGACTCCGGTCCGGGTCAGGACCGAGGACCACAGCCGGGGTTCGTGGATCCGGTCCAGGACTTCCGGCGGCAGCGCGCCGTCCTCGGCGGCTCCCACCGCCGCGACCATGGCTCGCATGTCCTTGCCGGTGAGGGGTTCACCGAGCAGGACGAGCGTGGTCCAGCCGACGAGACCGACGATGATCCAGCCTTGCCAGGACCAGGCGACGATGGCCAGCCACAGCCCGGCGGCCAGGACGGTGAGCCGGGCGATGGGGCCGAATGCGGCCGAGGCCCGGATGGCCTTGAGCGGTTCGCGGACCTGGCCGGTGCTCCAGGCCGACCGCAGCCCGGTCACGCCGATCCAGTCGGCGATCAGGACCACGGCGGCGGTCACGTGACATATCAGGAGCACGCTGGCGAGGGTCACGGCCTGACGTGTTCTCTTGGATCATGGCGGTTCAGCGAAGCGCGGGTGGGACTGCCGGGCCGGCCCACGCCGCGCCGGTGAGGGCGCAGGGCTTGGTGCCGGCGGCTGGGGTGTGTTGCGCCGAGCGCCCCCGTCCCGTTGCGCACGAACCACAGCTTCCGGTGCCGGCCGCCCCCGGGCCCGCGAGCGCCTGCTCCACGGCCTCGCCGTCGCCGCCCGGGGCGGCGTCCACCGCGCCGGGCGGCACGATGCGCCACGCCGACTCGTGGACGTCGAAGAGGGCATCCTCGAACAGGAACTTCACGGGCGTAGCGCCCCGACTCACCGGCGACGGCTTGCCCGCTGTCGGCGACTGGACCCTGGTGGGCCGACCGCCTTGTCCGGTCTCGGGTCGGTTCTTTTCTTCCATGGCTCAGAGTCTGGTCGCGACGGCTGTCCACTTCCCAGACCATTCCGGGCCCGTCACTGTCCACCACTGTCCACACCGGCCGTGGCGAGCGACGGCGGCCTGGTCAGCGGCGGCCATACAGCTCCATCTGCCACAAGGCTTCACCGAGGAGGTCGAAACCTTGCCGCAGATGGCGCCGATAGGTGCCGTAGGGCAGACCCAGCCGTCGCGCCGCCGCCTCCTGCGTTGGACGCTCCGGAGAAATAGGTCGCCCGAGCACGTCTCGCGCTTTGGCGCCTCGGGGATCCAGGGCCAGGTCCTCAGCGGTCTGACAGATCAGTGCCCGGAGATCCTTGACGGGACTCGACGAGTCCGCGATCAGACGGGAGACGGGCCTGCAACAGCGCGCAGGTGGCGAACCCCTGGTGATCGCGCCACAGCACCAGCGCATCGCGAACGGCCAGGTCGAAGGCAGTGCGAGGCATGCCGAACGGACCGGCCAGAGCCGGCATGCGGCCCGTGGAGGTAGAACACGAAAGGACCACCCGGCCGCCCGGACAGAGCCGCGTCAAAGGTCTCCAGTTCCAGCTTCCTGCCGACGAACGAACGCTCGCGGGCCTGACTCAGCCGATCACCCCGCGTCAGGTCCACGTCCATCGCGCGCCCCCTTTCCGATCGGCGCTCACGGCGCCCATCACTTTACGGCAGCCGATTTCCTTGCTGGTGTGACGGGCGGGGCCGAAGGACAGCGCAGCCGCCATTGATGATCGCGGGTGACGGAGTCGATGGCGACGAGTGGTGCGCGGGGCCTGGCTGCGGGCCGCGAGCCGGCTGACCGGGTCCGAGCCGAGGGCCGCGGCCTTTAGCCCTCACCTGTGCCGAGTCCAGCACGACACAGAAAATGTCGATCACATCGGCGTCGTCCAGACAGTGCAAAATCCCCCCATGCAGCCGGCCCTAGACGCGGACACATGACCAGATCAGAAACCTGCGACGGGCAACCGGAATCGTTATCCTGAAGCACGGCGGCAATGCCCGCCACGCGCGTCCGCTGAGCACAACTTAGGTATCGCCGCGAACACCACACCTGATCAGGCGTATCCTGCATCCCGCCCCCTTGCGCCCGCACTTCTGGGCATCCCGCACACAAGTGCGGAGCGGTACACCAGCCCTAAACATATGCCAGTACTTCGACGTCCCCAACGGGAACTCCTGGCCTGTGGATCTTCACGATCAAATGATCACAAGATCAGAGGGCCCCCGACCATCAGCTTAGGAGCTGTCCGGCCGATCATTGATGGCGTGCGTATGGCTGCTGCTTGGGCGCCTGTAGCGACGGTCTGAAGTCGATTGCTGGATGCCTGATGC
>NZ_JBIUUC010000044.1:0-7807 GCF_044742205.1 Streptomyces sp. NPDC087901
CCGTCGCCCAGGGGATCACCACCCCTTACAACTCCGGGGTCAACGAGGGCCGCATCACCGACGTCAAGCTGCAGAAGCGACTCATGGCCGGACGTACTGGCGTCTCCCTTCTCCGCCACCGCGTCGTCCTGATCGCCCACCTTCGGCGCCGATTCCAGGACCGGCCGTACCGCCCTGAGAGAGGCAACGCTTCCTGAGCCTGTTCCTCTGTGGTTAGTAGGTCCGGCCGGTATCAACCGACCGCAAAGTCACCACGGCTGGCGCTGGTCTTCCACTGCCCAGCCATCACCCAACTCGCGACGGAGTATCTCGAGTGCGGCGTCCGCCTGCCGCGTGAACAGCTCCTGCTGTTCCTTGGGCCACGGAGGCGGGTCCGGTGGGTACTCCCAGTCGAGCGACGACTGGTACTACTCGGCCAGTCTTGACAGTTCGTTTTGCGTGTTCAAAGTGATCGGCAGCCGGTTCAGTTCACAGGGGTATCCGTAAGGACTGTCGACGAGGTGAGGATCGCCGGACGGCCTGGCCACAGGGGGGCGTCGACGCCGTGCTCGAAGAAGAACCGCAGGTGATATGGCACCCTGCACCGTCTCACAGCCCCTGCTGACGCTGCGCGTGCACGTCATCCGACAACGTCCCTCTTGCGTCCCGCCGGTGGTAGGCGGGGCGGATGATCTCCGGCTACGAAAATCTTGCCAGAGCCGCGTTCACGTGTACGCCGACACCAGCGACGGCGAGGACCTGGACGAGGTCTGCAACGTCGATGTCTTCGTGACTCTGAAGGATGGATCTCGTTGGACCGCGACCGTGTTCACCATCGCGGAAGTCGAGCGATGAATCTCTGGGCAGGGACCGACGAGGCCCCCGGGGGCCGGTACTTCTGGGTCTCGGACGGCCTGATCATCAGGGATCCCGGCATCGACAACAGGGCCGACGTGATCGCCGGACTGATCGAGAACGACGAGTTCTCCAAGATCTTTCAGAGGGTGAGCAACAATTGATGAAGTGCTCGGCCGACGGAAGCGACGGCGCCCGTTGTCGCTCCATGCCTGTTCTGGTGAGCAAGTTCCCTCTCTGACCGCGCAGATGGCGCTAGCGAGCAACCCAGGCGGTACAACGGCGATGTGGGTGAAAGACCACCTGGAGGGCTGTGGCGTGACGAGGACTTCGCCGACTGGTACCCGCGCGACGGCCGCCCTGGGCTCTCGCCCGCCCAGCTGGCCACCGTCTGTGTGCAGCGGTTCCTGCTCGGCCTGTCGGACCGGCAGGCGGCCGAGGCCGTTCGCTGCCGCATCGATTCCAAGAACGCGCTGGCCATGGAACTGGACGATCCTGGATTCCACCACAGCATGCTGGGCGACTTCCGCGGCCGACCGCCTCCTCGACCTCGAGCTCGCGCGCCTGAAGGAGGCCGGTCTTGTCCGCGAGCGCACCACCCAGCGCACCGACTCCACCCACGTCCTGGCCGCGGTGCGCGACCTGACCCGGCTGGAACTGGTCACCGAGGTCGTCCGCGCCGCGCTGGAAGAGCTGGCCGGCACAGCTCCGCACCTGCTGGCCGACCTGGTCGACGAGGAGTGGCGACGCCGCTACGGCCGCCTGGTCCGTCTGGGGCCGAGGTCTTGGCGGCCCGCCAGAGACTGAGCACGCGACACCAACATCCCCGACAGAGTCAGCCAGGCCTTCTGGCTGCTTTCGTGAGGGCAGAGGACCGACAGAGTGATGGTCAGACGCGGATCACTTGCGGGCCGAGGAGGGAGTAACACTGGGCCTCGGCCGAAGGGAGTCCGACGTCGGTGACAATGGCCTCGAAATCGCCGACCTCGGCGAAACGACAGAAGCTCGCCGCGCCGAACTTCCGATGCACACCGGTGAACACACGGCGGCGTGCGCTGCGCATGGCCTGTGCCTTGACATCTCCGACCGATGGGTCTGGCGTGGTCAGTCCGTACTCGCGGGAGATGCCGTTCGCACCCAGATACGCCAGATCGATGACGAAGTCCGCGAGCATCTTGGTGGCCCAATGGTTGACCGTGGCCATGGTGCCGCCGCGGACACGCCCCCCAAGCAGAAGCACAACGATCCTATCCACATCCGCGAGGACGGTGGCGACCATCAAGGACGCTGTGACGACGGTAAGGGGTCGATCCCGCGGAAGAGCTTCGGCGATGAGCTGTGGGGTGAAGCCCTCGTCGATGAAGACGGTCTCCGCGTTGCCGAGAAGGCCTGCGGCTGCCGCAGCGATGCGGGACTTTTGAGGCACATGGCGGGTGGTCCGCGTCTCGAGTGTGGTCTCGAACCCGGCGCTCTCTACGGGGTATGCCCCACCGTGCGTCCGCCGGACCAGACCGTGCTCCTCGATTGCGCGCAGATCCCGCCTGATGGTCTCCTTGGCCACCTGAAACATGTCAGCCAGTCGGTTGACGTCGACGGCCCCGTCCCGACGGGCCGTCTCGAGGATTCCCCGACGGCGTTCCTCGCTATTCACGGTCCACTTCCTTGCTGGGGGTGCACTGCTGCGGATCCTTGTCTTTCGGCCCCCTGCGCAAGTCCCACAAGCAAGAGCAAAACACGACCAGTTCGGCATGTGTTACGCCAGTTTCTCGGATGTCATCGATGCTGACCCTCCAGCAGCAGCCAGCCTCCGGGCGGGTCACAAAAGCCTGCTTCAGGGTACGCCCACGGCCGGGTGGGTTGCGGCGCGTGGCTCCTGCGCCGCGATCGCGGGTGGCCATGGGAGCTACCGCACGTGTAGCCGGGCGGCTGTGACATCGTCCTAGTGCGGTACCGGATCCCGGGCGAAGCGCACCACGACCACCACTGCTTCGGCGCCGAGTTCGCCGGCTACGGCGATGCTGCGCGGATGGTTCTTCACCAAGTCAAGGAGAATCGAATGGTCTGGTCGACGTCGCAGGGGCGCAGCGTGATCCCGTCGCCGGTCTGGAAAAGCTCAGGCTGGGAGTCTCCGTGCGGGTTGATCATGCGGGTGGAAGAATTCCAGGGTGCGTGAGACGGTCGTGGGGCTGGCCTGATCGCTAGCCCGCTCCTTCTGTGAACCCCGGTGGGACTGGGGTGACGGTTCGACAACCACAGCTGCCTTCAAACCCTACAGGTCCGGAGCTGGACGCACCGCCTTCGTGCAGGGTGACCACGGCAACGTGGCTCGGGGCGGTGTGAGCGGCCGCTATCCTGCCTACAAAATTTCGCCCCGGCCCCGAAGGACGGCATGGACTACCCGCAATTCCTGCGCACCGCAATGGCTGTGGCTCACCGCGAGGCGGGAAAGGGACACGTCGCCGACTACATCCCGGCACTGGCAGGGGCGGTCCCAAATGCCTTCGGGATGGCGCTGGCCACGGTCGATGGTGAGCTCCACGGCGTGGGGAACTGGAAGGAGCCCTTTTCCATCCAGAGCATATCAAAGCTGTTTTCCCTAGCACTGGTTCTAGCCACAGGAGGAGACGAGCTATGGACCCGTGTCGGGAGGGAAGCCTCCGGGACGCCTTTCAATTCACTCGTGCAATTAGAAGCTGAACGTGGAATCCCGCGAAATCCCTTCATCAACGCTGGCGCCGTCGTCGTCACCGACCGGTTGCAGACGCTGACTGGGGATGCGTCCCAGCACATTCTGGAGTTTCTCCGAGCGGAGTCCGGAAATGCCGGGATCAGCATCGATCCGGCCGTCGCAGCGTCCGAGGCTGCCAATGGCCACCGGAACGCTGCACTGACCCACTTCATCGCCAGCCACGGCAATTTGGACAATGCTGTCGCGGTCGTACTTGAGGAGTACTTCGCTCACTGCTCGATCAGCGCCAGCTGCCGCGACCTGGCCCTCGCGGGCCGCTTCCTCGCGAGCCACGGGGTGCGGGCCGACGGAACGCGAATGCTCAGCAGCACAGAGGCCAAGCGTGTCAATGCCGTCCTGCTGACCTGCGGGACCTACGACGCCGCTGGAGAGTTCGCTTATCGGGTCGGTCTGCCTGCCAAGAGCGGTGTCGGCGGTGGAGTGCTCGCGATACTGCCGGGCCGGGCGGTGCTGTGTGCCTGGAGCCCTGCCCTGGACCGGGCCGGAAACTCGGTAGGCGCAGTGGCAGCGATGGAGGCTTTCACCACTGCCACAGGGCTCTCGGTGTTCTGAGCGCACATTTTGACCGCGGTGAATTGGGTGAATTCAACCGGTCGTCGCAACACTTTGATCTCGGAGGTGTGCGACGTGGCCACGGCGGACTGGAGTTTGAAGACCAGCGATGTTCCGGAGGGTCGGCGTCGGCAGTGGCGCGCTGATCGTGCGTTGCGGCCGGCGATGCGTTCGCCGGGGCGGCCTGATCCGTCTCGAGTCGTGCAGCGCCAGTTCTGGCGGTTGATCGCCACGGGGGTCACGACGGTGGAGGCGTCGTTGGCGGTCGGCGTGTCGTGGCCGGTGGGTGCGAGGTGGTTTCGTCACGCTGGCGGCATGCCTCCGATCTCGTTGGCCGAGCCCACGGGCCGGTACCTCGCGTTCGAGGAGCGCGAGGAGATCGCGATCCTCAGGGCGATGAACAAGGGCGTGCGCGAGATCGCCCGCGCCCTGGGGCGTGACCCCGGAACGATCTCTCGCGAACTGCGCCGCAACGCCGCCACGCGCAGTGGCAAACAGGAGTACCGCGCGACGGTCGCCCAGTGGAAAGCACAGCAGGCCGCCAAGCGCCCGAAGACCGCGAAGCTCACAGGCAACGAAAGGTTGCGTGAGTACGTACAGGACCGGCTCGCCGGCAGCGTCCGCCGCCCCGACGGCACGATCGTCCCCGGACCCAGGACGCCCGCATGGAAAGGGCTGAACAAGCCGCACCGGCAGGACAGACGATGGGCGACGGCATGGAGCCCGGAGCAGATCTCGCACCGTCTCCCTGTCGACTTCCCTGATGATGAGCCCATGCGCATCAGCCACGAAGCGATCTACCAGGCGATGTTCATCGAGGGCCGTGGCGCGCTCAAGCGGGAGCTGGTCACGTGTCTGCGCACCGGCCGGGCGCTGCGGACTCCCCGTGCACTCGCAGAACAAACCGCAGGGGCATGTCACCGCAGACGTCATCCTCAGCGAACGCCCCGCCGAGGCCGCAGACCGCGCGGTCCCGGGACACTGGGAAGGAGATTTGATCATCGGGACGGGCCGCTCTGCGATCGGCACGCTGGTCGAGCGCAGCAGCCGCTCCACGCTCCTGGTCCACCTGCCCCGGCTCGAGGGCTGGGGTGAGAATCCGCCCGTGAAGAACGGCCCCTCGCTCGGAGGCTATGGCGCGATCGCGATGAACACGGCGCTCACCGCCTCGATGACGCAGCTGCCCGAGCAGCTACGCAAAACCCTCACCTGGGCCGCGGAAAGGAACTCTCCGGCCACGCCCAGTTCGCCCTCGATACCGGGACGAAGGTGTTCTTCGCCGATCCCCATTCGCCCTGGCAACGACCGACGAACGAGAACACCAACGGGCTGCTGCGTCAGTACTTCCCGAAAGGCACCGACCTCTCCCGCTGGTCGTCCACGGACCACCGGCCCCGCAAGATCCTCGACTGGCGGACACCGGCCGAGGTTTTCGAAGAGCAGCTACGCTCGCTGCAACAGCCCGGTGTTGCAACGACTGGTTGAACTCGCCTTGGCAGCCGTACTGGAGATGGGGGAGTGGGCGGTAGGAACGGTCCGTCCGGACCGACTGCGGGAGATGCGAGGCCGTGGTCGCCGCTGCCGTCGGCTCGTGTGCCGACGACGAGGCTTATTGCGATCATTACGTGCTGGCCAGTGGATACGTCTAGCGGGCCCTGCCTGGTGGTTCAGAACCGACCGGGGCGAGACATTGAGCATCACATCACCGGTCGTGCGATGCGAAGCGCCGCTCAGCGTGTCATACCCGGCGCTCTGAAGCGCAGAGACATCTGCTCTAAACCGCGCGGACTTGCTGGGCTCAAAACTTATGTACCAACCAACGCGACCGAGGATACGTGCCGGACGAGAGCCGCAGCGGCCCAGGCCGCGGGTGCCTGGCCATAGAGCCGGCCGTGGCCCGGGGCCGAAACGCTTTGGGAAAACGGACCGGTGCCTGGGCCGCACCCAATTCTTCCGTGGGGACATCCTGGGTCTGGCTGCCGGCCCCAGGATGCGGACCTGGTACAGCTCTTCCGCTGCCCGTTCACCCCCGGTCCGTACTTGAAGGGCCGCACCGCCTGCGGTGGGGACGGGCCGCAGAGGTAGAGCGCGCAGAACGCACCCCACCCGAAGTGCCCACTGCGATGAGAGTACGAACTCCCCGAACCGTGCGTCCTGCCGCTCGAAGGGGTCGACACTCATCTCTGGGTGAAAGGCGACACGCTGCCACCCCATTTATGGCCGCATCGACGCATGGGACGACACCCAAGTGGCGGAACACGGCACAGACGCCCCCATCTACTAGGGCGACCTTTCGAGCCCGCCCGGATGGCGGGTCGGCGGGGCTTTCCCAGCTGGGTATCGACGGGCCCAACGGCCGTCGACTGCGAGTCCTGCGCGACATCGATGCGGCTGCTACTGACCGCTCGTGGCGCCGAGTTGGACGCCGGCTCGCACAACTGGGTGCCGCCGGAAGACCGTGACCCGTCCCTGCAGGCCATGACCTAGATCCAGGGCGGTCGGTCCGTTGCCCAACGCAACCCGGCTCCGCTTCGGCCAGGATCATGACCCGCACGTCTTCACCTGGCCAGCTGACCTCAGACAACCGCCCCCATGGGTGCTCTCCTAGCCTCGCGCCTAACCAATCTGGCAACAACCGTATCTACATGCGGTCTACGTAGCCGTGGAGCTGGCTGAACGGGGCTGAACCAGGCGGGGCGCTTACGCGTAGAAGCAGACGTCGCTGCCGCTTCCAGGGCTGGTCAAAAGTCGGCGGCAGCTGTGAGAAAGGACAAACATGAACAAAATTAGCCACGTACTGACTGGAGCAGCTGCGCTGGGTGCTCTGGTTGCCGGTATTCCGACCTCCTACGCCGTGGACTTTCCCACCACCACTAACACGATAGAGAATCACCACACCGGAACCTGCCTGGGGGAGAGCGGAAAGCAGGTGCGCATGTACGACTGCGATGGGGGTGCCTCCGTCACCTGGCAGATCAGGGAGACCGCGAACGCAAGCGGTAGCATGATCAGGAATTCGACGAGCACATCGTGTCTGGACAATGACGGCGCTAACGTCTACCTGTCCGACTGCAACACCTCCGACCTCGGCCAGCGATGGTTCGTCTGGGGGTGCCCCTCTCACATCGTCAGCAGGCTCGCCTATGAACGGGACCCAAACTCCGCCTATCTGACTGGCTGGAACGCTGGCACTGTTTCCGTGTCCAATAACAATTCCCTCAAGAGCGAATGGATAAGCTCCGGTTGGGGGTGCGAGTCTGCTGGACACGTGACCTTGCCCGGTTAGCCTCGACTGTTCATGAGTCCCCATGGGTTCTCGAGTTCTAGGGGCTCTGCCAACACCCCAACTCTAAATATGCCAGAGGCTTCGAAATCCTCAAGGGTAGGGGTGGCAAGGGAGACTGTTGGCTGACCATGAGAAAAAGTTATATCTCCTTCTCATGAGTCAGGGCTTCAGCAGCGGAGAAGCTTGCCGGATCGTCGAGTGCCCTGCGCACCGGCAGGTGGTCGCGCAACGGCTATCACTCGCTAGGACGCCGGAGCCTCCCATCACGGCGGAGGTTCCGGCTTCGCGGCTTAGTACTGCAACGGTCTTTGGTGTGACTGGTGGCCAGGTTGGTCGTTGGGCTGGTTATGGGTGGGGATCTCAGTGATGTGAAGCGGTGGGCGGCG
>NZ_JBIUUC010000045.1:0-7369 GCF_044742205.1 Streptomyces sp. NPDC087901
GCCCGGTTACATTCCGAACCCGGAAGCTAAGCCTTTCAGCGCCGATGGTACTGCAGGGGGGACCCTGTGGGAGAGTAGGACGCCGCCGAACAATCATTGTAGAAAGCCCCGTGCCCTTGTGGCACGGGGCTTTTCTGCGTTCCGGACCAGAACGGCATCAAGGTCGGACAGAACGAGCATGCGAGCTCCCTTCGCTCAAGGCCGGCCAGATCAACCCTCCGTTGCGGCAGCCACCACCACGATTGCGCGGCAGACAGCTCCTGATGCACTGAGAGGTGTTACTCAGCCGCCTGCTGCTGACCGACGTCGGGCGTGGGCGGCCGGCCACCATGGATATGGACACAGGCAGCAAAGCGAATCGGGCCATCAGCACACGCAGTCAGCTGCGGTCTGGCGGACAGGAAAACCTCGACCGGCCATACGTCGATCGGGCACCCTCTCCAGCATGACGACATCGTCCTTCATCCCCGGACTGGAACTCTCCCACCACTTCTACCTCGAAGCCGTACGGCCTTTGCTGGAGGAAGCAGCCCCGGGGATTACGCACTCCGCTGCCCGGCTCGGCAGCGGCTCGGAAGTTCTCGGATTCGACACCGCGCGCTCCGCCGACCACGAATGGGGACCCCGCCTGCAGATCTTTCTGCACTCGCAGGACGTCCCACGGCACGGTGCGAGGATCACGGAACTACTCTCCGAGCGCCTGCCGAGAACATTCCGCGGCTACCCGACATACTTCGCACCCGCTGGCGAAGCAGACATCCGGGTCATGCGGACAACTGACGGTCCCGTCCACCACCGAGTCGAAGTCATGGAGCCAGGCGCCTGGTTCACCGCGCAGCTGGGCTTCGACCCGCGTACCGACATCACCCTGGCGGACTGGCTGGCCACCCCGACTCAGCTCCTCGCCGAGGTCACTGCCGGTGCCGTCTTCCACGACGGGCTCGGTGAACTCGTACGGGCCGTGCCAGCCTCGACTGGTACCCCCACGACCTCTGGCTCTACCTACTCGCCTGCCAGTGGCGGCGCGTCTCCCAGGAGGAAGCCTTCGTCGGCCGCTGCGGTGAAGTGGGCGACGAACTCGGCTCCGCTGTCGTCGCCGCCCGCCTGGTACGCGATCTGATGCGGCTCTGCCTGCTCATGGAGCGCCGCTACCCGCCGTACAGCAAATGGCTCGGCAGCGCCTTCGCCCGCACTCCCCAGGCACCCGCACTCACTCCGGCCCTCACCGCGGTCCTGGCCGCCACTGACTGGCACACTCGCGAGCACCACTTGGCCCGCGCCTACGAGGCAGTCGCGGCCACACACAACCAGCTCGGCCTGACGGACCCCGTCGACCCCGCCACGCGGCCCTACCACGCCAGACCATTCCAGGTCCTGCACGCGGATCGCTTCACCACGGCGCTGAGCACCCGCATCACCGACCCTGATATCAGCTCCCTGCCGACGACGGGCACCGTCGACCAGTTCGTCGACAGCACGGACGTCCTCAGCGATCCGGGACTGACACGCGCCGCCACCAACGGTCTGCTCTCCCCTTGAGATCTCGCGCCCGCCGGCGAAGCGAGCCACCGTGAAGTAGCCGGAGCCGGGTCGCCGGCGCCGGCTCCACTGGGAGGTACGTGACCCGGCTCCCCGGAGACCAGAAGAGCGGTCAGCTCCTACGGTCGAGGAGGAGGCATGGCGCCGTCGCAGCGCCACCGCCCCGGTGCTGACCACGCATGCTGTGGCAGGTTTTTGCCGCGTTGCTGGGTAGGATCCGGGAGTTTGCGCGAGCCATGGTCCTGGGACCGAGTGCAACGGCCCGTGAGTGGGGCGAGCGCATCAGCGCGACCGTACGAGGGCGGGGCATCACATGGGGCAGCAGGGGACCATCGTGATAGCGCGCATGTACGGATCAGCCGCAGCACAGGTCGAGGACGGGTTCAGGCTGATCTACGCAGAGGCGTTCGCCGAGCCTCCCTCCCGGTTGAACGTCACGTAGTTCCCCAGCCGCAGCGTCAACTTCCCCAGCGCATGGGTTCGATCCGGTTGCGTGCCGTCGGGCGTCGGGCTCTGTTCGGGCTGTGGTCAGTCCCACCAGCCGTCGCCGGCGTGCCAGCGCCGCACCCATTCCAGGAAGCTGAAGGCCTCCGGCACCGGATACGGGTATGCGCCGACTTCAGCGATCACCCAGACCTTTCCTCGCTGGGGACCGGTCACGACCAGGACCCAGTAGGAGGGGCCGTCCTCGGCGCCCAGCACGATGGAGCCGTGGTGGAAGACGTCGGCGACGCGCTCGTGATGGTCGACGGCGAGGGGTTCGCCTTCCCAGGACCAGGCCTCCTGGAGCGGGAACGGGGCGGCGGGACTCCGCTCCCTGTCGTACGGCCAGTCCGGTGGGAGCCAGCCCAGAGGGAGGAGACCGCCATCTTCTGGCGGCCCGAGGGACGACCCGTTGGTGATCTCTGCGATCAGACTCCGGTACGGCTCAGGAAGCACGACCCCGTGCTCGGATTCCCACGCCGAGACACCGTCGTATCCCAGCGCCGGCTCGCGCCAGTCCGTCTCAAAGGCGGAACGCAGAAGCTCCAGAGTGTCCTCGGTAGGGCGCTGATCAGATGATGTGGTTGTCACGACGGCAGGCTTGCAAAGGAACTGACAGAGCCGCTTGCGTGACCATCAGGTTTTGGGCCCGTACAGAGGACGGCGAGCCTGTCGGCATGGCGTACGGCTACCCGCTCGACCCCGATACGGGCTGGTGGGACGAGTTGACCGAACCGGTGTCCGAGAGCCTGCGCCGGGAGGACGGGCACCGCACCTTCGGGCTGAGGAACTGGCCGTGCGCGGACCGTGGCGCGGGCAGGGCATCGCACGGCGTCTGCACGGGGCGCTGCTCGACAACATTGAGGCGGAGCGCGTGTTGTTGAACTTCCACCCGGGCAGCAGGGCGGCGACGCCTGCCTACCGGGCGTGGGGATACCGCAAGCTCGGCGAGGCGCGGCCATGGGGGACAGGCGCGGACCTCCATGAGGTGATGCTCCTCGGCCTGTACTGAAGCAGCCGATGAACTGAGCCTGTGGCCCTGTCTGACTGCAGGGACAGGGGTCGCCATGGAACTGCCAGCCATTGAGGTCGTCCCACGGCAGCTCCGGGTCGAACCGAATCCACGACCGTCAACAGCGCAGGCTGAGAAACTTCCGCTCGCTGAGCAGAGCTTTGCAATTCGGCTGACGGTCCGGCGCTTCATTTGCGGGTCGGCGCACTGCCTGGCTGCGTAGGTGGAAACGGAGAGCGTTCGTAGACGCGTTGCAGCAGCAGTCGCTTGTCGCTGGTGCCCGGAATGTTGATGAGACTTGGAAACCGCCTGTCTGGCGTGTCGGCGCCGGCAGATGGCGGGCAGAGGTTGCCCTGCCTGTGCTCGCTACGCGGGCGTCGCCTCTCGGCGTCCCGCCGCGGTCGGTGGGGTGGCGGCTCCGTTGAGGCAGCGGTCGAGGAGTGCGTGCATACGGGCTACGGGGAGGGACGGGTTGGCCGCGGCGCCTTCTGCGGTGCGGGGGTCGGCGAGGAGGGTCTCCAGGGCTTCCGGTGTCAGGCGCGGGTTGGCGGCGGCGGCCCGGCGCACCGCCTCGTCGGCGTCGTCCACCGGGGGTTCGGGCAGGGTGGTATCGGCTGCGGCCAGGGCGCGTACCTCGGGATCTGGGTGGCCGATGAGGTGGGTCCGGCCGGTGCGCGGGAAGCCGGGCAGCGTCAGCAGGTCCGAACGGTGGTCCGGGCGGGTGACGAAGACGTCCAGGAGCAGGTGTGGCGGAGCCAATGGGTGGTTGAAGGCCAGCCGGATCCGGACCTCCTCGTCGTCGTCCTGCGCGAGTGTCCCGATGAGTGCTGCGGGCAGGCCGGACCAGCTCGCCGCCACCCGGCGGAGCACCGGTTCCCCGGACACCGCGCAGGCCGCGAACCAGTCGGGCGACGGCACGGTGGCCGGGTCGGGGTCCGGCTCGGTGATCGGGCAGATGCATTCAGGACCGTGCCCGATGACCCGGTCGATCACGTCGTACTCGACCCAGGTGCGGGGGAAGGGGTGGAGGCGTGCGCGCATCCGCACGTCCTCGTCCGGGTCCTCCCTCAGCTCAGCTACCAGGTCCGGTCCCAGGTCGGGCCGGGCGGCGACCATCTCGCGGACCTTGGCCTCGGGATGCCGGGCGAGCCGGGCGACGGCGTCGGCCGGAGTGTGGGGGTTCCGGGCCAGGGGGTGCACCGTGTCGTCCGCGAAGCACTGCTCGACGAGCGCGGGCGACAGAGCGCACCTGCCGAGCACGACCGGCCTGCTGCTCGGACGGATGGACGGCAGCTCGGCCTCCACCCGTTCCGGGGCCAGCTCCCAGTTCCTGTCCTGCGCCGCTTCACGGACCGCGGGGTCCGGATCGTCGAGCAGCCCCGTCTGCTGCGGCGGGGTGAGCGACTTCCACCGCCAAGTGGCCCGTATCCGGAGTGCGGGGTCCTCGTGGCCGGCCATGGAGCGGAAGAAGGACAGCGGGATCTGCCGGGACGAGTCGAGCTCCCAGATGATCTCGTTCGCGGTGACCTTGCCGTCCTCGCCCCCGTCCTGGGCGGTCAGGAGGGTGACGAGGATGTCGTCCGGCAGCGGTCGGACCCAGCGGGGCCAGGGGCGGAGGTGGGGGTTGGCGAGCCGCGCGCGGACGAGTCCCGACGGGTCCGTTGCCAAGGGAGCGAGTCGCGAAGGGTCTACGTGCTGGTTGCGGGCGAGCGCGCCGCGGATCCGCCACTCCGTGTGGCGCAGGGCTGCGTGGATGACTGCGTCGGGCAGGTCGCGGTCCTTACACATCAGCTGCCCGAGCTCACCGGCCGCTTGATCCATCAGCCGTATCAGTACGTCGGAGGGCGCCGCCGGATTGAAGGCGACGCCGCGCAGCCAGAGTTCACGCAGAAAGTCGGACACCGCGTCATCCTTCCACCCCGTCGCGCGCCCGGACCGGGCCACCTGGCGACCACGCCGCTCGCCGGCAGCTCCATCCGAAGGCTTCGGTCCAGGCGGCGATGGCCCTGCCCGTCGTGCATACGATGACCGTCCGCGGCACGCAGCCAGGGGAACGCACAACATCAGTGCCGATTCAAGCAACCGGGCGTTGCTGAAACTCGGCTACATCGTCTGCCTTGTCCACGGGGTGTTCTTTCCCTTGGGTGACAAACGCTCTCGCTCCTGACCAGCAAAGCCAGCGCACTGCCCGCGCCAGACGTTCGCCGAGCCGTTTTCCCGGCCGGCGGCCCGGCACGAACGGTTCACCACTCGGCTCAACCACGCCCTGGAGCGAGTGGGGCTCGCCCTGGCCGGGCGGGCCGGCGCTTGGCCGGCCTTCCGGCTGGGCTTCGGTGGGGGAGGGATGACCTTGTCGCGCCGGGTCATGGCACTGCCCGATCCGCGGTTCAGCACTCGGGTGTGCTGGGCCTGGACGACTTCGCGATCCGCCGCGGCCAGACCTACTCCACCGTCTTGACCGACGTTGAAGACCTCGAGTGATCGGTGTGCCCCCGACGCGTGAAGCCGGCCCGCTGGCTGCATGGCTGATCCGCCACCCCGGCGTGGAGATCATCTGCCGGGACCGGGCGGTGGCCTACGCCGAGGCCGCCGGACATGTCCGGGACTTCGGCGTGGTACTCAGCAACCGCCCGGGTGTCATGCCCCCGCCTGGATCGACGCAGTCGGCACCAGCCAACTACCCGGCCTCACCGGTTTGGCATTCCACCTGCTTCAGGACCCCGACGCTGTGACAGCCGGGCTCACCCCGGACTCGAGCTCCGGCAGCATCGAAGGTGCCGTGAATCGCATCGAGAGGATCGAGGGGCAGCTCTACACCGAGCCGGATTCGACCTACTCCGCCGAATGATCTCGCTTCAGCAGCTCCTCGCGACGGTGTGGCTCCGTCACTGGTCGGCACGCTCGAGGTCAGAGTTCGGTCGTCCAGATCCCGGCGGGGTGCTCACTCGGTGGCAGCCACAACTGAGGCTGTGACCCCCGATGCCTCTGCTCGGCCTGTTCTTCCCAATGGAAACGGCCATCCACGTCGGGCCACGCAACTTGCAGCAGGGGAAGAGGAGGCCGCCGGTAGAACCCCATGGCCTGCCCGAAGAAGGTCCTGCACCAGCGAAGATCGACTTGCCTGAGCGCGACTTGGCGTCCGACGACAACGTCAGCATGCCTCTGACCGTCAGCCAGTACAGCGCCCGCGGCGGACTTCTCCCCGAGAGCGTTGACCATGCGGTGCATGACGTGAACATCGAGCCCGAACGTGGCGAGCTCGGGTGCGCCGTGAGTGTGGGACAGGCCGATCGTGTAGGCGAATCCAGGGCCGATCTCGTCCTCGGGAACCATCGCGACGTGCCATCCGTGCTGCTGCACATTCTCGATGACGGTCAGATCCATGCGGTCCGCTTCGTTCCGGTCACCGTAGTCATGGCAGAGGACGCAGCGGCACCGGAATGGATCATCAGTCATGCGCGGAGGCTACGAGATGAGCGGTGGAGTCGGGCGGCGGGGGTTCGTGACCACCCTTGACGCTGTCCCGCGCCACACGGACCTCAACCCCCATGGTCCATTGACAGCAACTGGTGGTGGCGGGTCCGCGAGGTCGAGCAGGACGAGGGTGTCGGCGACCTCCAGCACCGCCTGGCCATCGCCCATGAGGCTCAGCCGACCCCGGAAGACGATCCGTCCAGCGTCCTTCACCTCCAAGGTGGGTGAGAAGCACGTGGCCCGGCCGGGTGTTGCCCTCCTCTGCCACGTCCTCTTGGTGTCGGTCCACTCCACTTGATGCCGGCGGTCCACATCTGTGGGATCACCGAACCAGAGCGCCGCCGCGCTGCCCAGATCAGAGCGCACCCACACCGTCCTAGGCAGGCCAAGGGCCTCTCGCACTGCTTCTACCTGGCCCAGCCTCCGCCTTCGTCTACCCGCGGCGACCAGGTGGCTGGCTCGGTGTGACCGCAGCCGGGGCCTCTGTCTGCCCGCGGTTGTAGCGGTACATCGCGGCGAACCTGATCCCCGGATCCGCCGGCGAGTTGGACGTAGGTATCGTTGCTGCACAGGTCGGCCAGGAGCACCGGGGCCGGGCGGCCCTGCGTGACGTACCGTCAGCAGGCCGATCTCACGGCGGCGTCAGCCGGACGACGGGTCGTCATGGTCGATTCGGCAGTGGGAATCAGGCCCGAAATACTCTGGTAGAGTTGAGCTCGCTGGAAAGGGAAAGCGCGAAAGCGAAGAACTGGAAAGCGGAAATGCGAAACCCGCTTCGACCGGGAATCGGACACGAAAGAGTCTGATAGAGTCGGAAACGCAAGACCGAAGGGAAGCGCCCGGAGGAAAGCCCCAGAAAAT
>NZ_JBIUUC010000046.1:0-6655 GCF_044742205.1 Streptomyces sp. NPDC087901
GGCCACCTGCTCGACCGTCACACCCGGGTCGCGGTTCCTCGCGACCCGTACAACGTCCTGGCGGAACTCTTCCGGATAAGGCTTGGGCACAACGAAATCCTTCCCACCCGCCCCACAGGGCAAGCCAGTTCAGATGTCACCCGAGCGTGCGGCAGACCCACTGGACTGTGCCTGGATGGTAAGGCCGACGGCGATGTCTGGCCTAACGTGAACACCATTCGTCAAGTCGCCACGGACGCCCGCTTGCACATGCCATTCGGCGGCGACTGCAAATTCACTCATGTGTAACCTCCCGTCGTCATTCAATTAATGGACCAAGGACGGCGACTCTCGGCGCAGCGCTATGAGCTCGTAACACGATCATGGTCGGGTCTTCTTGAGTCGTCTCCAGCAGATGAGGCTGCAGGCGAGGGAGATGAAGGCGTCGTGGAGTTCGGTGCGGCGTTCACAGCGGACGGCGAGGCGTTTGAAGTGGTGGAGCAGGACATCGGCAAGCTCCACGACGTAGCGGAGCTTGCCGATGTCCTTGATGTTGGGTGAGCCTTTGCGGGAGATGACGGGCAGGATCCGTCGGTGACGGAGCTCGTCGCGGTTGGGGTTGAAGTCATAGCCCTTGTCGCCGAGCAAGGCTTCTGGTCGGCGGCGGGGCCGGCCGGGGCGGCCCGCGACGGGTGGGATGCCGTCGACCAGGGCGAGGGTTTGGGTGACGTCGTTGACGTTGGCCGCGGTCGTGATGACTTTGAGCGGGGTGCCGCGTCCGTCGCAGATCAGGTGGTGTTTGCTGCCCGTCTTCCGCCGGTCGACCGGCGACGGACCGGTGTCGGGTCCCCTTTTTTCGCGCGGATGTGGGAACCATCCACGCACGCCCGCGACCAGTCGAGCTCGCCGGCCGCGTTCAGTTCGGCGAGCAGGACCCGATGCAGCCGGTCGAAAACCCCTGCCTTCTGCCATCGGTCCAGCCGCCGCCAGCACGTCTGCCCCGAGCCGAACCCCAGCTCCGAAGGCAGGAGTTGACAGGCTATGTCGTTGAAGAGCACGAACAGGATGCCCTGGAGACAGAGCCGGTCCGACACCGGCCGAGGCCCCGGCGACCGCTCCGGCCACGGCGGCAGCAACGGCTCGAACAGAGCCCACAACTCATCGTCCACGATCCACGGTCGAGTACCCACACCCTC
This sequence comes from Streptomyces sp. NPDC087901, assembly GCF_044742205.1. Lineage (NCBI taxonomy): Bacteria > Bacillati > Actinomycetota > Actinomycetes > Kitasatosporales > Streptomycetaceae > Streptomyces > Streptomyces sp. NPDC087901. The sequence continues at coordinate 1,176 of NZ_JBIUUC010000046.1, forward strand.
ACGAACGGCCGAATCGTCACACCGGTTACGCCCCACCAGCGCACTTCAGCAAGATCGTGTTACGAGCTCATAGGGCTTGCCGGGAATCAACACGCTGGTTTGATCTTGGTTTCGTCAGTGTCGAGGAACCTGGCGACATCTTCCGGTGTGTGGAAACGGGCTGTTGAGGCGGTGAGGTGAACATGATGGGCTTCCAGGAGCGGGCGGACGTCTTTCGCTGCGCGGCTGATGGTCATGGCGGTGGTGTTGAAGAGCTGGCCCAGGAGGTGCATAGGTGCGAGTTTTCTCAGGTGGAGCACGGTGGCCAGGACCCGGTCAGCTGAGGTGAGCTTGGCTTTGGCACCTGCGCCGGGGGCAACCAGGCGCTCGTGGCCTCGGCGCGTGCGGAGTACTTGCTCACGCTGGACCTCCATCTCTGGGATCAACGCGTCGGTGAGTTCGCTGAGTTGCTGGCGGGTCATCCCGGTCAGTTCGGGGTCCTGGAGTGAATGCCGCGCGAGGTGAGTTGGTCGGTCTGCCAGTGCCCCGTCCGGTGTGTTGCCAGTGGTCGCCGCGTCCACCGGCTGGGGGTGGAGGGTGTAGTTCCAGTCGCCGTGGAAGCGATGCCGGGCGATCGGCAGGGCAGCGATCTCGTTGTCGCTGATGCGGATGCCAGTGGGGTACTCACCGCTGTCGAGTTCGGCATGGACGATGAGGCCGGTGCGGCTGGTGGTCGCGGCGATGGTTTGGATCATGACTTCGTGGCTGGTCAGGGGCCTGCCTCGCCAGTTCATGGTGATGTGGGAGAACAGCCGGTGCTCAATCTTGTTCCACTTCGAGGTGCCGGGCGGAAGGTGACACACCGTGATCTCAAGGCCGGTCTCGGCAGCGAGATCGGCGAGCTGGGTCTTCCAGCCGCGCGTGCGGTAGCCGTTGGAGCCCCCGCCGTCGGCGGTGATCAGCAGTCGACGGGCGCGGGGGTAGTCGTGCCCGCCGCGGGCCTGCCACCAGCGTCGGATCGACGCGACGGCGAACGCCGCGGTGTCGTGATCGGTGCCGATGCTGACCCAGCCGGAATTCGCCGTCATGTCATAGATCCCGTACGGAATCGCCTTCTCGGCCTCGCCTGGGAAATCGTGCGTCTTGACCCTCACGGGCTGCCCTGCGGGCAGCCATTCGTGCCCGGCGTTCTTGTAGTCGCCGATCAGTTCCTTCTTCTTGCTGTCCACGCTGATCACCGGGTCACCGGCGTCCCTGTGGTCTCTTGCACGCTCGTTGAGGTAGCGGAACTGGGCGTCCCTGTCGGGGTGCTGAGCACCTTCAACGGTCTTGGCGTTGGCCTGCAGACTGAAGCCTTCCTCCCGCAGCAGCCCAGCGACCGTGTCGGCGGAGACCCGGTGGCCCTGCCGGGTCAGCGCCGCTGCCAGCTTCCGGGTCGACTTCGTCGTCCAGCGCAGCGGTGACATCGGATCGCCCCGCTCGTCGGGCTCGACCAGCGCAAGCAGCGCCGGCCGCAGCCCCGGATCGAGGTCCACAGCCCTCTTCCGACCCCCACCAGAACGACGGACCCGCCCCGACAGAACCTGACCAGACTCCAGTTCAGCCGCTCCGCGCGAGACCGTACCCTCCCGAACCCCGGCCGCGGCAGCGACGATCCTGATCCCACCATGCCCCAGCGACAGCGCTTCCGCCCCTATAGCCAGCCGACGCTGACGCTCGTCCAGATGCGGCAACAACACCTGGAACTTCGCCGCCAGAACGTCCTCGATCCCCTCCGGTCTCCCCATACCAGAACAACGAGCCCCACAGCCGAAAGCCACGACTTGTTTCCCGGCAAGCCCATAGGGCTAGAACCTATGCGTTGAACCGCTCATGCTCCGGAGTCTTTCCCGGGGCGGACTCGATGGTGAGCCACGAGCCACATATTCCCCCGGCGACGCCCGACCGCCAGAATCCTGAGTAGTGACCAAACACCCGTGACCCCGTGACCATCTCGCCATGGGAAGGTATGCTTATGCAATTTCTCGAACTGCAGCATGTGTTGTCACACGCATGGCGCCCCCGGAGCTTCCATTCAAGGTCACTATCCTCGCGCGAGACTGCTGCGGTCCATCGTAGTCAACGGCCTCACGGTGTTCCTGCTGGTTCATACATAAAGTCGGCCGACACTAGAAAGCCTTTTCTCCGAAGCTGGGACACTGCGTATTGGACTTGATCGATCACATCGCGGTCCTCCATGCCGCTGAAGGAATATACCCATCTGCCCGGAACACGATGAAAACCCTGTGCTAGCAGTGCTTCCTCGAGGTGCGAGTCAGGCCGGCGACTAACAGCCGCGACACGGAACTCAGGATGACTCCCGATGATTATGTCTGATTCCTGGGACATCTTGTTCCTTCCTGGAGTACGGAGGCGGCCATCACGTCCTCCATAACCTAAAAGACAATTCCCGGCGTAGGGGTGGGCTCTTCGCGGATTACGGTCTGGTCCGTGCCAATTGGCCCGGGGGTGAGATCGAGCAGGAGCACGCCGCAACCGACCGGACTGCCTCCTGAAGTGTCGAGAGCCCCGTCATTTCACACACTGTCAGAGGCATGCCTTGGGATTATGCGGTGCTCTGGTATGAACCACGCTGGCCCCGACCAGTCAAGCTGTACCTACGGCTCTCTCTCAACGTGAATCGTCCGGCCCTGCATTTCAGCTGTCCACACTAGTGAAACCTGCCCCAGTCGGATGTGAGCCGCAGAAAGCGAGTACCAGTGACTTCGTTTTCCGAACGCTGATTCCCGCCGGGCGAACTGCTACTGACGGTTCGCAAGCTAGCCGTCACGGCGAATTGAGCCCGCGCCAGGCTGCGGACCGGCATTGGCCAGGCGGTCGGCTCGGCAGTGGTGGCCGCCGAACGCAGCGCGGTAGCGAGGCGGCGCCACGTGGGCGACTACTTCAACGACTCCCTGGCGACATCGATCCGTCCGCGTCGTCCCGCATACATCATCTCAATTAGGGGCGCATGCCTCACGGTCACCTCCGCCCGCCGAACCTTCAACGTCGGCGTCAGCAGCCCCGATTCCTGAGTGAACACCTCGTCTAGCACACGGAAATCCCGGATGGATTCTGCCCTGGACACCACGGAGTTTGCCCTGTTGACAGCTCGCCAGATTTCCATCCTGATTGCTTCTCTATGGTCTCCATCCTGGGTAATTTTCGCTGCGCCCGTCCCTTCGCCGAACCAATGACGCATAGTGTCCTGGTCGAGCGTAATGAGAGCAGTAACGTAAGGCAGACCATTTCCCACCATCACGCACTGGGCAACGAATGGGTGCTCACACACCATCTGTTCTATGCTTTCAGGCGAAATAGTCTTGCCGCCGCTTGTGATGATGACGTTCTTCTTGCGTCCCACTATGGAAAGATATCCATCGCCGTCCATGGCTCCAAGGTCGCCAGTGGCGAGCCAACCATCCTTGAGAGCTTGCTCTGAGGCATGCGGATCGTTGAGATAGCGAGTAAACATCTGCTCGCCTCTCAGCATGATCTCTCCGTCGCCAGCAATACGTATCTGAACTCCCTCCACAGGGTGCCCTACTGTTCCGAACTTGACTCGGCCGGGAGGGTTGCAGGTGATGCCTGCGGAAGACTCCGTCAGGCCGTATCCTTCATACAGGGTGATGCCAGCCCCGTAGAAGAACAGACCGAGAGGACGACTTAGAGCAGAGCCGCCGGAGACAGCATTCCTCATCCGACCGCCCAATATGCGGCGGATTTTGGAGTAGACAAGCCTATCGTAAAATGCGCGACGAATTTGAAGTGACAAGGAAGGGCGCAGCGCGCCGGAGAAGATCCGCCCCTCCTCCTGCTCAGCGTACTCTGAGGCGACCCGGACCGCTCGGTCGAAGAGCGCTCCCTTCCCTCTGGCTTGAGCGGCATGGCGGGCTGCGGCGAATACCCTCTCGAAGATGTGAGGAACCGCCAGTAGAAAGGTGGGACGGAAACTCGCCAGGTCTGACATGAGTCCCGTTGCGTTCATTGCTTCACTGTGCGCGAGGTGAACGCCGCCTTCGAAAGCGCCAACCTGCACAGTCCGCCCGAATACATGCGAAAGAGGCAGGAAAAGCAGCGTTGCTGGAGATGTCTTTTTGGGGACGTTGTAGATAACGTCGTACGCATGGCCAAGGATGGCTTTAGCTTGAGCCTGAAGATTTCCGTGAGTGATTATGCAACCCTTGATGCGTCCGGTCGTCCCTGCGGTATATGCAATTGTGGCTACTGAGTGAGGTGTGACTCGAGCGGCGCGCCAGTGGACCACTGAGTCGTCCAGGTGCTGACCAGCTTGCTTTAGCGTGTCGACGGCGCCGGCATCGATCTCCCAGATATGCTTCAGGTGTGGCAGGCGATGAAGGATCGACCCCACAGTCATTGTGTGCGCCTCAGTCCCCACCACACACCCTATGGAGCCGCTTTCAGTCAGCGCCATTGCCACCTGCTCGGGGGCAGCTGTGTGATATATGGGAACCGAGATGACACCTATAGACCAGGCAGCATAGTCAAAAAGTGTCCATTCATAAGAGTTGCCTGCCATCAACCCTAGGCGATCCTCATGGTTCAGCCCGCTTGCTATCAGGCCTTTTGCGACCGCTAGAACATCTTCCGCGAACTCAGACGATGTAACATCGACCCATTCTCCGTGGACCTTCCGTGAAAGCTGTACGAAATCAGGGCGCTCCGCAGCGTTCCTAAATATCACACTCGCCAGTCCCTTTCTTTCTTCGGCCATTTTCTCCTTGGAAATGCTCTCGTACGGCGTGCTCATCACTCACCTCTCCGCTGCGGATTTGCTGATTCTTCAGGCTGGCAACATTTCAGCCCACCTTGCCGGTGATCTTGTCGTGGCGAGTCAACGCTGAAGCCGACGATGTGCTCTGTCAGCGAAGGCGGCTGCGTGCTGTCGGCGAGTCCGGGAGCACCCGCTCCTCCGCCCGACCCGCTTTTGGAGTGCCCTGGTGTGCGATGCCTGGTGTACCGCCACCCGCTGCCACCAGAGCGGACAGCACCTGACGGATCCAAAGCTGACGCTCCGGTCTCTGTCACACATATACCTACGCTGACGCTTCCCTCCAGGTTCAGGAGCGTTGTCACCTCCGCTGCTGCCCACTCATCAGCACCCTTGCCCTGCACCGCCCTTACCTTGGGAAGCCAGATCAACTAAGCACACCCACCAAAGAAGTCATCCAAGTCGGGGTGATCTGACGATTGCCGGGTGGCTCAGGTGGGGTCCACTCTTCGGCATCCGGGGCCGAGTGGCCGCCCGTGGGTGCGATCACCCCATTGTGATTAACTGATCGTTTCAGAATGAGATTGCTGTGGCGTCTTGGCAGTTGGGTGTTGGGTCGGCAGGATCTGGGGGGTGTCTGCTGATCTGGTGCCTGATGACTTGTGGGAACGCGTAGCCCCGCTGCTGCCGGTTCGTCCGCCTCGGCGGCACCGGTATCCCGGACGGCTGC
>NZ_JBIUUC010000047.1:0-6333 GCF_044742205.1 Streptomyces sp. NPDC087901
GAGCTATCCGTTCCCACAGGCCATCAGGCACAAGATCAACAGACAGCCGTCAGATCCTGCCGACTCAACACCCAACTGCCAAGCCACCACACCGATCTCATTTTGAAACGATCAGTTAGGCGCTGCCGGCCACACCACGCTATCGAGGTAGGGCGGAGTAGTGGCTCGGGGCGGGCGTGGGCGCCGTGCGCACTGAACGCGCAGCAGCGAGCGGCCGATGGCCTCGGGGATCACCTTGCGGAGGTGCTGGTCCGGTCTGCGACTTCGAGGATGCCCATCATGCCGAGATCTTCGTGCGCGGCGATGTGGCAGTGGTAGACGGTGCGCCCTCCCGCGCCGCGGAAGGGCACGGCAAGGCGGACGGTGGTGCCGCCGGGGATGTTGACGGTGTCGCGCCAAGCGCGGAACGGTTCCGCCGCCCCGTCCCGGTCGAGTACTTGCACCGGGAAGCTGTGCAGGTGGAAGGGGTGGTCCATGCTGTGGGCGTTCTCCACCTCCCAGATCTCCAGGGTGTCGAGGGTGGCACGCCGGTCGACTCGGTCGTGATCGAAGGTGCGGCCGTCGATGGTGTAGGAGCCGTCACCGGCCCCGCCCAGGACGAGACGACGGGTACGGACAGCGGTGGAGGGGTCGATCTTCTCCACCGGCAGCAGCCGTGTCGGCAGTTCCACCGGGTCGAGTCCCGCGGGAACGTCGATGCCTGCCATCGGGCGGTCGGTGCTCGTCTCTCCGCCCGGGCCGTAGACCGAGTACGGCAGTGCCCGCAGTGTCAGGCGGCCCGGCACGGTGGTCGCTACGAGAATCTCTGCGCGCTCCCCGGGCGCGAGAAGGATCTCGGTGAGTGGGACGGGCCGCTCGATCAGGCCGCTGTCGGTGGCGATGAGATGCACGGTTGAGTGCTTCTCGTCGCGGGTGACGGCCAGCAACAGGTGATCGCCGGCGGTCGCGTTCAACAGCCTCACACGAGTCAGCCCGGCCCGGGCAGCGATGACCGGCCGGGTCATGCCGTTGACGACCACGTCTCTGCCGAGCCGGGTGAACATCAGCAGGCGGTCGTCGGCGTCCCGCAGTGCGGGCAGGTCGTCGACCGGGCCGGTGACGACGACGGGTCCTGCGAGGCCGGCCAGGAGCTGTCGTTCGACGTCACCGTGGGCGTGTGGGTGGTACCAGTACGTGCCGGCCGACCCCGGGGGGAGGGTGAACTCCCGCACTTCGGAGTCGCCGGGCATGAGGTGGGTCAGCGGGGCGTCGGCGGCCGGGGGCATGGGAACGCCGTGCAGGTGCAAACTGGACGGATCATCGAGGGAGTTGCGGAATTCCAGCCGGACCCGATCTCCTTCACGGAAGCGGAGCAGAGGGCCGGGGGCGGTGCCGTTGTAGGCCATCCGTCCGGCGTCGGCGGTACCCGCGGTGAGGGTTGCGGCCCGGGTCCCGGGCTTCCCCACGGGCGTACGCAGCTGGAGGGCGGGAAGTTCGGGGAGTGGCGGCCCGTCGGCGAGCGCTTCCGCAGTGATGAAGGTCCGGACGAGGGGGACGAGGGCCCCCGCCGTGGCGAAGATGCCTCCGATGATCAGTGAGCGCCGCGACAGGCGGTCAGCCATCGTGGTGGTGGGTGTCGGAGGAACCGGCAGGATCGGCACCCGAGGCGCCCGGGGCGGCGGCGCCGTCATTGCTGGTGATGACGAGTTGTCCCTTCATGCCGTCGGCCTGGTGGCTGCCGACCGAGCAGTGCATGTCGTACCGGCCGGGGGGCGCCTGGACCACGACGGTGCGGGTGCGACCGCTGGGGACCTCTATGTCGAGGCCCAGCTTTTCGACGGCGAACGCGTGCGCGTCGTCGGTGTCATTGGTAAAGGTGAAGGCGACCGGCTGGCCGTGCGTCACCCGGAGAATGGAGGGCTCGAAACGGTAGTTGACCATGTCGACGGTCGGCAGTGCGGCGATCTGCTCCTGGGTAAGCGAGCCGGTGTCGTCGCTCTGGGGAGAGATGAGAAGGATGCCCGTGCCGAGTGCGAGGGCCGTTGCAAGGGCCAGGCCGCCGGTGACGGCAGGGCTGTGGCGCTTGAGGAGTGCGGCTGCGATCGGCCCGATCACCGCGCCCGCTGCTGCGAGTTCGAGCAGGGCGGCGGCGAAGTACAGCGGGTCACTGGGTCTCATGAGGTCGAAGGAGAGGCTGGTCGTCCGGGTGGCGATGATCGCGACGATGGTGAGGAGGGAAGCGATGGGCGCCCACCGCAGGCGCCGCCACACGAGGAGGACCGCCAGGAGGGGGAGAACGGCGAGTGCGGCCATGCCGGGATTCGGCTGTCCTCCCAGAGCCAGGTGAGCGAGGATTTCACACAGCGCCAGCGTCAGAAGTCCGGCGATGCCCAAGCGGTCCGGGAGCGTCAAGGGCGGCGCGGGGGCCGGGGCAGGCGGGGTGGTGGTCATAGCCATCAGGCCTTTCGGGTGCAAATATGGGGGAGATTTCATGTCGAGGTGTGGGGAGCGGGCGCCAGTTGTGAGCGGTGGCCTACGGTCGGGCGTCGCTTTGGGGAGTGGGCTGCCACTGCACCGGTCTCCAGGCCGTACGCGTGGGGCCGTGAGCGGCCGAACCGGGTTGCGTGGCGAGGTCTCCCGGGTTCAGTTCTGGCCCTCCGCGGTGGTCTTGAGCGTCTTGAACCATGCAAGGAGGGATTCTTCGAGAGCGAGGTGCATGGCGTGGGGGTCCGCCTCTACGGGGGTACCCGACCAGGACTCGCGCGTGGTGACCTGCACACCCTCGTGGGTGTTCTCGAACTCCCAGACGTGTATGCCGGTGATGCCGTGGGCGGGGCCGCCCCAGACGATGCGGTGCAGTGGCGTCAACTCGCCGACCGTGGACCTGATGTCGAGGCCTTCCGTCGTCCAGTCGAACACCGCGCCGGGGGCGAGCGCTCCGTGCAGGACCGCACTGTCGATGCCGGTGTTCCAGGTCGGCCAGGAACCGATCTCGGTGTGCAGTCGCCAGATCGTTTCCAGCGGGGCGTGCACGGTCTGCTGCAGTTCGACGATGACGGGTGCGTTGCGGTCGATGTCCGTCATGTTCTCCAAGGGGTGATCAGGTGGGGCGGGCAAGGGTGGGTGTGGGTGAGTGGGGAAGGGGAGCGCCGGGGGTTCAGGCGCGGTTGTCGGGGTGTGGTGATGGCGCTGCTGCCCGGCGCGCGCCTGTACAACCGGTGGATGCCGGTTCCGGCGGCGAGTAGAGCAGTGCAGGGAGCCTGGTTGTGTGCGCTGGTCAGGGGCAGGTGTTGTTGTTGGGCTTGGAAGGGCGCTTCTCGGCCTGGTGCTTGAGGTTGTGTAGCCAGTGATCCAGCGAGGCGTCCAGTGCTTCCTGGAGATAGGAGGTATTGGCGGTGACGGGGTCGCCGGTCCAGGATTCCTCGGTGTGGACGTGGACGCCGTCCTTGGCCTTGGTGAAGGTCCACACGTGGACGGCGGTGATGCCCTGGGCGGGCCCACCCCAGACGATGCGGCGCTCGGGCTGTACCTGCTTGACCGTCGAGGTTATGTTCTCCAGGCCTTCGGTGGACCAGACCCACGAGGAACCCGGACGCAGCGGACCCGGGGTCTGCTTGGCCGAGGAGCTGACACTCGGCTGCCAGGCGGGCCAGTCCTCGACGTCTGTCTGGATGCGCCACACGCGGTCCAGCGGTGCGTGGATGACGATGTCGTCCCGGGTGATCACCGGGGCCTTTTCGTCGATCCCGACCGGCGCGGGTCCTCCGCTTCCGAAGGCCAGGGGCAGTGCGGTAAGGAGTGCGGTGGCGATGGTGAGCATGATGCTTCCTCCGGAGAATAAAAGATGCCGTGGGCACATTGAGCGTGTGGTTGATCACTCATAATGTGACCGGCTTGGTGCATCTGGAAATTTTGCGTCGAGTGCACTAGGGAATGGCCCTAGGTGGCGACAAGGTGCCTCGCAGTCACCTTGTCGGCATGTGAGTAGTCAACCACTCTCATCCCTTGTGCGTCAACTGCCCCTCCGCTGGTGCGCTGCAGCCGGCCCGAGTTGCTCTCGTGGAGGCGGGGGATTGCCGCGGACGCTGACAGAGGCCCGCCCGCGCCCGCAGGATCTCACCGTGCAGCAGCCGCCCCGACCACCAGATGCGCGCAGTCCCTCATTGCATGGGGGTGTGGCGCGAGGGAAGGACCCGAAGGTCCGCTGACCTCGCGACCGGCGCCCGCGAGCGGTCTCGTCATGGGGCCGGGCGCCATGCGCGTCCTGCGCACCACCCGCCGAGGCGACGTCGTGCGTACGCCCTGAGGCCCCGCAAAGATCGGTCGGCCACCCGGCCAAGTGCCCCGCTTCCCTCCGTCCCGCTACCGGAACCCGTTGCAGTGCATCGGGCTTCAACTCGGTGGTGAAGCGATTGTGAGTGTTGCTTTGACGGCAGGCTGGAGCGGGCGGTTCTGCCGTTCGCTGTACTGACGGCCGAGGGTCTAGCGGGGCCCTGCCAACGGGCCTGGCGAAATAGAGCCGGACCACAGGGTGCTGCGCCTGCCAGTAGTGGCAGACCAGTTCCGGATACTCACCGGGGTGAGCTGACGCCCTCGAGGGAGATGACCAGCTTGGGCAGGGCCACTTTGGGCGGAAGGTTCACCGGCAGGTGCACGTGATTGTCCTCGCCGTTGAACTCCATCAGCTCGCGTGCGAAGTCCTTGCACACGGCTCGGATGACGTCCTCCATGCGTCTCGGGTGCATGCCATCGGGGGGACCCTGTGCCGGTTGTCCTTTCGCGGAAACCGCGCACACGAAAGGGGAGGTATGGCGACGCTGAGTACGAATGTTCTGATGTACGGCTTAACCCGACTTGGGCTTGATCCGCTATGCCGGGCATTCGAGGTCTGGGGTTCTGCCCCGGAAGGATGTCCACCATGGAAAGCGTGGGGAAGAAGAAGCCTCGCCGCCCTCGTCGTTCGTTCACGCCGGAGTTCAAGGCCGAGATCGTCGGTCTGTGCCGGCGGGGTGACCGTTCGGTCGGGCAGGCTGCCAAGGACTTCGAGCTCACCGAGACCGCGGTGCGGGACTGGGTGAAGCAGGCAGAGGTCGACGCGGGCGAGCGTAACGGGCTGACCAGCAGCGAGCGTGAGGAGCTGGCCGCGTTGCGGCGGGAGAACCGCCGGCTGCGGGATGTGGGTCTGTCAAACGAGCGGTGTATCAAGGGTTGTTGAGGGATACTGTCGGGCTGCGGAGAGTCGGCCGTCGAAGGTGATGTTGAAGGCGTTCAGGGCGGTCTTCCAGCGCATGGTCCAGCGGGCTTGGCCCTTGCCGGTCGGGTCGAGCGACATGATCGCCATGTGCACGCACTTCAGGGCGGCCTGCTCGTTGGGGAAGTGGCCGCGGGCTTTCACCGCCCGTCGGATCCGCGCGTTGACGGACTCGATCGCGTCGGTGGTGCTGACGATGCGGCGGATCTCGGTGTCGAAACGGAGGAAGGGAGTGAACTCCTCCCACGCGTTCTCCCAGAGCCGGACGATCGCCGCATACTTCTTGCCCCACGCGTCGGCGAACTCCGCGAACCGCGCGAGTGCGGCGTCCTCGGTCGCCGCGGTGTAGACGGGCTTGAGAACCTTCGATCTTGTCCCAGTCCTGACGGGCTGCATAGCGGAAGGAGTTCCGCAGCAGGTGGACCACGCAGGTCTGGACGACGGTGCGGGGCCAGACAGCCTCAACGGCGTCGGGCAGGCCCTTGAGCCCGTCGCAGACGAGCATGAGGACGTTGTTCACTCCGCGGTTTTTGATCTCGGTGAGGATGTGCATCCAGTGCTTGGCGCCCTCGCCGCCGTCGCCGGCACACAGCCCGAGAATGTCGCGCCGGCCCTCGGTTCGTGACCGCCAGGGGCGCGTAAAATGGGCCGGTTGGCGACCACGCCGTCGCGGATCTTGGTTCTGTCGACGGGATCCGGACGGTTGAGCGGTTCGTGACGACCGTTCGCGATCATGCATCGCGTGCTCTCGTGATGTGCTTTTGGAGCTGTTTCCTTACCTGTCCGCGTTGCTCATCGAGGAGGTCGAGAGACGGCTGGACAAGCTGGTGTTGAGGGCGCGGGTGCGGGCGGCGAGCGGGTCCTGTCGGTGCGGTCAAAGCTTCGCTCGGGTGCGGCTGGTACGTACGCAAGCTGCGTGACGTCGCCGTGGGCGGGCTCGGCGTGGTGATCGAGTTACGCATACGCCGGTTCCGCTGCGAGACCTGCACGGCGGTGACGTTCGCCGAACAGATCGTGGGACTGACGACCCCGCACAGTCGGCAGACCCTGCTATTGCGCGGGGTGCTGACGCGGATCGGACTGGCGCTGGCCGGCCGGGCAGG
>NZ_JBIUUC010000048.1:0-6260 GCF_044742205.1 Streptomyces sp. NPDC087901
ACCAGACCGGCAAGACCCGAAGCCCGCAGCACATTCCGACGGGACGAGGAAGCGGGCGATGAGGAGGAAGCGGCAGCGGGCGATGCAGGGGTGTGGTGGTGCGGAACGCTCATGCGGACTTCGCCTTCCGAGAAGTGCGACGAGTGAGGGAGCGTTCCTGCGGTGGACTGCCATGAGGCGGATGGCTGAAAAGGGTCCGGTCGTCGGATGTTCACGGCGCGGTGGGCAGGCGCCGGAAGCGGACCGGAGGGGGTAAATCGTCGGTGACGGCTGAATGTCACCTCAGTTGGCAGGGAACCTACGGCGGGTGAAGCCGATCGGTCAAGACCCGAATCCGTCGGATTGTGATGTGTCGGTGTCCGAAGTGTCGGCGTCCTGGTCCTCGACCCAGCCCAGCGAGGCGCTGATCCGGCGGGCCGCATCCCGCACCTGGCCGCCGAGCTCCTGGTAGCGCCAGGCCGGCAGCCCGAGCTTGAGGCCGGTGATGGAAACGGCCCCGGCGCACACCGACCGGTCGTCGAAAACCGGCGCGCCGATGCAGATGATGCCCTCGGCGTCCTCCTCGTCGTCCAGGGCGTAGCCGACCCGGGCGATGTCGCGCAGATGGGACAGGAACGTCGCCCGGTCCGTGATCGTGCGGGACGTGCGGCGGGGCAGCCCGAACCGTTCGACGATCGAGGCGGCCTCGCTCTGCGGCACGGCGGAGAGCAGCGCCTTGCCCAGCCCCGTGCAGTGCGGCAGTTCGCGCTGGCCCATCCGCAGATCGAGCCGGACGCGCTGGTCGAGCTCGACCTGGTCCACCACGACCGCGTGGCCGTCCTCGGGCACGGCGAGTCTGGACGCCATGCCGGTGGCCCGGGTGAGGTCGCGCAGAACGGGGTGGGCGACCCCGCGCAGGGAGACCTGCGACCTGGCGCGGTCGCCGAGCCGGGCCAGGCTCATGCCCAGCCGGTAGCGGCGGTTCATGCCCTCGCCGTCGTCCGAGACGAGGCCGTACGCGCGCAGCGTCTGGAGCATGCCGAAGGCGGCGCTCTTGGAGATGGAGCAGGCCTGGCCCACCTCGGTGACGCTCAGGCCGTTCCCCTGCGAGGGCGCGGCGAGCGCTTCGAGGATGTCCGCTGCCCTGGCCACGCTCTTGACCCAGTACTTCGGCTCTTCTGGGGCAGCACTGTTCGTCATAGCAGAACAGCTTAGTGGCTGCGGGGTCGCCGAGGTGTCTCTGCGGCACTTCCGGGGCCCTTTCGTGGCAAAGAAGGCCCAACATGCCGGGCTTGAGGCGCCTCGAAGGGGTTGACCGCCTATCGGGCCGGACGTAATATCCAGGCACTGTTCTGCTCTACAGAACAGCGTTCTGAAAAAGCGAGACGCATCACCGAGCACCACGGATCACCCTCTTCCTGCGGCGACTGCCGGGCGGATGGCGCCAGGGACTCACGGGCCGGGCAGGGCCCGCGAAAACCGACGACTCTCGACGCAAGGAGCAAGCACCATGAGTTCAGGCCCGGTAGGCAACGAATCCGGAGCCCGACTCGCCGAGCGCGCCCGCCAGGTCGTACCCGGCGGCGTGAACAGCGGTCAGCGCAGCGTTCCCGGACTGACCGACCTGGTCGTCACCGGGACCCACGGCGCACGGTTCCGTACCGCCGACGGACGCGAGTACACCGACTTCCACTCGGCGTTCGGCCCGCCGCTGCTCGGTCACAACGACCCCGACGTGGCCCGCGCCACCGCCGAAGCCGGCGCGACGCTGGGGCACATGGGCGTCGGCGTCACCGAGGGCGAAGTACTTCTCGCCGAACAGCTCACCGAGCTGATCCCCTCGATCGAGAAGGTCCTGCTCACCAGCACCGGCAGCGAGGCGACCTTCCACGCGCTGCGCGTCTCCCGCGCCGCCACCGGCCGCCGCCTGGTCGTCAAGTTCCAGGGGTGCTACCACGGCTGGCACGACGCGGTCAGCCTCAACGTCATCTCCGAGCCCTCGAAGGTCGGCGGCCACGACCCGATCTCGACCGGCATCCTCCCCGAGGTACTCGAAGCCACCCTCGTCCTGCCGTTCAACGACAGCGAGGCCGTCCGCCGCACCTTCGCCGAACACGGCTCCGACATCGCCGCCGTCATCGTCGAACCCGTCCCGCACAACGTCGGCGCACTCCTGCCCTACCAGGAGTTCCTCACCACGCTGCGTGAGGAGACCACGAAGGCGGGCAGCGTCCTGATCTTCGACGAGGTCATCACCGGCTTCCGTCACAGCACCGGTGGCTGGCAGCAGATCTCCGGCGTCACCCCCGACCTCACCACCCTCGGCAAGGCCATCGCCAACGGCGCCCCCGTCGGCGCGATCGGCGGCCGCGCCGACCTGATGGACCTCTTCTCGACCCGCCCCGGCGCCCCCGCCTTCTTCGCCGGCACGTACAACGGCCACCCGTCCGTCGTCGCCGCCGCCCTCGCCACCCTGCGCAAGCTCCGGGAGGAACCGGTCCACGACCATGTCTTCCGGCTCGGCGACCGGGTCCGCACCGAACTGACCGGCCTGTACGAGCGCCTCGGCGTCCCGGCGGTCGTCACCGGCTACGGCTCCGTCTTCGTCAGCTACTTCATGCCGGGCGAGGCTCCCCGTACGTACGCGGACCTGCTGAACAACGACGCCTCGATGTTCGTCGGCTACCGCCGCAGACTCCTGGACCACGGCCTGTTCGAGCTCCCGCTCAACCTCAAGCGCAGCCACATCAGTTACGCCCACACCGACGCCGACGTGGACCGTCTGATCGAGGGCACCGAGGCGGCGGTCAAGGCCGTCCTCGCCGACGGCGGCGCCCGGGACCTGGAGAACGCCTCCACCATGGGCGGGGCGACCCGCTGATGCTCACCGTCAACCGCACCCGCCCCGCCGGCCCCGCCGGACGGATCACCCGCGTCGAGACCCTGATGCTCGGCACCTCCTGGCGCGACTTCGGCTATGTCCGCGTCCACACCGACGAAGGTCTGACCGGCATCGGCGAGATCACCCACCCGTACCGGGTGAGTGAGGTCTGCGCCCTCACCGAGGCCATCGCCCAACGGCACCTGATCGGCGCCGACCCCTTCGACATCGAGGAGCTGTGGCTCCGCGTCTACCAGGGCGACTTCCTGCGCGGCGGCGACATGGGCGGCGTCGCCCTGTCCGGCCTCGACCAGGCGATGTACGACCTGATGGGCAAGGCGCTCGGCGTCCCCGCCTACCGGCTGACCGGCGGCGCCTGCCGCGACGACGTCCGCGTGTACGCCAACGGCTGGTACACCGGCGAACGCGAGCCCGGGACCTTTGCCGCCAAGGCGAAGGAGACCGTGGCCAAGGGGTACACCGCCCTCAAGTTCGACCCCTTCGGCCCCGGCCTGCACGAGCTGGAGCGGGCCGAACTGCGCCGCTCCATCGATCTCGTCGCCGCGGTCCGCGAGGCCATCGGCCCGGACATCGACCTCTTCATCGAGGGGCACGCCCGGTTCGCCATGCCGACCGCCGCCCGGCTGGTGCGGGAGCTGGAGCCCTTCGACATCGGCTGGTTCGAGGAGCCGATGCCCTGGACCCACATCGAGCGGTACGCGGAACTGCGGCAGCGCGCCGCGTTCCCCATCTCCGGCGGTGAGCACTTCCACAACCGCTACGAGTACAAGCAGCTCTTCGCCACGAACGCCGTCGACATCATCCAGCCCGACCTCTCCATGGCCGGCGGCTTCACCGAGGTACGGAAGCTGGCGGCGATCGCCGACACCCACGGCATGCTCGTCGCCCCGCACAACTCCAACTCCCCGCTCTGCACCACCGTCTCGGTGCACGCGGCGCTGGGAATCCCCAACTTCAAGATCCTCGAAACCTTCGACGGGCTCCTGGAGCCCTTCGTCTTCGACGCCCTCAAGGGCACCCTCCCGATGGAGGACGGCCGCATCGGCCTGCCGACCGCCCCCGGGCTCGGCGTCGAACTCGTCGACGAGGTCTTCGAGGAACACCCGCCCAGCCACCGCTTCTGGAACATGTTCGCGGACGGCTGGGAGAAGCGGAACCGCACATGATCGTCGACGTCCACTCCCATCTCTTCCGGCACAGCCACGACTTCACCGACCCGTTCAGCTCCGACTCCGCCCGCGCCCACGCGGGCGAGGTCGACCTCACGGTGAAGTGGGAGGAGTACGCCGCCACCGCACCCGAGTCCACCCGCACGATCGTCGTCGGCGGCAAGGCGCGCCGCAGCGGGCTCTGGGTCGACGACGCCGCCGTGGCCGCGTATGTCGCAGAGCACCCCGACCGGCTGATCGGCTACCTGGCGCTCGACCCCACCCAGCCGGGCTGGCAGGAGGAACTGCGCTACGGCCACCAGGAGCTCGGCCTGCGCGGCATCAAACTGATGCCGATGTACGCGGGCTTCGACCCGGCGGCGGAGGAGTACGACGAGCTGTACACGTACGCCGAACGGCACGGGCTGCCGCTCCTGGTGCACACCGGCACCACGTTCGTCTCCAGCGCGCCGCTGGAGTGGGCGATGCCCCGGCACCTGGACGCCGTCGCCATCCGCCACCCGGAACTGCGGATGGTCCTCGCACACCTCGGCCACCCCTTCGAGGGCGAGTGCATCGCGGTCATCCGCAAGCACCCGCACGTGTACGCCGACCTCAGCGCCCTGCACTACCGGCCCTTCCAGCTCTGGCACAGCCTCCGGCTGGTCCAGGACTACGGGGTCTTCCACAAGGTCCTGTTCGGCAGCGACTACCCGTTCACGACGGTCGACGACTCGGTGAAGGGGCTGCGGGAGATCGCCCGCATCCCCGGCATCCCCGGTCTGCCGCCGCTCGACGCGGACGCGATCGAGGAGATCATCCACCGGCCCTCGCTCGATCTGCTGGGCCTGGGGGGTGCCTGACACATGGCTGCCGCCTCGCGGTGCCTGGCACGCTCGCCCGACGCGTTGCCGCAACGCCCACGTGACTCACTCCCCGGGCTCCCCACGCCGTTCGAGCTGGGGAGACCCCGTCCGAGGGCATTCCGGCGCCTTGCGATCGCACCCACCGGGCACCCCTCCCTCTCCCGCACTCGTGTGCCGGACATCCCCTGACGGCTGACCGGGCCGTTCCCCACAGCCTGCGGGCCGGCACCCGGGTCACCCCCCCCGGTACCCGGTGCCGGTCCGCAGCCGGGCCGCCGCGCTCCCACCCTGTTGTGTCCCGGCGCGGCGGCCCACCTCTCGTCCCCTCCCCGTCCGAAGGAACCCCGTCATGACCGCAGCCGTCCCGCCCCGCGGCACCGACCGCTTCGACCTGACCGGCCGCACCGCGGTCGTCACCGGAGCCGCCCGAGGCCTCGGCCGGTCCTTCGCCGTCGGGCTCGCCGAGGCGGGCGCGGATCTGGTCCTGGTCGACCTGCCCGGCGCCGAGGGCGTCGCCGAGACCGCCGCGGCGATCGAGGCGCTCGGCCGACGGTGCCGTGTCTACGGACAGGACCTCGCGGACATCGAGGCGCTGGCCGGCTTCGTCGACACGGTGCGCGCCGAGGCAGGACCGCTGCACATCCTTGTCAACAACGCGGGCACGGCAGCCCTTGAACGCTTCAACGAGATCACCCCGGCCAGCTGGTCACACATCATGCGGGTCAACGTCGACGCCGTGTTCTTCCTCAGCCAGCGCATCGCCGAACACATGACGGCCGACTCAGTCGCAGGCCGCATCATCACCATCACCTCGAAGAACGCCCTCGTGGCGGAGGCCGGCCTGGCCCACTACAACGCCTCCAAGGCCGCCGCCCAACTGCTCACCGAGACCCTGGCGGTCGAACTCGCCCCGCACGGCATCACCGCCAACACCCTGGCGCCCGGCATGGTCGAGACCCCCATCGACGGCGAGTTCCCCTTCGACCGGGAGGCCTTCGAGTCCGCGTACCGCGAGCGCATCCCGCTCGGCAGGTACGCGCAGCCCGACGAGTGCGTGGGCGCGCTGCTGCTGCTGGCCTCGGACGCGGGGGCGTACCTCACGGGTGCGCGCCTCGTCGTGGACGGGGGAGTGCTGGCCGACCAGATGCCGCGGATGCGCTTCATGCCGCCGTACCGCAACACGATCTGACCGCGACCGGCCGTCGGTCCGGTTCCCACTGATCCTCATCGAGCACGCATCGACCACGCGAGGAGTACCTCCGTCATGCCCGTCAATGCCTCGTCCCCCGCTCCGTCCTCAGCTTCGTCCCGTCGGAATGTGCTGCGGGCTTCGGGTCTGGCCGGTCTGGTCATGGCCGGTACGGC
>NZ_JBIUUC010000049.1:0-2784 GCF_044742205.1 Streptomyces sp. NPDC087901
GGGAATCGGACACGAAAGAGTCTGATAGAGTCGGAAACGCAAGACCGAAGGGAAGCGCCCGGAGGAAAGCCCCAGAAAATGTTCTGAGGGTGAGTACAAAGGAAGCGTCCGTTCCTTGAGAACTCAACAGCGTGCCAAAAGTCAACGCCATATTTGTTGATACCCCGACCTGCTTCGGCAGGTTCGAGGTTCCTTTGAAAAGTCCTAACAGGTCTCTGGCCTGGTAGGCAATGCACACAGCGAGGATTCAGTGGACGATCGGTCATATTCCGACTCGGTCGTTCCGCTCTCGTGGTGTCTACCCGATTACGGGAAAACATTCACGGAGAGTTTGATCCTGGCTCAGGACGAACGCTGGCGGCGTGCTTAACACATGCAAGTCGAACGATGAAGCCCTTCGGGGTGGATTAGTGGCGAACGGGTGAGTAACACGTGGGCAATCTGCCCTTCACTCTGGGACAAGCCCTGGAAACGGGGTCTAATACCGGATAATACTTTCTCTCTCATGGGGGAAGGTTAAAAGCTCCGGCGGTGAAGGATGAGCCCGCGGCCTATCAGCTAGTTGGTGGGGTAATGGCCTACCAAGGCGACGACGGGTAGCCGGCCTGAGAGGGCGACCGGCCACACTGGGACTGAGACACGGCCCAGACTCCTACGGGAGGCAGCAGTGGGGAATATTGCACAATGGGCGAAAGCCTGATGCAGCGACGCCGCGTGAGGGATGACGGCCTTCGGGTTGTAAACCTCTTTCAGCAGGGAAGAAGCGAAAGTGACGGTACCTGCAGAAGAAGCGCCGGCTAACTACGTGCCAGCAGCCGCGGTAATACGTAGGGCGCAAGCGTTGTCCGGAATTATTGGGCGTAAAGAGCTCGTAGGCGGCTTGTTGCGTCGGTTGTGAAAGCCCGGGGCTTAACCCCGGGTCTGCAGTCGATACGGGCAGGCTAGAGTGTGGTAGGGGAGATCGGAATTCCTGGTGTAGCGGTGAAATGCGCAGATATCAGGAGGAACACCGGTGGCGAAGGCGGATCTCTGGGCCATTACTGACGCTGAGGAGCGAAAGCGTGGGGAGCGAACAGGATTAGATACCCTGGTAGTCCACGCCGTAAACGTTGGGAACTAGGTGTTGGCGACATTCCACGTCGTCGGTGCCGCAGCTAACGCATTAAGTTCCCCGCCTGGGGAGTACGGCCGCAAGGCTAAAACTCAAAGGAATTGACGGGGGCCCGCACAAGCAGCGGAGCATGTGGCTTAATTCGACGCAACGCGAAGAACCTTACCAAGGCTTGACATATACCGGAAAGCATCAGAGATGGTGCCCCCCTTGTGGTCGGTATACAGGTGGTGCATGGCTGTCGTCAGCTCGTGTCGTGAGATGTTGGGTTAAGTCCCGCAACGAGCGCAACCCTTGTTCTGTGTTGCCAGCATGCCCTTCGGGGTGATGGGGACTCACAGGAGACTGCCGGGGTCAACTCGGAGGAAGGTGGGGACGACGTCAAGTCATCATGCCCCTTATGTCTTGGGCTGCACACGTGCTACAATGGCCGGTACAATGAGCTGCGATGCCGCGAGGCGGAGCGAATCTCAAAAAGCCGGTCTCAGTTCGGATTGGGGTCTGCAACTCGACCCCATGAAGTCGGAGTTGCTAGTAATCGCAGATCAGCATTGCTGCGGTGAATACGTTCCCGGGCCTTGTACACACCGCCCGTCACGTCACGAAAGTCGGTAACACCCGAAGCCGGTGGCCCAACCCCTTGTGGGAGGGAGCTGTCGAAGGTGGGACTGGCGATTGGGACGAAGTCGTAACAAGGTAGCCGTACCGGAAGGTGCGGCTGGATCACCTCCTTTCTAAGGAGCATCTAGATTCCGCAAGGAATCCAGAGCCACTACGCCGGCAAATGTTCGGCGGTGGTTAGCTCATGGGTGGAACGTTGACTATTCGGCACGGTTGGCTGTTTTCGTAAGTACTGCTTCGGCGTGGAACACGTAAACGGGTTGACTGTGTCGGGCACGCTGTTGGGTATCTGAAGGTACGGGCTCATTTGAGTCTGTCCTTCGGTTGCCGGCCCCAGTGAACTCGCCTGTTAAGGGTGGGGTGATGGGTGGCTGGTCGTTGTTTGAGAACTGCACAGTGGACGCGAGCATCTGTGGCCAAGTTTTTAAGGGCGCACGGTGGATGCCTTGGCACTAGGAACCGATGAAGGACGTGGGAGGCCACGATAGTCCCCGGGGAGCTGTCAACCAAGCTTTGATCCGGGGGTTTCCGAATGGGGAAACCCGGCAGTCGTCATGGGCTGTCACCCACTGCTGAACACATAGGCAGTGTGGAGGGAACGAGGGGAAGTGAAACATCTCAGTACCCTCAGGAAGAGAAAACAACCGTGATTCCGGGAGTAGTGGCGAGCGAAACTGGATCAGGCCAAACCGTATGCGTGTGATACCCGGCAGGGGTTGCGCATGCGGGGTTGTGGGATCTCTTTTTCATGGTCTGCCGGCTGTGAGACGAGTCAGAAACCGTTGATGTAGGCGAAGGACATGCGAAAGGTCCGGCGTAGAGGGTAAGACCCCCGTAGCTGAAACATCAACGGCTCGTTTAAGAGACACCCAAGTAGCACGGGGCCCGAGAAATCCCGTGTGAATCTGGCGGGACCACCCGTTAAGCCTAAATATTCCCTAGTGACCGATAGCGGATAGTACCGTGAGGGAATGGTGAAAAGTACCGCGGGAGCGGAGTGAAATAGTACCTGAAACCGTGTGCCTACAAGCCGTGGGAGCGTCGCTGTATGT
>NZ_JBIUUC010000049.1:2879-5392 GCF_044742205.1 Streptomyces sp. NPDC087901
ATGTGCTTGCACATGCAGTCGTGACTGCGTGCCTTTTGAAGAATGAGCCTGCGAGTTTGCGGTGTGTTGCGAGGTTAACCCGTGTGGGGAAGCCGTAGCGAAAGCGAGTCCGAATAGGGCGATTTAGTAGCGCGCTCAAGACCCGAAGCGGAGTGATCTAGCCATGGGCAGGTTGAAGCGGAGGTAAGACTTCGTGGAGGACCGAACCCACCAGGGTTGAAAACCTGGGGGATGACCTGTGGTTAGGGGTGAAAGGCCAATCAAACTCCGTGATAGCTGGTTCTCCCCGAAATGCATTTAGGTGCAGCGTCGTGTGTTTCTTGCCGGAGGTAGAGCACTGGATAGGCGATGGGCCCTACCGGGTTACTGACCTTAGCCAAACTCCGAATGCCGGTAAGTGAGAGCACGGCAGTGAGACTGTGGGGGATAAGCTCCATGGTCGAGAGGGAAACAGCCCAGAGCATCGACTAAGGCCCCTAAGCGTACGCTAAGTGGGAAAGGATGTGGAGTCGCAGAGACAACCAGGAGGTTGGCTTAGAAGCAGCCACCCTTGAAAG
This sequence comes from Streptomyces sp. NPDC087901, assembly GCF_044742205.1. Lineage (NCBI taxonomy): Bacteria > Bacillati > Actinomycetota > Actinomycetes > Kitasatosporales > Streptomycetaceae > Streptomyces > Streptomyces sp. NPDC087901. Next base: position 3,437 of record NZ_JBIUUC010000049.1, read on the forward strand.
AGTGCGTAATAGCTCACTGGTCAAGTGATTCCGCGCCGACAATGTAGCGGGGCTCAAGCGTACCGCCGAAGTCGTGTCATTCACACATATAGGGCCAACGCCTGTGTGGATGGGTAGGGGAGCGTCGTGTGCCGGGTGAAGCAGCCGCGGAAGCGAGTTGTGGACGGTTCACGAGTGAGAATGCAGGCATGAGTAGCGATACACACGTGAGAAACGTGTGCGCCGATTGACTAAGGGTTCCTGGGTCAAGCTGATCTGCCCAGGGTAAGTCGGGACCTAAGGCGAGGCCGACAGGCGTAGTCGATGGACAACCGGTTGATATTCCGGTACCCGCTTTGAAACGCCCAATACTGAATCAGGCGATGCTAAGTCCGTGAAGCCGGCCCGATCTCTTCGGAGTTGAGGGTAGTGGTGGAGCCGACGAACCAGACTTGTACTAGGTAAGCGATGGGGTGACGCAGGAAGGTAGTCCAGCCCGGGCGGTGGTAGTCCCGGGGTAAGGGTGTAGGCCGTGTGGTAGGTAAATCCGTCACACATTAAGGCTGAGACCTGATGCCGAGCCGATTGTGGTGAAGTGGATGATCCTATGCTGTCGAGAAAAGCCTCTAGCGAGTTTCATGGCGGCCCGTACCCTAAACCGACTCAGGTGGTCAGGTAGAGAATACCGAGGCGTTCGGGTGAACTATGGTTAAGGAACTCGGCAAAATGCCCCCGTAACTTCGGGAGAAGGGGGGCCATCACTGGTGATCCGATTTACTCGGTGAGCTGGGGGTGGCCGCAGAGACCAGCGAGAAGCGACTGTTTACTAAAAACACAGGTCCGTGCGAAGCCGTAAGGCGATGTATACGGACTGACGCCTGCCCGGTGCTGGAACGTTAAGGGGACCGGTTAGCTGACTTTCGGGTCGGCGAAGCTGAGAACTTAAGCGCCAGTAAACGGCGGTGGTAACTATAACCATCCTAAGGTAGCGAAATTCCTTGTCGGGTAAGTTCCGACCTGCACGAATGGCGTAACGACTTCTCGACTGTCTCAACCATAGGCCCGGTGAAATTGCACTACGAGTAAAGATGCTCGTTTCGCGCAGCAGGACGGAAAGACCCCGGGACCTTTACTATAGTTTGATATTGGTGTTCGGTTCGGCTTGTGTAGGATAGGTGGGAGACTTTGAAGCGGCCACGCCAGTGGTTGTGGAGTCGTCGTTGAAATACCACTCTGGTCGTGCTGGATGTCTAACCTGGGTCCGTGATCCGGATCAGGGACAGTGTCTGATGGGTAGTTTAACTGGGGCGGTTGCCTCCTAAAGAGTAACGGAGGCGCCCAAAGGTTCCCTCAGCCTGGTTGGCAATCAGGTGTTGAGTGTAAGTGCACAAGGGAGCTTGACTGTGAGACCGACGGGTCGAGCAGGGACGAAAGTCGGGACTAGTGATCCGGCAGTGGCTTGTGGAAGCGCTGTCGCTCAACGGATAAAAGGTACCCCGGGGATAACAGGCTGATCTTCCCCAAGAGTCCATATCGACGGGATGGTTTGGCACCTCGATGTCGGCTCGTCGCATCCTGGGGCTGGAGTCGGTCCCAAGGGTTGGGCTGTTCGCCCATTAAAGCGGTACGCGAGCTGGGTTTAGAACGTCGTGAGACAGTTCGGTCCCTATCCGCTGTGCGCGTAGGAATATTGAGAAGGGCTGTCCCTAGTACGAGAGGACCGGGACGGACGAACCTCTGGTGTGCCAGTTGTCCTGCCAAGGGCATGGCTGGTTGGCTACGTTCGGAAAGGATAACCGCTGAAAGCATCTAAGCGGGAAGCCTGCTTCGAGATGAGTATTCCCACCCTCTTGAAGGGTTAAGGCTCCCAGTAGACGACTGGGTTGATAGGCCAGATGTGGAAGCCCGGTAACGGGTGGAGCTGACTGGTACTAATAGGCCGAGGGCTTGTCCTCAGTTGCTCGCGTCCACTGTGTT
>NZ_JBIUUC010000050.1:0-5216 GCF_044742205.1 Streptomyces sp. NPDC087901
GACGCGAAGGCGAAGCCGGCCCGCCCCGGACCTGATCGGCCGCGACTTCCACGCCGAGCACCCCGGCACCAAGCTGGTCGGCGACATCACCTACCGGGCCTTGACCCCTGATGTTGGACACACGAGACACTGGATCCTGAGGATCTGAGAACGGACATCTCGTGGTCATGAAGAATTACCCGCCGGAATTCAAGGCGGACGCGGTCGCGCTGTACGAGTCGCGGCCCGAGGCGACGATCAGGTCGGTCGCCGCCGATCTGGGGATCAGTCCGGAGACGCTGCGGAACTGGGTCCGGGCTGCCGGAGCAAGCCGTCCACGGGGACGCCGGACGCAGGAACCGGCCCAGCCGCCGGCACCGCTGGAGGCGGAGAACGCGGCTCTGCGGAAGAAGGTTCGCGAGCTCGAGGAGGAACGCGAGATCCTGCGGAAGGCCGCCAAGTATTTCGCCGGGGAGACGCGCTGGTGAACCGCTTCCAGTGCGTCGTCGACCACCAGCGCCGCTACGGCGTGAAGCGGCTCTGCAGCATCCTCGGCGTCAGCCGCTCGAGCTTCTACTACTGGCGTCGGACAGCCGCGGACCGGGCCGCCCGGCAGGCGGCCGACGCGAGGCTGGCCGCCCGGATCCGGGCGGTGCACCAGGAATCGGACGGCACCTACGGAGCCCCAAGGATCACCGCCGAGCTCCGCGAGGCGAGCGGTGAGGCGGTCAACCACAAACGTGTCGCCAGGATCATGCGGGCATCCGGGATCGAAGGAGTCCGGTTGCGCCGCCGGCACCGCACCACCGTCCCAGATCCGGCCGCGGCCAAGCCCCCGGACCTGATCGGCCGCGACTTCACCGCGGGCAAGCCGAACACGAAGTACGTCGGCGACATCACCTACCTGCCCATCGACGGCGGGAAGTTCTGCTACCTGGCGACCGTGATCGACCTCGCATCGCGCCGTCTGGCCGGCTGGGCGATCGCCGACCACATGCGCGCGGACCTCGTCACCGACGCCCTGGCCGCGGCGATCCGCACCCGCGGCAGCCTCGCCGGATCGATCATGCACACCGACCACGGAGCCCAGTACACGAGCAGGTTATTCCCCGAAGCCTGCAGGTCAGCAGGGGTCCGGCGAAGCATGAGCGCGGTCGGGTCCAGCGCGGACAACGCACTCGCCGAGTCCTTCAACGCGACCTTCAAACGCGAGACCCTGCAGGGACGAAAGACCTGGCCCAACGAGCGCGAGGCCCGACTCGACGCCTTCAGATGGCTCCACCGCTACAACACCCGACGCAGACACTCCCGCCTCGGACAACGATCACCAATCGCCTTCGAGAACGCCCTCCACCTCACACCAACTACGCTCGCCCAAGCCGCATAACCCGTGTCCAGGATCCGGGGTCAAGGCCCGTGTTCGTGACCCAGGTGATCGGTCAGCTCACCTTCGAGAGCCGACTCCAGGACCCGCTTCGTCAGCTGCAGCAGCAGCCCGCCCTCACCAGTCAGCTTCAACCCGCCGGCCTGAGCCCGGGCCACCAGCTGAGCCACCAGAGCATCATCCGCACAGCCTCATCAATCCCGGCGCCCCTCGTCACGTCAGTCATAAACTGCCGCTCTCTGCGCGGAGGTTACACCGTTCGCGGCAGGCCCGCCCATCGGACAGGACCTAGCCGGCGGAACAGGCGACCCGGCGGGTTCTTCCCGGTCAGAGCACTGGCCACACGCCTACTAGTCTTGTGCCGCCGCCTCCTTTCGGGCGGCGATGAGGTGCTCAACTTTTAAGGTGACGGAAACTGGTGATGACAAGCCGAGGTAGAGCAGCCGCTCTGTGTTGTCGGGCAGAAGCAGGAGAAGGTCTGTCACGGACATAACCTGGTGGTCCGGCACATCCACGTCCAAGGCACCGCTTGCGGGCAACGGACTGAAGATAGCCGTGGCTTGGAGACCCTCGGGTGTGATTGCGATCCGTGGTTTACCCTTCCCGTCGAGCGGCACTGCCACTTGCTCAACCTCAGCGAGCGCACGGACCAAGTCTTCCTGAGGGCCATAGCCGGTGGCAGTTCGCTGGAGCGCGGCCTCTACGGCGTCGGCGGGGTGGGGCCAGCCGAGCGCCTCAGGAGAGGGCCGGTACTCGTCGTTGTCCTGCCACTCCACTATTTGGCCGTGCGCGTTACTGCGCCAGCGGCCGAGTACGGCCCAGGTCGGGGGCATGCCCTCGCCCCCCCAGTTGGGGTCGGGCAGGAAAAGCCAGTTCTCTGGGGCCTGCCGCGCCGCGTCGAGGGCCCACGGCGGCGGGACGGGCATGTCCTCCCCTCGTGCTGTGAAGCGTCGCGGCTGGATGATGCCGGGGTCCCAGATGCCGGTCACGTGTTCGTCGTCCTCTACCTGTCCGGTCTCTGTCCACATCGGGACCGGAACTGGGTCGGGGAGTTCAATGGGCATGGATTCCTCGCTTGTCTTCTCGGTTGTTTGGATCACGGGCCCTCTGACCTCTTCCTGGGGTGTCGGTTGGCGTAAGAAAGGTGTTGTCTCCGCTGGGTCGGGGCGATCACCGACGTGCGCATGCACCAATAGCTCCTCCCGTCACATTTTCGAGGCCGCGGAGAGGAAGCGTCACCCGGGTTGACCATCCCGACAATTGGCCTACCCGTTTACAGAGCGCTGGCCAGAGAGGCGGATGAAGGCGATCGCCTCGTTCCTCTCCGCAGAAGGCACTTCGTCGGTCCGGGCGCTCCCCCGTCTCGGCCTGCCCTGGACATGGGTGAGGGGGCCAACACCGGCAGTTCTCGGACCACCTCCGTGCCGTGCAGCGCGATGTCGCGGGAGAGAGCCGACTTTGCCTGCCCCGCGTTCGTGGATGACGACCGGTAGCGGCAGCTTGATCCCCTCCGGCCATACGGCTGGAGCATTTTGGCCCCCACCGGCCTCTCCGTCATTGCGCGTTCGACGTGGTCAGCGTCTCGCCAGCCCTTGGTGCTTGATCAGCTCGGCCTTGATGGATGAAGTCGTTCACCAGGTCCCACGCCCGATCGGTATCCAGGACAAAGTCTCCTGTGAACGCGGCAAGCTCGTCCGTGATCGCGACTTCGATCTCGGCCCCCGGGGGCACGGCGCCGTCTCCGGCAAGCAGAGACATCCGTTCGGTGTCACTCATCAGATGGACGACCGCGTGATCATCTTGGAAGGCCAGGATCAGCACAGGAAACTCCCTGTCCGGGCTACCGAACCTCGACGTACCCCCGGCCATGGGCGCGCAGGTCGGTGAAGCGGTCTGCCAGACTTCACCCCTGAACGTCTCTCAACCGGATGGAACAGTCCCGATTCCGGCGACGTCACCGCCCACACCACGCTCATCCAGCCACTCTTCTCACGCATGTCCTCACCTACGATCCAGGGCGACGCTCTCACACTCCACCTCGACACGACTACCGGGACTGGGTCGCGTGATACGAGCTCTACGGGGGTGAACTGTCCCTGGCTGCTGCGCGTTGAGGGTAGTGAGAGAACGGGACACGCAGTCGTCGTGGGTAGGAGCGCGTTGCAGCACCTCGTCAGGGCGGCCCCGCTTGCTCGTGGCGCGGGCCAGGCGAGCGAAAGGCGACGACACTCAAACTTCCCCGCATCGTCTGCTGGCAGCATCACCTATCGCCGCGTGTCTCCTACTTGGCCCAATGACAAACGAGAAGTGAAAGGTCCCTATGTACAAGGCTCGCATCATGGCGGGGCTCGCTACTGCCGCGACGGTGCTCATGGCGGGAAGTCCCGCTCAGGCAGTGGAATGGCCGTCTGACATCTACGCCTTCCAGAACGCCTACACCGGCAAGTGCCTGAGCGGAAGCGGCCGCAGTGTCAGTCAGCTGCCCTGCGGCCTTTCGGTCCCCCAGGGAGGCTCTCGTTCCACTGACTGGAACGTCGCGGACACTGACATGCCCAACTCGGTGAAGGGCGGCTTTATCATCCGAAACAAGGCGACAGGCCTATGCCTGGACACCAATGGTGCTGACGTCTACCTCTCGGGATGCGCCACGAGCGACCTTGGCCAACTTTGGACCCTGAACAACTGCGAACAGTCGTTTACCAGTTGGCTGGCCCACCAGCCCCTGACGGGCTGGAACAGCGGCGGTGTCTCTGTGGCCGCCCCTGAAACCGTCGACAACGACATGAAGAGTCGTTGGCATCTCGTCGGGGACACCGGCTGTGGTGGCTGAGAGCACCATGTGAGGGGTACGGGCTTCCCGGCCTGACCTGAGTCTCGCGGAAGCGCCGAAACTTGGGTTTTTCCGCTCGATTGCGCGACGCGCGGCATCAAGCCCCCACGCGCCGGCCCTCTGCCGCCGTTTGGCGCCCCGTTGAGCGAAGAGGTCCAGCCGTCGCGGCCGGACCTCTTCGTTTGCGGCGATCGTCGCGAAATCTTCGGCCATCGCCGTTGTCGTATCAGGACGGGGTGGCTACGCCGATATCGACGTGCAGGGTGGGCACCTGTCGGGCTGCTCACTGATCATCGGGAGCGTCATCGCGACCCCGGGCGATCTCGTCCCCCTCGTCCGCTCCCTGAGTCAACACCTCTCCGTGCCCCACGTGACATCCCTTTCACGGTGACCGGGAGGCTGCTGCGACCCGGCACCAACACCGTGCAGCTAGCCAGTTCGTACGGTGAGTACCCCGTACTGCGGTTGCAACGGATCACATTGCGCGCTGAAAGTGAAAACCGGACACCGTGGTTCAGCCTGACTGGTGTCGATAGACGCACGGTCATAGCGGACGCTGGGAGGCGCCGGTATCTCCAGGGCGCGAGCACGTCGGAGGCGGACCTTTCCAGAGTTCGGGCTTGGTGGCGCAGCCGCGAAGATCCTTCCACGGCAACCCGGTGAGCGCAGGCAGATCGCGGTTCCGTTCGGGGTCTTCGTTGAATGCGTGTCGCAGAATAGTTCCGCCGACGGCTTTCGGCCGTGATCGGCTCTGCCGCGCGGTTACTTTTCTCCGGTTTGCTGGTGGCTGGCGACGCGATGGGGTACCCGGGTGAAGTTCTACACGATCTTCCATGCGGTTCTGTCACACGCCTGAGGAGACGTTTCAGATCAGATAGCCGCAGGATCGCGGACCCGGAAATAGGCGCGGTCTATTGCGTCACCCGCGTACCCAGCAGTGCATCATTCGGATCACGGTAGCGACAGCGCTTTCGGTGTAGAGAAAGACCAGACATGGCGATTGAGTTCTCTCCGAGCTTCAGG
>NZ_JBIUUC010000051.1:0-4127 GCF_044742205.1 Streptomyces sp. NPDC087901
GTGGGGGCGGTGCTGCGTCCGAAGGTGGATGCGGCGCTGAACCTGCACGAGCTGACGCGTGGCATGGACCTCGCCGCCTTCGTCCTCTTCTCCTCCGTGGCCGGCACCTTCGGCAACGCGGGCCAGGGCAACTACGCTGCGGCGAACGCGTTCCTGGACGCGCTGGCCACTCACCGCAGGGCCGAAGGGCTCCCTGCCCAGTCCCTCGCCTGGGGCTTCTGGGACGAGGCCAGCGGAATGACCGGCAAGCTGTCCGGTGCCGAACGCTCCCGTATCTCGTCCGTCGGCGGCGTCTTCCCGATCTCGTCGGAACAGGGCGTGGCCCTCTTCGACGCCGCGCTGCGCATGGACCGGCCAGTGGTGGTTCCGGTGCAGCTCGACCTCGCCGCCGTACGCGCCCAGGGCGACAGCAGCCGGGAACTCTTCCGCACCCTCGTCCCGGTCGTCACCCGGCGCAAGGCCACGGGCCATGTCGAGGCGAACGGCCTTCAGCAGCGGCTCGCACGCCTCGCCGAGCCCGAGCGCGAAGCCGTCATGCTGGAGGTCGTCCTCGAACAGGTCGCCTCTGTCCTCGGCTACAGCTCGCTCCAGGCCATCGAACCGGAGAAGGCGTTCAAGGACCTCGGCTTCGACTCCCTGCGGGCGGTGGAGTTCCGTAACGCACTGGCCGACGCCACCGCGCTCCGCCTTCCCGCCACGGTCGTCTTCGACTACCCCACCCCTGTGGCCCTGGCCCGCCATCTGCTGACCGAGGTGTCCGGCGCCGACGCTCCCGCGACGGCCGCCCTCCCCACGGTGCGCACGAACCCCGCAGCTCACGCCGACGACCCGATCGCGATCGTGGGCATGGCGTGCCGCTACCCGGGCAACGTCGGCTCACCCGAAGCCCTCTGGCGGGCCGTGACCGAGGGCGCCGACCTCATCTCCGACTTCCCGACCGACCGGGGCTGGGACCTGCGGAAGATCTACGACCCGGAAGGCATACGGCCGGACACCAGCTATGTCGCCCGCGGCGGGTTCCTCGACGACGCACCCGGATTCGACCCGGCGTTCTTCGGCATCAGCCCGAACGAGGCCCTGATCATGGACCCGCAGCAGCGACTGCTGCTGGAGACGTCCTGGGAGGCGTTCGAACGGGCCGGCATCGACCCGCTCTCTCTCAAGGAGAGCCGGACCGGCGTGTTCGCCGGGATGATGTACCACGACTACGCCCACAACGCGAGCACAGGCGGCATCGCCTCCGGCCGGATCTCCTACGTACTCGGCCTGGAAGGCCCGTCGATGACGGTGGACACCGCGTGCTCCTCGTCGCTGGTGGCCCTGCACCTCGCGATCCAGGCGCTGCGCTCCGGAGAGTGCTCCCTCGCGCTGGCGGGCGGCGTGGCCGTCATGTCGGAGCCCGAGGTCTTCGTGGAGTTCAGCCGTCAGCGCGGGCTGGCGAAGGATGGCCGGTGCAAGTCGTTCGCGGGTGCCGCGGACGGTGCCGCGTGGTCCGAGGGTGTCGGTGTTCTGCTGGTCGAGCGGCTGTCGGACGCCCGGCGGCTCGGGCACGAAGTCCTGGCTGTGGTGCGGGGTAGTGCTGTTAATCAGGATGGTGCGAGTAATGGGCTGACGGCGCCGAATGGTCCGTCGCAGCAGCGGGTGATTCGTGCGGCGTTGGCTGATGCGCAGATTTCGTCGGATCAGGTGGATCTGGTGGAGGCGCACGGGACCGGGACCCGGTTGGGCGACCCGATCGAGGCTCAGGCGTTGTTGGCGACGTATGGGCAGGGGCGTGCTGAGGGTGACCCGTTGTGGCTGGGGTCGTTGAAGTCGAACTTGGGGCATGCGCAGGCTGCTGCGGGTGTGGGTGGTGTGATCAAGGCGGTGCAGGCGATTCGGCATGGTGTGTTGCCGAAGACGTTGCATGTGGATGTGCCGACGCCGCAGGTGGACTGGGCTGCTGGTGCGGTGGAGTTGTTGACGGAGTCGCGTGTGTGGCCGGAGCGGGATCGTCCGCGTCGGGTGGGTGTGTCGTCGTTCGGTCTGAGTGGGACGAACGCCCATGTGATCGTGGAGCAGGCTCCGGTGGTGAAGGAGCCGGAGGCGGTTGCTACCGCTGATCTGCCGGTGGTTCCGGTCGTGCTGTCGGCGCGGAGTGAGGCCGGGCTGTCCGGACAGGCGGGGAAGCTCCTTGCTCTGTTGGAGGGGGATTCCTCTCCTTCTCTGTTGGATGTGGGTTTTTCGTCGGTGGTGTCGCGTGCGGTGCTGGAGCATCGTGCGGTGGTTGCGGCGTCGGATCGTGAGGAGCTGGTGCGGGGTCTGACCGCACTGGCCGAGGGTGAGCCGTCCTCGTCGGTGGTGCGGGGGTCGGTGCGGCCGGCGGGCAAGGTTGCGTTCCTGTTCACGGGCCAGGGGGCACAACGACTCGGTATGGGCCGGGAGTTGTATGGGGCGTTTCCGGTGTTCGCGGAGGCGTTCGATGCGGTGGTGGCTGAGTTGGATGCTCGGCTGGGTGTGAGTCTGCGTGAGGTGGTGTGGGGTGAGGATGTCGGCCTGTTGAACGGGACGATGTTCGCTCAGGCCGGTCTGTTCGCGGTGGAGACGGCGTTGTTCCGGCTGGTGGAGTCGTGGGGTGTGCGTCCGGACTTCCTGGTGGGTCACTCGGTTGGTGAGATCGCGGCCGCGCATGTGTCGGGTGCTCTGTCGTTGGCGGATGCGGCGGAATTGGTGGTGGCGCGTGGTCGGTTGATGCAGGCGCTTCCCGCTGGTGGGTCGATGGTGGCGGTGGAGGCGACGGAGGCCGAGGTGCTTCCGTTGCTGAACGGTGAGGTGGGGATCGCGGCGGTCAACGGGCCGCGTTCCGTAGTCGTCTCGGGTACGGAGGTGGCGGTTGCTGATCTGGTGGAGAAGTTTGCCGGTCAGGGGCGCAGGACGAGTGTGTTGCGGGTGTCTCACGCCTTCCATTCGCCTTTGATGGAGCCGATGTTGGCGGAGTTCGGGGCGGTGGTCGCCGGGCTGTCGTTCGGTGTTCCGTCGATTCCGGTGGTGTCGGGTGTGTCCGGGGGCCTGTCCGAGGAGTGGGGTTCGCCGGAGTACTGGGTGCGGCATGTCCGCGAGGCGGTGCGGTTCGCGGATGCGGTGTCGTATGTCGTGTCGCGTGGTGTGACGTCGTTCGTCGAGGTGGGTCCTGATGGTGTGCTGAGCGGGATGGCGCAGCAGTCGGTGGATGCGGAGTCGGCGGTGGTCTTCGTCCCGCTGGTTCGTAAGGGCCGCCCCGAGGTGGCCTCGGCCGTTGCTGCGCTGGGTCAGCTGCATGTGGCGGGTGTCCCGGTGGACTGGGCCCGGTTCTACGAGGGCTCGGGTGCCCGCCGCGTCGATCTGCCGACCTACGCCTTCCAGCACCAGAACTACTGGATCGTCGGCGAGCAGCGCGGTACGGACCTCGAATCCATCGGACAGGAGTCCGCCGGCCACCCCCTTCTGAGCGCGGTGGTGTCGTCGCCCGACTCGGACAGCGTGGTGCTGACCGGTCGCCTGTCCACCGGATCTCACCTCTGGCTCGCGGATCACGCGGTCGGTGACGTCACCCTCTTTCCCGGCACCGGTTTCGTGGAACTGGCGCTGAGAGCGGCAGACGAGGTCGGCTGCACCGCTCTGGAGGAGCTGACCCTCGAAACACCGCTGGTTCTTCCGGATCACGGTGGCGTCGCCCTCCAGGTCGTCGTCGGCTCTCCCGACGAGTCCGGCCGACGAGCGGTAACCATTCACTCGCGGGGCGAGGCGACTGACCTGCCGTGGGTGCGGCACGCCACCGGTTCGCTCGCTGTCGTGGCCGATGTCCCCGGCGCCGAGGACGTGGCGTGGAGCATGGGGCAGTGGCCCCCGGCCGGTGCGGAACCGGTGGACCTGGACGGTTTCTACGACGGCATGGCGGAAGCGGGGCTTCGGTACGGCCCGGCCTTCCGCGGACTGAGCGGAGCCTGGCGGACCGACGACCACGTCTTCGCCGAGGTGGGCCTCCCCGAAGGCACCCAGCCGGGAACCTACGCACTCCATCCGGCGTTGTTCGATGCTGCGTTGCATGGGGTGGCGTTGTCGGGTGCGGTGGGTGTGGGTGCTGCGTTGCCGTTTGCGTGGTCGGGTGT
>NZ_JBIUUC010000052.1:0-3647 GCF_044742205.1 Streptomyces sp. NPDC087901
CCGTACGAGAGCACCCCGCCACTCGCCGGGGAAGACCGTCAAAGGCGCCGAGACACTCGACCAGCACTACGGCCGCACAGGTTAAACGTCAAGCTGAGGGGGCGGCCTGTCGATGGTCGGCTGGGTGGGGAAGGGCGGCTGTGCGTTCTCGGCCGTTGCCCGGCTTACGGCACGAGGACGACTTTGCCGACTACGGTGCCGGATTCGGCTAGTTGCACGGCGTCGCTGATTTCGGCGAGTGGGATGCGTGCGGCAACCTGAGGGGTGAGGTCGCCGTTGGCGAGTAGCGTGAGGACCTGGGTCAGGTCGGCGTTCAGTTTGGTGCGGAAGGTGTCGAGTCTGCGTCGGCCGGCCCAGATGTTGTAGAAGCGGGCGCCCTTGCAGTTGGGCAGGGCGTTCCAGAGCATCAGGCGGGCGAACAGCTTGAGGACGGGGGCCCTGGATGAGCCCTGGACGTCGCGGGTGGAGGCGGTGCCGTAGGAGACGAGTGTTCCCTTGGCGGCGAGCAGGCGGTAGGAGGTAACGATGCCCTCGCCGCCCACGTGGTCAAACACCGCGTTGTAGCCCTGCGGTGCGTGTGCGCGCAACTGGTCGTTCAGGTCGGGTGCCCGGTAGTCGATGGGGGTGGCACCCAGCGCGCGGACGGCCTCGTGGTGTTTGGTGGAGGCGGTGCCGATGACCTGGGCGCCGGCGATGCGGGCGAGTTGGACGAGGGTGGAGCCGACGCCGCCGTTCGCGCCGTGCACGAGGACGGTCTGTCCGGGGCGGATCTTCGCGAGGCGGTGGAGCATCTGCCAGGCGGTGATGCCGTTGACCACGAAGGTCTCCGCATCGGCGGAGTCGACAACCTCGGGTACTTCTATCAGGTCGCCGGCGTCGACGGTGACGTGGCTTGCCCAGGCCCCGGTCTTGGTCAGCACCGCGAAGCGCCGCCCTAGCTGATCGCCCGGCACGCCCTTCCCTATATCGACGGCGCGGCCGATGAGGTCATAGCCGGGGACGAACGGGAAGGGTGGCTGGTCGTAGTACTTGCCGCGGCGCATCTGCTGCTCGGCGAAGGAGATGCCCGCGGCCTCCATCGCCAGCACGACCTGCCCGCGGCCAGCCGGGCGGGCGGGCCGTGTGCGTATCTGAATGCCGTCCGGGTCCACGACTCCGGGCAGCAACGCTTCAGTAACTGTGTGCGATGAGAGCGGGGAGGCCTTCGCATTCTTGGGCGCTTTGCCGGTGATGCAGCCTGCAAAATTCTTCTTCATCGGATTCTCCGTCAACGCTGGTGGGCGGTGGTATGGGCCGGGAGGTCAGAAGGCGGAGTCGGGGATCCACGAGCCGTGGATCATGGCGGGAACGCGCCGGGGGAGGTGGATCGTGGCGACGGGGGGCACGGTGAGGTCGGAGGCGTCCAGGACGAGGAGCTTGGAGGCGTTGGCGTTGAGGTTGCTCACGACGGTCAGGAGGTAGCCCTCGTCCTCACCGGTGGTGTCCTGCGCCTGGACGAATACCGCTTCGCTGGGCAGCTGGCCGGTACCGAAGGGCAGCAACTGACGGGCGCCGGTGGTGCGGTCGTACTTCACCAGGGTGTGGTTGCCGACGCCGAGGTCGTCGGGGAACGACAGCGCGTACTGGAAGCGGTGCTCGCTGCCGGTAAACTCGTCGTTGATCGTGGGAAACTCCACCGTCAGATCGTCGGTCTGCTGCTCCTTGACGGTTCCTGCAGCCAGGTTGACGGTCCATCGGCGGCTTCGGGAGCCGGAGTTCGGCTCGGCGCCGCGGTCCGGGGCACCTACCCACCAGTTCCAGGAACGCTGCCAGCCCTCGCGGCCCACGGTGGGGCCTTCGACGACGATGTGCCCGAAGGCGTCCTCGTAAGCGTTGGCGAAGTGCATGCCGTAGCCCTGGCCGATCTCGAACCAGCGGATCTGTCGGGCGCCGCCAGCCTCGCGCGGCATGATTCCGATCCGTGAGGCTTGCGCGTCGCTCCAGCTGTACGGGATCCCGGAGTGCTCGGCGGGATCGAACGTGACCGAGCCCTCCAGGAAGATCACGTAGTGCTCGGTGATCGCGAAGTCGTGCTTGAGCGCGGCGCTCGCACCGGGCACCTCCTGACTTTCCAGCACCTCACCGTCGGCAGAGGCGACGTGGTGAATCAGGAACGGCGGAAACGGAGAGGAGGCAAAGAAGTGCAGCTCCCCGCTGGCCGGGTCCTCCTTCGGGTGGGCGGTCATCGCGGAAGTGAGCTTCCCGCCGAAGTCGTACGCGCCGACCGTCTCCAAGTCGGCCGTCAGCTCGAACGGCAGCGCCGCCTCCGACAGCGCCAGCAACCGCCCGGCGTGCTCGATGACGTGCGTGCCGGCCGTACTTACCGTCAGATCGGGCCCCCGGTCCGTCATGTACGGGGCGCCCTCCAGCGCGGGTGTGTGCACCCACCGGTTGCGGTACCACTCGGCACGCCCTTGGTTCAGCCGGATCCCGTGCACCATGCCGCTGCCCTTGAACCAGTGACTCGGAGTGATCCCGGGCTTCGGGTTATGACTGTTACGCAGCAGCCGGCCGGTCAGCTCCGGCGGCAGACTGCCCTCAACCACCAGCTCGGTCGCGGTGACCTCGTCGGCGACGGGGGCGTAGTGACCGGTCAGGTAGGGCTTGCTGGCCATGATGAACCTCAATTTTGAAGTGCACGAATGTATGTGGTTGAACACTCACTTGTAGTCGCAAAAAAGGCGCGCCCGCCTGCCGGTGGGGCGGGTCAGTAGTGCATAATCCCGGCAGACAAGGTGCGTGTCCAGGGTGCGGAAATCGCCTCGGCGTCGATGGAGACCAGCAGATGACAGAGCATGCCGACGGCGAAGAACTGCTGCACCTGCTGCTCGCCGCCCCCCGAGGCGCTGCGGACGTACTCGACGCTGCGGGCATACCCCGCCCGGACCGCCTCCCTGATCGCCGGCTCGGACACTGCGGCCGCCTGTGCGTGCAGCTGGACCAGCATGAGGTTGTTGTCGCTGATCAAGCGGGCGTAGGCGTCGCCCATCGAGGCCAGCACCGCCTCGGATGAACTGCTCTCGGCCTTCGCCGCGCCACCTTCAAGAGCGGCGCGGACTCGAACAAAGCAGTGCTCGACAACTGCGACGAATAGGGCTTCCTTGTTCGGGAAGAGCCGGTAGACGTATGCCTGCGAGATCCCGGCGGCCTTCGCCACCTCCGTAGTGGTGGTTCCGAAGTATCCTCGGGCCGCGAAGGCCCCGATGGCCGTGCGCAGTACTGTCTCCCGGCGTTCTTCGGCTGTGGAAAGTTGTCGACGCCCTGACTTCATGTGAGTACTCAACCACTCACTCTTTTCGATGTCAAGTGCACGCCCGGCGATGGCACGTCAACCTGACCGTAGGTACATGCGAGCGGGCGATTGCAGCGCTCATACAACGGGTAGCGGGAGCCCGCGGGCTGCACAGAGCGCTGCGGACCAGCCGCAATCGGGCGTGCACCGCCCCCCTGCCTGTGGGGCGGTAAAACGTTCGGTGTAGCTGTCGATCATGGATGATGCATCGATGACCAGTAACAACGTGACTGAGGCCGAGCCCGTGGAGCCGTCTGAGGCGGTGTCGGCGGAGTCTGTGGATGACCAGCTGATTGATGAGCTGGTGGGCCGGGCT
>NZ_JBIUUC010000053.1:0-1823 GCF_044742205.1 Streptomyces sp. NPDC087901
CCCCCCCGTTACCGTTTTCGTGGCTCCGCAATGGGGCCTCCGGCCTTCGGGTCCGGCATGACTTCCCCCCCTTGTTGTTGATGATCCGGGGGGTGGTGTCACCGGGCCCGGAGGCATCGACGGACCGCTGATGAGGGGCTTGAGCACCGGCTTCACCCGAGCCGGAAGAGCTCTCCGTAACGTGGGTGTGGCAGCTCGGTGCCCTGGCAGGCCGGACGAAAAGCGTGACTGGAGGGGCCTGCACGTGATCGACACCGGCGACATCGACGTCTTCCTCGGCCTGGACGTCGGCAAGGGCGAACACCACGCCACCGCCGTCACCCCGGCCGGGAAGAAAGCCTTCGACAAGCGCCTGCCCAACACCGAGCCCAAGCTCCGCGAGCTCTTCGCGAAACTCCAGGCCAAGCACGGCACCGTGCTCGTCGTGGTCGATCAGCCGGCCTCGATCGGGGCCCTGCCGCTGGCGGTTGCGAGGGACATGGGCTGTCCGGTCGCCTACCTGCCCGGGCTGACAATGCGGCGGATCGCCGACCTCTACCCGGGCGAGGCCAAGACGGATGCGCGGGACGCGTTCATCATCGCCGATGCCTCCCGGGCGATGCCGCACACTCTGCGGGCCATCGACGGGGAGGACGAGACGATCGCCGAGCTGGAGATGATCGTCGGCTTCGACGACGACCTGGCCGGCGAAGCCACCCGGGTCGCGAACCGGCTGCATGGCCTGCTGACCCAGATCCATCCTTCTCTGGAGCGGGTGCTGGGGCCGCGGCTGCAACACCCGGCCGTTCTGGCCCTGCTGGAGCGGTTCGGCTCTCCGTCCCAGATCCGTAAGGCCGGACGACGCCGCCTCGTCACGTTGTTACGGCCGAAGGCTCCGAGGATGGCCGAGCGGCTGGTCGAGGAGATCTTCACTGCCCTGGACGAGCAGACCGTTACCGTTCCGGGCACCGAGGCGGCCGCTTTGATCGTCCCGAGCCTGGCCGGATCGCTGAGCGCCGTCCTTGACCAGCGCAGCCTGCTGGCCGGGCGGATCGAGGGACTCCTGGAGGCTCATCCTCTTTCCAAGGTCCTGAGGTCGATGCCGGGCATCGGCGTCAGGACCGGAGCACGGATCCTGATCGAGGTCGGCGACGGCAGCACCTTCCCAACCGCCGGCCACCTCGCCGCTTACGCCGGACTCGCCCCAGCGACCCGCAGCTCAGGGTCCTCGATCCGCGGCGAACAACCCTCCAAGAGGGGAAACAAGCAACTCAAACGGGCCTTCTTCCTCTCCGCGTTCGCCTCTCTGGGCGACCCGGCATCGCGGGCCTACTACGACAAGAAGATCGCCCAGGGCAAGCACCACACCCAAGCCCTGCTCTGCCTCGCCCGCCGCAGAGCCGACGTCCTCTTCGCGATGCTCCGCGACGGAACCTTCTACGAACCTCAGCCCGCCAGATCAGCCTGAGGCACCAAGAATTCGCCTGGCCTCGACCCACAGGCGCTCGAACTCCTCCACCGGGATCTCGGCTGCCTGCGGCTGGTCCTGCCAGCCGTCGAGCGCAGCCTCGGCCAGGACGCCGTATTGCCGTTCATAGCGACCCATCGCCGCCGGATCGGCATGATCACGCAAGTGGAGCACCTCTTCCAAAGAGGCAGCCGTCACCGGCCGTGAGTCCTTCCCCCGGACCTCAACGTGACGCGCCGCCCAACCCGCCTCATCGGCCTCGAAATACAGCCACAGATCTTCGTCTTCGTAGTAGGTGCGGAACCAGGTCGTCATGCCCACATCCTCACCCACCAGCAACCCGCACCCTTGACCAAAGAGATAGGGGCACCCCCCC
>NZ_JBIUUC010000054.1:0-1580 GCF_044742205.1 Streptomyces sp. NPDC087901
AGCTTGACGTTTAACCTCGCACGTCACCCGACCTGCTGATCTGCGGTTCTTTCCGGGACAGCCGAGACGGCCGTTCTTCACGCTTCGAGATGTCGAGTAACGAAGCACGAGAGAACGGCCGCTGCGTATGAGTCTGCCTGTCCTCGGGACCGCTGGTGACGCGGTTGGGGTCCTGTCCCGCTTTCGGGTCGAGTTCTACGAGTGTCTGTACGCCCGCGCCGACTCCCTCTTCGAGCTCACCGACGCAATCTTGTGCAAGGACGGACCCGTGCAGACCCTGGTCGATCTGAGCCTGGAGGCCGAGCACCGGCGTGGGCACGGTGCCCTCTACCAGGCGCTGAACACCGGCTGGGCCGAGCCGGCACGGCTGCGGAGCCTGCTGGCGTCGCTGCCCGTGCCGCATGCGGTCGACGGGCGTATCGTGCTGGCCGTGGACGTCTCCACGTGGTTGCGGCCGGACGCTGAGACCAGCCCCGACCGGCTGTTCTGCCACGTTTACGGACGCGGCCGCAACAAGGACCAGTTCATCCCTGGCTGGCCCTACTCCTTCGTTGCCGCTTTGGAGTCCGGCCGCACCTCTTGGTGCCGCCTGCTGGATGCCCTCCGGCTTGGACCGGCCGACGACGCCGCGGCCGTCACCGCCACCCAACTACGGGACGTCGTATTGCGGTTGATCGCGGCGGGTCACTGGATCGAGGGTGCCCCCGAGATGCTGATCGTCGCCGACGCCGGCTACGACCTCGCTCGCTTGGCCCATCTGCTCGCCGACCTGCCAGTAGAGGTATGCGGCAGGCTCCGCTCGGACCGGGTCATGGCCCGCGACCCGGCCCCGCACAACGCGGCCCCCAGGCCGGGTCGCCCCCGCATGCACGGCACCCCGTTCGCTCTGGCCAATCCGGCCACCTGGGGCGATCCGCACACCGAGACCCGAACCGACACCACTCGCTACGGCACCGCGACCGCCCAGGCATGGGACCGGCTCCACCCACGGCTCACCCGCCGCTCGGCCTGGATCACCGACCAGAGCGCCGAACTCCCCATCCTCCATGGCCTCGTGGTTCGCCTGACCGTGCAGCGACTGCCCGGTGGACGCGATCCCGACCCCGTGTGGCTGTGGTCCTCACGCCCCGGAGCCGACCCCGGCCACGTCGACCAACTGTGGCGGGCCTACCTGCGCAGATTCGACCTGGAACACACCTTTCGCCTGATGAAGCAGACACTGGGCTGGGCGGTGCCCAAGCTCCGAGATCCGGCCGGCGCGGACCTGTGGACGACGCTCATCATCGCCGCCCACACCCAGCTGTGGCTCGCCCGGCCAGCCGCCGAGGATCTGCGCCGGCCGTGGGAACGTCCGCTACCTACATACAAGTTGACGCCCGCCCGGGTCCGGCGGGGGTTTCGCAACATCCGCGCGAAGGCGGCCCGTCCCGCAGCTGCACCGAAACCCTCCCGCCCCGGCCCGGGACGCCCCCGCGGATCGAGCAACCGTACGAGAGCACCCCGCCACTCGCCGGGGAAGACCGTCAAAGGCGCCGAGACACTCGACCAGCACTACGGCCGCACAGGTTAAACGTCAAGCT
>NZ_JBIUUC010000055.1:0-1408 GCF_044742205.1 Streptomyces sp. NPDC087901
CTAGTACTGCAACGGTCTTTGTTCTGATGTGTGGGCAGTTTCTGGTGGTGTGTGGCCGCGTCGTTTGTAGTGGCTGATCCGGGCTTGGAACTGTCGTCGGCGGCGCCAGTGTGACCAGTGCAAGACATGGTCGATGAGGTTGGCGCGGGGCCGGGTCAGGCGGGTGGTCAGTCGCCGGATTTCGGGGAGGGTCAGGGCGATGAGCTGGGAGGATCCGTTTCTGCTTTCTCCGTGTCGAGTGCGCGGGCCCGCAGAACGGTGAGGCAGGCGTGGGCGGCCATGGCGAGGGTGATGTGGCGGTGCCAGCCGGGGTAGCGGCGGACCTGGTAGTCGTCCAGGCCGCATTCCTGCTTGGCGGTCTGGAAGCATTCCTCGACGGCCCATCGGCTGCCGGCGACGCGGATCAGTTCGTCGAGTGTGGTCTCGGCGGGGCAGTAAGCGATGTAGTAGGAGATCTCCTGGGGTCGGCTGACGCTGCGGCGGGCGATCACCCAGTGCCGGCGGTCTTCGCGGTGCCAGGGCCGGACTTCGACCCTCGCCCAGTCGTAGACGCGTGGTCCGTGGGCTCCGTTTCCGCAGGAACGGCGCTTCCACTTCTGCCGCGGCAGGCCGGGAAAGAGCTCGTGGACGGGGTGGTCCATGGCCCACCGGGTGACGACGGTGTCGTGGCGGGTGGTGGCCATGACGTGGAAGACATCGGCCCGCTCGAGCTCGGTCCGCCAGCCTTTGGAGAAGCCGTAGGCTGCGTCCGCGGTCACCCACCGGAACGGGATCTTGTCGGCGATCGCCCGGCGGACCATCGCTTTGGCGGTGACCACTTTCGTCTCGAAGGCGACCATGTCGTCGATGCCCGCGGCTCGGCATCGTTCCCGGTCATCGGTCCATGAGGTGGGCAGATACAGACGCCGGTCGATCAGCGTGCGGCCACGTCCGCCGGCATAGGCGAGGAAGACGCCGACCTGGCAGTTCTCCGTCCGCCCCGCCGTCCCGGAGTATTGCCGTTGGACCCCGGCCGAGCGGATCCCCTTCTTCAGGAAGCCCGTGTCGTCCACGATCAGCACGGCTTCCGGGTCACCGAGGTGTTCGACGACGTAATCACGCACGTCGCCGAGGACTTCGTCAGGGTCCCAGTCGCATCGGTTCAACAGCCGGTGCATGCGGTCGGGAGCCGCGTGGCCGGCTTCCTCGGCCAGCGTCCAGCCGTTCTTCCGCTCCAACGGGGCTATCAGCCCCTGCATATAGGCCAGTGCTGACTCACGCGGCTCCGAACGGGCAAACCGGTGCACGAACCTCTCGTGCACCTCGCCCAGACCCGCCGCCCACCGCTTCACATCACTGAGATCCCCACCCATAACCAGCCCAACGACCAACCTGGCCACCAGTCACACCAAAGACCGTTGCAGTACTA
>NZ_JBIUUC010000056.1:0-1337 GCF_044742205.1 Streptomyces sp. NPDC087901
TAGGAGCTGTCCGGCCGATCATTGATGGCGTGCGTATGGCTGCTGCTTGGGCGCCTGTAGCGACGGTCTGAAGTCGATTGCTGGATGCCTGATGCTGCGCGACCATCGTCGGATGAGTACGGATGAGGGTCGGAAGCTGACGCGGGTTGTGCAGACGTGCTCCGCATACCCGTCGCAGTGGGATGCCTGGACGGCGGGCGGCCAGTACCTGTATCTCCGATACCGGCATGGCGAGGGCTGCGTCGAGTGGCATCCCGGCCCCGAGGACGACGCCGACACGTCGGAGTCTTGGAACGAGGGCCTCTCCGGACTCCTGATCCAATGGGACGACGGCAGCGGCAACGGTGTCATCAGCCTTGAGGACTTCCTCGCGGCAGCGGGCTTGGTGTTGGCGCCGGGTGCCCTGGTGAGTTGAGCTCCTGGCACGCGATCAGGTACGGAGCCAGATGACGAGTGCGGCTGCGGTGACAGTGCCGAGGAAGACGTAGCCGCGCTTGTCGTAACGGGTCGCGACGGCGCGGGAGTTCTTCAGCCTGTTGATGGCCCTCTCGACGGTGTTGCGCTTCTTGTACCGCTCCTCGTCGAACCCCGGTGGCCAGCCACCTCGCGATCCTTTGCCCAGGCGGGCGGCCTGACTGTCGGCCTTCTCCGGGATCGTGTGGTGGATGGCGCGCCGTCGCAGATACTGGCGGCAAGGACCGTTGCTGTATGCCTTGTCGGCTGCGATGCTGTCGGGCTTCTTGCGGGGCCTGCCAAGTCCGAACCGGAGGACCCGGATCTTCTCCAGCACCGGTATGAACTGGGTCAGTCGGCTCGCTGCCCCGGCGTGACGATCAGGGACAGCGGGCGGCAGCGGCCGTCCGCGCTCAGGTGGATCTTGCTGGTGAAGCCACCGCGTGAACGGCCCAGGCCCTCGCCTCCCGCACCACCTCCACCAGCCGGCCGACGAGGCTCTGCCACGGAGTTTCGTCCTGGTGTTCCAGCGACTCGTCCCCCTTTGAGTCGGCAAGAGCCGGTGGTGGCTCGATGCGGGCGCCGGCCGCGTGCTGGTGTGCGCGCACGATAGTGGAGTCCACCGAGATGTCCCAGTCGATCTCCCCTGCCGCGTCGGCCGCGGCCTGGACCTGCTGCAGCAGCCGCTCCCAGGTTCCGTCGGCAGACCAAAGCCGATGGCGCTCGTAGACCGTCTTCCACGGCCCGAACCGCTGCGGCAGATCACGCCAGTGAACCCCGGTCCGAACCCGGTGAAGAATCCCGTCGATCACTTGTCGATGATCACGCCACCGCCCACACCGACCGTTGCTCACCGGCAGGAACGGCCGCAGCCGCTCCCACTC
>NZ_JBIUUC010000057.1:0-1236 GCF_044742205.1 Streptomyces sp. NPDC087901
TCGGCGGTGGAGGCGCCGGTGACCATGTTGCGGGTGTACTGCACGTGGCCGGGGGTGTCGGCGAGGATGAACCGGCGCCGGGTGGTGGCGAAGTAGCGGTAGGCGACATCGATGGTGATGCCCTGCTCGCGCTCGGCCCGCAGCCCGTCGGTCAGCAGCGCCAGGTCGGGGGTTTCCTGGCCGCGTTTGCGGGAGGCGTCCTCGACGGCTTCCAGCTGGTCGGTGAGGACCGATTTGGAGTCGTGCAGGAGGCGTCCGACGAGGGTGGACTTGCCGTCGTCGACGGAGCCGGCGGTGGCGAACCGCAGGAGGGTGGTGGTCGACAGCTGGTCGGCCAGCTGGGTGGTGGTCATTTTAGAAGTACCCCTCGCGCTTACGGTCTTCCATCGCGGCCTCGGACATCTTGTCGTCGGCGCGGGTCGCGCCCCGCTCGGTGAGGCGGGAGGCGGCGATCTCGGTGATCACGGCGTCCAGGGTGGTGGCGTCGGAGTCGACGGCGCCGGTGCAGGACATGTCGCCGACCGTGCGGTAGCGCACCTGACGGGTCTCGATGGTTTCGTGTTCCTTGGGGCCGCCCCAGTCGCCCGCGGTCAGCCACATGCCGGAGCGGTTGAAGACCTCGCGTTCGTGGGCGAAGTAGATCTGGGGGAGCTCGATGCCCTCGCGCTCGATGTACTGCCACACGTCGAGCTCGGTCCAGTTGGAGATCGGGAAGACCCGGACGTGTTCGCCGGCGGCGTGGCGGCCGTTGTAGAGCTGCCAGAGTTCGGGGCGCTGGCGGCGGGGGTCCCACTGGGAGAACTCGTCGCGGAGTGAGAAGACCCGTTCCTTGGCTCGGGCTTTCTCCTCGTCGCGGCGGCCGCCGCCGAACACGGCGTCGAAGCGGTGCTGCTGGATCGCTTCGGTCAGGGGCACGGTCTGCAGTGGGTTGCGGGTGCCGTCGGGGCGCTCGCGGAGCTTCCCGGCGTCGATGTACTCCTGGACGGAGGCGACATGGAGGCGCAGTCCGTGTTCGGCGACCGTGCGGTCGCGGTACTCCAGGACCTCGGGGAAGTTGTGGCCGGTGTCCACGTGCAGCAGCGTGAAGGGGACCGGGGCGGGTGCGAACGCCTTGAGGGCCAGGTGCAGCATCAGGATCGAGTCCTTGCCGCCGGAGAACAGGATCACCGGCCGCTCGAACTCCCCCGCCACCTCACGGAAGATGTGCACCGCCTCGGACTCCAGCGAATCCAGGTG
>NZ_JBIUUC010000058.1:0-1200 GCF_044742205.1 Streptomyces sp. NPDC087901
TCGTTGTGCCCAAGCCTTATCCGGAAGAGTTCCGCCAGGACGTTGTACGGGTCGCGAGGAACCGCGACCCGGGTGTGACGGTCGAGCAGGTGGCCGCCGGTTTCGGGGTCCATGCGATGACGCTGTGGAAATGGATGCGCCGGGCTGACATCGACGACGGGGCGAAGGTTGGAGTGACCAGCCAGGAGAGCGCGGAGCTCCGGGAGGCACGCCGGAGGATCAAGCTGCTGGAGCAGGAGAACGAGGTCCTGCGGAGGGCCGCGGCCTATCTGTCCCAGGCGAACCTTCCGGGAAAAGGATCTACCCGCTCGTGAAAGAGCTGGCCGGGGACGGGGTGCCCGTCACGGTGACGTGCCGGGTACTGAAGCTCGCCAGACAGCCCTACTACCGTTGGCTCGACCAGCCGGTGGCCCATGCCACTGTCGAGGCGGCGTATCGCGCGAACGCTCTGTTCGACGCCCACCGGGACGATCCGGAGTCCGGCTATCGCTTCCTGGCCGACGAAGCCCGCGTGGCCGGGGCCGGCATGGCGGACCGGACCGCGTGGCGGATCTGCCGGGACAACCGCTGGTGGCGCGTGTTCGGCAAGAAACGCGGCCGCACCAAGAGGGCCGGCCGGCCGGTCCACGACGACCTGGTGAACCGCGCCTTCACTGCAAGTAGCCCGAACCGGCTGTGGCTCACCGACATCACCGAGCACCAAACAGGAGAAGGAAAGCTATACCTCTGCGCGGTCAAGGACGTCTTCAGTAACAGGATCGTGGGCTACTCCATCGACTCGCGGATGACGTCCCGGCTGGCCGTCGCAGCCCTGGACAACGCCGTGGCCCGGCGTCAGGACGTTGCCGGGTGCATTCTGCACAGCGACCGCGGATCGCAATTTCGAGCAGGAAAATTCGTCCGGGCACTCGGCCGTCACCGGATAGCCGGCTCGATAGGAAGAGTCGGGGCGGCCGGCGACAACGCGGCCATGGAGTCCTTCTTCAGCCTGCTGCAGAAGAACGTCCTCGACCGCCGCTCCTGGGCCACCCGCGAGGAACTGCGGATCGCGATCGTGACCTGGATCGAAAGGACCTACCACCGACGCCGCAGACAAGCGTCACTCGGCCGGCTGACCCCCGTCGAATTCGAGATAGTCATGACCACACCGGCTCTCCAGGCCGCGTGACTGAACCTGTCACCCAAAACTGCATCAGACCC